>CAVZFB010000061.1:0-61738 GCA_963774345.1 uncultured Alphaproteobacteria bacterium
TTTCGCCTCGATCGCATGAAATCCCAGCAGCGCATTGGGCCAGGCGTCGATCTCCTGATCGAGATCGGGAACAAATCCGCTGGTAAAGACCTCCGAGCGCTCCCAGCCGACGCGGGAATCGATCCACGCCTTCTGCGCAGCGGGGACGTCTCCGGCTAGCAAGACGCGCGCGCAATAGCCGCGCCCCGGCCAACGACTGGTCGATGTCTTTGACCATGATCGGCCGGTACTGTTCAGCGGTGACTGTCAGATTGTCGCCTGGAACCTGAGAAACGTTCGGCGACGCGAATACGGCGGCGGACATTGCCAAAGCAAAGCAAAGACCAGCGCAGACGCTCGTAGACAGACGCAACCGGGCTGATAATGCGATCCGCTGTCGCGCGGCCACCCGAGACACAGCAGTCTCCGAATAGTGCTTAGACGCCCGCCCAAGCATTGATCCCCCTCATGCACGACGGGCCGGCGAGCGCGATTCCGGCACGCAGCCCACGTTACCCGCGGCAGATTTAACCACCTCTTTTGACGTTTTGATGACAGTCACGTCAGGCAGGCGTTGAACGAAAACTGACATAATTTCGGCAAAAAACTGAAACTTCGCCTGATTAAATTTCAACCCTGCCGCTCTATCGGGACCGCAGCCATCAGCGGCTGGTCGGGTATGGCGCCATTCGAGCGGCGAGCGGACACCACGCAGGCTTGTCATCGGTACCCGCCCTTCCATCACCTTTGAGAGCGAGAAATCATGTCAGCCAAATTTATACGACCCTGGAAAGCAAAACTCGCCGTTCTTACCGCGAGTACCATTTTCTCGGCCGCCGTAGCGATGCCAAGCGATGCGGGTGATGAAGGGAAGCAGTCGCCATCAACCGAGACGCCGATCAAGCACGTCGTCGTCATTTTTGGCGAGAACATCAGCTTCGATCATTATTTCGGAACATATCCATTCTCGGAGAATCCAAAAGTCCAGCCTGCCGAGCCGCGTTTCGTTGCGAGTGACGACACTCCATCCGCCAATACCCTGCTCTCAGCCGGGTTGCTGATGAATAACCCGAACCTGCTCCAGCCCTATCGGTTGATGCGGTCGGAAGCCTTCACCTGCGATATGGATCACGACTACACCGACGAGCAAAAGGCGGTGGATGGAGGGTTGATGGACAAATTCGTCCAAGCAACCAGCGACATCGGCCTCGGCTGCAGGAGCGACGGGTCGACGGTGATGGCGTATTTCGACGGCAATACCGTCACCGCGCTATGGAGCTACGCTCAGCGCTTCGCGATGGACGACAACTCCTTTGGCAGCATGTTTGGCCCATCGACAGTGGGCGCCATCAATCTCGCTTCCGGACAAACCGGAAACGCCGTGATCGCGCTGACCTTTTCACATGGAGCAATTGCGACCACGAGCCAGCCGGTGACGATCACCGGCGACCCCGACCCAGCGCTTGACGATTGCGGGGCGGATAAGGGCGGCACCAAGACCGGCGAGGGAACGGTGCAGGTATCAGGCAAAAATATCGGCGATCTGCTGAGCGCCAAGCACGTCACCTGGGGGTGGTTCCAGGGCGGGTTCGCTCCGACCGTGGAGGCAACCGCAACCACCCCGGCGGTGTGCGGCTCTTTCCATATCGCGCACCAGTACACCCCGCCGGGCGCCTCAGAGCCGGTGCTGATTGTGCCGAACCCGAGCCCGATAAACGGTGGCACGACGCCCTCGACTGACATTCATGTTGTGACTACAGATTACGTGCCGCACCACGAGCCGTTTCAATATTACGCCTCGACGCGCAACCCACACCATTTGCGTCCGTCGCCGGATAACCCCTCGCAGATCGGCAAAAGCGATCAGGCCAACCATCAATACGACATTAACGATTTCTTCCATGCACTCTACAACGGTAATTTGCCGGCCGTCTCTTATCTGAAAGCACCCAAATATCAGAATGCTCATCCCAGCAATTCCGACCCGTTGCTTGAGCAGGTCTTTCTAGTCAATGTGCTGAACGCCCTCCAGAAGTCACCGTTCTGGCGCGAGACTGCGGTGATCATCAATTACGATGATTCGGATGGCTGGTACGACCACACCATCGGACCGGTGGTCAATCACTCGACAAATAATGGCATGACGGACCCGAATATCCCCGGCATTGGCGGCGACAATAACGATACCAACGCCAATGACTCGTTCATCCCGACCTTGCCGCTGTCGACCTCGACCGTCCCGGCGAACGCCGGCAACATTGCGACCTCGGGCGTGTGCGGACCGACCTCGGTCGGCGCACCCCCAGGAGCCGGACGGTGCGGCTATGGCCCGCGGTTGCCGTTCATTGTCATCTCGCCCTGGGCCAAGACCAATTTCATCGATCATACCGTGACCGACCAGACTTCGAGCCTGCGGTTTATCGAGGCGAACTGGAACCTCGGCTTTATCGATGGCACGACCTTGCAGCCTGGCCAGCCGCTCGGGTCGTTCTCGTTCGATCAGTTCGCCGGGTCGATCTTGGGCATGTTCGATTTCGACAATCGGCCGAATTTGAGCCCGCTGATCCTCGATCCGCTGACTGGCACTGCCGTCAAGTATCATTGATTGGCGACGGGCTCAAAACTCGCTCCGAGGCATAACCGCTCGACTGGACGGTGCCCACGCGAGTGCTCCGGCGCCCACAGCGGCTCGAAACCGCGCTCCCCGAGCGCGTGAGCAGCTCCATCGCAGACATCGAATAATCGGTAAAGAAGATTGCACCGCCAAGATGCATGCCGCTCTCCCTGGCTAATCCCCGGTCTAACGGCTGACGTTAGCCGGTGGCGTCGGCCGACCTGATCGATTACCTATCCCGACACGCGGTGGTACTCGGAACCGCATTCTCGCCTGGCCGACGATCGGGAGAGAGGGCTCAAATGGAGGCGGAAGAGCGCGCCGGGGAATTCTCGACCGAGGCGGGCAGCTCGCGCAAAATCATCCATATCGACATGGATGCGTTTTACGCATCGGTCGAACAGCGCGACAATCCCGAGCTGCGCGGGAAACCGGTCGCGGTCGGCGGATCGCGCGAACGCGGCGTCGTCGCGGCCGCAAGCTACGAAGCGCGGAAGTTCGGCGTGCGTTCCGCGATGCCGTCGATCACGGCCAAGCGGAAATGCCCCGATTTGATCTTCGTAAAGCCGCGCTTCGATGCCTACAAGGCGATCTCGCTGCAGATCCGGGAGATCTTTGCTGAATACACGCCGATCATCGAGCCATTGTCGCTCGACGAGGCGTATCTCGACGTCACCGAAAACCTCAAGGGCATCGTCTCGGCGACGCATATCGCCGAAGAAATCCGGGCAAAGGTCCGCGCCGAAACCGAGCTCACCGCTTCGGCCGGTGTCTCCTACAACAAGTTCCTCGCCAAGCTTGCCTCTGATCACCGCAAGCCGGACGGGCTCTTCGTCATCACGCCCGCGATGGGGCCGGCGTTCGTCGAGACCCTGCCAGTCAGAAAGTTTCACGGTGTCGGGCCTGCGACCGCTGCCAAGATGGCGCGGCTCGGGATCAAGGCCGGGCTCGACCTCAGGGCGCAGACCTTAGCCTTCCTGCAGCAACATTTCGGGAAAGCGGGCTCGTACTATTACGGGGTTGCGCGCGGCATCGACGAGCGGCCTGTCCGTGCCGACCGAATACGGAAGTCCGTCGGCGCCGAGAACACGTTTCCGGCTGATCTCTTCACCTACGAAGCCGCGCGCGATGCGCTCCAGGACATCATCGACAAGGTGTGGGGGCATTGCGAGGGCTCCCGTCTTCGCGGCCGCACAGTCACGCTCAAGGTCAAGTTCGCTAACTTCCAGCAGATCACCCGGAGCCATACCGGCCAGATGCCGATCATGGCGCGAAGCGAACTCGAACAGCTCGGCAACGCACTGCTCGAACCCCTCTTTCCTGTCGCGAAAGGGGTTCGGCTCCTGGGGGTCTCATTGTCCTCACTTGTGCTGGAAGAGACTGAACGCGACCGCGAATTCCGCCTGCCCGTCTAGGCCCTGCTTTGCCGCCATGCCGTCAAGGAACTTTTGAAGGCCGTTGGCGGCGCTAGTCTCAAGTTTCGCACCGTGACCCGCCCCTCGGAGCGAAGAGCTGAACGCCAGCTACGCGAACGTCCACGAGTGCCTCCGTCAATTCAGACGATCGATGACATCTGGCTCTCGACCCGCCTGCGCACCGTTGCCGCGGCAAGCCGTCATTTGCGTCCTCCCGCTTATTCTGGTTGATAGGCATTTTCGAGGGGGATCGTCGCATAACGTCACACACGAACGATGAGACTCTTTCGTCCGGCGGGTGCCGAGTATTCACCCAGAACAGATCAACGCGGCGGGAGAAAGAATGCACTTTTTGGTCAGATCCGATGTCTTCGCTATTTTGTTATCGTTATTTGCCGCCGGTTCCGCTGCGGCCACCGATATCGAGGCCGGCAAGACGACGTTCAAGAAATGCGCCCTCTGCCACACCAACGAGCCGGGTAAAAACAAGGTCGGGCCCAGCCTGTTCGGGATCGTCGGCCGCAAATCAGCGAGTCTCGACAACTATAATTATTCCGATGCGATGAAGAATTTCAAACACACTTGGACTCCAGAAACTCTCAATACCTATTTGACCGACCCACACGCGATGGTCGCAGGAACAAAGATGATTTTCCCCGGGATCAAGGACAAAACGGAGCGTGCCAATTTGATCGCCTATCTCGAGACGCTGAAGTGAGCAGTCGGGCATCGTGATGACCGGCAGTTGCTGCCGCTCTCTCCTGCGGCTGGCTGTCGTGATTGTGGTGATGGCCGCGCCGGTGGCCGGGGTTCGCGCCGGAGGACAGACCGTGAAGATCGGGTGGCTGTCGCAGTCGATGAAACGGACATTGCCGCTCACCTATCTCGACCAGCCGCCGGAGGACGAGGGGATCCAAGGGGCTCGTCTCGGTATTGCCGACGACAACACCACCGGTCAATTTACCGGCCAGTCCTTCGAGCTGGTCGAGAGCATTGTGCCCGAAAACGGCGACCTTGCCGGCGCTTTCCGCGCCCTCGTGGCAAAAGATGTGCGACTCGTGGTGACCGATCTCGATGCGCAGCAGCTGCTGACAATCGCGGCCCTGCCGGATGCCGGCCACATCACGCTTTTGGACAGCGGTGCGACCAATGACCGGTTGCGGGGCGCGGATTGTCGCGCGAACATTCTTCATCTATTGCCGAGCCGGGCGATGCTGGCCGACGCGCTTGTTCAATATCTTGTCGTCAAGCGCTGGACCAACCTACTGCTCGTCGTCGGCCACAGTGACGGTGACCGCGAATTTGCGGCCGACATCCGGCACGCCGCGTTGAAGTTCCAGGCGCACATCGTCGAAGAGAAGCCCTGGATCTTTGTCCCGGGCGCGCGGCGGACCGATACCGGCCACTTCGCGATCCAGGCCGAAGTCGCGCGCTTCACCCGGGGGATCAGCTATGACGTGCTGGTGGTTGCCGATGAAGACGACGAATTTGGCGACGATCTCTCCTACCGAACTTTCGACCCGCGCCCGGTCGCCGGAACGCAAGGCCTGGTGCCGAGCGCCTGGGCCCGGCCGCATGAGCAATGGGGCGCCACCCAGCTGCAGGACCGCTTTCTCCGTCAGGCGAAGCGCTGGATGACCGACCGGGACTACGCGGCTTGGATGGCGGTGCGCGCTGTTGGAGAGGCGGCGACCCGGACGCACTCCACCGATCCCGCCGTGATTTCCGCCTTTATGCGCAGCGATCACTTCGAGCTGGCCGCCTACAAGGGCGCGCGCCTCGGTTTCCGCTCGTGGGACGGGCAGCTGCGCCAGCCGGTCCTGCTCGCCGACGCCCGCTCTCTTGTCTCGGTGTCACCGCAGCCAGGTTTTCTGCACCAGTTCTCCGAGCTCGACACTCTCGGGATCGATAAGCCTGAGACGAAATGCCGAATGGAATGATCGGCCGAATTGCGGCGGCTTTGGCCGTGGCGCTCCTCTGCTCCGCCCGGATCGCGGCGGCGGAGACGATCTATGTGTCGAACGAAAAGGACAACACGATCACGGTCGTCGACGGCAGCTCCCTCGAACCGGTCAAGACGATCCCCGTCGGCCAGCGCCCGCGCGGAATCCTGCTGTCGAAGGATGCTAAGTCGCTCTATATCTGCGCGAGCGACAGCGACCACATCGAGGTGCTCGATCTCACCTCGAATAAAGTAGTCCGCACTTTGCCGAGCGGAACCGATCCCGAGTTCTTTGCACTCGACCCCACAGGTAAGCTGCTGTACGTCGCCAACGAGGACGACAACCTCGTCACCATCGTCGACATCGAGCAGGGCGCCGTGGTTACCGAGATCCCGGTCGGCGTCGAGCCAGAAGGTATGGGCGTCAGCCCGGACGGGAAATACCTCGTCAACACTTCCGAAACCACCAACATGGCACACGTGATCGATACGGCAGAGCGCAAGGTCGTCGCCAACATCCTCGTCGACAGCCGTCCGCGCCGCGCCGTATGGACCGCTGACGGCGCGCAAGTATGGGTGTCCGCCGAAATCGGCGGCACGGTCAGCGTCATCGACGCCGCCAAGCGCCAGATCGTAAAAAAGATCACTTTCGCCGTTCCCGGGGTGCCGACGGAGGCGATTCAACCGGTCGGTATCGCCATTACCAAGGACCGCAAACTTGCCTTCGTCGCCCTAGGCCCAGCCAACCGGGTCGCGGTGGTCGATGCGCAGTCCTATGACGTGCTGCGCTACCTACTGGTGGGTCAGCGGGTGTGGAGCCTCGCGTTTAGCCCGGACCAGAGTCGGCTTTACACGACCAACGGGGTCAGCAACGATATCTCGGTGATCGACGTGGCCGCGCAAAGAGTGATTAAATCGATACCCGTCGGCCAGTCGCCCTGGGGTGTCGTTTCCCGCCCGTGAGGCTTTCGTGACCGTTCCCGCGTTCGCCGTCGAGGGGCTCGGACACCGCTTTGGGCAGCGTCGAGCGCTGAACGGGGTTTCCTTCGCGATTGAACCTGGCGAGTTCACCGTGCTGCTGGGGCTGAACGGCGCCGGGAAGACGACGCTGTTTTCGCTTGCGACGCGGCTTTATGCCCAGGGTGAAGGGATGATCCGTGTCTTCGGCATGGATATCCGCGAGCAGGCGTTGGAGTGCCTGCGGCTGATGGGGGTCGTGTTCCAACAACCGGCCCTCGACCTCGATCTGACGCTCGAGCAGAACCTCTTTTACCACTGCGCCCTTCATGGGCTCTCCCGTCGCGAAGCGGCCGAGCGGATTGCGGACGAAGTGGAACGGATCGGGCTCGAAGAGCGGCGCCGCGACAAAGTCCGCTTGCTGAGCGGCGGCCAGCGGCGGCGCGTCGAGATCGCACGCGCCCTGCTGCATCGCCCCCGGCTGCTGCTGCTCGACGAGCCGACCGTCGGGCTAGATATTTCGAGCCGCCAGTTTCTGCTGGATCATGTCCGACAACTCTGTCGCGAAGAAGGGCTGGCGGCGCTTTGGGCTACCCATCTGATCGACGAAGCCGGTGAAGGCGCGCGGGTGATCGTTCTTCACAAGGGCGAGGTGCGGGCCGACGGCGGCACCGCGCAACTCCTCGGCGAAACACGGGCCTCCTCGCTGCGCGCCGCATTCGAAACCCTGGTGCAGGAGCGCGCGGCGCCATGAGGCCGATCCATTATCTGCGCTGCCTGATTGGCGTCTCAATTCGCGAATGGCTGCGCTTTCTGAACCAGCGCGGCCGCTTCTTTTCGGCGCTGGTTCGGCCCCTTGTCTGGCTCGCGATCTTCGCAACCGGCTTTCAGTTTGTGCTCGGCGTCTCGATCATCCCGCCCTACGGCACCTACATCCCGTATTCGATCTACATCGCTCCCGGCCTGATCGCGATGATCCTGATGTTCAACGGCATGTTGAGCTCGTTGTCGATGGTCTACGACCGGGAAATGGGCAGCATGCGGGTGCTGATGGTCAGCCCGTTGCCGCGCTGGTTCCTGCTGACGGCGAAGCTGTTCGCCGGAGTGATCGTCTCGGTGTTGCAGGCTTATGCCTTTCTGGCGATCGCGCTGATCTGGGAGATCGAGCCGCCATGGTATGGCTATATTGCCGTGTTGCCGGCGCTGATCCTCGCCGGGCTGATGCTGGGGGCGCTCGGCCTGCTCCTGTCCTCCGCGATCCGGCAGTTGGAGAATTTTGCCAGCGTGATGAATTTCGTGATCTTTCCGATGTTTTTCGCATCCTCGGCGCTTTATCCGCTGTGGCATGTCAAGGAAGCGAGCCTCTGGCTTTACCGGATTTGCCAGGTCAACCCGTTCACCCATGCCGTCGAGCTGATCCGGTTTGCGCTTTATGGCCAGCTCGAACCGGTTTCGGCGGTTGTGCTGGTCGCCGCGACGATCGTCTTTCTCGCGCTGGCGGTCTACGGCTATGATCCGGCGAAGGGGTTGATGGCCCGCCGCACCGCCGAGTAAGGCGTGTTCCGCAGATACTTCCTGGCGCTGACAACACTGTCCGCGACGGTGTTCGTCGGCGCGGTTGGCGTACTTTCGGCGGAGCCGCCAGCGGGGGATCCCGATTGGCCTTGCCAGCAGCGCCTGGTGCCAAAGCTCGCGGCGGCAGGGTACTGGAACGGGCCGTCATTTAACGATTTTGGCGACTGGCGTGCCGATCCGGTGGTCGCCAATCTGGTTCGGCGTCTTGCGCCGCGCCAGGTATCGACGGAACAAGGCCTGACCGAGATCGCCGCTTTCGCCCGGACCTTGTCGGGGGATCGCCAGCACCGCCTCGGGTTGGCTTCTCTCGGGCTTCTCGACGAGAGCAATCGCGAGCGTGCCGGTCTGATCGAAGAGCTAAAAGAGATCGGTCGGCGGCAGCGAGAACTCTCCGACCTCGTTGCGCGGCTTGCGACCGAGCTCAACGCCATTCCACCTGACGCCACTGGCGAGGCTGCCGCGAGACGCATCGATTTGCAGCAACGGCACGACTTTAGCGCGCGAAATTTCGAAGAGATCCAACGGACGATACGTTATGCCTGCGAGACGCCGGTAGCGCTCGATGCTCGGCTCGGCGCCTGGGCGAGGGCGTTGCAGGGCGCCGCATCGCAATAAGAGAAGCTATCGCTGTTGCGGGGGGCGCCAGCCCTTCATCGTGCCGAGCCCGCGCGTGTTTGTCAGGACTGCGCCGCCGAAATCAGCCTCGGTCGCGTTGGCGCCGGTCAGATCGGTCCCGGTCAAATCCGCGCCCGAAAGATCGGCCCCGGCCAAATTGGCTCCGGTCATGTTCGCGCCGCTCAATTTGGCAAAACGCAGCAGCGCCCGGCTGAGATCGGCCTTGGCAAAATTGGCGCCTGCCAGATCGGCGCCGGAAAGATCGCTTCGCATCAGCCCCATGGACTGGTTCGTCATGTCCGCGCCCATCCTCGCACCGGTAAAATTGGCGCCGCGCAGGTCGAACCGGCCGAGGCGGGCGAGGATGTGCGCCCCTGAGAAATTGGCGCCCCTGAATGTCGGGGCCTCAGCAGGAGAATAGTCGAGACCCGAGGCGACGACGAGGCCGAGGAGGCTCGCATTCGACAGATTGGCGTCGGTAAAATTCGCTCGCATGATCCAGGCGAGATCGAGCTTCGCACCGGACAGATTGGCGCGCGAAAAATCAGCGCCGACCAATTTCGCGCCGAATAGGTTCGCCCGGGAGAGGTTTGCTCCTCTGAAATCGAAATTGCTCAAATCGAGATTTTCGTAGTGATTTCCCCGAAAGGTCGGCCGGCCGCTCGGGCGAGGCTGCGGCCAGAATCTCATGAACCCGCTCGGCGGTCAGCTCGCCACCCAAGGCCGGCGACATCGCGGTCATCACCAGCAGCCATACCAAGCCGAGGGCTTTGTTCATTGAGCCCCAGGGACCGGTGCCGCCGCCGCCAGCGGCAGCTTGGCGGCCTCCCACCCGTCGGTGCCGTCGCGATACCAATAGACGCGCGTATAGCCCCAGCTCGCCGCCCGCTTGGCAGCGTTCCAACTCATCCAGCAATTGGCGAGGCAATAAAAGACCACCGCCGCGTCACGCCGGCCCTTCGCGACCCGATCGAGGTTCGTACGGAAATAGGCTTCGAGCTTGGCATTCAGCTCGCCGCGGCCAACATCGGGCAGCCAAAAGCTGCCGGGGATATCGCGCCGCGGCACCGGTAGCCACACGGCCGACGCCGACAAATTTGCCGGCCGATGCGGCGCGGCGAGAACATCGATCCAGACTGCACCGCCATCCTTCCACAGCCGCCGCGCCGCAGGTGTGTCGAGCGCAGTCCCGCCGGCGACAGTCGCGGGCGTCGGCGCCCTATAGTTGTCCGTCCGATAACCCTGGGGCTCCGGCGGCGGCTCGGCGCGAACGCCAGGATTGGCAACCGACAACACGCCGAGCACAAGGCCGGCGATCGCCCGTCTTGTTGCCCTCGCCTTCACGGGTTGATCAGCTCGCCCTTTTCGTTGAGCAGCGGAACGCCGTAATCACGTAGGATGGCGGCTATCTCCGGTTGCTGCCTGAGGATCACGGCGTTGACGCGGCGGCGCCATTCAGGCTCGTTCCCGCGGACGCCCATCGCGATGTGGTATTTCATGCGCGCCGCGCCCGGCTCGTCCTTGAGCGGCACCAAGGTGAGCGGCAGTTCGTCGTGCTTACGGTAGTAGCCGGCAATCGGTCCCCACAGAAAGCCGACATCGATCGTCCGGTCGACGACATCCCGGACCATTTGGTGGGTTGGAGATTCGGCACGAGTGTCGACGGTCAGCTGATAGGGTTTGGCATGCGCCATCAGATCGTGGCGGACCAGTAGGTCGGAAGGCGGCGTTGCACCGACCACGCCAAGGCGCAAGCTCACCAGCCGCGGGTCCTCCAACCCTTCGAAGGCAGGCCTTTTGTCGGAGCGGTACAGCATCACGTAGGTCGTGTAGTAATACGGATTGGTCGTCTGCATGATGTCATCGCCGGCAACCGTCCCCATAACCAGATCGCAACGATGCGCCTGCAATGTGTTTCGTACAAACCCGATAACCTGCGGGAACCAGGTATATTCGACCTTTAGCTTGAGTGCGGCGCCCATCACCTCGGCAATCTTGTTCTCGAACCCTTCCTTCTTCTCGTTAGAAAATGGCAGATTGTTCGGATCGGCGCAGACCTTGAGCGCGCGCCGGTCGACGATGTCGGCGGTCTGAGCCGTCACCGGCCGGCTGCCGCAGACAAGGCCAAGCCCGAGCAGCGCTACGGCCCAGCGCACTCGCCCACGCATTCAATCACCGATCCGTGGTGGCCGTCCGCGACCAAGGACGCCATCGGCCCGAGCCTTTAGATAGTCCCAGATGTCGTCGAGATAGCTCATGACGTCTTCCACCGTGCCGAAAGGCGGCATTACGTTTTCGCTGGCGGCGTTGACGTTGGTCCGGCCGTTGACGACGATTTCGTTAAACTGGTCCTGCGTCATGTGCCTGGCCGAATCGACGAGGTCGGGAGCGTAAGAGCTGCCGGCGCCGTCGGGGCCATGACAGCGCATGCACGATTCGGTGTAGCGACGCCACCCGTTGTAGGTCTTTTTGTCGACCTTCCCGTTTTCGATCGTATAGGGCTTTTGCGCCGATTGGCCGTTTTCAGCGGCGATCGCAAGACTGGTTCCGAAAATGGCGCCAATGGCGACGAACAGCGACCCAGCGATGGCATTTCTGAGATTCATCAGGACGAGCTGTGCCGGAGAAGAAAGGCCGGCGCCATAGTGTGGGCGCCGGCCTAATCGTCAGCGGAAGTCGATGATCAGTCGGGAAGAGCGAAGACCGTCAGCACCCCGCCGAGCTGGGTATAGTCGGCCAGTGCTTTGTAGGCACCGACCGCCCCGAGCCCGTCTGTGTCCTTGGTCAGCCCTGCCGCCATGCCGATGCCGGCCCAGCCGCCGACACCCGACAGCACGGCGATGTACTGCTTGCCGCCGTGCGTAAACGTGTTGACGTTACCGATGATCCCGGACGGAGTTTTGAACCGGTAAAGTTCCTTTCCGGTCTGCATGTCGACCGCCTTCAGGTATCCCTCGAGCGTGCCATAGAAGACAACGTTCCCAGCCGTCGCAAGCGCCCCCGACCAGACCGAGAACGGTTCCGGATCCGACCAGACAATCTTGCCGGTGCCCGCATCCCAGGCGATGAAGTTGCCGAGATTGTTGTCGCCCTGCGGCGGGTACATCGACAACGTCGCGCCGACATACGGCTGCCCGGCGGTGTAGGACACCTTGAACGGCTCGTAATCCATGCAGACGTGGTTGGTCGGGACATAGAACAACCCGGTCTTCGGCGAAAACGCGGCTGGCTGCTGATCTTTTGAGCCCAAGGCTGCCGGGCAGATGTTTTTGTAGTTTACATCCTCACCCTTGGAGCCCGGGGCAAACTGGGCAACGACCTGCGGCCGGCCGGTCTGCATGTTCACATGGGTCGCCCAGTTGACCTTGGGGTCATACTTCTCGGCAACGAGCAACGCTCCGGTCTCACGATTAAGGGTATAGCCGAAACCGTTCCGGTCGAAGTGTACGAGCGCCTTGGTCGGCTGACCCTTCACGTTGATGTCGGCCAAGATCATCTCGTTGACGCCGTCATAATCCCACTGGTCGTGCGGCGTCATCTGATAGACCCATTTGGCAACGCCGGTGTCGGGGTTGCGGGCAAAAATGGTCATCGACCATTTGTTGTCGCCGGGCCGCTGTACCGGATTCCAGGTGCTGGGATTGCCCGAACCGTAATAAACGAGGTTCAGCTCCGGGTCATAGGAGAGCCAGCCCCAGGTACCGCCGCCGCCGATCTTCCACTGATCGCCCTGCCATGTCTTTAATGATGAATTCTTGCCGACAGGCTTGCCGAGCGCGGTGGTGTTGGCGTCGAACAGGATTTGGTCGTCGGGGCCCTCCGAATAGGCCTTCCATGCCAGCGAACCGTCCTTGGTGTTATATGCGGTAACGCGTGCCTGGACACCGAACTCGCCGCCGCTGACGCCGACGAGCACCTTGTCCTTTACGACCAGCGGGGCGCTGGTACCGGTTTCGCCCTTTTTCGGATCACCGTCCTTGACGCTCCAAACGACGTTGCCGGTCTTGGCATCGAGCGCCACGAGCGTCGTGTCGGCCTGATGCAAGAAGATCTTGCCGTCGCCGTAGGCCACACCGCGGTTGACCGTGTCGCAGCACATCACCGGAATTACGGTTGGATCCTGCTTGGGCTCGTACTTCCACAATATTCGCCCATTGTTATTGAGATCGAGCGCAAAGGCATTGTTGGGGAACGGCGTACTCAAATACATGACGTCGCCGACCACCAGCGGACCGCCCTCGTGACCGCGCAGCACGCCGGTCGAAAACGTCCAGACCGGGCGCAGAGTTCTTGACGTTGTCTTTGTTTATTTGATCGAGCGTGCTGTAGCGGGTGTTGGCATAGTCGCCCGCCGGCATCACCCACTGGTTTGCATCCTTCGACAGCTGGATCAGCTGGTCGTTGGCGCTCGCAGCACCCGAACCTAGAGCGAACGCAACTGCCGGTAGCCACAAACGAGATAATTTCATCGCTCGCATCCCTCCCTACCTCTTGATAGCGACAGCCCGCACCTCAGGAGCCGGGAGAGGTGCGGACATCGTAGGCCCGGCGATTGAACCGGGCCGAATGTTGGTAAACCGATGCTATGTCACTTCCGATTGCGCTACAAGCATGTGCGTGCGGAACAATCGGAGCGCCACATCCGGCGCGGGGGAGACCTATACCGGTCGTTGGCGCGGGATGTTATGCTCGCACCGCCACCGCGAGAGCCTCCATTTCGGGTGGTCCGACAGCCAGTTCGCCGCATATGCCTGGGCACGGACGATACACGCGAGCGGGGCCATATCATCGAGCGGCCGCTGCTCGATGCATGAGTTGGGTGAGGACTGGAGGCAGAAGACGAGCACGAGAGCGGTCATCTTTGGTCCTTTCGCGGCATAGCCGCCGCAAAAATTGTGCCGCCATACTCCGCCTAACGTGCTTAACCAACCGTGTACGCCAATCCGTCGTGGACGGAGGGAGGATATGACAGCTCTTCGCTTGCCGGCGATCGGAGCCTTCACAGTCGCGGTCGTCTTGACGCTTCTTGGCCCGACGCCGCCAAGCCATGGCGGCGTCGGCGCGGCCCAAATCGCGCTGACCGAAACCCAACACCTCTCCATATTGGCGAACCGACCGCTCCTCAGGATATCGTTCGTGCGCGCCGCCGCTGAGACGTCTGACGCCCCGCGCAATGATTATCCGACCGCAACCCGGGCAGATTACGTGCTCGGGTGCATGGCGGCGAACGGCAACACGCGCGAGGCGCTGCTGAAGTGCTCTTGCGCGATCGACACGATCGCCGGGCTGATGCCCTATTCCCACTACGAAAAGGCTGAGACGGCACTCAGCCTCCAGCTCGGCGGCGGGGTCGGGGGCCGCGTCGGTCTGTTCCGCGATCCGCCGCAGATCAAAGCCGTAATCGAAGAGCTGCGGCGCGCCCAGGCCGAGGCGAACCTGCAGTGCCGATGATCTGTGCCCGGCTAGCTCACATCTGGGGCGCCGCCGGAACCGGCCAGCTCTGGGTAAAGTGGCGCTGGCTGCTGTCGAGGATTTCGGCGGTCAGCACGCCGGCGCTTCCCGGATTCGCGGGACGGAAGGCGAAATTGAATGTTGGATCCTCGCTGATCGCGATGTCCGACTCGAGCTTGAACACCAATTCGCCGTCATAGCTGACCTTGAGCGTCTGCATGAAGTCGGCCGGGACGTAGTAATGGGTCAGCTGGTCGACCTGCAGCCCGGAATTATTCGGATGACTGATCAGAAGCTTTGTCTGCAGTGGCACGTCGGGCTTTTGACGCTCGGCAAGAACCAGCTTCATCTTGCCGAGCCGCTGCAGAGCAAGGGCCTGATCCTTGCCGGCCGGCGCCGAGCAACCTCCTGCCGCCTTGACGAATCGCGCAGTCGCGTAGAGGCGGCCGTCCGCGGTTTCGGCGACGGCATGCAGGTAGGTGTAGTCGTCGATCCGCACCCGGGTTTCGATGCGCCTCGCATCTGCCAGCGGTCCGAGCAGAAAATGTGCGGCGAGCGGTGACGGGTTGTAGTCGATGACGAGATAAAGTCCGCGGACCTCTGGCGCCAGTTTCTCGGATACCCTGATCGCCACCGGGACGATCGCCGCATCTTCGGCGCGGTCGGGCGCTTCGATCGCGACAAGGCCGCCCGCGTCCTCGACGACGCGCTCGCCAAAGATCGCATGGCGCAGATCCGACCATCGCGCGGCGCGCTCCGCCTCAGTCGGGGCGGCGAGCGCGGCACCGCCGAAAGCCACCAGAACCAAGACAAACGACGAAACAGCTCGACCAAACATGGTTGGGGTCACTCCCACTCGAGTTCCTTGTAGCTCGCCGTCACGTTGCGCGCATGATAGTCGTCAAAGAGCAGCCAATGTGCGCGTTCCGACTGTGCGACATGGCGATAGGCGTCGGCAATGTCGATGCCCGCCTTGATCGCCGCGCGGGTATCCCGCAACACGGTTTCGAGATAACGCTGCTCTGGCGCCGCGGCTTGCGGCCACGGCACCGAGATCGGGCCGTGGCCGGGGACGGCCCTGGCGGCCGGGATCGCCGTCACTTTTCGAAGCTCGTCGAGCCAGCCGACAAGACTGCCGTCGATCACCGGAATGCGGTCGACAAACAGCAGGTCGGCAAGCCAGAAGGTGCTCGTCTTCTCGTCGAATATCGTCAGATCGGTGTCGGTATGGGCCGGTCCATGCGCCCACACAACAAGGCGGCGTCCTCCGAGATCGAGCTGGAGCCGACTCGAAGACCAGAACGGTCGGCGGCACGACCTCGCTGCCATTTGCTTCGCTGCCGAGGGTTTCATGCAGGCGGCGCAGATAGTACGCGCCGCGCTGGGCAAGAGCGCCAGGCAGCTTGGCATGGCCGATAAACTCGGGATGGTCGTCACGAAAGGCGGCGGCGCCGAAGATGTGGTCGGGATGGACGTGGGTCATGACCACATAGCGGATCGGCAGCCCCGTCCGGGCGCGGATTGCGGCCCGGAGCATGATCCCCTCATGATCGCTGCCGCCGGGATCGATCACCGCGACCGCGTTATTTCCGATGACGAACCCGATATTGGCGATTTCGTCGTCATTTGCCGGCGACGCGTCCTGCTGAACGCCGTTATGGACAAAGATTCCGGGCGCAATTTCGGTTACGGCCAAGGGCGGGGTTTCGCCGCGAGCGTATCCCGACGCGCTTATCGTGGCCGCCAGGATCATCGCGCGCAGCAACAACGCAAGTAATCTCGGCAGACACGCCTCCCGGGCTAAGTCAACGGCGCGGCGCCAACTCCGGTGCCGGCCAGTGGGACAACGCTTGGGACAATGCTAATGCGATGTCGCTGGGCTTCTCGTCGCACTAGCGCGCCGACACAGTGTTTTAACATAGGCCGTCTTACCGATTTCGTGCGCAAGCGCCGAGCGGGCGATGACATCCTGCCAGCCCATAACACAGGACAGCTCGTTTTCGACCCCGGTCGACAACACGTCCGCCGCGGTTGTTTCATCGCAAGCCGCGGGAGCCACGGTTTTGAGGCAGATCAGGATGACGGCGATGAACGGGCTCATCGGGAAGCTCGCCGACAAAATAATGAGCAGCGCCGCATTCCTCCTGGATCATCCCCGCTCAGGCGATGATTTCGGACGCCCGCCGCGCAGCACCCGAATATTGCCGATAGATGAAGTCGGGACCGGCATCGGCGGCCTCGCCGCGGGCTTCCGCCAGCAGCACATGATCGGGAGATAAGGCGCAGGCGGGATCGGTGCGGGTGGCGTCGCCGGTCAGGGCAAAGGCCTGACAGCGGCAGCCGCCCCAGTCGATCTCGCGGCGCTCGCAGCTCCGGCAGGGCTCGGGCATCCATGCCGTGCCGCGAAACCGTTCGAAGACCGGGTCCTGCTGCCAGATCGCGGCGAGGCTCGCCTCGGCGACGTTCGGGAAGCGCAGTCCTGGCAGGGTCTCGGCCGCATGGCACGGCAAAACCTTGCCGCCCGGGGTTACATTTATAAAACGCCGACCCCAGCCGCCCATGCACGCCTTCGGGCGACGCGCGTAATAGTCGGGGACGACATAGTCGATTGTCAGCACGCCCTTGAGCCGGGCGCGGGCGGCCTCGACATCAGCAGTCGCCCGATCGAGCTGCTCCCGGCTCGGCAAGAGCGCGGCGCGATTGCGCAAGGCCCATCCGTAATATTGGACATGGGCGACTTCGAGCCGGTCGGCGCCAAGCGTCAGCGCTAACTCGATCATCTCGTCGAGCCGGTCGAGATTTTGCCGGTGCACCACCGCGTTAACGGTCAGCGGCAAACCAGCCTCGATGACCAAACGAGCAGCCTGACGCTTTTGAACCTGCGCGCCCGCGAGGCCGGCAATGTGGTCGCCCTTGGCGGGGTCGGCATCCTGCAGGCTAAGCTGGACATGCTCGAGCCCGGCCTCGACCAGCGCCGCCATTCGGGCAGCGTCGAGCCCGATCCCGGAGGTGATCAGATTGCCGTAGAGCCCGGCCTTTGTGGCATGGGCAACGAGGGCGGCGAGATCACGCCGGGCGAGCGGCTCGCCGCCGGAGAAATGCACTTGGAGCACGCCCATTGCCGCCGCCTCGTCGAGCACCCGCCGCCAGGTTTCGGTGTCGACCTCGACCCCCGCGCGCTCGAGCGCCAGCGGATTCGAGCAATACGGGCAACGCAGCGGGCAGCGATGGGTCAACTCGGCGAGCAGCGCCAACGGCGGCTCGACCGGGGCGCGCCCCGGAGGCGTCATTCGCGTAGCACCTTCTTGTCGAGGAGGTCTTGCAGCATCGCCAATACGTCGCTGGCAACGACGTTGCGCGGGGCCTGATATTGCGCGCTCAGCGCGTCGATGATCATGTCGGCGTCGCGCTCGCCATCAACCAGCTGAAGCACCGCGACGGCCTGCTCATCGGGCAAAAACAGCCGCTCTGGCATCAGCATGATCCAGGCCTGCCGCACCTCGTCGAAGCGGAATTTCGCATGGGCGGCAAAGCGTAAAACGATGTCCCCCGCGACCTTTCCGTCGCTCATGACCTGGTCTGTTCCGGGACGAAGGCGCCGGGCGGGATCAGTCGCGGCTCGACATAAGCGAAATGGAGCGCGTCGAGCTGCGCCCATAGCACGTCGCATTTGAAGCGCAGCGTCTCAAGTACCTGCGCCTGCTTCTCCGGCGTGTCGGCATGCTCCTTGACGTAAGCGAGGGCGAACGCGACGTCGGTCGGCGCCTGGGTCAGACGTGGGGTGAAATAGGCGAGCCTGTCGTGGCTGATAAAGTCATAATTCTGCAGCATGCCGGAAACGCGCTCGGCGATGATCTGGGTCGAGAACATCTCGGTCAGGCAGGAGGCCACCGCCTCTAACAGCGAGCGGTCGCGCACGAAATTGACGTAAGCATCGACGGCGAACCGGGTACCGGCCAGCAGCCCCGCGGTGGAAATCACGTAGTCGCGGTCGAGCCCGAGGCCTTCGGTCAGCTTGAGCCATCGCGCGATCCCGCCGCTATTCTCGTCCTCGCCGTCGTGGTCGAGAATGCGCCGACGCCACTCGCGCCGCAGCGCCGGTGTCGGCAGCCGGGCGACGAGATAGGCGTCCTTTGCCGGGATCCGCGCCTGGTAGTAGTAGCGGTTGAGCGCCCAGGCCTGGATCTGGCCACGGTCGAGCTTGCCGTCGCGCATCAGGTGATGAAACGGGTGGCGGTTATGATAGCGCTCGGCGCCGATCTCGCGCAGCCGTGCTTCGAGTTGGTCCGGCGTCAGCAGGGCGTCGCTCACAGCCTCACCTCCATCCCGTCATAGGCGATCTCCCACCCCGCCGCCTCGGCTTCGCGGCGTTCGGGTGAGTCGTCGAGCAGCACCGGGTTCGAGTTGTTGATGTGAATAAAAATCCGTCGCCCGACTTCAAGATCGCGGAACGAAGCGATCGCACCCTCCGCACCGCTCATACTGATGTGACCCATGCGCCGGCCGGTCTTTTCGCCCACTCCGAGCCGGATCATCTCGTCGTCGCGCCACAAGGTGCCGTCGAAGAACACCAGCGCGCTGCCGGCGAGGCGGCGGCGCAGCCCTTCGGTCACTACCGCGCAGCCGGGGATGAAAAAAAGCTGTTCCCGCTCTCTGTCTCGATTATCTCAAGCCCTACGGCATCTCCCGCCTCGCTCAGCCCCGGGTCCTGCCCCGGCGTTTCGAGGTAGAGAGGGACCTTTCCCGGGACGGCGAAGGCAACGACGGCAAGCCCCGAGACGCGCAACGTCCCGGCAAAGTCGAGCCGCCGGTCAAGCGGCAGTTCCACTTGGCGAACACAATCGGGCGCCAGAACGCCAAATATCGGGTTGGCCGCAATGACCCCCAGCACCGGTGCGGGGGCGTAGACCGTGAAGCGGTGGCGTTCACGTAGATGCAGCAGTCCGGCAATCGCATCTACGTCGCCGCCGGTCACCACGACGCCGGAAATCGGCGACGAACGCAATCCAACGCGCGGGTGCAACGACTCGTTAGCCTCGATCTGCAAGCGCAGATCAGGAGATGTGTTTAGAACAAACCAGTCTTGCTCGTTGGCTGAAACCGCAAGCGACGCCTGGGTGCTGGCCCGAGCCGCGCCTGCCCGCGCCCGGCGGCAGCCCGGCGCGTTGGAATTCCATTGCGGAAAGCCGCCGCCGGCGGCGGCGCCGAGGACGACCACACGGATCATCGAAGCGCCTCGCCGGGCGTACCGGCGTCAGCAGGCAGAGAGTTCTATTCGACCTCGGCGCAGGCGTAGGCGTTAATCTCCATGCCCAGGGCGATCTCGATGATTACCGGCGTTTTCCACTTCATAGCCGTTCCTCCACAAGCGGATTAATCAACAGCCCAAGCTAGGTCGCGCCCGCATACCTGTCAATTCCGTTCCGAGATCCCTGCGGTTCGCACCGCCGCCGCCAACCGCGATCTCCGATCCGTGGCACCGGCCAGGGTCGACCAAACCTATCACCATCCGTGTTAGGCCCAGCGCGCCCAGCCAGGTTGCGCGGCTGGTGGAGCGCCGCTCGCCGATTGCGCCAGGCGCAGTTTCGGGAATAAAGTTAAAAAAAGCGTCCGCCGCCTTTTGTCCCGGGAAGGGCGCCGATACTTGGGAGGAGAGCCAGTCATGGTCAAATTGCGCGTCAACGGCCAGGAGCACAGCTTCGATGGCGATACATCGATGCCGCTCCTCTGGTATCTCCGCGACGAACTTGGGCTGACCGGAACAAAATTTGGTTGCGGGATGGCGCTATGCGGCGCCTGCACAGTCCACGTCGACGGCCAGGCTACACGCGCTTGCGTCACCGCGATCGGCGACACCGACGGCCGTACCGTGGTGACGATCGAAGGACTCGATCCAGGCGGCAACCACCCGGTGCAGAAGGCTTGGCGCACGTTCAACGTGCCGCAATGCGGTTATTGCCAGTCCGGCCAGATCATGCAGGCCGCGGCGCTCTTGGCGACCAGCAAAAACCCGTCCGAGGCCGAGATCGCCAGCGTCATGAGCGGCAACATCTGTCGCTGCGGCTGCTATCAGCGGATCACCGCTGCCATCAAATCTGCTGCGACGGGAGCGTGACATGACCGCCGTCAACGTCACGATCGAGAACGTCAGCCGCCGCGGCTTCCTGCACGGTATTCTCGCCACTGGCGGTCTCGTCATTGCCGCCGAGCTGGTGCCAGCCCGTGCCGCGCTCGCTTACGCCACCGGCGCCGCCAAGATGCCCGGCGGCGGCGTCAGTGACCCGCATGTCTTCGTCTCGATCGACCCGAGCGGCCTGGTGACGATCATCGCGCATCGGGCCGAAATGGGCACCGGCTCGCGCACCAGCTTGCCCATGGTGGTTGCCGAGGAGCTCGAGGCGGACTGGTCGCGCGTGCATGTCAAACAATCGCCGGGCGACGAAAAGAAATACGGCAATCAGAACACCGACGGTTCCCGCAGCCTGCGCCACTTCATTCAGCCGATGCGGCAATGCGGCGCCGCGGCGCGGTTGATGCTCGAAATGGCAGCGGCCCAGCGTTGGGGCGTCGCCGCCGCCGAGGTTCAGGCGCAGAATCACGAGGTCGTCCACAAGCCCTCCGGCCGCAAGCTCGGCTACGGCGATCTCGCAGCCGCGGCGAGCGCGCTGCCGACGCCGCCGCCCGATCAAATCAAGCTGAAGGATCAGGCTGCCTTCCGCTATCTCGGCAAAGGCAATGTTCAGATCGTCGATCTGTTCGACATCACCACGGGCCGCGCCGTCTACGGGATCGACGCCAAATTGCCGGGCATGAAATACGCCGCCATTGCGCGGCCAGCGGTTCTGGGCGGCAAGCTTGCCTCCTATGACGGCACAGCGGCGATGAAGGTGCCGGGAGTGGAGAAGATAGTCGTCCTCGAGGGTACCCCGCCGCCAGCGAAATTTCAGCCATTGGGCGGGGTCGCGGTTGTCGCGGCGAATACCTGGGCGGCGATCAAGGGGCGCGACGCGCTCAAGGTCAGTTGGGACGACGGGCCGCATGGCAGCTACAACTCGGCGGCTTACAAGGCGCAGCTTGAGGAGACCGCGCGCAAGCCGGCCAAGGTCGTGCGCAACGACGGCGACGTTGACAAGGCGCTCGCCTCGGCGGCGAAGACCATCTCAGCCGAGTACTACATCCCCCACCTCGCCCACGCATCGATGGAGCCGCCGACCGCCACGGTGCGGGTCGCCAACGGTAAATGCGAGGCCTGGGCGCCGGTGCAGAGCCCAGGCAACACCCAAGAGGAGCTGGCAAAGAAACTCGGCCTCAAACTCGAAGACGTGATTGTCAATGTCACCCTGCTCGGCGGCGGTTTCGGGCGAAAGTCGAAATGCGACTTCGTTCTTGAGGCCGCGCTACTGTCCCGCGAGATGGGCGGCGCGCCGGTCAAGGTCGTCTGGACGCGCGAGGACGATATTCAGCACGACTACCTCCACACCGTCTCGCTCGAGCGCATCGAGGCGGGGATCGATACGCAAGGACGCGTCATCGCCTGGCGGCACCGCAGCGTCGCACCGACCATCGCGGCGATCTTTAGCCCTGATCCGAAGCACGAATCGCCGGGAGAACTCGGTATGGGCCTGATCGACGTGCCGTTCGACATCCCCAATTTGCGCTGCGAAAACGGCGAGGCCGAGGCCCATACCCGGATCGGCTGGTTCCGCTCGGTGTCGAATATCCCGCACGGCTTTGCGGTGCAGTCCTTCGCCGCTGAAATCGCCCACGCGCTGGGGCGCGATCCCAAAGAAGTGCTGCTCGAGCTGATCGGACCGCCGCGCATTGTCGATCCCCGCAAGTCACAGAACGTCGGACCGTTTCCGAATTATGGCGATCCGTTCGAGACCTACCCGATCGATACTGCGCGGTTGCGCCGTGTCGTCGAACTCGCCGCTGATCGGGCGGAGTGGGGCAGAAAGCTGCCGCCGCGACACGGCCAGGGCATCGCTGTGCATCGCAGCTTCCTAAGCTACGTCGCCACCGTGATCGAGGTCGCGGTCGACGACAAGGGCAAGCTCACAGTGCCGCGTGTCGATACCGCGATCGACTGCGGCTTTGCTGCCAACCCCGAGCGCATCCGCTCGCAGATCGAAGGGGCAGCGGTGATGGCACTGAGCCTCGCCAAGTATGGCGAGATCAGCTTCAAGAACGGGCGAGTGCAGCAGAACAATTTCGACGGCTTCCAGGTCGCCAGGATCGACGAGTCGCCGGCGATCACGCATGTCCACATCGTCCCCGCCGGGATCGACGTGCCGTCGAGCGGGGTCGGTGAGCCAGGCGTGCCGCCTTTCGCTCCGGCATTGTGCAACGCGATCTTTGCCGCCACCGGCAAGCGCATCCGGCGGTTGCCGATCGGCGATCAGCTGGCGAGCTGAGCCCAAGGCAGCGGGCGGGGTCGCTCCGCCCGCTGTCGCCGTTCTCGGCGCGGCCTGCACCCGTCGCCGAGGCGCCATTGGTCTGGGACCATCTTGGCACGCTGCATCGCGCGATCGCCGATTACGGGCCGGACGGGATCAGACTGATCCGCCACTGCCAGGTTATGGCCACCAAGGTATTCGACCCGGAGTTCCTGCGGCCGGTGCGCGAGCTTGCCACGGCAAGAGCAGCGTAGGCGAGGCTAGCATGCGGTATCGTTGTGGCCATTTGTTCGACTGCTATTGAGCGATATAGCCACCATCAATGACGAGTTCGGTGCCGGTGACAAAGGACGCCTCGTCCGAGGCGAGGAATAGCACGCCGTAGGCGACCTCGATTGGCTCGCCGAGCCGGCGCAGCGGGGTCAGCGCGATCTTGTCGGCGCGCTCGTTGGCATTGGTCGCATTTAGCATCGGCGGCATATAGCCGGGATGCACCGAGTTGACGCGGATACCAAGGGGGCCGTAGCGCACCGCCGCCGACTTCGTGTAGATCCGCACCGCGCCTTTTGATGCGCTATAGGCGGGATGACCGCTGGCGCCACCGACAAAGCCCATGATCGAGCTAATGTTGACGATCGAGCCGCCGCCGGTCTTCGCCATTTGCTCGGCGGCAAGCTTGGTACCGAGGAAGACGCTGGTCTGGTTGACCGCGATCACCCGCTGCCAGCCTTCGAGCCCGTCCGGATCGCCAACCGAGCTACCTGAAATCCCGGCATTGTTCACAAGAATGTCAAGCCGACCGTAACTCGCCAAGGTCTTTGCAATAAGGGCGGCCCATTCGCTTTCGCTGGTTACGTCGATCGTCGCGGCGATGGCTTCGCCACCGCCGGCGCGGATGCTCGCGGCAGCCGCCTCGGCTTTATCCCCCAGGATATCGGCAACGACCACCCGCGCGCCTTCCGCCGCGAAGAGCCGCACTTCGGCCTCGCCCATCCCGTGCGCACCGCCGGTCACGATCGCGACCTTGTCCTTGAGCCGCATGGTCCCCTCCTCGCTTTCGCCAGCTGCTAATCTATACTGGATGCAAGCGCCGGTCCCCGCGAGAAGGAATATTTCGATGATCGTCGGAAGCGGCAGGTTCAGATATCCGGTCAAATCCCGATTGGGCGAAATTGCCTTACGGCTGGTAGCGGCAGGTTCCGATCAGCCGCTCGACGTCCTGGTCTCCCAAAACCCGCGCCCGGCCAAGGTTGTGAACCTCAAACGACACGCAGGACCGCCTTGCCGGTGAACTCGCGATCGATCAGCCGACGGGCGACCGTGCCGATCTCGCCCCATGGCGCCTCGACTGCAATTTGCGGTCGCAACTTCTTTGCCGCGATCAGATCCGCGAGCAGCGCCAAGCCGATGCCGGCCCGCTCGACACTCATCAATTCGTGAAACAGGGTGAGCCCGTAGAGCCGCGACCCGCCAGTCGCGAAAAAATCACGGCTTTCGAAGGTCGCCTGAGCAGCCTCGGACACCCCGAATGTCACGCAAGTGCCGCCTGGCTGCAGCATGCCGAGGGCCGCAGCAAGAGCGGGGCCGCCGAGCGAGTCCAAAATCAGCCAGAACGGCCCATGAGCCTTGGCGGCAATGAGTTCGCGGCCAAGCACGACCCGCTCGCCGCACCATTCTGCAACAGCGGCGCGATATTCCTCGCGGCGTACATGGCCCCACACTTGGGCGCCGGCCGCCACAGCGAGCTGACAGGCAAGATGCCCGACTCCACCCGAGGCGCCGTCGACCAGCACCTTGCGCCCGAGCAACAGCCCACCTTGGCGCAGCGCGTGCAATGCGGTGAGGCCCGCCACCGGCAACGTCGCCGCTTCGGCATCCCCTACCGCATCGGGCAATGCGGCGACGGCATGGGTGCGGCAATTGACCCGCTCGGCCCACGCGCCCGATGGCAGAATGCCAACCACCCGCGTCCCGGGTGTGGGCCCGCTGCCATCGGCCGCCGCGGTCTCGGTCACTCCGACGAAATCCCAGCCGGGCCGCCACCCCGACTCGGCCTGCTGCACGGCGCGCCGCGTCTCACCGCGGTTGAGCGAGATTGCGGTCACTCGCACCACCGCCTCGTCGCGATCGGGATCGCGCAATTCAACCGGCTTGATTGCAAGCTTCTCCGGCGCGGCGGGATCGACGACAACAGCACGAACCTGTCGAGGCATGGGCGTTCTCCCTGTAAGCCAGGATATATTAGGTGCTCGCCTCCAACGAGTTGCCAACGTCTGGGAGAGATGCCTGCGGCCACAGCATTTCTGCGAGCTCGACCTTAATATTGCAGACCCTCCCTTGTGACCTTCGGCTTCTCCTGATCAGCGCGCACCCGATTGTCATATTTGTGCCGCTAATACGTCTCGCGGGGCAGGTTGAGGTGCGGAAACACGCTGTGGACGTGGGGCGTCACGACTTGGCGCGCCGGGCGAATGTAGGACTTGTCGAGCTCGTGATAGCCGGTTACACCAAGCAACGATAGGCAGATGCGGATCTCGTCTTCGAGGATTTCGAACAGCCGCACTACTCCGGGGCCGCCGGCGGCAGCAAGTCCGTAAATATAGAGCCGACCGACCGAGACCACATCGGCGCCGAGGATCAGCGCCTTGACCACATCGGTGCCGCGGTAGATGCCGCCATCGACCATGACCCGGGCGCGGCCGCCGACTGCTTCGACCACTTCTGGCAATACGTCGATCGAGCCGACTCCCTGATCGAGCTGGCGTCCGCCATGGTTCGAGACATAGACGCAGTCGGCCCCGCATTCGAGCGCAATCTTGGCGTCCTCGGCGGTGCCGATGCCTTTCAGAACGACCGGAATGTCGAAGTTCTTCTTGATCCGCTCGATGTCGCGCCAGTTGAAACGGGCTTGGTAGATGCGGGCCTCGTCAACACTCGCGCTCACCCGCGCGCGCCGGCGCTGGTGACGCTTGGCAATGTCGCGTTCGCGCCGGCTGTGGCTGTCGGTGTCGATCGTGAAGCAGAACGCGTCATAGCCGTGGTCGATGGCGCGGCGGACATGGTCATCGACCCACTGTGCGTCGCCACGGACGTAAAGCTGGAAGATTTTGAAGGCCTCGCCTGAGGCTTCCGCTGTTTTTTCCAGCCCCGGGTGTGCGCCGGAGCTCAGAATCATGCCGTTGCCGAACTCGCGGGTGGCCGCGGCGACGGTGGCGCCGCCACCCGGTTCGAACACCTCGAGCCCGCCGACGGCCGAGCAAAGCACCGGGATGCGGAGCTTCTTGCCAAATAAAGTGCGGCTCCAATCGACGTTCGACACATCACGCAAAACCCGCGGCCGAAAGCCGTAGGCATCCAGCGCCGCACGGTTGCGAGCAAGGGTCGTCTCGGTCTCAGAGCCGCCGATAAGATAATCCCAATTGTTGCGATTGAGGTTAGTGCGCGCTTGGGTGACGAACTCGTGCAGATTCTGAAACCGGTCCTCGAGCGATTTGGTCATGATTGTTCTCCCTCGCTGGTTTGTCTTCTGTGGCAGGCCGAGGCTGGTGGCGTCGGACCGCGAGGACCTCAGCGTAAGCCGAGCTATCCGATTTCGGCAATCGCTGCAGTCTTTGGCTATTTTACAACCTGATCACCCTGTCTGAGGCGCTCCTTGGTCTGATCGTAACGCTTGGTCGTTCGCGAGCTTTCATGCGCTCTGCTCGAAGCTCTTGCGTCTAGGCTACCGTCGGTACAAGCTCGAACTCTGGTTGCACATTGATCCCCGCTTTTGTGTCTTTCGCCGTGTCGAGGGCACGGTTCAACCATCTTCGTAACGGAGTCACCCATGGCAGATTTCGACCTTATCATCCAAGGCGGCACGATCGTTGATGGGACGCGTACGCCCCGCTATGTGAGTGACATTGGGATCAAGGATGGCAAAATCGCTCAAATCGGCGGCCTGAAAGGGAAGACCGCCGACCGTTCGCTGGACGCTACTGGTCGCATTGTCGCGCCTGGCTTTGTCGACCTGCACACCCATTACGACGCGCAGATCTTCTGGGATCCCTATTGCACGCTTTCAGGGTGGCACGGGGTGACCTCGGTGGCGCTCGGCAATTGCGGGTTCGGCTTCGCCCCGTCACGCGTCGAGGACCGCGATCGGGCGATGCTTAGCATGACCCGCAACGAGGCGATTCCTTATGACGCGATGAAGGCGGGGATGCCGTGGAACTGGGTGACGTTCCCCGATTTCATCGACAGCCTGAGCCGCACGCCGAAAGGCGTGAATTGCCTGACCTATGTGCCACTGACCCCGCTCTATGCCTGGGTGATGGGCTGGGAGGAAGCCAAAAAGCGGCGGCCGACCGAGGCCGAGCTTCAGGAAATGTGCCGGCTGATCCATGAGGCGATGGATGCCGGCGCCTGCGGCTGGTCGGCCCAAGTGTTGGGCGAGAACTCGATCCAGCGTGATTATGACGGCACGCCGATGATCACGGATCTGCTCTCGGAACATGAGATCCTGACCTTCGCCAAGGTCTTGGCCGATCGCGACGAAGGCTTTATCGAGCTCGCCTACAAGCAGACCGGTGAAGAGGGTCGTCCCCTGGCGTCGGACGCCAAAGAGTTCTTTGAAAAGGTCGCTGCGGTGGCGAAGCGGCCGATCCTCTACCAGGCCGTGACCCCCAACTCGGTGCATCCCGAACAACACCGCGCCCGGATCCGCTGGTTGGAGAGTTGCGCCGAGCGCGGGTTACGCGTCTATGGCCAGGGCGCCACGCGGCGTGGCGGGTTCGAGATGACGTTTGAGGATTGGAACCTGTTCGACGACACTGAGGCTTGGCGCGAAGTGACCTTGGGCACAAAAACCGAGCGCAAGGCGAAGATGCAAGACCCGGAGATGCGCCGCCGCCTCAAGGAGGAATGGGATTCCGGGGTCCGACCGACCCAGGTGGCGCAGGGCTCGGTCGGCAGCCTCGTCGTGCAGACCCGGAACGTGAAGACCGATATTGGTGCCGAATCGGATTTTCCGACATTGCCGGCGCCGGTGGAGATCGGCAGCGCTTCCTACTTCCTGGTCAAGACCCAAGACGGCTACAAGCTGCTGTCGCGGGTGTGTCCGCATCAGGGGGGCACGGTCCGCAATATAGGCCCGTCCTTTATCTGCCGCACTCACGGCTACCGTTATGACAAAGACGGCGGCAAGTGCCTCAACGACCCCGGGCTGCGGATGAAGTCCTTTGCGGTCAAGGTTAAGGACGGACGGCTGGTTGCCTTGGTGCCAAATGCGAAGACCGGCAACTCAACGCTCGCCGGGCAAACCATGCAGCAGATCGCCGACCTGCAGGGCAAGCATGTGATCGACGCGCTGCTCGACATCGTCGTCGAGGACGATCTGGACACCGAGTTTTTTGCTCCGACCCAGGGGCGGGAGGCTGCCCAATTCACCACCGAGGTGTTGAATTCCAACCTCGTGGTGGCCGGGGTCTCCGACGGCGGCGCCCATGTCAAATTCCTGACCGCCGGGATCTATCCGACTGATATGCTGGTCTGGCTCGTCCGCGACGAGAAGACCATCAGTCTGGAGGATGCGCACTACAAATTGAGCTACTTGCCGGCCCATATGGGTGGCTTCAAGGACCGCGGCGCCATCAAGGAGAACGCACCCGCCGACATCGTGGTCTATGACCTCGAGAAACTCGAGGTTCTGCCCTCGGAAGTCGCCGAAGACCTGCCCGGCGGCGAGTGGCGGCGGATCCAGAAATCCAAGGGCTACAACTGGATCCTGGTCAACGGCCAGATCACCTTTGAAGATGGCGAGCCCACCGGCGCCCTCCCCGGCAAATTTTTGCGGAACGGTCGAGGCTGATCGGCGGCAACAGTTTTTGATCGTACGCCTGGCTCTTACCCCACCTTGTGAAGTGCGGTCGAGAGCCGGGCGGCCTCTCGCCCTGCCGTCGCGGCATCTGCGGCGTGCGACACGATGCTACCACGGCCAGCAGCCGCAGCTGACCGGGCTGGGCTGGCGGCACGGCAAATTTGACGACACGACACAGCGCAGTGCCGCCGTAACGATCGGAGCCCGTCGTGTCAGGGGTCCGATAATAGGTAATTCGGTGCAAAGGGAGAGGGAGTGGATCTATGCCCGCAAAACGAGCCTACGGCATGGACCAAGACTTTTATCCCTGGTCGCCGATTGTAACGCGCCGCGCTCTCAGCTGGCCGGACAACGCCCGCGTCGCCCTTGCCGTCATCGTCAACCTCGAGCACTGGGACTGGGAGGTGCCGGCTGGAACGCCGCTTCCGGTGAGCCCGCTGGGCGGCCCTGAGGGCCTGTGGAGCGGAAACCAGCCGCAGTTTCCTGACATTGGCGGCTACGGCAACCATGAGTATGGCAACCGTGTCGGGATCTTTCGCATCCTCGCCGTGCTGGACAAATACGGCATCAAACCGACCCTGGCGCTCGACAAGGCCGTCGCAGATCACTACCCGGTCCTCGTCAAGGAGGGCCAGAAGCGCGACGCCGAGTTCATCGCCCACGGTCTGTCGCGCCGGCGCATCATCCATATCGGCATGTCCGAAGATGCGGAGCGGCAATACATCCGCGCCTCTATCGAGGCAGTCGAAAGGGCCACGGGCAAGCGCCCGATTGGCTGGTCCGGCCCCGACTTCCAGGAAACGCCGAACACGCCCAACCTCCTTGCTGCAGAGGGCATCCGCTATGTCTGCGACTGGGGCAACGATGAGCAGCCCTACAAGATGACGCCGAAGGTCGGGGAGCTCTATTCGCTCGGAGTGCATTCGTATCTCGACGACAACTACATCCATCTCCACGGCCGCCGGACCATCAACGAGGTTAACCTGCTGTGGCGCGACTGGTTCGACGGTCTGTACGCCGATGGCGCCACCACCGGACGCCTGATGATGCTGCATCTGCACCCGTGGATCATGGGCCAGCCGTGGCGCATCCGGCATCTCGACGACGTGCTTGGCCACATTACTGCCCACCAGGGCGTCTGGAAGGCGACCGGCAGCGAGATCATCGACTGGTTCAAGGCACAGTCGGGCTAGCCGTCTTTGCTGTATTGCGGACGAATTCATCCTCATTTCGGACGAACGGAGAAGACGACATGGCTCTCGCACCCGGGCGGTTCGACTATGCTCCCATCACGGAGCGCCCCGTCATCAAGTGGCCGGGCAATGCACGCCTCGCATTCTGGGTCGCGCCGAACATGGAGCACTTCGAATACCTGCCGGAGAACCGGCCGACGCAACCGGACATTCCGCACTATTCGCGCATGGATTACGGCAATCGTGTCGGTTTCTGGCGCATGCTCGGCGTGCTGAACAGCAACAAGGTGCGCGCCTGCTGCTGCCTCAATCTCGGGGTGCTCGATCACTTCCCCGAGATAAAGGACGCTATGGTCGCTGCTAATTGGGACTACATGGCCCACGGTCTTTACAACAGCCGGCCGATCTACGACTACACAGAAGAGCGGGAGCAGGCCTACTGGCAGGACTTCATCACGCACTTGAAGGAGATGACCGGTAAACGCCTCAAGGGAAGGCTCGGCGGTGGCGCCGGCTACACTGTCAGAACAGACGATTTGATGGCTGAGGCCGGCTGCCTCTATCACACCTCATGGATCATCGATGATCAACCCTGGCCGATCAACGTGCGGGGCGGCCAGAAATTCATCTACGTTCCCTATACCGGCCAGACGAATGATGCGGGCATGTTGGCCTGGAATCGCGAGGCGGATTACTTCCTGCAGATGATCAAGGACCAGTTCGACACGCTCTACCGCGAAGGTGCGGATAACGCGCGCGTGATGTGTCTTTCACTGCATCCGCACAATATCGGGCGCCCGAACGCCGCGAAGTATCTCGATGAGGCATTGCGGTACATCCTCGGCCACGACGGCGTTTGGAACACCACTGCCGACGACATCGCCGAGTATTACATAGCCAACTACTACGACCAGGTGTCGTCCTGGATCGCGGAACGAAGAGCGCAAGCATAGGGTCGAGCCGTCGAGGAGCCGATCTCGATGTCTCTCCCGAGCGTTTGGCGCTGGAATTTGTCCCGTACAGTATCCCAATCTTTGCGCCCATGAAGAGAGCTCAATTCCCTGTAACGCGGGCATGCGGTTCGTCGCCGGATCTAAGTCGCCCGAAGCGGCGTATGATCAGCGCTAGCGGCACGCACAACAGCAACATCAACGTGCCAAGAATGAAGAAGCTTTCACTCACACCCCAACGGTCGGCGATGCCGCCCATTAGGGGCGGGATCTGCGATCGAAGTGAGCCGCTGACCGGTCTGACGCAGGCCTACCACCGCGCCCTGCTGATGGAGGCCGACGGCCCGCGATTGCACCGACAAGACAACCGGCTGGATCACCCCTTCCAGCCAGCCGCGCGCGACCTGAAACAACAGCAGAAACGCAAAGATCCCACCCAAAAGCGGTGTCATTGCAATCAGCAGGATCGACAGCGCGGTCCCGCTGAGCATCGTGCGCTGAGCATCGCCCAGACGCATTGCGCGCCCGGCAAAGAGCGCCCCGAACCCACTTGCGATCTCGGCGGCGGCGAACAGGACGCCGATGGTCGTGCCGACCAGCCCCACGCGGTGAAGGTAAACGACATAGACCGAGGTCTGGATGCTGTACGTCGAGTTGCGCATCGACATGATCGCCATGGACAGCGCAATCGCTGGAATGGCGATCAGCATGATCGAGTTGAAGTAATCCGAGGCTCGAGGCCAGGCATCGCGGGCGCGGAACCGCGCTCGACCCGTCCCCTCCTGTCGTGGCGGCGCGAAGAACTCCGCCTCCGGAGCGCGCAGCAGCGCAATGGTCAGCACCCCGCCCCACGCGGTGCCGACGAGATAGGCTGGCCATGCACCGCCGAAATCCCAAACAGCGCCACCGAGGATCGGCGCCGTCGTCGAGCCAAGCCGGGCGAAGAAAGTGAACCTGCCGAGATATCGAGCGTCGCCTTCGGCAAGCTGGGCGATCAGGGTCTGCGCGCCAGACCAGGCGAACGAAACGGCGGCGCCGTTAATCAGTTGCAGGAGAAGCAGAGCCCAGAACCACGGCATTAACGGAAACAGGGGCGCCAACGCCATCCCTATCCAGACAAAAAACAGGGTGACTTTGCGGGTGCCGAACCGGTCCATCAAAACGCCGATGTGGATCGACAGGAACATGGCGACGATCGAACGGGCGCCGACCAAGGATCCCGATCTCGGAGGCGTCGAACCCCAGCGACAGGCCGTAAAGCGGGATCAGAAAGGTATAGAAATCGACATAGCCCATGCTGAACGGCCCGGCGACGTACAAAGACGCTAGGGACCCGGAGCGAGACGCGTTCATCGGGTGGATCGATCCGTAAGTGGGCTTGCGAGGGCCGCGGCCTCGGCGGATGCCGGCCCCCTATGTTACCAGAGCGGGCTAATCCGCGCCCGATAGCACGGGTCGACGTGCCGGGGCCGCAAGCCTTCGTAGAAGGGTCTACTGACCGCGGCGGACGAGGCGTCCGGGCATCGCGCCGGTGTGCTCGCCCCGCTCGAACACCGCGGTGCCGGCGACCAAGGTTGCGGCATAGCCGTCGGCGCGCTGGACCAGCCTCTTGCCACCCGCCGGCAGGTCGTGCGCGATTTCCGGCGGATGCAATTGCAGCCGCTGATGGTCGATCACATTGACGTCGGCGCGCTTGCTCGGCTGCAACCGACCGCGATCGACAAACCCGAAGAAATCAGCGGTCTCGCTGGTCAAGCGTTTGACGATGAATTCGAGTGGCAGACCGGGGCCGCGCCGGCGGTCGCGCGCCCAATGGGTCAGCATATAGCTCGGCATGCTGGCGTCGACGATCTGGGCCACATGCGCGCCGCCGTCGCCGAGCCCGAGCAAAGTCGCGGGGTCAGTCAGCATTTCGCGGATCGGCTCGTGATCGTCCTGTGCATAGCCGGTCACCGGAAAGAACAGGAAATTGCTGGCACTCTCTGTCAGATAGTCGTAGGCGACTTCATCTGGCGAATGATTGGTGCGCGCCGCGATTGCCGCCACGCTGGTCTCGGCCCGCGGTTCGTAATCGGGCGGGTTGCCCATGACATACATGCGGTCCCAGCGCGTCGCGACCAGCTGAATCAGCGGGCCGAGCCGGCCCATCAGCGCCGCCGACGGCCGGTCTTCGATAATCGCTTGACGCAATGCCGGATCCCGCAGCCGCGCCATGCGATCGGCGATCGGCAGGCTTTCAAGGGGCTTGTAGCGTTCGCGGATCGAAAACGGGTTTAGCGAAGTCGCGATGCCGAGGATCACGCCGACCGGCCGACCGGCAATTTGCGCTGTGACCGAAGCGCCGGCAGCGCGGGCCTGGCGGACCCCGGCCATGATCCGCCGCCACCGCCGCGGATCGGTCGGCCGATCGGTCAGCAAGAACCACACTGGGCGGTGGGTCTCGAGGCCCAGCCGGGTGATCCATTGGAACTCGGCCGCTTCGTCCTCGAAATCGCTGTTCATCCCGAAGGCGCCGGCGCCGAGCGCACCTAGCCAGCCGCCGATCCCGGTCAATTCCTCGATCTCGGCAAACCGGCCCGGCACCATTTCGCCCTGCGTCGTCTTGTGCGCGTTGGTGCGCGATGTCGTAAAACCAAAGGCGCCGGCCCGCACTGCCTGTTGCGTCAATTGGCGCATCAGCGCGATGTCATCGCCGGTCGCCCGCTCGCGCCGGATGGCGCGGTCGCCCATCGCGTAGACGCGCAGCGGATGGTGCGGGATCTGCGCCGCGACATCGATCGCCCGCGGCATGCGGTCGAGGGCGTCGAGAAAATCGGGAAAGCTTTCCCAATCCCATTTGAGACCCTCGGCCAAAACCGGGCCCGGTATGTCCTCGACCCCCTCCATCAGATCGATCAATGCAGCGCGATGGTGGGGCCGCACCGGCGCGAAACCGACGCCGCAATTGCCGAACAGGATCGTTGTCACTCCGTGCCAGGAGGACGGCGCCAGGATCGGGTCCCAGGTCGCCTGGCCGTCGTAATGGGTGTGGACATCGACCCAGCCCGGCGTCACCAGCATCCCATCGGCATCGATGACCCGCCGAGCCGGCCCGGCTTTGCCGCCGACCGCGGCGATCCGCTCGCCGTCGATTGCAACATCGCCGGTGAACGGCGGGGCACCAGTGCCGTCGACGATGGTGCCGCCGCGGATGACGATGTCGTGCATAGCCGAACCCTCCCTCTTGTCTTCGTGCTTTTCGGACCGCAGCATGCGACCGCAAACGCGGATTACGCTATGCCGAGCCAGCAGAGCTGTTCTGCACGCGACCGCGGCTGCCAGCTTGCCGATGGTCGGTTCGACCAGCCGATTGAACGTGCGCTCATACTGCGCAGCGGTGAATCGTTACTCCTCGCATATCAGCTCATAAAAAACCGATCCGGGTTCGCCTGCGATGACCCAGCCTGCAGGCGGCCCCACTAGGTCATGAGTGTCGCGCCCCAGTGCTACTCGCTATCGCCGGCGCGCCAGCTGCTCGGGTTGATGTTCCGGGACGCAGGAAAGCGGCAATCGTCCCGGCGTCGCGGCTGATCATCATTTGGCCGGCGGCCACCAGCGCATCGACCTGCTCGCGCGGCAGGGTTAGCCCGGTGCGGATTGCCACGAGCCGTGCCCGCGTCTCGGGATCGGGATAGTCGGACAGGCTGACGCGCAGCACCTTTGCAGCCACATCGCCACAGGCGTAGCCGTCGACAACAGGCCCTTGACGGCAGCGCAGCGCACGCAGCTTGTCGGCGAGATCGTCAACCGTGCTCTCGACGGCGATCAGGGTCTCGATATTGTAAGCCCCGATTTGCGTGCTCGTTACTGCCGAAATGATCTGCCCGAGCCCGCTGACGACTCGCTGGCGCGGCCAGTTCGGGTTTGTCGCCGACTGGCCGTCAACGCTGATCACGAGAATGCGACGAGTTGGCAGCAGCTGGGTCGCGAACCGATCCATCCTGGTGTTCAGCAGCAACATGTCGTTGAGCAGCACCCGCAGTGCGAGATTGTCCGAGATTCCGCCGTCCATCAGATGAATCCACTTGACCTGTTGACCGTTGGAATAACGGTCGAGGTTTTCAAGCAGCGCCATAGTGCGCAAATCGTGTTGGCTGCCTTCCCCCACTCGCGGTGGCGGCGCGGAGGGAAGCGGACAATCGGGCCCACGGTAATTGCGCAAAGTCACCGGGCCGAACAGCACCGGAAATCCGTTGGAAGCGGCGACCGCCCGGGCGATCGGAAAAGTCGCAAGATCTGAGCAAATCACATCGAAGGTCTGCGGCAGAAAGCCGAACGGACTGCCAAAGCTGATGTCGGTGGCATTGATGCTGACCTGAGGGCGGCCGTGTCGAAAGAAATCCGCAAAGGTCGCGCCATGGAACATCAGCCGGTCGTAGATTTGGGTCATCCGGTCGTTGGTGCCGACCAGCGGGTTGAATATCCAGTCCCAGTTCCACGGCAGCAGGAACGTGCCCCAAATGTAGGCTTCAATGTCAGGATAAAGGAAATCGTCGGGGAAGGTTTCGAACGACTTCTCGCCATAGAGGCCGAAGTGAGCCGCCGGGAAGGATCCGCCGGAGACACCGGCCAGCAGATCTACTTCGTCGAGCAAGGTGCTATCCTTGCCTTCAGGTTTCACGTGGATATCCCGCATCCCGCGTAACACGCCGAAACCGAAAGCGGCAGAGCGCTTGCCGCCCCCGGAGAGGGCGACTAGCACCAGCGTGCTTTCGCCGCCGCCGCCGCGGTTCACGTCGACCAGCCGATATTCGGAGTTGCCGGCGGCCGAGTGCAGCGGCTCGTTCATCGGCACGGACAGCGAGCCGCAACCGCCGAGCAGCAATGTCGTGAGGAACCCAAGCGCCCGCCATCTGCGCATACGCCGAACCGAGGCTTAAACCCGAACCGCCCGCAGCCGATGGTCAGCGCGCATTCGCTCCTCTAAATCCTGACGGCAATACAGCAAGCCAGCTGAGAATGGGGCCGTGAAACGCATTTTGATAGCGGCGCGGTGACTTTCCCAAATTACCACGGCCGCCTGTTGCTGGCCGTCCGGGGCCGGGGAGCCACCCCGGCATTCAGGCCAAACGTGGTTCCCCAGCGTTCCAATATTCGTCAGAGGCAACGACGGCGGATGCAAGTCAGAGGATGTGCTCCCGGAGCAGCCAGGCATAATCCCGGCAGCGTAAGTTATCCCCAGGTGGCTTGACCGCCGACGGCCGTGATCGTGATATGCCCCATCGTAGTATCGGCCTTGGCGCCGTGCCAATGGCGCTCGCCGGCCTTGATGTGCACGACATCACCGACATTGATTTCGCGCCGGTCATGCTCCGTCGCGACCATGCCGGAGCCGGAGGTCACGACCAGGATCTGGTCGCAGGTGTGGGTATGCCATCCAGTCGTGCAACCTTGACTGAAATTCACCACGCTGCAGTTGTAGTTCGCGGAGTCCCCGGGCTCGATAATGGTCTGCCGCGACCGGGAAACCGGCCCCGTCCACCCTTCGATCCGCTCGGCGCCTTCCACCGGGACGTTCGGTATGCTTTTAAGCGTGACCACCTTCATGACGATTCCCTCCTCGTGTTGACGGCTGCTCAGGGTATCGGAAATACCGCAATATGTACCCGAAATCATTTCGGTCACGCCCTCGGCGCGACTGATTTCAATACCCGATCGCAGCGCCGTTGGGACGGCGAGAGTCATTGGCGCCCCAGAGCCGGCCATCGGCGATCTCGATCAGCTCGATCGCGCCCCAGGGCTTCTGCTCGACGAGGTTGTACCCCTTGCCGCGGAGCGCCGCGATCGTGTCGGGCGAGAGAGCAGAGGGCTCGTAGAACACTTTGTCCGGCAGCCCTTGGTAATGAAAGCGCGGCGCGTCGACCGCTGCTTGCGGGGCCATGCCGTAATCGACAATGTTCAAGATAGTTTCGAGCACCGTCGTGATGATGCGCGAGCCGCCTGGACTGCCAAGGACGAGGAAGACGCGGCCGTCTTTCTCGACCAGGGTCGGCGCCATAGAGGAGAGCGGCCGTTTACCGGGCGCGATCGCGTTTGCTTCGCCCTGAACCAGACCGTACAGGTTCGGGGTGCCGGGCTTCGCGGTAAAATCGTCCATCTCGTTGTTCAGGAAAAAGCCGGTGCCTGGGGCGATCACCTCGGCGCCGAAATAGCCGTTGATCGTATAGGTCACGGCGACTGCATTGCCGGCGCCGTCGACGACCGAATAATGGGTCGTCTCCGCCTTCTCGTGCGGTGCAGCGAGCGGCGCGGAGGGTGGCGCCTCGCCCGCCCCCATTGCGGCACGGATCCCGGCCGCATAGCCCTTTGACAGCAACCGGTCGAGCGGGTTCGTTACAAAAGCCGGGTCGCCGAGAAAAGTGTTACGGTCGGTGTAGGCGCGGCGCATCGCCTCGACCATCAGTTCAACCGAACGCGCCGAGCGGAGACCCAGCGCCTTCATGTCGTAGCCTTCCAGGATCTGTAGGATTTGGCAGATCGTGACGCCACCCGAACTGGGCGGCGGCGCCGACACGATCGCATAGGAGCGGTAGGAGCAAGAGAGCGGCCGCCCCTCGCTCACCGTGTAATCGGCAAAATCGCGCGCGGTCAGGGTTCCGCCATTGGCCCGGCTCGCCTTGTCGACGGCAGCTGCTGCGGACCCCTTGTAAAATGCGACCGGCCCCTTTTTCGCGATCGCCGCGAGCGTTTCTGCGAGATCTTTTTGCACGAGATGGTCGCCGGGCATGAACCGGCTGCCGTCGGGACGCAGGAAAATTTTGGCTGCGGCCGGATCCTCGGTAAAGTGGTCGGCCTTGGCGTCGAGCAATTCGGTGTCGTCGCGGCTCAACACAAAACCGTCGCGGGCCAGCGCAATAGCCGGCGCCATTACCGCCGCGCGCGGCAGGCTGCCGTGCTCGTTGAGCGCGCGGTCGAGCCCCATCACCGTCCCCGGCACACCCGCCGCGCGCCAGCCATAGCGGCTGAGGTCGGGTATAGGCTTGCCGGCGGGGTCGAGATACATCCCGGCGGTCGCTGCCGCCGGCGCGGTCTCGCGGAAATTGATAAAGGTGTCTCGCCCGCCGGCGAGGTGGACGATCATGAACCCGCCGCCGCCGATATTGCCGCAGCACGGTTCGACGACGGCAAGCGCGTAACCGACCGCGACCGCCGCGTCGATCGCGTTGCCGCCGGCCGCGAGGATGCCGGCGCCGACCTCGGAGGCAATGTGCTGCGATGTCACGACCATGCCATGCCGAGCCTCGACTGCTTGCGGCGAGGCGGCGGCCGCGGCTGATCCGGCAAAGGCGAGCGCCAGCACCAATGCCGCCGATCGAGCTACGACAACCATCGCCTGAAAGCTGTCGTTCCGGGGCGGGGCGCGCGAGCCCGAAACCCAAGAACTTAGTCCTACAAAGCTTAAGTATTGTCGGTGTACAGGGATTCCAAAACTGGCCCTTCGTGCCCTCCCGGAATGGCGAACTATTTCTGTCAGCTCCTTTTTCACCCGTCGTCCGGTGCCGTCGCCCATCGGTTGCTGCGGCTTCACTTGCGGGCGGCGAGTGTGTCGTGGTCGTAGCCGGCGACTCGCTTGTAGCTGTCCGATATCGCCGCCAGTTCGTCGCGGCTGATCACCGCGTCGATATCATCGAATGGCCGGTCGCCGGTGCGCAGGTACACTTCGCGCAGGATCGCGTCGGGCGGGTTGGTGCGGTTGGTGCGCACGACATTGGCGGTGGCTTCCCGCCGTACGCCTTCATAGGCGCGCAGTGCCGCGACCGGGTCCTCGGTCGCGCAGAGGCAGTCGGCGAGCGCCCGCGCGTCGACGATTGCCTGGCCGGCGCCGTTCGAGCCGCGCGGCACCATCGGGTGCGCCGCGTCGCCCAGCAGACTGACCCGGCCAAAGCTCCAACGCGGCAGTGGATCTTGATCGACCATCGGGAATTCGAGAATAACCTCCGCCGCGCCGATCATCGCCGGCACGTCGAGCCAGTCGAAGCGCCAGTCCTTGAACGCGCCGACGAAATCGGCCAACGCACCTGGACGGTTCCAATCGCGCGCCTCGTGCTGGGGGGTCTCGATCTCGGCCACCCAATTGACCAGCTGCCTGCCCGCGCCGTCGATATCATTGCGGATCGGATAGATCACCATCTTGCCGGTGGCGAGCCAGCCGGCGCGCACCATGCTCGCGCCGGACAGAAACCGTGGCCAGCGCGTTACCCCGCGCCACATGTTGTAGCCCGAATAGATCGGCTCCCCCTCGTCGGGGTAAAGCTGTTTGCGGATCGTCGAATGAATGCCGTCGCCGGCGATCGCGATCGCGCCATGCTGCGGCGGCAGCCTGGCGCCGGTCGCGATGCTCTCAAAATGGATGGTGACCCGGTCCGTCTCCTGTTCGAAGGCAACGCAACGCCGGCCGGTGATCAGATGATCGGCGCCAGCGCGGCGGACGAAGGCGTCGGCCAGCACCTGCTGTAGATCGCCGCGGTGCAGCGAGAATTGCGGCCAGGCATATCCCGCCTCGCGACCCAATGGCTCGCGATAGATCAGCTGACCAAAGCGATTGAAAAAGCAGGCTTCGGCAGTGGTGACCCCGACTCGGGACAGAGCCGGCTCCAGTCCGAGCTCGGCCAGCTCACGGGTCGCATGCGGCAGCACATTGATGCCGACCCCGATCGGCTCGATCGCCGACGCCGCCTCATAGATACGGCAGGGAATGCCAGCGCGGTGCAAGGCCAAGCCGAGGGTCAGTCCGCCGATCCCGGCGCCGACGATCATCACATCCATCGCGCGCTCCCGACAGCGCGGCGGCGGCCGTCAGGCGTTGCCGCGCTGCTCGCGGAAGAGGCCGAGCTTTTCCTGAACCGGCCGGTCGGAATAGCTGAACAACACGGCTGCTTCCTCGGCATGATGGCTGACCATTGTCCAGCTCGGTGCGACAAAGATGTCGTGCGGCTGCCAACACAGGACCTGATCGCCGATCCGAGTTTCGCCAGCGCCCTCGACCGCGACAAAGACCGTGCCGTCGGTCGAGCGGTAGGGGCGGGTGGCAAAACCTTTCGGCAACAGCTGGATAAAGGCGCCGATCGTCGGCATCGCGAAATCGCCGCTCGCCGGGTTGACATACCGCAACTTGTAGCCGTGGCAGGGATCGGGGTCTTCGTTGCGGCTCAAAACCTCGAGCAATTCGCGCGAGCGGGCATAGGGATAGTTGAACACCGGCGAGGTCTTGGCCGCGGGCTTCCAGTCGACCGGCACTAGATTGTTGGCAAACCGCGCGGCGTTGTCGCCCTCGGGCCGGATGACGGTCTGCACATCGCTAATGCCCGGCTCGGCGAAGCTCGCATCGAGCAGGCACACGATCGGGATGTCGAGCCCGTCGAGCCAGACCATCGGCTCGTCGGTCTCGTTGCCATGATCGTGCCAGGTCCAGGAAGGTGTAATCACGAAATCGCCAGGCAGCATCGTCGTGCGTTCGCCATCGACCGCGGTATAGGCGCCCTTTCCCTCGATAATGAAGCGCAATGCCGATTGGGTATGGCGGTGCGCCGGAGCCACTTCGCCCGGCAGGATCAATTGCAACCCGGCGAACAAGGAATGGGTAATCGAGGTCTGGCCCTTGAGCCCAGGGTTTTCGAGGATCAGCACCCGGCGCGTCGCCTCCTCGGCGCTGATCAGCCCGCCCGACTCCATCAGGTGCGGCCGGACGTCGCGGTAATGCCAGATCGCCGGCAGGCACGGCGTCACCGGCTGGGCGGTGACGAGCCCGTGCAGCCGCTCCCATAGCGGCGCCAGATTGGAGACGGCGATGCGCTCGTAAAACGCCTCGCGCTCCGGTGTCCGGGCGGCCCCGTGCTCCGTCGCCATGGCCGTTCCCTCCAAGGTCTGCGTCAAGCCGCCTTCTGCCGGCGCTCGCCGAGGGTAAAGCCAATCTTGGCGAGGTCGGCGATCAGCGCCGCCGATTGCGCCTCGTCGAGCGGCAGCATCGGCGGGCGCACCGCCGCCCAGGCCGGGTCGTCGTGGAAATGAGCGACGACCCGCTTCAGCGCCGGGACCATCGGATAGCGCTGCAAGGTGGTGCGCACGGTCGTGACCTCGGCCTGCAAGGCGTCGGCCTGCGGACTCTGCCAGTTGGCGTAGAGCTTGGCGATGCCCGGCACGTTGACATTGCCCGAAGCGGTGATGCAGCCGGCCCCGCCCTTGCGCAGCGCGGCGAGCAGAAACACCTCGGAGCCCGGGAATATGGCAAAGCCCGGATAGCGGTCGAGCAACCCCGCGGTGTTGTTCCAGTCGCCGGAACTGTCCTTCAACCCGACGACGGTCCGCGGATAAGCATTGATGAAACGACCGACCAGATCGAGCGAGTAACCGACCACCGCGACCGGTGGAATATGATAGAGATAAACCTTCAGCGCCGGCGAGCCGACTTTGTCGATGACGCTCGAAATAAAGGCGAAGATGCCGTCGTCGCTGACCGGCTTGTAATAAAAGGGCGGCAACATCAAGACGCCGCCGCAGCCATGGCCGACGGCGTGCCGCACCAGCGCAGCCGCATCGGTCATCGCGCAGGCGCCGGTCCCGGGCATCAGCTTTTCGGCCGGAATGCCGGCTTCGACCAAATGGTCAAGCAAGCCCATCCGCTCGGCCGGCGACATCGAATTCGCTTCGCTGGTGGTGCCGAAGATCGCGAGCCCACCAGCACCTTGGTCGAGCAACCACCGGCAGAAGGTAGTAAACCGCGCGGCATCGGGCTCGCCGCTCCCTGTAAACGGGGTCAGGACCGGGACCAGCACCCCGGAAAATGGCTGCGTGGTCATCCTTACGGCTCCTCTCGATCAACGTCGCCCATCGCAGCAATAAGCGACGGTGACGCGCGGGCGTCAACTGTCGTTTGCGCTTCGTCGCAGGGACGGTGTTCTCGGGTTCCGGACCCGCGGGAGAAGCCGGGGCCCAGGAATGATGACGTTACAGCACGGTCAGCATGTCAGCGACGAGCGAGTGGCGGACGATGTCGGCATCGCCGAGCCGTACCACCGCGACATCAGCGATCGCCTCAAGGCGGCGGGCGATGTCGGCGAGACCGGACAGCCCATCGAGCAGGTCGCTCTGGTCGGGATCGCCGGTCACCACCATCGTCGCGTGCCAGCCCAATCGGGTCAGCAGCATCTTGATCTGGCCATAGGTGCAGTTCTGCGCCTCATCGATAACGATGAAAGCGTTGTTCAAGGTGCGACCGCGCATAAAGCCGATTGGCGCGATCTCGATCGCTCCTTCGGTCACAAGCTGCTTGACCCGCTTGCCCCCGAGCCGTTCGTTCAAGGCGTCGTTGAGCGGGCGCAGATAGGGCGCAAGCTTGTCGCCGATATCGCCGGGGAGATAGCCCAGGCGCTCGCCGGCCTCGACCGCGGGCCGGGTCAGCACGATGCGCCCGACCTCTCCGGCGTCCAACGCCGCCACCGCGGCACTGACCGCGAGATAGGTCTTGCCGGTACCGGCCGGACCCAGCGCTATCGTCAGATTATGATGCTGGATCGCCGCCAGCAGTCGGCGTTGGCCCTCGCTTTGCGGACGGATTTTGCGGCGATAGCTTTGTTCGCGCTCGCCGTCGGGGCGTGCGACTTCGGACTGGTCGATGGCATTGCAGGCGGGATGGTCCGGCGCAGCAAAGCGGATGACCGAAGTGACATGCGACGAGCGTTTTCCCATCCGCGTCCTCCGTCGCCATAGCCTCTCGATTGCAGACTACCACTAATTGAGTTTTGTGACAGCTCGGCTACAGCATCTCGGAACCGCCGGGATTTGGATCAGTTCAGTCGGACATATTCGTAGGCGGCGGGCAGATTGTTGATGCCGCCTTCGGGCGGCGCCAGCCAGGCCGCCATCTTGCCGGGCTCGATCACTCGCTGCATCAGCGATTTGACAAAGGCACGGTCCGCTTCGCTCGGCAGCCAGTCGCTGCGCCGAGCATTCGACGCCTCCTCGCTGATCGGGTTGCCCTGCGGGTCGGTGTGAACGCCGGCCCAGACGCCGACGGCGCGGCGGAAGCGCGGGCTCGGCAGCGCCAAGCGAAGTTTATAACCGGCCTCGGCGATCAGCCGGTTCCAGCGCTGCACTCCGATGTCGCAGTCCTTGATGTATGCGCCGCGCGTGACCTCGTTCATCGCATTGCGCATCGGCACTTCCTCCGAAACAACGCCGCCGTTCCGATCGGGCATGTCGACCCGCAAATGCTGGCCCAGCGCCACGTGATCCTCGAACCGCGCCTCGTCCGGACGGCCTTTGATGCCGGTTGCGAAATAGGTGGCCGCATTCGACGAGTTCTCCGCCCCAAACAGATCCAATGAAGAGCTGAACCAGAAGTTGATATAGCGCTGCAGGGTGGGCAGATCGATCGCGCCGGCGCGGCGCAGCTCGGCTGGTTCTTCGGTGCCGAGCGTCTTCATGACTTCGAGCGTGCGCTTGACTACACGGGTGATCCCGGTACGGCCGACGAACATGTGATAGGCCTCTTCGGTCAGCATGAACCGGCAGGTCCGCGACAATGGATCGAACCCGCTTTCGGCCAGGCTTTTGAGCTGATAGCGGCCGTCGCGGTCGGTGAAATAGGTGAACATGAAGAAGCTGAGCCAGTCCTCGATCGGCTCGTTGAAAGTGCCGAGAATGCGCGGCCGGTCTGGGTCGCCGGAGTGGCGCATCAGCAATTCCTCAGCTTCCTCGCGGCCGTCGCGGCCAAAAAAGGCGTGCAGCAGGTAGACCATCGCCCACAGATGGCGGCCTTCCTCGACATTGATCTGGAACAGGTTGCGCAGATCGTAAAGGGACGGGCAGGTCAGGCCGAGCAGGCGCTGCTGCTCGACCGAGGCCGGCTCGGTGTCGCCCTGGGTCACGATCAGGCGGCGCAAGGTCGAGCGATGCTCGCCCGGCACCTGCTGCCATACCTTGTCACCAAGGGCGTCGCCGAAGCCGATCCGGCGATCGGGCACCGGGTCGGCGAGAAAAATGCCCCAGCGGTATTCGGGCATCTTGACCATGCCGTATTCGGCCCAGCCCTCGGCATCGACCGTCGTGGCGGTGCGCAGATAGACATCGAGGCTTTGCGACGCACTCGGCCCCATCTCGCGCCACCAGTCGAGAAAATGCGGCTGCCAGTGCTCGAGCGCGCGCTGCAGGGCGCGGTTGTCGCCGAGCCCGACATTGTTCGGGATGCGCTGCTGGTAATCGATCGCCATCTGCCGTCCTCGCGTTACACCCGCTCCCAGTCGAAGCGCGGCTTGGCGCCGCTGCCGTAGCTTTTCAGGGCGCTATGCTCGCCCACGACGTTCGGGCGCGAAAAGATCCAGTTCTGCCACGCCGACAGCCGGGCGAAGATCTTGGTCGCGACGGTCTCGGCCCCGGCAAAGCGCAGGCTCGCCTCCATTCCGGTCAGCGCATCGGGCGACAGGCTCGCGCGCTCTTCGAGGGCGAGACGGATCTCATCCTCCCAGTCGAGCTCGTCTGGGGCGAAGGTCACCAGGCCCCGATCGAGCGCCGTCGCCGCATCGAGCGGCACCGCCGCCAGTCGCTCCAGTGCTCGGCGCGCTCTCGTCGTTGAAACGGGTCGCCAGCCGGGTGCGGCCATTGACCATTTCGAGATCGCCGAAATTGAGTCGCGCTGAGCCCGATCTGCGGGCCATCCGCCAGCATGTAGCTACGATCAGCGGCAAGCGCCAATTCGAATAGGCTGCCGGCAAAGCACGAACCCTGCGTCGATCACCGCGAAGAGACTGCGCGACGAGACATCGAGCCGCTGCAAGGTCCGGCGCAACAGCCCGATCGTCTCGCGCACGAACCAATGGTCGCGAGTGCGCGCCGATGATCGCGTCGGAGGCCAATACCGGCCCCACTTCGCCGCGGGTCTTCAGCACCAGTGTCCCGATTTCGGGCTCATTGGCGCGCAGCATCAGCAGCGCGTCGTCCAGCTCGCGCGCCATCGCCAGTGGCCACCAGCTCGGCACCGGCGGCGAGGATGCCGGCGAGATCGCCGGGCAGGTCTTCGCGCGCGGGGTCCGCTGACGGTCACGGTCGCTACGCGGTCGGCGCGGGCGATGTCGACCTCGACCCAGCGATAGTGATAGCCGCGCTCGTCGCTCCGGCGCTCGATCGGGGTAAGCGCCACACCTTCGGCATCGGCCGGGCGGTCGCTCAGCGCGGCGAGCGCCTGGGCGCGCTCGGCTACCAGCTGATCGAACCCGGCCGGCGGTGCGGTCCAATCGACAAGCTTCCACGCCTTGGCCCGGTCGGCGCGCACCCCCTCGGCGGTGGTGCAGAATACATCGGCGAGGTCGCGCCGCACCTTGCGCTTGTCGACGAGACGGGTCAGCCCGCCGGTGCCGGGCAGGACGCCGAGCAACGCCACCTCAGGCAGGCTGACCGTGCTCGACCGGTCGTCAACCATGACGATCTCGTCGCAGGCGAGCGCCAGCTCATAGCCGCCGCCGGCGCAGGCGCCGTTGACCGCGGCGATGAATTTGAGCCCCGAATGCGCGCTCGAATCCTCGATGCCGTTGCGGGTCTCGTTGGTGAATTTGCAGAAATTGACCTTCTGCGCGTGGCTCGCCTGCCCCAGCATGTAGATGTTGGCGCCCGAACAGAAGACTCGCTCCTTGCCGCTGGTCAGTAACGACGACCCGCACCGCGGGATGCTCGAAGCGGATCCGATTCAGCGCGTCGTGCAGTTCGATGTCGACGCCGAGATCGTAGGAGTTGAGCTTCAGCCGGTAGCCGGGATCGAGCCCGCCCTCTTCGGCGACATCGAGGGTCAGAGTGGCGATCGGCCCCGCGCAGGCTAGGCGCCAATGCCTGTAGCGGGTAGGCTCGGTATCGAAGGCGATCATTGCAGCATGATAGCCGGACGCCGCAGAAACGCTATTATTTCGGTTCGACCATAACCCACGCAGTCGGAAACGGGAGGAGGATTGCGGATGGACGGCGCGCCTTACAATGCGGCCGCGGATCTGATCGAGCGCAACCTCGACGCCGGACGCGGCACCAAGATCGCCTTCATCGACGATCGCGGGCAGTACAGCTATGCGGAGCTGGCTGGGCGGGTTGGCCGGTTCGCCAATCTTATGCGACGGCTCGGCCTTCACCCGGAACAGCGGATCTTGCTCTGCCTGAATGACGGGATCGATTTCGCGACGGCGTTCCTCGGGGCGATCAAGGCCGGGATCGTGCCGGTCGCGGTTAACACCCAGCTGAGCCCCGGCGAGTTCGCCTTTATGCTGGCCGACAGCCGAGCGCGCGTCGTGGTGGTGTCGGCACCGATACTGCCCGCCATCACCGCGGCACTGGCGATGTTGCCAGGACCGATGCCCGAACTGCTCGTCTCGGGAACCGATACCGACGAGCGCTCGCTGGCCGCCCGGCTCGCCGATATGTCGGGCGATGCCGAAACCGCCCCGACCCATGCGGACGAAGCCTGCTTTTGGCTTTACTCTTCGGGCTCGACCGGGCGGCCGAAGGGCACAATCCATCTCCATTCGAGCCTGGCGGAGACCGCCGAACGTTATGCCGTCCCGGTGCTCGGCATCAACGAAAGCGATGTCGTGTTCTCGACGTCAAAGCTGTTCTTCGCCTATGGGCTCGGCAACGGGTTGACCTTTCCGCTGGCGGTCGGCGCCACCAGCGTGCTCACCGCCGAGCGGCCCAATCCGGCATCGGTCGGACGGGTGCTGCGCCGATACCAGCCGACGATCTTTTGCGGCGTTCCGACGCTCTACATTGCGATGCTGGCTGATCCGGATCTGCCGCGTCCGGAGGAGCTCGCCTTGCGCCGCTGCGTCTCCGCCGGCGAGCCATTGCCGCGGGAAATCGGCCGCCGCTGGTCGCAGCGGATCGGCGTCGACATTCTCGACGGCATCGGCTCGACCGAGATGCTGCACATCTTTCTGAGCAACCGGCCCGACGATCTCCGCTACGGCACCACCGGCAAGCCGGTCCCCGGTTACGCGGTCAAGGTCGTCGACGAAGCGGGTCAGCCGGTCAGACGCGGCGAGGTCGGCGATTTGTTGGTCAGCGGCCCGACCAGCGCGGCTGGCTATTGGAACAATCGCGAGCGCAGCCAGTCGACTTTCATCGGCACATGGACCCGCACGGGCGATAAATACCGCGAGGACGAAGACGGCTACTATGTCTATTGTGGCCGCAGCGACGACATGATGAAGAGTCAGCGGGATGTGGGTCTCGCCGGCCGAGGTCGAGGCGGCGCTGATCGCGCACGACAGCGTCCTCGAAGCCGCGGTGGTTGGCGCTCCGGACGCGGAGGGGCTGATCAAGCCGAAGGCGTTTGTCGTGGCAAAACCCGACGTCGCTGCCGATCTAGAATTCGCCGCTGCCCTCGAGGCGCATGTCCGGACCCTGCTGGCGCCGTTCAAGTGCCCGCGCTGGATCGATTTTCTCGACGAATTGCCGAAGACCGCCACGGGCAAGATCCAGCGCTTCAAACTGCGTGGCGAGATTGCTGGACAGCTATAACGTTGCTCCCACCCTGTCGCAGTCGCGACGGATAAATCGTGATACTGACACCTACGATGGACCGTTAGCAGGCGAGAGTCACGATGCTCAGCGCAACACCGCCAACCGCGACTAGCGTGCATCTGGCAGTCCGGCCGGAGTGGCTCGAACGCCGCCACGAGGAAATCATCGATCCCGATCTGCCAATCGTCGATCCGCATCATCACCTGGTCGAGCGGCCCGAGACCGGCCGGTATTTGTTGCCCGATCTGCTGGCCGACATCGGCGGTGGCCATAACATCACCGCTACCGTCTACCTCGAATGGCTGTCGATGTATCGCGCCCACGGACCGTTGGAGCTCGGCCGGTCGGCGAAATCGAGTTCGCCAACGGCGTCGCTGCGATGAGCGCTAGCGGTGGCTACGGGAAAACGCGCGTGTGCGCGGGGATCGTCGGTTATGCCGATCTAGCATTGGGGGCGGCGGTCGAAAAGGTGCTGGACGCGCAGATTACGGCGGGCGGCGGACGTTTCCGCGGCATCCGCTTTATAACGGCGACGCATCCGGATCAGGCGACGTGGGGCTCTGCGGTGCTGCGCCCCGCCGGCCTGCTGATGGACCGGCAAGTGCGCGAGGGCTTTGCCCGGCTCGCGCCGCTCGGCCTCAGCTTTGACGCGTGGATGTACCACACCCAGCTCGGTGAACTCGCCGATCTGGCGCGTGCCTTCCCCGCGACGCCGATCGTGCTAGACCATGTCGGCGGCCCGATTGGCCTCGGCCGTTACGCCGGCAAGCGCGACGAAGTCTTTGCGGAATGGAGCGCCGGAATTCGCGAATTGGCGCAGTGCCCGAACGTGCATGTCAAGCTTGGGGGTCTCGGCATGCACATGTTCGGGTTCACCATGCACGCCCAGGAATTGCCGCCGAGTTCGGAAGAGCTGGCGACGCTGTGGCGGCCCTACATAGAGACCTGCATCGCCGCCTTCGGCCCGCAGCGCGCGATGTTCGAGAGCAATTTCCCGGTCGATAAAGGCAGCTGCGGCTACGCCGTGCTTTGGAACGCGTTCAAGCGGATCGCCGCCGGATGCTCCGCCGCCGAAAAGGAAGCCCTTTTCGCCGGCACCGCGAGGCGGTTTTACCGGCTCATGGATTGACCGAGCGGCTGACGACGACACCGCTGATCACCGGTCCGGTGACCGTATTCACCAAGGTGAAGAACTTCTGCAGCTCGGTCAGCGGCGCATTGGCGACGTAGATTACGTCCTTGTCTTCCATCGGGAAGCGCTCCGCGTAGAAATAGTTGCTGGCTTCACGGAGATTCAGGCGGTAGACGACCGGCGACGTTCCATCGGGCCCGGTGGCGAGAGCCGGAGCGTTGAGGGCGCCGACGACCGAAGCAGGTTCGAAGCGGAACAGGAATATCCCTCGCGGATCGGCGCGCAGATCCTGCAACCCGCCAGCCTTGGCCAGCGCCTGGGCCAGAGTCAGCTTCTCGGCGCCAAACGGCACCTCGGTGTTCGAGCAGTCGCGCCGAACACCGAGAAGGTTTGCGGCACCTGGACCAAGGTCAGCACATCTCCCGGCCATGCATAGATGTTTTCGCCCGGGTTCGAGACCAGCTTAGCCATCGGGATCGTTACCGTGACTCCGCCGCGGGAAAGCCGCACAAAAATATCGAATACCGGCGCCTTCGCCCCGCCCGCGGCGGCGATCACATCGAGCAGATGATCGCCACCGACAGAGAGCGGCACCCGGGCGCCGGTGACGACCTCTCCTGACACGGTCGCGGTGTTGGTGATGCTCTTGGTCACAGTGACGATCGCTTGCGGCTCGATTGCCTTGTCGGCCAGGCCGCTGCTGGATTTCGTCTTGCACTTGAAGCGGCGTGCGTCCGGCGACCGCAATGCGGCCGGCAAACGGCACGCTGATCGCGCCGTCCGGCGTTACGACCTGGTCGGGGATTTCGGTTCTCGATCCGCCGCCGCCAGCCCCGGTCGTCGGCGGCGCGCTGAAGAGACCTCCCCCAGCGGCCTCCCAAATCGACACCGAGACCGTATCGCCGATCCCGATTGTCGGACCCGGAGGGCTTACCGTATTTTTGAAACTTGGAGCGAAAGCTCTCGGTCGGTTGCGCCAACAGCGTCGCCACGACGTGGTTGTCGACTTCGACAAGGTCGAAGTGCCGCTGACCGTCTGTTACCGCCTGATCAAAGACTTGCGCGACGGTCGGCCCGGCGGTGGGGAGCGTGGCGCATCCGGCCAACAAAATGCCGCCGAGACAGACAACAGGGATGGGAACCTTCATCGGCACGGAACAGTTGCTGGACTCAGTCCTATATTCTACTACACCGACGATTAGAATCAAGCGGCGGTCACGCCACTTGGGCAAGTCAAGTCGTGCGGATCATTGGATAAGACCATTGTGGACTTTTGTCCCGCGAGCTCAGTTTTTGGGGTAAACCCGCTTTGTCATAATCGATCTGAGGCGACTGCCGGACGCGCCTCGGGATCGACGCGCGCATCAAAGGCGAGAGCTGGCCGGGGCGTTTGAGAACCCCATGCCCGACAATTTCGGGAGCTCGCCGCGCGGGCCGAAGTTAGCGATATGGCCGCCGGGAATGCCGCTACGCACGCACCCGAAACGTCGTCAGCATGTCGTCCCCGACCCGCGCAACCGACAACCGCTCGAAACCGGGTGCATCGGCGAGCCGATCCAGGCCAAGGGCAGCGACAGCGGGAGTACCGTCGCCGCCGATCAGCAGCGGCGCGTGAAACCAGGCGAGGCGGTCGACGAGACGCGCGCGTAAGAGCGCGGCGGCGAGCCGGGCGCCGCCCTCGATCAGAAGCCGGGTGATCCCACGTTCGCCAAGGGCTGCGAGCGCCGCAAGCAGATCGATTCGCCCGCTGGAGTCCGCATCGACATCGATCAGGGTCACGCCGGCAGCAAGCAGTGCCGCACGCCGGGCTGCATCGGCCGAGCGCATAGTCACAATCCAGGTGGGGGTTTGGCGGGCATCGGCGATCACTGCGGCCGAGCGCGGAATGCGCAGCTGGCGATCGAGGACGACCCGCACCGGAGAACGCTGGCCGAGCCCGGGCAGGCGGCAGGTCAGCTGCGGGTCATCGGCGAGGACGGTCGCGGTGCCGACCATGATCGCGTCGTGTGCGGCACGCAGCGCATGCCCCTGCGCGCGCGCCGGCGGACCGGTGATCCACCGGCTTTCGCCGCTGCTGGTGGCGATACGGCCGTCGAGCGACGTCGCGAGCTTTAAGGTGACCAGCGGCCGGCCGAGCGCGAGGCGAGTGAGAAAGCCGGCGTTGATCTCGGTCGCCTCCTCGGCGCCGAGCCCGGCATCGACCACGAGCCCAGCCGCGCGCAATCGGGCGATCCCGTTGCCGGCGACGCGCGGGTCGGGATCTTCGACAGCGACGACGACCCTCCGCACCCCGGCATCGATCAGCGCATCGGCGCAGGGCGGGGTGCGTCCCCAATGGCAGCAAGGTTCAAGGCTGACATAGGCGGTGGCGCCGCGCGCCGCTTGCCCGGCTCGGCGCAGGGCCTCAGTCTCGGCATGCGGACGCCCGCCGGGCTGGGTCCACCCTCGGCCGACGGCGCGGCCCTCATTGATAATGACGCAACCGACCGCCGGGTTCGGCCATACCGCGCCGAGCCCGCGGCGGGCCAGCGCCAACGCCGTCCGCATCCAGCGGACATCGATGTGCCTCGCGCCGGTTGGGCTCGGGCCCGATGCCCCATCTTCATTCGCCATCCGCCGCGATCCGCCCGACAAAATCGCCAAAATCCTTGGCTTCGCGGAAATTGCGATAGACCGAGGCAAAACGGATATAGGCGACCTGATCGAGGCTCGCCAAGGCCTCCATGACGAGGCCGCCGATCATGTCGCTCGGAATGTCGGTCTCGCCCGAGCTTTCGAGCTGGCGGACCAACGAGTTGATGATGCGCTCGACCCGCTCGGGCTCGACCGGGCGCTTGCGCAAGGCGATGTAGATCGAGCGCGCTAGCTTGTCGCGATCAAAGGGCTCGCGCTGTCCGTTTTTTTTGACCACGGTCAGGTCGCGCAATTGCACCCGCTCGAAGGTCGTAAACCGGGCCGCGCAATTCGGGCAAAACCGCCGCCTTCGGATGGCGCCGCGATCGTCGGTCGGTCGCGAATCTTTGACCTGCGTATCGTCTGTGCCGCAAAACGGACAGCGCATTTTCTCCTCCCACCCCTGCTCGCGTCAGGTCCCCGCTTGCCCGTAAATTGGAAATCGGCGGCAGAGTTCGCGGACCTCCTCACGCACCCGCGCCTCGGCCGCGCTGTTGTCGTTCCGACCGCGTGCCCGTGCGCCCAACACCTCGACGATAAGCCGGCCCACCGCGCGGAATTCGTCTGCACCAAAGCCGCGGGTCGTTGCCGCCGGCGAACCGAGGCGGATCCCCGAGGTCACCGTCGGCTTCTCCGGATCGAATGGGATGCCATTCTTGTTGCAGGTGATGCCGGCGTGTTCCAGGCACAATTCGGCATCACGCCCGGTCAACCCCAGCGGACGCAGATCGACCAGCATCAGATGTGTGTCGGTGCCGCCCGAGACGATCGCCAGCCCCGCTTGCGCCAATGTCCCAGCCAGGATCTGGGCGTTTTCGACGACGGCAGCGGCATAAGCGGCAAAAGCCGGCCGCAACGCCTCGCCGAGCGCCACTGCCTTGGCCGCGATCACATGCATCAACGGACCGCCCTGCAGCCCGGGAAAGACGGCGGCGTTGATCCGCCGGCCGATCTCTTCATCCTCGGCCAGGATCAGCCCGCCGCGCGGCCCGCGCAGGGTTTTGTGCGTCGTAGTGGTCACGACATGGGCATGCGGCAATGGGCTCGGATGGACATCGCCCGCGACCAGACCGGCAAAATGCGCCATGTCGACCATCAGATAGGCGCCGACTTCGTCGGCGATCGCACGAAAGCGGGCGAAATCGATGATCCGCGGATAGGCGCTGCCGCCCGCGATAATCAGCTTGGGCCGATGGGTCCGCGCCAGCCGCTCGACCTCGTCGAGATCGATGCGTGCATCCTCGCGTCGGACGCCGTAGGAGACCGCGTTGAACCATTTGCCGGACAGGTTCGGGCGCGCGCCGTGGGTCAGATGGCCGCCGGCGGCGAGCGATAGGCCGAGGATCGTGTCCCCCGGCGTCAGCAATGCCAGAAAGACGGCCTGGTTTGCCTGAGCGCCCGAATGCGGCTGGACATTGGCAAAGGCGCAGCCGAAAAGCCGTTTGGCGCGGTCGATCGCAAGGCTCTCGGCCAGATCGACAAATTCGCAGCCGCCGTAGTAGCGGCGCCCCGGATAGCCCTCGGCATACTTGTTGGTCAAGACCGAGCCCTGCGCCTCTAGAACCGCGCGAGAGACGATGTTCTCGCTGGCGATCAGCTCGATCTGCGACTGTTGGCGCTCGAGTTCATGCCCGACGGCCGCCGCCACCTCCGGGTCGGCCGCGGCCAGCGGATCGGAAGAAAGGCCGTCTGTCGCAGCGATGCGAGGCGGGAATGAACCTGAAACCATCAACTATTCACTCGCTGAGCAGCAGTTGAGCGCCGCGACCAAGAGGCGTTGCCGTGGCCGCCACGCAAAAAGCGGCGCCGTTACCGAGGGGCGCGACAACGAACTTCGTCAACGGTTGATGAGCTACCATATCTCGCTAGAGAATGCCAATCATCCACCATAAATCGCGGTCTGCGCCAGTACGGCGCCCGCACTGCATCGCGCTGCCGTTGCGAGCGGCTGATCAATTCATACGCTTTATTTCGGCCGGGGCGACCCCGCTACCGGCTGTGCTGCGGGAGACCAGCGTCGAACGGAGGTGGGGAACGCACCGGCAAGTCGTTGCCCTTGCGTACAAATGACGATTACTCTTCTCTCTCATAAGTTTCCGTTGACACAAGAAATTCGTGCGCCAATTATGGCATTGACGTGAACATTGTAGGCTTAGTCGGGGCGAGAAAATGGCAGAAACCACAGTGCCGAAGATGGCGGAGGAAGAGTTGTTGCGGATGACCGCGGATGTGGTCGCCGCCTATGTCAGCAACAATACGTTGGCCACGGCCCAGCTGGCTGAGGTAATTAATGCCGTATATGGCTCATTGAAGGGTCTGGAGGGTCAAGTCGCGGAACCGCCGCCGGAACCGGTGAAACCGGCGGTGCCGATCCGCAAGTCGATCACCCCGGATTATTTAATCTGTCTCGAAGACGGCAAAAAGCTGAAGATGCTGAAGCGGCATCTTCGTTCGACCTACAATATGACGCCTGACGAATATCGCGCGCGATGGGGCTTGGCGCCGGATTATCCAATGGTGGCTCCGAACTACGCCGAACAGCGCTCCGCCTTCGCCAAGAAGATCGGTCTGGGTCGTGGCGCCGCCCGGGTATCGGCAACCGCCGGGGCCAAAAAATAGCCGGCTGCGCGCGACGCGAGGGGAAGATTGACGGATTTCTGACGCTGCGGCGAGCCGGCGCGGTATAAGCGGCCGCTATCGCCGCCGCCGAGGTCATCGATGCCTGCCGACACTGAGTTCGCCCCCGTTTCCCCCGCCGCGCCGTACCATCCTGAAACCGAAGCTCGCTTCGACTGGGCCGATCCGCTCCTCCTCGAGCACGAACTGAGCGAGGACGAGCGAATGGTGCGCGACAGCGCTCGCGCCTATTGTCAGGAAAAGCTGTTTCCGCGGGTGCTCGAAGCCAACCGCCACGAGCGGTTCGATCGTGAAATCATGAACGAGATGGGTGCGCTGGGCTTTCTCGGCTCGACCATCGAGGGGTACGGCTGCGCCGGCGTCAATTACGTGTGTTACGGGCTCGATCGCACGGGAGGTTGAACGTGTCGACAGCGGCTATCGCTCGGCGATGAGCGTGCAGTCGAGCCTCGTCATGTATCCGATCTACGATTTCGGCACCGAGGCTCAGCGCCGCAGATATCTGCCTAAGCTCGCCTCCGGCGAATGGGTCGGCTGCTTCGGCCTGACCGAGCCCGATCATGGGTCCGACCCGGGAAGCATGACGACGCGGGCCGCCGCGGCGCCGGGCGGCTACCGACTGAGCGGCGCCAAAATGTGGATCACCAACGCACCGATCGCCGATGTGTTTGTCGTCTGGGCCAAGACCGAAGACGGTGTGATCCGCGGCTTTATCCTCGAAAAGGGCATGAAGGGTCTGAGCACGCCAAAGATCGAGGGCAAGTTCAGCCTGCGCGCCTCGGCCACCGGCGAGATCGTTCTGGACGATGTGTTCGTCCCCGAGGAGAATTTGCTGCCGGGAGTGAAGGGGTTGCGCGGCCCGTTCTCCTGCCTCAATAACGCGCGCTACGGCATCGCCTGGGGCGCCATCGGGGCTGCCGAGTTCTGCTGGCACGCGGCTCGCACCTACACCCTCGACCGCCGGCAATTCGGCCGCCCGCTCGCCGCCAACCAGCTGATCCAGAAAAAGCTCGTCGACATGCAGACCGAGATCACCCTCGGCCTCACCGCCTGCCTGCGCCTTGGCCGGCTCAAAGATCAGGGCCGAGCCGCGCCCGAGATAGTTTCCCTCCTAAAGCGCAACAATGCGGGCAAGGCGCTCGATATCGCCCGCGTTGCCAGAGACATGCATGGCGGCAACGGCATTTCCGATGAATACCACGTGATCCGGCACGTAATGAACCTGGAAGCCGTCAATACTTACGAAGGCACGCACGATATCCACGCGTTGATTCTGGGCCGCGCCCAGACCGGCATCGCCGCCTTCGCGGGGTAGAGCTTAAGGCGGCTTACCCGACCGCGCCATTCGGTGCGCGACGGAGAACCGTCCCCGGCAGAGCGCCGGTGTGTACGGCGTTCTCGACAACCACTACGCCGTTGACCAGAACGGTGGTGCGCGTACCGGTCGGGTATTGATGGGGCTCGGCGTAGGTTGCGCGATCTTTGAAATCTCCCGGATCGAAGATTGTCAGGTCGGCTCGATAGCCTTCCTTGATCAGCCCGCGATCACGCAGCCGCAAAGCCGCCGCCGTCGCTCCGGTCATCTTGTGCACCGCTTGTTCGAGCGGCAGCAGGTGCTGTTCGTGCACGTAATGGCTGATGATCCGCGGAAAGGTCCCGTAAAAGCGGGGATGCGGCATTCCTTGGGCGACAATCCCGTAATCGGCGACGCAATTGCCGTCGGAGCCGACCAAGGCCGACGGCGAGCGTACGATCTCACGAATGTCCTCCTCGGCGATCGAGGTGATCAGCACGCGAGTGGCGACTTTGTCTTCGATCAGATAATCACAAACGAGGTCGACCGGATCCAAGCCGCGCGCGGAAGCGATCGCCCCGACCGTCTGTCCTGCGTATTGCGGCAGATGCGGCGAGATCGAGATCTGCACGCTGTCCCAAGACGAGATGCGGCCCCAGTTATTGAGCCCGTCGCGCTCGATCTCGGCGCGGACCTGTGTACGCGTGTCGGGCGCAGCAAGGCGCTCCAGCATCGCTTCCAAGCCGCCCGACTGGACCCATTGCGGCAGCAGGTTCTTCAGCGGATTGCTGCCGGCGGCATAGGGGTAAGCGTCGCAATCTACTGCCAAGCCCTCGGCCCGCGCTGCCTCGATCATCGCCAGAATGCGCGCGGCCTTGCCCCAATTGTCGAGCCCGGAGCATTTCAAATGCACGATCTCGACGTGCACCCCGCAAGTCCTGGCAATGTCGAGCGCCTCCTCGACCGACTCGATAACCCTGTTCGATTCGTCGCGGATATGGGTGAAATAGGCGGCGTTATAGCCTTTCAGCACAGTGCATAGCGCCACGATTTCGGCCCGGTCGGCATAACTGCTCGGCGGCGTGAATAGCCCCGTCGAAAGCCCAAGCGCGCCCGCCTTCAGCCCCTCCTCGAGCAATACGGTCATTTCTGCCAGCTCGGACGACGTCGGCGCCCGCGCGGCCATACCCATCACGTTCAGCCGCAAGGTGTGATGGCCGACCAGCATGCCGGCATTGACCGCGGTCGCCGGAAATGTGTCGAGATATTCGGGAAAGCCCATCTCGCGGAACGGCAGCCAGGGTGCGCTGGCGCTGAGGTAATCTCGGATCAGCTCCAGCCTTCCCGGCAGCACCGGCGCCACTGAAAACCCGCAATGGCCGATGATCTCGGTCGTGACGCCCTGGCGCACCTTGCTTTCGGCCTTGGGGTTGATCGGCAGGGTAAAGTCGGAATGGGTCTTGATGTCTATAAAACCGGGGGTGACCGCCAGTCCCTCGGCGTCGATCACTTTCGCCGAGCCCTCCGCCAGAGATTGTCCGACCGCAACGATCCGACCGTCGCGAACGGCAATGTCACCGACCTCGCCGGGCCGCCCGCTGCCGTCGATGACGAGCCCGCTACGGATCAGGATGTCGCCGGTCATGGTTTGCGCGCGGCGTGCGCCTTCAGATCGAAGCTCTCATCGGCTGCTTGCTCGGGCAGGAGGCGCGGGTCGCCTGCCAAAAGCCGGCGCGCAACGATATGGTCCGCCGCCCGATTGACCGACTCGACACCAATCAGCCGGCCATCGCGAAAGCAGAAGACCGAGAAGCTGCCGGTGTCGGTTTCGCCGCGGACAACCGACGCGTCGTGACCCGCGGTGATGCCGGCGATCTGCAATTTGAGATCGGCCTGATCGCTCCAGAACCACGGCACCTTATCGTATGGCGCCGGCTTTCCGGCGAGCCGGGCCGCGACCAATCGCGCCTGGTCGACGCCGTTCTGCACGGATTCGAGACGCACCCGGCCGAGAGCAAAGCGGGTCGGGAAATTGGCGCAATCGCCGATCGCGGCAATCTCCGCGGCTCCGGTCGCCAAATACTCATCGACGACGATGCCGTTGTCGACCGCGAGCCCGGCGTCGCCGGCTAGTTCGGCATTGGGCACGACCCCGATGCAGACAAGGACGAGGTCGGCGGCCAGGACCCGGCCGTCGCTGGTCTCGACCGCGGTGACCCGATCATTGGCTCCAAGGATCCGGGCAACCCCGGTCCCGAGCGAGATCGTCGCCCCCCAGCCGATATGCGCCGCAGTGAAAAAGCGCGAGGTTTGCGCCGATACCACCCGGCCCATCGGATGGTGCGTCACCTCGACAATGTGCACGGCGACACCGGCGGCCCGCGCCACCGCGGCGAACTCGAGGCCGATAAAGCCGGCCCCGATCACGACCACCTCGCGTGCCTCGGCCAGCCGCTCGCGCAATATGTTGGCGTCGGCCAAAGTGCGCAGCGGCAGCACGCCGTCGAGCTCGGCGCCCGGCACGGCGAGCGGCCGAAAGCGCGATCCAGTGGCGAGGACGAGATGGTCGCAGGCGATCTCGCCACCGGAAGCCAGTCGCAGACGACGCCCGGGCCGGTCGATCGCCGTCACGGTTTCTCCGGTGACGAGATCGATCTCCTGTTTCTCGTAGAATGCCTCGGGCCGCAGCAACAGCTCGTCAAACCCACTCTCGCCGGCGAGATACGATTTCGACAAAGGCGGGCGCTGGTAGGGCAACACCGGCTCGTCGCCGATCAGCACGATGCGGCCGCCGAAACCCTCCTGCCGCAGCGACGACGCCGTCTGGAAACCGGCCTGGCCCGCGCCGACGACAGCGACGACGTCAGCGGCCATCAAACCTGCGTCTCAGGCAGATGAACAACCAGGCCGTCCATCTCGGGGGTGACCACCAGCTGGCAGCTCAAGCGGCTGTTCGGCCGGCGCTCGCTGGCGGTGAATTCGAGCATCGCCCTCTCATCGTCCGACTGCGACGGCGTGCGGTCGAGTTGCGTCTCCTCGACATAAACATGGCAGGTGGCGCACATCATCTCGCCGCCGCATTCGGCGACGATGCCGTCAACGCCGTTGAGGATCGCCGCCCGCATGACGCTGGTGCCGACCGGGACATCGAGCACCTCGCGCGCCCCGCCGGAATGGACATAGGTAATGCTGGGCATATTCTTCCTATCGGTTGGAGACGCGACCCGCGGCGAACGGATCTAAATCCGACAGCGGCTCCTTGGCGTCAAGCCTGCAGCTTGATCGAAACCTGATCGCCCTGCGCAACGAGCGTGGCGCCAAAACCGGCGCTCTCGCGGGCGATCTCGTCGAACGCAGCACCTTCATCCCCGAGCGCACGCGGCACCGTCCGGTTGCGCGCGTCATGGCGGACGAATTGGAAGGCAGCGCTGTCGATCCCCCGGTCGCCCCAAGATATCCGCGCCATCATGCCGAGCCAGTCGCCGTGCTGGACCCCGCCATGCCCGGTATGAAACGAGAAGCTGCCCAGCCCGTAAAAGATCGGCTTGCCGCGGTAAACTTCGACCGGCAGCGAATAATGCGGCCCGTGGCCGACGACCAGGTCCAAATACGGTTACGAGATCATGGACACCAAGCTCGCTCTGCGCGCCAAGCCCTATTTCCTGGTGCAGATCTGCAACTACAGCGAGCACCTGGAGCGTCTGCAGGGCCACATGCCCGAGTATGGCTACGTGGTGCTGGGCAGTGGTGAAGAGCAACACTACCGCCTGAGCGACTACCTGGCCTACTACCGGCACCTCAAGCAGTCTTTCTTGACCTTCGCTGCCAATCCGGCGTTCGATGCCGAGAACGACGCGCGCCAATATCCGTACGAGTGCAATCACTGCGCGATCTGTCCTTGGGACAGCGTCTGCTCAAAAAAGCGCATCGACGACGATCATCTCAGCCTCGTCGCATGGATGCGGCGCGACCAGATCGACAAGCTCGAAACCGCCGGCATCACGCGCGTGACCGAACTGGCCGACGCATCCGACCAACAACGGCCCGAAGGGATGATCCCCGAGACGTTCGTCAAGCTGCGCCGTCAAGCGTCGCTCCAGGTTCGCGGTCGCACCAGCGATGAGCCGATCTACGAGCTGCTCGCGCACAAACCCCCGATCGGCTTTGCCCAGCTACCACAGCGGGCGAAGGGCGACGTCTTTTTCGATATGGAAGGGGATCCACTCTTCGAACCGGGCCGCGGACTAGAGTATCTTTTCGGCTCTTGGATGCCCGACGAACCCGAACCGTTTCGCGCCTTTTGGGGCTTGAATCGCCACGACGAGAGAACGGCGTTTGAGGACTTTATCGATTTCATCACCGAGCGCCGCAAAAAGAATCCGGCGATGCACGTCTACCACTATGCCCAGTACGAAAAGACGGCATTGCGTAAGCTTGCGCAGCTGCACTGCACACGGGAGGATGCGCTGGACGACCTGCTGCGTGCCGAGGTCTTCGTCGATCTCTACGCCGTCGTGCGCCAAGCGCTCGCCATCTCGCAAGACAGCTACAGTATCAAGAAGCTCGAGCGCTTCTATCAGTTCGATCGCCAAACGAAGGTTAAGAAGGGCAACGAGTCGATCGTCATGTTCGAGCGCTGGACTGTCAAGAACGACCCAAAGATTCTCGCCGACATCGAAGCATACAACAAGGACGACTGCTACTCGACATATCTGCTGCGGGAATGGCTGATCGAGCGGCGCGAGGAAGCGATCGCGCTGCACGGGATTGACTTGCCCTTCCGACCGGTCAAGTCGCCTAACGAACCGTGCCACGAAGAGTTTACAGAAGGCTGCAACAAGTGCGTCAAACGGCGCAATGAGGAAGCTGAGACGGCGCGTCAGACAGCGCTCGAACGCGACTTGCTCAAAGACATCCTGCCGCCACAAACGCACGAGGAATACACGTTGATGCATGCGCTCAAGCGCGAGCGCTACCTTATGGGCAATATCCTCGCCTACCATCGTCGCGAAGAAAAGCCGGCGTGGTGGACGTATTTCGATCGCTGCGAGAACGTCGACGAGCTGCTCGAGTTCGATAAGGACGCCATAGGTGGCCTAGAGCTTTGCGAAGACGTCGAGCCATACAAGCACAAGCAAAGCGAGGTGTACACGTACCGCTATCCCGACCAGCCGCACAAGATGAAGCCGGGCAAGGCCGAGGATCCGCGCACGCGTAGAGCGGTCACCATTTTATCGGTCACCGAAGACGTCGAGAACCGGCTTGCGATCAAGACGACAGCCAAGCTCGATGCCGCGCGTGCGATAACCGAACTGATTCCGCCCGGCCCACCGTCACCCAAAGCACAGCGCAAGGCGCTGGGGCGCATTGGCCAATCGCTTTTAGACGGCACGCTTCGGGAGAAGTATCCGGCATCGCACGACCTGCTCGCCAACACCGCGCCTCGCGTGACTAGCGGCGCAACAACGCTGCAACCCGACGTCGTTTGCCCTTCGGCCGTGACCGCGGTGGTCCAGGCACTCGACCGCAGTTACCTCTTCATCCAAGGACCGCCGGGCAGCGGCAAAAGCACGATCGGATCACAGGTTATTTGCGATCTGCTTAAGGCTGGAAAACGGGTCGCCGTGACGAGCACGAGCCACAATGCGATCCATACCCTGCTTCATAAAGTTGAAGCTTGTGCGACCAAGAATAACGTGCTATTTTCCGGCCTCTATAAGCACAGCGACAGCGACGAATCCGAGTACAAGTCGCGCGTACCTGGCAAGTTCATAAGGTCGACGGACAAAAATGAGGCCTTCGACGCGGGCGGCTACGATCTCGCCGGCGGTACCGCGTGGCTCTTGGCACGCAAAGAACTCGACGACGCCTTCGACTATCTGTTTATCGATGAAGCCGGCCAAGTCGCCCTGGCCGACGCGCTCGCCCTGTCGACCTGCGCTAAGAATGTCGTGCTGCTCGGCGATCCCTCGCAGCTCGCGCAGGTCGGTCAAGGGCGCCAGCCGCTGCACGTCGGCGACTCGGTGCTCCAGCATCTCCTCGGTGAGGATCATACCGTACCGCCACACCGCGGCATCTTTCTGAACCTCTCCTACCGCATGGAGCCGGAGATCTGCGCATTCATCTCCGACGCGATGTACGAGCAGCGACTCAAACCTGCGCCACAAACCGCGCTGCACTGCGTCCGCCTACCGGCGAGCGACCTGCGCGGCCTGTTCTACGTGCCGCTCGAGCATGCGGGGAATAGCTCGAGTTCGCCTGAGGAAGCCGACGTGATCGTCAAGGCGATCGTGCTCCTGCGGCAGGATGGTCAGGTGGTCGATTCGCGACCACCCGACCGTGCGGGCGTTCCACGCGCACTGACCGACCGCGACATCATCGTCGTCACGCCCTACAACGCTCAGCGCCGGCTTATACGCCAGAGATTAGTCAACGCGGAGCTGGACGTGCGCGTCGGCACCGTCGACAAGTTCCAAGGCGAGGAAGCACCGGTCGTGTTCTACTCTCTAGCGACGTCGAGCGGCG
>CAVZFB010000062.1:0-147312 GCA_963774345.1 uncultured Alphaproteobacteria bacterium
TCGGTCGCGTGTCTGTCGCACGCCCACGAGCGGCCCTTTTTCGTCGCGGCGCCGTGGTCGACGGTCGACGTGCGATGTCCGTCCGGGACGGACATCGTGATCGAAGAGCGCGACCCGTCGGAAATGACACTGGGGGGGCCGGCGGCTCGTCCCCGACGGCGTGACTGTCAGAAACCCGTCGTTCGACGTGACCCCGGCGCGGCTCGTTCGGGCCATCTTCACCGAGCGCGGCGCAATCTCGCCGGTGGGCCCGGCTTCCATTTCTCGGCTCGAAACGGCGGAGTCGGCCTGCCGCGCGGTGAACGCTTTTGAGCGTTCGACAAGCTCGCGACCCGCCGTCGTCGTTGTAGAGTTCACTGGTGTCGCCCAATCTCGACCTCGACCCGAAACCCGAGCGCAAGCCCGAGTGGCTCAAGGTCCGCGCGCCGGGCGGCGAGCAGCTACGCCCAGCTGAAGAAGACGTTCCGCGAGCTCGATCTCCACACGGTCTGCGAGGAGGCGCGCTGCCCGAACGTCGGCGAGTGCTGGCGCGAGGGCACGGCGACCGTGATGCTCCTCGGCGACACGTGCACGCGCGGCTGCCGCTTCTGCGCCGTGACGACGGGCGACCCGCGCGGCGCCGTCGACGTCGCGCGAGCCCGAGCACGTCGCGCGCGCGATCGCGCCGGCTCGAGCTCCAGTACGTCGTCATGACGATGGTCGATCGCGACGATCTCCTCGACGGCGGCGCCGAGCACGTCGCGCGCACCGTGCGGCGCCTCCGCGAGCTGCGGCCCGACATGCTCGTCGAGACGCTCGTCGGCGATTTCGGCGGCCACCTCGACGCGGTCGACGTCGACGGTCGACGCGGGCCCGGACGTCTGCGCGCACAACGTCGAGGTCGTCCGGCGCCTGCAGCGCACCATCCGCGACGTGCGCTGCAGCTACGATCAGTCGCTCGCCGTGCTCCGCCGCGCCAAGGAGCGATCGCGCCGCCACCGGCTGGCGCGGCTCACGAAGAGCTCGATCATGGTCGGCATCGGCGAGACCGACGACGAGGTCCTCGAGACGCTGCGCGATCTCCGCGCCGCCGGCGTCGACGTCGTCACGCTCGGCCAGTACCTGCGCCCGACGCCGAAGCACGCGCGCGGTCGACCGCTACGTCGAGCCCGAGCACGTTCGCCGACTTCGAGCAGGCCGGCCGTCGAGATGGGCTTCCTGTACGTCGCCGTCGGGGCCGCTCGTGCGGTCGAGCTACCGCGCCGCCGAGGTGTTCGTCCGCGCGACCGGCTCGCGCGACCCGGCGGGGCCGGCGTACGACCGACGGCGTCCCGCGCAAGTCGCGGCGAATGTCCGTCGCTCGGCGGCGCTGCCCGCGACTCATCGGCCCCGGCGGCGGGCGCGCTCCTCGCCGAGCTCGCTCGTCCGCCGGGCGCGAGTCAGCAGCTGACGAGCAGTGGTGCTCGCGTTCGGCTCGCGACCGGGAGCCGTAACGGGGAGGCCCTCGGGACCCTTCGCGTCCGGAAGCGATCCCTGAGAATGCCGTGCTGTAGGCTCTACGCTCGATGGCGCGATCGACCGCGCCGAGCGATTTGCTGCGACCGGGTCGCACGCGGCTTGCGAAGCCGGCGCGCGGTCACAGGGCACGGCGGGTCGATCCTCGCGCCAGCGGCGGCCCGTACGGCGCGCGACCGATCGTCGACGAGGAGACTGCCCAGCCACGGGCTTCGACCCGATGGCGGCGGCGCTGCTTCGAAGCCGTCGTGGAGAGCGCCGTACCTGGTCGCCAACTGCGGACGGGCATCTTCGACGACGACGAGCGCGCCGCGTTCGAGTCCGTCGTGCTCGCGGCCTGCAGCGGAAGCGTTCAGCGAGGCGCAGCTTCGCGCCCTGCTCGCCGATCTGGCGGATCTCGCGAGGAGGACGGCGCCGAGAAGCGCGTGCAGATGGTCGCGCAGCACGATCACCCGGCCGGAGCAGGCGCAGGAAGTGCTGCGCATTGCGGCGCTGATGGCCGAGGTTTCGCAGGGCGTCAGCGACGTCGAGCGCGGAGCTGCCTGCGATCGAGTGCGCGACGGAATTCCGCCTCGAGTCCGGAGCGGTCGTCTGCCGAGTGCGCCGTCGATCGCGCGAAAGCGTCTCATACGACCTCGGCTCGCGCGAACGACCGCCGCGGAACAGGCGCATCGTCGATTCTACCGGGAAGAAAGCTCGACGATGTGGTCGCCCGGCTCGACGTCAGCTCTCGAGGTAGACTCGCTCGCCCCGAAGGGGAAGCCGCCGAACGATATGGACGGAACCGACGCGCACTCCCCGCTCGACGCCGATGCGCGACCGGCGTCCACCGACGTCGTCCGCGTCCTGCGCGACGACGGCATCGTCGCTCCCGAGTTCGACCCGCACCTCTCCGGACGACGAGGCGCGCTCGCTCTACCGCGCACATGGTGAGCACGCGCTACCTCGACGAGCGCCTGACGGCGCTCCAGCGCCAGGGCCGCATCGGCTTCCACGTCGGCTCGCTCGGCGAAGAGGCGGCCATCATCGGCGGCCGCGTTCGCGATGCGCCCGCAGGACTGGATCTTCCCGTGCTACCGCGAGTTCGGCGCCGCGCTGCTGGCGCGGCCTGCCGCTTCCAGCGCTACGTCGACAACATGTTCGGCAACGCGAACGACCCGGCGAAGGGCCGGCAGATGCCGGACCACTACACGCTGCCGCGCGGCGCACGTCGGCTTCGATCAGCTCGCCCGATCGGCACGCAGATCACGCACGCCGTCGGCTTCGCGTGGGCCGCGAAGCTGAAGAAGGACGACCTCGCGACGCCTCGTCTACTTCGGCGACGGCGCGACGAGCTCCACCGACTTCCACAACGGGATGAACTTCGCCGGCGTCTTCAAGGCGCCGGTCGTCTTCTTCTGCCGCAACAACGGCTGGGCCATCAGCGTGCCCGGCCGAGCGCCAGACGGCGAGCGCGAGACTTCGCCGACAAGGGCGTCGCCTACGGCATGCCCGGCGTTCGCGTCGACGGCAACGACGTCTTCGCCGTCGTCACGCGTGACGCGCGACGCCATCGCGCGCGCGCGCGCGCGGCGAGGGCCCGACGCTCATCGAGGCGCTCACGTACCGCATGAGCGGCCACTCGACGAGCGACGATCCCGAACGCGTACCGCAGCGACCGACGCGCTCGAAGCCGTGGGCGGAGCGCGATCCGCTCGCGCGCATGCGCCGCTACCTCGAGGCTCGCGAGCTCTGGGACGACGCACGAGAGACGCGGCGATCTCGAGAGCGACGTCGACGCGGAGTTCAAGCGCGGCCGTCGACGATCGCCGAGAAGACGCCGCCGCCCGCGCTCGAGACGATGTTCGACGACGTGTACGCGAAGCTGCCCTGGCACCTCGCGCGAGCAGCAGCGCGAGCTCCTGCGCGGCCGCGGCCAAAGGCCACGCGGCACTGAGCCGGAGCACGACGCCGTCACGACCGAGACGTCGAGCGAGATCGACGATGCCGCAGATGAACATGGTGCAGGCGATCAACGACGCGCCTCCGCCACGAGATGCGGCGCGACGATCGCGTCGTCGTGCTCGGCGAGGACGTCGGCAAGGTCGGCGGCGTCTTCCGCGTCACGCAGGGCCTGTGGGACGAGTTCGGCGACGACCGCGTCATCGACACGCCGCTCTCGCGAGGGCGGCATCGTCGGCATGCGCCATCGGCATGGCGCTCTACGGCCTCGTGCCCGTCCCCGAGATCCAGTTCGCCGACTTCATCTACCCCGCGTACGACCAGATCGTCAGCGAGCTCGCGAAGCTCCGCTAGCGCTCCGGCGGCGAGTACCCGGCCAAGATGGTCATCCGCACGCCGGTCGGCGGCGGCATCCGCGGCGGGCACTACCACTCGCAGTCGCCCGAGTCGCTCTTCATCCACGTCGCCGGGCCTCAAGGTCGTGTGCCCGTCGAACCCGTACGACGCGAAGGGCCTGCTGCTCGCGTCGATCCGCGATCCGGATCCCGGTGCTCTTCTTCGAGCCGAAGCGCATCTACCGCGCCGCGAAGGGCGAGGTGCCCGAGGGCGACTACACGGTGCCGCTCGGCAGGCCGCGGTCGTCGCGAAGGCGAGCGACGTCACCGTCCTCGCCTGGGGCGCGATGCTCTACGAGGCCCTCGCCGCCGCCGACGAAGGCCGCCGAGCAGGGCGTCGAGCGCCGAGGTCATCGATCTGCGGACGCTCTGGCCGCGTCGACATCGACACCATCGTCGACGAGCGTGAAGAAGACGGGCCGCGTCGTCGTCGTGCACGAGGCGCCGAGGACGTGCGGCTTCGGCGCCGAGCTCGTCGCGCTCGTCAACGAGAAGGCGTTCCTCCACCTCGAGGCGCCGCCCGTGCGCGTGACCGGCTTCGACACGCCGTTCCCGTACACGCTCGAGATGGAGTACCTACCGCTCGCGCACCGCATCCTCCCGCCATCCTCGAGCGCCGCGAAGCGCTCGAAGCTCGCAGACGGCGCGACTGTCCGTGGGCGCTACCCGGGACGAGCTCTCGGGAAGAGAGCTCGATGGCACGATGCGTCGAGTTCAAGCTGCCGGACATCGGCGAAGGCGTCACCGAGGGCGAGATCGTCACCTGGCTCGTCCACGCCGGCGACGTCGTCACCGAGGACCAGCCGATGGTCGAGGTGATGACCGACAAGGCGACCGTCACCATCACCGCGCCCAAGGCGGGCAAGGTCGTCGAGCCCCGCGGCAAGGTCGGCGACACGGTGCCCGTCGGCTCGGTGCTCGTCGTGTTCGAGCTCGGCGGCGAGCCGCGGTCCGGCGGGGCGTCCCGCCGGCGCGACGTCCGCCGCCGCGCAGCCGGCGCCGCCGAGCGCACCGCGAGCCACGGCAGCGTAGCGCGCCGAGCCGGTCTCGCGAGACGAAGCGCTCCGGCCGCGACGCGCGGTCGGGCGACATGCGCGAGACGTCGCTGCCGGGCATGCGCGCCGCCCGCTCGCGCATGCGCGGCGACGCGCCGCACGACTACTTCAACGACAAGCCGCTCGCGACGCCGGCGACGCGCAAGCTCGCGCGCGAGCTCGGCGTCGATCTGCGTCGCGTTCGCGCCGACCGGCCCGGCGGGCCGCGTCACGCGCGACGACGTCGAACGCTTCGCGCGCGGCGCCCGCGCCGGAGCCCGGCAGCGGCCGCGCCCGCGGTCGCCGACGGCGCCGGCTCCGCCGCGCGGCGCTCGCCGCGCCGACGGCGCCGTCGCCGCCGCGTCCCGTGCACGCGCCGGCGCGACGAGCGCGTCCCCCTCCGCGGCCTGCGCAAGCGCATCTTCGAGAACATGGCGCGCTCGAAGCACACGGCGGCGCACTTCACGTTCGTCGACGAGTGCGACGTGACCGCGCTCAAGGCGCTGCGCGAGCGCGCGAAGCCGCACGCCGAGCAGCAGGGCGTGAAGCTCACCTTCCTGCCGTTCATCGTGAAGGCCGTCGTCGCGGCGCTGAAGCAGCACCCGACGCTCAACTGCCGTCGTCGACGACGCCGCGAACGAGCTCGTCCTCCGCAAGCACTTCGACATCGGCATCGCGACCGCGACCGACGCCGGCCTCATCGTGCCGGTCGTGCGGGACGCGGACCGGCAGAGCATCCTCGAGATGCGCGCGGAGATCGACCGCCTCGGCGAGCGACGCGCGCGCCGGCAAGACGAAGCCGGAGGACCTCGGCGGCTCGACGTTCACGATCACGTCGCTCGGCAAGCACGGCGGTCTCTTCGCGACGCCCATCATCAACTTCCCCGAGGTCGCCATCCTCGGCGTCCACCAGATCAAGCGAAGCCCGTCGTGCGCGACGACCAGATCGTGATCGGCGACGTGATGCTGCTCTCCCTCTCGTTCGATCATCGCATCGTCGACGGCCACGTCGGCGCGGCGTTCGCGCACGACGTCATCGGCTACCTCGAGGAGCCCGATCGCCTCTTCCTCGAGATGCGTTGAGCGGCCGCGCGTACGCGATCCACGCAAGCGTATACCTACATGCTCCTACATAGGCTGCTGTGCGCCGGTTCCGACGACGTGGGCGCCAGGGTTTCGGGAATCGACTAGACTCGAGCACGATGCGGCGTTCGGTCGTCACGCGCGTCGACGGGTGTGGCTGAATCGACGCACTCGGAGAAGGTCAGAGACGTTGGCGGTAAATCGTTCGAAGCGTCCGTGGCCCGTAGCCGTCATTTTTGCGGCGATCGTGCGCACATCCGAGCTTCGCCAGGGCGGGCGGAGCCGACCGTCGACGAGATCAAGGCCGCGGAAGCGGACTTCGACCACGGCCGCGAAGCGTACAAGGAAGCCAGCTACGTCGAAGCCGCCGAGCACTTCGAGAGCGCGGACGGTCACGCGCCCGAACGAGCGGTGCTCGAGCTCGCCATCAGTGCGCGTGACAAGGCGGGCAACCTCGATCGCGCGGCGACGCTCGCCGAGCTCGCGCTCGAGACGTACCCGAACAGCGACCGCATGCGGAAGGTGGCGGCACCGCTCGTGGAGCGCGGTCGCGCCGAGCTGCTCCAGGTGACGATCGACCTGCGACGAAGCCTGCTCGCTCCTCGACGGCACTCGCATCGTTCACGGCCCGGCCGCAGCCCGGCGACTGGTGTTCCTCGTCGCCGGGTGATCACTCGATCGTCGCGGGCTGGTCCGGATGACCGAACGCTGTCGCAAGCCGGTGACCGGCGCGGCCGGCGACAGCGCCGAAGCTCACGTTCGAGGCTCCGCCCATCGCCGAAAAGCCGGCGCCCGCGGCGGACGCCAGCCGCCGGAAACCCGATGCGAGGATCAGGGAGCGCCCGCTAAGCCGCGACGGCGTCACCGCCGATCGTGCTTCTTCGTCGGTGTCGGCGCCACCGTCGGCTCTCGGCGGCGTCACGATCTGGAGCGGCATCGACACGCAGAACAATCCCGGCACCGACAAGGTACAAGGCCGCGTGCGCGATCGGCAGCCGCCGACTGCACGAACCTTCTACAACGAGGGTCACGAAGCCGAAGCTCGCACCAACATCTTGATCGGCGCGACGAGCGTGGTCGGCGCGGCCACGGCGGTCATCGGCGCCTTCTTCACCAACTGGTCGGGTCACCGCAAGGAACAATCCGCGCCGGCCTCGGTCACGCCCTACGTGTCGTACGCCAACGGTCCGGCCGTCGGCGCCGTGGGAAGGTTCTGAGTCGGTGGCGGCTCCGAAGCTCTTCGACCCCGATCACGACGGCCCGCATCGCATCGATCGCTACGAGCTCGTCGCCGAGATCGCGACCGGCGGCATGGCGACGGTGTTTCTCGGCGCCTCTCCGGCGTCGGCGGCTTCCAGCGCTTCGTCGCCATCAAGCGGCTGCACCCGCACCTCGCGCAACGAGAAGGAGTTCGTCGAGATGTTCCTCGACGAGGCGCGCCTCGCCGCGGGCATCCATCACCCGAACGTCGTGCCCATCCTCGAGGTCGGCACGAGCGAGCGCGGCTACTACCTGGTGATGGAGTACATCGAGGGCGACACGCTCGCGCGCCTCCTGGCGCGCGCGGCGACGTCGCGGCAAGCGGCTGCCGCCCGACATCGCCATCCGCATCATCGTCGACACGCTGCTCGGGCCTCCACGCGGCGCACGAGCTGCGCGACGAGCACGGCAACCCGCTCGAGCTCGTGCACCGCGACGTCTCGCCGCAGAACATCCTCGTCGGCGTCGACGGCATCACGCGCATCACCGACTTCGGCGTCGCGCGCGCCGCCAGCCGTCTGTCGGCGACCCGCGCCGGCCAGCTCAAGGGCAAGATCGCGTACATGGCGCCGGAGCAGGCCGTCGGGCGACCGTCCGTCGATCGCCGCGCCGACGTCTTCCCGCTGGCATCGTGCTCTGGGAGGTGCTCGCCGCGCGGCGGCTCTTCAAGGCCGAGAACGAGGCCGCGACGCTCGCGCGCGTCATCTCCGAGCCGGTTCCGGCTGATCTCCGAGGCCAACCCGGAGCTGGATCCTCGCGTCGCTGCGGTCGTGATGACCGCGCGCTCGAGCGCGACCGCGAGGCCCGCTATCCCGACCTGCCAGGAGTTCGCCGACGATCTCGAAGCAGGCAGCGCAGTGCTGCGGGCGTGCTCGCAACGTCGCGAGAGGTGGCGGCCTACGTCGGCATGGTCATCGGGCAGGAGATCGCGCAGCAGCGCGAAGCCGTGCGCGCGTGGCTCGCGCGCAGCGAACCGAGTCAGGCGGCGCTTCCGGACATCGTGGACGTCAACGCCTCTTCCGTTCCCGCGTTCGGCAAGAACGTCGAGCATTCGGGCATGGTTGCCGCACCGCTCGGCGCGCCGGTGGTCGAAACGGGCGGCGCTTCCAAGGCGCCGCTGATCGTCGCCGCCGCCGCGCCTCGCCGGCTTCGCCGTCGTGTGCGTGCTGTTGCTCGCGCGCCGTCAGGAGCCCGTCGTGATCGCAGGCGACCCGCTCCAGCAGCAACCGCGGCGGCTCCCGCTCCGGCGGTGACCGCCAGCGAGCCGCTCCGTGCAGCCCGCCGCCGGCGCGCGACAGCGGCGACCGGCGTCGGGACCGCGCCGACCGGCACCCCGACCCCCGCGGTCGACGCGCCCCGCGCGGTCGCCCCGTTGCACCCGGCCCCAGGAAAAGCCGCCCGGAAAGGCGCGCCGGCGGTCTGCACCGGCTCCCGCGCCGGCGAAGGCCGCGGCTTCGGCTGCCACGCCGGCTCCCGCGCATCCGGCGGCGACGAAGGCGCCGGACCCGAACGACGTGGACCTGTCGAGTCCGTACCGGTAGCGCGACCGGACAGAGCCGGACGTTGACGGCCCGAGTGTGCCCTGCTAGTTATCCCGCTCTCCGAACCGCTCCGTTGCCCAGCAATTTCAGCGATGAATTATCCGCGTGGTTGCGGCTGTTCGGCGATGTTTGCCGAGGCACCGTGACCGACAGCAGATCTGTGTCTTCTCTCTGGCAACGCGAATCCCGAGCTCGCCCAGGAGATCGCGGACGTGCTCGGACACGCCGCTGGCGCATGCCGCACGTCGCGCTTCAGCGACGGCGAGACGTTCTTCGAGATCGACGAGAACGTGCGCGGTCGTGACGCGTTCGTGATTCAGCCGACCTGCTCGCCGGTGAACGACAACCTGATGGAGCTGCTCATCATGTGCGACGCGCTCCGTCGCGCGTCGGCGGGCGTCCATCACGGCCGTGATCCCGTACTACGGCTACGCGCGCCAGGATCGCAAGGTCGCTCCGCGCACGCCCATCACGTCGAAGCTCGTCGCGGATCTGCTCGTCGCCGCCGGCGTGAACGCGCGTCTCTGTCGTCGACCTGCACGCCGGGCAGATCCAGGGGTTCTTCAACATCCCCTTCGATCACCTGTACGCGCTGCCCGTCTTCCTCGAGGACTATCTCGAAGCGCAGGTTCGACCAGATCCGCGGTCTTCGTCTCGCCGGACGCGGGCGGCGTCGAGCGAACGCGCGCGTACTCGAAGCGGCTCGGCGCGTCGCTCGCCATCATCGACAAGCGGCGCGAGCGCGCGAACGTGAGCGAGGTGATGCACCTCATCGGCGACGTCAAGGGCCGCGACTGCATCATCGTCGACGACATGATCGACACCGCGGGCACGCTCTGCAACGCCGCGCAGGCCGTCATGCGCGAGGGCGCGCGGCGCGTGGTCGCCGTCGCGACGCACGGCGTGCTGAGCGGGCCCCGCGGTGCAGCGCATCGCCGAGTCGCCGCTCGAAGAGGTCGTGGTGACCAACTCGATTCCACCGAGCGCCGCGGTGAAGGCCTGCCCGAAGATCCGCTATCTCTCGATCGGCAAGCTTGCTCGGCGAAGCCATTCGGCGCATTCACAGATAGCGACTCGGTGAGCTCGCTCTTCGTCTGAGCGACGAGCGAGCTCTGATGGGAACCACCATGCAAACGATCAAAGTCTCTGCGCAATCGCGGAACGAGTCGGGTAAGGGCGCCGTGCGCCGCATTCGCGCTCGAGGGCCGGATCCCGGCGGTCGCATACGGGCCGCAGCTCACGACGCACGCCGCTCGCCATTTCGCCGAAAGACGTTCTCGTCCGTGCTCGGCAGCGAACACGGCCGCAACACGGTCGATCGAGCTCGACATCGACGGCCAAGAAGCTCACCGTGCTCCTCGCGGATTTCCAGTACCACCCCGTGACGCGCGCGCTCCTGCACGCGGACTTCTTCGAGATCCAGCCCGGACGCAGCCGATCGACGTCGACATTCCGTTCGAGCTCACCGGCAAGGCCAAGGGCGTCGTCGACGGCGGCATGCTCCGTCAGGTGTACCGCAAGCTCCCCGTCCGCTGCTTGCCGTCCGAGGTTCCCGTGAAGATCACGCACGACGTGACGGAGCTCGAGCTCGACGCCCACGTCGCGGCGAAGGAGCTCGCGCTCCCTCCGAGGCGTTTCGGTGCGCTTGCCCCCGGAGCAGACCGTCGTTCACGTCGCGCTCGTGAAGAAGCAGGTCGAAGAAGAGGCCGCTCCGGGTGCGGCAGCCGCAGCCGCAGCTGGTGCTGCTGGCGCCGCTGCTCCCGCGGCTGGCGCTGCTGCGGCTCCGGCCGCCGCCGGAGGCAAGGCGGCTCCGGCTCCAGCAGCGGGCGGCAAAGCTCCGGCCAAGAAGTGATCCTGCGTCGTCGGACTCGGGAATCCCGGCGCTCGCTACGCAGAAACGCGTCACAACGTCGGGTTCTCGGTCGCGGAGCACCTCGCCAGTCGCGGTGGCTCCTCGGCGTGGCGCGAGAAATTCTCGGGCCAGCTGACGGACGCGACCGTCGCGGGAGAGCGCCTCCTGGTGCTCAAGCCGATGACTTACATGAACGAGTCGGGACGCAGCGTCGGGCGGCCGCGACCTTCTACAAGGTGCTGCCGAAGGACGTCGTCGTGGTTCACGACGAGCTCGATCTGCCGTTCGGAGCGGTCAAGCTGAAGATCGGCGGCGGCGAGGCCGGCAACAACGGCCTCCGGTCGGTCAGCCAGCACCTCGGCACTCGGGACTACGTTCGGCTCCGGGTCGGTATCGGAAAACCGCCGGCCGGGTTCAAGGGTAGCGGCGCGGATTTCGTGCTAGAAGGCTTCGCCCCTGCGGAACGGGCCCTGCTCGGCGACATCGTCGAACGGGCCACCGAAGCGGTGGCGCTTCTCGTCGGTCACGGTCTCGAACACGCAATGAACGTGACCAATCGGCGAGCGAGCTGACTCCTTGCTCCCGGCAAATGCCGGGGGCCGACCAGTCCGAAAGGAGAAACATGTCCGAACAACAAAGTGCGGTCTCAGCAGACCGCGAATACGAAACTATCTTCATTCTCAGATCCGACGTCACCCGCGAGAGCTCCGAGAGCATCACGACGCGCGTGAACGACGTCGTCGGCCGCGAAGGCGGCAAGCTCACCCGGATCGAAAACTGGGGTCGCCGTCGGCTCGCCTATCCCGTCGGGAAGCAGAAGCGCGGCGTGTACGTGTACTTGAAGTACATCGGCAGGGGTCAGCTCGTCTCGGAGCTCGAGCGCAACCTGCGCCTGCTCGACGACGTCGTGAAGTACCAGACGGTGAAGCTCCGCGAGGAGGTCCTTCGCGACGCCGTCGTGGTCGCCGCCGAGGACGTGAAGTTCGAGTACGTCGAGGTCCCGGCCGACGACGCCGCGGAGGATTCGCTCGCGCGTGAGCTCGGTCTCGACGATCGCCATGATCGCGAGCCGGAGCATCGTCGCGATCCCTACGCCGACGACGAGATGGGCGATGACGACGGCGCCGGTGACGGGGAGGACGACGAATGAAACGCGAACTACCGATGGACAAGAACGGAAACCCGGACTCGGTTCCGCCGCCGCGTCGTGGCCGCCGCCGTGGCTGCCCCTTCTGCAACACGACGGAAACGGGAGCGGCCCCGACCATCGACTACAAAGATCCGCAGTCGCTGAAGTACTTCGTGACGGAGCGCGGCAAGATCGTTCCGCGCCGGATCTCGGGCGCGTGCGCCAAGCACCAGCGCGAGCTCATGCTCGCCGTCAAGCGCGCGCGCAACATCGCGCTCTTGCCCTTCACCATGAACGACTGAGGGTCGAAGGAGAAACCACATGGCAGCCACGATCCACGTCGTCCTTCAAGAGGACGTTCAGAACCTCGGCAAGAGCGGAGATCTCGTGCGCGTACGGCCCGGATACGCGCGCAACTTCCTCATCCCGCGCGGGCTCGCGGTGCCGGCCACGGCCGGCAACGTCGCGCGCATCGAAGACCTCCGTCGCCAGGCGCACGCGCGCGCCGCGAAGGAGCTCGTGAAGGCCCAGGAGACCGCAAAGATGCTCGAGGGTCTCTCGGTCAAGATCGCCCGCGCGGTCGGCGAAGAAAACAAGATGTACGGCTCCGTCACGTCGAAGGACGTGGAAGAGGCGTTCAAGGGCATCGGCGTCGAGCTCGATCGCAAGAAGATCCAGCTGGACGAACCGATCAAGACGCTCGGCTTGAGCGAAGTGCTCATCAAGCTGCACGCGGACGTGACCGCCAAGTTGCGGGTAGAAGTCGTCAAGGCGTGAGGCCAACGCGCAACACGCGACGCAAGCGTCCCTCGTAGCTTGATGCCGGCGCGCACGCGCCGGCATTGACAAAGTAGCGCCGAGGGTGCGAACTTGCGCCCCCTGCACCCCGGTGGCCCATCAGGTCGCCGGGGTGTCGTGCATTTCGGGGCCTTGGGGATAACCCTGTGGAATCGGCGTTGAGAACCTCGGGAGTGCTGAGCGCGGTGCCGCGTGGCGCGAACGACGCCCGTGCGTGCGCGGCGACGCGCCAGGGCAGGACCTTGCTTGTCAGTGCTTCAGGCAAGCCAACGGCGTGCGCCCGAGCTACGTCGAAACGACGGAGGATCGCATGGCATTCACTGATCGATCGCGTCGGGACCGGCACGAGCTCCCGGAGCTCCGTCCTTCGGCAGGGCGGATTCCGCCACACGATCTCGACGCAGAGGCCGCCGTGCTCAGCGCCGTTCTGCTGTCGAGCGACGCGTTCGATGAGGTTAACGACGTCCTCCGCGCGGAGCATTTCTACTCCGACGCCAATCGTCGCATCTACGAGGCCATCGTCGATCTCCAGGGCAACGGGCGTCCGGTCGACATCGTCACGGTCGCGACCTGGCTGACGCGATCGCGAGCGGCTCCAGCAGGTCGGCGGCACGCCGTACCTCGCGCAGCTGACGGATTCGACCCCGCCGTCGCGCACGTCGAGGCGCACGCGCGCGTCGTTCGGGAGAAGTGGCGCGTCCGGCAGCTCATCGCGACGTGCCAGCGCTTCTCGGCCGAGGGCTACGGCGGCTACGGCGACGTGCAGGAGTTCATCGATCAGGCCGAGCAGGCGGTCTTCGACATCGCGCGCATCCCCGAGACCACGGCGGTGCGTCCGGTGCGCGAGGCGATCCACGGCGCGTTCGACATTCTCGTCGCGGCGTCGAAGCGCGGCGAGGGCATCACCGGCGTCCCGACGGGCTTCGACCGGCTCGACAAGAAGTGCGCCGGCCTCCACAAGGGCGACCTCTACATCGTCGCCGGACGCCCCGGCATGGGCAAGACGTCGTTCGTCCTCAACATCGCCGTCAACGTCGCTCGCCCCGGCGCGTGCGCGTCACGGACGCGAACGATCCGCTCGGCTCGGGCGACGTGGAGCAGCCGGGTTACGGCGTCGGCTTCTTCTCGCTCGAAATGCCGCGCGAGCAGCTCGCGTCTCGTCTGCTCGCGCGTCGAGGCGCGCGTCGACGTCTCGCGGATTCGCAGCGGCACCATCCAGCACGACGACTGGAACAAGCTCACCGACGCGGCCGCGCGCCTCGGGCGCCTGCCGATCTGGCTCGACGACACGCCGGCGCTCGGCCTCCTCGATCTGCGCGCGAAGATCCGCCGACTGCAGGCCGAGATCGCGCGCGAGACGACGGACGGCCCCGACGCTCAGGGGCTCGGCCTCGTCGTCGTCGACTACCTGCAGCTCATGCAGGGCCGCAAGGACGCCGCGAGCCGCGAGCAGGAGATCAGCGAGCTTTCGCGAGGGCTGAAGCAGCTCGCGAAGGAGATGGGGGTCCCGGTGATCGCGCTCAGCCAGCTCAACCGCTCGGTCGAGACGCGCACGACCAAGGACAAGCGCCCTCAGCTCAGCGATCTGCGCGAATCTGGCGCCATCGAGCAGGACGCCGACACCATCATGTTCATCTATCGCGACGAGTACTATTTCCCAGGAGAGCCCGGACCGCGGCATCGCCGAGATCATCATCGCCAAGCAGCGAAACGGCCCGACCGGCACGATCAAGGTGCGCTTCACGCCGGAGTACACGCGCTTCGACAACCTCGCCGCCGAAGACTACGAGTTCGACGAGTTCGACGAGTTCGCAGGAGGTGCGGCATGAACGCAGCTACGTCGCCGTCGGAAAGCTCATCGCGTCGCAACTCCGAGTCGCATCGGATGTCTTCCTCGAGCCGATCGGTTGTGCCGGCCTTGCAGTCTTTGCGCGCGACGAATCCGCGCGTCGCACTCGCGACCGTACGCGTCGCACCGCGTGGCGCGATCCGAAGCCGACTGCGCGACGGGCCGAAGCATTCGCACGCGGGACGTACACGGCGAGAAAAGAGGATTGCCCGGCTCGCAGGACGGCGATAGGAACGGTGAACGTCTTCGACATCACGGGGAGCTTTCGATGACGCGAACGGACGCCGACAGTTCCAGTTCCGAATCGGAGATGACGGCAGACATCGCTCGTCACGGTTTTCGCCGGTCGACGCACTCGGCGATGTCCGTTCCGCTCTGCTTCGCTGGAACCAGCGAAGCTCGAACGGCTTGCTGCCGTCGGAATGTTCGCGACCGGCGTCGTGCACGAGCTCCTGAGTCCCATCGCGAGCATTCGCATGGCGGCGCAGCACGCTCAGGAGATTTCGGATCCCGAGCGGCATCGGAGAGATCCTGGTCGCGATCGTCGAGGCGAGCGATCGCTGTCGGCGTGCCGTCGAGGGCGTCATGCGCTTCGTCAAGGACGACGTCGCGGACAAGCGCCCCGTCGATATCGAGAGCGTCATCCGTCGCGCGGTCGGCGTCGTTCAATCGGAGGTGCAGCCCGGCGAACTCGCGGCGCACCTCGAGGTGCACGAAGCCGTCGAGTCTCGTGCCTTGCGATTCGCTGGGCGTCGAACAGGTGTTCGTCAGTCTCCTCCGCAACGCGACGCAGGCATCTCCGATGGCAAGGACGATGGCAATTCGTTGCGTCCGAGAGGAGAGCGCGGCGGTGATCACCTTCACGGATGACGGCCCGGGCATCCCCGAGGTCGATCTGGAACGAATCTTCGAGCCGTTCTACGCGGCCCGTGATCGAGGCGGCAATGGGCTCGGTCTCGCCCTTGCTCGACGCATCGTCTCCGCCCACGGGGGAACGCTCCGAGCGGTGAGCGGCGGCTTGCAGGGCGCTCGCTTCGAAGTGAGATTGCCGCTGTAGGGGGGCCTTGCCCCCCGCGGCTCGCTTTTCGCGACCGCTCCCCCCGCCGCCTTCGGCGGGCTCGCTCCGCTCGCGGGCCGTGAAACGGCTCCAGCAATCTCTAAGCTGCAAAGCCGTCGCCGATGCCCGGCGTGAGGCCGAATTTCTCGATTCGATAGCGAACCTGGTCCCGGTTCAGCCCGAGCAGCCTGCCCGCCTGGGCGTGGTTCCACTGCGAGAGGTCGAGCGCCTGGACGAGCAGGCTGCGCTCGAGCTGCTTCGAGGACCAGCCCTTCCGGCGGCAGGCGAAACCGTCGAGGAGCGCGGGGGACGATGACCTAGCGCCGCAATCTGCGGCCGCGAGAGCATCGGACCGTCGGTCGAGCAGGACGGCCTGCTCGAGCGTGTGCTTCAGCTCGCGAACGTTGCCGGGCCAGGCATGCTCGAGGAGTCGCTCGAGCGCCGAGCGTTCGAGCCCGACGATACGTCGGCCGAAGAGTCGCCTGAAGTCCGTGATGAAATGCTCGGCGAGCGGCTCGATGTCGCCCGGTGCGCTCGCGGAGTGGGCGGCAGGTGAATCGGGACGACGCGCAACCGATAGTAGAGGTCTTCACGGAATCGACCGGACGGCGACCTCGACGGGTAGGTCGCGGTTCGTGGCGGCGACGACGCGAACGTCGACGCGGACGTCGCGGGTTCCGCCGACGCTCCGAAATGCGCGTTCCTCGATGAAGCGGAGGAGCTTCGCTTGTAGGGCAGGCGTCATCTCGCGCGATCTCGTCGAGAAACACGGTGCCGCCGTCTGCCAGCTCGAGAGAGCCCCTTCTTCTGTCGTGTTGCGCTCGTGAACGCGCCGGCTTCATGACCGAAGAGCTCACTCTCGAGCAGAGCTTTCCGGGAGCGCGGAGCACGTGATGTTGACGAAGGGACGTCGAGCTCGCGGGCTCGTCGGCATGAATCGCGTGCGCGACGACGTCCTTACCCGTGCCGCTCTCGCCCGTGAGCAAGATCGTCGAGACCGGACTCGGCGCGACGCGTTCGATCATCGGCGCGCATCCGCTTCATGCCCTCGGACGCGCCCACGAGCGGACGTGCGCCGTCGCTCCGGGTGGCGTGATCATCGGATCCGAGGCGGGCTCGGGGGTCGAAAGCGCCGACGCTCAGGACGTGCGAGAGAGCGTCCACGTCGAGCGGTTTCGTTGCGAAATCTGCGGCACCCAGCTTCATGGCCCGCACCGCAACTTCGACACTTTGACACGACGTCATCACGACAACTGGGGTGGTCGGTGACGCCTGCTTTCATCTGACGCAGTAGGTCGAGACCACACGCGTCGGGCAGCTTGTAGTCCAGGAGCACCGCGTCAAATCGCGACCTCTCTTGAAAGATGCGAAGCGCCTGCAGTCCCGTCGCGGCGTCTTCCGTCGCGAAGCCCGCGCTCGTGAGCTTCTCGCAGAGCACCCAACGCAGTGCGTCTTCGTCTTCGACGACCAGGACTCGTTCACTTGGCATCGCGCGCCCCCGAGCGAAGAAGCATAGCATCCGGCGGACTCGCGGCGGATTGCGCAGGAGCCGCGCTTTCATTCTCGCTCGCTCGCGCTTGGCGCGCGCTCGCGAATGGTCGGCCGGTCTCTCGGATTTTAGGGGAAGGTGGCCGTCGCGATGGGCGCTACTCGGCTTCGCCGTCCGGGGCTTGGCCTTGCTTTCCCTCCGCGGATTGCGCGGATTGCGCGGATTGCGCGGTTTGCGCGGTTTGCGCGGCCTGCTCCGTGTCCAGCAACCGCGCGAGGCGCTCCATCAGGGCGTCGACGCCGTCGTGCGCCGCTGCGCTGATGAGATGGCACTCGACGCCGCGGGCTTCGAAGGAGCGCCTCGCCTCTTCGTAGGCCTCGCGCACCTCGGGGAGATCGGACTTCGTCATCGCGACCACTTCGCGTCTCGATCGCGAGCTCTTCGCTGTACTCCGCGAGCTCGTTTCGGATGATCCGGTAATCGCCGAACGGCGTGCGATCCGGGCTCGTCGTGGAGGGTGACGAGGTGCAGTAGCACCCGCGTTCGCTCGACGTGCCGCAAGAACCGGAGCCCGAGACCCACGCCCTCGCTGGCGCCTTCGACCAGGCCAGGAACGTCGGCGATGACGAACGTTCTTCCGTCGTCTCCGACGCGACCGACGGTGACGACTCCGAGGTGCGGTTCCAGCGTCGTGAATGGGTAGTCCGCGACCTTCGGACGAGCAGCGCTGACGCTGCTGAGCAGCGTGCTCTTGCCGACGTTCGGAAAGCCGAGGAGCCCGACGTCGGCCATCACCTTGAGCTCGAGGCGAAGGCGTCGCTTCTGCCCCGGGCGTGCCCGGGATCGCCCGGCGCGGCGCCCGGTCGGTCGACGTCGCGAAGTGCTTGTTGCCGAGCCCGCCTCGTCCGCCCTGGGCCGCGATGATTCGCTCGCCGTGCCTGCGTGACCTCGAACAGGCGCTCGCCCGTCGCTTCGTCGAACGCCACGGTGCCGAGCGGCAGGCGCACCACGACGTCTTCGCCGGCGCGGCCGTAGCAGTCCTTGCCCATGCCGTCCTGCCCACGGTGGGCGCGCACGGCGCGCTGATGGGTGATGTCGTGGAGCGTGCCGAGGCCGCCGTCCCCCTCGAATACGACGTTTCCACCGTCACCGCCGTCGCCGCCGGCCGGACCCCCGAACGGGACGGACTTTTCACGACGAAACGCGATGGCGCCGTTCCCGCCGTCGCCGGCCTCGACGATGAGCGAGCATTCGTCGACGAAATGCATGCGGCTCCCTTATCATTTATCTTGTCGCCATGGGCGTGCTGATCGGCATCCCGCGGCGCAATGCCGCCTCGATCGCGAACTGGATCAGGCGCAGCACCGCCGGGTGCAACGGGTTGTAGAGATGCGCCACCTGCTCGTCGCTGCGGTCGATCGCCAAGGTGTATTGAATGAGGTCATTGGTGCCGATCGCGAAAAAGTCGGACTCGGCGGCAAGCGAGTCGGCGGCCAGCGCCGCACCCGGCACCTCGATCATCGCGCCCAATGGCGGTAGCGGCTTTGGGAGCGGCATGCCGCGGCGCCTCAGCCGGCGGGCGACTTGCTCCATCGCCTCGCGCACGCGGCGGATCTCGCTCGCGGCCGAGATCATCGGCAGCAGGATGCGCAGCGGCCCCTCGGCGGCGGCGCGCAGCATCGCCGCGAGCTGCGGGTCCAGCAGCCGGCGGTCCTGCAACGACAGCCGGATCGCGCGCAGGCCCAGCGCCGGGTTGTCGGCCTGTGGATATTGGTCGGCCAATGAACGTGCGAGCTTTTCGCCGCCGAGATCGAAGGTGCGGACCGTGACCGGCTTGCCGTCCATGCCGCGGACCAATGCCGAAAAGATAGCGTATTGCTCGTCCTCGTCCGGCAGGTCGTCGCGGTTCATGTAGAGAAATTCGGAGCGAACGAGCCCCAGGCCCATGGCGCCGTTGGCGATCGCCTGATCGAGCTCGACCGGCAATTCGAGATTGGCTTCGAGCTGATCTCGACCCCGTCGCGGGTCGCCGCCGGCAACCGGCGCAAGCGCGCCAGATGGCGCCGCTCGACCACCAACGCGTCGCGGCGCGCCTCGTACTCGGCGATTGTCTCCGGCGTCGGGTCGATGATCACAGTCCCCACGGCGCCATCGATCACCACCGTCGCGTCGGAACGCGCATATTCGGTCAATGCCGGAACCGCGAGCACGCGCCGGCAGACCGAGGGCGCGGGCAACGATCGCGGTGTGGCTCTCGGCGCCGCCGAACTGGGTGGCAAAGCCGGCGACGCGCTGCGGATCCATCAGCGCGGTGTCGGCCGGGGTCAGCTCGTCGGCGAGGATCACGCCGCCCTCGCACATCGCCGAATAGGGGACGTAAGGCTTCTTGATCAGGTTGCGGATCAGCCTGGTGCCGACGACGCGAATGTCCTCGATCCGCGCGGCGAGGTAGGGATCGCGCATCGCCGCAAAACTCTTGGCGATCTCGTCGATCTCGATCTCGACGGCGCGCTCGGCATTGATGCTGGTGCGGCCGATGCGCTCGCCGACGCCGCGCACCAGACGCGAGTTCGACAGCATCGCCAGATGGGCGTCGAGCAGGTAGCCGATCTCTTCGGCGGCGGACTCGGGGAGGCCGGAGGCTTTGGTCTTGAGCTTGCGGAGCTGGCGCAGCGAAACCGTCACCGCCTCGTTGAAGCGGCCGCGTTCGGCATCGACTTCGGTTTCGGGGATGTGGCTCTCATGGACCGTGAACGATCGCCGCCTTCGCTCAGATAGGCCGGGCCGATGGCGATGCCCGGCGACACGCCGAGCCCGGACAATCGCTGCTCGGCGGCGGTGGCGTCGCGCGGTCCAGTTCGGCCGCCTCGTCAATCCTCATTGAATTTGCATTCGATCAGGTCGGCCAGCGCGCTGACCGCCTCGGCGGCCTGCGGTCCGCTGGCGGAAAGCTCGACGATCGGCGCCCGGCGCCGCGGCAGCATCATCAGCCCCATGATCGAGCGGCCCGAGACTTCGGTGCCGTTCTTGCGCACCCGCACATCGGCGTCGAATTGCGCGGCGGTCTTGACAAAACGCGCCGAGGCGCGGGCGTGCAACCCGCGCTGGTTGCAGATCGTGGCGATCCGGCGAACGGTTGCGGGCGCCACATCGGCGCCGCTCGGTTCGCCATCGCTCATCCCCGGGCGTCGGTCAGCAATTGCGAGGCGACGTTGATGTACTTGCGGCCGGCCTCCTGGGCGCCGAGCACGGTGCGCTCCAGGCGTCTCGGTTTGCCGCAGGCTGGCGAGCTTGATCAGCATCGGCAGGTTGACCCCGGCGATGACCTCGATCTTGGCGCGGTCCATCACCGAGATCGCGAGGTTCGACGGCGTGCCGCCGAACATGTCGGTCAGCAGCACGGCACCGTCGCCGCTGTCGACCTCGGCGATCCGGCGCAGGATTTCCTGACGGCGCTGCTCCATGTCGTCATCGGGACCGATGCAGACGGCGGCGATCTGGGTCTGCGCGCCGACGACGTGCTCGAGTGCGGCGACAAATTCTGCCGCGAGCCGTCCGTGCGTCACCAAAACCATGCCGATCATCGAAATCCCTCTGCTGAGCCCGGCGCCGCCGTTTAACCCGCGGCGGCGGAGGCGCCCGCCGGGTAGCGGCGCATCCGGACCATGCGACGGAAGGTCGCGATGCGCGACCTCGACGCGCCATCCCGCTTCGCACAGCCGCGCGGCCAGCCGCTCTGCGACGTAGACCGAGCGATGCCGGCCGCCGGTACAGCCGATTCCAATTGTAAGATAGGTCTTGCCGCCGACTTCGTAACGCGGCAGCAGGGGGCGCAGCAGGCGCCACAGCCGGTCGAAGAATGGTGCGAAATCGACGTCTCTCTCGATGTGCGCGGCAACCGCCGGGTGGTGTCCGGTCAGCGTCCGGAGATCGTCAACATAATATGGATTGTCGAGAAAGCGCACATCGAAGATCAGATCGGCATCGCGCGGCACGCCGTTATGATAAGCAAACGAGGTAACGAAAACGTGCATGCCGCGTGCATCGAGAGCGAAATGTCCGGTCAGCACGCGCTTCAAATCGGCGGCGGTCAAGGCCGAGGTATCGATCACCAGATCAGCGCGGTCTCGCAGGACAGAAACCACTGGGCGCTCACGGCGGATGCCGTCCATGATCGAACGCTTTCCGGCCAGAGGATGAGGCCGTCGCGTGTCGGTATAGCGCCGTTCGAGCCGTTCGTCATCACAGTCGATAAAAAGCACAGCTAACGCCCGCCCGGTGCGGCCGATGATTTCGCCCAGGGTCTCTAGCATGGTTTCGGCGGCAAAGCCGCGGGTGCGCGTATCGGCGCCGACCGCGATCGCCGGGCCGTCGGCAGGGCTACTCTCGATCAGCCCCGCGACCAGCGAGGCCGGCAGATTATCGAAGGTTTCGTAGCCCAGATCTTCGAGGGTCTTGAGCGCGGTCGACCGCCCTGCTCCCGACATTCCCGTCACCAGCAGGACGCGAGCCAGCACCATGCTTTTGGCCGCGCCGGAACCCCTTCGACCACCCTTGGTCCTCATCGCCCGATTATAGCGGGCAACGGTCCCGCCGCCAACGCGCGCAGGATTAGGCGCAGCTTTGCTGCTGCGGAGGCCTCGAACGGGGTAAGCGCGATCAGCGGCACGGCGACGCCCAGCACCGCCTCGAACCGTGGTTCCGGCAGCCGTTCGATCTCACCCGAAGGGAGGAGGTCGACGATCAGCGCCAGCGGTGCCCCGGCCACCGCGTCGACCCGGACGATGCCGACCCCGCGGACCTCGATCATTCCTGCGATTGTCTCGGGAGCGCGCACCATAACCTGCGCGCCGCTGCGCTGGAGCAGCGCCTGGTCATCGGCGACGAGATCGGCTCCGCCATCGATCAGGCGCAGGCCCAAATCCGATTTTCCGGCGCCGGACGGGCCGCGCAGCAAGACCGCCTCGCCGTCGATCGCAACCACTGTTCCGTGAACCAGCAGCGTCTCGGTCACGATTGCGCCGGCAGGCGGATGGAAAAGCTGGCGCCGATGACGACGCCCGCCCCATCCTTGCGGTTCTCGGCCCAGATCATGCCGCGATGAGCTTCGACGATTTGTTTGGAGATCGCCAGACCGAGTCCGGAATGCGTGCCAAATTTCTCCCCGGCGGGACGCTCGGTGTAGAAGCGGTCGAAAATCGCGGTGAGCTTGTCGTCCGGAATGCCCGGACCCTCATCCTCGACGGTGACCAGGACCGCCCGCCCGTCGAGTCGCGCGGTCAGGCGGATCTCCCGCCGCGGCGGGCTGAACGACACGGCGTTGGCAATCACGTTACGGAACACCTGCGACAGACGCGTCTCGATCCCGGGCACGACCAGCGGGCGGGCACGCTCGGGAAGATCGAGAACGAGGCTGGGCCCCTCCTCTGCGCGCGAGGCGTCGTGCACGTCGACGAGCGCGCGCAGCATCGCCGCAATGTCGACCGGCGCTAGTTCGAGCCGGCTTAGTTCGGCATCGAGGCGCGAGGCGTCGGAAATGTCCGTGATTAGCCGGTCGAGCCGCTCGACATCGTCGAGGATAATGGCCATCAGCCGCCGCTGGTTTGTCGGATCCTCGATCCGGACGGCGGTCTCGACCGCACTCTTGAGCGAGCTCAACGGATTTTTGATCTCATGCGCGACATCGGCGGCGAACCGCTCGATGGCGCTCATCCGCTGCCATAGGGCGTCGGTCATTTCGCGCAATGAGCCGGAAAGATCGCCGATTTCGTCGCCCCGCCGGGTGAAATCCGGGATCTCGACCCGGGCGCGGCGGCCGCGCGCCCGCTCGGCCGCCGCGGCCAGTCGGCGTATCGGGCGGACGATCGTGCCGGCGAGATAGAACGACATCAGCACGGTGACGAGGAGCGCTACCCCGAAGATGCGCAGCAGCTCGAGCCGCACCGTGCGCAGCTCCTCCTCGATTTCGCTGCTGCCGGTCGACAGCATCAGCGCGCCCAGCACCTGCTTGTAGCGCTGGACCGGGATAGCGACGCTGAAGACCAGGCCACCGGTCGCCGGATCGCTGCGGATTGCGCCCCCGGTCTCGCCGCGCAACGCAGCGGCGACCTCGGCGTAATTCGAAGCCCGCGGCGAAGCGCTTTCGCGATAGACGGGGAAGCGTTTGCGGCGCGGCAGCTTGCCGACGACCCAGTCGTAGGCATTTTCGGCAAAGTCGAGGATCGGCCCTTCGCTATCGAGAGGCGGCAATTCGAGCACCTGGACTGCCCCACCCGGTCCGCGCAAGACGCGGCTGTCGGCGATGATATCGCCCTTTATGTCGAACAGCCGCGCCCGAGTCTTGGTCGGCGCGACCAGGCGGCGCATCATCTGACGGGCGAGATCAGGGAGCAGAACTTCGCCCTCGTCGGCAGAATCGAGGACGGCCCCCTCGCCGAGCGCCGCGCCGAAAATCTCGCCCTGCATCTTCAGCGATTCGATCTGCTGGTCCATCAGGCTCGTTTGATATTTACCGAGGTAGAGGAACCCGCCGGCGAGCAGGGCCAACGCCAGCACATTGACCGCGAGGATGCGCCGGGTAAGCGGCGAGATCGGCCAGCGCCAACCACGTCGTCGCAATCGCTGGGCGGCGGGCCGGCTGCGGACTGGCGAGGAGGAGGACCGCGGGTCCGGGACGGTGGCGACCTCGTCATCGGCAACCGTCGTCAACGGCGCCGCCGGGGCCAGTTCAGCGGTCGCGGTATCGATACCCAACGCCATAGAGGGTTTCGATCTGGGCAAAATCGCTGTCGACCGCCTTGAACTTCTTGCGCAGCCGTTTGATGTGGCTGTCGATCGTGCGATCATCGACATAAATGTGCTCGCCATAGGCCGCGTCCATCAGCTGATCGCGGTTCTTGACGTGCCCGGGGCGGTGCGCCAACGATTTGAGGATCAGAAACTCAGTGACGGTTAGTTCGACCGGCTCGGAGCTCCAAGTACACAGGTGGCGCGCCGGATCGAGAATCAGCTGCCCGCGTACCACCACCGGCTCTCCATGCGCATCCTCACGCTCGCGCGCCAGCTCGCCGCGGCGGATCAGCGCACGGATCCTCTCGACCAAGAGGCGCTGTGAGAACGGTTTTCTGATGTAGTCGTCGGCCCCCATACGCAGGCCCAGCAATTCGTCCACCTCATCGTCCTTCGAGGTCAGGAAGATCACCGGGATGTGACTCAGTCGGCGCAGGTGCTCGAGCAATTCCATGCCGTCCATGCGCGGCATCTTGATGTCGAGCACAGCGAGATCGACCGGCTGGGCGGTCATGCCCTTTAGCGCTTCAGCCCCATCGCTGTAGCAGCGCACCAAAAAACCCTCGGCCTCGAGCGCAATCGATACCGAGGTCAGGATGTTGCGGTCGTCATCGACAAGAGCAATAGTGTTCGCCACTTGGTGCACCCCCCATTAATCTTGCAGCAAGACGGAACGGCCGTAGAGCGGATGCTGTCGCGTTTAAATATGGCCATTTCCTGGCAAAGACAAACCCGGGCGCGCGGTTTTGTTACACGGCTTTGGCGGTGGCCCACCCGCGGTTGGTTGTCGCGCTTTACCCTCCGCCGCTGTATTTGTTCACCTGCTGCATGAGCGAAACCGGCCTGAGCCAGGATCCCGCGGGGTTCGCCCGGCGACTGTTGCGCAGCCGCGATCGGGGGGCCCTTGCCACCAGTCTGCACGGCGCGCCCTACGCCTCGCTCGTGCTCGTCGCCGCCGATCTCGACGCGAGCCCGCTATTGCTGCTCTCCGACCTCGCCCAGCACAGCCGCAACATCGCCTTTGAGCCGCGGGTTTCGTTGCTTTTCGATGCGACCGAGGGCCACCCCGATCCGCTCGCCGGGCCGCGTTTGACCGTGCTCGGATGGGCCAAGGCCGTGGATGACGGGCGTCTGCTCGCGCGCTTTACGGCGCGCCACCCGTCGGCTGCGCTGTATGCCGGCTTTGCCGATTTCCGGCTCTACCGGGTCGCGGTTGATCGCGCGCATCTGATCGCCGGGTTCGGCCGGATCGAATGGATCGAGGCCAGCGAATTGCTGCTCGCGCCCGACACGCGCGCTCTCGCGACGGTTGAGCCGGCGATCCTCGCGCAGATCAACGAGGTTCATGCCGACGCGATCGCAGCTTACATGCAGCGAGTGCTGGGGGTCGCCGGCAGTGGCTGGCGGATAACCGGTCTCGATCCCGAAGGCGTCGACTTGCGCTGCTCCGGCGACATCGCCCGGCTCGATTTTCTCAGCCCGGTGCTGACCCCTGAAGCGGCACGAGTTGCCCTCGCCCAGCTCGTCGCAGAGGCCCAACGGTAGCGCCAGCGTTGCGCAGACTTTGACATGCTCGCCCCGCTATGGTACGGCGCCAGGCAGAAGCCGGCGCCGGTTGCCCAGGTTTATGGGCCGCGCCACAATCGGAGGAAGCGTCTGATGAAAGGGACGATCCGATGACCGGAGCGAAGAGTCGGTTCGGGCTTGAACGGCAGGGCATGCGCCATCTGGGAGCCGTGCATTGGAACCAGTCGATGCCGGTGCTCTACGAGCATGCCGTTCGGCGGAGCGAGGGCGAGGTCGCCTCGGGCGGCAGCTTCTCGGTCAATACCGGCGCATTTACCGGGCGCACGCCGCGCGACAAGTACATCGTCGACGAGCCGGGAACCAAGGAAACGGTGTGGTGGGGCAATATCAACCAACCGATCGCGCCCGAGCGCTTTGAGAGCCTCCGCCAGCGCATGCTCGCCTATCTTCAAGGGCGTGAGCTGTTCGTCCAGGATCTTTACGCCGGCGCCGATCCGACCTATCGCCTGCCGGTGCGAGTCGTCACCGACAGCGCCTGGCACAGCCTGTTTTCCCGAAATATGTTTATTCGCCCGCCGGTCGATGAGCTGTCTGGGTTCGAGCCCGCCTTCACCATCGTGCACGCGCCCAATTTCCTGGCGATCCCCGAATTCGACCGGATCAACTCGGAAACCTTTATCTTCGTGAATTTCGCCGAGCGCCTGGTGCTGATCGGCGGCACCGCCTATGCCGGCGAGATCAAGAAATCCGTTTTCGGCTATTTGAATTTCGTCTTGCCAGCGCGCGATGTGCTGCCGATGCACGCTTCGGCCAATGTTGGCCCGATGGGCGACTGCGCTATCTTTTTCGGGCTCTCGGGCACCGGCAAGACGACCTTGTCGGCGGATAATTCGCGCACCCTGATTGGCGACGACGAGCATGGCTGGAGCCCCAAGGGCATCTTTAACTTCGAGGGCGGCTGTTACGCCAAGGTGATCAATCTGTCGCCGACCGCGGAGCCGGAGATCTACGCCACGCTCGGCCGGTTCGGGACGGTGCTCGAAAACGTCGTGCTCGACCCGGCGACGCGGAAGCCCGATGTCGACGATCAGAGCCTGACTGAGAACACGCGAGCCTGCTATCCGCTGGATTTTATCCCCAATGCCGACCCGCATGGGCTCGGGCCGCATCCGGCGAATGTCGTGATGCTGACCGCGGATGCTTTCGGGGTCATGCCGCCGATCGCCAAACTAACCGCCGAGCAGGCGATGTACCACTTTCTGTCGGGCTACACGGCGCGTGTCGCGGGCACCGAGAAAGGGCTCAGCAACGCGCCCGAAGCCACCTTTTCGACCTGTTTCGGCGCGCCCTTCATGCCCCGCCATCCGTCGGTCTACGCCGAGATGCTGGGTGCGCGCATCAAGGAGCACGGCGCACAGTGCTGGCTCGTCAACACCGGTTGGTCGGGCGGCACCTACGGCGTCGGCAAGCGCATGCCGATCGCCCATACGCGGGCCCTGCTGCGCGCTGCGCTCGACGGCCGACTCGCGGACGCGCCGTTGCGCCGGGAGCCGAATTTCGGGCTGCTCGTACCAGAGGCCTGCCCGGAGGTCCCAAAAGAAGTACTCGATCCGCGCGGCACCTGGTCCGACAAGGACGCCTATGACGACACGGCACGCGAATTGACCCGCCGCTTCGAGGCCAATTTCAAGGAGTTCGAGCCCTTCGTCGGCGACGAGGTCAAGGAAATCGCCATCCGCGGCGCGGTCTAGGGCTCAGCCGGCTCCCTTAGTATCCGCCGTCAGCGAATTGCGGCGGTGACCGCGGCGCCGAGTTCCTTGGTGCCGGCGTTGCCGCCGAGATCGGGGGTGCGGGCGCCGCCCTCGGCCAATACGTCGGCGATGGCGCGCTCGACCGCGGCGGCGGCGGTGGCCTCACCGAAATGCGCCAGCATCATCGCCCCGGACCAGATCTGGCCGATCGGGTTGGCGATGCCGCGACCGGCAATGTCGGGCGCCGAACCATGGACAGGCTCGAACATCGAGGGGTATTCGCGCTCTGGGTTGATGTTGCCGGAGGGGGCGATGCCGATCGAGCCGACCACCGCCGGCCCGAGATCGGACAGGATATCGCCAAATAAATTCGAGCCGACGACGACGTCGAACCAGTCGGGATGGCGGACGAAATGCGCGGTCAGAATATCGATGTGGTACTGGTCGGTCTTGACATCGGGATAGTCGCGGGCGACGGCGGCAAAGCGCTCGTCCCAGAACGGCATGGTGTGGATGATCCCGTTCGACTTGGTTGCCGAAGTCACGTGCTTTTTGCGGGTACGGGCGAGATCGAAGGCGTAGCGCATGATCCGGTCGCAGCCGCGGCGGGTGAAGACCGATTGCTGCATCGCCATTTCATGCTCGCTGTCTGCGTAAAGCCGTCCCCCGATTTCCGAGTATTCGCCCTCGTTGTTCTCACGCACGACGTAGAAATCAATGTCGCCCGGCGCGCGGTCGCGCAACGGCGACTGCACGCCGGCCAGCAGCCGCACCGGGCGCAGATTGACGTATTGATGAAAACCGCGGCGCAACGGGATCAACAGCCCCCACAAGGAGACATGGTCGGGGACGTCCGGGTGACCGACCGCGCCGAGATAGACGGCGTCGTAGAGCCGCAGCCGGTCGAGCCCGTCCTCGGGCATCATCCGACCGGTCTGGGCATAGCGCTCACAGCTCCAGTCGAATTCGTTCCAGCTCAGCTCAAAGCCATAGGCGCGCGCTGCTCGTTCCATCGCGGCGATCCCCTCGGGCATGACCTCGTGCCCGATGCCGTCGCCGGCGATCACCGCCACCCGATAACTCTTTGCCATGCAACTTTCCTCCGAGAACCGTCGGCATTACTTGTTCCAGTTCCAGATATCAGTCGCGAGCAGCCACCTCCCGCGGATCTGGCGCCAGACGACCGCGTATTTACCGACAAGTTGCTGCGGCGGTTGGGCTTTTGTTTCGAGGGTGACGGTGCCGATTTCACGGGCTCCGCGCCGTCCTAGTGGCAGCACATCGACGGTCACGAGCTTGGCGCCGCCGGCATGCTGGGCCGTCTCTTTCCAGAAGGCTTCGATCGCGCTGCGGCCCTTCACCATCTCGCCGCCTGGCGGCAATACGTAGGCATCCTCGGTATACATAGCGGCGATGGCGGCGGCATCGCCGTTGTTGAAGGCGGCGGCCCATTTGTCGTTGAGCTGTTGGATCGTTACCGTGCTTTGGGCCAGTGCCGGCCCGGCGATTAAGACACCAAGGCACAAGGCAAGCATCGCAATCCGTGGCATGACTATCCCCCGTAGTTTGCTGAGATACTCACCCGGTTTGCGGTCCGGAGCAATCGTCAGATTTCGATGGTGCCGGTCAGGTAGAGCACCGCGCGACCGGCGATCGTAACGCGGTCGCCATCGAGCGTGCAGGAGAGGTTGCCGCCGCGCCGCGACAGTTGACGCGCCGCGAGCCGCGTCTTGCCGAGCCGAGCCGCCCAATAGGGGATCAGGGTGCAGTGCGCCGAGCCGGTCACCGGGTCCTCGTCGACCCCTTGCGCAGGGGCGAAGAAGCGCGAGACGAAATCGATTTCGCCATGTCCCGGCGCGGTGACGATCACGGCGAAGCGGTCGAGCGCCGCGAGTGCAGCAAAATCCGGGGCGAGTGCCGCGATGTCGTCTGAATGCTCGTAGGCCGCGAGATAGTCCCGTGCCGCAAGCACCGCTGTCGGCTGACGGCCGAGTGCCTGGCCGAGGGTTGGCGGTGGGAAGCATGGGGTAGGCGGCAGCGCCGGAAAATCGAGCGCCAACAATTCACCGTCGCGAGTGACGGCGAGATCGCCCGCCTTTTCGGTGCGGAACACGACGCGCTGCCGATCAGGCATCAGCAGATTGAAGATGACATAGGCCGTGGCGAGTGTCGCATGGCCGCACAGATCGACCTCGGTGGTCGGCGTGAACCAGCGCAGCCGCCAACCCTCACCCTCAGGCACGAAAGAACGCCGTTTCCGACAGATTGTTCTCGGCTGCGATCGCCTGCATGACAGTATCGGGCAGCCAGGCGTCGAGCGGGCACACCGCCGCCGGATTGCCGGTGAACGGCCTATCGGCAAACGCGTCGATCTGGTATAGTGGGATGCGCACAGTCTCGGTTAGTGCTGTAATGGGTGGGCGTGGTCGAGGGGGCCGTGGCCGCGGCCCAATCCGGGAGCACTCGCGATCGCGCGCTGGACATAGGCGCGGGCGCGGTCGACAGCGAGTTCGATATCGAGGCCTTGGGCGATGCCGGCGGCGATCGCCGAGGCGAGGGTGCAGCCGGTGCCGTGGGTATGGCGGGTGTCGATGCGCGGGCTCTCCCACACCCTGACGCCTGCCGCGGTCACGAGCACGTCCGACACGGTGTCTCCGGAGAGGTGGCCGCCCTTGACCAGCACCGCCTGACAGCCGAGCCCCAGAAGCTTTTCGCCGGCCGCGCGCATCGCCGCGATGTCGCCGATCGTCGTGCCGCACAAGGTTTCGGCTTCGGGCAGGTTCGGGGTCAGTACCGTGGCCCGCGCGATCAGCAGACGCTTCAGCGCCTCGACCGCGTCCGGGTCGATCAGCCGGGCACCCCCTTTGGCGACCATCACCGGATCGACGACTAGCGGGACCGCCGACGCACGCTGCTGCAATACCGCGGCAACCGTTTCGATCACCGCGGCATCGTGCAGCATGCCGGTCTTGACCGCATCGGCGCCGATGTCGTCGAGCACCACTTCGATCTGCTTGCGGATGAACTCGGGCGGGATCGGCAGGACGCCGAAGACGCCCTCGGTGTTCTGCGCGGTCAACGCGGTGATCGCCGTCGCCGCGTAACCGTCGAGCATCGTCACCGTTTTGATGTCGGCCTGAATGCCGGCGCCGCCTCCGGAATCGGAACCGGCGATGATCAGAACCCGGCCGCGCACAATTTTCCCGCCTGTGCCGCGACCTAGTGCGCCGTCGTCCGCTCCGGCGGATCATCGCCGGCAGCCTTTCGGATCGCAGCGCAGATCTCCTCGACCACGGCCGCTACCAATTCCTCGTCCTCGCCCTCGGCCATGACCCGAATGACCGGCTCGGTCCCCGATGGCCGGATCACGAGCCGGCCGGCACTGCCGAGCCGGGCCTCGCCGCCGGCGATCGCTTCTTTAACGATGCGTCGGCCGAGTGGCAGAACCTGACCGTGACGCACGCTGCTCGAATGTTGCGGCACAGGTGTGAACAGCCGGCAGATTTCACTCGCGGGCCGGCCGGTTTCGACGATCGAGGCCAGAACCTGAAGCGCGGCGATCAAGCCGTCACCGGTCGTCGCATAATCGGCGAGGATGATATGGCCCGACTGCTCGCCGCCGAGGTTGCAGCCGAGGCTGCGCATTTTTTCGACGACATAGCGGTCGCCGACCGCGGCCCTGTGCAGCTTGATGTCTTGACCGGCGAGAAACCGCTCGAGACCGAGGTTGGACATCACGGTCGCCACCAGCGCCCCGCCCACGAGCCGCCCGGTGCGGGCCAACCCGGTGGCGATCAGGGCCATCAACTGGTCGCCATCGAGAATGACGCCGCGCTCGTCAGCGATGATCAGCCGATCGGCGTCGCCGTCGAGCGCGATTCCGATATCGGCACGGCGCGCCAGCACCTCGCGCCGCATCTGCTCGGGGGACAGCGCCCCGCATTCGCGGTTGATGTTGAGCCCGTCGGGCGACACCCCGAGGGCGAAGACCTCGGCCCCCAATTCCCAGAACACCGTCGGCGCGACCTTGTAAGCCGCACCATGGGCACAATCGACGACGATGCGCAGGCCGTCGAGCCGCAGCCCACGCGGAAAACTCTGTTTGACGAATTCGATGTAGCGACCGCCGGCGTCATCGAGGCGCTTGACCCGACCGAGTTCCGCCGGGATGGCGCGTCGGTTCGGGCCCCTGGAGAGACTGGCTTCGATCTTCCCCTCGAGCTCGTCCGAGAGTTTATAGCCGTCGCGGCCAAAGAGCTTGATGCCGTTATCAACGTACGGATTGTGCGAGGCCGACAGAACAACGCCGATATCCGCACGCAGGCTGCGCGTCAGCATGGCGATCGCCGGGGTCGGCAACGGGCCGACCAGCACGACGTCCATGCCCATCGTGACAAATCCGGCGGTCAGCGCCGGTTCGAGCATGTATCCCGAAAGCCTAGTGTCCTTGCCGATGACGACGAGATGCTTGTGCGAGCCGTTCTTAAAGCATTCACCGACGGCCATTGCTACTTTCAGCGCCGTTTCCGGTGTCATCGGCTCGATGTTTGCAGTTCCGCGGATCCCGTCAGTGCCGAAGAGCTTCCGCGTCATGGCTTCCCCAGAGCTGTAAGTGTGTCCCCGCGACAATATAAATTCACGACAAACCCATAGCAGAGTCAAACGACAATTTCGTTAATGTTAAATAAACGAGGCTCGTGCGGTTCCCCCGATATTCGGGAAGGAACCACCCGAGGACAGCGAAAGTAGCCGAAAAGCCGATCAGCCCCCGGGCTGCGGCTCGGGCTCGAGGCCGGTCGGGCGACCGGCCGGCGGCACCGAACTGCGCCGGCCTGACCGCGCGTCATCGGTTTGCGGCGCCTGCGCCGCGGAGGTTTCGCGCAAGATGCGCTCGCCCTTGATGATCCGACGGATCTCATCGGCCGACAACGTCTCGTATTCCAGCAGTCCTCTGGCCAGCGCATGCAATTCGTCGATGCGCGCGGTCAGGATGTCGCGAGCTGTCTGCTCACCCTCATCGACGAGGCGGCGGATCTCCTCGTCGATAACCTTGGCCGTCGCGTCGGATACGTTCTTGCGTTGGGTGACCGAGTGGCCGAGGAAAACCTCCTCCTCGTTGTCGCTGTAGCGCAACGGCCCGAGCTTTTCGCTAAACCCGAACTCGGTGACCATCCGCCGCGCTAGGTAAGTCGCACGCCGGATATCGTCCGCGGCGCCGGTCGTCACTTTGTCGGTCCCAAAGATCAGCTCTTCGGCGACCCGGCCGCCAAATAGGCTCGCCACCATCGCTTTGATTTCAAGTTTCGACTGGCTATACTTGTCCCGCTCCGGCAAATACATCGTGATCCCGAGCGCCCGGCCGCGCGGGATAATCGTGACCTTGTGCAATGGCTCGTGCCCCTCGGCATAAAGCATGCACAGCGCATGCCCAGCCTCGTGATAGGCGGTCAGCTTCTTCTCATCCTCGGTCATCACCATCGAGCGCCGCTCGGCGCCCATCATGACCTTGTCCTTGGCATGCTCGAACTCGCTCATCGCCACCGAGCGCTTGCCGCGGCGCGCTGCCATCAGCGCCGCCTCGTTGACCAGGTTGGCGAGATCGGCGCCGGAGAAGCCGGGCGTGCCGCGGGCGATGATCTTGGCATCGACATCTGGGGCAAGCGGTACTTTGCGCATGTGCACTTTGAGGATCTTCTCGCGGCCGACCACGTCGGGGTTCGGCACCACGACCTGGCGGTCGAAGCGACCCGGCCGCAGCAATGCGGGATCAAGCACGTCGGGCCGGTTGGTCGCGGCGATCAGGATCACTCCCTCGTTGGCTTCGAAACCGTCCATTTCGACGAGCAGCTGGTTCAGGGTCTGCTCGCGCTCGTCGTTGCCGCCGCCGAGACCGGCGCCGCGATGACGACCGACCGCGTCGATTTCATCGATAAAGATGATGCAAGGCGCGTTTTTCTTGCCCTGCTCGAACATGTCACGCACCCGGCTCGCGCCGACGCCGACGAACATCTCGACAAAGTCGGACCCCGAAATCGTGAAGAACGGTACGTTCGCCTCACCGGCGATCGCCCGCGCGAGCAAGGTCTTGCCGGTTCCGGGCGGCCCGACCAGCAGCACCCCCTTGGGAATCTTGCCGCCGAGGCGCTGAAATTTCTGCGGGTCCTTGAGGTACTCGACGATCTCTTCGAGTTCCTGCTTGGCCTCGTCAATCCCAGCGACGTCTTCAAAGGTGATGCGTCCGACTTTTTCGGTCAAAAGCCGCGCCCGGCTCTTGCCGAAGCCCATCGCCCGACCGCCGCCGCCCTGCATCTGCCGCATGAAGAAGATCCACACGCCGATCAGCAGCAGCATCGGAAACCACGAGATCAGCACGCCGAACAGCGAGGGCACGTTGTCGTCGACCGGCGCGGCGGAGATCCTGACCCCCTTGTCGGTCAGTTCGCTGACCAGGTTGGGGTCATTCGGAGCGTAGGTCGAAAAGGCTCGGCTATCGGTGAAATGCCCGTTTATCGTGTTGCCCTGGATTGTCACATCGGAGACCTGGCCGCGTTTGACGTCGTTAAGAAAGTCCGAAAAGGCGAGAGTCGATTGCGGTCCCCGATTAGACGAAGTCTGAAACAGGTTGAAAAGCGCGACGAGAAGCAGCCCGATCACGATCCATAGGGCGAGATTCTTGCCGAAATTGTTCACGATGAACGCCTTTCCATGCCGAACCAGGCAGCACGCGCTAGACAACCTACGCCGATCAGAGCCGGCCCGCGACCATTTTTAAGCCAGTCATGACATAAGCAGCGCGCCGGGTTTAACAACCGCGAAGCCGGCGTCGGACAGAGATTTGACGGGTCGGAAAACGAGCTCTGGCAACAAGCAGACTCCTTCGCGTCGATACCCAAGATTGGGAACGGCGGCAAGGCCGTCTTTGTCCCACAGCGCCGGCAAAATCGGCCGCACCAAGAGGGGCAACCCACTGAGTGGCAGCGCCGGAGCCTGGCCATTGAGTTCGGCAACCCCGATTTCATGGAGATAATCGAGAGTGACGGGGCCAGCCGCGGTCGCGGGCAACGCGACCTCGAAGCGCCGGTCCCAGACAAGGCTCGTCCCGGGCAAGATTCGGGCCGGGCTCGCGGCTGCGGCGAGTTCGCGCAAGACAAGATACCGGCCGCGCCACGCGACAAATCGGCAGCCGGCGAGGGTATATCCACCGTCGGCATCGCCGGCGAGCACACGAAGCAGTCGGGAGACCCGCCGGCGTCGCGGTGGATAAAGGCTACCGCCGAGCATGGCGACGATCGCGCTGAGCGCCTGCTCGGCAATTTCCGCCGGCGCCGCCAGCAGCGGGGCACAATCGAGCGCCGCGAACCCAGCCGGGTGCACGCTCACCGCGCGCGCCAGCAGGGCATCGCGCGCATGTTCTCGAGACCTTCGCTCGCAGCCGAGCTTGCCGACCATGTCGAGCACCGCCGAGAGATCGCCGTCTGGCGCCGCCGTGGCGCCGGCACGCAAGCGTGCGCGCGCGAAAGCAGGGTCGCTATTGCTCGGATCGGTGATGAAGGGCTGGCTCTCGGCGGCAAGCGTCGCGGCGAGGCGGGCCCTTGGAATGCCGAGCAGCGGGCGCAAAATATGGCAACAATCGATTTCGCGGACCGCCGACATCCCGGCAAGACCGGCGTCGCCGCTATGTGCGGCGCGGCGGATCAGGTGGGTCTCGGCTTGATCTTCGCGGTGATGCGCGGTCAACAGATGCAGGCAGTCATGCTCACGGCACCATTGGGCGAGTAGTCGATAGCGGGCCTCCCGCGCCGCCTCCTGAATCCCGGTCGCCGGCTTTTTCCCCTCCCAGACCAGAACTTCGTGTCGGATTTTCCGGGCCGACAGCCAGGCGCCGAGTCGGCGAATCTCGGCGCCGCTCTCCGGCCGCAGCCGGTGGTCGACGCTCAGCGCGCAGACCTCGCCGCGGCGCGAGCGCGCCCAGCGATCCGCCAGAATCGCGAGCGCGAGGCTGTCGGGGCCGCCCGAGACGGCGACGGCGACAAACGGGGCGCTCTCAAAACAGGTGAGACGGTCGAGTGCGCCGGCAAGCTCGGCGACGCACAGCGGTTGCGCGGAGGCTCCCGAGCTCAGCACCCGAGCCGCTTCTTCTCCTGCGCTGCCCGGTCTTTGATGGCGCTGCCCGAGTGCGGAAATGCATGGTCGAGTTGCATCAGCGCGATGCAGGCATTGTGCTTTTGGTTGGCGCGTTCGAGCGACATTCCAAGCTTCAGCAGACCGTCAGGCGCCTTCGGTCCCTTCGGATAGCGCTGGTATCCCTCGGCAAAGGCGGCCGCCGCCTCAGAGTATTTGCCGCGCGCATAGAAGCTTTCGCCGAGCCAATACTGGGCGTTGCCGGCCAACGGATCCTTGGGATGCTGCTGGATAAAGCTGCGCAACGCCTCTTCTGCAGCCGGATAGTCTGCCCGCCGCAGCAGACCGAACGCGGCATTGTATTGCGCGGAGGTCGAGGCTGCAGGCAGTGTCCCCTCGCCGGGCGGACGCAAAGTACCGCCAGTTGCGGTGCTCGCGATCTGCGGCCTCAATTCGGTCGGCCTCGGGTAAGGCCGGTCCGGCACCGGCCCAGCCATGGCAGGGGGGGTTAACGTACCAAAGCTCGCCGATTGATCCGGCGGCGGCAAAGCGCTGGGGCGGCGGAGGTTGGCCATAGGGCATCGCCGTTGCGTCGGTCACCGGTGCAGACTCGCCCGCCGCCATCTCATGACTGCCAGGTGGGCGCCGCGGCGGCGGGAGACCTGCCGATCCCGATGATTGGGCCTGGCCTTGACCGAGCCGCACGTCGATGTCGCTGTTTACCTGCTCGAGGCGCTGGCGCAGCTGCTCGACCTCGTTTGTCATGTTCTCCACGCGGCCGGTCAGGTCGCGCATCTGCTGCTCTAGCCGATCCATCCGGACTTGAAGATTGACGGCGGTGCTGGTGCCGGCAACGCCGGCCGGCGCTGTGTCGCCGCTGTCGCGATAAACCTGCCGCTGCAGCATACTGAGATCCCGCTCGATGCGGTCGAGGCGCTCCTGCGTCGCGACATCCTGCGCCGCGGCATCCTGGGCAAAGGCCATCACCGCCGGCGCCATCGAAAGCATCACCAGCAGCAGGGCCGGACGGGCTTGCGGCAGGAACGAGCGCCGGATCATCAGGTAGGCCTCTTGGATGCGCGCTGCGGCCTGGGGGTGGCGCGACGTGCGGGATCGAGCGATGCGCATCTACCATGGATGCTAGGGGCGGTTTTAGGCAAAAAAAGGGCGCATCGCGAGCCTCGTCCACCCGAAACGGCGGATATAACGTGCTCCGGGGCTCGTGGCGCCGGACTGGATGTAGCGGCGGGGCGGTCCGGCAGGTCGGGCCGACGGCGCAAGATCAACAGAAACTCGCAATCGGGCCAGATTCTACGTCGATTTACGCTCCGGACACCATCCGCCTCGCAGCGATACAGAATGGAGATGGCCGAGAGAGGCTCGGCCAGGGTGCCATGTTCAGTTCACAGTGGTGATGGCGACGCGATTCTGCGCCCAGGCCTCCTCGTTCGAGCCGGGGACGATCGGCCGCTCCTTGCCGTAGCTGATCGTCGAAATGCGTGATGCCGGAATGCCCGCGGCGACCAGCACGTTCTTGACCGCCGCGGCGCGGCGCTCGCCGAGGGCGAGGTTGTACTCGCGCGTGCCGCGTTCGTCGCAATGACCCTCGATCGTGACGGAGACGTTCGGGTAGTGCTGCAGCCAACTAGCCTGCCGTTGCAGAATCTGCTGCGCTTCGGAGGTGATATCCGACCGATCGAATTCGAAAAAGACGCGGTCGCCGGCGGTTTGCGCCAGATCCTGCTGCGAGCCTGGGAGCCACCGAGCCGACGCCGCTGGGCGGGCCGCTTGGGCCGGGCGGACCGGGCGGCGGAGCCGGTGGCGTGCTGCTGCAGGCGGCGAGCAACAAAATAACTCCCACTAGGCCAATGACTTTCATGCGCATATCGTAAACCCCTGCAAAACGGCGCGGACTATATCCTGTGGCTGCTCAGCGCAGCAAGGGAGACCATGCCGGATCCGACGCAGCTCCCGGCGTCGGCACGTCACGCTGGTTGTATCCAGTCAAGTCGATCGTTTGCAGGTGCGGCGAACCGCCGTAGCCGCGCGAATCGGATGGCCCTTGACTGAAATACATCAACACCCGGCCATTCGGCGCCCAGGTCGGCCCCTCGACCAGAAAGCCCTGCGTCAACAGTCGTTCGCCCGAGCCGTCCGGCTGCATCACGCCGATATAGAACGAGCCGCCGTCGATCTTGGTGAAGGCGATCAGGTCGCCGCGCGGCGACCACACCGGTGTGCCGTAGCGGCCCGAGCCAAAGCTGATCCGCTGCGCGCCGCCGCCGTCGGCGCTCATCACGTAAAGCTGCTGCGAACCGCCGCGATCGGAATTGAAGACGATCTGGCTGCCGTCCGGCGAGTAGCACGGCGAGGTGTCGATCGCCTGGCTGTCGGTCAAGCGAGTTGCCCGGTGCGTGCGCAGATCGAAGGCGTAGATGTTGCTGGCGCCGTTTTCGGCGCGGCTCAAGACGACCCGGTTGCCGTCGGGCGAAAACCGCGGCGCGAAGGTCATGCCGGGAAAGTCGCCGATCACTTCCTGCTGCCCGGTGTCGATGTTCAGCAGATAGACGCGCGGCGTTTTGGTGGCATAAGACAGGTAGGTGATCTCCTGCGCCGTCGGCGAGAAGCGCGGGGTCAGCACCAGCGCCCGCCCGTCGGTCAGGTAGTGATTGTTGGCGCCGTCCTGATCCATGATCGCCAGCCGCTTGATCCGGGTCTGCGCCGGGCCGGACTCGGCGACATAGACGATGCGCGTGTCGAAATATCCGTCCTCGCCGGTGATCCGCTTATAGATCTCGTCGGCGATGATGTGGGCGATGCGGCGCCAATTCTGCGGCGTCGTCGTATAGCCAAAGCCGGTCAGCTGCTGCTCGGCAAAGACGTCCCAAAGCCGGAACTCGACCCCAAGCCTTCCGTCGCCTTGAGTTTGGACCGTGCCGGTAACCAGCGCCTGAGCGTTGATCTGCCGCCAGTCGCCAAATCGGGGCGCGGTGCTGTCGGTCGCCGATACGTTCTGGATAAAGCTTCGCGGATCGATCGGCCGAAACAGTCCCGAGCGTTCGAGATCGGCCGAGATGACGCCGGCGATATTGCTTCCGGCCTGCGCTTCACCGCCGCCCGCGCCGGCAAACGCCGGAATCGCGATCGGCATCGGCTGGACCTGGCCGCTGGTGATGTCGATCCGCAGCTCGGCGCGCGCCGGCGCGCCCGCCCACAGCAGGGCCGTGAATAAGATGGTCAGTGCGCCGTATGGAGCGCGGCGGCGTTGATTCATAACAAATCCTTTGGGCTGAAATCGACGACCAGGTCTTTCCAGACGTCGTATTTGTCTGGCGGCAGGCGGAGCGGCCGGCATAGCGGGTTGAAAAAGGCGCGCCGGGCGCTTTCCGCGGCGGCGCGGAAGAACGGGTCGGCATTGGCCCGCCCCTGATCGACGATCGTCGCCTGCTGCACCATGCCGTCGGGTCCGACTTCGACCCGGAGTTCGACGACCAGATCCTTGGCGTCGCGTGCGCCGGCCGGGATGTTCCAGCAGCGCGAGATCTGCTCACGGATCATGTCGACCTCGCTCGCGCTCAGCTGGCTGCCCAGCGGCGCGCGGGGCTGCGACGACGCGGTTCCCGAGGCGGTCCGCATTCTCTGCGGCGGCTCGTCCGGCGATGGCGCGGTGTCCTGCGCGGCCAGATTTTTCAACAGCGCGTCGAACTGTCCGGGATCGTATTTCCTGGCATCAGCCTTTGCCTCGGCCCGCGCGATCTGCTGTGGCTTTTCGGGTGTCGGTTCGGGCGCTTCGACCTTCTCGACCGGTTTCGGCGGCGGTGGCGGCGGCGCCGGCTTGGGCTCGGGCAACGGAGGCGGTGGCGGGAGTGCTGCCGGCTTCTGCTCCGGCGGCGCCGGCGCCGGCGGCGCTGGGGGGGCAGCGGCGGCGGAGGGCGGCGGCGCCGGTTGGGGTGGGGTCGGCTCGGGCTCGGGCTTTGGCCCCGGCGGACCCGGCACCGGCACGTCCGGCTTGGCCTCGCGTTCGGGCATATTCGGGTTGGGATGCGTCGCCCGGGTCTCCGGCCCCATCGTCACCAGCTGAACCGCGATCGGCATTTCCTGCGGCGTCGGCGGGTGAAACAGGGTCGGTAGACCAAAGATGAAAAGGCTGCCGAAGACGAGATGCAATACGCCCGACAAGGCCAGGCCGCGCCGACCGACGCCGTCGGGCATCGCCTCCAGTAGCTGGGGTTCCGGCGGGAGGGCCGGTTCGGCGATGGCCAGGCTCATCCTTGCGCGCCCGCGGCCCGGTTCTCAGTGCTTTGCAGTCCGTGCCGGGGTCGCGGCGGCTGCCGCCTCATGGGCGGCCGTGTCCGCCACTCCTCTCGGCGACTGCGCGATCAGCGAAACCTTGCGAAAGCCGGCAGCGCTGATCAGGCTCATGACCTCGAGCACGCGGCCGTAATCGATCGACTTGTCGGCCCGGACATAGACAAGCGCGTCGGGGTTGGCCCCGGTGATCGCCTGCAGGCGAGGCACCAGGGCTTCGGTCGGCAGCTCGGTGTCCTGGATAAAGATCTTGCCCTCATTGTTAACGGTGATGACCAGCGGCTCTTTCGGCTCGGTGATCGGCGGCGCCTGGGTCTGCGGCAGGTCGACCGGCACCCCGACGGTCAGCAGCGGGGCCGCGACCATGAACACGACGAGCAGCACCAGCATGACATCGACGAGCGGCGTCACATTGATTTCGGCCATCGGCCGATAGCGCCCGGCGCGGATAACGCGGCCGTTGCCGCTGAGGCTCGACAGCGCCACCGGTCAGGGCCTCTCGTCGAGCTGGCGCGACAGGATCGCGCTGAATTCCGAGGAGAAGGCTTCGAGCCGGCCGGCGTAGCGCCCGAAATCGGTCGCCAGCTTGTTGTAGGCGATGACCGCCGGGATCGCGGCGACGAGGCCGAGCGCGGTGGCGAACAGCGATTCGGCGATGCCGGGGGCGACGACTGCGAGGCTGGTGTTCTTGGAGGCGGCGATCGACTGAAAGCTGTCCATGATGCCCCAGACCGTGCCGAACAGCCCGACAAACGGCGCGGTCGCGCCGACCGTGGCGAGAAACGCCATGAAGCGCTCGACCCGCTCCATCTCGCGGCCGACGGTCACGTTCATGACCCGCTCGATGCGCTGCTGCAGGCTCGCGCGCATGATCGCGGTGCCGAGCAGGCCCTTGGCGGCGCTGCGCCGCCATTCGCGCATCGCCGCCGAAAACACCGCGGTCATCGGATCGGGCGGACGCTGGCCGACGCGCTCGTAAAGATCGTCGAGCGAGCCGCCCGACCAGAAGCTTTCCTCAAAGTTCGACGCCGCATGGCGCAGGCGGCGCAGCCGGATCACCTTGTCGAAGATGACCGCCCACGACCAGAACGACGCGAGCAACAAGATCAGCATGACGATTTTGACGATGGCATCTGATTGCAGAAACAGCGCAATGATCGAAAGGTCATGGGGAACCGCACCGGCGAGCGGCAGGGTGTCGACAGCGGAAGGCGGCATTCTTTGAACCTTTTATGGCGTCTTTTGGACGATCGTCGGTGTCGGCGTCGCTGTCGGTGTTCGCGACGGCATCACGGCACCTCCTCGGCCTCGTCGGCGACCGGCAAGCGCGCCAGAAGGTCGAGCTGGGCCGGCAACACAGCCGGCATCGGCAGGCCAAGATGGCGAAAGGCGAGCTGGGTCAGCATGCGGCCGCGCGGCGTGCGCTGCACAAACCCTTCCTGGATCAGGTAAGGCTCGATGACCTCTTCGATGACGTCGCGCTCGTCGCCGAGAGCCGCCGCCATGGTCTCGACCCCGACCGGGCCGCCGCCGTAGTGCTCGGCGATGCAGCGCAGATAGCGCCGGTCCATGCCGTCGAGCCCGCATCCGTCGACTTCGAGCCGCAACAGCGCCGCGTCGGCCGCGGCGAGCGTCGACCATCGCCAGGCCCTCGACCGCGGCAAAGTCGCGAATCCGGCGCAGCAGACGCATCGCCACGCGCGGCGTGCCGCGGGCGCGGCGGGCGATCTCGGCGGCGCCCTCAGCCCGCAAATCGAAGGCGAGCACCCGGGCGCCGCGGCCGACGATCAGCGCGAGCTCGGCCGGTTCGTAGAACAACAGCCGCAGACGGGATGCCAAAGCGCTCGCGCAACGGCCGGGTGATCAGCCCCGAGCGGGTCGTCGCGCCGACCAGCGTGAAAGGCGGCAGAGTCGATGCGAATCGAGCGCGCGCCCGGCCCCTCGCCGATGATCAGATCGAGCTGAAAATCCTCCATCGCCGGATAGAGGATTTCCTCGACCGATGGGGCCAGCCGGTGGATTTCGTCGATGAACAGCACGTCGCGCGGCTGCAGATTGGTCAGGAGCGCGGCGAGATCGCCGGCGCGCTGGATGACCGGGCCGGAAGTGGCGCGAAAGCCCACCCCCATCTCGCGCGCGACGATCTGCGCCAGGGTGGTTTTGCCGAGCCCCGGCGGCCCGAACAACAGCACGTGGTCGAGCGCTTCGCCGCGCGCTTTGGCGGCCTCGATAAAGACGCCCAGATTGTCGCGCAGCTGGCGCTGGCCGACGAATTCGGCCAACGTCAGCGGCCGCAGCGAGGCCTCGGGGGCATCCTGCTCGGCGCGTTCGGGGGCGACGATGCGTGAACCGGCCTCGCTCATGCCCGACAGCTCTCACGGGGCGCGCTCCTGCAGCGCCGCGCGGATCAGCGCATCGACCCCGGCGCCGCGCCGAGCCGGTTCGTTGCCAGCGCCTACCGCACCAAAGGCCTCGGCCGCCCCGATAGCCGAGATTGACCAGCGCGGAAACGGCGTCGGCGGCCGGGCCGCTGTCGGCGCCGGCTGAGGATACCGGCGTCGTCGACAAAGACGGTGGGGGGGCGAGACCGCCGACCTTGTCCTTGAGCTCGTTGACGATGCGCGCGGCGAGCCGCGGCCCGACTCCGTCGGCACGCGCCAGCACTGCGCTTGTCCTGCGCGAAAATGGCGAGACCAAGTTCCTCGGCAGGCACCGCCGACAGGATCGCAAGCGCCAGTCGCGCGCCGACCCCCTGCACCGTCGTCAGCAGCCGGAACCAGTCGCGCTCGGCCGCGTCGATAAAGCCGTAGAGATGGATGTGATCCTCGCGGACATGCGTCTCGATCAACAGGCGCGCCGGCGCGCCGGCCGGCGGCAGTCGGCCGATCGTCCGGGTCGAGCAGAAGGCGAGATAGCCGACGCCGCCGACGTCGATGACCGCGCTGTCCTCGCCGACCTGATCGACGATGCCGGCGAGCTTGGCGATCATCGGAGCGTCTCCCAGGCGCGGCGGGTTTCGTGCGATGGTGGGCATGGCAGATCGCCACCGCCAGCGCATCGGCGGCGTCGGCCGCACCGATCGTCGCAGCCCGGCAGGATCCGGCGCACCATCATCTGCACCTGCGCCTTCTCGGCATGGCCGGCCCCGACGACCGCCTTTTTGATCAGATTGGCCGAATATTCGGCGACCGGCAGCCCGCGCTCGGCCGGCGCCAGCAGCACGACGCCGCGGGCGACGCCGAGCTTCAAGGTCGAGGCCGGGTTGCGGTTGACAAAGGTCTCCTCGACCGCCGCCTCGTCCGGGCGAAAGCGTTCGAGCACCTCGCCGATCTGGCGAAACAGCGACACCAGCCGCATCGCCAGCGGCTGATCGGTCGCGGCGTGCGACACCCCGTTCGGCGACATGGGTCAGACGATTGCCGTCGACGTCGATAACTCCCCAGCCGGTATGCCGCAGCCCGGGATCGAGCCCCAAGACGCGCATCGCCTAGCCCCCCTCCCCCGGGCCGGGCGGAAAGGGAGCAAGAAGTCGGCTCGGCTCGATCGGTCATTCTCAGGCGCCGAGCCGCGCCATTACGTCCTCGGCCACTTCGAAATTGGCGTAGACGTTCTGGACATCGTCGCTGTCCTCGAGCGTCTCGAGCAGCTTGAAGAGCGCGATCGCGGTGTCCTCGTCGATCGACGCCGTCGTCTTCGGCCGCCAGACGAGCCGGGCCGAAGCAGCCGGGCCGAAATGCTGTTCGAGCGCGTCGCGCACGGTGTTGAAATCGTCGGCCGCGCAGGTCACGAGATGCTGCTCGGCATCGCTTTCGACATTGTCGGCCCCGGCCTCGATCACCGCCTCGAACATGTCCTCGGCGCTAGCGGCCGCCGCCGGATAGACGATTTCGCCGACACGATCGAACAGGAAGCCGACGCTGTTGGTCTCGCCGAGCGCGCCGCCGGCCTTGGTAAAGGCGGCGCGAACCTCGCTCGCGGTGCGGTTGCGGTTGTCGGTCAGCGCCTCGACGATGACCGCGATCCCACCCGGCCCATAGCCCTCGTAGCGCACCTCGTCATAGGCCGAATCGGCCTCGCCGCCGGCGCCGCGCTTGATCGCGCGGTCGACCGTGTCCTTCGGCATGTTGGCCTGGCGGGCGGCCAGCACCGCCGCGCGCAGCCGCGGGTTCGCAGCGGGATCGGGCAGTCCGGTACGGGCCGCGGTCGTCAATTCCCGGATGATCTTGGTGAAGACCTTGCCGCGCTTTTTGTCCTGCGCGCCCTTCCGGTACATGATGTTTTTGAATTGCGAATGGCCTGCCATCGATCTCCGTGCGGCTCCCCGTCGGCCTCGGGTGTCGAAACCCTTCATAGGGGCTGTCGACCGGGCTAACAATCCAATATGGCAGGATTGGGGCATCTGGGCCGCGATCCGAGCGGCCTTGCTAACCGCCCAATTACTGGTAGTCCGGGCTCAGCAGCGCGGCAGCTGTTGCATCAGGCGCCCGCCGATTCGCACCGGCTCGACCCGGCGGGCGAGACCGTTCTCGTCGTCGGTTTCGAGCAGAATCGCCGCACAAGGTGCCCTCGCCCTCGGCGACCTGCGGTCGCTCGCCCGGCATCTTGGTGACAAAGCGGCGCACCGCCGGCGCCTTTTTGCAGCCCGATCACCGAATCGTAGTCGCCGCACATCCCGGCATCGGTCTGATAGGCGGTGCCGCCCGGCAGGATCTGCGCGTCGGCGGTCGGGACATGGGAATGCGTGCCGAACACGGCCGAGACGCGGCCGTCGGCAAAATGGCCGAGCGCCATCTTCTCGCTCGACGCCTCGGCGTGAAAATCGACGAGGATCGCCGCCACGCCGCCACCGAGCGGATGATCGGCGAGGATCGCATCGAGCCGGGCAAACGGGTCGTCGAGCGCGTCCATGAACAGCCGGCCCATCAGGTTGATCACCAGCGCGTTTCGACCGCCGCCCACCGGGTGGAGCCGCCAGCCGGCGCCGGGCGTTCCGGGCGGAAAATTCGCCGGACGCAGCACACACGGGTCGCGGTCGATATAGGGGATCAGCTCGCGCTGGTCCCAGACGTGATTGCCGGTCGTCAGAATATCGACGCCGCACTCGTAGAATTCGCCGCAGATGCGCTCGGTCAGGCCGAAACCGCCGGCCGCGTTCTCGGCATTGACGACGACGAGATCGAGGGCGAGATCGCGCCGCAGCGCCGGCACATGCAGTCTTGACTGCATCGCGGCCCGGGCGCCCCATCACGTCGCCGCAGAACAGGATTTTCACGATGATCGCACCGCGCGTCCCGGCCCCTGGATCAGAGCTGCGGAGTGGAGCCGCCTCGGCCGTTGGCGTGCAATCCCACCGTGGCCCGCCGTAGCAGGTGGGCGCCATGTGTCGAAGCCACGACTCCGACAGGGACAGCTCCCAAGAGGTAGGTATCGGCCCCGGGGTAACATGCGGCCTAACGCACCGCGCAGCCCCACCCCGCAGCGGCAAAGCTAGGGGGTCTCCAGCCGCGCCGCAATAGCCTCGATCCGCTGGGCGATGCCGTGGACACTGCTCGCCGCCGCATCGGCGTCGTCGGCAGCTTCGCTTTCGGCGGCGCGCGCACGGCTGCGCTCCTGCTGCAACGCCTCGTTAGCGTCGGACAATTCGTCGGCGATGACGAGGGCCGCGAGCAGCAGCAGCCGCGCTTCGCCGACCTGGCCGATGCTTTTGGCGAACTCGCCGACCCGCGCGTCGACGTATTGCGGCGAGCCGCCGAATGCGCGGCTCCTGCCCGTCGTCGCAGGTGATCTTGTAAGGGCGGCCGTTGACCGTAACCGCGACCTGACTCATCTCACCCCTCTCCCCCGAGCACCCGGCCGATCCTGGCGAGCGCGCCGTCGACCCGAGCGCCGATCTCGCCAACGACGACGCGCAGCTGTCGCAGCCTCGGCCTTCGGCGCGCGTGTCGCGCCAGCCGGTCGATCGCCTCGCAGCCGCCGACGCGTCGCGGCCTCGAGCCGGGCCACGGCCCGTTCGAGCCGCTCGAGCGCCTCGTCGAGCCGGCTCATCCCGTCGCCGGCCCGCTCGGTCAGCGCACCCGCTCGTATTTCTGCAATGAGCGGATGTAATCGGGCCGCGGCTTGTCCGGAAAGAATTGCGGCCACTGCGTCCACGACACTTCGCCGACATAGAGATCGCCGCGCGCTGTCGACGGTCGAGCCCGTGCGGCCCGAGAAACGCGGTCGGCGCGGTGCCGGCATGCATGTCGCCGAAGCGCGACAGCAGCTTGCCCTGGTTGTCGACGATGCTGACCCGCGGGCCGAGATTCGGACTGTTGCGGTTGACCGGCTGCACCGGCCCCAGTTCGCCGATGTAGCAGACCGGGTGGCGGGCATAGTCCATGTAGAGACCGCACGGCCGGTGCAGATTGTTCCACTGCGTCTCGTACTTGCCGTTGCCGTCGAACACCTGGACGCGGTGGTTCTCGCGGTCGGCGACATAGACCCAGCCGTCGGCGTCGGTGCAGATGTTGTGGACGATGTTGAACTCGCCCGGGATCGGTGCCGGGCTCGCCCCACGACATCAGCAATTTGCCGTCGGGCGAATATTTGTGGACGCTGGCGTTGCCGTAGCCGTCGGACACATAGATGTCGCCCTTCGGCGACAGCGCGGTGTGGGTGCAGCGGTGGAACGGCTCGCCGCTCATATAGGGCGCGGGCTTGCCGGGGACGCCGAGTCTCGAGCAGCACCTTGCCGTCGAGCGAGCATTTGCGGACGAAATGGCCGCCATCGTCGGTCAGATAGATCGAATCGTCCGGCCCCATATGGACGCCGTGGGCACGCGGATACTGGCCCTCGCCCCAGGAGCGCAGGAATTTGCCGTCGCGGTCGAACACCATCATCGGGTGGTCGCCGCGGTTGAAGACATAGACGTTGTCCTTGGCGTCGACGCCGACCGCGCCGACTTCCTTGAACGACCATCCGTCGGGCAGTTTCGCCCAGTCCTCGATGATCCGATATTTGTAGTCGCCGTCGCCAACGATGATCGCCATGCCATTCTCCTCAATGGACGCGTTCGTATTTCTGCAAGGCCCGTAGCCCTGGCGGATGCGGCTCGCCCGGGAATAGCCCTGGCCACAAGGTCCAGCACACCTCGCCGACATAGAGATCGCCGCGCGAGTCTACCGCGAGGCCGTGCGGTCCGATAAACGAGGTCGGCGCCGTTCCGGCAAACGGATCGCCGATCCGCGACAATAGCTTCCCCTGATTATCGACGATGCTGACCCGCGGCCCGAGATTGGCGTTGAGGCGGTTGACCGAAAGTTCGCCGATATAACAGACCGGGTGATGCGTGTACGACATGTAGAGGCCGCACGGCCGGTGCAGATTGTTCCACTGGGTCTCGTATTTGCCGTTACCGTCGAACACCTGGACCCGATGGTTCTCGCGGTCGGCGACATAGACCCAGCCATCGGCATCGGCGCAAATGTTGTGGACAAGGTTGAACTGGCCGGGATCGCTGCCGGGCTCGCCCCACGACATCAACAAGCTTGCCGTCCGGCGAATATTTGTGGACGCGGGCGTTGCCATAGCCGTCCGAGACATAGATCTCGCCCTTTGGCGACAGTGCCGTATGGGTGCAGCGGTTGAACGGCTCGCCGCTCAGATAGGGCGCCGGCGTGCCGGGCACACCCAGCTCCAGCAACACCTTGCCGTCTTCGAGCCGACATTTACGGACGAAATGGCCGCCATCGTCGGTCAGATAGATCGAATCGTCAGGACCCATATGGACGCCGTGGGCGCGCGGGTACTGCCCCTCGCCCCACGACCGCAGGAAATTGCCCTGGCGGTCGAACACCATGATCGGATGCTCGCCACGCCCGAAGGCGTAGACATTGTCGTTCTTGTCGACCCCGACCGCGGCGACTTCCTTGAAAGACCAGCCATCGGGCAGCTTCGCCCAATTCTCCTTGATTTCGTATTTGTATTCGCCCTGGCCAACGATAATCGCCATTGTTCGCGTCCCCTCTCGTGCGGTCGATGCGGCCGCGGAAAACCCGGCTTTGCCGAGGTTAGCGAAGCCATCGCGGTGAAACAATCCTTACGACCGGGCCCGGATCGTGCTTGCCCTCGCCCGGGCGGCTCTTATGTTCCCCTCCTATGAGCACTTCCTCCGCCGCTGCCTCCGCCCTCGCGCCGCTCCCTGCGCCTCGCGACCCGAAACTTCGACGTATGGCGAACGCCTTGCGCGCCCTTGCCATGGATGCCGTCGAAAAGGCGAAATCCGGCCATCCCGGCATGCCGATGGGCATGGCTGACATCGCCACGGTGCTGTTCAGCCAGTTCTTGCGCTTCGACCCATTGCACCCCGACTGGCCCGACCGCGACCGGTTCGTGTTGTCGAACGGGCACGGCTCGATGCTGCTCTATGGGCTGTTGCACCTGACCGGCTACCCCGACATGACGATCGACGAGCTGCAGCGCTTCCGTCAGCTCGGCAGTAAGGCCGCCGGCCATCCGGAGCGCGGGCTGGCGACCGGGATCGAGACCACGACCGGACCGCTCGGCCAGGGCATCGCGACGTCGGTCGGCATGGCGCTCGCCGAACGCCACCTAGCCGCCGAATTCGGTGACGACGTCGTCGATCACCGCACCTATGTGTTCTGCGGCGACGGCTGCCTAATGGAAGGGATCAGCCACGAGGCGATATCATTGGCCGGGCACTTGAAGCTGTCAAAGCTGACCGTGCTGTGGGACGACAATTCGGTCTCGATCGACGGCGCGACAAGCCTCGCGGTCTCCGACGACCAGATCGTCCGGTTCGAGGCGCACGGCTGGGCGACAAAGCGCGTCGACGGTCTTGACCACGCCTCGATCGCCGAGGGGCTGAAATGGGCGCAGAGCCAGGACCGGCCGAGCTTCATCGCCTGCAAGACGATCATCGGGTTTGGCGCGCCGACCAAGGCCGGCACCGCCGCAGCGCACGGCACGGCGCTAGGCGCCGAGGAGATCAAGGGGGCGCGCGAGCGGCTCGGCTGGGAGTACCCGCCGTTTGTGATCCCCGATGATGTAAAAGACTGGTGGCACGACGTCGGCGCCCGCGGCGCCGATGTGCGCAAAGCCTGGGAGGCCCGGCTCGAGGCCCAGCCGGCGGACAAACGGGCGGAGTTTGTGCGCCGCCAAACCGGCAAGCTGCCCGCCGATCTCGGCAAGATCACTGCCGGGATCTGTGAAGACTTCCGCGCGAAAAACGCCAGGCTCGCGACGCGCCAGGCATCGGGTGCCTCGCTGAGCGCGCTGATCCCCGCAGTACCGGAGATCATCGGCGGCTCGGCCGATCTAACGCCGTCGAACGATACCAAGATTAAGGACGAGATAGAGATTAAGCCGGGCGATTTCTCCGGCCGCTACATCCATTTCGGCGTGCGGGAAATGGGCATGTCCGCGGCGATGAACGGGATCGCGGTGCATGGTGGGCTGATCCCCTATGGCGGCTCATTCCTCATCTTCACCGACTATGCGCGCGGCGCGATCCGCCTGTCGGCGCTGATGGAAGCCGGCGTCATCTATGTGATGACCCACGATTCGATCGGGCTCGGCGAGGACGGGACGACGCACCAGCCGGTCGAGCATCTGGCGGCGCTGCGTGCGATGCCGCAGCTTAACGTATTCCGCCCCAGCGACGCGGTCGAGACCGCGGAATGCTGGCAAATCGCGCTGGAAAACCGGCACGCGCCGTCGATCCTCGCGCTGACCCGCCAGCCGCTGCCATTGCAGCGCACCGAGCCGCACGGCGAAAACCGCTCAGCCAAGGGCGCGTATGTGCTCGCCGAGGCCGACGGCGCGCGTCACGTAACATTGCTCGCAACCGGCTCGGAGGTGGCGATCGCGATGGAAGCGCGCGAAGAGCTAGCCAAAGGCGGGATCCGCGCTGCCGTGGTTTCCATGCCGTGCTGGGAGTTGTTCGAGAGCCAGACCCAGGAATATCGCAACGTAGTCCTCGGCACCGCGCCGCGGGTCGGAGTCGAGGCCGCTGTCCAGTTCGGCTGGGACCGCTGGCTCGGCGAGCGCTCGGCATTTGTCGGGATGCACAGCTTTGGCTCGTCGGCTCCGATCGCCGCGCTCTACCCGCATTTCGGCATTACTGCCGAGAGGGTTGCAGAGGCGGCCCGCTCGCTCCTATAGATTGGCGAAAGCCTTCGGGAGGAGCGGGCCATGACGGTACGGGTAGCGATCAACGGTTTTGGCCGCATTGGCCGGCTGGTGATGCGGGCGGCTTGCGAGAGCCGGCGCGACGACATCGAAATCGTCGGCATCAACGATCTCGGCCCGGTCGAGACCAACGCCCATTTGCTCCGCTACGACAGTGTTCACGGCCGCTTTCCGGGCGAGGTCGCCACCGGCGAAGGCTGGATGGACATCGGCCGCGGCAAGATTACGGTGACCGCTGAGCGCGACCCGGCCAAATTGCCCTGGCGCCGGCTCGGGGTCGATGTGGCGCTCGAATGCACCGGAATCTTTACCAAGCGCGAGGCTGCGGCCAAGCACCTCGAGGCCGGCGCGAAGCGCGTCATCATCTCGGCCCCGGCCGACGGCGCCGACCTGACCGTCGTGATGGGCGTCAACCACGACGATCTGAAGCCCGAGCACGAGATCATTTCGAACGCGTCGTGCACGACCAATTGCCTGGCCCCGGTCGCCTATGTGCTCCACAAAGGGATCGGCATCGAACGGGGCTATATGACGACGATCCACTCCTATACCGGCGACCAGAACCCGGTCGACACCCTGCATTCGGATTTGCGCCGGGCGCGGGCGGCGGCCCTCTCCCTGATCCCGACCTCGACCGGGGCGGCCAAGGCGGTCGGGCTGGTGTTGCCGGCGCTCAAGGGCAAACTCGATGGCACCGCGATCCGGGTGCCGACCGCCAACGTGTCGCTGATCGACTTCACATTCAACTCGGCCCGCGAAACCTCGGCCGACGAGGTCAATGCGCTGATGGAAGATGCGGCAAAGTCTAACCGGCTCAGGGGCATCGTCGGCATCAACAAGGCGCCGACGGTTTCGGTCGATTTCAACCACGACCCGCATAGTTCCGTGTTCGACGTGACCCAGACCCAGGTGCTCGACAAGCGGTTCGTCCGCGTCCTCTCCTGGTACGACAACGAGTGGGGTTTCTCGAACCGCATGGTCGAGGTCACCGCCTATTTTGGCGGACTCGCCTGACGGGGCCTGCCGCCCCCGGTTGCGGCACGGAGGCAGAGTCTCGGGTTGAAAGGCTGGCCGGTCCGGCCATCGTCATCCACTCGCTCGCCCATGCGGTGGGCGCGCTGAGGGCCGGCGCCCGCACCGGCCATTCGATCATCCTGCTGAGTGCGCCGGAAGCCGGCGTCTACGCCGGGCCTGGTTGGTTCCGGGCGCTGGTCGAGGCGGCGCGCGCGGCCGTACCTGACGCCCGCTTCTCGGCCATCCTCGATTGCGGCGACCAGGCTGGTGCCGCACTGGCGGCGATCCGCGCGCAAATCGAGCGCGTTATTTTCACCGGTCGGGCAGACGTCGCGAACCGCCTCGCCGACATCGCCCGACAACACGGCGTGCGGCTCGAAACCACCCGCCCGGCCGCGGCGCTAGACCCCGGCGCCGATTTCTTCGCCTCGGCGGAGAGCGTCGAGCAGCGTTGCGCCGATATTCTCGTCGACCAGGCGCGAAATTGAGGGGTGACCGCGATGAGCGCAGAGCCACAAGCTAAATCGGCTCGCTTGCAGGAATTGATTCATCGCCAGGACAAGGTTTTGGCGGTCCTCCACCCGCCGACTGCGGCGCATGCCCGAATCATGGAGAAGGCCGGTTGCGAGGTGCTGTTTGTCGGCACCGGCGGGGTCGTCGGCGCTTATACCGGTCTGGCGGATGTCGGCACCGCGACAATGACCGAATGCGTGACGATCGCGGGCTGGATCGCCGAGAGTGTGTCGATCCCGGTGATCATGGACGGCGACACCGGTCACGGCGGGATCATGGCAGTGCGCCGCATGATACGCGAATGCATCCGGGCCGGCGTTGCCGGAATACGCATCGACGATCAGCCGATCGAAGGCAAGCGCAAGACGCAGAGCGCCGGCGTGGAGGTCGTGCCGCTCGACCAGGCGATCGCGCGCTACCGTGCAGCGGTCGACATGAAGAACGAGCTAGACCCTAATTTTGTGGTGATGGCGCAGTGCTACGCCCGCGACGCCACCGGCGGCACGTTGCAAGACACGATTGCGCGATTACGGGCTTACCGCGAGGAAGCCGATGCCGACTGGGTGCAGTTCGAATCACCCCATTCCACCGATGAAATCAGAGCGGCGCGCGCTGCGGTAACGGGGCCATTTTCGTTCATGAAGGGCAAGCTCGGCCGCTATCTAGATCTCGACGAGCATCTGGCGCTCGGCGTCACCATCGCCTGGTATCCCGGTTTCACCCATAACGTCACCTGGGCGGCGCTATGGGACTTCATGACCGCGTTCCAGTCGGGTGGCGTGAAGGCCTGGGATGCCTTTGTCGAGAGCCGTCGCGACAAGCCCTATCCCATTCCCGAGATGCCGGAGGATGGCGAAAGCGGAGCAAAGCAGCAGGCGCTCGAGCAACGCTATTTTTCGCCAGGCGATCGCCGACGATAGATGTCAGGGGTCCATTCGAAGTGAGGTGAGCCATGGCGCGCGACGGTTTCAGGATCTTCGATTCCGACACCCATGTCGGCCCGGACGCGCGCATTCTTGCCGGCTATCTGAGCCAATCCGAAAAGGACCGGCTGCGAGACTGGGACGCGTATAAGTCCCAGGGCCGCTCCGGCCAGGTGACCTATACCAAGGGCCAGCGTCGCTATCGCCGCCGGCTAGGGATGGCCGAATCCGACCAAGCGCCGAGCGGATACATGGCCGGCTTCACCGGCGTAAAGCGGTCGCGCGAGCCCTCGCCGCTGGTCGATGCCGACCCCGGAGAGCGCATCAAGGACATGGATCATGAGGGCGTCGATGTGAACCTGACGCTCCCCTCGGGCTGGTTCGGCACCTGGACGGCCGGCGACGATGTGATCCTCGAAATGGCGATGTACCGCGCCTATCACCGCTGGATGGCAGACTATTGCGGCGCCTATCCGAACCGGCTCGGCGGGGTGATCCTGGCCGCGGCGCGCGATATCGAGGGAGCACTCGGCGAGATCCGCCGCTGGGGTCAAGCCATTTGGGCCTGGGGGATAATGGTCTACGCGCCGGTCGGCGTGCCGCTCGACCACCCGGCGCTGGAGCCGCTTTATTCCGAAGCCGCCAAACTCGACCTTGCCGTTGTGCTTCACACCTTCACGGTGATGCCGCCTTATGCGCCGGGCGGGCAGGATACCTGGGACAATCTGTGGCTGCAGCGCTCAGCCGCTCACCCCTGGTGCGGCATGCGCAACATGGCGGCGATGATCGGCAGCGGGGTGATGGACCGCTACCCAACCTTGCGGGTGGGCACATTGGAGGCCGGGCACGGCTGGCTGCCCTTCTGGATGGCGCGGCTCGACGAGCACGCCGAGACGATCAAAGCCGCACTCCCCGAACTCGATCACAAGCCGAGCGAGTACGTCACCGGCGGGCATTATTTCCAGAGCATCGAGATCCCGGAAGGCGCCAGGCTGACCAACGCCGTCATCGATCTGGTCGGCGATCACGTGCTGATGTACGCGTCGGACTATCCGCACGGCGAAAGCCACTTCCCCGAGTCGGTCTCGCTGGTGGCGGACTGGGTGATGGACAGGGAGCGAAAGCGGAAGCTGCTATGGGACAATGCCACCCGCTTCTACGCACGCGCTTCAGTCTGACCCCGACTAATCCGTGATGTCTATCAGGGTCCGTCGATCCATTATCGGGACGTCGATCCGCTGCACAGGCGCTCCGCGGCTGATTGCGAGTGGCGTTCGCCCGTGGACGGGATCAGCTCGATTAAGCCGTGTTCCTGAGTATTTTCCACTGAGAAAGGGTTGAGCAGGCCGTACACCTCCCCACTTGAGGTCGCACTGGTTCAAAGTCATTTCCACCGGCTGATGCAATCCCCCAAGTTCCCGATAAAGCGGCTGGATATCGAGGAAATCATCAATCCGAGCCGCCTGCGGTCGCGCTGGCACGCAAAAGTGCGCGAAGCAATGCGGCATCAGCCTATCTCCGATCCCGTGGAATATCTGGACTTCCACATTCGGCTTGATGCGATGTGTAGCTCTATCGCAGCAGAAGTCTGCTCTGGCCGATACATCCCCAGGCCTCCTATTCGGTTTCTTTCCGAGAAGTCCAAAGGGATGTGCCGCCAATTAGTCATACCCTCCGCAAAGGACTCCCTGGTTCTTCAGACGCTCTCCGATGCCCTTTGGGAGGAAATAAAACAACAAGCTCCCGCGAAAGATAATGCGTTCTACGCACCGGATGATAATCGATTTTCGAAAATAATCAGAGGAGAATCGTCTGACTATGGCCCACTTGGCCCTTGGCTTGCTTTCCAAAGACGCATTCTCGGATTTGCCACAACGCGCAAATACGTAATCGTCACCGATATTGCCAATTTTTACGATAGTATCTCCTACGATCATTTAAGACACATATTAGCCGGCCTTTCAATCGCCAAAGAACACTCGCTTGATTTACTAATTTATATATTATCGACAATGCTTTGGCAACCTGATTACATGCCCCGCATTGAGACAGGGCTACCGCAAATTAATTTGGATGCACCACGATTGTTGGCGCATTGCTTCCTCTTCGAAATTGACAGATTCCTACGTGGTCAAAAAGATACCGACTTCGCTCGATACATGGATGACATCGATCTTGGCGTCAATTCGGTTGCTCAAGGGAAGCGTCTTCTGCGTGACTTGGACTTGGCACTTCAAACGAGACAGATCCGCCTTAACTCGGGTAAAACTGTTATTTTGGATGCGGCGCAGGCTAAGAAATATTTTCGGATACGTGAAAATCAGTTTCTTTCGCGATTAGAGCGGGCAATTAAAGACAAATTGACCCGAGACGAGAACATTGACCGAGAACGTCGATTTTTTACACACGCAGTTAGAGTTGGTCTGTGCTGGCGTCGATTCGACATTGGTAGTGGAGAGAAAATATTGAAGAGGTTAATAAACTACGCGCGTCAATATCAATCCGATATAGATGATGCGGACTTCTTTAGAATCTTGATTGATTGGCCGGCGTGCCGGAGTAACATTCTACAATGGTGGCAACACTCACCGAACCGGGCTGCAAAGCTCGATTTGATACGACGTTTTGTACGAAGCCATGAAATAGTTGATGATCACGCATTGATCGCTGTAGCGAACGCTCTGGTGGCTGCACCGTTGCCGACTGATAGGCACTCGCGCCAGCTTCTGGCCGACATCTGCGCGTGCTTCGACGGCGGTACGGAATGGGGTTTCTGCACCAAGCTGTGGCTACTGTCCAAATATGGCACCGCAACAGAAATAATGCGGCTGATCGAAACCTCATTTCCTATATGGGTCGCGGACGAACACCTTTCGAGGTTAGTTGCCGGAATGTTTCCCAGGCTCCGGGACAGCAGGCAATTTGGAAAATTCAAGGCGTTAGTTTCAAAGAGTGGAAACCCTTGGTGTCAAAGCGTAATGGACTTTCACGAAGCGCTGAGTAGTACAAGAGTAGGATTTACATCCATTTATAAATTTATCCGAGCACCTAACCCGTCTCTGCCGAACGGAATTTCACACGCGAAATTTTTAATGCTGTCTTGTGCGTTGAGAAATCCATTCATGTCCGCGTCGATGGTGATGGATTTACGCAATCGTCATTCCTCGGCCCTCAAGGACGAAACCTATAGGCGGTTGATGCCGGCTCCGACAAAGGGAAAACGCAAAGCGGCCTAACACCTCCTGGAGGAAAATTTGGAGCCGATATCGGCCAATCCCCAACTATTTCCTATTCTCGGATATGCTGAATTCGTTGAGACAACAGGAGCCCTGCCCGATGCCCGCCGATGCCGCCACGATGTGGCCGAATTATCAGGAAGCCGATTTCACCCTGAAGGATTATGTCTTCGCCAGCGGCGAGACATTGCCCGAGTTGAGGCTTCACTACCGCACCCTCGGCACCGCGAGGCGCAACGCCGCGGGCAAGATCGTCAACGGGGTGCTGCTGTTGCAGGGCAACACCGGCACCGGCGCCAATTGGCTGCGACAGAGCCTCGCCAACGAGCTGTTTATGCCCGGGCAGCCGCTCGATGCGGCGCAGTATTTCCTGATCATGCCGGACGCGATCGGGCGCGGCGGGTCGAGCAAGCCTTCGGACGGGCTTAAGGGAAAATTTCCCCGTTACCGCTATCATGACATGGTCGAGTCGGGCTATCGGCTGATCAGCGAAGGCCTCGATGTCGCCCATCTGCGCCTTGTCATTGGCAGCTCGATGGGCGGCATGCATGCCTGGATGTGGGCCGAGATGTACCCCGATTTGATGGACGGGGTGGTGCCGATCTCGTGCCAGCCGGTCGAGATCAGCGGCCGCAACTGGCTCGGCCGTCGCGCGCAGGCTGAGGCAATCCGCCACGATCCTGACTGGAACAACGGCTTCTACGAGACGAACCCGCGCCACTACATCTACGCCGCGGCCGGGAATTTCGGCACTGAGAGCCCGACCCGGATTCAGGAAATGGCGCCGACTCTAACCGCCGCCAACGCGCTCTACGAGCAGCGCCTCGCCCAGGCCGCAAAGGGCGATGCCAACGACTCGCTCTGGGCGATCGAGGCGATCATGGACTACAACCCGGAGCCCGACCTGGACAAGATCAAGGCCAAGGTAATGCTGATCAACGACGCCGAGGATCACGCCAATCCACCCGAACTGGGTACCGTCGAGCGGGCGATGAAGAGGGTGCGCCACGGCCGCTATGTGCTGATCCCGGCGGGCCCGAACACACACGGGCACTTCAGCCATTTCTACGCAGAGCTGTGGAAGCCCTATCTGATCGAGTTCATGAAAACTCTTGGCGCCCCACTGCAGGCGGCGGCCGAGTAGACGCGCGCAAGTTAATCGGGATCACCGACCATGGGCCTACTCGACGGCCAAGTAGCGCTGGTGACCGGCGGCAGCAAGGGCCTGGGTGCCGCGACCGCACTCCTGTTCGCGGAGGCGGGGGCGAGGGTCGTCGTCACCTTCGGCAATGACATCGAGGCAGCCGACCAGCTGATCGCGAGCCTGCCCGGCATCGGCCACCGGGCCAGCCGGACGCCGGCGCAGGAGACGCACGCCATCGAAAGCCTCGCCGCCTCGATCGAGGCGACCGAGGGCCGGCTCGACATCCTGGTCAACAATGCCGGCAGCACGCGAGTGATCCCGCATGCCGATCTGCGCGCGCTCGACGATGCGTTCTTCGACTTCGTGCTGGCGGTCAATCTGCGGGGCCCGTTCGCCACGGTGCGCGCCTGCCGCTCGTTGCTCGCGGCAAGCGGGCATGGTCTTGTCGTCAATGTCGGCTCGGTGTCGGGGGTGCGCGGCGGCGGCAGCAACATCGCCTATGCGGCCGCCAAGGCCGGGCTACACGCGATGACGATGTCCTTGGCGCGGGCGCTGGCGCCGGCAATCCGGGTAGTGGCCGTCGCGCCCAGCCTGATGGAGACGCCGATGACCGATATGTGGACCCCGGAGCAGCGCGCCCAAAGGATTGCGAACAACCCGCTCAAGCGGATCGGTCAGCCCGAGGAGGTGGCGGCGGTGATCCTCGGGCTGGCGACGACGATGACCTTTGTCAACGGCACGGTCATCCCGGTCGACGGCGGCAGCCTGCTGTAACCGCCGGACCGGGATTGATCGATTTAGGACTACCTTACGGGTGAGAAGGCCGCCGGGATCAGCAGCTTGTTCTCCTGCCGGATCGGCCGCACCCCGGCCTGCGGTGGCCACGCTTGGCCGGGCCGGCGCGATTCTTCGCGGATCCGGGCGCGCTCGTTGAGATCCTTGTACACCCAGGTGTGGACGAACTTGTTGAGCCCGCCGAGTTCGCTCGTCCAGCAGGCTGCCAAGGGAGAGAGCTTCTCGCGATCGGGAACCGCCTTGGCCCACGCCTCCAGCACCTTCGGGAGGTCGCCCGGGGCGTAGGTGTAAGTGCGCATCTCATACACGTTTCCGGTGCCGTAATTCCTGCTGCCGAGGGCGTGCATGAACGGCGCCGGGTTCATGATCTCGGCCTCCTGCGCGACGATGAATTCGCCGCCGCCGGGGAGCGCGTTGCGCTCGGCGTCCTGCGCCATCGCTGCGCGCACCGACGTGCGGTGCCGCAAATCGTCGTAGGGATAGACGTGGATCACCTGATTGAGCGGACCAAACTCAGTGTGCCAGAAGCCGCCCAATTTGGAGTGTCTTTCCCGCGAGGGCAGCCGCTTGGCATAGCGCTCTTCAAATTCGGGCACGGTCCCGGGACGCAGGGTATAGGTACGGACTTCATAGATCATCGACGCATCCTCCAAGTGACAGGGTTTGGCGAGGTGATATGCCAGCGCAGCGACAGAGAATTCTGCCGGACATCTCCCACATGGGCGGCTCATCCGCCCTTGTTCGGGGATACAATAGTGCTGCCGAGGGGTTTTGCGAAGCCGCGTTATGAGACGGTGACCGCATGGGAGACCAGCAACAATCAACGCCGCTGGCTTTGATTGAAACAACCTATCGAAGGAGCAGCGTCATGCCTCAACTGCCGCAAATCGACGAATTGCTGAAGACCGCCACCGATCGGGGCGATGTGCCGGGAGTCGTGGCGATGGCGACGACACGTGAGGGTCCGGTCTATCAGGGCGCCTTTGGCCGGCGCGCTCTGCCCGATGGCGCCGCGATGAGCGCGGACACGGTGTTCTGGATCGCCTCGATGACCAAGGCGATCACCTCGACGGCGGCGATGCAGCTCGTCGAGCAGGGAAAGCTCGCGCTCGATGCGCCGATTGCCGGTGTGCTTCCCGAACTCGCCGCACCTCAAGTGCTCGAAGGCTTCGACGTCAGCCGGCGAGCCGCAGCTTCGTCCGGCGCGGCGGCCGATCACCCTGCGCCACCTGATCACCCACACCGCCGGCTTTGTCTACGACATATGGAACGCGGATTTGGGCCGCTACATGGAGAAGAAGGGAATACCCGGGATCATCTCCTGCGAGAACGAGGCGCTGGCATTGCCGGTGATCTTCGATCCGGGCGACAAATGGGATTACGGCATCAACATCGACTGGGTCGGCAAGGCGGTCGAGCGGGTCAGCGGTCAGAACCTTGGCGACTATTTCGCCGAGCACCTGTTCAGACCGATCGGTATGAAGGATACCGGCTTCAAATTGACCCCGGATCGCCGCGCCCGGATTGCCGGCATGCACTCCCGGAGCGAGGACGGCGCCCTGGCGCCGATCCCGTTCGAGATGCCGCAGGAACCCGAATTCGAGATGGGCGGCGGTGGGCTCTACGGCACCGCGGCGGATTATCTGGCGTTTGAGCGGCTGTTCCTCGACGAAGGGCGCGCCGCGGGTGGCGCCCAGGTGCTGAAGCCCGAGACGGTAAGGCTGATGGCGCAGAACGCGATCGGCGATCTGAATGTGCAGCTGTTGAAGACCGCCGCCCCGGCTTATTCGAACGACGCCGAGTTCTTCCCCGGAATGGTCAAGAAATGGGGTCTCGGGTTCATGATCTCGACCGCGCAGGCGGCGGGCGGACGCAGCCCTGGCAGTCTTGCCTGGGCCGGACTCGGCCAACACCTATTTCTGGATCGACCCGGCCAAGGGCGTCGCCGGGGTGATCCTGATGCAGCTGCTCCCGTTCGCCGACGCCAAGGCGCTGGCGATATTCGACCGCTTCGAAAAAGCGGTTTACGCAGCGCTACCCTGACCATCGAGCGCGGATGCTGCCCGGTTGGGGGCACAGGAACTTCGCTACCCGCTGTTGCGCAGCCCGGCAGCGATGCCATTGATCGTCAGGTGGATGCCGGTGACGACGTCCTCATCGGTGTCGCCGGCGCGATAGCGCTTCAACAGTTCGATCTGCATGTGATTGAGCGGATCGAGATAGGGGAAACGATTGCGGATCGAGCGTGCCAAGAGTGGGTTGCTTTCGAGCAAACTCTGTTGGCCGATGATTGTCAGCAATGCATCGACCACACTCTGCCATTCGGCCCGCAATCGGGAAAAGACACGGTCGCGCAATTCGGAGTCGGCGACCAGCTCGGCATAGCGCGAGGCGATCGCGATGTCGCTCTTGGCCAGCACCATGTCCATGTTGGACAACAGCATCTGGAAGAACGGCCACTCACGGTACATCGCCTGCAACAGGGCCATTCCGCCGCTCGGCCGTGTATCGAGCCAGGCTCTGACTGCGCTGCCGAACCCGTACCAGCCCGGGAGCATCAGCCGGCATTGCGCCCAACTGAACACCCAGGGGATCGCGCGCAGATCCTCGATGCGCGCCGAAGCTCTGCGCGATGATGGACGGCTGCCGATATTGAGATTGGCGATCTCGCCGATCACAGTCGATTCGCGGAAGAAATCTTCAAAGCCGTCGGTTTCGTAGACGAGATCGCGATAGGCGCGATAGGCCTCGGTGGAGAGATACTCCATCGCGGCCAGATATTCGGGCAACGGCTCGGCCGTCTCCGGTTGCAGCAAGGTAGCTTCGAGCGTGGCCGCGGCGAGGGTCTCGAGATTGCGCCGGCCCAGCTCCGGATTCGAATATTTGCTGGCGATGACTTCGCCCTGTTCGGTAATGCGAATGGCGCCCTGAACAGCGCCCGCAGGCTGGGCGAGGATCGCCTGATAGCTAGGTCCGCCGCCACGGCCGACCGAACCACCGCGTCCATGAAACAGAGCGCAGGCCGACATCATGGCGCCGGAATACTTCGACGAGCGCCACCTCCGCTTTATACAACTCCCAGCCCGAGGTCAGGAAGCCGCCATCCTTGTTGCTGTCGGAGTAGCCGAGCATGACCTCCTGCAAGCGGCCGCGGCTTTCGAGCAGGCGCATGTATTCGGGCAGGCCCAGCAGTTCATTCATCACCTCGCCCGCAGTTGCGCAGATCCTCGATAGTTTCAAATAATGGGACGATATCGACATCGAGCACGCCCTCGCGCGGCCGCAGCAGGCCCGCTTCTTTCAGCAATGTCGCGGTCTCCAGAATGTCGGAGACTCCGGTGGTCTTCGAAATCACATAATGCGGCACCGACGCCGGCCCGTAGCGGCGGTGCGCCTCGGTGGTCGCGCGCAGGATCGCTAGTTCACTCGCGGTCTCGTCGGAGTAGCAGAGATAGGCTGAAGCCAACGGGCGAGCTGTGCACAGCTCCGTCAGCAGCAACCGGATGCGCTCGGGTTCGGCAAGACCGGCGTAGTCGAGGCCCGGCTGTACAAGTCCCAGCATTTCGCCGACCGTACGCTCGTGCACATCCGAGTTCTGGCGCAAATCGAGCGCCGCGAGATGAAAGCCGAAGGCATCGACCGCCCGGCGTAGATGCCTTAGCCGACCCTTCGCCAGGGTCCCGGAGCCGTTGGCGTAGAGCGAGTCGTCGAGAATCGCGAGATCGGCGAGCAACTCGCTGCCGTCGGCGTAGGGCGGAGCGTCACCGACGGCGTGCTGGGGAGCGTCGAGATGGTCGAGCACCCGAGCCGTCGCCGCCAGCCGCGCATAGATCCCGGTGATCGCGCGCCGGTATGGCTCGTCCTGCCGGTTGGCTGAGCGGTCGGGCGACCGCGCGGCGAGTTGTTCGAGTGCATCGGTAACGCCGATCAGCCTGCTGTCGAGCGACAGCTCGCCCCCGAGCAGATGCAGTTCGTCGAGGTAGTATTTGAGGGCGCGGCTGCTCTGCGCCCGCAGCGCCGCACGCAGCACTTCCTCGGTCACAAACGGGTTGCCGTCGCGATCGCCACCGATCCAGCTGCCCACGCGCAGGAATGAGGGCAGGCTGTCGGCGAGCGCGATGCCCTGGCCGGCCAGCTCCTCTTCGAGATCGGCGTAAAATCGCGGCAATTCGTACAGGAAGGTATAATCGTAATAGGAGAGGCCGTTAGCCACCTCGTCGATCACGCGAAGGCGGGTTCGGCGGAGCAGGCTTGTTTGCCATAAGGTCAGCACCGCGCGGCGCAATGCCCCTTCGTTGGCGGCGAGCTCGGCCGCGGTCAGCGACAGCCGGTCGCGTTCGGCCAGGAGATCGGCGACCTCCATCTCGCGGTCGATCGTGCTCTTGCGCCGGACCTCGGTCGGGTGCGCGGTTAACACCGGCACGACCATGGCATTGGCGAAGAAGGCGAGAAGGCGTTCGCGCGGGACACCGGCCTCGCCGGCGCGGGCGAGCGCGAGGGCCATGGTACCTTCACGCGGCGCCAGGCTGCTCAAGGCATGGGCACGGGTGCGGCGGATATGGTGCTGGTCTTCCGCGATATTGGCGAGATGCGAGAAGTAGCCGAAGGCGCGAATGATCTGAAGCGCTTCCCCCGGCGGCAGATTGTTCAGGGTCGTTTCCAGGGCGCGTCGTGCGGAAACATCCTCGTTGCGGCGGAAGCGGACCGAATTTTGGCGAATATATTCAACGGTTTCGAAAACTTGCTCGCCATTCTGCTCGCGCACCGTATCGCCAAGGATCCTGCCGAGCAGCCGGATGTCGTCGCGCAGCGGCAGGTCCTTGTCTTCGGCGTCGAATGCGTTGGGTAGCGACATCGCCTCCTCTTTTCCATCGCCGGCTCGAGGGATGCCTGATTATCCATGCAGAAACTGTGCCTCGCTGACACACGAGGGCCAAATTTACGGTCCTGGCACGGTGCGCGGTACGCGCCCTGCCTCCGACCGTGTCACCTTGGACATGCTACGGATTGCGCCGGCGCGAACCAATGCACCCGCAACCCACTATTTATCGGAGCGCAAGAATAAGCTCGGGCGGTGCGCCGCAGGGGTTATTTGATCTTCGCCTCTTTGAACACCACGTGCTTGCGCGCCACAGGGTCGAACTTCTTTAATTCCAGTTTGGCGGTCTTGGTCCGCGGATTTTTCTTTGTTACATAGTAAAAGCCGGTATCGGCGCTGCTTACAAGCTTGATCAGGACGGTGCTGGTCTTGGCCATGGCGAAACCCTAGGTTCAGGGATTATGTGCTCCGGAAGATAGCGATCCGTCGACTCCTGTCAAGAAGGGCTCGGCCGAGACCGGCGCCGTACCGATAGACCGCGCCGCCAGGTTCGGGGCCGCGCCGATGACGTGCGCCGCCTGTCTGTAAAGGATCGGGTCGGCCAGAAGACGCTTAGCCACCGCGAGGTCGATTGCCCGGTCCCCGTCGCGGGGTGGGCACGAGCGGCGCAATTGGCTCCAGCCGCTTTCGTCGAGCGAAGCGCGCGGCTCGGCGCTCAGTGGCGAGACTGCCGACATTCCGACTGCACGCTGCAATGCGATCTGAACCGATTGGTCATCGTTGCCGAGATCGCTGGTGCATACGGTTGGCACCACTCCGCGCGCGTTCAACAAATAACCGGCGGGTGCGACCAATTGTGCCCAGGTCAGGGTCAGCTCGCCGTTATTGGGCAGTCGCAGGACGGTTTGCACCGTGCCCTTGCCATAGGAGGCGGTACCGACGACGACCGCCCGACCGGAATCTTGTAGCGCCGCCGCGACGATTTCGGAGGCTGAGGCGGACCCGCCATTGACCAATACGACAATCGGTATGCGCGGCGCGATGCTGTCGCCTGAAGCCTCGAAAAACTGGCGGCTCGCGGGGGCGCGCCCGATGGTCGCCACGATTGGGCCCTTGTCAATGAACACGTCGGAGAGGCTTACCGCCTGGTCGAGCAGCCCGCCGGTATCGCCGCGGAAATCGAGGACGATGCCGCGCAGCTGCGGCCCCATTTCGCGCTTTACCGCGTCGAGATCCTCAACCAGTTGCTGCGTCGTGTTCTGGTTGAAGCTGGATATGTGAAAGATGGCGACGCCGTTATCGCGCGACAGCGTCACGGTGGGCTCGACCATCAGTGTACGCTGAAGCCGGTAATAACGGCTCCCAGCCGTGCCGGGGCGATCGATGCCAACCTCCACGGTGCTTAATACCGTGCCGCGAAGCAAGTGGATCACGTCGCTCCTTGAGCGGCCGGCAGTCGGCCGACCGTCGATCGCTATGATTGTGTCGCCGGCACGGATGCCGGCCAGATCGGCGGGTCCACCCGGCACGACTTGGACGATCCGGAACCGGTCGGGAGCCGGATCGAGAGTAACGCCGATTCCGCCGAAGCCATCCCGGGCAGCGCGCTGATCGCGGGCGGCCTCGGGTGAGGCATAGCGGGAAAAGCGGTCGAGTAAATAGGTAATCCCGTAGAACAGGGTCTCGTCGATCGTGTCCTCCGACACCGCCGCCACGATCGGGGACGTTTTCTTGGCATCGGCAACCAGATGGCCCAGCCACCCGCCCCAAAGATGCGGATCATCGCCGGACGGGCTTGGATAGGTCGCGATTTCGCGTCCGCCGTAATCGAGCGCGATCTCAGTGCTATCCTGGGGCCCGGGCGTCTCCAGCACCGCGAATTTGGGGTCGAGCTGGGAGAGGCGGGCCGCGGCGGCGAGAGAGAGCTTGCGGCTTGAAACCGGCACAATGTAGAGTTGGGCGATTTGATCGAGGCCGCGCCCGAACAACCGTCCAGTCGGATCGGCCGGCAACGGCTGGAGCTCCGAGCAGGCAGCAAGCAGGACGACGAGGACGAAGAAGCCCGCCGGTGCAAGCCCAGCGGCTTGACGCAACGACATCGGCATCGAGGAACCCCCGAAATCCTCGCGGCAACCCGCCCGGTGATCTGCCAGCCTCGGCCTAAATCTCCGTTGCTGGGGCGTCCATGCTAGATTGGTGCGGGTCCGCAATCAACCGCGCCGGCCGGCGCGACCGCGGCGCGTGGCCGTTCTCTCGTCCTCGATCCGAAAGAGCAAGCGACCGCCGATCGCATCCGCCTCGACAAGCCGCACTATGGCCGCATCGCCCAGCCGGAAGACCCGCCCATAGCGCCGGCCGACGAGCCGCGGCACCTTCTCGCTCCGGTCGTAATAATCGCTCGGCAAGGTAGATATCGGCACGAGCCCAGTGGCGCCGTTCTCGGCCAGGGTAACGAACAGCCCAAACTCGGCGACACCGCTAATGCGGGCGGAGAAGAGGCCGCCGATCGCATCGGCGACGAGGATCGTGCGATAGCGCTCGATCGCGGAGCGTTCGGCCGCAGCGGCACGGCGCTCTGTCGTCGAAATATGCTCGCCGACGACCGCCAGCCGGTCGTGGTCGATATCGGAGGGCAGCGCTCCGACGCCGAAATCGCTTCCTGCCGCGTTGGCGCTGGCGATCAATGCGCGATGGACGAGAAGATCGGCATAGCGGCGGATCGGCGAGGTGAAATGCGCATAGCGCCGCAGCCCCAGACCGAAATGTCCGATATTGTCCGGGCTGTAGGCAGCCTGCGCCTGGCAACGCAGCACGAGGTCGTTGACCAGCGTCGCCACCGGGGTCGCCTCCGCCCGGCGCAACAGCCGGTTGAACAACTCGGGCCTTGGCGCCTGGCCTTTTGCAAAGGCGAGGCCGGGAATACCGAGTTCGTCGAGAAAGTCGTGCAATGCCGCGACCTTTGCTGGATCGGGCGCATCGTGGATCCGGTACATGCAAGGTCGCCGCCGCGCCTCGAGTTCTTCCGCGGCGGCGACATTGGCCAGGATCATGAATTCCTCGATCAGGCGATGGCTGTCGAGGCGCAAGGCCGGCACGACCGCGACCGGCCGCCTTTCGGCATCGAGCACGATCCGATCCTCGCGGATGTCGAGCTCGATGGCGCCACGCGCGGCGCGGGCCCGGGCGAGAGCTTCGAAAGCACAATAGAGTGCAGCCATCGTCTCCGGCAAGACGGTCGAGGACAAATCCCCGCGCCCGTCCCGGGCCGCCTGGATCTCCTCATAGGTGAGGCGTGCGGCCGAGCGCATGACTCCGCGCAGGAAGCGGTGGCGGCGCTTGCGACCGGCAACGTCGATCCGCAGATCAACGGCGAGGCAGGCGCGATCGACGCCGGGCTTCAAGGAGCACAGCTCATTCGACAGCGCCTCGGGCAACATCGGGACAACCCGATCGGGAAAGTACACCGAATTGCCGCGCCGCTCGGCCTCGCGATCCAGCGCGCTTCCAGGACGGACATACCAGGCGACGTCAGCGATGGCGACGACAAGGTGCCAGCCGCCGGAGTTGGCCGGGTCGGAATCGGGTTCGGCCCACACAGCGTCGTCAAAATCGCGGGCATCGCTGCCGTCGATCGTGATCAGCGGCAGGTCCCGCAGGTCGGTACGCCCGACCGGGCTTACCGGCGGCGCGGTTTCCGCCTCGGCGATTGCGGTATCCGGAAAATCGGTCGGGATGTCGAACGACGCGATCGCCAAGAGGCTGACCGCACCGGGATCTGAAGGAGCGCCCAGCCGTTCGACGACGTGGGCCCGCGGCAACCCCAATCGGCGAGCCCCTAGTTCCGCGGCGACGACGAGCTCGCCGTCATCGGCTCCACCAGTGTCGCGCTCAGCGACCCGATATTCAGTTTTGTTGCGGCGGTCGGCCGGCACCACCCGCCCTCCGTCGCGATCTTTCTGAAAGACCCCGACGATCCGTTCACCGCTGGAATCGAGCCGGCGCATAACCTGCGCCTCGATCTCGCCGGTTTCGAGCAAAACCAACCGCGCCGCCGCGCGGCCACCGACCGGGATCGCCTCACCGCCCTCCTCCACAAGCCTAACGACAGGAGCCGGATCGGGTCCTGGCCACGCCACGGGTCGGGCTAACGGAACGCCGTCCTCGTCGGTGCCGAACCGCTCGACAACGGTGACCTCTGGGATTGGCGGACCTCCGACCAGACGGCGGTTGGCGGCACGGGTCACCGATCCTGACCGCTCGATCTGCCGCAACATGTCGCGCAGCGCCGGCCGGTTGGCAGGAGGGACACCGAATGCGCGCGCAATCTCGCGTTTGCCGACCGCCGACGGGCTCTCGCGGATAAACTCGACCACCTCCCGTACCGACGGCAACGCCCCGAGATGACGCTGTTGCCCCGGCTTGGAAGTCGTCGACGGGGGTCGCGGCATCTAGCGCAGCTGTGCACCTGAGCGCGAACGCGGTTTCTTGGCAGCTGTGGGGCTGGCGGCCTTGTTTTTGGCTGCAACCGCGCGCCGTGAAGCAGCGCCACGTTGTGATGCGGCAGCCCGCTTCGTTGCTTTTGGCGGTGGGGCCCTGGTCGCGGCCGGCTTGCCCGTCTTGCGTTGGCGCGACTTGCCTTTATCACGTCGCTCTGCAAGCAGTCGTATCGCCTCATCGAGCGCGAAAATCTCCGGATCCGCAGTTTTCGGTAACGTCGCGAAGACTCCGTCATGGCTGACATAGGGGCCGTAGCGCCCTTGATAGAGCGCCACGACGCCGCCATCGGGATGCGGTCCAAGCTCGCGCAGCGGCTGTGGCGCATTGCGGCGCCGCTCCGCCGCCGGTTCGGCCAACAGGACGACCGCGCGATTGGCCCCGATCGTCAACACGTCGTCATCCGCCGCCAGAGATTTGAAGGTCGTACCATGCTTGATGTAGGGGCCGAACCGCCCGATCCCCGCCGTGATCACTTGGCCGGTCTCGGGATGGCGCCCGAGCTCGCGCGGCAGCGCCAAAAGACGCAGTGCGGTATCGAGATCGACATCGGCCGGTTTGAGCGGACGCGGCAGGGCGACACGCTTGGGTTTCGTATCCCCGTCGCCGACGCCGAGCTGGATGTAATGACCGAAGGGGCCCTTCTTCAACGTCACCGCAGACCCGCTCGCAGGGTCGGTCCCGAGTTCGGCATCAGCGGCGTCGTTTTCGGCCCCATCCTCGATCGCGAGCGGGCGGGTATAGCGGCAGTTCGGATAGTTCGCGCAGCCGATAAAGGCGCCGAACTTGCCGAGCTTCAGGCTGAGCCTGCCAACGCCGCAGACCGGGCACAGGCGTGGATCGCGTCCCGAGTCGTCGGTCGGAAAGAAATGCCGACCGAGATCGGCATCGAGTGCCGTTAGAACTTGGCTGATCGTCAATTCCTTGGTGCCGTCGACAGCGGTCGAAAAATCCCGCCAGAAATTGCGCAGCAGTTCTTTCCAATCGACCCGCCCGCCGGAGACTTCATCGAGCTGGTTTTCCAGATCGGCAGTGAAATTGTATTCGACATAGCGCTCGAAAAAGTTCGTCAGAAAGGCGGTGACGAGCCGTCCCCGGTCCTCCGGCAGAAAACGCCGCTTTTCGAGCCGGACATAAGCGCGGTCCTGCGAGCACCTGCAGGATCGAGGCATAGGTCGAGGGGCGGCCGATGCCGAGTTCCTCGAGCTTTTTGACCAGGCTCGCCTCGGTGTAACGCGGCGGCGGTTGAGTGAAGTGTTGGATCGGCACGACCTCGCCGCGAGCAAGGCGCTCGCTCTTGCGCATTTGCGGCAGCCTGGCGCCTTCGCCCTCCTCCTCGGCGCTGTCGTCGCGGTCTTCCTGGTAGAGCGCGAGAAACCCGTCGAACAGCACGACCGAGCCAGTCGCCCGCAGACGCAGCCGCCCGCTCGAATCGGCGATGTCGACAGTGACCTGTTCGAGCAGCGCCGAAGCCATCTGGCTCGCCAATGTCCGCTTCCAGATCAGTTCGTAGAGTCGACGCTGGTCGCGGTCGAGGTAAGCCGCGACATCGGCCGGCCTGCGGCCGAGATCGGTCGGGCGGATCGCCTCGTGCGCCTCCTGCGCATTCTTGGCCGGGCTGCGATAGATCCGCGGCGCGTCGGGCACGTATTTCGCGCCGAATTCGTTGCCGATCAGCTGGCGAGCGGCGGCGATCGCCTCGCCGGAGATGGCGACGCCGTCGGTGCGCATATAGGTGATCAGCCCGACCGTCTCGCCGCCGAGATCGACCCCTTCGTAGAGCCGCTGGGCGATCTGCATCGTACGGCTGGCCGACAGGCCGAGCTTGCGCGAAGCCTCCTGTTGCAGGGTCGAGGTCGTAAACGGCGGGAACGGGTTGCGACGGACCTGCCGGCTCTCGATCTCGGCGACGGCAAAGCTCGACGCGCCGCAGGATCGCGTCGGCGGCGGCGCGCGCCTTTTCCTCGGTGTCGAGATCGAAGCGCTCGAGCCGCTTGCCGTCGAGATGGGTCAGGCGCGCGGTGAAGCTCTGTCCTGCCTCGGTCGTGAAGGTGACCTCGATCGTCCAATATTCGCGCGACTTGAACGCCTCGATCTCGGCTTCGCGCTCGCAGATCAGGCGCAGCGCGACGGATTGGACGCGGCCGGCCGAGCGGCTGCCCGGCAATTTGCGCCACAGCACCGGCGACAGAGTGAAGCCGACGAGATAGTCGAGCGCGCGGCGGGCCAGATAGGCGTCGACCAGTTCGCGGTCGATCTCGCGCGGGCGGCGGAATGCTTCGACGACGGCGTTCTTGGTCACCTCGTTGAAGACGACGCGCTTGACGTCGACGTCCTTCAGCGCCCGGCGCGATTTGAGCACCTCCTGGACGTGCCACGAGATCGCCTCGCCCTCGCGGTCGGGGTCGGTGGCGAGGAACAGGCCGTCGGCGCCCCGCATCGCTTGAGCGATGTTCTTCATGTGCTTTTCGGATTTGCCGTCGACCTCCCACGACATGGCAAAATCCGCGTCGGGCAGAACCGAGCCGTCCTTGGCCGGAAGGTCGCGCACATGGCCATAACTGGCGACGACCTTGTAGTCGTTGCCGAGATATTTGTTGATGGTTTTCGCCTTTGCCGGCGATTCGACGACGACGACTTTCATGAGCCCGTTCGGTGTTGATCGCGCGGCGGTGGTCCTCACATCGTCAAGTTGTCAGGGCGATACTCAGCGCAGCGAGACGAGATTGCCGGGATGACGCTCGACCCGGCCGGCCAGTTCCAGCTCGAGGAGGAGGGTGGCGACCGCGGAAGCTGTCAATTGGCACTGGCGCACCAGTTCGTCAACCGCGACCGGTGTCGGCCCTAGGCTTTCGAGGATCATGTTCAGCGCGTCCTCGTCGTCGGCCGGCTCTCCAGCGCCGCCCGGGGGCCAGTTCGCCGGCCAGCTTTCCTCGGCCGGCAGCGGCAACGGTGTAAGCGGGCGCGGCGGCGGCGCGGCCCGCACCAGCGGCCCGAGTTGCGACAGCACATCCTCGGCCGCCTCGGTCAAGGTCGCGCCGCGGCGCAACAGATCGTTCGCGCCGCGGCAGCGCGGGTCGAGCGGCGATCCCGGCACGGCAAAAACCTCGCGGCCCTGCTCAAGCGCATAGCGCGCGGTGATCAGCGAGCCCGAGCGAGCTGCGGCCTCGACGACCAGGACGCCGAGCGCCATCCCGGAGATGATCCGGTTGCGGCGCGGGAAATGGCGGGCCTGCGGCTCGCTGCCGAGCGGCAGCTCGGCGACGATCGCGCCTTGCCGGCGCAGCGCCTCGTAGAGCCCGCGATTCTCCTCGGGATAGACGATATCGACGCCGCCGGCGACGACCGCCACAGTGCCGGTCTCGATCCCGCCCAAATGGGCCGCGGCATCGATGCCGCGGGCCAGCCCGGAAACGACGACGAGCCCGCCCTGGCCGAGGCCGGCGGCGAGTTCGCGGGCGAGACGCCGGCCGTTCGCCGAGGCATTGCGCGCGCCGACGACCGCTATCATCGGCCGATCCAGCAGCTCGACCCGTCCGAGCACGGTCAGGATCGGCGGCGCGTCTTCAATAGCGCTCAGCGCGCTCGGGTAAGCGGGTTCGCCCCAGCAGACGAGCCGCGCGCCGATGCGATGCAGCGCGGTAAGCTCGGCCCCGGTCGCCGCGCGCGTCGGCGCGGTCACCGTCTTGGCGCGCTCACTGCGCCGAGCCAGTCGAGGCAACGCCTCGAGCGCGGCCCGGGCCGAGCCGAAGCGGCGCAGCATCGCGAAGAAACTGATCGGGCCGACCGATTCGGTGCGGCATAGCCGCAGCCAGTCGAAACGCTCCTCGGGATCGAGCTCGCGCGAGGCCAAGCTGATCTCAGCTTTTCCTAAAGGAGATCCGGCTTTCCCTGCCGGCAATCAGGCGCTTTATATTTGCGTGGTGCCGCAAGATGAGCAGCAGCGCGATGATCGCGATCAGAAGGGCCGTCGCCCGGTCGGCGAGAAAAGGTGCAATAGCGGCGCTGGCGACCGAAGCGATTAGCGCCGCCAGCGACGAATAGCGCGAGTAGAAGGCGACAGCGAGCCAGATCAATCCGGCAACGAGCGCCAGCGGCCACGCCAACGCCATCAGCACGCCGAGCGCGGTCGCAACACCTTTACCGCCGCGAAAACCGAGCCACACCGGGAACATATGACCGAGAATCGCACACAGCCCGGCGACCAGCGCCGCCTGTGGCGCCCAGCGCTGAGCAATCGCCGCCGCCGCAAACCCCTTGCCGACATCGAATAGCAGGGTCAATGCCGCCAGACCCTTGCTGCCGGTGCGCAACACGTTGGTCGCGCCGATATTGCCGGAGCCCATGCGGCGAATGTCGCCCTGGCCGGCGAGCCTCGTCAGCACCAAGCCGAAAGGGATCGAACCCAGCAGGTAACCGAAAATGGCGGTAACAAGAAAAACGATCATCGGCGCTCAGTCCCGGCGCTGGAAGATCGTGCGCCCGTCGACGATCGTGCGCTTCACCCGGCCTTGTACAGAGCGGCCGTCGAATGGGGCGTTTTTTGATTTCGAGCGAAACTCGTCGGTGCAGATTTGCCAGGTCTGATCAGGGTCGAACAACACCAGATCCGCGGGCGACCCGGGTGTGAGCCGCCCGACCGGGAGGCGTAGGATGCGGGCCGGGTTCCAGCTCAGCCGCGCCATCAGTTCGAGCAGGCCGAGATGGCGGTTGTGATAAAGCTCGAGCGACAATGCCAGCAAGGTTTCGAGCCCGACGGTCCCGTAGGCCGCCGAGCTGAACGGCAGCCGTTTGGAATCCTGGTCCCACGGCGCATGGTCGCTGGCGATTGCATCAATGGTGCCGTCTTGCAGCCCCTCGACGATGGCGCGCCGGTCTCCTTCGCTGCGCAACGGGGGCGACAGTTTGGCGAAGGTCCGGTACTCGCCGATCGCGGTCTCGTTCAACACGAAATAGGGGGGCGCCGTATCGCAGGTCACCGGTAGCCCTTGCGCCTTGGCGCGCCGAATAGCCCCGACCGCGGCCGCGGTCGACAGATGGGCGGCGTGGTAGCGCGCGCCGGTGATCTCGACGAGCCTAAGGTCGCGCTCGATCATGATGATCTCAGCCGCCGGGGTAATCGCCGACAGGCCCAGCCGGGTGGCAATCTCGCCTTCGTTGACCTCTCCCGCTCCGGCAAGGCTCGGTTCTTCCGGATGTTGCAACATCAGCAGGTCGAAACTGCGAGCGTAGGACAATGCGCGGCGCATGACGAGCGCATCGGCAACCGCTTTGACCCCATCGGTAAAGCCGAGCGCGCCGTTGGCAGCGAGTAAGCCCATTTCGGTCAGCTGACGCCCCCCCAGCCCCTTGGTTGCCGCGGCGTAGGTATGGACCTTAGCGAGCTTGACTTCGCGCGCCCGGCGGGCCAGGAACTCGACGACCGAAATGTCGTCAACCGGCGGGTCGGTATTGGGGAGCGCGACCATCGTCGTCACCCCGCCGGCCGCGGCGGCCTGCCCGCCGCTCTCGATCGATTCCATATGTTCGGCGCCGGGCTCGCGCAGCTGCACACGCATATCGACGAGGCCCGGGGCCAGGCACAGCCCCTCGGCCATTACCGTCTCGAAATCCCCCTCGCAGGCGGATAGAGTCCCCCCGACCGCCCGATTCCTTCGCCCTCGACGAGCAGGTCACCGACCGCGTCGAGCCCGCTCGCGGGATCGAGCAGCCGGGCGCCGCGAATCAACACGCGGGGAGCGCCCGCTGTGGCAGCGTTCACGGCAGCGGCGGGCCGTTGCCGAGATCGCGGGTCAGGATCTCGAGGCAGGCCATGCGGACGGCGACCCCCATCTCGACCTGATGGCGAATCAGGCTGCGATCGATGTCGTCGGCGATCTCGCTGCCGATCTCGACGCCGCGGTTCATCGGCCCCGGATGCATGATCAGCGCATCGGGCTTGGCCGCGCGCAATTTCTCGTAGTCGAGCCCGAAGAAGTGAAAATATTCGCGGGTAGAGGGCACGAACGAGCCATGCATGCGCTCGCTCTGCAGACGCAACATCATCACGATGTCGACATCCGCCAGTCCCTTGGTCATGTCGTGAAACACCTCGACGCCGAGCCGCTCGATCTCGGCCGGCAACAGGGTACGCGGCGCCACCACCCGCACCCGCGCCCCCATGATATTCAGCAGCGCGATGTTCGAACGCGCGACACGGCTGTGCAGAACATCCCCGCAGATCGCGACGGTCAGGCCGCCGAGCCGCCCCTTGCGCCGACGAATCGTCAGCGCGTCGAGCAACGCCTGGGTCGGGTGCTCGTGGCTGCCGTCGCCGGCATTGACGACGGCGCAGTTGACCTTTTCCGACAGCAACTGTACCGCCCCCGATTTCGGGATGGCGCACCACCAGCACATCGGGGTGCATCGCGTTCAGGGTCATCGCCGTGTCGATCAGGGTCTCGCCCTTGACCATCGAACTGACCGCCACCGCCATGTTGATGACGTCGGCGCCGAGCCTTTTGCCGGCGACTTCGAACGAGGTGCGGGTACGGGTCGAATTCTCGAAAAAACAGTTGATTATCGTCCGCCCGCGCAACAGCGAGCGTTTTTTTTCGGCTTGTCGGTTCAGTTCGACATAGCCGTCGGCGAGGTCGAGAAACTGTTCGATCTCCGCCGGCGACAATCCCTCGATGCCGAGGAGGTGGCGGTGCCGGAACGCTGTGTCGCAAACGGCTCCCTGCATCAGTGCGGGACTATAGGAGACACGCACCCGCCCCGCAAGACTCGGCGAAGCCTTGTGTCCGGCCTGACGACGCGGCCGAGCGAATTGTACCAGCGTAATTGTTGGATCTCACTCGAACGCGCCGTTTACGCGGCGTCGTGAAAGATGATGCCGAGGGTGTAGCGCTCGCCGCCGCGGATGCGGCTGACGCCGTGGCGCATGGTCACGCGATAGGCACCGCGGGCGCCGTCTACCGGGCGATGATGCACCGGAAAGATTACCACCTCGCCCTGGTGCAAGGGCACCACCTCGCCGCGCGACTGCACTCGCGGCCGCTGCTCGACCAGTAGAAACTCGCCGCCCGTAAAATCCTCAGCCGGATTGCTAAGCAGCACGGTTAGCTGCAGCGGGAAGACCAGGGGGCCATAAAGATCCTGGTGCAGGCAGTTGTAGTCGCCGACGCCATATTTGAGGATCAGCGGCGTCGGCCGTTCCTGGCCCGCCCGGTGGCACTCGGCGAGATAATCATCGAGCGCCGCCGGAAACTTTCCCTCTTCGCGCAGCCGCTGATGCCAGCGATTGGCGATCGGCGCCAGGCGCGGGTAGATCGTCCGGCGCAGCGCCGCGACCAACCCCGGCAGCGGATAGCGAAAATATTTGTATTCGCCGCGCCCATAGGCGTGCTGCTGCATGACGATCCGGCGGCGAAAGCTGTCGGCGTCGCAGTAGAGCGCGGCGAGTTCACGGCATTCCTCGGCGGTAAGCAGCGCCGGAACGGTGGCATAGCCGCGCTCGTCGAGCGCTGCCGCCACCGCCCTCCAATCGACTGCGGCGACGCGGTCGGCCCCCGCGTCAAGCGGCTTCATCGGCCGCCGCTTGCCGCTCGCGTTCGATCAATGCGCGCTTGCGCTCCAACCCCCAGCGATACCCGGCGAGGTCGCCGTCCTCGCGGATCACCCGGTGGCATGGCACCAGCAAAGCCAGGTTATTAGCGGCACAGGCCTGCGCCACCGCCCGGACAGCCCTCGGCTGGCCCAGCGTGCGCGCGATCTCGGAATAGGTCGCGGTCCGGCCGAGCGGGATCTTCTGGAGCGCACGCCATACCCGAGTCTGAAACGCCGTGCCGCGGATGTCGAGCGGCAGGTCGAGGGTGTGTCCGGGCGCGGTGATGAAGCGCACAATCTGGCCCGCCCATTCGGTGAGACCTGCATCCTCGGCGACGACCGACGCCGCCGGGAAGCGTTCCCCCACCATTGCGGCAAGGTGCTCGCGATCATCGCCAAGCGCCGTCATGCAGATCCCACGCGTCGTCGCGGCCACCAGCGCCCAGCCGAGTGGCGTCGCCACCGTAACAAAGCGGATCGTCTCGCCGCCGCCGGCGCGCCGCCGCGCCCCGGGGGTCATCCCCAGCGCCGCCGGAGCTGCCTCATAGGCGCGCGAGCTCGACCCGAACCCCGAGGCGTAGATCGCCTCGGCCACCTTCTCCCCGGCATCGAGTCGTTGAGCAAGACGGGAGAGCCGGTGGGTGCGGGCGTAGTCCCGCGGGGTGGCGCCGGTGATCTGTTTGAACACCCGGTGAAAGTGAAAGCGGCTGATCGCGGCCGCATCAGCGAGCTCGGCCAAGCTCGGCATCGTCTCGCTGGTCCGCAATAGCGCACAAGCCTTCTCGATCGCCGCGATGTGGCGCGATGCGGTCGAGGCGTCGGTTGGGCGGCAGCGCTTGCACGCCCGGAACCCAGCCGCCTCCGCCGCAGCAATCGTCTCGAAGAACAAAGCGTTGGCGCGCAATGGTCGTCGCGACGCACAACCCGGCCGGCAATAGACGCCGGTCGTCTTGACACCATAGAAAAAACTGCCGTCGGCGCCGGCGTCGCGACCTTCCACCGCCGACCAGCACTTGTCGAAATCGAGCATCTTCATCTCCTGCGCATCATCGATATGCGAAAGATGGCGCGGAGCTGCTTTGGGCTCTATCCGGCGATTGCTTTCTAATTCCTGGCGTCGACGTAACGTTTAGGGAGCATCGCGTGGATCCCCTTGTTGCCGTCCACCAGTTGGGTCACCCGCATGTCGACGGCGAGGCTACAGAACATGTAGGCGTCCTCGCGGCCGAGGCCCATGCGCTCACCGATCAAGATGATCATCTGACGCAATGCGGTTTTGGCGGCATCGTCGAGGTCTTCGTCAAACCCCATTGTGATCAGATGCGTCGGCGTTTCCGCGCGGGGAAGATCAATCTTCATGTCCTTAAGCAGGGTCAGCCGGAAGGTGCCGGTCAGCGCGGTTTCGAGCGCGGTCACGCACACTTCGCCATCGCCCTGCACGCCGTGGCCGTCGCCGGCCGAGAACAAGGCGCCCGGCGTCCATACTGGCAAATGCAAGGTTGTACCGGCGGTCAATTCCTTCAGATCCATATTACCGCCGAACTCGCGCGGCACGATCGAGGTCACCGCGCCGTAAGTCGGCGGCGGCGCCACCCCCATCACCCCAAAAAACGGAGCGAGCTCAATCTCGGCGCCCCACGGCACGGTGGCGATGCCGCGCTGGCGGTCGATCGCGGTGTGCCAGATCCGGCGCACCGGGAAATCCTCTGGCAACGTGCCCGATAACGGTCGGATGCGGGTGTAGCCCCAATTCTGTCGGGGATCGATCGATAGGATCTCGATCGCCAGGGTGTCGCCAGGCTCCGCCCCCGCGACCGCGATCGGCCCGGTCAGGATGTGCGCGCCGAGCTTCTGCTCCAGTCCGCGATGAATCGCGAGGTGATCGGGGAGAATGTCAAACCGGCCATCCTGCGGCAGCACGTCGGGGCCGCCCGAGACAGCATCGACGGTCACGGTGTCGCCCGAGGCAACATTCAGCACCGGTTTCAACCCGGCATCGAAATACCCCCAGTGGCAGGTCTCGGGACTGGCCCGCAAGACATGATGCTGCGACATCGGCAATCTCCCTGGGCTGATCAAGCGGCTATTTTACCTACTCCAAGACTTTTCCGCATCGGCGATCGCCATCGCGCACGCCGAGCCTCATCCGTATTTTACTTAGACACGAAGATCTCGGTCTCTCGCAAGAGGAGCGTCTTCCCTGCCCCCATTGCGCCGAGGCGATCCCGCCTGCGGCCCGGGTGTGCCATTTCTGCCCGGCGCGAGCTAGCAGCCGGCTGGGCGGACGGCTCCGATGTCGTTACATCGCCGCGCTACGATGATCAGCACGCTCGACACGCATGAGCTCGTCAAAGACCTGAAGGCGTCGGGCTTTACCGACGAACAGGCCGAGGCGGTTACCCGTGCGGTGCGGCTGGCGCAAGATCTCGATCTTTCAAACGTCGCGAGCAAGACCGATTTGGCGGAACTCGAATTGAGCCTGATCAAATGGGTGATCGGGGTCGGGATCGCTGCGACGCTGGCTGTGGGCGGCATGATCTGGACAGCAACGCAAATCTTGCTGCGCGCACCCCCCTAACCTGCCTCGCGCCTCGGAGTGGCCGGCATCTGCCGCGCTACTCGCGGCGGAAGGTGACCACCAGCACGTCGCGATAGGCGGGGAGCAGCGGATCGAGCGGGACGACCGCGGTGACGCCATGAAAAACCCGGCTGTCGTCGACCAATGCCGAAATCGAGCGGCTGGGTCAAGGTGAAGCTGCCGAGCGGTCGCTTTGCCGGGTCGTAGATCGTGGTTTTGCCGCTGGCTATGTTCTCGCGCCTGATCATCAGCACCAGCACCCAATCGACCCCGTCACGGTGCATGCCCTCCGGGGTCGGGTGACCCTTTTGCCCGACTTGCGCCTCGATGCGGAACTGGTGCAGTTCGAGGTGCCAGGCCTCGGGCCGAACCGCGGCCGCGGTCATGCGATCGAACAGCTCGTGGCTGGTCCGCAAGATCGCCTTGAGCGTCGGATGATCGGCGAGGGCGTCGGTTACCGGTTCGAACCAACGCTCGATACCGCCGTTGAGCGCGTTGTAATCCTGGCTCTGATAATGCGGCTGATGCGGCTTGCGCACGATCCCCATCGGGGTCGCGCGCAGAGCAGCAAAGCGGCGGCGGCGATAGCGACCGCCATCGGCCATATAGGCATCGACGCCCAGATCATTCCAGCTGGCGGCAAAAGATTCCCAATCGCGCAAATCGCGTTCGCCCAACAAGGCGCGCATCTGCGGCGCCCGGACAAAGGCAAAGCCATCCTGTTCGATCGCGCCGGCAAGCTTTCCTAGCGACTCGCCCATTTCCCGTCTCTCACAAGACCGCTTCGGCGATCACCCGCAACGCCGCCGCGTCCGCGCCTGCCAGCACCAGCGAACCGACACGATGGTCCTTAGCTATCCCTTTCCACGCTTGCAGCCGGTCGCGGACGCGCTCCTTCGGCCCGATCAGCGAGGTCTCGTCGATCAGCGCGTCGGGCACAGCCGTTTCAGCCTCCTTGCGCCGTCCGGCGAGATAGTGGTCCTGGATCGTTGACGCCGCCGCCTCGTAGCCCATTCGTTTCGCCAGATCATTGTAGAAATTCTTCGAGCGCGCGCCCATGCCGCCGATGTACAGCGCGAGATTGGGCCTGATCGCGTCGCGGCAAGCCTCTATATCGTCGCCAATGTTGACGCGGATATAGGGAGCGAGATCGAAATCCGCGAGGGTTTTTCCGTTGCCGCCCTTGGCCATTCCTTCGAGCACCGGCGTGATGATCGCCTCTCCCTTTTCGGGCGACATGAAAAACGGCAGGGTTCCGTCCGCAACCTCGCCGGCCGCGCGCAATCCCGCCGGAGCGATCGCGGCGGTGTAGATCTTCAGGCTCGGGTCGCCGTGGATGGTGCTGCGCAGCGCCTTGCCGAGCCCGGTCGAACCCGGGCCGGTAAAGGGGATTTGATAGTGCTCGCCGTGATATTCGAGCGGCGCTTTCCGCTCGAGGATCTGGCGGATGATCGCGATGTACTCGCGGGTGCGGGCGAGCGGCTTGCCGAACGGCGCGCCGTGCCAGCCCTCGACGACCTGCGGCCCCGACGGCCCGATGCCGCACAAAAAGCGGTTGCCCGAGAGCGCCTGTAAGGTCATCGCCGTCATCGCTGCACAGGCAGGGGTGCGCGCCGGCATCTGCATGATTGCGGTGCCGGCCTTGATCCTTTTGGTCTGCGCCAGCACCCAGGCGACCGGCGATACCGCGTCGGTGCCGTAGGCCTCGCCGCACCACACCGCATCGTAACCGAGCCGTTCGGCCTCCAACACGAGATCCATATCGATCCCGGCGGGGGGCGACACCCTGAGGGTCATGGCCAATCTCATCGAACCTTCTCCACGGCGTAGGCGACGCGCTCTACGGCGCGCAGCCAGTTGTCCAGCTCCCGCTCGGCGGGTTCGACCAGCACGTGCCCGACCCCGGCCTCGTTATAGCCGCCGAGCCGGGCGCTAAGCGCGCCCTCGTCCTTGCTGTCCCAGCCGCTGCGCAGCGAAATCCCGAATTCCGGCTCCGGCCGCTGCGCACGCAACCGCCGGACGATCGGCGCCGCCGCCTCGGGCGAGACCCGCGAGCCATGCCAGCCGTCGAGCCTCATCGCTCGCTTCAGAGCAGGCTCCGAGCTGCCGCCGATCCAGATCGGGATCGGCTTGACCGGCTGCGGCAGCATGCGCATTCCCTCGATGACCGCCGGGATGTGGCGGGCCGGGAACGTCACCGGGTCCTGGCTCCACACCGCCCGCATCAGGGCGATGCCCTCGTCCATCCGCCGGCCGCGCTCGCGAAACGGCACCCCCAGCGCGGCGAATTCGGCTTCCAGCCAGCCGACCCCGGCGCCGAGGATCAGCCGCCCCTCCGACAAGTTCTGCAACGTCGCCAATTCCTTGGCGAGCGGCAGCGGATGGCGCATCGGCAATACCAGCACGCTGGTGCCAAGCCCGATCCTTTTGGTGTAGGCCGCCGCCCAGGTCAGGGTCAGGACCGGATCGTAGAACAGCGCCGAAGGCGGGTATGGCGCGTCCCTCGGCACGATGATGTGTTCACTGGTCCAGGCGTCGGCAAAGCCCAGCTCCTCGGCCTGGATCGCTGCGCGCCGGATCGCCTCCGGCCCCGCCTTCCGCCCGATATGCGGCAGATGAATCCCAATCCTCATTATCCCGTCCTCCCGCAGCGACCGTTTCCGCGGTCACCCATTTGATCGCGACGCTGGCAGCCCGTTGGTTCAGTGCGTCTTCAGCTCCCGTGATGATAGCATCGGCGCGATCAACCTACAGCGGGGGACAGGCAGTGGTCGGCGAAAAAGGCCGTCAGCGGTGCCCTCCTTGACCTGAGTCATTTGCCGGAGCGGTCGGAAGGCCTGATAGTCTTGGGGCGATGAGCGTCGTCACCTGGATCCATGAATTCAATACCGCCCCGACGGGTGTGTTGCCGCGTAATGTCTTTCGCTATATGCTCTCTACCAGCGCGCTGCACCAGCTGGCGCTGCTGGCGCTGACGGCGGGCGTCGCTTTGCTTGAAGTAGTCCCGCTAGAATTGCAGCGACGGATCGTCAACGATCTGGTCAAGCACCGGCCCTATTCCTGGGTTGTCGGCTTGTGCGCGGTCTATGCCGGCGTCGTTATCGTTCAAGGCAGCGCCAAGCTCGGGCTCAACATCTACCGCGGCTGGGTCGGGGAGCAGGCCAAGCGCGATTTGCGCCACCGCGTACACACCGTTGTCGAAACTCCATCCACCGCCTCGCCAGCGGCGGAAGCGCAGGGCATCGTGATCTCGATGATCGTCGCCGAAGTCGAGCCGATCGGCGGCTTCGTCGGCGAGAGCGTGTCGGAGCCGCTATTGCAGGTCGGCATCATAGCCTCGGTGCTCGCCTATCTGATCCATATCGATCCGTGGATGGCGCTCGCGGCCATCGCGCTCTTCATCCCGCAGCTGATTTTCGTTCCGCTGCTGCAATCGGCAGTCAACCGACGCACCGGCGCGCGCATCCGGGTGCTGCGCCAACTCGGCATCGCGATGATCGACCGCGGTGACGATGCTGAGGACGAACGACGAATTGACCAAGCGTTCGCGCTCGATATGGGAATCTTTAAGATAAAATTTACGATGAATTTCCTAATGAACCTTTGCAATCACCTGCAGCGCGTATCGGCGCTGCTGGTCGGCGGTTGGTGGGTGTATACCGATCACCTCGAAATTGGCGGGGTGGTCGCCTTCATCTCGGGGATCGGGCGGCTGAATGATCCGTGGGGCGACCTGGTCAATTACTTCCGCGACCTCAATGTCACCCAGGTCAAATACCGCCTGCTGGCCGACGCGGTCAGTCAGCTGGCCCCAGCCAATCCCGACCCCGCTGTTCGGCCCTTTACAGCGGCGGCCGGTTGACGGCCCGGCGGTCCAGCGCCTATTCGTTCATCCAACGTTAACGAATGGGCGCCGGTGACGGCCCCGAGAGGGAGTAGAAAATGCCCGGTCAAACCTCCGAGGACCTGCTGGCGCTGTTCGACAGCGCGCCGCTCAATCGCCGCTATTGGGTAGCTTTCGCGATATTGTCGGCGATCACGGTTCTCGAATTCTTCGATTTCTCGATCGTTGCATTCCTGTTGGCGGTGGTCGGACCACAATGGCATCTGACCTATGGCCAATCGGCGCTGATCCTCTACAGCGGCGGTGTTGGTTCGATCGTCGGCGCACTGGTCTTCGGTGGTTTGGCCGACGCCTCGGGGCGCAAGGCGCAGATGATCATCGGCACTTTCATCTGTGGAATCGGCGCGGCGCTGATCGGCTTTGTGCCGGACGGCGCTTGGCAACTGTTTGCGCTGCTGCGCTTTGTCGTTGGTGTCGGTCTGACGGCGGCGGTGGTTCCGGCCTTGACCATCGTCGTCGAGCTGACGCCGACCCGTCACCGCACCATGGTCACGAGCTTTTACGTGGTGTTCGCGACCGCCGGCGGGTTCCTTGCCTCGATCACCTCGGCGACGCTGCTGGCGGCGATCGGCTGGCGGGGCATGGCGATGCTCGGCATCTCGGTCGCGGTGGTCGGCGTGCTCGCCGTATTCTTCTGTTCCCGAATCGGTACGCTGGCTGACAGCCAAGGGCCGATTCGCCGAGGCGCGCGCCAAGGTCGCCGAACATCTCGGTCTGCCGCTCCACTCGGTGCCGTTACCGACGGTGATGCCCACCGCTGTACCGCGCGGCCGGCTGTCGGAGCTCCGTCCAGCAGCCGCGGCAGTTCTGGGAGACTTTGTTGATCTGGGGCGGCGCCGCGACGGCGGCCTATGGCGTCTATCTGTGGGGACCGACCGTCGTCTCTCTGCTATTCAAGGTTCCGGTGCCGCAAGCCGCCAAGTACTTCGTCTGTGTCACCGGCGCCGGGATCGTTGGCAAGATCATTGTCTCGATGCTTGCACCATTGATCGGCCGCCGACTGCTAGGCGTAATGTGGGGCTTCGGCGGTGTTGTCGCTCTTTCCGCTGTCGGTTATTCCGGCAGCGCGTTCATCGGCAGCGTGCCATTGATCGTTGTCTTTTTGGCGGCTGTCGGCGTTCTGCATCGACGGCAGCTTTTCGAACCTCGCGCCTTACACGGTCGAGAGCTATGGCGTGCGGCTCGGCGCCCGCGCCTCGGGGCTCGGACAGACGGCTAACGGCGTCGGCAAGATCCTCGGACCGTTGAGCTTGGCGCTGATCGCGGGAACCAGCAACGTCGTCTCGCCAAAAGCGACCGAGGGCGCGTTGTTCGGGTCGTTCTTGGTTCTGGCCTTCGGCATGGCGCTGGTCGGGCTGTCCTTCGCACATTCTCGGTCGTGAAACTCACGGCCGGGCAATGTCGCTCGGCGAGGCCGAGCCGTCCGTGCGGCAGCGGGTCAGTGCTGCGGCGCCGAGACGCGCTGACGAGCGGACGGGGCCGCGGTTGACGCCGCGGAGGCAGAGCGTCCTAAATCTCCGATCGGAGACGACGGGCGGACGATCGGACTCGTCGCCGAAAGGAGGAGGAAATGTCCGGTCAGACTTCGGACGACCTGCTGGCGCTGTTCGACACGCGCGCCGCTCAACCGCCGCTACTGGGTCAGCTTTGCGCTGCTGTCGGCGCTGTTCGTCCTCGAATTCTTCGATTTCCTGGTCGTCGGCTATCTGCTCGCGGTGCTCGGCCCGCAATGGCACCTGACCTACGGCCAATCGGCGCTGATCCTCTACAGCGGCGGGCGTTGGCTCGATCCTCGGCGCGCTGGTCTTCGGCGGGCTCGCCGACGCGTGGGGCCGCAAGGCCCAGATGATCATCGGCACCTTTATCTGCGCCGTTGCGCCGGCCTGATCGGCCTTGTGCCCGAGCGGATCATGGCAGATCTTCGCGATTCTGCGCTTTTTTGTCGGCGTTGGCCTGACGGCAGGGGTCACCCCGTCCCTGACGATCCTGGTCGAGCTGACCCCGACCCGGCACCGCACCCTGCTGACCAGCTTTTACATCGTCTTCGCCTCGGCCGGCGGCTTGCTCGCCTCGACCGACCTCGGCGGCGCTGCTGGCGGCGCTCGGTTGGCGCGGCGTCGCGATGCTCGGCATCGCCCCGGCCTTTGTCGGCATCCTGGTCTGGATCTTCGTGCCCGAATCGGTGCGCTGGCTCGCGGCCAAGGGCCGCTTTGCCGAGGCCCGCGACCGGAGTTGCGCAAGCAACTCGGCCTGCCGCTTCAGTCGGTTCCGCTGCCGACGGTGCGGCCCGCCGCCCCGCCGCGCGGGAAGCTCTCGGAACTCTATCACCAGCCGCGCATGTTCTGGGAAACCGTGCTCATCTGGGGCGGCTCGTCGACGGCGGGCTACGGTGTCTATCTGTGGGGACCGACGATCGTCGCGATGGTGCTCGAAGGTCCCGGTTCCGCAGGCCGCCGCCTATTTCATTTTTGTCGCCCTCGGCGGGGTGGTCGGCAAGATCTTCGTCACCTTCCTGGCGCCGCTGATGGGGCGGCGCCCGCTCGGCGTGTTGTGGGGGTTTGGTGGGGTCGTCGCACTCGCTGCCGCCGGCTATTATCATGATGTCGTCGTTGCCGGCTTGCCGATGATGGTGATCCTGCTGTGCGCGTCGACCTTCTTTATCGAGGGCGGCTTCTCGAACCTCGCGCCCTATACGGTCGAGAGCTACGGCGTGAGCCTCGGCGCACGCGCCTCGGGTTTCGGCCAGGCGGCGAACGGCGTCGGCAAAATCCTCGGCCCGCTGAGCTTGGCGCTGATCGCCGGCACCAGCAACATCCTGTCGCCCAAGGCAACGGCGGATGCGGTGTTGCCGGCCTACCTGTTCCTCGCTTTCTGCATGGCGCTGGTCGGATTGTCGTTTCTGATCCTCGGGGTCGAGACCCACGGCAAGGCGATGGCGGTCGGCGCCGAGCGCAGATGTCGACCCGGCGGCGGCCATCGTTGCTCGGCACCGAGGCACGCTGAGGCGCCGGCTACCGGCGCGCGTACGGGCTTCGCGGCAGATGCCGATGCGGCGCGCGTTCTTGGCCCAATAGAAGAGCGGCGGCTCGCCGGCAGCGATGCCGCTGCGCAGCGCTACGGCGCGCGCCAGCATGAACCGGGTCACGTCGCGAAGCCCGTCCTGCGGATCGCCGGTGCCCGATCGGGTGCCAGCGCGACGTCTTCGAGCTCCGTGCTCGCCATCGGCTCGCCAAAGACGCTTTCGCCGTCAGCCAGAAAGAACCGAGTGTTGAAACGGCGGCTCGAATGCGACGGGGTGATCGCTCGGCCGACATAGGTCAGCAGATCCATCGCCGCCGCGAGGCCGCGCTCGGCGGTAGGCCTGCTCGATCGCGCCCTCGGCTGGCGTGCTCAAATCCGACGACGTCGCCTCGGCCGGACGACCGACCAGCACGCCCACTTCCTCCCAGGTCTCCCGCAGCGCCGCCCGCGCCGCCCGCGCGAGCCTCGGAGCGAGCCGCTCGGTCGCCGGTTTCGACCATCCAGGGACGCCGATCCGGCGGGTCGATGGCGCCGCCGGGAAAGACATAGACGCCGGGCATGAACCGCGCGGCGAGCGGACGGCGGCCGACCAGGACTTCGAGCGTGGCGCCCGCGCCGCGCAGCAGGACCAGCGAGGCAGCGTCGCGCGGCCGCACCGCCGGTATGCGTTCTGTCGTCGACGCTCGAAGTTCCTGGACCGGCGCATCGTTCATCGCGGCACTATGCGCGAATTCGCGCAGGCGGCTCCAGCGATTGCCGTCACCCAGGGTTATGGCGGGCGCGCTCGATCGCAGCGATCCAGGTTTCGATCGCCCGGCGTAGTTCGTCAATGCCGTAATGCTCCGGGACGCGAATCCTCGATGACGGCGTTGTGGATCGTAACTCGATCGGGGGAGATCGCGATCGAATAGGCATTGCCGACCGCCGCCGGCTGCGGCGCTTCGCCGCGCTCCACGGCGCTAATCTCGGCCATCAGTGCCCGGGCAGCGGCAAGATCGCCCTGCACATCGCTTTGCAGAAAGCTCGCCAGAATTTCGCCGCGCCGGCCGCTGCCCGGACGTGCGCGGCCTTCGAGGTGTCCCGCCCGGTGCCGCCGCACGGTGACCAAGCCTCTCGCTGTCATCAGGGACCGCGCAGCGGGTAGGCCGCGGCAATTCGCCCGCGCTGATACCAACCCTCGATCGCAAAGCCGTGCCCCGAAGCACCGACAAACTCGCCATCGCCACGCATTTGTCCGTGATGGAAGGCGGCAAGCACCGCCTCGATGACGTCGTCCTCGGACATCGCGTCCGGGAAAAAGGTCGAGGAAGCCCGCTTGTCGATCCACTCACCGCTCGACGGATCGCGCAGAGCGACACGGGCGCGATAGACGCCGTTCGCGTCCGCCGGCTGGACGATCCGCAGCACCCGCGCACCTGGAGGGTCGACCCCGTTCGGCCGATGGTGATAGCCGACCGCCTCACCCCGCCGGTTGATTGCGCCGGTCTGGATATGGGCAATATTGATCGGTGGATCGGTTGCCGTCCATTGGCCCGCGGGCGTCATTTCGCGGGCAGCAAGCCCCGCCGACAGCAGAACCAGCAGTGCTGACATGCCGATCGCGTGCGAGTAGCGCTTCACGACATCCGGTGTTGCGCGGCGAGAATGATGGGTTACCGCCCCGCGAACACGTCCTTTGCCACCAATGCCGCGGTCATCGCTGCCGGCCAACCGGCGTAGAAGGCGAGATGGGTGATCAGCTCACCCAACTCCTCTTTGCTGAGCCCGTTATCGAGCGCGCGGCCGAGATGGCCGATCAGTTGTCGCTCGCGTCCGAGCGCGACCAGGGTCGCTACCGTGATCAAGCTGCGGTCGCGTTTCGACAGGCCCGGGCGCTCCCAGACATCGCCATAGACAACCTTGTCAGCAAGATCGATCAGTTTCGGCACGATCGGCCGAACCTGTTCGCGCGCTGGTGAGGGCGGAGTTACCGGCATGCGACTGTCTCCTTTGTCGGATGTGACTTAAAGGGCGTGCCACTCGACGTTGTCGTCGAGCGGAATGACCGGGCGTGGCAGCCGCTTCCAGTCGAAGCGGCTCAGAACAGGCGAGGTTAGGCCGGGCAGGTCGACCTCGACGATCTGGTCCGGGCCGAAAAACTCGTCGAAGCCGCCGCGGAAATGACCGCGTGACTTGACCACGACCGAACGCGCCCGGCCGATGTCGAGCCCCATCATTTCGAAAAAAATCGGGTCGGCGCACTGCACCCGATGTGAGATGACGACGACCGTGACGCCGCCGACTTGCAACGCCGCGCACGGCCCGAGCTCAAGCCGCATGCCGCCGTAGATGCCGCGGCGGCCGACGCAATTGCCATCGGTCAGCGACATGACCCGAGCGCGAGCTGACCAGGGCTCGGAGAATTTGGTGGATTCCTCTCGATTGAAACGCGCGTCGAACTGGTAATGCCGCCCATAGCGGTGCGCTTCGGCAGCAAGCGGCGGATCATAGAAGACCCCGAGCAGTGCGCCCCTGACCTCGGCCTCATGAAAGGCGCGCAGCAGAAATACCGTGTTGCCGCGCCCGCCGCCGCCCGGGTTATCGGCGACATCGGCAAAGGCCAGCGCCGGTAATGACCGGTCGCGCCCGACTGCGAGGGCCTTTGCTACCGCGTCGTCGAGCGAGGTGAGATGTGGATAAAAGCGAGTCCGGTTGGCCCAGCCGAGTGCGGCGATTTCGCGGGCGACTGTCTCGGCGGCGCGCTTGTCGTGACGTGCGGTCACGACCACGCTCAGCCCACAGGTGGCGGCATCGGCAAACGCAAAGCCGCCCATAGCCGAGACGTTCAGGATCTCCGGGTTCATGCGCCGCTGGCCGAGATCGATCATCTCGGCATAAGGGCCGGCTGATGTCAGCAACGTTACAGTCGGCGGCACAATCGGCAAGCGGATGAAGGCCGCTTGCGGGCGGAGCCCGGCCAGCATTTCGCGGATCGCCGCGGCCGCCTCGGCGCCGCGCTCGCGCATGTCGAGATGGGGGTTAGTGCGATAGCCGATAAAGGCGTCGATCGATCCCACCATGCGCTCGGAAACATTGGCGTGCAGGTCCAACGTCGCCGCGATCGGCACATCGGGTCCGACGATCTCGCGCACCTTCTCGAACAGCTCCCCGTCGGGATCGTCCTTCTCCGTCGTCAGCGCCGCGCCGTGCGAACAAATATAGACGGCGTCGACCGGCAACGCCGCTTTCAGGCGGCGATCGATCGTGTCGAGCAGTTCGACAAAGAAACCATGCTCGACCGGCCCGTTGGGCTCGGTCATCGCCAGGGCGATTCCGACCGGCGTCCACGGGCCCGAGGCATCCATCGCCGCGACGAACCCCGGTGTTTCGGGGAGCATGACCGGCGCTGGCGCGCGCGCCTCGGCGACGATCGCATCGCCTTCGAGATAGGTGCGCGCGGTGAAGTGTGCCTTGGTCGCGACCGGCGCGAATTTGTTGCACTCGATCGAAAAGCCGAGCAGCGCTACGCGGGGGCCCCCACCATCCCCCACTCGCGGGTTAGGGTGGGGCGGGGGTGAAGCGGGTGAAGGAGGATCAGGCATGCCGGGGCCGGGAGCGGTTTCCGTCTGTCGCGATCCTAGGCTAGTCTTCGGCCGATCGCCACGGTTGAAGGCAAACAATATGCCGGCCATCGACGGACAGCGCGTCGTCTCCGACCTCCATCGGCTTGCTGAATTCGGGCGCTATAAAACTGGGGTCCATCGCCCGACTTATTCGCCGGTCGATGTCGAGTCGCGGCATTGGCTCGCCGGGAAGCTGCGCGAGGCCGGGCTCGAGCCGGTGATCGACGGCATCGGCAATGTGATCGGCCGCAATCCCCGGGCGCGGCGGTTGCTGCTTGTCGGCTCGCACAGCGAGACCCAGCCCTATGGCGGCTGGCTCGATGGCGCCTTGGGGGTGATTTACGGGCTGGAACTGGCCCGAGCCGTCGCCGCCGACCCGGATTGCGCCGAGCTCGGTATCGAGGTCGCAGCCTGGGCCGACGAGGAAGGCCATTACGGCGGCTATCTCGGCAGCCGCTCGTTCATCGGCGCGCTCGACGAGGACGAGATCGACCAAGCGCGAGGCCGCGACGACGGGACCCCGCTGCGCGAGGCGCTGGCGCGGGCCGAGTTCGCCGGCTGGCCGCGCGAACATTTCGAACCCGGCCGCCATATCGGCTACCTCGAAGCCCACATCGAGCAAGGCGACACGCTCGACACGAGCGGGCTGCGCATCGGTGTCGTCGAGGCGATCGTGGGCATCCGTAATTTTCGGCTCTCCTTGATCGGTGAGCAGAACCATGCCGGCACGACGCGCATGATTCGACGCAAGGATGCCGGGGTGGCGATGGTGCGGCTGGCGACGCGCATCCACGACCGTTTCCCCGAGATCGCCGGCCCGCGTACGGTGTGGACAATCGGCCGCATGCTGCTGGAGCCGAATGCGCCCTCGGTCGTCCCTGGCCATGCCGAAATGCAGGTTCAGTTCCGCGATACCGACCCCGAGCGCCTCGACTTGTTCGAGAAGAAATTGCGCGAGCTCGTGGACGAAGCCGCCCGCGCCGGGCCCTGCCAGTGCGCGATCGAGCCGATCGGGCGAACCGAGCCGCGGCAGATGGATAAGGGCTTTCAGGCGCTGATCGAGGCGGCGGCCGATGACCATGCGCCGGGCATGCACATGCGCATGCCGAGTGCGGCCGGCCATGATGCTGCGATCCTGTCGGAACGCATGCCCGCGGGGATGATGTTCATCCCCAGTCTCGGCGGCATCAGCCATCACTGGTCCGAAGACACCAAGGAAGAGGACATCGTCCTCGGCGCCCAAATCTTCGCCGACGCCGCAGCGCGCATCCTGCGCGCCGCGAGGTGATGCAATTGGACCTTCCTCGTCCCGCGCCTTCCCTCGCCGCTGCGCGGGGCAGCAATCCGTTGGCCTACGATCAGCCGGGGTGGGCGCCGGCGTCGCGGCGCACAGCCCGCTGCAGATAGTCCACCGCCGCTTCGAGCTGGGCGTCCTTGGCGGTGCCGATGATCAGCGGCTTGATCGGATGCTCGGCCGTCTCAGGACTGCCCTGCAAAGTGGCGGCCGGTTCCCCGGCAGCGGCGGGGTTGAGCGAGCCGCCATTCTTCAGCGCCCGGTAGAGGTCGCTTTCGTGGCTGAGGACGGCGTTGGCCACCTGCTCGCTTTTTGGCAGGCTGACGACGACATCTGGGTTAATCCCCTGACCCTGGATCGAGCGGCCGGATGGCGTGTAGTAAAGCGCCGTCGTCAAGCGCAGGGCGCCGTGTCCGCCGTCGAGCGGGATGATCGTCTGCACTGAGCCCTTGCCGAAACTGCGGGTGCCCATGATCGTCGCGCGGTGATCGTCCTGCAGCGCTCCGGCGACGATTTCCGCGGCGGAAGCCGTCGCGCTGTTGATCAGCACGACGATCGGAACTCCCTGGATCAGGTCGCCGGCGACCGGCGCGCGGTAAACGCGATCGTCATCGCTGTTGCGACCCTTGGTCGTGACCACGACGCCGCCGTCGATAAACTCGCCGGTCACATCGACCGAGGCGTCGAGCAGGCCGCCCGGATCGTTACGCAAATCAACGACCAGGCCATTCAGCCGGCCCTGCGCCTGCTGCTTGAGCCGAGCGATGGCATTGGCGAGTTCGGCTGCTGTGTTCTCGGAGAAGGTGGTGATGCGGACATAGCCGATCCTGTCCGACTTGAGCGCCGACTTGACCGAGACGACGTGGATGATGTTCCGGGTCAAAGTCAGATCGAAGGGCGGCCGGTCGCTGCGCGCGATCTGAAGCGTCACCTTGGAGCCTGCAGAGCCGCGTAGCCGCTTGACGATCGCCTCGACATCCATGCCGGTCGTCGGCTGCCCGTCGATCTTGACGATGCGGTCACCGGGTTCGATCCCGGCATTGGCGGCCGGGGTGCCGTCGATCGGCGCGATGACTTCGGGCACCTTTCCTTCCAATGTCAGCTCGATGCCAATGCCGCCGAACTCGCCGCGCGTCACCGCGGACATCTGCTGGTATTGGTCCTGGTCCATATAATCGGAATGCGGGTCGAGCCGGGTCAGCATGCCTTTTAGGGCATCTCCGGTCAGCTCGTCGCTGGTCACCGGCTCGACATAGCTTTTCTGGACTTGTCGAGCGACTTGTTGCAGCAGGCTGAAATCGGCGGGATCGCGGGATGCGGCGGAGGTGCCGGCTCCGGCGCTGTCGCAGCCGTAAAGGGTGAGCGCAATCAGGGCGGCGGCAGTGGCCCTGACGGCCGAACGGTGCAGGCGTGAGGTCGCAATCATCGGGGCCTTCGCGGCAAACGACCCGTCATCGACGGGTCGGGAAATCGGTTCCGGATGATCCTGCGCCGCTGCCGCCGTAGCGCGTGGCAGAGCCGCTATCCGGTCGCCGCAAATGTAGTCTTCCGCAGGCAGCGTTCCAGGGGCGCTCCTCAACGATGATGCTGGGCGCGACGGTAAGCCGCCTTGCAGTAATCGCGGCCGCCACGGAAATGTACGGGTTTGCCGCACCCAACACTGGTTCCCACTTGGGCGCGATCGAGGCTATAAACCCGCGCGCCAAAGGGCTCGGGCGCAAGGAAGGGATGCGATGGCGAGCGGGAGATCGGCCGCGGATCGGCTGACGGTGCAAGGGATCGAGCTCGAAGTGCTGCGTCGCGGCGCGGGGCGGACGGCGCTGTTGCTGCACGGCTTCGACACCATCGACGCCGAGGCGCCGTTTCTCGACCTGCTCGGCCGCTACATCGAGATCGTCGCACCCTCCTCGCCCGGGTTCGGCCATTCGCCGCGGCCTCGGGATTTCGACACGGTCTATGATCTTGTCCATCTCTACCTTGCCGTTCTCGAGGCGTTGCCAGGCGACAAGGTCAGCCTGATCGGCTTTTCGTTCGGCGGCTGGCTCGCGGCTGAGATCGCTGCGGCATGCAGCCATCGGCTCGACAACCTCGTCCTTGTCGATCCGGTCGGCATCAAGATCAGCGACCGCGAGACCCCGGACATCCTCGACATCTTCAACAAATCGCCCGACGAGGTTCGCCGGCGCAGCTGGCACGACCCCGACGCGTTCGCGCCCGATTTCAACGCCATGTCGGATGAGGCGCTGGTTGTCTACGCACGCAACCGCGAGGCGTTGTGTCTCTATGCCTGGAACCCCTACATGTACGACCCGCAGCTGCCGCGTTGGCTCGGCCGGATCAATGCGCCGACCCTGTTGTTGTGGGGGGCGAGCGACGGAGTGGTCAGCCCCGATTACGGCCGCGCCTATGCCGGAATGATCCCCGGCTCCCGCTTCGAGCTGATCGAGCGCGCCGGCCACCATCCCGAGATCGAACAGCCCGCGGCTTTTGCAGAGCGCGTGGCCCGCTTCCTCGAGCAATAATCGGATCCAAAAGATGCGAGCCTGGTATCACTGCGAGAACGTCTATCCCTTTGTACCGCAGGAAGTGCTCGATGCGGCGCCCTCGGTGCGTGCAAGCCTGCCCAACAGATACTGCGATCCGAAGATCAGTGCGGATTTGTTCGAGGAATGCCTCGACGAGCATCTGTTGTGCGACGATCTCGGCGTCAACGTAGTCTCGATCGAGCATCATTCCGGCATCAACAGCCTCTACGGCGCGAGCCCGATGATCCTCGGCATACTCGCCCGGCAGACCAGGAAGGTCCGCATCCTCAGCCTCGGCACCCTGGTCACGATCCGCCCCGACCCGGTGAGGGTCGCCGAGGAATATGCGACCGCCGACGTGATCTCGCGTGGACGGCTCGACATCGGCTTCGTCAAATCGGGCGACAGCGAGATGGTGTCCGGCAATGCCAACCCGGTCGGCTACGTCGACCGCTTCTGGGAGGCGATCGACCTTATTCAAAAGACCTTGACCTCGCATGACGGCCCGTTCAGCTGGGAGGGCAAGCATTTCACCCACCGCCACGTCAACATCTGGCCGCCGGTCTACCAGCGCCCGCACCCGCCGATGTGGGCCGCGACCGGCGATCCGGAGACTTCGGCCGAGCTCGGCCGGCGCGGCATGGTCAACGCGCTGGTCCTGCGCGGCCCCGAGGCCAGCAAGCGCGCCTTTGACGCCTATCGCACCGCGCGCCGCGAGGCCGGACTACCGGCGCCCGGCACCGACCGCTTCGCCTATGCCGCGCTCGCCTATGTCGGCGACACCGACGAGGAGGGCATCCGGGTCGGCAGCAAATTGCTGTGGTTCCTGAATACCAGCCTCAAGCAGTCGCCACAGATGTCGAAATTCCTGCCGGGACGCACGCCGCCCGAGTTCGCGGCACAGAATTACCGCAGCGAGCCGCGACCAGGGGGCCAGCCCAATATGCGTCCGGGCCAAAGCCTGATCGGCATCACCGCCGAGCAGGCGATCGCGCGTGGCATCCTGTGCGCCGGCAACCCCGACACGGTCTACAAGCAGATCCTGGACATCTACGACAAGGTCGGCGGCTTCGCCAATTTCATCTTTATTGGACGCTCGGGCTTTCTCGACCACCAGGAAGCCGAAAAAGGCATCCGCCTGATGGCCAACGAGGTCGTGCCGCGTCTGCCCGCCGCAACGCCTACCCCCGAGCCCGCCCGCGAGGCCGCGGAATAGGGGTTCGCCGCGTCAGCCGCTGCGGCAAAACCCGTATGCGAAGTGGGAATGGCCTAGAGCCATAGACGGGGCAGGGGCGACCGCCAGCGCTTGCCGGCCGGCGGATCACCCCTATACTCCGCGGCCCTTAACTCCTCGCTCAGGTAATTCATCCGCAAATGGCGCAAGCTGATATTGATGTTGTCGGTATCGGCAATGCGATCGTCGATGTGATCGCGCGTGCCGATGAAGCGTTTCTAGAGAACGAGGCGCTGGTCAAGGGAACGATGGCGCTGATCGATGCCGAGCGCGCCGATGCACTTTATCGGATGATGGGGCCGGCGATCGAGGCTTCGGGCGGGTCGGCCGGCAACACGATGGCGGGGATCGCCTCGCTCGGCGGCAACGGCGCCTATATCGGCAAGGTGCGCGACGATCTGTTGGGCGAGGTGTTTCGCCACGATCTGACCGCGCAGGGCGTGCGTTTCGACACGCCCGCGGCGACCAGCGGCCCCGGCACGGCGCGCTGCTTGATTCTGGTCACGTCGGATGGGCAGCGCACGTTGAACACCTATCTGGGCGCCTGCGTCGGCGCTCGGGCCCGACGATATCGACGCCGACATCCGTCGGCGCGGCGCAGGTGACCTATCTCGAAGGCTATCTGTTCGACCCGCCGCTGGCGCAGGAGGCCTTTCGCAAGGCCGCCGCGGTCGCCCACGCGGCCGGGCATCAGGTCGCGCTGTCACTGTCCGACCCGTTCTGCGTCGAGCGCCATCGCGCGGCGTTTCGCGATCTCGTCGACGGTCATGTCGACATCCTGTTCGCCAACGAGATCGAGATCTGCTCGCTTTACGAGACCGCGGATTTTGCCGCAGCGGCCGCGGCAGTGCGCGGCCATGTCGCGATCGCGGCCCTGACCCGCAGCGCCGCCGGCAGCGTCATCTTGGCCAACAGCGAGGAGCATCGGGTCGCGGCGGCGCCGGTCGCGCGGGTCGTCGACACCACCGGCGCGGGCGATCTCTACGCCGGCGGTTTTCTGCTATGGCTTGACCCACGGTCTGCCGCTCCCCACCTGCGGCAGGATCGGCAGCTTGTGCGCTGCCGAAATCATCAGCCATGTCGGCGCCCGTCCCGAGACCGCTCTGTCGCGTCTCGTCGCCGGAGGCCGGCTTGGTCTGAGCGCTGCATCGGGCAGCATCGCCTTGGCCGCTCGGCCGGAGGAGCCGGCAGTGCTTCCGCATGGACATCCGCAACATCGCCATCATCGCCCATGTCGACCATGGCAAGACCACGCTGGTCGACGCGATGCTGCGCCAATCAGGCGCCTTTCGCGCCAATCAGCAGGTGGCCGAGCGGGCGCTCGATTCGAACGAGCTCGAGCGCGAACGCGGCATCACGATCCTGGCGAAATGCACCTCGGTCCTTTGGCGTGACGTGCGCATCAACATCGTCGACACGCCGGGCCATGCCGATTTCGGCGGCGAGGTCGAGCGCATCCTCAGCATGGTCGACGGCGTGCTGGTGCTGGTCGACGCCGCCGAGGGGCCGATGCCGCAGACCAAATTCGTGCTCGGCAAGGCCTTGCGTCAAGGCCTGCGGCCGATCGTCGTGATCAACAAGGTCGACCGGCCCGACGCCCGCGCCGGTGTGGTCCACAACGAGATCTTCGACCTGTTCGCGGTGCTCGACGCGAACGAGGCGCAGCTCGATTTCCCGACCGTGTTCGCCTCCGGGCGCAACGGCTGGGCGGTCGACGATCTCGATCCGCCGCGCCGCGATCTGGTCGCCGCTGTTCGAACTGATCCTGGCGCATGTGCCGCCGCCGCAGGCCGATCCCGACGCGCCGTTCTCGATGCTGGCGACGACGCTCGACTACGACCCCTATCTCGGTCGGGTGCTGACCGGGCTCATTCATTCGGGCGTGGCGCGGCTCAACATGCCGGTCAAGTCGCTGAGCCGCGACGGCCGTATCATCGAGCAGGCGCGGCTGACCAAATTGCAGGCGTTTCGCGGCCTCGACCGGCGCCCAATCGAGGAGGCCGCAAGCCGGCGACATCATCGCCGTCGCCGGACTGACGCAGACCACCGTCGCCGACACGATCTGCGCCCCAGAGGTCGTGACGCCGCTTCGCCGCCGATCCGATCGACCCGCCGACCCTGGCGATGACCTTTTCGGTCAACGACAGCCCGCTCGCCGGGCATGAGGGGACGAAGGTCACCTCGCGGATGATCGGCGAGCGCCTGTTTCGCGAGGCGGAGGGCAATGTCGCGATCCAAGTAACCCAAAGTTCGCAGAAGGATGCGTTCGAGGTCGCCGGCCGCGGCGAATTGCAGCTCGGCGTCCTGATCGAGACGATGCGGCGCGAGGGCTACGAGATGTCGATCTCGCGCCCCCGGGTCTTGTTCAAGACCGACCCGGCGACGCGCCAACGGCTAGAGCCGATCGAGGAGGTCGTGGTCGACGTCGACGAGGAATTTGCCGGTATCGTCGTCGATAAGATGAGCCGCCGCAAGGCCGAGATGCAGGAGATGCGGCCTTCGGGCGGCGGCAAATTGCGGCTTAGCTTTTTCGGGCCGACTCGCGGGCTGATCGGCTATCAGGGTGAGTTTCTAACCGATACTCGCGGCACCGGGGTGATGAGCCGGCTGTTCCACGGCTACGCGCCGCACAAGGGATCGATCGAGGGCAGGCGGAACGGCGTCCTGATATCGACCGCCAACGGGGTCGCGATCGCCTATGCGCTGTGGAACCTCGAAGAGCGCGGGCCGATGTTCATCGACCCGGGGGCGCAGATCTATGAGGGGATGATCGTCGGCGCCCACACTCGCGGCAACGACCTCGACGTCAACCCGGCCAAGGGCAAGCAGCTGACCAATATCCGCACCACGTCCAAGGACGAGGCGGTGCGGCTGACTCCGCCGCAGATTATGAGCCTCGAACAGGCGATCGCCTATGTCGGTGACGACGAACTGGTCGAGGTCACCCCGAAATCGATCCGCTTCAGGAAGCGGCTGCTTGATCCGAACGACCGCAAACGGGCCAACCGCGCCGCCGCCGCGGCTGAATAGGCGGCCGCCACGGTCGCCGCCGGCATTGATTTCAGCCGACGGACCGCCTATCAGAACATTATCAGTGCAAACGGACCTATATCTGATGAGCAGCAAGCGTCAGGAACCGAAATACAAGATCAACCGCCGCCTCGGCGTCAACCTGTGGGGCCGGCCGAAAAGCCCGCTCAATCGTCGCGAATACGGCCCCGGCCAGCACGGCCAGCGGCGCAAGAAGCCGTCGGACTTTGGGACGCAGCTGGCTGCCAAACAAAAGCTGAAGGGCTACTACGCCAATCTTGGTGAGCGGCAGTTCCGCCGGCTTTATGAGGAGGCAGTCCGTCGCCGCGGCGACACCGGCGACAATCTGATTGAGCTGCTCGAACGCCGGCTCGACGCGGTTGTCTATCGCATGAAGCTCGTGCCGACACCGTTTGCCGCGCGCCAGTTGGTCAATCACGGGCACGTCCGGGTCAACAGTCGGCGAGTGACGATCCCGTCCTATCTGGTTCGCGATGGCGACGAAATCGAGCTCGGCGCTAAGGCTAAGGCGATGGCGCTCGTGCTCGAGGCGGCGAAATCGGGCGAGCGAGACGTTCCCGATTATGTCGAGATCGACCACGACCGCATGAAGGGCCGCTTCGTCCGCGCGCCCAAGCCCGGCGACGTGCCCTATCCGGTAACGATGGAGCCCAATCTCGTCGTCGAATATTACTCGCGCTGAACACGGCTGCGATGCCGGTGGATCGTGGTGATCCGCCGGCCGAGGGTTCGCCGCCAGGCACGGCCTGCCGGTGGATACCTGCGCGCCCCAAGGGGCTTTTTTGTGGGGGGCGATCCTGCTGGCCGACCTTGTAGCCGGCGACGACGCGTTTGGCTCGCCCGTGATCCCGAGGGGCGATTGCGATGCTGATAGTGCCGATCACGGTCGTCCTGCTGTTGGTGTTGGTGAACGGCTTTTTCTCGATGGCCGAGATCGCGCTGGTGTCGGCGCGCGTAGCCCGCCTGCGGGGGCTCAACGAGGCCGGCAATCTCGGCGCGCAGGCAGCGCTCGAGCTGAAATCGGACCCCTCACGGCTACTCTCGACGGTCCAGATCGGGATCACCGTGATCGCCGTGTTGTCGGGCACGTTCGGCCAAGCCACCCTCGGCGATCATCTACAGAACGTGTTCGAAGGCGGTTCAGGGTTTGTCGCGCGCTACGCGCATGTGATCAGCATGGCGATCGTGGTGATCGGAATCTCGTATCTGTCGCTGATCATCGGCGAGCTGGTGCCGAAACGCATCGCCCTCGCTCATCCCGAGCGGATCGCCATCGCATTGGCGCGGTTCATGCGGGGGATATCGCGGGCGGGAGCGCCGATCGAATGGTTCCTGAGCGCCTCGACCGATCTGGTGCTGCACCTGTTGCCATTGCGCGGAGAGGGCGCGCCCCCGGTGACCGACGAAGAGATCAGCTTCATGCTGCGCGAGGGTGCGGCGACCGGCCATATCCCGCATGCCGAGACAGCGATCGTCGAGATGGCGCTGCGCCTCGGCGACCGGCGGATCAGCGCGGTGATGACGCCGCGCACCCAAATCGAATGGCTCGATCTCGACGACCCCGCCGAAGAGAACCGGCGCAAGATCCGCGACAGCGCTCATTCCCGCTTTCCGGTCGTGCAAGGCGGCACGCAACAGGTAATCGGCATCGCTCGCGCCAAGGACCTGCTGGCCGCCTGCCTCTGCCGGACAGCCTTTTGATATCCGGGCGGTGATGCGGCCGCCGCTCTATCTGCCGAACACCGTCACCGTGCTGCGCGCGCTCGAAGTGTTTAAAAGTTCGGGCGAGCCGATGGCGCTGGTGGTCGACGAATACGGCGACCTCGAAGGGTTGGTCGCGCTCAACGACATGCTCGAAGCGCTGGTCGGAGACATCGACGCCGATCGGCAGGTCGTGCGGCGCGAGGACGGAACCTTGCTGATCGACGGAATGGTCGGGCTCGACGAGCTGAAGCAGGTGCTCGGCATATCGCGCCTGCCCGGCGAGGACGCGGATTTTCACACGCTCGGCGGCTATCTGATGGCGCGCCTCAATCGCGTGCCGATGGTCGCCGACCGGGTTGCCGCCGACAGCTCACCGCTTCGAGGTCGTCGAGATGGACGGCCGCAGGGTCCACCGGGTGCTGGTGACGCCGGTAAAGGCCAAGGGGCGGCGATAATGTCATGGACCTGACCTCCCGCTTCTCCCGAATTACCCTACCGTGGGACAAGGTTGCGTTCTGGCGGTCGCTCGCCGCCGGGATCGCCGTCACCGCGGCGGCTCTTCTCGTCGCGGCGCTGATCGGCCGCCCGCCGCCCGATTTTTCGGCGCGGCCGGTTATCGGCGTGGTCCAGGACGGCGGGCAGCGTCCGCTGTGGGCGATCCGCCTCGCCGGCAACGCCGATCTGATCGCGGTAGACAGCCTGCATGCGCCGCCGGTCCCGTCCGGCTATGACTATCAGCTGTGGCTCGAACCGCCGCTAGGCGCCGGTACGCTGCGCCCGCTAGGTTTACTGCCGCAATCCGGGCGGAAGGAGATCCCCGAGACGCCGGCCAACACTCGGATGCTGTCAGGTCCCGGGGTGCTGGTGGTCACGCTTGAGCCATTGGGTGGCTCGCCTGGTCCAGCACCGAGCGGGCCGACGCTGTTCCGCAGCGGCCTGGCCGACCGGCGCTGAACCGACCGGGCGCCGAGGCATTTTAAAGCCCTGTCTTTAAGATTTGTGAAAGCGGATCCGTCAGGTCAGGCGCATTGTTTTGGACAGCGTAGGGCTGTCGCGTGATCTTCATCAATATCGGGTCGACCGGCGGATACCCCGGATCTATAGTGACGCCGCCGAAAGCGGGGACGGCCGAAAGTGCAGCACAGCCGTAACGACCCGTTAGGTGCCGTGGTCATGGGCGTTTCGGGCGCCGGTAAGACGACGGTCGGGGAGCGCCTGGCGGAACGGCTCCATTGGGAATTCGCGGAGGGAGATCGGCTTCACCCGCCGGAGAATGTAGCAAAGATGCAAAGCGGGCATCCATTGACCGATGCCGACCGGGTGCCTTGGCTTGCCGCGATCGCCGGGGTGATCGACCTGTGGCAGGCGCGCGGCGTCTGCGGCGTTATCACCTGCTCGGCGCTGAAGCGGCGATATCGCCGGGATATCATCGGCGACCGCCCGTGGGTGAGGCTGGTTTATCTCGACGGGCCGCGCGAATTGATCGCAGGACGTCTCGCTGCCCGCCGCGGTCATTTCATGCCGGCGAACCTGCTTGACAGCCAGTTCGCTGCGCTTGAACCACCGGGCCCGGACGAGAACCCGATCACTGTTGCTGTCGGTCAGCCGGTCGACCGGATCGTCGAACAAATCGCGGCGGCACTCCATGCAACACGACCCATATGAGCCGCGTTAGCAGGGCAGCGGGGAGATGAAGATGGCGCCCTCAGAGTCGATCGACGATCTTTGCGTCAACACCATCCGCACTCTGTGCATCGACGCTGTGCAGCAGGCCAATTCCGGCCATCCCGGGACGCCGATGGCGATGGCGCCGGTTGTCTACACCTTGTGGCAGGATTTCCTGCGCTTTGACCCCGCCGACCCGATCTGGCCCAACCGCGACCGGTTTGTGCTGTCGTCGGGGCATGCGTCGACATTGCTCTACTCAATGCTGCATCTGACCGGCGTCACCTCGGTCGATGAGAAATACGAGCGGCTCGGCACGCCCTCGGTCTCGCTCGACGATCTGAAGCATTTCCGTCAGCTCGGCAGCAAATGTCCGGGGCATCCGGAATATCATCTGACCTCTGGGGTCGAGACCACGACCGGACCGCTCGGCCAGGGCATCGCCAACAGCGTCGGCATGGCGATCGCCGCTGATTGGCTTTCCCGGCACTTCAACCGGCCAGACTTCGCGATCTTCGACTACGACGTCTTCGCCCTGTGCGGCGACGGCTGCATGATGGAGGGGGTCAGCAGCGAGGCGGCGTCGCTCGCCGGCCATCTGCGGCTCGGCAATCTGACCTGGATCTACGACAGCAATCACATCACGATCGAGGGAAATACCGCGCTCGCCTTCAGCGAGGATGTCGCTGCCCGGTTTCTCGGCTATGGCTGGCAGGTCCTGCGGGTCAGCGACGCCAATGACCGCGATCGAATATCCGACGCGATCGCCAACGCCAGGCGCACCGACGACCGCCCGACCCTTATCATCGTCGAAAGTCATATCGCTTACGGCGCGCCGCACAAGCAGGATACCTCGGCCGCGCATGGCGAGCCGTTAGGCGAAGAGGAGGTGCGCGAGACCAAGCGCCGTTACGGCTGGCCCGAGGACGCGAAATTTCTCGTGCCGGAGGGGGTTCGCGAACATTTCGCCGCCAAATTCGGAGCGCGCGGGCAAAAGCTACGGGCCGAATGGCTGGCACTGTTCGCGCGGTACAAGAGCGCCCATCCCGATCTCGCCGATGCGTGCGAGCGCATCCAGCGGCGCGATTTGCCTGACGGCTGGGATCAGGATATTCCGGTTTTTCCAGCCGACCCCAAGGGGATCGCCAGCCGCGACTCCTCGGCGCGGGTGCTGAACGCGATCGCCCCTCGCTTGCCCTGGCTGCTGGGCGGCGCGGCCGATTTGGCGCCCTCGACCAAGACCCGGCTGACTTTCCCCGGCGCCGGGGATTTCGAGGCCGACGACCACAGCGCCCGCAATTTTCATTTCGGCATCCGCGAGCACGCGATGGGCTCGATCTGCAACGGTATGTCGGTGTCGAAATTGCGGCCGTACGGCTCGGGCTTTTTGATCTTTTCAGACTATATGAAGGCGCCGATCCGGCTCAGCGCACTGATGGAATTGCCGGTCATCTATGTCTTTACCCACGATTCGATCGGGGTCGGAGAGGATGGCCCGACGCATCAGCCGGTCGAGCAGGTGGTCGGATTGCGCGGCATCCCCGGACTGATCGTGCTGCGCCCGGCCGACGCCAACGAGGTCGCCGAAGCCTGGCGGCTCGTTCTTGAACTAAAGCACCAGCCGGCCTGCCTGATCCTGAGCCGGCAGAATTTGCCGACCCTCGACCGCGAGCCGCTATGCCGCGGCGAGCGGGCTCAAGCGCGGCGCCTACGTGCTGGCCGATACGGGCGCGGCCAGCCCGAGGTGATCCTGATCTCCACCGGCAGCGAAGTTTCGCTGTGCGTCGAGGTCTATGAAAAGCTGGCGTCCGAGGGGGTCAAGGCACGGGTCGTCAGCATGCCCTCCTGGGAATTGTTCGAGCAGCAGGACGCGGCCTACCGAGCCGTGGTGCTGCCTCCTGCGGTGACCCGCCGAGTCGCTGTCGAGCAGGCCTCGACCCTCGGCTGGGAGCGCTATACCGGCTTGCGGGGTACGATCATCGGCATGAAGACCTTCGGCGCCTCGGCGCCGCTGAAGGAGCTTCTCGTCAAATTCGGGTTTACCCCGGAACACGTCTATGCGGCTGCCAAGGCGCAGCTCGCCCGCAAGGAGTAATGACGATGCCCAATCCGCTGAGGACACTCAACGAATACGGCCAATCGGTATGGCTCGATTTCGTCAGCCGCGAGTTGCTGCAGCACCGGCGAGCTTGACCCAGCTGATCGCCGATGACGGGCTGCGCGGCGTCACCTCGAACCCGTCGATCTTCGAAAAGGCGATCGGCCACGGCGATGATTACGACGAGCTGATCGCCGCGGCCCAGGCGACTGGCGATCTCGATCCTGGCGCGCTGTTCGAGGAGCTGGCGGTCCGCGACATCCAGGAAGGCGCCGACGCGCTGCGCCCGGTCTATCACCAGACCCAGGGGCGCGACGGCTTTATCAGCCTCGAAGTCTCGCCCTATCTCGCGATGAAGACCCACGAGACGATCGAGGAGGCGCGCCGGCTGTGGCGCGAGGTCGGTCGCGAGAACCTGATGGTCAAGGTTCCCGGCACCAAGGCCGGCCTCCCGGCGATCCGCACCCTGATCGGCGAGGGCATCAACATCAACGTCACGCTGCTGTTTTCGCAGGAGGTCTATGCCGAGGTCGCCGACGCCTATATCTCCGGTCTTGAAGCCTTTGCCAGAAAAGGCGGCGATCCGCACAAGGTGGCGAGTGTCGCCAGCTTTTTCGTCAGCCGCATCGACACTCTGGTCGACGAGGCGCTCGACAAGCGGATCGCCGCGGCCGCCGACCCGGCCGAGAAGACGCGGCTGGAGCGACTAAAGGGCAAGGTCGCGATCGCCAACGCCAAGCTCGCCTACCAGCTCTACCAACAGATCTATGGCGACGAGCGCTGGCAGCGTCTGGCCCAGCAAGGGCGCGCAGAGCCAGCGGCTGCTGTGGGCCAGCACCGGCACCAAGAACAAGGCCTACAGCGACGTGCTCTATGTCGACGAGCTGATCGGCGCGGACACGGTCAACACGATGCCGCCGGCGACGATGGACGCCTTTCGCGATCACGGCCGTCCGCGCGCCGAGCCTCGAAGAGGATGTCGACGAGCGCCAAGGCGGTGATGGCGGCGCTGCCCGGCGCCGGCATCTCGATCGAGGCGGTGACCGCGAAGCTGGTCGAGGACGGCGTGCGGCTATTCGCCGACGCCGCCGACCAGCTCTACGCCGCGGTCCAGAAAAAGCGCCGCGCGGTGCTCGGCGCAAAGCTCAATCGATGAGCTGCAAGCTGCCCGAGGCCGCTCGACAAGGAGGTCCAGGCGACCCTCGAGGACTGGCGCACGCGAGGGCAAGGTGCGGCGGCTGTGGGCCGGCGACGCCTCGCTGTGGACCGAGACCGACGAGGCGAAATGGCTCGGCTGGCTGACGGTCGTCGATCAGCAGCTGCAATGCGGTCGCCGATCTCGCAGGATTTCGCCGCCGATGTCAAACATGCCGGGTTTCGCGATGTGCTGCTGCTCGGCATGGGCGGCTCGAGCCTCGGTCCCGAGGTGTTCGCCAAGACGTTCGGCAGCAAGCCGGGCTTCCCGGCGTTGCACGTGCTCGACTCGACCGACCCGGCGCAGATCCGCCATTTCGAGAGCCTGATCGACCCGAGCGCATACGCTGTTTATCGTGTCGAGCAAATCGGGCAGCACGCTCGAACCCAACATCTTCAAGCAATATTTCTTCGAACGGGCGAAGGCGGCGGTCGGCGCGGCCGAAGCGCGCCAAGCACTTCGTCGCGATCACCGATCCCGGCTCGTCGCTCGAAAAGGCGGCGCGGACCGAGGGGTTCCGGCACATCTTCCACGGGCTGCCGAGCATCGGCGGGCGCTATTCGGTGTTGTCGAATTTCGGCATGGTGCCGGCGGCGGCGATCGGCGTCGACCCGCGCGCCTTCCTCGAAAGCACGGCCGAGATGGTGCGCTCCTGCGCGCCGAGCGCGCCGCCGGTCGAGAACCCCGGGGTGATCCTCGGCGCGATCCTCGGCGTCTGCCAGCGCCATGGCCGCGACAAGGTGACGATCATCGCGTCGCCGGGCATCGCCGATTTCGGCGCTTGGCTCGAACAGCTGCTCGCCGAGTCGACCGGCAAGCTCGGCAAGGGGATCGTGCCGGTCGATGCCGAACCGCTGGGCGCACCGGCGGTCTACGGCAATGACCGGGTGTTCGCCTATCTGCGCCTCGCCGCCGATCAGGATGCCGAGCAGGAGCGCGCGGTCGCCGCGCTCGAAGCGGCGGGGCAGCCGGTGGTGCGGATCACGGTCTCCGACCCGATGCAGCTCGGCCAGGAATTCTTCCGCTGGGAGATGGCGACCGCGGTCGCCGGCTCGATCATCGGCATCAACCCGTTCGACCAGCCCGATGTCGAGGCGCAGCAAGGTCAAGACCCGCGAATCTGACCACGGCCTACGAAAAAACCGGCGCGCTGCCGCGCGGAAAAGCCGTTCTTCGACGCGGCGACGGGATCGCGCTGTTCGCCGATCCGCGGAACGAGGCCGCGCTGGCAACCCGCGGCGACCAGCCTGACTGGCGGCGCTGAAGGCCCATTTCGGCCGCATCGGCGCCGGCGACTATGTCGCGCTCCTCGCCTATATCGAGCGCAACCCGGCCCACATCGAGACCTTGCAGCGGCTGCGCCGCATGATCCGCGATCGCACCAAAGCGGCGACCTGCCTCGGCTTCGGCCCGCGCTTTCTGCATTCGACCGGCCAGGCCTATAAGGGCGGCCCGAACAGCGGCGTGTTCCTGCAGATCACCTGCGACGACCCCGCGGATCTTGCCGGTGCCCGGCCAGAAATACACCTTTGGCGTCGTCAAGGCGGCGCAGGCGCGCGGCGATTTCGACGTTCTGGCCGAGCGCGGCCGGCGCGCCTTGCGCGTCCACATCTCGGGCGATCTCGAGGCCGGTCTCGAGGCGCTCGGCGGCGCCATCGAACAGGCCTTGTCGTAAGCCGGCGCGCGCAGCCGCAACAGCAGGAGAATTTCAGATGCAACTCGGAATGATCGGTCTCGGCCGCATGGGCGGCAACATCGTGCGCCGGCTGATGCAAGAACGGCCACAGCTGCGTCGTCTACGACAAGAGCGCCGACGCGGTGCGGGGTCTCGCCGGCGAGGGCGCCAGCGCCGAGCAAGGATCTCGCCGATTTCGTCAAGCAGCTGGACGACGCCGCGCGCGGTGTGGGTCATGCTGCCGGCCGGCGCAGATCACCGATGCGACGATCGCCGAACTCGCCGGCCTGCTCGCCAAGGGCGACATCGTCATCGACGGCGGCAATTCCTTCTTCCAGGACGATATCCGCCACGCCGAGCATGCTGAAACCCAAGGGCATCCATTTTGTCGATGTCGGCACCAGCGGCGGCGTCTGGGGTCTCGAGCGCGGCTATTGCATGATGATCGGCGGCGACAAGGCGGTCGTCGATCATCTCGACCCGATCTTCGAAGACGCTGGCGCCCGGAATCGGGCACGATCGACCGGACCCCCGGGCGCGAAGGCCGCGATCCACGGGCCGAGCAGGGCTATCTCCATTGCGGCCCGGCCGGCGCCGGGCATTTCGTCAAGATGGTGCACAACGGCATCGAATACGGGGTCATGCAGGCCTATGCCGAAGGCTTCGACATCCTGCGCAACGTCAATTCGCCGGCGGTGCCGGAAAACCGGCGCTACAAGCTCAACCTCGCCCGACGTCGCCGAGGTCTGGCGGCGCGGCAGCGTGATCTCGTCGTGGCTGCTCGATCTGACCGCGATCGCGCTGGCCGAAGATCCCGAGCTATCGCGAATTTACCGGGCAGGTCGCGGATTTCGGGCGAGGGCCGCTGGACGATCCAGGCGGCGATCGAGGAGGCGGTGCCGGCCGAGGTGTTGTCGTCGGCGCTCTACACCCGCTTCCGCTCGCGCCAGGACCACACCTTTGCCGAGCACATCCTGTCGGCGATGCGCAACGAGTTCGGCGGCCATCAGGAGCCGGGTACAATGGCAAAGGACTGAACCATGGACGCTCAGGTCGAGGCAAAGGCCGAAGAGCACGGCGCAGCGCGCGCCGCAGGCGCCGCCCTGCGCGATGGTGATCTTTGGCGCCAGCGGCGATCTGACCAAGCGCCTGTTGATGCCGGCGCTCTACAATCTCGCCAAGGACAAGCTGCTGTCCGACAATTTCGCGATCGATCGCCGCCGACCGCACGCCGAAGCCCGCCGACGCCTTTCGCGACTATCTGGCCGAGGGCGTCAAAAGCTTTGTCTCGGACACCGGCTCCGGCGGCGACAGCGAGCCGTTCGACGCCAAGACCTGGGATTTGATCGCCAGCCGCATCACCCATTTCGCCGGCGATTTCACCACCCCCGACACCTACAGCAAGCTTGGCTGATCTGCTCAAAAAGATCGAGGCGGAATCCAAGACCGGCGGCAATGTCCTGTTCTACCTCGCCGTCGCCGAGCAGCTGTTCGGCACGATCGTCGAGCGGCTCGGCGCCGCCGGACTGGCTGAGGAGAAGAACGGCAGTTGGCGCCGGGTCATCATCGAAAAGCCGTTCGGCCGCGATCTTGCCATCGGCCAAGGCGCTCAACGCCCGCATCCTCAAGGTACTGGACGAGCCGCAGATCTTCCGCATGGACCATTTCCTCGGCAAGGAGACGGTCCAGAACATCATGGCGCTGCGCTTTGCCAACGGCATCTTCGAGCCGTTGTGGAACCGCGACCATATCGATCACGTGCAGATCACGGTCGCCGAAACCGTCGGCGTCGAGCGCCGCGCCAATTTCTACGAGGTCGACCGGCGCCTTGCGCGACATGGTGCCGAACCATGTCTTCCAGCTGTTGAGCCTGACCGCGATGGAGCCGCCGAATTCGTTCGCCGCCGATGCGGTGCGCACCGAGAAGACCAAGGTCCTCGAAGCGGTGCAGCCCGCTCGACGACGACGACGTCGCGGCGCAATGTCGTGCGCGGGCAATACGCCGCCGGGTCCATGAACGGCGCAGCGGTTCAAGCCTATCGGCAGGAGCCGGGGGTCACGCCGGACAGCATGACCGAGACCTATGTCGCCTTGCGGCTCGGCATCGACAATTGGCGCTGGGCCGGCGTGCCGTTCTATCTGCGCACCGGCAAGACGGCTGACGCGGCGCACGACCGAGATCGCGATCCAGTTCAAGCAGGCGCCGTTCGCGCTGTTCCGCGACACGCCGGTCGAGATCTTGACCCCCAACGTGCTGATCCTGCAGATCCAGCCCGACGAGGGCGTCTCGCTGCAGTTCGGCGCCAAGATCCCCGGTCCGCGGATCGAGCTCGGCAAGGTCCGGATGGATTTCCGCTACAGCGACTATTTCCACACCGAGCCGAGCACCGGCTACGAGACCCTGGTCTATGACTGCATGATCGGCGAGGCGATCCTGTTCAACCGCGCCGACGGCGTCGAGGCCGGATGGGAGGTGGTGCAGCCGATCCTCGATTTGTGGGCGGAGGACAAGACGGTGCCGCTGGAATTCTACCCCGCCGGCAGCGCCGGTCCCGACGGCGCCGAACAACCTGTTGTGGCGCAGCGGCCGGCAGTGGCGGCCGCCTTACCCCGTAGCCGATGGCCCGCCCGATCATCGTCGCACCCTCGATCCTGTCGGCCGATTTCGGCCGGCTCGCCGACGAGGTGCGGGCGGTCGATGCCGGCCGGCGCCGACTGGATCCATGTCGATGTGATGGACGGGCGCTTCGTCCCCAACCTCACGATCGGCCCGGTCGTCGTCGCCGCCGTGCGCAAGGCCACGGCAAAACCGGTCGACGTCCATCTGATGATCGTCGAGCCCGAGCGCTACCTCGACGATTTCGCCAAGGCCGGCGCCGATCATCTGCTCGTCCATTGCGAGCCCAGCGCGACGATCCATCTGCACCGCACGCTTGTCGCATATCCGCGAGTCTCGGCAAGATCGGCGGGCGTGGTGCTGAACCCGGCGACGCCGCTGTCGCAGATCGAGTATGTGCTGCATCTTTGCGAGCATCGTGCTGATCATGACCGTCAATCCCGGTTTTGGCGGACAGAAGTTCCTGCCCGACGATGCTGCCGAAGATCCGCAGCGCTGCGGCGGCCTGTGCGACGAGCGCGGGCTCGACCCGGTGATCGAGGTCGATGGCGGGTTGAGCGGCGATAACGCCTGGCAGGTGATCGAGGCCGGCGCCAACGCGATCGTCGCCGGCTCGGCCGTGTTCCATGCACCGGATTATGCCGCACGCCATCGCCGCGATCCGCAACTCGGCTAAGACGATCCTGAGGAGATGCCAATGCCGACCGAAACCCGCATCGAGGCGGCGGCGGATCTGGAGGAACTGGCGCATCGGGCCGCACGCCTGGATCACCGATCTTGCTGCGGGCAGCCGTGGCCGCTTCGCGATCTGCCTCTCCGGCGGCTCGACCCCGCGGCGGCTCTATCAGCTGCTGGCCGGCGCTCCCTATCGCGAGGCGATGCCGTGGGACCGGGTGCACTGGTTCTGGGGCGACGAGCGGTTTGTCCCGTGGGACCATCCGGACAGCAATTACCGGATGGCGCGCGAGGCGATGCTGGCGCATGTGCCGGTGCCGGCGCAGAACATCCACGGCATCGCGACATCGCGGTAATCCGGCCGAGGCCGCGCGCGCCTATGAACGCGTTCTCAAATCGTATTACGGCGCCGGGACGCTCGACCCGGCGCGACCGCTGTTCGACGTCGAACTGCTGGGCCTCGGCCCGGACGGTCACACCGCATCGTTGTTCCCGGGAACGAAAGTCCTCGAAGAGCGGCAGCGCTGGGTGGCCGAGGTTGTCGGCGCCAAGCCCGAAGCGCGGATCACCTTGACCTATCCGCCGCTCGAAAGCGCCCGGCATACGGCGTTTCTGGTGGCCGGCGCGGACAAGCGCGAGCCCTTGACGCGGGTGCTGGCCGGCGACCAGGAACTTCCCGCGGCGCGGCTGCACCCGGTCGGCGAGCTGGTCTGGTTCGTCGACGCGCCAGGCGCAGCCTGATCGATGATCGTCGATCGCGACGAGCTGAAGCGCGCAGCGGCGCTGCGCGCGATCGAAGAGGTCGAGGACGGCATGGTGCTCGGTCTTGGGACTGGATCGACCGCCGCCTTTGTCGTCGAGGGGCTGGCGGCGCGGGTCGCGACCGGGCTGAGGATCGTCGGCATCCCGACCTCCGAGCGCACCGCGGCGCAGGCGCGCGAGCTCGGTATCCCGATCGCGACCTTTGCCGAGTACCAGCGGCTCGATCTGACGATCGACGGCGCCGACGAGGTCGAACTCGGCACGCCTAAATCTGATCAAGGGGTTGGGCGGCGCGCTGCTGCGCGAAAAGATCGTCGCGGCGGCGAGCGGCCGGCTGGTCATCGTCGTCGACCAGGAAAAGCTCGTCGAACGGCTCGGCGAGCATACGCCGGTGCCGGTCGAGGTGACCCAGTTCGGCTGGCAGGCGACCGCCGCGTCGCTCGACCGCGCTCGGGCTGCACTCCCGAGCGCCGCTATACGCCGGGCGAGCAGCCCTTTGTCACCGATGGCGGCAACTTCATCCTCGATTGCCGGTTCGGGCCGATTCGCCGATCCGGCCGCGCTCGAAGCGCGCATCGCGATGACCGTCGGCATGGTCGAGAGCGGGCTGTTTGTCGGGCGCAGCTCGGTTGTCGTCGTCGCCTCGGCCGACGGGGTCGAGGTCTTGACCCCGCCCCCGAGGAACCCGGCATGAGAAAAATTTCGCTCGTCGTCTCGATGTCGACGGCACCCTGGTCACCACCGACAAGGCGCTGACGCCGCGCGCGATCGCGGCCGTCGCAAGGCTGCACGAGCGGGGCATCTCATTTTTCGATCTGCAGCAGCCGGCCGCCCTTCGGCCAGCGCATGCTGATCGAACCGTTGCGGCTCGCTCTGCCGTTCGGCGGCTATAATGGCGGCTCGATCGTCAATCCCGATCTGTCGCCGGTCGAGCAGAAACTGCTGGCGCCCGATGCGGCGCGCGACACCGTCGCCCTGCTGGAAGAGCACGGCGTCACCAGCATCTGGGTGTTCACCGGCGGCGCGTGGCTGATCCGCGATCGCGCCGGCGATTATGTCGATCTCGAAATCCACACCATTCAGACGCCGCCGACCGTGGTCCCATCCCTTGACGGGCATCTCGATGCGGTCTCGAAGATCGTCGGCGCCAGCAAAGACCACGATCGGATCGCCGCCGTGGTCGCGGCCGGCCAGGCAGCGTTGCGCGGGCGCGCCTCGGTCATGCGTTCGCAAGCCTATTATTGCGACGTGACCCCGCCGGGCATCGACAAGGGCCGCCTCGTCGATCTATTGGCCGAGCGTCTCGACCGTGCCCGCGGGACGAAATCGCGGTTCTCGGCGACATGGGCAACGACGTCGAGATGTTCCGCCGCGCCGGCTTCCCGATCGCGATGGGCAACGCGACGCCCGATGTCAAGGCGTTGGCACAGGCAATCACCCTATCCAACGACGAAGACGGATTCGCTGTCGCGATCGAGCACCATATCCTCGACGACTGACGGAAGCCGCTTGGCCGGCGGCCTCCGTCACCCGCTCTGGCTCAGCGTCCGGAGCTCTGCCTACTCGCTCTGGGACGAACCGTGGCTAAAGCTCGCGACGCATTGCTCATGAAGTTGAGGATCGGTCACCGGGGTGCACTCCTTGTTCATGCGCGCCCGGCGAAAAGCGGCGTTGTCGTCCACAAGCCGTTGATAGCGTTCGCTCTGGATCACATTTGCCCGCGCCGACCATGTGCCCGAATCTTCGACACCGCTGCTCTGTGGGCCATTCGTGATGACTTGGTCACCTGGCTGCATCGCTTGAACTGCCGGGACCCCCGCGGCCATCGTCAAACAGCCCGCTGCGATGGCCAAGCTCGTCAAAGTCTTACGCATCATGACCCTTGCCTCCTTGTGCTTGCGATCATGGGCAGCAAACAAGCGCGACTAGCCGTTGTTCCGCGCGCAGCCCTGGTGAAAAAAGGTGATTTCGTGGCGAATTGCGGCGCTTGCCGCCCCGATTCACAGGGCTGGGTCGGCCAATCCGCGGCGGCGGCAGGCGGCGATCAGCGTGTTGCGCAGCAGGCAGGCGATCGTCATCGGCCCGACCCCGCCCGGCACCGGTGTGATCGCACCGGCAAGCTTACGCACGGCTGCGAAATCGACATCGCCGACGAGCCGGTTGGCGCCATCCGGGCCTGAGATCGCGCTGATCCCGGCGTCGATCACCGTGGCGCCGGGCTTGACCCAGTCCGGTCCGACCATCAGCGGCCGTCCGGTCGCAGCGATCAAGATATCCGCGCGGTGCGCGATGGCGGCCGCGTCTCGGGTTTTCGAGTGGACCGTGGTGACCGTGCAATCGGCGGCCAGCAGTAACGCCGCCACCGGCTTGCCGACAATATTCGACCGCCCGAGCACCACCGCCTCGGCGCCCGCAAAATCCGAATGAACTGTCCGCAGCAGCATCAAAATACCCTGCGGCGTGCACGGCACGAGGCCGGTAAGGCCAGTCCACAGCCGTCCGACATTGACCGGGTGAAAGCCGTCGACGTCCTTGGCCGGATCGACGGCCGAGATCACGCGATGTGTATCGATCTGCGGTGGCAGCGGCAACTGAACCAGGATCCCGTCGACCCGGTCCTCCATGTTGAGCTTGTGGATTTCGGCGACGAGCGCTGTTTCGCTCGTGTCACCCGGCAGGTGGCGTTCGAAGGAGGCGAGCCCGGAGCTGAGACACGCGTTGCCCTTGGCGCGGATATAGCTGCGACTGGCCGGGTCGTCGCCGACAAGGATCGTGGTGAGGCCGGGGGTTAGGCGGTGCGTGTCGCGCAGCTGCGCCGCCGTTTCGGCGACGCGCTGGCGCAGCTCGGCGGCGATCGTCTTCCCGTCGATGATGCGCGCTTCCGCCACCCCGTTCTCCCCTATTGCCACCCGAATCTTCGCAAAGTTTATATCCGTTCCGACCGGCGGACGCTGGCAATATGTCGAGAACCGGCCATCGGGTCGGCACAGGGCATTGGAGGAGATCGCCGATGGCGATGCGGCAGAAGATGCGCCGGCTGATCGAGCGCACCGGCTACACAATGGCGCCCGGCGCCTATGACACCTTGACGGCGCGACTAGTCGAACAGGCCGGGTTTGACGCGGTCTATTTGACCGGCGGCGGCTATTCGCGAGCGAACGGCTATCCCGATCTCGGACTCCTGACCTTGTCCGAGAACGTCCGCTTTATCGGGCTGACGGTCGAGGCGGTTGGGATCCCGGTCATTGCCGACGCCGATACCGGCTACGGCAACGCCATCAACGTGATCCGCACGGTGAGAGAATACGAGAAATCCGGGGTGGCCGCCTTTCACATCGAGGATCAGGTCTCACCAAAGAAATGCGGCCACTACGACGGCAAGGAGGTTATCTCCGTCGGCGAAATGGTCGGGAAAATCAAGGCTGCGGTCGATACTCGGCAGGACCCTGATCTGATCATCATCGCCCGCTCCGATGCTCGCGCGGTCGAGGGGCTGGAGGCGGCGATCGACCGGGTCAACGCTTATCTCGCAGCCGGCGCAGACATAGGCTTTGTAGAGGCGCCGCAGAATGTCGAGGAGCTGCGCATCGTCGCGCGGCAGGTCGCCGGGCCGGCGCTGGTCAACGTATTCGAGGGCGGCAAGACCCCGATGGTGCCGGCCGGCGAACTCGAGGCGATGGGTTTCCGGCTCGGCATCTATCCTTCGCAGACCCATCGCGCCGCGATCCGCGCCGCTCAAAAGGTGCTGGCCGCGCTGAAGGAAGATGGCGACACATCCCGCATCGACGCCGACCTGGCCACCTTCCAGGAGCGCGAAGATGCGGTCGGCACTACCCGCTGGCGCGCGCTGGAGGAAAAATATCTGCGTATCGGCGAGAGCTGATGCTGCGGCAGGCTCCGTATCACTGTCGATCCGCAATCCATGATAGGATGCGGAGATTGCATTCCAGGGGTGAAGCAGACGCATGGAGAGCGGTACGCTGGGGGCCACTCTTTTGGACCACCGCGCAACGCCACGGGCGCGCGATCGCAGAGCGTCGCTGTCAATCAGATTGAGCGCCGTCATCGTCGCGGCCACCGTCGATGAGCCGCGCGTGCTGACGGTGCAGCTCGGACATGAGCCGGTCGACGCCCTGCCCTCCGGCCCGCTCGAAGTGGAGCACCGGACCCTCGAGGTGGGCCTGCGCGCTTGGGTTGAGCGCCAGACGAGCCAAAAGCTCGGCTACGTCGAACAGCTTTACACCTTTGGCGACCGCGACCGAATCGAAAGCGAGGACAGGCTCGCGGGCCGGGCGTTGACCGTTGCCTATCTGGCGCTGGTGCGGGAGGCTCGGCCCGGCGGCGGAGCCGAGGCGGTGTGGCAGAACTGGTACCGCCACTTCCCGTGGGAGGACTGGCGAGCCGGCAAGGCGTTAGCGTTGGCGCCGCTCGAAAACCGCCTCTCCCGGTGGGCCGAGGGTGCCGCCAGCGACGCGGAGCGCCGGCTGCGAACCGAGCGCTTGGGGCTCGCTTTTGGCGCCTCGTGGAACGAGGAACTGGTCCTCGAGCGCTATGAGCTGCTTTACGAGGCCGGTCTGATCCCGGAGGCATGGCGGAATCTCGGCAGCTCGGTCCCAAACGCTGACGGACCGGCCTTCGGGGCGCCGATGGCGGCCGACCATCGCCGCATCCTTGCCACCGCTATCGGGCGGCTGCGCGGCAAAATCAAATACCGCCCGGTGGTGTTCGAGCTGATGCCGCCGTCTTTCACCCTGTTGCAGCTGCAGCGCACCGTCGAGGCGCTTTTGGGGGTGAGGCTGCACAAGCAGAATTTCCGCCGCCTCGTCGAGCACCAAGGTCTGGTCGAGGAAACCGGCGGGATCAGCGTCGAGACCGGCGGACGGCCGGCCCGACTGGTGCGTTTCCGACGCGAAGTATTGCTCGAACGCCCAGCCCCCGGTCTGCGCCTGCGCGCCACCCGCCGCACGGCCGGCATTTAGCGGACATCAGGGGCGGGCGGCGCTCTCCGGTAGGGTTCGCTGCCGGCGGTAGCTCAGCGCTTCGGCGATATGCCGGCGGCCGACGAGGGCCGCACCTTCGAGGTCGGCGAGTGTGCGGGCGATGCGCATCACCCGGTGATAGCCGCGCGCCGACAGACGCAGCCGGTCGGCGGCCCGGACCAGCAACGCACGCCCGTCCGGGTCGGGCGCGGCGACCTCGTCGAGCAAGGCGCCATCGGCTTCGGCATTGGTGCGGATGCGGCGCTCCGCCGGCAAATCAGCGTAGCGCGTCGCCTGCCGCCGGCGCGCCGCCGCGACCCGCCGGGCCACCGAGACGCTGTCCTCGGTAGGAGGCGGCAGGGCGAGATCAGCCGGCGAAACGGCGGGCACGTCGATATGCAGATCGATGCGGTCGAGCAACGGGCCGGACAGCCGCCCCTGATAGTCTTCGGCGCAACGCGGGGCGCGGCCGCAAGCCTGCTCAGCAAAATGGCCGCAGCGGCACGGGTTCATCGCCGCGATCAGCTGAAACCGCGCCGGATAAGTCACGTGCCCGTTGGCGCGGGCGATGCTGACGCGGCCGGTCTCGAGCGGCTGGCGCAGCGCCTCGAGCGCGTTGCGGTTGAATTCGGGCAGCTCGTCGAGAAACAACACGCCTTGATGGGCGAGCGAGATCTCGCCCGGATGGGCCCGCATGCCGCCGCCGACGAGGGCGGGCAAGGAGGCGGAATGGTGCGGATCGCGAAACGGCCGCTCGCGCGACAACCCGGCATTGCGCAGGCCGCCCGCAACCGACTGGATCATGCCGAGCTCGAGCGCCTCGGCGGGTTCGAGCGGTGGCAGCAGCCCCGGAAGGCGCGCCGCTAGCATCGATTTGCCGGCGCCCGGCGGCCCGATCATCAACAGATTGTGGCCACCGGCGGCGGCGATCTCGATCGCACGCTTGGCGCTCTCCTGGCCCTTCACGTCCTTGAGATCGAGCCCCGCGGTGCTCGAAGCGGCAAGGCGGGGCTCCGGCGGCGGCAGCAGCTGGGTCCCTTTGAAATGGTTCACGATCGCCAACAGGCTCGGCGCGGCGATGATCTCGATCTCGCCGGCCCACGCCGCTTCGCCGCCGCACGCGGCCGGGCAAATGACCCCACCCTCGCGACCAGCCGCGGCAAGACCGGCGAGCAATACCCCGGCAACGCTCGTCACCGAGCCATCGAGCGACAGCTCGCCTAGAGCCGTATAGGAGGCGAGCTCGTCGGCCGGCAACGCTTCCATCGCCACCAGCAGCGCCAAGGCGATCGGCAGATCGAAATGGCTTCCTTCCTTAAGCACATCGGCCGGGGCAAGGTTGACCGTGATCCGCTTTGGCGGCAGCGCCAGCCCGAGCGACTGCAGCGCCGAGCGGACCCGTTCGCGCGATTCGGCGACCGCCTTGTCCGGCAGGCCGACCACGGTAAAGGCGGGCAGGCCGGAGGCGATCGTCACCTGGGTTTCGACCTCCATGACCTCTATTCCGTGGAATGCTACGGTCCGAACCTGCGCGGCCATGTGTCGGGCGACCTCTCAATCGTCACTCGACTTTAAAGGGGCCAAATTGGCGGCGCCAGCGCGTTGGCGTGCCGCACCTGCGCAAAAGTTGTGCAACCGACCCACTGGCGTTAACTTTCCGGACGACCCGCCGTTGGACCGACAAAAACCCGGAGGAGACCGTCATGCCCGATATCGACAACCGCTGGCCGACCTGGGAGCCGCGCGCGCTGAGCCTGTTACGCTTTGTCGCCGGTCTGATCTTTCTCCACCACGGCACCGCCAAGCTGCTGGGATTCCCGACTATGCCGGTGTTCGCCCACTTGCAACTCGCCTCGCTGATCGGTGTGCAAGGGTTGATCGAAATCATCGGCGGTGCATTGATCTGCGTCGGTTTGTTCACCCGTTGGGCCGCTTTTATCCTGTCGGGCGACATGGCAGTCGCCTATTTCATGGTGCATTCGCCGAAAAGCATTTTTCCGGCGGTGAACGGCGGCGACGCCGCCATCCTCTATTGCTTTATCTTTCTCTATCTGTTTGTCGCCGGCGGCGGCGTGTGGAGCCTCGATCGGTGGCGCTCCCGCCAAACAGCGGGCGTCTCGGTCCGCGCCGGGAGCTGACTGAGCCCGCGAGGCCAGGATATCGGAGACGAAGCGGTCGAGGGTTTCCGCCTAGGGCGGATCCCGGCGGCGTCCGATCATCAGCGCGCCAGCCGGGTCCGAACCCGCCGCACAAGAACAAATGGAAGCGTGGGTGGAGCTTTGCCCTTGCCTTCAACCACAGAACGAGTATTGGGATCTCCGCGGACGGGAGAGGGCGATGCCGGCGCCGAAGGCCGGCGCTGGAGAGGTGGGAGCGTATCCCCGCGGACCTTGCCGATGCGAATTTTCTTCGTGTGTCAACGCGTACCTTTTCCACCGGATCGCGGCGATAAAATCGCGACTTTTAATGAAATTCGTCATCTCTCGAAGCAGTACGAGGTGCACGTCTTCTGTCTTGGCGACGGCGCCGCCGATCTCGATAACATCCCCGCTTTGCATGCACATGCCAAAAGTGTCACCGCCGCCGCGGTGAGCGGGCTGGGGGGCAAGCTCCGAGCACTCAAGGCGCTTCTGGCGGGACGGCCGCTTTCGGTGGCCGCCTTCGACGTGGCGGAGCTGCATCAAGCTATCATCCAAAAATACGATGAGCTGCGGCCCGATCTAGTCATCGTCTACAGCTGCAACGTAGCGCAATACGCTGAGCACTTCGCTGGCGTGCCGCGAATCATGCAGTTTCACGATCTCGATTCACTAAAATGGGCCCAGTACGCCGAACATTCGAGATTCCCTCTCAAATGGATCTATCGGATCGAGGCGAAGCGGCTGCTCGCGTATGAACGGCGCATCGCGCGCCGATTTAGCCATGCGCTGGTTTGTACCGCGGCCGAGAGGCGCGACTTCGAGCGTCTTTTTCCTGGGATCGCGGTCTCGCTCGTGGGTAACGGTGTGGACCTCGATTACTTTCGATCCGTGGGGGAGGTAAAGCGCCCCGGATCGATCGTCTTCACCGGAGTCATGGATTATTTCCCCAATATCGACGCCGTCCTGTGGTTCTGCGACGAGATCCTGCCGGCCGTGCAGGCGCAAGCCCCTGAAGCAACCCTGACGATTTGCGGCAACCGGCCGACCGCGGCGGTGCGCCGCCTGGCGAAACGGCGGGGCGTCATCGTGACCGGGTGGGTCCCTGATACGCGGCCTTATCTCGATTCGGCAGAGATCTTCGTGGCGCCTTTGCGGATGGCGCGCGGGGTCCAGAACAAGCTGCTCGAAGCCTTGGCCATGGGCCTGCCCTGCGTCGCCTCTACGGCGGCGTGGAGCGGCACCGTCGTTCCCAAGGGGGCAGGAATTCTGGTTGCCGATGACGGCAAGGAATTTGCTGCGCAGATCGTCCGTCTCCTGAGGGACGACGCCCTTCGCACCGAGATGGCGGGCAAGGCCCGCGCGGTCGCCGAATCAAAATACCGGTGGGATCGGCAGATGGCGGCGCTCGACCGGGTCGTTGCCGCGGTCACGGCATGGCCGCCGCGTTGGCCGCCGATTGCCGCGGCGCCACTTTGACGCCGCCGCGCTGCCCCGACCAACGGCCGTCAAACTAGGGTCGGCCGGTCAAGGATCGAAAGGATGAGCCCATTTGCCGAGGGCAGTCGCGTAAGTCTGACAACGTCCGGTCGCGTCGACGATCTCGCCCGGCGCCGCCTCCGCGGACTTTAGCACCTGGCGCTGATAGGGGGTGGCGCAGATCTGATCGGCCAGTAGCGGGTCGACCTGAGGGTTGTAATTGTTGAACTCCGCGAATTCAGGTGGAATCGTGCCAGTAGGCTTCAGCGCGCTGGTGCTGAACTCGTCCCTGACCGGGATATAGGGCGTGCAGCCGGCGATCAGCAGGCAGGTCAAGGCAAAAGCGGGCAGGGTTCGCATGACGGGTCCGTCGCTGAGGGCGGCGTGGATTGTGCCGGGCGAATTCGGCGCGCGCAACCATCGTGCGACGCCCGCTATTCAAAGTCCGGCTGGATCGCGCGCCCACTCCTCGCGGACCAGCGGATCCTGCTCACCGGCGAGCCGGCAGGCGCGCTCGGCCGCGCAGGCTTCGGGCGCCAGGCGGGCAAAGGCCCAGACCGCCGCGGCGCGGACCAGCGCCGCGTCGTCGTCGAGGCAATGCCGAGCCGCGGCGACAAGTCCAGGATCGCCCGGCTCGGCGTTGCCGATCGCGATCAGCACATTGCGCAGGAACCGGTCGCGACCGGTGCGCTTGACCGGCGATCCGGCGAACAGCCGGCGGAACCCGCCGTCATCGAGTGCGGCGAGATCAGCCAGACGCGGCGCCGTCAGCTCGGCACGCGGTAGAAAATCGGGTTCGCGCGCGGTCTGCGCGAATTTGTTCCACGGGCAGACGGCGAGGCAGTCGTCGCAGCCGTAGATGCGGTTGCCGATGGCCCGGCGCAGTTCGACCGGGATCATACCCTTGTGCTCGATCGTCAGATACGAGATGCAGCGCCGTGCGTCGAGCCGATACGGGGCCGGGAACGCCGCGGTCGGGCAGACCTCGAGACAGCGTCGGCACGAGCCGCAGTGATCGGGTTCGGGCGGGTCGGGTTCGAGGGCAACGCTCAGATAAATCTCGCCGAGAAACAACCACGAGCCGAACTGCCGCGAGACGAGGTTGGTGTGCTTGCCCTGCCAGCCGATCCCGGCGCGCTCGGCGAGCGGCTTTTCCATAACCGGGGCGGTATCGACAAAGAGCTTGAGCGCGCCCGGCCATTGCCCCTCGATCCAATGTGCAAGCCCCTTGAGCCGGCGCTTCAAGGTGTCGTGATAATCGCGCCCGCGGGCATAGACGGACACGGCGCCGGCCGCGCGATCGTCGGCCAATGCTAGCGGATCGTCCTCAGGCGTATAATTGACCCCGAGCGCAACGACCGTTCGCGCCTTGGACCATAGCGCCTGAGGATCACCGCGCCGCTGGGCGGTGCCGGCGAGCCAGCCCATATCGCCGTGATAGCCGCGGGCGATGAATTCGCGGAGCCCGTCGCGCACCTCGTCGGCGAGGCTCGCCGCGGCAAAGCCGACCGCATCGAAGCCATCGGCCAATGCCCGGTCACGGATCGCCTCGCGGATCGGGTCCGCCACCCTTAGCCGCGACCGCGATAGGGCGGCACCCCCGGATCGGGGAGCCACAACCCGGCAGGCGGCGCGGCGGTCTGGTAGAAGACGTCGATCGGGATGCCGCCGCGCGGATACCAATAGCCTGATATCCGCAGCCAGCGCGGCGCGAGGGCGGCGACGAGCCGGCGGGCGATGCCCAAGGTGCAATCTTCGTGGAACGCCTGATGATTGCGGAACGCGCCGAGATAGAGCTTCAACGATTTGCTTTCGAGAATGGCCGCCTCGGGCGCGTAGTCGATCACCAGATGAGCGAAATCGGGCTGGCCGGTGACCGGGCACAGCGAGGTGAATTCGGGGCAGGTAAAGCGAACCAGATAAAGCAGTCCCGGATGCGGGTTCGGCACGGTTTCCAGCGCCGCCGCATCGGGCGACGCGGGCAGCTTGGTCGGACGCCCTAGCTGGGTCAGCGCCGATTCTCCACTCATCCGCCTGTTTCCCGCACTGATCCGGCCTGCGCCTCCGCAAAGGCGGCGGCGAAGTCGGCCAGCACACCCTGTTCGATCGCCGCCCTCATCGCCGCCATCAAATCGGCATAGTAATGCAAATTGTGCGCGGTCAGCAGCATCGCGCCGAGAATCTCGCCGCTGCGGCACAGATGGTGCAAATAGGCCCGGCCGTAGCCGGTGCAGGTGGGGCAGCGGCATTCCGGGTCGAGCGGCCGCGGGTCGTCGGCATGGCGTGCATTTCGCAAATTTAATGGGCCGCGGCGGGTAAAGGCCTGCGCGGTACGGCCCGAGCGCGTCGGCAATACGCAGTCGAACATGTCGATCCCGCGTGTGACCGCGCCGACCAGGTCGGCGGGCTTGCCGACCCCCATCAGATAGCGCGGCCGGTCCGCCGGCAATGCCGGCACCGTCGCCTCGAGGACAATGAATGTCGTCGCCTGACCCTCGCCGATCGCCAGCCCGCCGACCGCGTAGCCGTCAAAGCCGATCTCGATCACCCTGGCCGCGGAACGCTGTCGCAAATCGGGGTGAACCCCGCCTTGGACGATGCCGAAAATGCCGTGTCGCGGCCGCTCGGCGAACGCATGGCGCGAGCGCTCGGCCCAGCGCATCGACAACTCCATCGAAGCCTCGACCGCCTCGTACGGTGACGGATACGGCGTGCATTCGTCCAACGCCATCGTCACATCGGCGCCGAGCAGATGCTGGATCTCAATCGATCGTTCCGGCGTCAACAGATGGGCGCTGCCGTCAAGATGCGAGCGAAAGGTGACGCCGTCCTCGCCGATCTTGCGCAATTTGGCGAGCGACATGACCTGAAACCCGCCGGAATCGGTCAGGATCGCGTATGGCCAATTCATAAAGCGATGCAGCCCGCCAAGCGCGGCAATCCGCTCCGCCCCCGGCCGCAACATCAGGTGATAGGTGTTGCCGAGGACGAGCCGCGCGCCGGTCGCGGCAACTCCCTCGGCCGTCATCGCCTTGACCGTGGCGGCGGTCCCGACCGGCATGAAAACCGGCGTCTCGACCACGCCATGCGCGGTGACCAGCCGCCCGCGCCGCGCCGCGCCATCATGCGCCAGCAGCTCAAAACCGATGGTCAACCTGCGTGGCCCTCGGTGTTCGCATCATCGTAGCAGCAGACTCTGACGCGTTGCGCTGGCAACGTGCAATTGATTCCGATTCATCCTTTGCTGCGTCCGCAGCAAATCAGCAGCAAAAAATCTCGCGGACGTTGTAGATGTAACAGAGTGCGGAGGATCATGCTCCACCGAGGGATTCGCCTGCGACATTGAAATTGGGATCCAAAACTCCCACCGGTCGCTCCGCCGTGACATGCTCGAAGCGCCCCACATACCATGCGATGATGGCGAGATTAGGCATATACATGCGAACGCCTCACCCCACGCGACAAAACGCTTTGAGCGGCGGATCTCGGAGGGTTGGCCGGTAGGGCGGAAAATCGCAGCGCCTTCCGCCATTATCGCGTCTGGCCGATGTTCATCAGACCAGGCCCCAGCTGCCCTTCGGCGATGCAGCCCCGGTGGCTCAAGTGGCAACCGGACGAGAGGCACCGCCCCGGGGACAGTTGACGGCGGAATATGCTGCGCTGTTCCGCCCTACCCTTGCTGATTTCACTACCGGGGTTTGCATCCTCGATGCTTGGCGGCATCAATCGCCGAGCGACTACCTCGGGCACGCGCTGCTGCTGGCGAGCCGGCTGCGATTGTCCCGCACGTAATCGGAGATGACACCCGTGCGGCGCGCGATTTGCCTTTGCTTATAGTGCAGGCCAAGATCGCAGGCGCCAGAAGGACGTTGGAAAAGCGATGAAGCACCTAGTCGCGGGACTTATCCTGACGATGCTGGCAACGCCGGCGTTCTCGGAAAACATCCAAATCGAGGAATTGCACGGCGTTTACATGGTGCCAGTACGCATCAACGACACGATCACGATCCCTTTCGTCCTCGACAGCGGTGCCGGCGACGTTTCGGTGCCTGAAGATGTGTTCAAGACACTGATCCGCACCCGCACCGTTACGGAGAGCGATTTCCGTGAGCCGGGAGTGTATGTCGCGGCGGACGGCTCGAAACTTATGGAGCCACGCTTCATCCTGCACGAGGTACGTGTCGGCGATCACGTCGTTAAAGACGTCGTCGCTAGCGTGGCACCGGACAGAGCCGATCCGCTCTTAGGTCAGAGCTTTCTTAATAAGCTGCCTACGTGGACGATGGACAACACCCGGCATACCCTTGTTTTTGGCAGTACGGCTTCGCCGCCGGCAGTGACTTCGCCTCAAGTAAACAAGCTTCCGTACTTATTTGAACGGCTCGCCAATCCCGCGAACACGCTCTATAAACTCACGTTTGAAAAACTATTCCGAAATAAGCGACATGTTTCTAAGTGGTTTGTTGGATATATCAATGACCGAGACGGGGTAGATACGCCAGGAAAAGAAATAACAATTGGGGATATTCTATATGAGATTTATGAAGTGTGCCAGCCACATAATTGCGCTGGCAGTTTTATCCATATCGTGTTCATTCCAGGAGGAAGAAAAGCTTGGGCATTCCTGACTTCGGAGAATGGACATTACCAATTATTTGGTCAGTCGCAGTTACCAGATCTTGAGGAGACAGCAGTGATCCATTACCTGCGCCAGGGTGCACAAACGGTATGGCTAGGGACGGACTGAGCGGCATCAGGTTCAATGATAGCAGCAGACTGCTTGCTGCCTCAGTTAGCGCGGTCCCGCCGTGCCCAGGGAAGTAGCGGCGGCCGATGCGGCGCACTGGCAGGCGCGGCAGGCGTTTTCCGTCCTCTTCGCCGGTGCGGCCTGATGGTGCGATCGGTGATCGGTCAACGACCCGGTGACGAAAGTCGACGTTGCCAGCGATAACGGCGGGAGGGCGTCGGCGCTACCGCCACCGGGGTTCGGCGACGATCCCCAAATCCGCATAGGGAGCACACAAGCCGCGGGTCAGTTGATGATCGCCTGCGCCCAGGCTGGCAACGGTATTCGGACATCGCCCATGACGAGGTCGCATTGCTGACTTCCGTTGAGAAGTATCCGGCCGCCGCCGTTCAACAGCAGATTGCCGCCGCCATTGAGCGTCAAGGATTGGCTCCGGCAATCAACGTGCATCTCAAGAACTGCGACGAACGACATAAGCCCTAGGAACAGGGCAAGCGCGAGGGCGATCCACCCCCACTTATGCTTGCGTGATGCGAAAGGAGGGACGGTAATGACGGCCATAATAATATGTCCTCAATATACATACGATCGCAGGATAGGTGGGGCACGCTAAGGCGACGATCAAGTCGTCTGGCGGCGCTCGGTCCCGGGGTTGACCGGAGGTCGAGCCTCAATCGCTCCGCGATTGACGCCGCTCACAACCATATCCACCCGCCGGCTGCCGCACTCAGAGCAGACAAGCCGCTCGTGCCATTCCGGTACGGTCGTCTCGGCGCCGTACCGCTCGGCCATCTCGGCGGGATCGGGCTCTCCCTGATGCCGACAATCGAGACACCAGACGATCAGCCGCACCTGGGCGGCAGCGGCATTGCCGAGCGTCATCGGCATTTCTCACGGCCGTGAAAAACGCAGCTTCATGAAGTTTCGGCAGGCGGCTGCGAGACATTGACTGACACGGAGGTCGGTTGAGCAATTATCCTGATTGAAGAGGCTTCTTTCCATTCGTCTCCTTGTACGCGCCATTGAAATCGTAGCATTTGCGGCTCAGTCAAACTAAGATTGGCGGCCCTAAACGTTACGTCTTGGCACTTAGATATGTCCCTAACATCAAGCTCAGTTCTCGCAGGGGAAACGAACTGTTGGCCTCTCTCTCCAATTACATTAAATTCGGTAACATAAATACCCATTACATTTATCTTAAATCGTGCCCACAAGCATATGGATATTGACGCTGGAAAATCCGTAACCATTATTTGTTGGTCATATACTCCTATCAGTATGCTCTTTCCACCTTGTTCCATTCGTACATCATCGCAAAAGAGTGCGTGTTGTAACATTAGATTTGATTCGAGTTCTCGCGATGTTTCCATACTCATGCTACCGTGCTCTTGCCTAGTCCGACGGCCAGGGTGTAGATCGCTGCGACCGATGCCGGTATTTTTCATCGTAATTCGGAATTGACGTCTGCCCCCGGCGATCGTCTCTACCTTCGTAGTCAGAATAGCGCCTGTCGAGGATCCTGACACCGAGCAGTCATAATATGTGTCCGCAGAGGGCGAATGGCTGATGAGGCCGAAAGGCTGAATTGGAGTCTTCGGGGCGTTCCAGCGGGTAACCGCGCCGCCGCTCATACCCGGGAACACGGGAATGCTCGTCTGCACGCATGGGGCTTTGATCATGTGATCCCCCTCCGGGCAGACGCTCTCGATACGACCAACACGCACTACCAATCGTCTCTTGATTTTTCCGAACTCGACGGGATGATCGTTGCCAGTGAATTCCATTTCACCAATACCCATCATGACTACAGGGTCGCCCACTAGAGGGATTTGATCGTCAATGGTAGACCCAAGATTAAATATCGGGTGATAAAGTGGCGCTTTTACTACGAGTAATGCGCAATCTGTGTCTCGATCCCACGCCGCCAATTCGACATCGCATAGCGTTGCGTAATTGCCTTCGTGGTAAAGACATTTCACCTGGGTTAGGTCTACTTCTGCCGCTGGCGGTAAAAATTCTTCAAGTGCTGAAGAGTGATGTAAAGGATTTGGGTTGAGTATTTTTCCAATATGGTTGAAATTGTGAGCTGCTGTTACGGCGAACGCATGATTGTCGTTTCCTTGTAAAGTGAACGCGGTTCCAATCAGTTCAATTTGCAAATCGTCCTTTACCACTAGCAGGCTAAGCAAGCACTTATTTACATTTCGCTGGTCATCATGCTCAAGTTCCAGCTCGTTCCAAACGCACCCGTTGGGGATAACGTTATGCCAGTCAAAGATTTTGTCCATCATCCGACGCTGTCACCTTTCTCGGTCGCCGCCGCCCGGCGCCGAGCCAATTCGACCGCGGAGATCGGTGGCAAGCTTTACACCGTCGTGTGGATGTGGCGGGGCGCAAATCAACGGATTATTTCATTTAGGAGAGCAAGCCGTGGCGAAGAAAGAGCATATCGTCAGATATTCGGCTAAGGATCTGGCCGGCAAGCGCGAGCGCGGGGAGACCCGCTCTGATTGGGCTCGTGCAGCCGCGATGACTGGAGAGGAGATCGAGCGCGATATCGCCTCCGACCCTAGCGAGGCGGGGATGGTGGTGGATTGGGATACCGTGTCGGTCAAGCTACCCCAAGCGAAGGCTGACCTGCATATGCGCATCGACCGCGATGTGCTGGACTTTTTTCGTAAGGCGGGACGCGGCTATCAAACCCGCATCAATGCGGTGTTGCGCTCCTATGTCGAGAGGGCGAGGCGCGGGTGAAGAGCGCCTGTGCCGGATTTCTTCATGTGGGCGATCGATCAGGCAGGCGTCACCGTAAAGAAGACACGGTAGTGCCGACCGCCGGCGTGAGTGTCGGCCGCCCAATGTTCGCAGAAAAGAATTCGTCACACCCCGAAAGCCGGTGCCTATGGCGAAAATGGATCCCGGCTTTCGTGTTGTGTCCCGAGAGGTTAGCGAGGAGTTCGGCGGGTGCTTGATAGCCGAGGCATCGCAGGCGGGTGCGATTGTAATCGGCGACAAAGGTGGTGAGATAGGCATAGCGCTCGGCATGGTCGAGAAAGCGGCGGTGGTGGGCGGCGCGGTTCTGCGGCATGCGGTCGAGGTGGTCACCGAGGCGGCGGTTGAACCGCTCGACCATGCCGTTGGTCTGGGGCCGAAACGGGCGGGCAAGGCGGTGGATAATGACGCGCCCGGTGCACACCCGATAGAAGGGATGGTGGCCCGAGGGTTTGTCATGAGGCTTGTCTTTCTTGTCGACGGCGAAGCGGTCGGTGAATTCGGAGCCGTTATCGGTCAGCACGGTGTGGACGGAGAGCGGGAAGCGGTCGAGGAAGCGGTTGAGAAAACCCGCTGCGGTTTGGGCCCGGCGATCGGGCAGGATCTCGAGGTAGACGAAGCGGGTGGCGCGGTCGATCGCGACATAGGCGTAACTGCGGCGGCGGTTGAGCGGCGGCAGATATTTGACGTCGATGTGGATGAAGCCGGCCGGGGCGTCGGTGTGGAACATGGCGGTCGGAGCTTGTTGCTGGCTGCGGCGGGCGGACAGGCCGTAGCGCTGCAGGCAACGGTGGATGGCGCTGCGCGACAGCGCGGGGTTGATGCAACGCCGCATTGCTTCGACGATGTCGTCGAGCGGCAGTGCCAAGCTGCGGCGCAATTCGACGATCAAGCCTTCTTCCCATTCCGTCATCGTCGTGGCCAGCCGGTGCGGGCGGGTGGATCGATCGACGATCTCCCGTCGCGCCTTCCAACGCGCCACGGTGCGGCTGTGGATGCCGAGTTCGCGGGCCAGGGCGGCGTTGCTCGCCCGGCTTTTCTGGATATAGGCGCGGGTGCGCGGCGTGGTGGTGGCATTGGCGTGGAGCTTGAGATCCATCACCGGGTTCTCCCCCCGATCGGTCGAAGGCGGCGTGGGTGCGTCGTCGGGACGCTCGCCCCGGTGGGTCCACAGTCACCTCCCGCGCGCCGCGCCGCCAGACTCTGCGGCAGTCGTGGCGCCGGCGCGCGGGTCCCTCCTGTGGACTACCGGGACGAGCTGCGCCTGGTCTGGCCGCAATTGCCGCCGCAGCCACATGACAGCCTGCCACAATCGGACGCTGTCGCGCCAATCTTCCGAGACGAAACACTTTCGCCGGGAAGACGAGTACGGAGCCGCTGCACGGAATCGCCCTAGTCAGTCCGAGCGCTAGGTCGATAATTTGCAGTTGCACCCTCAATCAAAGTTCTGCTGCGCCCGCCTCCGATCAGCACCAATCGGTACAGTTATTTGCGGAACTCCCTAGGCTTTTCCATCCTCCGCTGCTGGGTCGGTCGCGCTCGCGGCCAGCGTCAATTGGTCGGGAAGGCTTTGGCTTCCGACAGTTCGGGGCGCTCGGACCCGGCTGATTTGCTCAGCGCCGCCAGCTTCTGGTAGGCCTCGCGCGAGGTCGCGATGTCGCCCGACTGCTTGGCGGCGCGGGCCTTGCCGAGAAGGCTGCGGAAGCGGTTGGGATCGGTGCGCAGGACCTGCTCGTACTCCTTCAGCGCCGCGTCGGGCTGGTTGAGTTCGAGCAGCAGATCGGCGAGCAGCTCACGCGCCGGGTAGACCGAGGACGGGGTTGCGGGATGCTTATCCATCGTCGCTTCGAGATCGGCTGCCGCGCGCACCAGCTCGACCGCTTTCTTGTCGTCGCCCTGGACGTGGGCAAGGATGCCGGAGGCGCCGAGCCGCTGGACCTTGACCTGATTGGCCCAGTACGTGTCCTTTGCCGCCAGCAGCTTGTCCTCGAGCGATTGCAATTTGGTGATTTCTGCCTGCGCACCGGCGGCGTCCGCGGTATGCGCGTCGCCGAGCGCGCGGGCGTACGAGATCATCGCCTCGGCCCATGGGAAATGGTCGAGCGGGAAACCGATCGCCGGCTCGGACAGGGCGGCCGCGGCTTTCCAGTCGCGGCGTTCGAGCGCGAAAGCGCACCGGGATGGCCGCGACGGCATAGGCGGTGGGCAGGTTGGCGCCGGCGCTCTGGCGAAACCCGACCAGCTCGTCGACGACCTCTTTGGCCTTGTGATCCTGAGCGGTCTGCAGGTAGGCGTATTCGAGATAGTCCATCGTGTGGACAGTCTCGCTGTCAAACCCTTCCGGCCCAAGGTTCTTGCGCACATAGGCGAGCGCCGCGGCATTAGCGGCGCGGTTCGAGTTCGATCGATTGCTGCCACATGCCGAGCCGGGTGAAGATGTGCGAGGGCATGTGCAGCGCATGCGGCACATTGGGCGCGATCTTGGAGTAGCAGATCGCCGCTGCTAGGCCGGCCTCGGCGAATTGAGCCGAATCGTCGCTGTGGATCAGGTAATGCACGACGCCGGGATGGTTCGGCTCCTCAGCCCAGATCTTGTTGAGGATTTGCGCCGCCTTGCGCTTATTGGCGTAGGTCTTGTCGGTGGGTAGTGCTGTCGCATTGAGCGCCAGCGCATAGAACACCGCGGCCTCGCGATCCTCGGGATAGCGCAGATAGACTTGTTCCATCGCCTTCTCGTAGGCGACGGCCCGGGTCTGATGATCGAGCTTGTCGCTGTCGCGGTAGAAAGCGGCAATTGCCGCGATGTAGTCCTTCTCTCGATCGGTCTGCGTCGGCGCCGCCATCGCCTTTTCGACCGCCGCCGAGCCCGCTTTCAACGATGCCGGGCTGGGCGGAAACCACAGCGGGTACCAATGGCTCATCGCGATGCCCCAATAGCCCATCGCGCAGCCGTGTTCCGCTTCGGTGACCGCGGTGAATTCCTTCAGCGCCTCGGGATACCAGAACGAGTGCAGGGTCCACACCGCATGCTTGAACGTCTTTTGCGCGGCCGGTCCGCAAGAAATCGCGAAATCGACCTCCTGGGTCACCTTTGGGGTGGGTGGCTGAAGCCCGGCATCCGCGCGCGCGCCAGGGTGGATCGGCAACGCGAGAAGCGCGGCAGCGCCGAGGAGCACGCGAATTCGATGGCGTCTCATAGCGATATCCTTCTTGGCGTGACTTGCTGATCCTGATCTTCCCTGAGGGGTAAAGGATGTAAGCAGTCCGTAAGTGTGAAGCAGCTCACACTTACGAGAATATTACAAGGATCGCTTCGAAGCCGGCAGCTTCCAGCCCAGCGATGCCGAGGCCGCGCGAATTCGATGGTGTCACGGCGGGATACCTCCCGGCACCTCGTGGGGCGCCTAACCTGAAGATTACCTTTCAGTTTAGCTTAAAGCCTCCGTTTCTCCCCTTCCCGGCCGCGAGAGTGTCGTTGGCCGGTGCCGCTTGCCGGATCGACCGGTAACGGCGAATGTTGACCAGGCACGTCACCACGGCGCGGAGGTGTTGCTATGCCACGGGCGAGCTGGAAAGGTTTTTTGCGCCTCTCGCTGGTTTCCTGTCCGATCTACCTGTCGCCGGCGACAACACGGACGAAGTCCATTCGGCTGCACCAGGTCTGGCAACCGAAAGCCGGCGCGCGCCCTAAGCGAGGACGTCGAAGAGGAGGAGCAGCCCTACCAGGATGCCGGTCGCTCGTCTGAGTGACGATATTCGCGGCGACGCACGGCCGGAAACGCCGGCGCCTGCTCGCATCGCCCTCCTCCCGCACGACCCGCACACCGGCGAGGAGATCGAGCGCGATGAGGTCGTGAAAGGCTACGAATACGAGCGCGGCCAGTTCGTCACCTTGACCGCCGAGGAGCTCAAGGCGCTGGATGTCGAAAGCTCGAAAATCATCGATCTCGAAACCTTCGTGCCGCGCGCCGAGGTCGACCCGGTTTATTTCAGCACCCCTTATTACGTCTATCCGGACGGTCCGATCGCGGTTGAGACCTTCCGCGTGATCGGGGCGGCGATGGCGGAAGCCGGTGCGGTCGGTATCGGCCGCGTCACCCTGAGCCGGCGCGAGCGGCTGGTCATGGTCGAGCCGCGCGACGCGGGGATGGTGGCGATCACCTTGCGGGCCTCAGAGGAGGTGAGAGCGGCCGCGTTCGCCAAGGCCGACACCGAGATCGACGCCGATATGGTGGCGATCGCCGAGACGATCATCAAACGCCGCAGCGGGCATTTCGACCCCGCTACCTTCCGGGACCGTTATCAGGAGGCGCTGCGCGAGCTGATCGAGGCGAAGATGAAGGGCCTGCCGGTCACACCTAAACAGATCTCTCCGCCGGCGCCGGTGCTCGATCTGATGAGCGCGCTTAAACGCAGCCTGGCGCAGGAATCCGGCGCTGCGGCGAAGCCAAAACGCAAAGCCGCGCGATCGCCGGCAAACCAATCTGCTGCTGCCGGTATCGGGAAAGAAGAAGGAGACAGCGACGGCTGCGACCGTGACGGCCATGCCGCGGCGGCGCCGGAAAGCGTGATTGCAGCGTCACTGAGCTGAGAACAGGAGCTGATTTTCGAGGGTATCCCGCGGCTATCCCAGGATACCTTCCGGTCTCTGCAGGCTCGGAAAAATCGGTAAAGCCCGGCCGGTTCTGCCTTGTTTTATGGTGCTTCTCGATGAGGTGCATTACGAGCGAGTGAGCTCCAAGCCCAGACCTTCGGCCGTTAACACCCGCTTAACTTTAGATAAACATGTCAGTTAATTTAACCCCTTCATAATAAAGGTATTATTGAAATAGCAAAGTAACCAAAAACACCCTCCCAGTTCGTCAAACTAAGCACGTACTGGGCACGTACGCTCTTTAATTCCCGTGTAAAATAGTTGATAATGGAAGAGTAGTGTTTCGTTTGACGCGATCACTGTGCCACTGTTGACCTTCTCGATGACGCGGTCGCGTTGCGCCGGTCCAGACAGCAGGTTTCGGTCTTTTGTTGCGCTCGCCGCGATCGCGGGCGATCGCGGTCGCAGGTCGAAGCGAGTTGCCCGACTGGACACTGGCCCCAGTCGTGGCGGCGTTGCAGACGATGCGCGGCATGGCCTTGGTCAATGCGGCAACACTGGTCGCCGAACTGGGCGACCTCTCGCGCTTTGCCAATCCGCGCCAGCTGATGGCCTATCTCGGACTGGTGCCGTCCGAGCATTCGAGCGGCGCCAGCGTCAGGCGCGGCGGCATCACCAAAGCCGGCAGCAGCGCGGCGCGCCGGTTGTTGATCGAAGCGGCGTGGTCCTACCGCTTCCCAGCTCGGGTCAGCCGTGACTTGCGCCTGCGTCAGGAAGACCAGCCCAAACTGATCCGGGAGATCGCCTGGAAGGGACAAGTGCGGCTGTGCGCACGCTATCGCCGTCTCGCCCGCACCGGCAAACCCGCCAATGTCGTCACCACCGCCATCGCCCGCGAACTGGTGGGCTTTGTCTGGGCCATCGCCCGCCAGATCACAATACCGGCAGGCTGATTGGAGAAATCGTGTGGTCACCAGCAAAGGAGGCACTGTCAAAAATACCAATGACCGAGGCAGCTCACGCATCAACGGTCATGCGGTCGACCCGCGCATCATAGGCAAGCCGGGCTGCGGGCGATCGGGAGCGGCTGGAGGCGAGTCCTCGCCGATCGCAACAATGCCCAGAAGCTATGTGCGGCGGGTCCGGATACATCCTGGCCACCGTCGAAGCAGCTGGCGGCAACGGCGGGATCATGCGCCGGCTCGAAGCTGCGTACTGGCGCGGCAGCGCCGCTTCATGGAAGCCGGGGTCGATGGCCTGTTGCACGACAAGACGCGCAAGCCCGGCAAGGCGCCGATCCCCGAGCCGGTCATCGCGCAATTGATCGCGCACACGCTCGGTGCCCCGCCGGGCGAGACCACTCATTGGACGAGCCGTGCGATGGCGGCGGCGATGGGGTTGGCGATCAGCACGGTGCAAAAGATCTGGCACGCCCATGGTCTCGCTCCCCATCGGCTGCGGGTCTTCAAGCTTAGCCGCGACCCGCTCTTTGCCGCCAAACTGCGCGATGTCGTCGGCCTTTACGTCGATCCGCCGGCGCACAGCCTGGTGCTCTCGGTCGACGAGAAGAGCCAGATCCAGGCGCTCGACCGCACCCAGCCGGGCTTGCCGATGAAACCGGGCCGCGCCGGGACGATGACGCATGACTATATCCGCAACGGCACAACCACCCTGTTTGCCGCCCTCAACGTGCTTGACGGCACCGTCGTCGGGCAATGCATGCAGCGCCACCGGCACCAGGAATTTCTGCGCTTTCTCAACCGCCTCGAGCGCGACATCCCAGCCGGCCGGCTGATCCACGTGATCCTCGACAATTACGGCAGCCACAAGCACCCCAAAGTCAGGACGTGGCTGGCCCGCCATCCGCGCTGGACCTTCCATTTCACCCCGACCTCGGCGTCCTGGCTCAACGCGGTCGAAGGGTTTTTTGCCAAACTGACCCGCCGGCGATTGCAACGCGGCGTCTTCTATTCCCTCATCGACCTCCAGGCCGCCATCAATCGTTACCTGACCGAACACAACCACTGCCCAAAGCCGTTCACCTGGACCGCCGACCCCGACCGCATCATCGCCGCCGCAAACCGCGGGTACCAAGTGTTAATTCGATCCACTAGGGAAAGGTCTATATTATGATTCCTGCACAGAAACACATGCGGGCACAGGCGGGCTTCACGCTCGTCGAATTGGCCATCGTCATGATCATCATCGGCCTGCTGATCGCAGGCGTCCTGAAAGGCCAAGCCCTGATCACCAACGCCAAGGTTACGGCTCAGGTAGCCCAATTCAAGGCTGTCGATGCCGCCACATCGACCTTCAAGGATATGTATTCCGCATTGCCGGGCGATATTGCTCTCGCGACAACGCGTCTTCCTAACTGCGCTGCTTGCATCAATGGTGATGGTAATGGCGTGATTACTCAAACGCCTGCTACAGCACCGGCGGCTGGCAACGAAGCAGGAAACTATTTTGTTCATCTTGCGGCAGCCGATCTGATAACAGGCATCACTTCCAATGGTGTTGTAACTGTTTGGGGTAATCTTTTGCCTGCTGGTAAAATTGGTGGCGGTTTACAGCCCGGAAGCAGTACCGGCCTGAATGCCGATTTCACCAATCTTGTAAACGGCGGTGTCATAGCACCGACTGCAGGTCTTTACATGACGCTGACACAAACCGCTGGCAATACTCCTGTTGTTACGATAACGCCTAACCAGGCCCAGCGTCTTGATACAAAAATTGACGATGGCAGCCCGGGTTCAGGTTCCGTCCGTGCGGGTGGTTCTGTGGGTGTAGGCGCTGCGGATTGTGCCGCGTCCGTGACCCTTTACAATGAAACACAGTCTGGCATTAACTGTATAACCTACGTCCGCATCCAAGGCTAATTCTTGATCGTGATACGGGAAAGGCCCCTCCGGGGCCTTTTCCATTTTCAGCTTCACCTGAACCCTGCAAAAGAGGGCCTTTTCCATTACCACTTTCACCAACACTTACAAAAAAACGCGGGCTCCCCTGTTCAACGAGGAGGGGCGGCGGCTGTTCTTCAACGAGGAGGAGCGGCGGGCCTTTATCACGGCTGCGGCTTATGCGCCGGACACGACACAGACGTTTTGCAGCCTGCTGCATTACACCGGCTGCAATTTCACGGAAGCCCTCAAATTCACGGCGGGGCAAGTCGATTTCTCCGGCAGGGCCATTCTCTTTCAGCGCCCGATACGCGGCGTCTATGCCTATGACCGGGCCGTCCCCGTCCCCAACTCCTTCATCGCCCTGCTCGATCAGGTGCATGACCTCCGCCGCGCTCAATCCGGTTTACAGGCCGGTGAGCGGGTTTGGCCGCAAAGCAAGAAAACGGTTCATGAAAAGGTATGCCGGGTTATTGCCGAGGCTGGCATTGCCGGAGGACCGCACGCCGTTCCCAAGGGAATCCGGCACGGCTTTCTTGTGGAGGCGATCCGCCGCCGCATCATCATGATCCGCACGGCTGAATGGATGGGGTATTCGCATATCGACTATATCGGGGAATACGCCGTGCAGCTGGCCCTTCACGCCCCGGAGATCCTAGGAGACGAACGGGCCGACGCGGCGCTGATGTGGTGAACCGGCGCAGCCGGTCGGTCCTGCGCGAGGGATTGTGACCGGATGGCCGAGATGCCTCTTGGCGGCTCGGGGAGCCGCGCCGAAGCCCTGGCGAAGGCGGGCGAGTAAAGCCCGGTCATGGGCGAAGCCCTGACGCGCCCGTTATCACATTTTGGAAGATCGCCCCGCTTCAATGGTATTTATCGAACGGCGCGGGCGGACTTTCCACACTGCTCTCTAGGACAAGACCTCGCTTCCCCATAGCATTCGCTCTGTAATTCCAAGTCAATGCCGCGCCAGGAGATGCGGAGGAGCGCTTCATGAAGGCTTTCTCTCCAATAAAGTAGGGTTTGGTCGGGCTTGATTGCCCTGATACACTCGGGGCAGGGGATTTGATTTTCTATGGGTGGTTTTGATTTTAGAACTGTAATTCTTCCCTGCATAATGGGCGTCTGCCTTGGGACACTTCTTGTCTATGTTTCCACCCATAGTTTAATAGAGACGGCTGCGCTTTTCTTCTTTGGAGTCTTACTAAATTTTGTTATTTTTGGATTTTTGACATTCAGTAGGACGGCAAACGAAGATAGGAATACGGCGCCCATAAAATTACGAACCTATATTGATTGGTTATCGATGGCAGTCATTGTCATTTGGCTTGCGTGTCCTTGGGCAATGTATTTTTCTAATGTCTCTGTAAAAGAACATCCGACAGTAGGGTACCCGATATGGATGTGGGTATTTATGGCTACTGGATTACCGGCGGTGTTTGGGACTTTCTGGCTCTTCTGGAAGTATACAGAGTTAGAGATAACAGAAGGTAAAAGGAATTTCTTTTTTCGCTGGAAGCTTCATCTCTGGATCATTGTTGTGTTTATAGTAATTCCTCTTTTTATGATGGCTAGTAAAAGAATGAATTGATAATGGCCTGCGATCCGCCTGCCCGCACCGCTCACGCCAGGACATTCCCACTCGCCAGCAAAGCGTGGACATCGAAACTCGTAACATGGTCGAGGACGGCGACCGCAACGAAGTGGCTGCCGTTCGCCGCGCCATCCGGGTCGACGGAGATGACGGTGTTGCCGCCTTGCGTCGTCGCCTGGATGTACTGGTCGATGGCGGCCTGCGCGGGATGAGGGGTTTCGATCAGGCTGGAGAAATCCAGCTTGTCGCCTTCGCTTGGCTGAAAATCCTTCACCTCGCTCGCCGCAGTGGGGAGGACGGTGAACACGAAGCGGTCGGCGCCCGCGCCGCCGGTGAGGACGTCGCCATTGCTGCCGGTGGCATAGAGAACATCGTCGCCGGGGCCGCCGGAGATAACATTGTGGAAGCTGACATCGGCGATCACGTCGTTATAATCGGCGTCGCCGGTGTGGAACAGATCCTCAAAGCCGATGCGCAGGTCGCTGGTGTCGCCGGCATCGGGCGCGCCCGCTATCACATGGACGGCGTCATCCGTGTTGATCTCTGTGCTGCCGCCGCGCTCGGTCGTGAAGTAATCCGTTCCCTGCAGGACGGTGCTGTGGTCGGAGGAATTGGTATAGATCAGGGAGATATGGCTGCCGCTGTCATCGATATTGGCGGCGCGCTGATCGGCATGGCCGTAATCGTAAATGAAGTTCAGCGTGCCGGTGTTGAGGTTGATGCCGCTGTAACCGTTATTGGCGTTGAACCCGTTGGAGATGATGAACAGCCCGAGCTGCGTCCCCGCATCAAGGCTGACCGTGGCGGTCTCCCCCGCCGTAGCGGTATGCCCGTTGGCGAAATCGATGGCGGCGCTTTGAATCGTGCCGTCGGCCGCGACCTCGAAAGAGCCCAGCGTGTTGGCATACCCCGCGACGGACTGAACGAAAGTGATGGTCGCCGACGCCGCCGTCGCCCCGGCATCGAGATCGCCCTGGATCACCCCCAGCGCAGGCGTCCCCGGCGGCACGAGATTGGCGATATTGACCTCCTCATGCACCATCGGAAACAAAACATTGTCGCTGCTGAAACTATGCGCCTCCTGCTGCGTCACGGTCAGGTCGACCGTCCCCGTGGCCGATCCCCCGTGACCGTCAAGAAGCGTGTAGTCGAACGTGTCGGTTCCGGTAAAGCCAGAGGAGTTGATATATGTAAAATCACCAGACGACAAAAAAACAGCCATGCCGCCGTTTGCCGTCTGCACCGTCTGGGCAACGATGCTTAACGTGTCGCCATCCGGATCGAAATCCGCGCCGTGGCCGTTGTCGAGCAGGACATTGCCGGTGACGGTCTGGTTCTCCACGCCCGTAAAATCGTCCGGCTGCGCGACAGGGGGATGATTGACCGGCGCGGCATTGAGGAGCGTGGTCAGATCGAAACTCGTGCCATTGTCGAAGGCGAGCCGCTCGACCACATTATCCGGATTGCCGGAGAAGAAATCCTTCACCGTCACAGAATCCCCGGCGGCGTCATACTGGATCGCCAAGTCATTGCCGTTCTGCGCAAACGCCACATTGGCGATGGTCACGCCGCCGAAGATATCCAGCGTATCGAACCCGCCGCTTTCCGTGACCGTATCGTGGCCGTCGCCGACCTGAAAGAGATAGTTATCGTCGCCCGTGCCTCCGGCGAGAGTGTCGTTACCCGTCCCGCCGTCGATGAAATCGTCGCCCCCGCCGCCATTGATCGTGTCGTCGCCGCCCTGCCCGATCAGCTGGTTATCCCCATCCGTTCCTGTGAGGGTGTCGTCGAAGGCGGAGCCCTGCACATCCTCGATATTGGTCAGCGTATCCACGCCGCCGAAGCCGTTATCGGCGGCGATGTTCTGGCTTAAGTCGACCGTCACGCCATGCTGCGCGAAACCGTAAAAGACCGTGTCTTCGCCCGCGCCGCCGTCGATAATGTTGTTGCCCGCCCCGCCGCTGATGAAATCGTTGCCGTCGCCGCCATAGAGATGGTCGTCCCCCGCCCCGCCGAACAACTGGTCGTTGCCCGCGCCGCCATCGACGATGTCGCCATGGGAGGAACCGTTGAACGAATCGTCGCCGCCGCCCAGATCGATGAACAGGGGGCCTGCGGACGGCGTGCCGCCTGCGGCGGACGCGTCAACGATATCATCCCCCTCCGACACCTGATACGTGACCGTGTGGCCCGCGAGCAGGTCCGGGACGGAGAGAACCGTGCCGTCGGCGAAGGCGATGGTGGAGAGCGTATCCCGCGCGGCGACCGTGGCGTATGCCTCGCCGTCATTATACAGGGTGAGAGTCCCGCCCGTCACGGTGCTGCTGAACTCCGCGTAATCCTGGTCGGTGACGATGCGGTTCACCCCGCTTGTGTCGTCAACCGCCGTGAAGGCGGCGTCGCTGATCGTCCAGCTATCGTGCGCGCCGCCCGGCACGCCCAGAGTCACCCCGTGCAGGTCGACATCCGGCGACCCGTCCGCGAACCCGATGGTGCTTATGCTCGACGGGTCGCCGTAGAAATCTTTCACCGTGATCGCGTTGGCATCGTCGGCCACGCCGTTGGTCAGGCTGCCGTCCCAGTCGGCGGCGATCAGCAGGTCGCTCCCGCTCTGGACATAGCTCAGATCCGCGGGATGCAGCGAGGCGTCGATCGATATCGAATTCATGGCCGCTGTAGTCGATGAACGTATCCTGCCCGCAGCCCGCGCCGTATTTAAAGACGGTGTTGCCGTCGCCGCCATAAAGCGTGTCGTTGCCCGAGCCGCCTTCCAGCACGTCATTCCCGCCTTCGCCGTAGAAGGTGTAGTTGACGCCGTCATGGCCTTTCCATGTGTCATTGCCCCACGTCCCGGTCAGCGTCACATCCGTCTCCGGCGTCCCCGACGCGGTCAGCGTGCCATCGCCGTTGAGCGTCAGACTGCCGCCGCTCTCCAGGTCGATGACCGGCAGGGAGGCCGCCCCGCCCAATCCATTGATCGTGATCGTGCCATAGCCCGCCACGTCCAGCACCGCCGTGCCCCCGCTCAATCCCGCGAGGCTCACATCGCCGGCCTCGATGCCGCCCCACAGCGTCAGGCCGCCGAGCGCCGCGCCGTTGTTGATCGTGTCGTTCCCGCCCCGGTATTCATAGATCAATCCGGAGGCCCCGATATTGACGACGTCGTTCCCCGTTCCCGACTGAAACTCGAACGGCGCATAGGACACGTGCTCCGGGCCGGTGGAGGAAGAGGTGATGTTCACGGTGTCGCCGTTATTCGTGCCGATCATCGTTCCCGCGATATTCGCGGCATGGAGGTCCTGCACCGCGCCCGCGAGACTGTTGTCCGACACCCCGAACGCCTCGATCTCCCCCTGATGCACCGCCCCGTCCGAGAGCTGCACCGTCGCATTCGTCTGCTGGTTGATCGTGGTGACGGAGCCGGCGGTCTGCACGGCGTTGCTGACATCGATGGCGAACGTCGCACTGCCCGCGAACGCCGAATAATTATAGGTCGGCAGGAAAAACGTATCCGGGGGCGCGAACTGCAGCGTCTCGCTCGTCGCATAGTTCGGCAAGTCCACCAGCGTGTCGCCGGTCGCGTGCGCGGCAGCACCGGTCAGCGTGTCATGCACACTGCCGGTCTGATCGTAAATCTGGCCGTTATTCTCGTTGACGATCACGTTCCCGGCATAGGTCACAGTCGTCGTCCCGTCGCCCGTAACGGTCAGGCCGGTAGGCTCGCCAAGGGCGAAGCTCTGGTTGGCCTGCGTCGCGGCAATCGCGGAGAAGTTCTCCAGATCGATCCCGTTCACGATCAAGTGGCCGGGCGAGACTTCGGACCAGACGTCCGTGGGGGACAGGGCGACCGTGTTGAGATAGAGCGGATTGCCGATGATCTGCTGGATCTCATGCAGCTGGTCCGTCCCGTCCGCGCCAAGAAAGCCCTTGGCGACCGTCATGGCGTCGGCGTTGAAGGACAGGGTGTCGCCGAGCCCGCTGTAATTCACCGTGTTGAAGTCGGTCTCGCCGTCCGGCGCGAAGCTCGCAATCGCTCCATCGAACTGATGCGCATCATTCCAGTGCGGGGCTGCGGAATTCAGCCACGCCGCGTCAAACCCGCCATCCAGCACGTCATTGCCCTTGCCTCCATACAGCGTGTCATTGCCATTGCCGCCGATCAGGACATCGTTCCCGCTGTCATTGGCGTCAGGCGCGACCCCGCCCGGACCCCACGGATAGACATTGCCCGAACCGTCCGGCAATGTGTTCGCCTGTTCGAAACCCGCATTCCCGTCATAACTCGCCCCGTCCCCGTAAAGCTTGTCGTTCCCGTTCGCGCCGTAGAGCACGTTATTCCAGGAATTGCCGATCAGAGAATCGTTCTGCCCGGTGCCATAGGCATTCTCGATGACGGTGTAGAAAGCGATGGAAACATTGCCAGCGTCGTGACCGGCGGAATCAAACGGCACGGCGTCGCCGTTCGGATTGCCGTCGGAACCGATTGAGCTGAACTCCCCCTGCCGCAAATCGATCTGCACGGCGGTTGAATAGCCGGACGTATTGATGATGTCCGTGCCGCCGCCGTCCCAGATGGTGTAAAGAAAAGCTGTGTCCGGCGTTCCTCCGGCAAGGCCATGCCCAAGGTCGTAAGTCGTGTCGCCCGAACGGGTGGTGTAGTCCCGGCCATAGATGTCCTGTATCGCGGCGACGTCATAAAGCTGGAGGCTGGTGACATATTTAAGCGCGCTGTCGCCGGGCGCGTAGTACATGTCGGGGTCTTGAAACGCCGGGCCGTTGTTATTCACCATGACAGTGTATTTGATCGTCGCTTCCTCGCCCGTCAGGTTGGGCGGAAGTTCTTCAGGATTGATGGCGCTGGGCGTCGGATGCTCAAGGCCCAAGGCGTGGCCGAGTTCATGAAGGACGACTGCATACTGGTCATCGTTCCCACCGTTGGCAACAGGATCGTGAATTAAGGTATTGTTAAGCCAGACATCGCCAACCAGTTGGCTGTCATTTGAGCTTACAGGGTTAGCATCCCATGCGAGAAGCTTGTCATAGCCCAACGTTGTGGCGTTCGAGTATCTGTTTTCGAACCCAGGTAGGCTGCGATGGGTGATGGATCGAACTGCGCGAATGTGATGGCGCCGACATTATCCGCATTGATCGTGTTGTCGACAGACGGAAAAAACAATCGGCTGCGACATCGGTGTAGGATGTTTCAAACCCTGTCGGCTGCAGATACACCAAGAATGATATCGAGAGCCTGCCCGAGGGGTGAGGTATTACTAATCGAATGAAATGCTGGCTGGCCCGCGCTAACAATTGATTCCGGTTCGCCATTATAATAGCTGGGAAGCTGTTGAAGGAGGCTGTATGTGATCGTCGTAGTGCCCCCGGACTGGGAAACCTGTCCGCTCTCGATCTGATCGTCCCACAGACTATCCACGGTACTGAAAGTGCCATGGATGAGTGCCGCTGCATGAGTTACATCAGACATGGTTTTCTATTCCTCCACAACGGTTATCGGATTCATTTATGTAGTGAACAATTTTCGTCATGAGCCGCGCTGCAATCATTTTTGTATCTGCGTCGATCTGCGCTTCATCGTGGAAAAGCATGGCTTGAGTTGGCATAAATTGTGTTGTTCTGATAAGGCGATTACCACCAGATTGAGGGTAAGGTTGAGCTTCGTTCAGGGAAAAGCTTGCCAATGTCTGCGGATTTGCCGTCCAGAGTCCATTGATCGACGTCCCACGTTATCATCAATAAACGGTTTGCAGGATCTTCATAATATTCTCCGGGATCCTTGCGGCACTGGCACCACGATTTCAATGCATTTCTTCAATTTCTCATCCAGATTTTCTCTGACGTAGTCGGCAGCGTGCATCCTGAATAATCGATATTATGAGTAAGATGAAGGGCTTTCACTAGCGCATCAGTTTGATTCAAATTTTCCTGCGTGTTAATCCACGGGTTCAGTTGCTGGAATATGACGATCTTTTTTATGCCGCCAAAAGACGTCACATCAGACTGTCCCCATGCCTGCTGCCCGCAGAAGCCAAAAACCAAAAACCAAAAACCAAAAGCCAGAAGTTGTTTTCTGTTCAGTCTATTCATCATGGTGTTCTCCTCAAAATCCGGTTGTTCCGCTCCCGGATTCTACCCGGAAACACCTGTGTCGGCATTTGCCTAGAATTGTAGATATCAGGTTATCCTCCATCCTAACACCACGGTGTTACCATAATATTAAGACATTCGGGGATATTCTTAAGAACACTGTGTATGAATATATTTCTACCCGCGTCTAGACCGATGAACTGTCCCTTGCCATGCAACTCGACGCGCTGCACCTGGCAGGGTGCGAAGTGACTTTTGAGGATGTCGGTTCCGGCGCTGATAACAGCCGCAAGGGCCTTACTGACGTGCTCACTCGCTGCGCTGCCGGGGATGCGCTGGGCGGCTTGGGAACTCGACCGGCTGGGCCCGCTCGACGCTCGATCTGGTCGGGCTGGTGGAGAAGCTGAAGGGCAAAGGCGTCGGGGCCTGAAGGTGCTGACAGGCGAAGGGTCCTCAATCCTTGAAATCAGGCACTCGGCCGGGGGACGCCGAAGATCTCGCCTTTTCAAGACGCGAGATTCATCTTATGAAGATCGAAGAAGATCGAGCCATTCCCGTTCTTGAGGTCGATATAGTAGTATTATAGTGTACAGCCATGTCCAAAAAAAACAGCGATAGTTTGCGTTCCTTGTTGCAGGCCCTTTCGGGTCTCGACAAGATTTCCCTCCCTACGCCGTTTTCCTGCTGGAAGTAGCGAGGAACGAGGGTTGCTCGCTCGGGGACATCCGGACGGCGACCGGCATGCCCTTGCCGACCTGTCGCGGATCCTGTGGGCCCTGTCGACGAAACGGCAGACCGGCGCCGAGCCGTACGGCCTGATCGAACAGGATTACGTGGCCGAAAATCGCCGCCGCAAGACCATACGGCTTTCACCCAAAGGACGCGCGTTTGTATCCCTGGTGACAGGGATCATCGATCAAAACGCGGCATGAACCCCGGAGGAAGGAATCAGTTTTCGTTGGAACCGATGTGGCCGCCCGGAGGAAGAGATAATACAGGGTGAAGCACATGTTGAAGCTGGAATTGATGAGGGTGTAGATCTCCTCGCAACCGGTCTTTTTAGCTTCGGTTCTCAAGTACTCCAGGGATGCCACGATATTCTGGATCTTTTCATAGTCGAATTTCTCCTCGTGATCGTAGGGCAGGAGCGGATCGCGGTCAGGCTGCCTGGTCATAGGACACCCCCTCCTCCGGCCCGGCCGGCAGGAACGTCAGGACGGCTCTCGGCGATGCCTGTCTTTGCGCGGACATTGTGCAGCTGCTGGCGGTCGACCGGAATGGCGACGGCGCGTATCCGGTGCCTGCCGATCATGGTGACCGGCCCGAGATACTCCATTTCGATGCCGGGTTTTTCGAACACGCTGCGATAGATGTAGGTCGGCATCATGCCGATGATTTTTTTGAGGCCCAGCCTGCAGCCCGAATTCGAGATAGGCGATCGCCATCTCGTGAATGATCCGGGTTCTCAACGCCGGCTCGACGTCCTTGTCGATGCAATAGCGGGTCCCTTCCCAGACCTGCGCGGAGCTCAGAAGCTCCTTGTCCTCGACCATGTCCGGCCAGAGGTCTTTCAGCATGCAGCCCTGAGTCGTCGGGGTGAGCCTGCTGACGCCAAGGGCCCGGCCGTCCGGCGTGTGGTAGACCAGATAATGGCTCGCCGGCGTGTCGTACTGGTCGTATTCCATGCCTTTGTAGATCCGCACATCGTAATCCTGGCGCTCGATAAAGGCCCGGTACCGCAGCTGGAACTGCGAATGAAAGGCAGGTCCGAACAAATGGGCATTTTCACAGCTGATACAGGAAATCATGATGCTCCTCCAAGAGGTAAATCCTGGAGAGCATCAGATCACAGTCCGTGTTGCAGGAAACTCACGAGGTCTCGTATTTCAGAGGTGGATCAGGCCCAGGGTCAGCGCTTTGACGACCGCCATCGTGCGGTTGTTCACCTCCAGCTTCCTGAAGATTTTCCGCATGTGCGAGTCGACGGTATGAACGCTCATGTTCAGCTTGTCGGCGATCATGGCGTCGCTCCTTCCCGTGCAGCACCATCGACAAAACATCCCGCTCCTTGTCGGTCAGGAAAATATTGGGGCCGGCCGGCGCCGGACGTTCGTTGAGGCGTTTGAACCTGACATAGAAATGGTGGCAGTAGGCGCTGACGAGGTCGAGATTGCCGTCGAAGGCGTCTTTCTTTTCGACGGTCGCCAGGGCGATGCCGGCCGTCTGGTTGCGCGGCCCGCGCATCAGGATCCCCAGCCCGTTATGCAATCCGGCCTCCTCGCCGAGATTGAGGCAGAGCCGCTGCTTTTTGCGGAGCTCCAGATAGCGGGGAATTTCGCTCCACTCGAACATGCCGACCTTGTTGGCGGCATGGATCAAAACCGGGTCGATCCGATCGAAACCGTTCTGAAAATAGTAATCCAGCCAGTCGCGGGGATAATTATGGATGATGCCGAGCTGGGCCGCCACGTCGATATCGTTATGTTCGGTCGATAGCGAGAAGATGGCCCGGTCGAGCCCGTGCAGTTTGACGGTGTCGACAAACACCTTGAACAGCGCCTCGACGCTGCCGGCCGCATTGGCCCTTTCGAGATAATCCTCGAATTGGTATTTCTTTACGCTGTTCATGGGGCATCCCTGGCTATTGCCAGCCAGCAATGACGTCAAATGGGCATGGTTGGAGTTCCGGACCGGCGCGCGTGTGTGTTTTCGAAGTATTCACTCGTACCAGAATCGCCACAAAGCATAGACGCAGCTCGACAAATAGTCAAAGCGTACCGGATCATGCCATAAGGTTTCTCCACGTCCCCGGAAATTGTTCAGGCACCCAGCATTTTTGCGCGGTGTTCTTCGAGCATCGGCTGCACCTCCTTCGGGATGAACTCCTGAAACGGGGAGGCACCGGTCTCGTCCCTCTTTGAGCATCCGGATCGGGTCCTGGCCCTCGACGGAGCCGAGATTGGGTTCGTGCACGAAATAGCCGAGCAGCCGTTGCAGCTCTTCCGGCAAATCCCGCGCGATCTCCGGAGGCACCGCAAGATACTGGTTTTCCGCCTGGCGCAGCCAGCCGAGGCAGTAGCTGATCACGATTCCGGTTCGTGACGTGTCCGTCCTGTTGGCGCCGCCGGCGTGCAGCAGCGAGCCGAAATAGATCAGCACGGAGCCTTTCGACATTTCGCCCTGGGCGATCTCGTGGGGTTCCGGCGTCCGGTCCCGCGGCCATCTATGGCTGCCGGGCACGAGCAGCGTCGCGCCGTTCTCCTTCGTGAAATCGTCGACCGCCCACATGCAGTTGATCATCGCCTCCCGTCCCGGATGCTCGAACGAGAACATCAGATCGTCGGCATGGATGAGCTGCTGCGGCTCGCCCGGGCCGATCTGGATGGCCTGGGTCAGGTTCAGCTGATACGCCCGACAGCTCCTCAGGAGGAACTCGTCCATGACGGCGAGGATGTGGGGCTCGACGCTCATCTGCCGGCAGGCTTTCGATTTGGCGATCAGCCCGCTCAGGCGCTTGGTGGCGAAGCCGTAAAAATTGCCCTGGCAGGGCGCCGTGGCGTCCAGCAGCGGCCGTATCCTGGCTTCCAGAGCCTCGTGGCTGCGCCTCGTCCAGCATGTTCTCGATGACGATGCATCCCTGCTCTTCCAGAATTTCGTTGATGGTCCCGAGTTTTTCGTCGCGACGGACGGTGTGAACACTGCTCATGCCTGGCTCCTTTTGTTGTCGTGAACAAAAGGCTAGGCGAGCGCGAGACATCGAAAAAATCACGAGACCTCGTGATTTTTATTTCGGGTGCGAAAAATACCCTGAACTCCTCGGAAACCCAAGAGGAGGAGCCCACAGATGCGACACGACCGACACCCTGCCCCGCAAGGCACGGATCACCCCGGACCAGCTGAAATATCTTAACGAGCGGGCGGCGTGGCCGTGGCTCAAGGACGCGCTGCTCGACTGGGCTGTCATGATCGCGGCCATCGTCCTGGCTGGCGCCTGGAACAATCCGGCCGGATACATGCTGGCGGTGCTGATCCTCGGCAACCGTCAGCACGGGCTGGCGCTGCTCGGGCACGACGGCACCCACTACACCCTCTCGCATAACCGGAAACTCAACGATTTCCTGACCAACCTGTTCGCCTGGTGGCCGCTCCTGTTAACGAACGGCGGTTACCGCACCCTCCATAACGGCCATCACAAGCACCTGAGCACCGATGACGACCCGGAGATCGTCCATAAGAAATCGCGGGCGCCGCAATGGGACCTGCCCGCCCCTCTCACGAGAATTCTGGGGTATGCGGCAAAAGACCTGGTCGGCTATTCCCTGCCGGATTTCTGGATCATCGTCACCTTCTCGAAACCGCCGCTGAAATCCGATTATCTGGGCCTCGCCGCCTTCCACCTCATCGCGAACGCTCTCTTGTTCTGGGCCGGGCTATGGTGGGTTTCGGCGCTCTGGTACGGATCGCTCGTCACCGCCTTCATGATGTTCTTCCGGCTGCGCCTGTGGCTGGAGCACCAGGGCTCGGACCTCGCCCATCGCCTCGACCTGAAGCCCTGGGAAGCCGCCCTGCTCGCCCCGCATCTCTCCTGGCATCACTGGGAACATCATCAATGGCCGGCGGTGCCGTACTGGAAGCTGCCCGAGCTGCGCAGGCTTATTCCCGACCAACCGCTCGTGACGTTGTCGTCGCTTCTCAAATTCTACAGGGCCTGTCCCGCCACGGTATCGGGGCATCCGCATCGGATGACACCCGCGCACCCGGTGGCGTAGAGAGGCGCGAGCTTTTGAACTACTGTCAACGCCGGAACAAAGATGCATCGGCGGGCCGGAGTAAAATACATCACGGCGGAGGCGGTGAACGCCACGCCAAGCTCACCTTTTCAGTTCGATCAAGGAGCCTGCTTTCCCGTCCCGACCTGGGATCACGCTGGCCACGGGGCGCAACGTAGGGGATGGGAGGAGCGGAGCCACGCGCAGCACCGCGAGCATGGCGAGCACCGGACCTTCCCCGTAGTGAGCACCGTGGCAGGCTGAGCGCCAGCCGGGTTTTACATCCGACGCTGGCGTTGCTTGCTCTGCTTGAGGCGATAGCTGTCGCCGTTCATTTCGAGGATGTGGACGTGGTGTGTCAGCCGATCGAGCAGCGCGCCGGTCAACCTCTCGGACCCGAAGATACCGGTCCATTCGTCGAACGGCAGGTTAGAGGTGACGATGGTGGAGCCGCGCTCGTAACGCTGGCTGAAGACCTCGAACAAGAGCTCGGCGCCGGTCGTCGACAGAGGCACATAGCCGAGTTCGTCGATGATCAGCAGCTTGTAGGCCGCCAGCTGGCGCTGTAGGCGGAGCAGTCGCTTCTCATCGCGGGCCTCGATCAACTCGTGGACCATGGCGGCCGCGGTGGTGAAGCCGACCGACAAGCCCTTCTGGCAGGCGGCCAGCCCCAATCCGAGCGCAATGTGACTCTTCCCGGTGCCGCTGTTGCCGACCGCAATGACGTTCTCACGGCGAGCGATGTACTCGCAGCGGGCGAGTTCCAGGACCAGCGTCTTGTTGAGCGAAGGGATCGCGGTGAAGTCGAAACTGTCGAGGCTTTTCACTGTCGGGAACCGCGCCTCCTTGATGCGGCGCTCAACCATCCGCCGTTCCCGGTCGATCAGTTCGAGTTCGGCCAGGCGCAGCAGGTAACGCGGGTGGTCGACACCCTCGGCGGCGCATTGCTGGGCGATCTTGTCGTATTCGCGCAGGAACGTCGGCAGTCTGAGCGCCTTGAGGTGATGGGCGAGCAGAAGTTGGGGCGTGTCACTCATGACGAGGCGCCCGGCGAGGCGCCGGCGAGAAGGCCGAGATAGGCCTTGGCCGAGGTCATCGCCACGGTCGCCTTTGGCAGATAGGGATAGACCGTCAGGTCGAGCCGCGGCGGCCGACGCTCGATGCGGCACAACACCAGATGCTTGACTGCGTCAAAGCCAATCGCGCCACGCGCGATGGCCTCTCGGACGCCGGCCAACACGTCCTCGGGGCGGAACACCTCCAGCAGCCGCAAGACCTGGACGAACTCGCGTTTGCCGCGGTTGGCCATGCGGGCCTCGATCAAGCGACGCAGCGTGGCGAATTCCTCGGGCAGGTCCCAGCCGACCAGCGGCGCTGCCTGGTCGAGAGCGCCGACTTTGCGTTCGAGCAAAGCCAGGTAATGCAGCGGGTCGAAAACGAAGTCCTCGCGCTCGTAAGAGCGCGGATGACGGGCGATCACCTCGGCCCCGCAGGAGATCACCACCTCGTGGATGTAGCCGCGGATCAGAACCTCGCGGTGCCCGTAGGCGGTCGGCACCGAATAGTCGGTGCTGCGATAGCGCACCAGCGATAGCGAGTTGACCCGGCCCGTCTTCTTCTCGCAGGCGTCGTAAGGCGCTGGCGGCAAGGCGTGGAATACCGCCAGATCCCGTACCAGCCGTTCGCCGATCGTCTCCTGGTGACCGCGCAGCCGATCCCCGAGCCGGCGGCGACAACCCTCGAGCAGTTGTTCGTTCAGCGCCGCAAAGCTTGTCGCCCGCGGCACCGGCACCAGTAGGTTTCGGCGGATCCAGCCGACCAGACCCTCGACTTTCCCTTTGTCGTTGCCCTTACCCGGGCGGCCAAACCGGTCGGCAAACACGTAATGGGAGGATCGCCGGTTCCTTCCGAGTTTTGCACGGGGTTATCCACGGGTTTCGTGGATTATCGCTTTAAGCTGCCCGTCCGCCAACTGGCGACATCTGCCGGCATATCGAAGGCTATTACATCTCCCTCCTCTGCCGATATGTCGAAATAGAAGTCAAACGCATCCGGTAGCGCTAATTCAATTGCCCGTTGCCACAGTTGTGCTGTTGTCCACCCTATAAAATCAAGAACCTCAATCGCTGCTTCAGACGGCAGGTTTGCGTACCCAACGAGTTCTCCGAACTCATCGTTTATCTGGATTTGTCTGCCCGCAAGCTGTCCATAGAGCTGGCGATTACCGTTGCGGCGCGCGGCCTCTATAGCCTTCCGACGTTCAGCTAGGTTGATCGGCTTGGCGATCGTCATCTCAGTACTTTCCTTACCCATCGCAGAACCGAGCCGGTGGTGATCCATTCGACGTCTCGACGCTCAACTGCGTGCGATTTGAATTGCGGAACTGATATGTCGCACAGGCGAAGGGAGTCACCGCCCAAAGTTCCTTCTGCCGCCTCCGCGACACCCAGGTTACGCAAAGACGATGAAAGCCTGCCGCCTTTTCTCGAGAGCCCCTGCGCAGGGCGGCCGATCGCTTCGACGCCTCGACGAGAGACGCGCCACCTAGCCGACAGCACGCACGAAGTGACGATGCGCGGTCACGAGGTCCCGCCGCCGTCATGAATCCCGAGTTCATTGAATGCCCTTGCGCTCCTCGGCGGCGAAGCGTTGGAACTCCCGCTTCATCATATTGATCTGAGCGAGATAGCCTGCAACGTCGTGGTCGCCGCACCGCTCGCCGGCGGTCGGGGAAAAACCGCGGCGCGCGAACGCCCTTGCCGATCCCGCGCCGCAAAGATGAATGATGGCCGCAAGTTCCTGCGTCTGCTGCGGGGTGGCGGCGGGTCGCCGGTGTGCGACAATCTGGGTGACGTGGCGGTCTAAATACACTGACGCCAGCTCGACAGCGCGGCTGGGCGCGACCCGTATATCAAGCCAGTTCCATGAACAGCCGTCGTCCACGACGATATGATCGCGGATGCAATAGCGCCTTGCCTCGGCGAAGGTTGGGTCGGTCATCTGGTACATGCCGACGCTGGTTGAGGCCGGTTGATAAATCGCGAAGGGGTCCCAGGTCAGGCGCCACCGCCAATAGGTGCTCGCCAGCGGGTTGCCGGCGCTCTCGACCTGTGCGAGCGCTGCCAGCAGTTCGGGGGTAATCGCGGCGGTGGAATACTCTCGAAAGAGCGGCGCATATTGGCGCCAGGTCTCAAGCGGCATTTTGTTGAGCGCAGCGCTTACGGGAAAGAACATCTCGGTTGGCTTGCGCATGACATGATAAATCAGGTTCGTCGCGAAAAAGACGGCGAGGACGGTCGCAGCAATGCCGGCGATCCGGATTGCCAGTGGCGCGGCAGCCAGCTTGCGACCCACCCAGCGCACGCACTTCCAGCAGCGGCGCAGAAGAGAACGGGTGTCCCGGCGGATATGCGTCCTGCGAGACGGGACCCGGGCACGGCGCGGTGAAGACATCGGGAGAATTCGCTTATCACGCACCTGAACGGGAGCGGTCACTACCCTTCGTT
>CAVZFB010000063.1:0-49719 GCA_963774345.1 uncultured Alphaproteobacteria bacterium
GTTGCTGATCGGTGTGTTTCGGTTTGCGGCGCTGCAAGCGTTTTCTTCGGGTGGTCGGCTTGCTGTCCGCGGTTTTCTAAAGTAGAAAAATATAGAAATGGCAGGCCGTCGCACGGGAACTCCGAAAACGGGTGGCCGAGAGGCTGGCACACCGAACAAACGCACTGTTGCTTTGCGGACGGCAACAGCGACGGCAGCCGAGCAGATCAGTGCTACACTCGGCTCGGAGGTTTTTCACGGCGACGCACACGCCCTGCTGATGACCGTCTACAAAGATCTGAAGCAGCCAATCGGGCTGCGGATGGAAGCCGCGAAAGCTGCGCTGCCTTATGAAAAGCCGCGGCTTGCTTCAATCGAGAACAAGATCGTCGACGAGTTCGACACGATGACCGACGAGCAAGTCGAGGCATGGCTGGACGAGCGGGCCGAGGCGCGGTGGTTCGACGAACGGGCGGCCGCGGGGCCAAAATTGCGCCGGCCGCGCACTGGTGCAGCGGACAGGCGGCATCGAGACGCGCGACGACGACGACGGCGCAGGGCAAGCCTCACTAATTGTCCGATGGTCGGGAAGGGAGCAGACGGGCAGCGACCGATATGGGGCGGCGAAAGAGGAATTTGTGACGGGTCACTCGAGCGCTGTTGCGCGTCACCGCAGATGATCATCGAGGAACGCGTGACCGAAACGGGTCACAATGGCCGTAGCCTCAAGGCAATCGCCCGTTCGACAAGCTCGGCCACGGCGTCGAGGACGGCAGCGTCAACCCGATGACCGGCGCCGGGTACCTGCTCGAAGCTGTCGCAGAACAACTCGATCATCGCCGCCATCATGCGCTTGAGCGCGGTCGCGCTCGGCAGGTTCTCGAGCCGGCTGATCGTCGGTTGCGAGCACAGATCTTCACCGCTTTCCGGCAATCGTCCGACGGCCATCTTGAAGGCGGGGTCGGCTTTGAGCGCGTCGCAGTCGTTGCCGTCGGGATAGCCCGCCGCAATCAGCACAGCGCGATAGCGGATCATCTCGGCCAGTTCGTGCCGCACCCGGTCAGGGTCGCGCGGATCTTCGAGACAGGCCGCCAGCCGCTCGGCGATTTTGAGCCGCTGCTCGACAGCTGCCAGCAACAGGATGCCGGCGTCGGAGGTCAGCCGCCCGCCGTCGAAAGCGATATGCACCGGCTTGCCGGCAACGGCTGGCAAACCCGGCAAAATCCCCGTACCTTCCCCCATGGCGGGCGCGAACTCCGTTGCTTCGGTTTGATCCGGCCTTAGCAACCAAATCATACACGAAGCCAACGGTTTATGCCGCTCCCGCCGTCCCTTCTAGCCAGTCCAATGAATTTTTCAGGCTAGCGCCCCACCTGGTCCACCGCCGGATCCGGACCGGCCAGCACAATTGCCTTCAGGCTGGCCATCTGACATTCGCTGAGCTTGGGTATGCGCCCTGACGGGTCACTCGAGCGCTGTTGCGCGTCACCGCAGATGATCATCGAGGAACGCGTGACCGAAACGGGTCACAATGGCCGTAGCCTCAAGGCAATCGCCCGTTCGACAAGCTCGGCCACGGCGTCGAGGACGGCAGCGTCAACCCGATGACCGGCGCCGGGTACCTGCTCGAAGCTGTCGCAGAACAACTCGATCATCGCCGCCATCATGCGCTTGAGCGCGGTCGCGCTCGGCAGGTTCTCGAGCCGGCTGATCGTCGGTTGCGAGCACAGATCTTCACCGCTTTCCGGCAATCGTCCGACGGCCATCTTGAAGGCGGGGTCGGCTTTGAGCGCGTCGCAGTCGTTGCCGTCGGGATAGCCCGCCGCAATCAGCACAGCGCGATAGCGGATCATCTCGGCCAGTTCGTGCCGCACCCGGTCAGGGTCGCGCGGATCTTCGAGACAGGCCGCCAGCCGCTCGGCGATTTTGAGCCGCTGCTCGACAGCTGCCAGCAACAGGATGCCGGCGTCGGAGGTCAGCCGCCCGCCGTCGAAAGCGATATGCACCGGCTTGCCGGCAACGGCTGGCAAACCCGGCAAAATCCCCGTACCTTCCCCCATGGCGGGCGCGAACTCCGTTGCTTCGGTTTGATCCGGCCTTAGCAACCAAATCATACACGAAGCCAACGGTTTATGCCGCTCCCGCCGTCCCTTCTAGCCAGTCCAATGAATTTTTCAGGCTAGCGCCCCACCTGGTCCACCGCCGGATCCGGACCGGCCAGCACAATTGCCTTCAGGCTGGCCATCTGACATTCGCTGAGCTTGGGTATGCGCCCCGGCTTTGGCCGGTCGCACAGACCGGCGGTCCCCTAGAATATTGCCGAAGCGCGTCGCATGCCATCCTATCGCTAGACCACATGTCCGCCTGAGTGCGGGGCGACCCGTCTCACAGTATGCAGGTAACGAGGGTTGCACCGGGTTGGCCGGTGCCGAGCCTCATGCATAGGAGACGGGTCATGGCGGATGGTATCAGCTACGTCGGGCTTGATGTGCACAAGGATGGGATCGTTGTCGCGATCGCCGATAGCGGGCTGCGTGGCGAGGTCAGGGACTATGGTCGGATTGCAAACACGGCGGCGGCACTAGAACGCCTGGTGCGTAAGCTGGGTGACGATGGCACGACCCTGCGATTTTGCTATGAGGCGGGGCCGTGCGGCTATGGCATTCAGCGTCAGCTGTCAGGGCACAGGCACGAATGCGTTGTCGTCGCGCCGTCGTTGATCCCAAAGCGGCCGGGCGACCGGGTCAAGACCGATCGACGGGACGCCGCCAGCCTGGCGCGGTTGCATCGCGCCGGCGAGCTGACCGCGGTGTGGGTTCCCGATGTCGGACACGAGGCGATGCGCGACTTGGTGCGTGCCCGTCTTGACGCGGTACATGCGTTGCGCCGGGCCCGCCAGCAGCTTTCGGGCTTCCTGTTGCGCCAGCGTTGCCATTATGGACGTCCGGCCTGGACCAAGCTGCATCGCCGCTGGCTGGCTGGTTTGCGTTTTGAGCAGGCAGCACACCACCTCGTGCTCGAGGATTACATTCAGACAGTCGAAGCCGCCGCGACGCGGCGCGATCGGCTGACGGCGCAGATCGAAGCGATGTTGCCCGACTGGACACTGGCCCCAGTCGTGGCGGCGTTGCAGACGATGCGCGGCATGGCCTTGGTCAATGCGGCAACACTGGTCGCCGAACTGGGCGACCTCTCGCGCTTTGCCAATCCGCGCCAGCTGATGGCCTATCTCGGACTGGTGCCGTCCGAGCATTCGAGCGGCGCCAGCGTCAGGCGCGGCGGCATCACCAAAGCCGGCAGCAGCGCGGCGCGCCGGTTGTTGATCGAAGCGGCGTGGTCCTACCGCTTCCCAGCTCGGGTCAGCCGTGACTTGCGCCTGCGTCAGGAAGACCAGCCCAAACTGATCCGGGAGATCGCCTGGAAGGGACAAGTGCGGCTGTGCGCACGCTATCGCCGTCTCGCCCGCACCGGCAAACCCGCCAATGTCGTCACCACCGCCATCGCCCGCGAACTGGTGGGCTTTGTCTGGGCCATCGCCCGCCAGATCACAATACCGGCAGGCTGATTGGAGAAATCGTGTGGTCACCAGCAAAGGAGGCACTGTCAAAAATACCAATCAGCGATTTCCGGGCAGCGCCGGAGGCATGACCGCGGTCAGGAGAACCCTCGCAACCACTATCTGCCGGATCGCCGATCCGACGCTGGTCACTAGACCGAGGCAGCTCCGCGACGCATCAACGGTCATGCGGTTCCGACCCGCGCATCAGAGTATGATCAACCGTCGCTTTGACGGCCGTGCCTCCGGCCCTGCCCGCAACAGCCCAAAACAGCCGCTTCAAAGAAAGCCACGAATTTACTTGCCTGCTACTTTAAATGGCGGACATGAGAGTGGTCTGAACGATACAGAAGATTCCCTGGCGGGCCCGATATGTGCGATAGTCCGGGATGCGCAGCGGTGTCGAAATCCGGCTCGGCCCGGGCGATCGGGAGCGGCTGGAGGCAGTCGTGGCCGATCGCAACAATTCCCAGAAGCATGTGTGGCGGGCCCGGATTATCCTGGCCACCGTCGAAGGCTGCGGCACGGCGGAGATCATGCGCCGGGCTGGCGTCTCGAAACCCTGCGTATGGCGCTGGCAGCGCCGCTTCATGGAAGCCGGGGTCGATGGCCTGTTGCACGACAAGACGCGCAAGCCCGGCAAGGCGCCGATCCCCGAGCCGGTCGTCGCGCAATTGATCGCGCACACGCCCATATGGCGGCCGACCCTTGAGAATTACCTGGACGTGCTCGGTCGGTCGGATTTTCTCTTGGCCTTCGTTAACACACTCGTGATCGCCGGCAGCGCCGTGACCTTGTCGCTTTGTGTCGGTGTGCCGGCCGCATATGCGTTTGCGCGGTTCCCGTTCAGGGGCCGATCCCTGTTGTTCTTTGCGCTGTTGGTCATGCGGATGCTGCCGCCGATCGCGGTGCTGGTGCCGATGTATGTGCTGTTCAGCAAACTCGGTCTCGCCACGACGCGGTTCAGCGTGGTGCTGGCCTACACCACTTTTGCGCTGCCATTGGTGGTCTGGCTGATGCGCGGCTTTTTCGAGGATCTGCCGGCGGAACTCGAGGAAGCCGCCTGGATCGACGGCGCCAGCCGTTATCTAACCTTTGGACGTATCGTACTGCCACTGGCGAAGCCGGGCATCGCGGCCGCCGGCATTCTGTGCCTGCAGCTCGCGTGGAACGATTTTCTGTTTGCCGCGGTGCTGACCGACAACGCGACGCAGACATTGCCGGTAAAGATGATAGGCTTTTCGGCGGGAGATTCGGGAGTGGATTGGGGCGGCCTGACCGCATCCGGCATGCTGGTGATTCTGCCGGTGATCGTGTTCTCGTTTGCCGCACAGCGTTACCTCGTCGCCGGGCTCTCCTCGGGCGCGGTCAAAGGGCCTGTAGTAATCGACGATCGGCGCGGTTAGCCCGGGTGGACCGAAGGCCTCGCCCCATCCGCTCGACCCGTCCTCCCCGATGATCTCGACCAGCATTGCGCCACGGCGTTCATACCAAGCCTGCGAGTACGCAAACGGCTCCGTCAGCGCCACCTCTAGTCGATAAGTCTTGATATCCCGAATGTTCATCGGACCGACCTCCGTGCATGCGTCCCCACAGGCCGTCGCCGGGTGAACCACCACGCCAGCGGGGTAGGAGGTCGCATTTGATTCTCGATCTCCCGCAGCGCGGTCGTGGCAGATGTTTTCTTGTGCCGCATCCGGCGCGCCGCATCGAGGAGGAAATTGCCCGCATCGACAAGCGTTGTCACCCGGTCAAGCCGACAGCTGAACCGGGCCGAACTCGCTCCGCGTTGCTTGCCGGCTCTGGCAGCGGAACAATCGCCCAACATTAGAGTTTGAACAAATCTGGACAGTACCCGTTCTGCTCTCGCGGTTCGGCCGGCGGCAAACCGTTGATTTTAACGGTGGGTGCACAAGGACTTGAACTTTGAACCCCGCTGATAGGAGTTAAGCGGGGCGGATCGTTCTTAGGCCGGGCACGGGCTCAGATGGCAACAAGCTCGGCACTGCCGAGCCCGCTGACCTCGACCACCGCGCGATCGCCGACCGTCGGGAATTGGATCGGCACCATGCTGCCGGTCATCACGATCATGCCGCGGCGCAACGGCGTGCCGACGGTGGCCAGCTTGTCGGCCAGCCAGGACAGCGCGTTCAGCGGGTTGCCCATAACGTCGCTGCCCTTGCCGCGACCGATCTCGCGGCCGTTGATCGTCAGCCGCGAAGTGACCGTGGCGAGGTCGAGCCCGCGCCAATCGGTTGCCGGAGCGCCAAGCACGACACCCGCGTTCCATACGTTGCCGGCAACCATCGCCGCAGCGGTGAGCCGCTTGTAGTCCTGGCGCAGATCTTCAAGCAGTTCGATCGCCACCATACAGCTTTCGACTGTGGCCTCGACCCGAGCCCGGCCGCCACCCTGTAGTAGATCCTCGCCGAGCCGCACCGCGATCTCAGTCTCGACTCCGAGCCGACAATAAGTGCCGATCGGCAGCTCGGCGCGTCGGTGGTGCACCTCGTTTGCGAAGATCGCGCCAAAGCACGGTTCGTCGACGCCGCACAATTTCTGCATGATCGGCGTCGTCAGCCCGATCTTATAGCCGGCGACGGCGCCGCGTCCGGCCGAGCTCTCGATCGCCTCATAGGCGGCGCGGATCTCATAGGCTTCGTTGAGATCGGCGGGGATCAGCTCTTCCGGCAGGATGTCGATGGGCTGCCGTGCGCGGAAGATTCCGGAAATTCGTTCGGCCTTCTGCCGGGGATCGAGAGCGGGCAAACGCATTCTCCATTAACGTCCGTGTTCCAAGGGCGCTTTATCCCTTTCCTCGCCTGAAATGGCCACGATCATCTCCTCAGCCGGATGGCATTCCTGGAGCCGCCAAGCCTACGAACTCGGATATGCCTGCCAGAGCGAGGAACGCTTTGGCCGTCTTTAGCGACGAGCGTCAGCCCTGAACCGACGGTTCGGGCGAGGGGTGGGCACCCGGGACAGCCCTCCGAGCCTCGTTCCGCCGCTGCGGGTGAGCGCAGCGCTTTTGCCGCCAGCGGTGCCGGGCGAGCGTTTTATGCCGCCGCGCGAGGCTGGGCGCTCGACGCGATCCGACATTGGTGCGCCTTCTGCACCCCTATTGAGGACTGCTATCCTTTCCGACGTGCGGTCGGCAACGGCGCGGAGCAGGTAGTCGCTCAAATGGGCATAGCGTTCGGTAATGCGGACCCGAGTATCAAATGTTCGCTCGGAGCACTTTTGATTGCAGTGTTTCCTAGGTGCTTCCTAGGTGCTGTCGAATTTTTTGAGGTTGTCGTCTAACCATCTGATTTAGCTTGGCTGGGGGACTAGGATTCGAACCTAGACTGGCGGAGTCGAGAGTTCGCTGTCCTACCGTTAGACGATCCCCCATCCGGGCCGCTTCGCTGATAGCACAATGTACGGGTGCTGGGTAGAGGCCGGCGCGGCGCGCGTCTTGACGACCACGACGCGTTTGGTTTTTCGAGCGTGCCGGCGGTACGCGGAGCCTGCCGCGTGCTTTGCGGCGTCGGCCCCCGGCACCCGTGCCCCGGACGCGATCGGATTGCGGCGTCATTTGAGAAGTTTTGTTTCGAGCACCGGCTTGCGCTACCATCAGCGGTCGCATTCGATTGGGATGGTTCGCTGGACGTGCAGAAGCCGCTGAACAGCGCAGAACCGGCAGGGGGCGCCGCCACCGCTTCCGCCGTCAGCGGGTTCGCGCCTGCCGCAGCGCTGCTGGCGCCGCCGGCAACAGTCGGCGAGTTCGCCGTGCTGTCGCGGTCTCAGCGTCCGGCGCCCCGCTTTGCCGCCCCCGTCGCCGCGCTCGACCTCGGCACCAACAATTGCCGACTTCTTGGTGGCGCGACCGGCAGGCGGCGGATTTCGCGTCGTGGACGCGTTTTCCCGCATCGTCCGGCTCGGCGAGGGATTGGCCGCGACCGGGGCGCTGTCAGCGGAGGCGATCGAGCGGACCTTGGATGCGCTCAAGGTCTGCGCCGGCAAAATCGCCTACCGGCGGATCGCGAATGGGCGTTACGTTGCGACGGAAGCCTGCCGCCGCGCCGCGAATTGCGAGGCGTTCCTCGCCCGCGTCCGCGAGGAAGTCGGGCTCGAAATCGAGATCATTTCCACCGCCGAGGAGGCGCGCCTCGTCGTTTCCGGGTGCGCCCCGCTGCTCGATCCACGCATCCCCTATGCTATCGTATTCGATATCGGCGGCGGCTCGACCGAGATCGTCTGGCTGCGCCTCGACCGAGGGCGAGACCGGCGGCGCCGTCGTCCGAAGATCTTAGGGTCGGTCTCGCTGCCTTTGGGTGTCGTCACCCTTGACCGACCGGTTTGGCGGCGAGGTCTCGCCCACGGCTTACCGCATGATGGTCGACGAGACGGCCTGGGCCTTGCGATCGTTTGAGAATACCCACCGCATCCTGCCTCGTGTCCGCGGCGGCCGGGTGCAGATGCTGGGCAGCTCGGGCACGGTCACGACCTTGGCCGGCATCCATCTGGCGCTGCCGCGCTATACGCGCGCCCTGGTCGACGGCAGCAGCCTGACCTTCGAGCAGATCGCCGCGGTATCGGCGCATCTGGCCGGTCTCGACCTCGCCGGCCGCGCCGCCAGCCCGTGCGTCGGGCGCGAGCGCGCCGATCTGGTGCTGAGCGGGTGCGCCATCCTCGACGCGATCTGCGAGACCTGGCCGGTCGGCCGGCTACGGGTCGCCGATCGCGGCGTGCGCGAGGGCATCCTGTTCGATCTGATCCAGGGGTAAGGTGGCGAAGGGCAGAGGCGGCTCCGGCGAACGGCCGGCCGCCGTGCGACCGCACAAATCCCGGCGGCGCAAGCCCTCCTCGACAGAGTGGCTGTCGCGTCAGCTGAACGACCCCTATGTCGCCGCGGCGCGCCGGCACGGCTACCGGTCTCGCGCCGCGTTCAAGCTGATCGAGCTCGATCAACGCTTCCACCTGCTGCGGCCAGGGCGTCGCGTCGTCGATCTCGGCTGTGCGCCGGGCGGCTGGACCCAGGTCGCGGTCGAGCGCGTCGGTGCGGGTGGGCGCGTGTTGGGCGTCGACCTCGCCGAGATCGCTCCGCTTGCCGGCGCCGGCTTTCTACACGCGGACCTGCGCGATCCCGAGGCGGCGGCAGTCATCGGGCAGGCGCTGGGCGCCGGCGCCGATGTCGTCTTGAGCGATATGGCGCCGCCCGCGACCGGCCATGCCGGAACCGACCATCTGCGAATCGTCGCCCTTGCCGAATGCGCCTTTGCTGTCGCCGAACAAATCCTCGAACCCGGCGGGATTTTCGTCGCCAAGGTGTTTCAGGGCGGCGCCGAGGGCGAATTGCTGGCCCGCCTGAAGCGGTCCTTCACTGAGCTGCGCCACGCCAAACCGCCGGCGAGCCGCGCCGAATCGGCCGAGACCTATGTTGTCGCGAAAGGGTTCCGCCGGAGCGCGTAAACGCCGCACCGCACCTATATCTGTGCCCATGGCTTTTGACCGCGGCGCGCTTGTGTATAGTGCGCCGTCATCGCTCAGGAGGCGCGGATGGAAATCCGGCAGGCGCTGACATTCGACGACGTAATGCTGGTCCCGGCGGCTTCTGCGGTCCTGCCTGGCGAGATCGACACCCGCACTCGGCTGACCCGCGAGATCGAGCTCGGCATTCCGCTGGTCTCGGCGGCGATGGACACCGTAACCGAGGGCGCGCTGGCGATTGCATTGGCCCAGGCCGGCGGCATCGGCGTGATCCACCGCAACATGCCGATCGCGCAGCAGGCGGACGAGGTCCGCAAGGTCAAGAAATTCGAGGCCGGGATGGTCGTCAACCCGGTCACGATCCACCCCGACGAGACCTTGGCCGATGCACTGCGGCTGATGGCGGATCACCGCATCTCGGGCATCCCGGTCGTCGAACGCGGATCTGGTCGGCTCGCCGGGATCCTGACCAACCGCGACGTGCGCTTTGCCACCGACGCGCGCCAGCCGGTCGCCGAGCTGATGACCAAGGACGAGCTGGTGACGGTGCGCGAGAACGTCGGGCGCGATGAGGCTAAGCGCCTGCTCCATCAGCATCGCATCGAAAAGCTGGTGGTCGTCGATGAAGCCTATCGCTGCATCGGACTGATCACGGTCAAGGACATCGAAAAGGCGCAGCGCTTTCCGACAGCATGCAAAGACGGGCAGGGGCGTCTGCGCGTCGCTGCTGCAACCGGCACCGGCGCCGACGGGATCGAGCGAGCGGAAGCGCTGTTTGCTGCCGGGCTCGACGTGCTCGTCGTCGATACCGCCCACGGTCACTCCGACCGGGTGATCGCGGCAGTTCGGGAGGTCCGCCGCCTGTCGAACTATACACAGGTCATCGCCGGCAACGTCGTGACCGCAGAGGGCGCCCGTGCATTGATCGAGGCCGGCGCCGACGCGGTCAAGGTCGGGGTCGGACCGGCTTCGATCTGCACGACCCGCGTGGTCGCCGGGGTCGGCGTGCCGCAATTCACCGCAATCGTCGACACCGTCGCCGAATGCCGCAAATTCGGCGTGCCGGTGATCGGCGACGGCGGCATCAAATTTTCCGGCGACCTCGCCAAGGCGATCGCCGCCGGGGCCGATTGCGCGATGCTGGGCTCGCTGTTCGCCGGCACCGACGAGAGCCCGGGCGAGGTGTTTCTCTATCAAGGCCGCAGCTACAAATATTATCGCGGCATGGGCTCGATCGGCGCGATGGCGCGCGGCTCGGCCGACCGCTATTTCCAGCAGGAAGTGACCAGCACCTTGAAGCTCGTGCCCGAGGGCGTCGAGGGCCGGGTGCCGCATAAGGGGCCGGTCGGCAATATCGTCCATCAGCTGATCGGCGGGCTGCGCGCGGGCGATGGGCTATACCGGCAACCGCACGATCCGCGAGATGCAGGAGAATTGCACCTTTGTCCGGATCACGCCGTCGGGCCTGCGCGAGAGCCATGTCCACGACATCGCGATGACCCGTGAGGCGCCCAATTATCCGTCCGAACATTGAGCCTGCATTCTCCAGGCGGCAGGCGCCGCAAATCGCTCCCTCTCCTCGCACACGGGAAGAGGCTCGCGGTAGACGGCGGCCCAGGATTTGGAACAAGCTCGACGGGAGCCTGTTGACCCCGGGTGCGCAGATCGCTGCCGCGATCGACATCCTCTCCGAGATCGAGACCGGGCAGCGACCGGCCGACGATGCCGCAGCCGACTATTTCCGGCACCGGCGCTATATCGGGGCCAAGGACCGAGCGCAGATCGCCGGCCATGTCTATGCCGTGCTGCGGCATCGCGCCTCGCTCGATTGGTGGATCGCGCGGATCGGCAGTGGCGCGGTTGCAGCCGCGGCGCGAAGCCGGGTGCTGGCTGCCCTGGTGCTGGCCGAGGGCTGGCGACCCGAAACCGTTGCGGCGTGCTGCGACGGCGACCGCTTTCGCCCGGCGAAGCTGAGCGCAGCCGAGGCGCCGCTGGTCGACGGCCTCGCCAAGTGCACCCTGCGCCATCCGCAGATGCCGCGCGCGGTCGCGAACGATTTGCCGGAATGGCTCGAGCCCCATCTCGAACGGGTCTTCGGCAAAGGTCTCGAACGCGAGATGATGGCGCTCAACGCGCCGGCGCCGATCGATCTGCGGGTCAATCTGCTAAAGACCGACCGCGAGACAGCGCGCCGCGCGCTCGCTGCCGCGGGGGTCAGAACCGAGCCGACCCCGTGGTCGCCGGTCGGGCTTCGCCTCGCCGAGCGGATGCCGCTGTCCGGTTTGACCGCGTTCAAAGACGGTCTCTTCGACGTTCAGGACGAGGGCTCGCAGCTCGCCGCCTTGCTGGCCGGCGCGCGGCCGGGGATGCGGGTCGTCGATTTCTGCGCCGGGGCCGGCGGCAAGACGCTGGCATTGGCGGCCGGAATGGCCAATCGCGGCAAGCTCGTCGCCTGCGACGTCTCGGCGCGCCGGCTCGAGCGCGCCGCCCGCCGGCTGCGCCGCGCCGGGGTCGGCAATGTCGAGCGCCGGACATTGGCCAGCGAGCGCGACAAATGGGTCAAGCGCCACGCCGGCGGATTTGACCGGGTGTTTGTCGACGTCCCCTGCCTCGGCACCGGGACCTGGCGGCGCAACCCCGACGCCAAATGGCGCTCGCGCCCCGAAGATCTCGCCGAACTGGTCGAGCGCCAGCAACAGATCCTGCGCAGCGCGGCGCGTCTGGTTCGCCCCGGCGGCCGCCTCGTTTACGCGACCTGCTCGCTGCTGCGCGAGGAGGACGAGGCGCAGGCCGAAGCCTTTCTCGCCGACGCGCCCGATTTCTCGCTGGTGCCGGCCGCACGCGCCTGGGAAGAGACGATCGGCGGTAACTCACCTGGCGGCGAGGACTATCTGTTTCTGACCCCGGCGCGCCACGGCACCGACGGGTTTTTTGTCGCTGTGTTCGAGCGTCGACCGGAAAACTCGGAGGACCATCGCTGATGTCGGACCGCATCCTGATCCTCGATTTCGGCAGCCAGGTCACCCAGCTGATCGCCCGCCGGGTGCGCGAGAGCGGGGTCTATTGCGAGATCCACCCGTATACGATCGGCGAGGACAAGGTCCGCTATTTCGACCCGCGCGCGATCATCCTGTCGGGCGGTCCGGCCTCGGTGACCGAAGGCGCCTCGCCGCGCGCGCCCGCGACCGCGTTCCAGCTCGGCGTGCCGGTGCTGGGGATCTGCTACGGCATGCAGACGATGTGCGACGAATTGGGCGGCCGCGTGGCGTTGAGCGAGCATCAGGAGTTCGGCCGCGCCTTTGTCGACATCGTCGACGACTGCCTGTTGTTCGACGGACTGTGGCCCAAGGGCGGCCGCGCCCAGGTATGGATGAGCCATGGCGACAAGGTCGACGCGCTGCCGGCCGGCTTCCGCGCGGTCGCCGCCAGCGAAGCCGCCCCCTACGCCGCGATCGCCGACGACGAGCGGCGCTTTTACGGCTTTCTGTTCCACCCCGAAGTCGCGCATACCCCGCAGGGCGCCGAATTGCTGCGCAACTTCACCCACAAGGTGGCCGGCTGCCGCGGCGATTGGACGATGGCATTGTTCCACGCGCAAGCGCTCGAGCGCATCCGACGTCAGGTCGGCCACGGCAATGTCGTGTGCGGCCTGTCGGGCGGGGTCGATTCCGCGGTCGCGGCGGCATTATTGCACGAGGCGGTCGGCGACCAGCTGACCTGCATCTTTGTCGATACCGGCCTGTTGCGCGCCGGCGAGGCCGAAGAGGTCGTCGACCTGTTCCGCCGTCACTACAACATCCCGCTCATTCATCGCGATGCCGGCGATTTGTTTCTGGCCAAGCTCGCCGGCGTCACCGATCCCGAAGAAAAGCGCAAGCGGATCGGCGCCGTCTTTATCGACGTGTTCGACGAGGAGGCGCAGAAATTGGGTGATGTCGAGTTTCTCGCCCAGGGGACGCTCTATCCCGATGTGATCGAGTTCGACGAGCGCGATCGGCGGCCCCTCGGTCACGATCAAATCGCATCACAATGTCGGCGGGCTGCCCGAGCGCATGAAATTGAGACTGGTCGAGCCGCTGCGCGAACTGTTCAAGGACGAGGTGCGCGCCTTGGGCCGCGAGCTTGGCCTGCCGGAACGGATCGTCGGGCGTCACCCGTTTCCCGGGCCGGGTCTGGCCATCCGCATCCCCGGCGAGGTCACCCGCGAAAAAGCGGCGATTTTGCGCAAGGCCGATGCGGTGTTTATCGAGGAGATCCGCAACGCCGGGCTCTACGACGCGATCTGGCAGGCCTTCGCGGTGCTGTTGCCGGTCCGCAGCGTCGGCGTCATGGGCGATGCGCGCACCTACGATTACGCCTGCGCCCTGCGCGCGGTGACCTCGACCGACGGGATGACCGCCGACACCTTCCCGTTTCCCCATGAATTTCTCGGCCGCACCGCGACGCGGATCATCAACGAGGTGCGCGGCATCAACCGCGTCGTCTACGACGTAACCTCAAAACCCCCCGGCACCATCGAGTGGGAGTAAGGGTTGGGCAGGGTCATCCGATAGACGAATGATTCATCTAGGCGGATTAAAGGTATACAACCCAGTTGCTACGATATTTGGAGGGCAGATCTAAAAATGGCTGGCGATGTCGTTCGTCTGAAAGATGTCTTTACCCCCGGTGGACAACCGTCGATCACCTATGTGGGTAGAGAACATCTTCGTTTGGAAGATAAGATCAAGCAAGTACTCGAACAAGGTTACACGATGAATGTCGTAACCGGACCTACAAAATCCGGAAAGACCGTTCTCTGCACCCGTGTATTGGATGCTGGATATAAACATGTGCTGGTTGAGGGCGGTCAAATTCGCATCGAAGCGGATTTTTGGACCAACCTATGTCATCAACTGAATGTCGCGCAGTCCGCCACTAACGCGAAGACTGAGAGCGACGGCTCACAAACTACCGGTGGTTTGACAGGTGGCATTCCTGGAGTTATCGGTGCGACTGGCTCTCAAAGCCTCATTAGAACAACTCAGACGAGCTTATCAGCGGCATATCAGAATGTGCCGATGCTCGCCGCGCTTGGCAAGCTCATGGATGAAAGTATCGCTCTACTCGTTGACGACTTTCACTACATCCCTGTTGAAGTCCAGCGAGCGATAATCCAAGCGCTCAAGGGACCCATTTTTAAGGGCCTCTCAGTAATCCTGCTGGCCGTGCCACACCGAGCCTTCGATCCAATCACCGTTGAGGATGAGCTTCAGGGACGGTTCCGTCATGTTCCAATTCCACCCTGGACAATGGACGACTTGGTGCTGATTCCTGAACGCGGCTTTGCGGCGCTTAACGTCATATGCTCCACTGCTCTACGCGATCGCATCTCTAGCGAGAGTTTCGGAAATCCGTTGCTTGTGCAGGAGATTTGCAGTGAGATTTGCGCCCGAGCGGGGATCTTTGTTCGCAGCGATACTCCCACAACGCTGGATCCTAAGCTGCTGAATCCGACACTAGAAGCTGTAGCACAGAGCAAGGGCTTTCCCAAATATCGGCAGCTAAAGGAGGGGCCACAAGCCCGCAAGGAACGTCAGTCGCGCAAACTGAAGGATGGTTCGACCGCTGACATCTACGAAGCGCTCATGATCGCTTTAGGTCAGCTTGGACCAAAAGCCCGAACCCAATATGACGAACTACGCGCGTCGCTTCGAGACCTGCTGGACGAAGGTCAACTCCCTCAGAAGCATGAGGTTACGGCTGCTCTCTCGCACATGAGCAAGATTGCGCGTGAGAAGATCGAAGGAGAGCCTCCCCTAGAGTTCGTTCGCGCTGAAGACGCGCTCGTGATTACAGATCCATTTTTGCTGTTCTACATGAAGTGGCAGCACGAAAAGGTTTCACCGGGATCGACTTGATTGGACAAGCGAGCGTAGGGCGGAAAAGCGCAGCGCCCTCCGCCGCCGTGTGCGCGACCGAAGCGCGCCTCGGTCGCATCGGTTTTGGACGAATGGCTCTGCCGCTGTAAGCATCCGAACTGGTAACTGGGCGAGCGGCGGCCTGGGCGCGCAGCTTGTCGATCGCAAGCGCTTTGCGGGGCTCGAGGCAGGACGACGAGATCTTTGAACCCGGGATGACAGTCCGAATAACCATGCAATTGCCATAATCGCATTATATGGTCGCCCCGGTACGCCTCTCCGGGAGCGGGTCGGTAACCGCACTAGAGATGAATTTTTTGCTGAAAATTCGCTGCAAAAAACAGCGAGAACAGCGGGCTGGTCGCGGGCTGGGGCGAAGGATATGGGCCGTCGCGGCGGGCTAGGACTTCGGCATCACGTCGAGGCGGACGACCAGGCCTTCGAGCTCGGGCTTTGGCGGCGGGTAGCGGCGCATGACCAGCGGATCGTGGCCGGGGACGATGTGCTGCGGGCTCGGCGCCTGGGCGCGTAGCGCGTCATACGCGTCGAGCATGTCGCCGATATTGAAGGCGGCGGTGAACGGGCGGCCAGCCTCCATGTTCTCGTAATAGTGGGTGACCCCATCGGGGAACGACAAGTGTCCAAAACTATGAACCTGCATCAGGTGCCTGAAGCTATGACCTTGCATCGCAGCCTGTGGGCCGGCCGGATAATGAGCGCGTTTGTCGTTATCGCTCTGGTGGCAGACGGCACTATTCAGCTTTTCGCGCCGGCACAGATCGCGAGCATGTTGCACGAAACCGGGTTCGCGATGGACCTGACCCGTGTCGTCGGTCCGATCATACTCGCCTGCGCCATCCTTTACGCCATCCCGGCCACCTCCGTCCTCGGCGCGATCCTGGTGACTGGCTTTCTGGGAGGCGCAATCTGCGCCCATGTCCGCATTGGTGAGTTGGGGTCGCCGCCGGAAATCGTTTCCCTGCTTCTGGGCGCGATGACATGGGGCGGCCTCTACGCGCGCGATCCCCGTATCCGGGCCATTCTGCCGCTCATCCGTTGAATCAACAGGGGCAGTGCTCTGTCCCTCAAGATCAGGAGAAAAGGCATGTTTTTAGTAATGGGAATCACGGGAAAAGTTGGCGGCGCAACGGCAAAACATCTGTTGGCGCACGGCAAGGAGGTACGCGCGTTCGTCCGCAATCGCGAGAAAGCGGCTAACTGGGCGAACCAGGGCGTGGAACTGGTAGACGGCGATTGGAATGATTCGGCAGCCATCGAGCAAGCGCTCAAAGGCGTCGAAGGCGCGTTTGTCATGTTGCCGGCTGTCTGGGCGCCCTCGCCCGATTACAAAGAAGCAAAGGGCGTGATTGCAAACTATGTCGAGGCGCTCACCAAGGCAGCGCCGCCGCGAGTGGTTGCGCTTTCGTCGATGGGTGCGAACAGAACCAGCGGGCTCGGGATGATCACGGCCTTGTCGCTTCTGGAGCAAGGTTTTCGCGACCTGATATCGCCAATCGCATTTGTGCGCGCAGGTGGATTCTTCGAAAATTTTCTTTACGGCTTGCAGGTCGCCCAGGGCGGAACGCTACCGGTCTACTACAATCCGACAAACCGGAAATCGACCATGGTCGCGACGAACGACATCGGCGCGGAGGTCGCAACCCTTTTGACCGGGCCAGCGTGGTCAGGGCAGCGCGTCGTCGAGCTTGGTTCGATGGTCAGCGCGGATGAAGTCGCGGAGCAATTGGGTGAAGTCCTAAATCTCGACGTGAAAGCCTTTGCAGTCCCGCGTGCAGGGTGGGCGGAAGCGCTCGAGCAATTCGGCATCCCGAAGGGCCACACCGGACCTGCCGAAGAAATGTTTGAGGCCGTGAATGCAGGATGGATGGACCTCGGAGTCGAGGGTACGGAGCACGTAGCGGGTGCGACGTCCGCACGCGACGTCTTCGCGGCGGCCCAGAAGGCCGTGACGGCGTGAACCGCGACGTTCACACCGATGAAGATCGAGATCGAACATGAAGGTTCTTGTTTGGGTGCAACGGGCGGAACCAAATGCCCGCATTCGCGTTAGTCGTGCGTTCGAGATGCTCAACGTTGTGAGGGGCACGGCGAGCGGCGCGTTCAGCGGGGACGCCTCGGTGTTTGCCGCCTCAGGGGTTTGCGTTATGCACGCCTGTTGAGGTCCAGATTTTTTCCCCACCTGCGATCGAACCCATTCAAGGGTCTCCAGTCGTCGACAAGCGGGGGTAACCATGAAGATCGTCGTCATCGGCGGCACCGGCCTGATCGGCTCGAAGACTGTCGCCATTCTGCGCCAGGGCGGTCACGAGGTTGTCGCCGGCTCGCCCAAAAGCGGTGTCAACAGCATCACCGGCGAGGGCCTCAAAGAGGCCATGGCCGGCGCGCAGGTGGTGATCGACCTCACCAATTCACCCTCATTTGAAGACAGGGCGGTGCTGGAATTCTTCGAGACTTCCGGGCGCAACCTTCTCGCGGCGGAGGCCGCCGCGGGCGTGCGGCACCACGTTGCGCTCTCCATCGTCGGAACCGACCGGAGCGACAATGGCTATTTCCGCGCCAAGGTCGCCCAAGAGAAACTGATCGTGGCCTCCGGCATCCCCTACACCATTATCCGCGCGACCCAGTTCACAGAATTCCTCGGCGCCATCGCCAATTCAAGTGCGGATGGAAACATCGTCAGGCTTCCGCCCGGCCTGTTCCAGCCCATCGCGGCGGACGACGTGGCTGCCATCGTCGCCGAGGTGGCGCTCGCCGCGCCGCGAAAGGGCATCGTCGAGATCGCCGGCCCGGAACGTGCGCCGTTCAACGAAATCGTCGCCCGCTATCTGAAGGCGGTCGGCGACCCGCGCGAGGTGGTGCGTGATCCCGAGGCCCGATACTGGGGTGGCCGGGTCGAAGAGCGCTCGCTCGTGCCGTTGGGCGAGGCGCGCCTTGGCCGCATCGGCCTAGACGAATGGCTCTGCCGCTCACATCTTTGAACCCGGGGTGACAGTCCGAACAACCATGCGATTGCCATAATCGCATTATATGGTGCCCGCGGTACGCCTCTCCGAGAGCGGCTCGGTAGCCGCACTAGAGATGAATTTTTTGCTGAAAATTCGCTGCATAAAACAGCGAGAACAGCGGGCTGGCCGCGGGGCTGGGGCGAAGGATATGGGGCGTCCCGGCGGGCTAGGACTTCGGCATCACGTCGAGGCGGACGACCAGGCCTTCGAGCTCGGGCTTCGGCGGCGGGTAGCGGCGCATGACCAGCGGATCGTGGCCGGGGACGATGTGCTGCGGGCTCGGCGCCTGGGCGCGTAGCGCGTCGTATGCGTCGAGCATGTCGCCGATGTGAAACGCCGCGGTAAACGGGCGGCCGGCCTCCATGTTCTCGTAGTAATGGGTGACGTCGGAGGCGAGCACGACCCAGCCGCGGCTGGTATGCACGCGGACGAATTGCATGCCCGGGGTGTGGCCGCCGACCGGATGCAAAGTGATCCCCGGCGCCAGCTCGACCGGCCCGTTGTAGAGCTTGACCCGCCGCGCAAAGTTGAGCCGCACGATGCCGACGACATCCTCGACCTCGAACGAGCGGGCGAGGAACGGGTGGCGCATGTAATGCCCGGTGGTGTAGTGCAGCTCGGCCTCCTGCAGATGGAACTGCGCCGCCGGAAAGCGGTCAAACGTGCCGACATGGTCGTAATGCATGTGGGTCAGGATCACGTCGGCGACGCTATTGCGGTCGAGGCCAACCAACGACAGCGACTCGGCCGGGCAGCGCAGATGCCGCCGGCCGCGCGCCGCGGCAACCTCGGCGGTAAACCCGGTGTCGATCACAAAGCTGCGCTCGTGCCCGATCGCCGCCCAGACGAAGTAATCCATCGGCATCGGCCCGTCATGCGGGTCGCCGCCGATGAAATGGTCGGCGCGCCGCGCGTCGCGCTCGGCATAGCGGATGGCGTAAAGCTCGTATTCGGGAGGATGGGCGTCCATGGCGGCCTCTGATCGTTGAAGGGATTGCGCGAGTGCCGGCGCGGTGCAAGCCTGTGATCGGCCTTTATAGCCAAGAGCAGGAACCCGAGCCATGCCGCAATCCTCACTCGGCCCCTATCGTGTCGAAGCCTTCAACACCGCCAAGGAATCCGAGAACAAGATCCATGACGACGCCGTCGCCCGCCGGTTTGGTTTCAAGGGCGGGCTGGTGCCGGGGGTCGAGGTCTACGCCTACATGACCCATCTGCCGGTGGCGCGCTGGGGCCGCGCCTGGCTCGACCGCGGCAGCGCCGAGTGCCGGCTGCTGAAACCGGTCTATGATGGCGACATCGCGATCGTGACCGCGACCGAAACACCGGAGGGGCTCGATCTCCGGGTCGACAGCCACGGCGAAATATGCGCCACCGGCCGCGTGACATTGCCAACCGCGGCATCGCCCGTGCCGGCCATTTTCGCGACGGCCCCGGCGCCGCCGAACCCGCCCGAAAACCGGCCTCCGGCCGATGAAACAACGCTCACCGTCGGAACCTGGTTCGCGATCCATCCCTTTCGGATCGGCGCCGAGCAGGCACAACAATATCTGAGCGACGTGCGAGAAGACCTGCCGCTTTATACCGACGAGGGGCTGGTCCACCCCGGGAAGATCCTGCACATCGCCAATTGGGCGTTGCGCCACAACGTCGTGCTGGGACCGTGGATGCATGTCGGCAGTCGGATCGAGCATTTCGCCGCCGCCCGGATCGGTGACGAACTTTCGGCGAAAGCACTCGTCACCGGCAATTACGAGCGCAAGGGCCACCGCTTCGTCGATCTCGACGTTCTGGTCTACGCCAACCGCACCACGCCGATCGCCCGCATCGCCCACATCTCGATCTACCGGCCCCGCCAACTCGCCGCGGCCTGAGGGGATATAAACCGCCGCGACCGGCTCAACTTGATGGGGGCGGCGCGGGGGCGGCGATTTCGCGAGTCTCGACTTGCGGCGGGTCGCCGAAGCGGAGCCGGACGCGGTATTTCTGCCAGTCGCGGTGGTAGGCGACCGGGTCGGGCAGGGGGATCGAGGCGCTCGAGACCACGGCGAGCAATTGCGTTTGCGTCTGCGGCGCTGCCCCGACGACCCCGGGAGACAGCGCGTTCGACCCGATGCTGCTGACCCCGAACTGGGGGCTGGAATAAGGGCCGGTCGGGAATTGCTGGGAAAAGCTCTGCGTCGGCGCCGGGTTCGCAGTGACCGAGGACGCTACGGTGGCATGGCCGTCGGGGGCGATCAGTTCGGCCTGCCGCAGCGGCAGCCGGTCGACCGCGTCAACGGCGATGACATTGACCAGGCCACCCGCCGGAAAGCTGGCGCGCACCGGGTTGGTCGGGACTGGTCCCGAACCGGCGCCGCTGCAGTCGGCGAGCAACAGGAATATCGCAAGACAGGTGGCTAGGCGCATAAGCCTATCGCCTTAATACAAACCGCGCTGCCCCGAAAGGACGATGCCGGCAGTGATGGCATCGCCCTGAACGCCATGGCACAATTGCGCGCCGATCAGAGGAGGACAGGGCCATGTCCGTCGCTTTTGCCGCGGGTATCACCGATCTCGGAACCGTAGAGGACCGCAATTTTTCGATCCGCGACTTCCGCCTGCAAAACGGCGCCGTCATGCCCGAGGCCAAGATCGCCTACGAGACCTATGGCCGCTTGGCGCGTGACGGCAGAAACGCTGTGCTGATCACCCATGGCTACACCAGCAGCCATCACGCCGCCGGGCGCAACCCGGCGAACGGCAATCAGCCGGGCTGGTGGGATGGCCTGATCGGGCCGGGCAAGGCGATCGACACCGACAAGCTCTTTGTCGTCGCCTCGAACATGCTGGGCTCCTCATTTGGCTCGGCCAACGGCTCCAGCCTCGATCCGCGCACCGGCAAGCCCTATGGCCCAGATTTTCCGGCGATTACGGTGCGCGACATTGTCGGCGCGCAAAAGGCGTTGCTCGATATGCTCGGCGTGCGCCACCTCGCCGCTGTGGCCGGCCCATCCTACGGCGGCTATCAGGCGTTCCAATGGGCGGTGGCTTATCCCGAGATGATGGACGCGGTCGTAGCGGTGGTGACGGCGCCTAAATCGCAGAATGCCGAAAAGAGCCTGGCCGAGCTTCAGGCGCGACTCGCAACCGATCCCGAATGGAACGGCGGCAATTATTACGGGCGCGGCAAGGGCCTGACCGTGCTGACGCAGATGCGCTTCGAAACCTTGATGCGCTACGGCTATGACGAGCAGCTCGCCGGCCGCTATCCAGATAGGGCTGAGCGCGAGCGGGCGATCCGCCAGCTCGCCGCCGACTGGGCGCGGCAGTGGGACGCGAACTCGCTGGTCATCCTGCGGCGTGCGACGATCGGCTTCGACACGGTCAAGGTCTTCGCCCAAATTCGGGCTAAGGTTCTTTATGTGCTGTGCCGCAGCGACGTGCTGTTTCCGCCGACGCTCGCACCCGGGGTCATGAACGATCTCGCCGCCGCCGGCGTCGCGGCGCGCTATTTCGAGATCGACAGCGATCTCGGCCATTCGGCCAGCGGCCCCGAGCACGCCAAGTGGTCGCCTGTCCTGCGCGAGTTCCTCGCGCCGGTCATCGCCGCGCTCGGATAACGCCGACCACAGTCACTGCGGCGGCAGGTTCAGGCGGGGGATCTCGATCGCCGGGCAGCGGTTCATCACGACCTTGACGCCGCGGGCTTCGGCGCGAGCGGCCGCGGCCTCATCGCGGACGTCGAGCTGCATCCAGACGAACTTGGCGCCGGCGGCGATCGCTGCGTCGACCGCCGGACCCGCGAGCTGGCTGCGGCGGAATATGTCGACCATGTCGATGGGTTCGGGGACATCGGCGAGCGAGGCGTAACAGGTTTCGCCGAGGATCGTGTCGCCCGCGGCATTGGGGTTGACCGGGATCGTGCGATAGCCGCGCCGCTGCAGATAGGCCATGACCCGGTGGCTCGGCCGCTCGCGCCGCGGGCTGGCGCCGACGATGGCGATCGTCTTGGTGTCGGTCAGAATCTCGCACAGATAGGCGTCGGAATAGCTTTCGTGGTTCATCGCGGCCTCAGCGGTCCTGCCAGACCGGCGGACGCTTGGCGAGAAAGGCGTCGATGCCTTCGCCGGCGTCTGCTGCCAGCATGTTCGTGGTCATCACTTCGGCGGCGTAGCGGTAGGCGGCGGCGAGATCCAACTCGGCTTGGCGGTAGAACGCCTCCTTGCCGATCGCAACGGTAAAGGCCGATTTGCCGGCAATCTCGCGCGCGAGGGTATCGACCGCCCCACGCAACTCGCTACCCGGGACCACCCGGTTGACGAGCCCGATCTCACGCGCTCGCGCGGCGCTGACGAGTTCGCCTGTCAACAACATCTCCATCGCCGCCTTGCGTCCGACCGCGCGTGACAACGCCACCATTGGGGTTGAGCAGAACAATCCGATATTGACGCCAGGGGTCGCGAAGCGCGCCTCTTCGGCGGCGACCGCCAGATCACAGCTGGCGACCAGCTGGCAGCCGGCCGCGGTCGCGACCCCGTGCACCTCGGCGATGACCGGCTTTGGCAAGCGGACGATCGCCAACATCAGCTCGCTGCATTGGGCGAAGAGGCGCTCATAGGTTTCGCGCCGGCGGTCTTCGCGGATCTCGCGCAGATCGTGCCCGGCGCAAAATGCCGGGCCGGCGCCGGCGATGACGACGACCCGGGCCTCCCTGTCCTTCGCGGCGCGGCCGAGAGCGTCGATCAGCGCATCCATCAGCGCCACCGACAGCGCGTTGCGCGCCTGCGGCCGATTCAGTGTCAGACGCAGCACTCCGAGCTCGCGCGCTTCGAGCAGCACCGGGGCATTCTCGCTGAGTCTTCGACATCGCCGCCATCGCCGCCTTCACCCTTGCTTGCTCGGCGTGAAAACGCGACTCTCGCGCCGGTGGGGCTTCGGCAGCAACAGATATCTTCGGGGGAAGGGGTGGCGGACAGCGCCGCGCCGTTGCGCGAGGCGTGGTACTACGCCGTCGCTGGTCGGCGGCTGAAACCGCGGGCGATGCTGGCGAAGGTGATGCTGGGCGAGCCGGTGCTGATCGGGCGCGACGAAACCGGCGTGCCGTTCGCATTGCGCGATCTGTGCCCGCATCGCGGCATGCGACTCAGCGCCGGCAATTTTGACGGGCGGGAAGTCGAGTGCTGCTATCACGGCTGGCGCTTCGACACTGCCGGGCAATGCACCGCGATCCCTGCATTAGTGCCGGGCCAGACCTTTGCCCCGAGCCGCGTGCATGTCCGCAGCTACCCGGTGCGCGAGGTGCAGGGCAACATCTGGGTATTCTTTGGCGAAGACCCGGCCGCAGCGCCGGAAATTCCCGATATCGACGGGTTCGGGGACGCAATCCCACGGCTGGTCGAGACGGTCAGTTTTGCCGCTTCGATCGACCATGCGGTCGTCGGGCTGATGGATCCGGCGCACGGGCCCTTCGTGCATCGCGCCTGGTGGTGGCGCTCGCGCCACTCGATCCAGGCCAAGACCAAGGCCTTTGCCCCCTCGCCCTGGGGGTTCACGATGAGCCGCCACGCGCCCTCGGTCAATTCACGCGCTTACCGGCTGCTGGGTGGCGCGCCGGAAACCGAGATCGTCTTCCGCCTGCCGAGCGTCAGGGTCGAGCACATCCGCGCCGGCCGCCATCTGGTCGGCAACTTGACCGCGATCACCCCGATCGACGACAGGACGACGGAAATCAATCATTGCATCTATTGGACGTCGCCGTGGCTCGGTGTGCTGAAGCCGCTGCTCCGCCCGTATGTGCGGGCCTTTCTGCAGCAGGATCGCGCGATCATGGAGCGCCAACAGCAGGGGCTGCGGTTCGAGCCGCCCTTGATGCTGATCGACGACGCCGACACCCAGGCGAAATGGTACTACCGCCTCAAGCGCGAATACCGCCGCGCCCGCGCCGAAAGCCGCCCATTCGAAAACCCGATCAAGCCGCGTGTCCTGGAGTGGCGCAGTTAGCCAAAGAGCCTGGCCCCAAGAAAAGTCGGAAGAGCAAACGTTGCCCGTCATCCCCGCGAGCGCGCGGCAACCATTAGCTTTTCGTCGCCGAGGGAGGAGAGGCAATGAACGGTCTCGACCGATAACTAGGCCCAGTAGGCACCGGCGGTCCGCCAGCTCACGCCAAGGATTTCCGGCTCTCTCACCAAAACTAAACCAAAGGCCCACCGGTAGAACGTTGGTGAACACGGTGCGGACAAAATCGTTTGTGCTATGAACTAATCTGTACCTGACCAATTGATACCATGGTGAGCCCGCCGGGATTCGAACCCGGGACCTACTGATTAAAAGTAAGCGATGGGTCCGCGTCATCATCCGCTAAATATCGCCCCAGGTCACGTTTTCATTGGCTTTCCGGCCGACGTTCTGATTTAATCCTCGCCATAGATCGCCATGCGGACCCATAGCGGACCCTTTCACGAGGTCCGCATCAGGTCCGCGATCTCGAAGGCACCAGGATGGCAAAATTCTCCGATCGGTATCTGGCCGGGTTGAAGCTCGAAGCGGGCCGCAAAGATCGCCTGATCTTTGACAGCGAGTGCCGCGGCCTCGGGGTGCGGGTGACGCCCAAAGCCCGCGCTTTCATCGTGCAGTGGACCGATCCGGCGACCAGGCGGAAGGTTCGTGAGCCCGTCGGGGTGTGGGGAAGCATCACGATCGAGCAAGCCCGAGCGGCTGCCCGGGCTCGTCTCGGCGATGTAGCCAAAGGGATTAACCCGCGCGCCGAGCGCCTGCGCGTCAGGCGCGACGTGGAGCGCGAACGCGCCGAGATGGCGCTGAGCTTTGATGCGTTGGTCGAAGAATGGGCCGCCTTGCATCTGGTACACCGTCGCGAGCGTTACCGCACAGAAGCCATCCGCGCGATCCGGCACGCCTTCCCGGACCTCCTCAAGCTGCCGGCGGCGCGCATAATTCGGGCTGACGCGGTGAACGCGCTCGACAAGCTCGTAAGAGCCGGCAGAGCGCCGATGGCCGGGCGCACTCTCGCCTATGCGCGAGCGGCGTTTCAGTGGGCGCAGAAGCGCGGAAAAGTTCCCGCGAACCCATTCCAGGGTTTGCCGATTGCGGCGAGCAACACTACGCGCGAGCGGGTGTTGAGCGACGGCGAGCTGGCAGAAGTTTGGGCCGCTGTAGACACTCTCGGCTATCCATTTGGACCGTTCTTCAAGCTCGCGATTTTGACGATGCAGCGGCGCGCGGAAGTTGCCGGGATTCGCTGGTCGGAGATTTCCGACGATCTGGTTGTATGGACCGTTCCTGGATCTAGGATGAAGAATGGCCGACCGCACGACGTGCATCTGTCGGAAGCTGCTCGTGAGATCCTGCGCTCGATACCGCGCATCGATGGCTGTGATTTCGTCTTCAGCACGACTGGCAGGACGCCGATTTCGGGGATCTCGAAGGCCAAGGTGACGCTTGATGCGGCGATCATGAGGGCGCGGGTCTATGCGGCCGAGAGAGCGGAAAGAAAACCAACGCCGTTGGTCCCATGGCGTATTCATGATCTGAGGCGTTCGGGGGTCTCGACCTTGGCGCGGCTGGGATTCGATTCGATCGTCGTCGACAAGATCCTTGCGCACGCGCCGGCGAAGCTGCTCGGTGTTGCGGCCGTTTATCAGCGCCACGATTTCGCGCGTGAGCGCGCGGCGGCACTCGACGCGTGGGCGGCGCATGTGACCGGAACGGCGAATGAGAACATAATCCCCCTGCACATCGCGTCGCGGTAAGATCGCGGCCAGCGGCGGATAGAGGATCGCGACCTGACACGCTCGGTTCCGCACCGGTTTCCGCCGCACCAATCCTGCGGATTGTGCCATGCGGAGGCGCGGGTCGGATGACGGAAGAAGCCGATGACAGAGCGCCGGACTGGAGCATATGGAAGCACCTACCTCGGGTGAAGCTCTATGAGTGCGTAGCGCTGTCTTTAAACATCGACCCCAAGCTGCGTCATCATCCACAGGCGTTGATGACGGAGGGACCGGGTCGGCCGACCGTGCCATTTTTCCTTGAAGGGCGACAATTCCAAGAAGGGCGACAATTCCAAGAGCGGTGGTCTGTCGCTCAGCGGTCGCTCGCAAGCACTTTGCCGGGGCCGATAAACTGCCCCGAGCATCGGTACGGTGCTCCTGCGGAAGTTCGACTTGCCGCGTTCGCGAGATGGGCGCGGTCCGTCGAATGGGAAATGCCTGTCGAGTTGTTTTAATTGGCCGGCGACAGCGGGCAATCCGCGCGATCCGCAACTACCTCGCGGCTCGAACCGGATCGGGAGACGCGCCGGGCGAGACGGCGTGAATGGATCAACAAATTTCGCCAGCGGCAACACGCCGCTCGCAGATGGATCGAGTTTGTCGAGATAGCGAAATGGTGTGCTCGATCGACGACCGGGACAAGCGCAGACGATGAGCAACGGGCATTGGAACTCGCCTATCAGCGGCTTGCCGATTCGGTGCTTCAGGGGGAGTTCGAGGCCAGCGGCCGATCCAAGATCCTATATCTCGATCCGACGGTCACTGGCGATGGCATGACGCGGAGATCGCGGATGTCGCGGGAACAGTTCGAAATTGCGGCCAATATCGCCGCACCCTTGCTGCCGATCCTTGTCCTAGCTCGCTGCTGGTTGATGCGCGAGCGGGCTGCCGCCTGGCTGGAATTGCACAGCTATCGCCTCCCGCCTTATATGGCGCCTGACACCTCAGACTCCGCGCAATCGGCCACCCTAGCCGACACTGCAATTGAACAGGTGACACCGAGTCTAGCGCCCGAGGCTAACGCGATCGCTCCCCAGCGAACGTTGGACGATGCCGAACCGACAGCCGACGCCGGCGCAACGCCGGCGAAGCCTCAGCGACAACGAGGCCCAAAAGCCGGGACTCTGGACAGGTTTCGCGACGCCGATCGCACGCTGTATCCCGAACTCGAAAGGCTGATGCGCGAGCCGGAGACGAGATCGGCGAGCGCGGCCGCGCTCGCGCTTGCGCGTATAGGCCAGGTCGATGGCCTTGGCACAAGCACGATACAAAGTCGTGCCAAGCGATTGACAAAGAGATATCTGCGAGATCATCGTTAGGGAGCTGAACAGAACTGGTTAAAACTCGTTCCTATTCGCTGAAACTCGCTTCCACTTTCTCTAACTAGAATTCCTGGATTTTAATTTTGGCGGCGCATTACTGTACTCTGCGCGGAATGGCGGCGAAGAGGACAGCATGGCGAACGCATACTACTCGACCGAGAAGGAGTTTGCCGGACGTTACCGTCTCGGCGACAAGTCATTCTCAAACCCCGAAATCTACCTGACCGAAGCGGAGTTCGCAGGTCGGTACCATCTCGGTAGACGCACGGTTCAAAGGTGGCGACAGACCGGGCAAGGTCCACCTTGGGTCCGGCTCGGTGCGCGGCGAGTTCTCTATCGCCTGTCCGATTGCGAGGCATGGGCCGCAGCGCGGACCTTTCGCCATCGCGCCGACGAGTTGGCGCGCGCACTGACAACAGATGCGGCTTGAGCCATGCCGGTAAGCGAAAGCCCGGCGGCGCTGGTGGGCGCCAACCGGGCCGGTGGTAACGACAGCGATCAGCGTCTCAATACCACCGCAGCCTTAGAGAGCGCCAGCCCCGTCGGACACGGGAGGCAGCCGGTGAGCGCCGTTCGCCGTCTCACCCCGGCGGGTGCCGTCCGCCTGTGTATCGCGTCACTGGCGCACGCGCCGCTCGTTGAGGCGATGAGGGCCGGCGTGGCGATTTTGTGGATCTGGCCGGACCAGCGGTTTGCGCCGCCACTGCAGGAGGTTATCGGTCGGCCGTGGATCGCGATCGTCGGCGATGACGACGAGATCAGCCATGGGCCGCGCGCCTATGATCGAAACGGGTTGCGCCGGCTCGCTGCGCTCGCCAAGGGCATAGCGGTCTACTCGGGCGCCGCGGAGGCCCGGTTTTACGGCCTGTTTGCAGCGACGGCAGTACTTGGCGCGAATGTCTTGGTCATCGAGACACAACTCACGCATCACGCGGAGTGGTCAGCCTTTCTTCGCGAGGCGGCGCCGAACGCGACGTTTCTCCACATCTTGCCGCGCGGGGGCTCGGCATGAACGCGAGCGCCGAGACGATCGCCCGTGCCTTCGGGCTGCACCGTGCCGGCCGCGAGTTCACCGGAAAATGCCCGAGCTGCGGCTACAAGACCGGGTTCACCGTCGCGGACCGGAGAGGCGGCTTGCCGCTCGTCTATTGCCACGCCAGCGGCTGCTCACATCAAGACCTGATCGAGGCGCTCCGGAGAGCCGGTCTATGGCCGGATGAGCGCAACCACGAAAGACCACACGACCGGCATCGTCCAAAATCCAAGGTGCGCGCCGCGGCACACGCTCCACCCGACCCTGATGATCCATCACCGGACCCAAACGCAGAAGCCGCATTGGCAATTTGGCGCCGCGCCGTGGTCAGCTGCGGGCAGCGCAGCTGAAACTTATCTCCGCTCCCGCGGCTACACGGGGCCAATCCCGCCATCGCTGAGGTTTGCTAGAGGCAAGCACCCGAGTGACGGACGGTATCACCCGATGATGGTCGCGGCCGTCGTTCTCGAGGGCCGTATGGATCGGAGCGTTGCGGTCCACCGGACATTTCTGCGGCAGGACGGCCTTGGAAAAGCGGACCTCGACCCAGACAAGATGACGCTCGGGCGATGCAAGGGTGGTGCCGTTCGCCTCGCCCCGCCTGCCCGGGTGCTGGCCGTTTCCGAGGGAATCGAGTCCGGACTGTCCTACATGGCCGGGAGCGGCATCGCGACGTGGGCGGCTCTGTCGGCTGCCGGCATCCGCAACCTTGTTCTGCCGGACATCGTGCAGCAGGTCGTCGTCGCGGTTGATCCCGATCCAGTGGGGCTGATGGCTGCTTGGTACGCGGCAAGACGCTGGCTCGCCGACGGCCGGCAGGTCGGCTTCGCCCGACCGCCGCTGGGATTGGACTTCAACGATCTCGCGCGGGCCGCGCGATGAGCGTGACGCCCTTCCCCGCCATCGTTCCCGTGACCGAGGCCAACTTATCGCCCGAGTTCAGCGACGACGCGCTCGCTCTCGAGTTCACGGCGCGCCACGCGCAGGAGCTGCGCTTTGTCGCGAAATGGAGCGCGTGGCTGCATTGGGACGGCATGCGGTGGAAGGTTGAGGATACGCTCAAAGCGTTCGATCTGGCGCGCGCCGTCGCTCGCGCATACGCCAATTCCTGTCCCGATCAGGACGATGCTCCCAAGATCGCCACCGCGCGGACCGTCGCTGCGATAGAAAAGCTCGCCCGTGCCGATCGGCGCCACGCCGCCACCGTTGACATTTGGGACACTGACCCCTGGCTCTTGAACACGCCCGGAGGCATCGTCGACCTGCAAATCGGCTCCACCTTGCCGCCCGATCCATTGCGCTACATGACAAAGATCACGGCCGTGGCGCCCGGCGGCGAATGCCCGCTGTGGCGGAAATTCCTCAACGAGATCACCAGCGGCGATGTCGAACTGCAACGCTTCTTGCAGCGCATCGCCGGCTATGCGCTTACCGGCAGCATTCGCGAACACGCCCTGTTCTTCTTCTACGGCACCGGCGCCAACGGCAAAGGCGTCTTTCTCAACACCCTGACCGCGATCCTCGGCGACTATGCCGCAGTCGCGCCGATGGAGACCTTCACCGTGACGCATGGCGAACGTCACCCCACCGACCTCGCCGGGCTCCGTGGTGCTCGCCTGGTGGCCGCACAGGAAACCGAGGAAGGACGGCGCTGGAACGAGAACAAGATCAAAGCCCTGACCGGTGGCGACCCGATCAGCGCGCGCTTCATGCGCCAGGACTACTTCACCTTTTATCCCGCGTTCAAGCTTATCACCGCCGGCAATCATAAGCCGGGCCTGCGCGGTATTGACGAGGCGATCCGGCGCCGGCTTAACCTCGCGCCGTTCACAGTGACAATTCCGAAGAACGAGCGAGACAAGGATCTTTTCGAGAAGCTTCGCGCCGAATGGCCGGGCATTTTGCAATGGATGATGGAGGGCTGTACCGATTGGCTCGAAATCGGTTTGAAACCACCCCCGGTGGTCGTCGCCGCGACGGAAGACTACCTCAACGAAGAAGACGCGCTCGCCCGGTGGATCGAAGAATGCTGCGCTATTGACCCGATTTATTACGACACCGTTGCTAACCTATTCCCGAACTGGCGGGTGTGGGCCGAAAACGCTGGTGAGTTTGTTGGGAGCCAAAAACGGTTCTCGCAGGCACTTGATGACCGCGGCTATCAACGTCAAAGGGAGAGCGGAACGGGAAGAGCCGGCTTCAAGGGAATCGCCCTGAAGCGATTCCCATGATGCCCTAGACGCAAGCGGTGCTTTGTGAGGGTTGTGAAGGATTTTGCATTATGGACGTTCTCGCGCCCGCACGCCTGTGCGCGCGAAACGCCTTATAATGGAGGATCCCTCCCATCCCTCACAGACGAATTTCGGACCATCACGACAGTGGCTTGGCGATGCCGCTGGCGCTCCTCGCAGGCGCCTGCTGTGACCGTGGTTACGCGATCTTGTTCTCGCGCCGCCCTCACCCGTCAACTGGTCACTTCGCGCTGCTGAGCCTCCGATGAGCGACGCGGTGCGCTGCCCCTGGTGCACGCGCCTGTTCCGGCCGCGGCGCGGCGGCCACGCACAACGGTACTGTCGCCCATCGTGCCGACGGGAGTGTCATGCGGCAGCGCGAGTTTGGACACTCGCGGCTATCGCGAGCGGTGCGCTGAGCCCGGTCGATGTCAGGAGTGGCCCTGCGGCAACGCGCACGTTGCCCCTGTGCGAGGAAGAGCAAGCGCGCAGGGTAGCGCGCAGCTCCGTTGATTTGAGCCTTAGCGTCCTGCCAGATGTGATCGAGGACCTCGGCCGGCTGGGCTGGCTCGGCGGTTTGCGGCAACTCGACGACGCTGTTGCGGACGCTGTTGTGGAACTTGTCGAGCGCGGCATCGCGCTCGGGCTACGGCCGTCGACTGACCCGAAGCGATACAGGCCGGCGTAGGAGTCCGATCGCTCCAGGTGCTCCAGCCTTCCCCGCCGAGCTGGCGCTCTGCCGCCTGGGCTGGCTCGATGGCGGCGATCATCGGGTCGACGCTGCCGTCCTCGACGCCGTGGCCGAGCTTGTTGAACGGGCGATTGCCTTGAGGCTACGGCCATTGTGACCTGCCTCGATCTTTGCAGCGCCCTCAAGCACGAATGCGCCGCCCGAGTGACGCTGCGCCTCGATCGAGAAAGCCCGCACCGCCGAAATCTACTGCGACCGCGTCCTTGGGGTGTCCGAATACATTACGGTACCCGCACAAACGATCCACGGCTTCACGGGCAACAACATCTCAGGGCGCGGCGACCTCGCGTCGCGCACCCTCGGAACGCACATCGACGTATCGCGGCCCGACCCGGAAAATCGCCCGTTCGAACATCCGGACCCGATCGGCTGGACCCAGGCGAACCGCGGCAAAATCCTCCGCGCGCTCTATGTCATTCTGCTCGGGAATCCGCGCCGTTGGCGGAACGACCTCGGGCCGGCGAAGACGCGCTTCAAAGCTTGGTGGGATTTGGTCGGGTCCGCGGTCGAGCATGCAGCGCAACAGCACGTCGAGCAGATCCATCATTTCGGCGCCGATCGGGAGCCGAGCTGTCCGCCGACGCCGGTCGACTTCGCTGCCCGGTTTATGGTGAGCGAAGCCGGCGATGAACAGGGGCTCGGCCTCGCCACCGTGCTCGACACTCTGCGCCGCCGGTACGCCGCCGCGATGTTCACCGCGGCTGAAGTCGCCACCTTCGCCGGCCGCGGCGAGGACGAGGCTATCGCCTTCAAGGGGGCTCTCGAAATGGCGTCGGGGAAGGCGCTGGCAATCATCTCGGCAATGAGTGTCGCGTCACGGCTCAAATCGTTGGTCGGCGCACCTGTGGCTCTCGATGATGCTACCGTCGCGCTGCGCTACAAGCCGCATCATCAAGGTGGTAGCTTCTTCGTCGCGCGGATCGCCGTGGCATGAGCGGGACATTGCCAGCCGGGAACCTTGGGAGAAACGGGAGCCTTTTTGGCCGGCCCGGGGCGCCGAGCTTCATTAAAAATCCAGGTCCATCTATCAACTCCACACGTTCGCTGATGGCCTTAAAGTTTCCCATTTCTCCCAAGGTTCCCATCCGGTCTAACAAATTCAATCATTTAGGTGGGTACGGTTTCTTCGCCGTTTCTGGCGGGTTTCGACCACGAATCGCTCCGATGACTGGAAAAAGGGAGTCTCAACGGCGATGGATCAAAAAAGAGCCGCACGCGCGTGAGGCGTACGCGTGGATAGTAGTGGAAAAACCGCTGACTTCACCGACGACCACTGACCGGGGCCGCCCGTATGGCACCCCGAAACCCGCAGAAATTCTAGCTTTCAGACCGTCGGACCGGGTTCGCGCGCCAGTCAGCGTTTCCAACCGCCTGGGGGCGGATGCGCCGCCACCGGGACCGGCGTCAGAAAGGGCTGCGCTGCGTCAGGATCGAGTTGCGCGAGTCGGAAATTGATACGCTGATCCGACGCGGGAGGCTCGCTCGTGACAACAGCGCCCGAGTGACGCGTCACAGATTTCTCTTTCGCCGCCCCATTTCGATCGCTTGCCCGTCTGCACCCTTCCTGACCATCGGGATATTTAGTGAGGCTTGCCCTGCGCCGCCGTCGTCGGTCGCAGCGTCCCGACGCCGCCAGCAGGCTGCCGCCGCAGTCCATGCGTCCGGTGACGCATCTTCAGCCGGCGTTCCGCCTGCTCGTCCAGCCACGCCTCGACCTGCTCGTCGGTCATGTTATCGAACTCGTCGACGACCTTGGTTTCGCGCTTGTCGATGATCCACCCGAACAGCTTGGCGATGTCCATCAGCGCACCGCGCTTGTCGCCGAGCTTGAATTTGACCTTGCGCACGTCGCGCGCATTCTCGCCACGGCCGTCAACGTAGTCGTCGACCGTGACCTCGGTCAGCGCCCCCGCTTGCTCACGGGTTAGGTTCGACCAGTCGAGCACCGGATCGGCGTTTCTCGGGGACTATCTGCGGTGACGCGCAACAGCGCCCGAGTGACGCGTTAGAATTCCTGTATCGTCGCCTCGTTTCGGTCGCGGGCCCGTCTGCTCCCTTCCCGACCATCGGGCTATTAGTGAGGCTTGCCCTGCGCCGTCGTCGGTCGCAGCGTCCCAATGCCGCCAGCGCGTTCACGGCGCACGCGCGGAGATCGCGGGCCATGCGTCCGGTGACGCACCTTCGCCCGGGCCTCCGCGCGCTCGTCGAGCCACGCCTCGACCTGCTCGTCGGTCATCGTGTCGAACTCGTCGACGACCCTCGTTTCGCGCTTATCGATGATCCAGCCGAAGAGCTTCGCGATATCCATCAGCGCGCCGCGCTTGTCGCCGAGTGTAAACTTGACCGAGTCGCTCATAATGTGCAGCGACGTGATCGCCGCTGTTTGCTCACGGGTGAGGTTGCCGAAATCCACGATCGGGTTGCCGCCCTGGTCGACGCGCATGTAATCGCCCATATTAGCGAACCCCATGCGCCCGAGCTCGACCGCGACGCGCTCCATCGTAATCGCCCTATTAGTGAGGCTTGCCCTGCGCCGTCGTCGGTCGCAGCGTCCCAATGCCGCCAGCGCGTTCACGGCGCACGCGCGGAGATCGCGGGCCATGCGTCCGGTGACGCATCTTCACGCGCGCCTCGGCGCGCTCGTCGAGCCACGCCTCGACCTGCTCATCGGTCATGTTGTCGAACTCGTCGACGACCTTGGTTTCTCGCTTCTCGATGAACATCCCCAACTCTTTGCCGAGCAGCTCCAGGGCGCGGTTCGCGGCGGCGCCGTTATAGACGTAGGAGCCGGTCGGGTTTCCGGCTCGGTCGAGGACAGGCTGCGCCTGCATGGCACGTTCAACGTTCTCGCGCAGCCGTTCGATCACCCATTCTTTGTCGATGGCGGTGCGCGCAATGGCAAGCTTGGTCCCCTCGGCATCGATCTGCTCGCGTTCCTGTAAGATTTCGGCGACGCGCTCACGGATACCGGCGCGCTGATTTTTGAGCAGTCGGGACGCGCTCTGAGCAGCGCCCGCCTTAGCACCCATTGGCGCCAGCGGCTGGGTGAGAAGCCGCTCGCGGCTCTGGTCTAGGAAAGCGTGGCGGTGGCGCACAAGACCGGGGCGCTGACGACGCGCGACCTCGAGCGGGTAGTGGTCGACACGACGGTGCAGCCAAAAGCGATCGCCCACCCGACTGACGCGCGGCTGTGCCATCGCGCCTTGGAGAAGCTGGTCGATCTGGCCAAGCGCAACAATGTGCCGCTGCGGCAGAGCTATCGGCGCTTGGCCAAGCGCGCAGCGATCATAGTTGGGCGCTACACCCACGCCAAAGGCTATCGCGGCCACAACCATCAGCACAAATTCCGCGTCTGGATCACCGGCCAAGTCCGCCTCGTTCTTCACGGACGACGATTTAGTCGAGTCCCGCGCCGTCCCTTTGACGGGGTCGACGAGGTCAATATCGATGCGGTCGAGGACCTTCCCGCCGAGCCCCCCAACTGCTCTTATAGCGGCCTCGGAGTGACCGATGACGCCGATGAATGCCGGCACAACTCCCCCATTGCGTTCCCCAAAGCTCCTCGAGGCCAGTAACAGGTTGGCTCCTTTTTCGTTCTAGGGGTGAGGGGCGCCAGGATGAAACTAGCATCCCCTAATTAAAAAGGGGACGCGTTTCAAACCCTACGTAAGCGTACGGATGCCCGACGGCGATCCGGGAAAGGGTATCGGGGCCGGCCGGGTTTGGGTGATCAGCCTCCCGCGGTCACCAGACTTTTGACGGTGCGGAACAGCGCCTGGGCGCCGCTCAAATAGGCCTCGAACACGGCTTCGGAAACTAGACGGCCATCGAGAAACCGGCGCAGCCGATAGGGATTGGCGCCCGGCGGGTTGATCCCGCTCTCGGTCAGGGTCGCCGAGCCGACCCCGGCCGCTTCGAGAACCGCAACCGCGGAGGAATGAGCCAGCCCGCTGGGATAGCAGAAATGTCGAAAGCTCTGCTCCGGCCGGCCGCAGGCTCTGGCCAAGGCCGCCCGGTTGTCGGCGATCTCGCGTTCGAGATGGTCGGAGGCCACAGTGGACGAGCGGTGGCGATGGGTGTGCAATTGGATGTCCAGGCCGCGCCGATCGGCGGCGCCGATCTCGGCCGCGCTCATCAGATGGAACTGGCGGCTCTCCCACCATTCATCGGTGGTCACGCCAAACCGGGCGGCGCACGCGCGCAGCGCCTGCTCGCGTTGCGCCAGCGAGGGCAACTTCACGATCTCGGCGATGATCGCGAACCGTTCGCTCGGCGACCGGCCGGCGCGTCGCAAGATGTAATCGACAACCACATTGACCACCGGGATCTGGTGGTCGGCGTACCACGTCGTCACATAAACGGTCGCCGGCAAGGCCAGTCCTTCGAGGATCGGCAGCATATGGCTGTAGGTCGAGCTCCAGCCGTCATCGATGGTGATCACCACCGCGTGGTCCGGTAAACTGCCGTCCTCAAGCCGCTGCACCGCCTCGGCGAGCGGCAGTACCGGATAGCGCGAATTCCGCAACCAGGTCATCCGCCGCTCGAATTGTTCCGGCTGCATGAATAAATGATTGCCGTACTGATACCCCGGCGTCGTCCACAACCCATGATAGGCCAGGATCCGCAGGCTTTTGCGCGACACCCGCCGCGACAGGGCGAACAGCAGCCCCTCTTTCATCAAGCTACACCGAGAATTGTAGCCGATCGAAGTAAGTGCCACAGAACGATCGAAGCAGGCAGCAGGGCAGTAGCGGCCACCAACGTAAAAAGAGAAGCGAGCATGGCATTTGCTTTGGAAAGCGATGGCGGACTGCGAAACCGAGCAAGCCCGGCGACCAGGAGGTGAAGGTTGCTCGGCTCCGGGACCGCCGGTGCCGCCGAACCGGGGAAATCTGTGCCCCATAACACCTGAGCACGATGAGGTTCGGTTCCTGACTGGGGATTCCAGACCAAAACTCTATCGGTTCGGCTGCACTGTGTTATCGCTATCCAGCGTGAACACCGCATGCGTTCCTCCCAAGGTTCTCCGCTTTGTCGGCTTTCGCACCAGCGGTTTGGTATCTAGTTGTGTGAATATTAGGCCATTATCCTTTCAATGACCTTACAGGGCGTCCCCAAAGGTGCATTTGAAATCGCTCGATGCCCGCGAACAGTGCACGCTGCTGTCGACCAGGACGACCTTGGTCCGACGGCTGCGCAATACGAGAGTAGCGTGCGCGGTATGCTGCGGGGTGTTGGGTTCCGCTTCCTTTGGGGGCCCGATGGGCATGGAGCGTCCGCGAAGCTCTCGCCGGCAACCCGATGCTGCTTGCGATCATCGACCCGTTGCTTGACGCCGCCAGGGAACTGCGCGATCAGCTCGCCATTCTGGAAAAGCGCGTCGGGACGCGCACGTCAGGACCCCCGCCTGTCGCCGATTGATGACCATGCCCGGGGTCGGCGAAGCAGCTTCATAGTGCTCACTATCGGTTGGGTGAGGTGACTTTCCGTTACGGATTTCATCCTCATTGCGGCGAAACGGTCATTGTCACGGGGCGTAATCGCCATGGCGACGAAGTTGCTCTGACCGTCCGCCAGCCGGACGGCACGCTGACGCAACTGCCGATCTGGATGACAGAGGATCGGGCGGCGGCGATGATAGTGACAGAGGTTCCGCGTTTATCATTGGCGTGTTTACGCGAACTGCGCCTTGAGCTCGATGCCTTGCAAAGCTTGCTGTGCGACGACTCTCCTCGCGAAGGAGACGAGCGTGCCGCATCCGCAGCCGAGTCATCGCCAATCCGATCTCTTCGCGCTCAAGGATCCGCTGGTGCCGATAGCAGCGTCGGAGCGGACGAAGCTGCTGCAACTGGTGAGCGCGCTTCTGGTCGAGACGCTGGCAGTCATGCTGAGCCGGAGGCTAGCGATGAAGATCACGCCTAACTAATTTCCTACCCGCTGCGGCAATCGCCGGCTCAGTCAGTTCGTCGAGCACCGCCTTGGCTTCTTTCAGGTCGGCGGTGTCGAAGCCCCCGGTGAACCACCCGAAGACCGGGGCCAGGTCGTGAGCTTCAGAGGGTCTCCCTTGATGGGCCCAAAGTTCGGCAAGTGCTGTTGGCGCTCTAAGAGGCCGTTTCGAACTTGGTTGTCAGGTCCCGTAGCTCATCGAGCAGCGCCTAGGCCTCCATCAGGCCGAGCGTGTTGATGCGGTGGATTTCCCGGTAAGCTGAAACGGTCGCCGCCCGTGCGCTTCATCGCCAGCCCTTTCCTCGACGCTGCCAAGCCCTCGCCGACATTTCCGCAGCGCGCGCACGCGCACCGGCGAGGGCGGCGAAGAAGCCCGGCAGCGAAAACAGGGTGCCGATCGACCGCAGTTCGGCGATGCCCTCGCGCGTCAGGAAGTCGTGGTCGCCCACGCCCTCGGCCAGTGCAAGGATGCGGGCCTGGGCACGGCGGCCCTGCTCGCCCCAGATCGCGGGCGGCGCGCAAGTCCAGCGATTTCGCTTGCTCGGCCTTGGGCGATGTAGATCGCTTGCTGAAGCGAGATCTGGCCGTCATCGAATATTAAAAGAGTAATTTCATATGATTGAGCTGATCATCGTTGTCTTCGAGACGCGTTTTGGCACGGTCTGCACAAAATTAACCTGAAACCGCATCGTATCGAGTTGGATGACGGCTTTAAGCCCCTATCTAGCCGTCGGCGCGCATATTGGCGAAGGACCGGAATCCACCGAGGCCGTGGAAAAACGGAAAAACGCGTCATATGACGTAAGCGAAGCGCCGGGTTTCCTGGCCGTGACAGTCGAGGCGCCGGTTGGTACTGGGTCTGCGGCTTGAGCGAGGCGATCAGGCCCTGATCGCCGCCATCAGCGGTCCGACACCGAAGATCGTGATCATTCGCTTGAGGTTGTAGGCCAGAACGTGGAGGCTCATCTCGGTTCGGACCTTGTCCAGGGTCCGGGTCAGGAAGTGGGTGGCGCCCATCCAGGCCTTGAGGGTGCCGAACGGGTGCTCGACGGTCTGTCGGCGCACGCCCATGGCCTCGGGCATGCGGTCGAGCCGGGCCTGCATCCTGTCGAGCACGTCCTCGTGTCTTCCAGCGCTTGATGCCGCTTCAGCTTGTCCGGCGTGCACCTGGGTCTTGAGCGGACAGGTGAAGCAGGCGGTCAGGTGGCGGTAGTGGTCGAAGTCTTCGCGGCGATCCGATCGGCGCATGGCCTCTGGTCAGGTTTTGCGCCGGCCGGGCAGGTGTAATGGTCGTGCTCGGCGTCGTAGACGAAGTCCTGCCGGGTGAAGAAGCCGCGCTTGGCCCCGCTCGACGTCAGGGTCTTGGGCACGACAGGCGCGACGCCCGTGCCTTCGCACGACAGGACCTGGTCGCCGTTGAAGTAGCCCCGGTCGGCCAGGGCGGTGATCTCCTCGCTGCCCGTCGCCTGCCTGCGCCTTGAGCGCCATCGGCGCGAGCTGGTGTTCGGTCGTGGCCCAGATTGGTCACCTCGTGGGCCACGATCAGGTGGTGCTCGACGTCGACGGCGGTCTGCACGTTGTAGCCGACGATGCCGGTGCCTTTGCCGCTGGTGGCCATTGAGCGAGCATCTGGATCGGTCAGCGAGATCTGCCGATCCGGCGCGGCCTGAACGGCGATCTCCATCTCCTCGCAGGTGCTGCATCTGTCGGCGTAAGGCCGGCGATCTTGTCCTTTAGCCGGATCGATTTGGCTTCGGCGACCTCGCCCTCTTGCCGATCGGCCGTGTCCAGTGCCGACAGGTAGCGCGCGATGCTGGCTTCGACCTGCTCCATACGACGCTTGCGACCTTGACCATGCGTGAAGTTCTTGTCGCGAGTGTTCACCGCCTTGAACTTGCTGCCGTCGATCGCGATCACGGCTCGGATGAACAGGTCCAGCTGGCGGCACAGCATCACGAACTGGCGGCAGATCGCCCGGATCGCCGGGCCGTTGTCCTTGCGGAAGTCGGCGATGGTCTTGAAGTCCGGCATCAGGCGCCCGGTCAGCCACATCAGTTCGATGTTACGCTGGGTCTCGCGCTCCAGGCGCCGGCTCGACGCGATGCGGTTGAGATAGCCGTAGAGATAGATCTTCAGCAGCGTCGCCGGATGGTAAGCCGGGCGCCCGGTCGTCTCGGGGACGACACCGTCGAAGCCCAGTGTCGCCAGATCCAGTTCGTCGATGAACGCTTCAATCACCCGGACCGGGTTGTTCTCCGTCACGTAGTCATCCAGGCAGTGAGGCAGCAACGCTCCCTGCAGCCGGTCCTCGCCTTCCACGAAACGTTTCATCCCGCCATCCCCCAATAGCAGGACACTAAACTATCACGTTAGGGCGTTTTCACACGCCCTCCAGCCGACCCGGCGGCTCGCACCGGCTGCCGATGACATTGGGTTTGCGCCCGATTCCGGCCGTTCGGATGCCTACCGGTGAAGGAGTCAAGTCGACCCTCTGCAGCCATTCGCCTCCGCCCGCGGCGACGGCAGCCGATGCCCCCCATTCCGCCCGCCGGGATTTGCCGGATTGACCTGGTGCGAATCTTGCCCGGCTCTGGGGTCCTGTTCTGAGAGATCAGCCACAGCTTGCGACGACGCTCCTATCTTATGTTGTGACATTCGGCCGTTATACTGACATCGGACGTTATATACCGGTAAATCCCCGACGGACTCTCAATAATGGTTGTCACGTACGTCCCATCATTACACGTCATACCAAACCTGATTTGCTGCGATGTAAATGTAACAGTATCCATGCAACGACCACCAAATCTGGCACGTCCGTCCACATAGATCAGGTTCGGACCATCGTGGACAGCACGCGTTGTGAAATCTACAACTACCATAAACGGCGGTGTACCGCTAGTCATATACTTACAATTGTATTTAACGACTGCTTGTGAGTGAGCGGGATGAATTGACGCCACTGCTAGAGCAGTAGCGAAACCTGTATTAATTATCTTCAAGTTCTTCACGGTATCTTTCATTACCTCCAGAACCTCAGCCCCGAAATAGGGTTGTAACAGGAGTATCGTCATTTCTTATTGCTTCGCGAAAATGGTCGAGGCCACCTGAATCTCACGACATAATATAGGGCTTTGATACCATCTCGCCAATCTATCTTCTTACCTTCGGCATAAGTGCGACCATAATAGGAAATGCCGATCTCGAAGATGCGTAGCGTCCGGGCGCGGGCGATATTGGACGAAAACTCAATTTCAAATCCAAAATCGTCGCATCGGAGAAGTCAGGAGAGGAAGTATTGATCGAGCAAACATCTTATAGCACACTTCGAGATCTGTTAGGGTTTGGTCATACAGGATACTGAACAGTAACGAGATCAGGCGATTGCCTATATAGTGATGATAGTAGAGCGAACGATGCGGGCGGCCATAGAAGCGAGAGCCATAGACAACATCAGCAAAATTGTTGACGAAGAGCGGCCAAATTTGCTCCCAATCGGTCGGATCGTATTCGAGATCAGCGTCCTGTATGACCAGAATGTCCCCTGTGGCGGCTCCAAATTCGGTTCGGAGGGCGGCACCCTTGCCGCTGTTACGCTCGTGAAATATTGCGCGGATCGTGGCTGATGGAAGCCCAGATGTCGAATTGCCGATACACACCGCTCCGTCATATCCGAAGGTTGCTGTCCGTATCTTGTCACCGATCGTTTGCCGTAGCCATGTAGCCGTACCATCGGTCGAACAATCATCAACCACTATAATTTCTTTATCTACGTATGGTATTGCCTTAACAATCCGATTTAGGATTATCGGCAACGAGTTCACTTCATTGAAGACGGGTACGACGACGGATAATTTCAATGGACCTGTCCGCTCACTGACGGAGGAGATTTGCGAGGTCCCGGGAGACGCTTGCATATGTCGACCACCTTTTCTGCCGCCCTGGAGAGGCACTGAATTTCACCCAAAGAGTTACCTGTAGTTCAGGTCCCTTACGGTCGGATGAGTTGTTTTCAAAACAGCAGATCAGTTCAGACGACGACGCCAGGTCGCCGTAAGGCCAACCCGGTGCCGCGCTGGCTGCGCATCGAAAGGGTAGGCCGTCCGGCACCAAACCCGCCATGACTTTAGGCCCTGGTCCGAGATGTTTGATGAGGAAGGCTTCCAGTATAGTACTACCACGGAGCGACCGGCGAGAGAGGGAGGAGAGCCCGGCGGACCTCCATGGGCACACCCCAGCACCACACCTTATGCAAGACAAGCTCGTAGTGGCTGAATATAATCCCGAGGATGCACAATCCGACCGCAGTGCTGTAAAGCCGCTTGCGCCAAAGCTCTGGGGCGTCGGCCGCAGTGATAGCGACGGCGCGATAGCCAACCAGCGCGGCCAATGTCATGAACGGCGCCAAGTCAAAGTGGTAGCGCAAGGCAAGATACATTGCCGTGAGGATCAGGAGTACGGCAGAAGCATGGGCTACTAGCGTAAGACGCAGGATCGCGAGGCAGCGGGTGGGAAGATCCGGCTTCCACCAGAGGCGATAAAGACCGACGCCAGCCAGGACGACGGTGATCGGATTGGTCAGAAGTGGCACTACTGGTGGTGCAAGGATGCCCTGATACCGGGCGTGTAGGAACTGGGTAAACGGTGGCGTGCTCTTCAGCAGATAAGGGATGCCGGTCGTATAATAGAGCGCGCCGATCCACAAGCGGCCGATATTGAATTCGCCGTAATCGCGTAGCACCTCAAGTGCGTTCTCTTGGGTAATCGAATTATAGGGAGCGAAGTGATAGTCGGCGAAAACGAAGGGGTTACCCCATCTCGCGAAATTGACCAGGCCGGCCATGGTGCCGAGCAGACCGAGGATGGCGGTTGGGAGCAACAGGCGCCGGTCGCGCGTCAGCGCCGGAAGCGCCGCTGTCAGAAGCCCCCGTGCTTTGATTAAGTTTGCCCACTCAGCGTAGCCAGGGCTATGCCACTGTAGCGCCGCCCACGAGAGCAAAAGCACCGTGCCGAGACATAGTGCCGCGCCAACTGATGGGCGCGTATTGATCGCCAGCCCGGCAAGCGTGGCAAGCAAAGCCAGATCGCGGCCGCGCAAGCCGCTAGTACCGAACGCGGCTCGCAAGATGATGAGGTTGAACGCCGCGCCCATAGCCGCCACCCAGAAAACCGGTTCGTGGTAGATCCAGGCCGAGGCAAGCAGATAGAGTTGCGGGCCGCTGAGCACCGTCGCCGCCACCATAACGGCCAAGAGACCCGGCGGTCGGCTCGTCTCCGGCAAGCTGTTATGGACGATGAGCAGCATCCGCAACTGGAGGGCAACGAAAATAACCACTGCAACCAAGCACGACAACCTGGCCATCTCCGCCTTCGCCACATCAGTGAATGGCATCGCCACGAGCCGCAGCACCGCCGGAAATATGCCGAAATAGGCATAGGTCTTGCCGTCTCGCCTCCACGCCTCGGGGCCGATCGCGTCGGGATCGACGTTGAACTGCCCGTGCAGCAGATGAAGCAGCATGCTGTCAAAGGCTCTACCAAGAAGCTCTGGTACGAAAAGCCCGAAGGTGCCGTTGCTCAAGAGGAATAAGTAATAGACTGAAATGCAGGCGATCAGAACGGAGAAACCCAGCCAATTAGATAATAGAGACGCGATGGCAACTCCGATGTCAACGTCTCTTCTCACAGCGCTAGTGTAAGACCTGGCCAAAGTTCTGTCCGTCCTGAACGAGATGAATTATTGGTCTTTCTGCTCGGCTACCGTTACACCGGCGATGAGAACCGCTCTAGTTTAGAGAAGAGGAGGCCTGGCCACCCAAAAACAGGCGGACAACAACACGGAACCCAAGAACACAGGACCCTTGGACGCGAGAATGCGATCGCGACGCGGCTCAAAAGGTCGTCGCGCGCTCGGTGAGGCCGCTTTTTGGGGCCCCTCCTCATGGCCGTCGACAGGGATTGGCAGCCGGATCGAGCTGAGGGTTGAGGCGGCGCGGGCGGCGATCGGCTATGAAAAACCGCGGCTGTCGATTCGTCGGTTGAGGGCGCGGGTGGCTTGGGGGATCCTCGGATGGTAGAGAGGGCGCGGCAAGTTCTACAGGCGCGACTCCGGGCTCGCCAGGAGCTTACAGAGCGGGGCGAATTAGGCGACGTGAGAGGCAGGCATTCAGGCATTAATGTGGAAGCGTGCCCCATGCCGCCTCATCGCGCGAAAAAATCGTGGGCTCCAGAGAGGAAAATCCGACGGATGTCGGGTCTTTGGGAAGGCTGATTACCAATTCCGCGACATCTCCACTTAAGCTCGGGCCGGTATCCGGCCGGCCACCGATACAGACCTGTCCCGAACGAAACGAAGTTCCGCTTACTCCCACCCTGACGGAGGACGAGAGCGTTGCACCGTCCAGATAATCATTCGCTATATTTCCAGCGCGGCTATTGCTTTCCCATCCCATTTGATGCCAATGCCCATCTGAGGCCGTCCCGGTGAAAGAGGGAGAGCCGGTAGCTACCCAATAGTTGAATGTGTTCGCCCCAGATCCCCAGCCGAGCAAGGTGATCGCTCCGTTGCCGGAGTATCTCTGTGCCGCTGCTGCACCAGCGCCGGCATTTGGAGTTCGTTCCGCGACTACGCTCCAACCTATTGGAACATTCGGCAAGCTCAGGTTTGGCAGCGTTCTGGTGCATAACATCTGCGTGCCGGTAAAGTGCATTGTTGGCAAACCGTTGAGACTGTTGAATGTCACAGTTGGCTGCGCGGAGGTGGCGGTCGCCGTCATACTTAACGTGGAATCATAAGCACTGCTTGACGTACTAGTGCTAAAAGTGCCCTGATTATAGAGGGTAGCAACTGCACATCCGTTGGTCGCACAGAATGTGGCTGCTGCTGGGTCAATGCCGCATCCAGATGCCGCCGGCCCATAAGTATTAACGGTGTTTGTCACTACATCGCGCAAGTCCACGATAGGCCCAGTTTGAGATGCCCGCATCTGCCGCAAACTCACAGCCAGCAGTGAGCTTCCCACGGGATTGCCAGTATAGTTGGCTCCGAAATAATAACTCATGTCCGCCGTGCTTTGGCAGGCCGACGGACTGTGTGCGCCGTAGAACGTCGTCATATTGTTTCGAGCCGCGGCCTCATCCGGCACACTTATCACGCCATTAGTGATCAGTCCTTCGCGAAAGATTACATCAACATGGCTGAGATCTCCGCCGGCTCCAAGCCGCATCGCCGTACCAATCGCCATATTGTGCCCGAGCCAGTTAGCGTTCGTCGGGGTGTTGTTGAAAATTTGAGCGCCATTTACCGTTCCGGTTACATTCTACCCCTTGTAGCTCCCCCGGTAAACGTAATAAGGCCAACCACATCCTGCAAGGAGAACCATAATCGGCGCCGTCTCTGTTGGCGCTTTCCTCGTCAATCCCCATGCACAAAGTTGTTGATGTGCTACACTCCATAAATGTATTTACCGAGTTGCCATAATCAAGCCATATCGTCATCATTGTGCCAGGGGTGTCCGGCAATAACGAAGAATGCGATATACCAAACGCCCCACAGCATGTTGAGAACCCTTCATTGCGAACGTCCATCATTACGCTGAGAGCGTTCGTGCCCCCTGTAATTCCGGTTGAGGACGGTTCGTGAACGTATTCGGTAGGATAGGCAGTCCGAATTGCCGGCAAGCCAGTGGTCGGATCAATCCAGAACAGAGCAGCGCAGGCGTTTCCTGTTGTGCAGTAGGCCGGTCGCGTTCCACCGGCCTTATTTGCGCTTGTCGTCGGTATGAGATCGTTGCCGTTCACCTGCGCATAGATCTTGCTGTATAGACAATATGTTCCATTGCAAAATGCTGAGACATCTGATGTATCAACTAGGTAATTGGTCTGTCCTATATCAAGCGTTGTGTTGTCGGATAACCTCACAAGTTGGAAAAGTGGCCCCGCATAGCTGGCACTCATCGCGCGGGTCATACTGTATGCTTCCGCACACCCGCCCCTGATAACGTCACATGGCCCCAGATAAGAGGGAGGGGCACCACTGGACCCGCCGCCGCGCTGCGCCTCTGTTCCTGGCGGCAACGTAATTAAAATAGCGAATGTGAATGCTACCGTAAGAAGGAATTTGCAGCTGAACATCGCGTCCAGGTTCTCCTTAATGTGGAAACATGCCCCATGCCGCCTGATCTCGCGCGAAAATCGCAGAACTCTAGACTAGAATACCCACTTGATCCGGCCACTGTCGGGCACGTTACAACAAACGCTGCCAAACCCCGGATAAGCTCGCCCGGCAGTCGAAGGGCCCCGCGGCAAGCCTCGCCAGAGTGAAAGGCAGCTCCATAAACCGACATTCCTCAGATTCTGGGTCGGTGCGAGCAAGATCGGCCCTTCTGGCGTTTTCGGCAACGGCAAATGGCGCCGGCGTGGGCAGGGGCGCTCGAAACCGTCGGTTGCCTGCACCAAGGCGCACCTCTGCCGTCGCCTTCTGTCGTATCTGAGCCCCGCCCTCTCATCCTGGCGCAGGCGGCGCCGCAAGCGGGAATGGGCGCTATGACGCTGTGTGACCCATGAAGTCAGATGCAATCGAGCGGGTCGGCGATCTGTTGGTTGCTGCCTCGCTGTTGGGACGCCTCGCGGGGAAGGACCGTTCACCACCCACCCCGGTGGTTCGCATCGGCCGCCGCTGACATGGGGTTTGCGCCCAATTCCGGCCGTTCGGATGCCTACGAGTGAAAGAGTCAAGTCGACCCCTTTTCGAACCTTCGGGCCGGTCGATAAATCAACGAGTTCGTACGCGGGGTCAACCGCGTAGGGTCGTGTATCAAGAGTTGGCCTCCAGGCCCTCAGCTCCGCTTCGACCGATTGTGAAAAACTCCGCGGGCGGATTCCGCTAGAAATATTCGGTCTCGCCAGCGTCTGCCGGTGCATTAATTTAAGGATAGATCCGTTGGATAACTGGACTTGGGGTTTGTCGCTTATAGCGCTGACCATAGCAATCCACGCGGCAGGTGTGACGTTCATGGTCTCCGTGCTGCACGCCATTCGGATTTGGCTGGAGAGCCGGAGTTTTGGCTTACCGCAGGTGGTCGCGATCGTGATTGGCGCGATCACTGCGATGGGACTACTGCTGGCTGTCTTACATGGGATAGAGGCTGCGTTCTGGGCGGCAGCGTATGTGTGGCTTGGAGCTCTCGACTCGCCTGAAGCCGCAATCCTTTACTCCGTCAACTCGATGGCCACACGAGGCGCTTCGGGGCTCATGCTGCAACCGCATTGGAGAATGATGGGCGCGCTCGAGGCGGCCGACGGCATGCTACTGTTCGGTATCAGCACGGCCTTCATTTTCACGGTCATGCAGTTCTACTATCAACATCTCGTGTTTCTTGGGCGTCCAGGCGGCGGCGCGGTCAAAGGCGGATAAACATCAATCTGTAAAATCCAGGTCAACCGATCGATACGTCGACCACCGGACCAGTGCGAATGGCTGCTCCCGACGCAGATGCTCCGATAGCGACATCAATCGGGAATGGCCGGATTCCACCGAGGCTGTTCTCTAATCGGGGCGCCTGGGTCAAGTTCGGTGTGAAACGCTGGTCTTTGCCGGGGTCATGGTTCTCTCCGGGGTCGGTTGCCCGCCCCATGATGGGTGTCAGGGGTGTGACGCCGCGAGGTGTGAAGCGGTCTGACCGGACATATGCCCAGTCGACCCACAGCCTCTGCGCGGTCGTCCGCACCCGCCGTCCCGGCAAGGACAGCGCCTCCGCCGGAGCGGAGCTGGTATGGCGGATCGCGCGTCAGGCGGCCTTTTCGCGCGTCCACCAGAACTCGGTACCGTCGGTCCAAATGCAATGCAGGATGACGGCAATCTTGCGAGCGACCGCGATGCGCGCCTTCCTGGCGCCGATCCGCTTCGCCAAGCGCATGCCCCAGGCTTTCAACGGCGAGAACCGCTGAACCCTGGTTAGCAGCACGTGGGCCGCCTCGTAGAGGCAGGTGCGGGTGAAGGTGTCACCGCACTTCGAGATGCGCCCCTGCCTGTCCGTCTCACCGGACTGATAGCGTGTCGGCGTCAGGCCGAGATACGGGCCGACGTCGCGCGCGTGCTTGAAGCGGCTCGGGTCATCGACGGAGGATAGGAAAGCCAGCGCGGTGATCGGTCCCGGTCCCACGTCATAATGCCCATCTCTCTACATCATTGAAAGATAAGGGTCTGCTGATCTGGATTTGATGATGATGGACCTTTGCGGGACATCTTGACGCGTTCGACCAGATGCTGACCCTCAATATCCCGTCGCTTGATCACCCAGGGCGCGCCTTTGCAGTACTGCTCGGCAGGTATGATGCCAGCGCGGATCCGGCGAAGCACGGTCATCGGGCTCAGATCGAGCATCCTGGCCGCTTCGGTCAATGTGACTTCGCCACGCTCGGCCCACTCGCCGTCGACGTAGACTGCAATGCCGTGCGTATTGCGGAAGCCACGGACACGCGACTGCGTCCATCCGTTCAGCCGGCCTGTTCGCTTTCCGGTTCGGTTGAGCATACCGGCAATCGCCTTATCGGGCATCAATCGCGCGCAGGCTCGGATCAGGTCCGATCGTTTCGGGCTCGACGGCCCAACGCGTCTGACCTCTCCGGTTCTTCTTCACCGTGAGGCGGGTGTGATCGCCGCCCTGCCAATGCAACAGCAGCTGGATTTGATCATCCTCGACGCGCGCCACGACTTCGCGCAACACAGCGCGGATGATGCGCTTGCGCGTGACGGCGGTCGCCGCCGGATGATGCCAGGCTGCCTCCAGGTCAGCACCCATTTGCAGCAGACGCTGACGCTCCTCGGCGCTCAGCGCCGCCGGACGTTGTCGGACCAGCGCCTCCAGCTCCTTCTCCAGCGTGTCGACGGCCGCGAGCGCGGCATTCCACCGCCGCTCGAGTTCGCCAGCGACAAGACGATTGTCAGGATCGACCGCATCATATTGCCGCCGCGCCCTGGCCGCCTCGTATCGTGCCTGTTCGAGCGCCAGCTCAAGTTGGCGCTGTTTCTCGCCAGCCTGGTGCTCGCAGTCAGTGATCGCACGGACCGCCGCTTCAACGCCGAGCGGCTGCAGCAATCGCACGATCTCGACACCCACCGCCTGGTCGACCCGCAGAGCGCCGAACGAGATACAGGGGGCAGCTCCGGGATTGCTCCGGGTCGCGTCGCAATGATAGCGGCCGATGTCGCCCTTCGTGCCGTTGTAGCTGACCAGCAACCTGCGTCCGCAATGGCCGCAGCGCAGCAGGCCGGCGAGCAAAGCCTCTCCCTTGCGCACCGCGCCGCGTACCATCATGCCTTTGCCGTTGGCATTGTCGGCGATCAGCCGCTGGTTCCTTTCATAGTCCGCCCAAGACAAGTAACCCTCGTGATGGTCGACGAGCAAGACCGCCCAGTCCGAGCGATCCTTGCGATAGCCGCGCAAGATACGCTTGCGGCCATTTTCGATCGTCGTCCGGCTACCGGTTCGACCAAAGACATAAGCCCCGGCATAAACCGGATTGGTCAGAAGATTATTCACCGTCGCGTAGACCGGAAGCTTCCACCGCAGTTGACGTTGCCCTGAGCTCTTGGGGTCAATGTACGGTAGTGCGATCTGGTCGGCGCGAAGTGACAAAAACACCTGACGGATGCTTTGCATCTCAGCAAAACGAGCAAAGACCAGCGATATCGCCTCGCGCACGCGCAGATCGGGATCGATCTCGATTTTGTCGCGGCCGACTTTCACGTAACCGACGGCGACCGTAAAGAAGAGCTCACCGCGCCGTGCTTTCTGCTTCAGGGCTTCCATCGAGCGGGCGCGCAGGAGAGACAGCTCAAGCTCGCTCATCGTCCCTTTCATACCCAGCAACAGGCGATCATTCGGATGCCGCGGCTCGTATACACCATCCTCGTCAACGATCACCGTGCCAACCAGACCGCAAAACTCGATCAGGGTGTGCCAGTCACGCCCGTTGCGCGCCAAACGCGACGCCTCGATCGCAAACACGGCACCAACGCGGTTCTCACAGATCGCCGCAAGCAGCCGCTCAAAGCCGGGACGGCTGATGCCCGAACCCGAGCGACCCAGATCGTCATCGATGACCGTCACATCGGTCCAGCCGAGAGCGCGGGCCCGTTCGGCGAGGCCATACTGACGCCGCCGGCTCTCATGATTGTTGGCAAGCTGGTCGGTGGTGGATTGCCGGATGTAGACGAAGGCGCCGCGCGCCAAATGGTCAGGCGTGATCTTCATCGCTTGCCTCCGCCTCAGCGACGACAGCCAGCGTCTCCGCCAGGAGGACGCTCACCAGCAGCAACAGCGTCGTCCGCTCGGACGCTGCGATCGGCACTGGCGGATCGTTGGGCGCGAAGAGATCGGGTTGGCGATGACTCGGCTGCGGACGCGGCATGCTCGTCTCCTTCGCGACGGGAATCGTCGCGCAGCAAGCTTTGCCAGGCATCGAGCTCGAGGCGCAGTTCGCGCAAACACTCCAGTGTGAGACGCGGGGTCTTTGTGACCGTCATCGCCGCTGCGCGATCCTCCGTCATCCAGATCGGTAAGTGCGCCAGCGTGCCGTCCGGTTGGCGGACGATCAGGGCAACTTCGTCGCCATGCCGATTGCGCCCGGTAACAATGACCGTTTCGCCGCAACGGGGATGAAATCGGTAACGGATAGTCGCCTCACCCGGCTGATAGTGGGCATTATGTCGCTGCTTCGCCGACGCCGGG
>CAVZFB010000064.1:0-410519 GCA_963774345.1 uncultured Alphaproteobacteria bacterium
CGCTGGGTTCCTCTGTATCGATTTAGCCAAAAGGGTCGCGCGGGACGGCCCGGTTACACGGCATCCGGTCCTTGCTCGCCGGTGCGGATGCGGATCGCCTGCTCGATCGGCACCACGAAAATCTTGCCGTCGCCGATCTTGTCCGTGCGCGCGGCGTCCTGGATGGCTTGCACGGCGCGCTCGACGAGGGCGTCATCGAGCACTACCTCGACTTTGATCTTGGGCAGAAAGTCGACCACATACTCTGCTCCGCGGTAAACCTCGGTGTGTCCCTTCTGTCGGCCGAATCCCTTGACCTCGCTGACCGTCATGCCGGATACGCCCACCTCATGCAGCGCGTCTTTGACCTCGTCGAGTTTGAAGGGCTTGATGATCGCTTCAATCTTTTTCATGACTTCACCATTCCGCAAAAATTCGCCGGGCGGCCGGGCAAGCGCACTGGACCCGATGCGGTGCAAGCCAAAAGCGTCGAGGTCCCATCCGTCGTGTCCCATCGCTTTGTGGCCTGACAGGGGCGATCATCGCGAATTTCGGGCGTCCGTTGTCGAGATGCACTCAAACGGAATGGGGCCGGTCGTTGCGGCCGGCCCCTCCGCACCGCCAGGAGCGGTTCCTGAGGCTTATTCGGCGACCGCGGGTATTTCGTCTTCGTCACCGAAATTGTAGGCCGTCTCGCCATGGACCGCATCGTCGCCGACCCGCAGGGTCGCCTCATCCATCCGCAAGGACACGAAGATCGAGATCACCTTGAGGATGACGTAGGTGGCGATGACGTTGAGCACGATGATGAACGCCGCTGCGTAGACCTGCAACATGAACTGATGGAAGCTGCCGTAAAACCAGCCGGTTCCGCTCACGCCAGGCGCGTCCTTCTCGGTCCCGATGTATTCGATCATGTCCGGGTTGGCGAGGATACCGGTCAGCAGGCCGCCCATCAGCCCGGCGACGCCGTGGGTCGACAGCACGCTCAGCGTATCGTCGACTCTTCTGAACAGCGCCGTGGTCTGGACCTTGTTCATCATGAACCACGGAATGATGCCGGCGCAGATGCCGATGATGATCGCGCCCCAGCCATTGACATAGCCCGCCGCCGGGGTGATGCCGACGAGGCCGGCGATCATGCCGTTGATCGCGCCGACCACCGACGGTTTGCCGTAGGACATCGAATCCATCATCGTCCAGACCAGCAGCGGCGACGCAGGTGCACAGGTTGGTGTTGAGGATCGCGGCGGAGGCGTCGGCGTTGGCGAAGTAAGGGTCGCCGCCGTTGAAACCGTTCCAGCCGAGCCACAGGATGCCGGCGCCGGCCAGCGCCATCAGCAGACTGTTCGGCGGGAAATGATCACGATCCGGCTGAATGCGCGGCCCGATCACCGCCGCCGCGACAAAGCCCGAGGTGCCGGCGGCGAGATGAATCACGTAACCGCCGGAAAAGTCGAGCGGCCCCGAGCTGCGGCGAGCCAGCCGCCGCCCCAGATGCTGAACGCGCCGACCGTGTAGACGAAGGTCATCCACAGCGGCACGAAGATGATCCACGCCTTGAAGCTCATCCGACCGATCAGCGAACCGGCGAGGATGATCACGGTGATCGCGGCGAAGACGAACTGGAAGAACATCATCGTCGCCATCGGAAAGGCCAAGGGTGGCATGCCTGACGCGGCGGCCGGGATCGTCGCCTGCCCCTCCAGGAAGCCGGCGGAGAGCGCCGGCTGCGGCGTGCCCCAGAACGGGAACCATTGCGGGCCGAAGGACATGTTGTAAGCCCACAGCACCCAGACGATCATCACGGCGGCAAAGGCGTACATCGCCATGAAGGCCGAGTTGATCGCCCATTTCCGTTTGACGATTCCCCCATAGAGGATCACCAGCCCGGGCACGCTTTGCAGGCCGACGAAGGTTGCGGCTGCCATCTGCCAGGCGTTGGAGCCGGTATCAAGCCATTTTGGCGATAGCAACTAGCATCTATCTACCTCTTACGGTTGTGGTCGGACCCAAGCGTTAACGCCGCGCCCTTCACTGGCGAATGCGAGATGTGCACCCCTCGGGATGGCTTTGAGGCAAGATCCGTGCCTAGATTGAAAACCGTGGCCGGCTCTAGACGAGGCGCCTGTTCGATGATGCTCGATTCGCTTGGGTTTCAGCCTGCAACGACGCCCCATCCGTGGGGTGCAGGGCGCCGCTGCCGGCAACGGATGGTTTCCGGGCTCGCGGCGGCAACCCTGTTGCTGGCCGCGGCCAGTGACGGCCACGCGGCCACGGCTGGAATCCTCCACCTGCGCTGCACCAATCCCGCGAGCGGGGCAAGCTGGCCGATAATCGTCGATCTCGACCACAGCCGGGTCGATTCGCTTGCCGCAACGATCACCGACCAGTGGATTAACTGGCATGATCCCAAACAGGGGATTTTTGAACTCGAACGCGCTACGGGTAGGCTCCAATTCCGCAACGCGTCGAGCACCGGCGGCTATTTCCTGTATTACACATGCCGACCGGGTTAGCTGGAGCGCGATGTTTGCGCTGTCCGAGTTCACCAGGCGCCAGGCGCTTTGTCAGATAATATGCCTAATTAATAGGCAAAATTATGCATAAAATCTAGGCTATCAAATCAGGACGTTCATAGGCACGTTTGTAAGCGTACTTTAAGAACGATGGAGAGCATAAATTGGACAAACCGCATCGAGCATTGGGGGCATTTCCGACATGGTCATCGCAGTCTGGCAAAATCGCGGTGACGGCGTGAGGACACGACCGCGAATTCGTGCTCGCGTCGCTGTGAGATCCGGGCGAGGGGCAACGCTGCGGAAGCGAGGCAATGGAGACGGTTGAAGTCGGCGTACAGGCACGCGTCGGATTCGCCTCGAAGACCGGGCCACGCAAGGAGAATGAGGATTTCGCCGCCGCCCTATACGGCGCGGAGTTGCCCGAGCCGCGCCAGGAGGTGGTGGCGGCGATCGCCGATGGAATCGGCGGCGCAAAGGGAGGTCGCGTCGCGGCCGAAACCGCGGTGCGCGGGTTCCTTGACGGATTTTGCGATCTGCCCGAGTCCATGGAGGTGCAGCGAGCCGGCGCCAAGATCGTCAGTGCGCTCAACGGCTGGATAAATACCCTGGGTCGTCAAGACCCAGATCTTGCGGGAATGGGTTGCACGTTCACGGCGCTGGTGCTGCGTGGCCGCGTCGCGCATCTGCTGCACGTCGGGGATACGCGCGCCTATCGATTGAGTAGGGATCGCCTGACTTGCCTAACCGACGACCATGTGCGGCAGGATGGCACGGGTCACTCGCACACGCTGATCCGTGCGTTGGGTGTCGAGGGTGACGTGCGCCTCGACTACGCGACGCAACCGATGGCGTTGCATGACCGTTTCCTGTTGTGCAGCGACGGCGTGCACGGGTTTCTGACGGAACAGAGCATCGCCGACATCCTGCGCGACCGCTCCGCTCCCGAGGATACCGCCGGCGCATTGGTGGCAGCCGCGCTCCAATCCGGCAGCACCGACAACTGCACCGCCTTGGTGCTGGACGTGGTCGCGCTGCCGACCGCGGGATCGGCCGACATCAGCGCCGCCGTCATGCGGTTGCCGATAATCCCGGTGCCGGTGGACGGCGAGACGATCGATGGATTTGTCCTGAGGGCGCTGATTTCCGACGGCCGATATAGCCGGCTGTTCGGCGCGGAGGACGAAATCGAGGGTGGCACCGTCGCCTTGAAGTTCCCCAAGCCCCAGGTCGCCAGCGTCGAAGCCTACCACGCGGCGTTCGTCCGCGAGGCATGGGTTGGCGCTCGGGTGCACAACCCCGGGCTCGGGCGCGTCATCGAACTGCCGCCTGGACGCCAGACTTGCCTCTACACGGTCATGCCGCTCTACCAAGGCGAGCTTCTGGAAACGCGGCTGTCGCGCAGTCCGGTGATGGGATTGGAGGAAGGGAGGAATATCGCGGTCGCGCTGGCCCGCGCGGTGGCAGCGCTGCATCGCGCCGGCATCATCCATCGCGACATCAAGCCCGACAACGTGATCCTCGAAGGCGGCGGATCGCTGAAGCTGATCGATCTCGGGGTGGTTCGTGTCACAGGTCTGGAGGAGTTTCCTCCCGAGAATATCCCCGGCACTGCGGCCTATATGGCCCCCGAAATGCTCGCTGGCGAACCCGGAAACGAGGCCACCGACATTTATGCTCTGGGCGTCACCATGTTCCGCGCTTTCACGCGCGAATACCCGTACGGCAATGCCGACGCCACCAGCCCGCCGCGCCGCAATCGGCCGAGAGACTTTTCCGCGCTGCGGCCGGACCTGCCGGCCTGGGTTCAAGCGGCTCTGACGCGCGCCATCGCCCTCGATCCCGCGAGGCGCTTTCACGACATGACCGAGTTCGCGCTCGAAATCGAAGCCGGACCGGCGCGGGCCCCGCCCGCAATTCAACGGCCGGCCCACGCTTTACGAACGCGCGCCGCTGCGGGTCTGGCAAGGCCTGGCCGCTCTGTTGGCGCTCGCGCTGCTGGTGTCGTTGCTGATGCGTTAAAAGCATATCGTTCCAACGTCAGAACCTGTCACGGCTGGGGAGCGCACGGCCGAGGCGTAAAGGGCTTCAGTGAACTCGGGCGCGACGTCGCCCGAAAGGCGTTGTTGGTGGGCGGGGAAATCGGCGAAAAACAGGTCGCGGCTGATGCGCGCGGCGACGGCGGGGAGACCGCGCTTCATGCTCGGCACATCGCCGACCGGCACGCCAAAGCTGACGAAACCGGCCGGGTTTTGGATGTGGATGTCCTTCAGGAAGGGAGCTTTGCCCGGAACCTTTTCGAGGTATTCGTGGCCGGTGCCGAGATAGGGGTGGGCGGCGAGGTATTCATCTTCCTCGCCGGTCGGCGGCGAGTAGCGATCACGCCACAGCAGAATGTGATGCGCGAAGTCGGCGAGTTCGGGCCGGACGCCGGGGTCGACAAAATAGCCGGTGCCGGCGATCGCGAAGTCGAAATCAAACTCCCCGTCGGCCGCCTGCGCCACGATCCGGCCCGTCTCTTCTCGCGCCGACAGCCACGGCGCGGCGAGATGCAGACGGAAATTCCGGAACTTTAGAACCCGCTCGATCGCGTCGGCAGGCGGCGTCGATCCGGCGCGGCGGAAGCGGATCGCCTGATACCAGCGCACCGCGTCCGGCAATTCGGGAAAATTGTCATAGGCGCCGGGATAGCCGCGCACCCGGCCGACGGGCAGCGAGGCGAGCGCCGGACGGCGTGCGAACAGGTCGACCGACGCCGCACCGAACTCGAGCGCCGCGCCGGCCGCATCGAAGGCCGAGGCGGCGCCGCCGACGACCGCGACCTTCTTGCCGCGCAATGCGGAAAAATCGATCGCATCGGCGGTATGCGCGTATAGATGCGCCGGTAGCGCGTCGGTCAATGTCGGCGGGATATAGGCCCCGCCATTGCCGGCGACGCCGTTGGCAAGGATGATTTTCCGCGCTGTCTCGAGTTTGGCGGCGCCGTCGATTTCGAGGTGCAGGCGGAAATGCCCGTCCGCCGGCTCGATGCGCCGCAGCCAGGTGCGGTAGCGGACCGGGATGCCGAGGAACCGGCGGTACCAGGCGAGATACTCGGCCCAATCTGCCCGCGGGATGCGCTCGATCGCGGCATAGGCGGCTTCGCCGTGACGGGCCTCGTACCACGCCTGGAAGCTCAGCGCCGCAATGCCGTATTCGGGTCCCGGCAAGGTCTTTGGCGTGCGCAATACATTCATCCGCGCCGCATTAAGCCAGACGCCGGCCCGTGCCTCGTCCTCGGCCATGTCGATTACCGTGACCTTGCCTATCCCGGCGCGGCGCAGAGCAAAGGCAAAGGCGCTGCCGCTCTGCCCGCCGCCAACGATCACGACGTTGTGGTCGATCCCGGGCCGGTCCGGGACCCAGTTCTGCGGGTCGGGTCCGATCAGTCTGAGCGTCTTGCGGGCATCGGCGTCAGGATCGTGCATCCGGCTCATTCGCTCAGCGAATCAGGATCGAAGCTGGTATCGGGCGAAAGTTGCGTGGGCGCGCCGCCAAATTTATCATGAACTGAGAAGTATGGGCGAGCCTTCACACCGCGCTGCATAGGCCCGCCCTACAAAGTAAGCGCAGGGGGTACAGAAATGAAACGTGCCGCGATTGCCATCGGCGTCAACCGCGTGGGCCATTTGCCTTTGCTTGGGGATGCCGCCGCGGGTGCTCGGCGCTTCGCGGAATGGGCAAGACAGCAGCAAATCGACTGCACGGATAAGATGATTTTGACAGACGAGAATGGCAGATCTGTTAATATTTATGATATGAAAAGATCTATACAGCAGCTTCCAGACACGACAGAACAGCTCCTTGTCTATTTCGCTGGGCATGGCGTGAATATCGGTTATAATGAATACTGGCTACTGTCGGATGCGCCGAGCGATACGCAAGCGGCAGTTAACGTCGCGGGCAGCGAGATCCTAGCACGTTATTCCGGGATTTCTCACGTTCTGTTCATCTCCGACGCTTGCCGTACCGCCGCAGATGGGATCAGCGCGCAACACGTCAGCGGCGGGGAAATCTTTCCGAACCAAGGCACCGTGGGACTCGAAAATCCAGTCGACCAGTTCTTTGCCTGCACCTTGGGCCGTCCGGCGCTCGAAATCCGCGACCCGAACACGACCACCCGTGAATATACCGCCCTCTATACGACCGCGTTGCTCGACGGCCTGCGAGGCAGTGCGCCGAACATGCTCGATTGGGTGACCGTGGGCCAGCACAAGATCGCCTTTGTGCGTCCGAGGCCCCTCAAGACGCATTTGAGTGCCGCAGTCCCGCGACTGATAGCGCAGCGAAACCTTCAGACGAAGGCAATCCAGGTTCCTGATGCTCATATTGTCTCCGATCCGACGGCGTGGATCGCCCGGCTGACCGAAGTCGAGGTCTCGGCGTATACCGAGGAACACCTGGTGGTGCAGGGCCCTGCTACTGCGCCTGGGACGGCAGCCGCCATCTCCTCTTCCCTGCTGCAATCCGCTCTTGTGGCAAGCGCGCTCGCATCCGCAGTCGAGCAAGCGCGCTTGTCAGATATTCCCGACGCCGCGGCGATAGCGGACACGATCGATCGGACCTCGACCCCGTTCGGGCCACGGCATTTCGAGACCGGATGCGGTTTCAAAATACGCGGAGCCAAGATTGTCGAGGCGTTTTCGCGCCATGCCCGCACGGAGTTTTTCGAATCATCGGGAGACGTCGTGCGGGTCAATGATGTCGATCCCCCGGGTGCCAGCGTGCTTCTGGTGCTCGATTCCGGTATGGGCGTCGTGGTGCCCGCTATCCCGGATTTTATTACGGCACTCACCGTCGCAGATGGTGAATTGATCGATGTTGCATTCGACGACCTTGTGTTCGGCTTGGATCCCAAGATTGCCGCTCTGCACGCCGTGGCATCGGCCTCGACTCGCAGCGGGGCCTTCCGATTGGAAGGTGAGCATGCCCTGGCCGTCGCCAACACATTGAAGGACGCCAGGGGGAGAGATCCGGCATTAGCAATCTATGCCGCCTACGCCTACGACGATTTCAAGCGGCGCGATCTGATCCACGAAACGAGCGAGTGCGTTCGCAACCGATTGTCGGGCGCGCAGCTCTTTGATATCGCGCTGCTTGCCGGCGAACTCGACGGAAAGTCTGTCGGCGGCGACAGCGCGCTATTGTCGTTCGTGCCGTTGCTGGCGCAGGGCTGGGCCTTGCTTGGGGCGCGTCGGGTCAGGCTGCCAGGCTCGCTCGCCGACATTCAAGCCACGCTGATGCCGTCTGTCTGGACGATGTTCGATCAGCGCGGAACGGAGCGGATTCGGGCCGCCATGCAGCAGGGAGAGGTGCGGTGACTCATCAACTGGTGTTTGTTCACGGTCGGTCGCAGGAGCACAAGGATGCTGTAGAGCTGAAGGCGGAATGGATTTCGACTTGGGCCGAAGGGCTGCAAAAGAATGGACTGCAGATCCCGATCGCCGAGGCGGACATCCGCTTTCCCTATTACGGCGATACCCTATTCGATCTGGCGGAGGGCGCGGCTACCGACGGGGCTGCCGAAGTGATCATACGCGGGGCGTTCGACGATGACGACGAAAAGGCGTTCATGCTGTCGGTCATACAGGAAGTGCGCAGAAAGGCGGAGATTACCGACGGCCAGCTCGCAGCGGTGGCGGGAGACGAGGTCGTCGAGCGTGGCATCCTCAACCATGAGTGGGTGCTCGGTATCCTGCGGGTGCTCGACAGCCATCTGCCTGGCGGCAGCGCCGCCAGTATCGCGCTCGCGACACACGATGTTTACCAATATTTGCGGAACCCCGGAATTCGCGACGTGATCGAGACTGGCGTGCGCACGGCGATGATGCCCGGCGTTCCAACCGTGGTCGTCGGCCACTCCCTCGGTACTGTGGTCGCCTATAACTTGCTGCGGCGGGACGGGGCGGCCTCTGGATGGAAGGTGCCGCTCTTTGTCACCGTGGGCTCGCCGCTCGCGGTCACCGCGATCAGGTTGGCGTTGCGGCCGATCGCATTTCCGTCTTGTGCCGGTGATTGGTACAATGCCTTGGACCCGCGCGACGTTGTTGCCCTCTATCCGCTCGACGCGGCACATTTTGCCGTAAACCCGGCTATCGAGAACAAGATCGACGTCTACAACCAGTCCGAAAACCGGCACGGCATCGCCGGCTATCTGAGCGACAAAGACGTCGCTCGCAGGATCTACGACGCCCTCAACGCTTGAAGGGCTGGCACAGCCGGATAGTCCACCCTATCATCGTTCGCTGAGGATCAAGGAGCCTCCGATGGTGCAGCTCGCCGAACTCGACACCGAGCGCGAAACGCTCGATGCGACGCTCAGTTATTTCGTCGATACCAAGGAAATGCCCGTGAGTCTGGTCGGCGCGCCTGGCCAATCCGACAAGCGCGTCGGCGGCGGCGATTCCGAGCCGCACCGCGTCACCTTGCTCAACGGCCGGCGCCATGCCGACGAATTCGTGTTCGAAAAGAATGGCTTCCGCTTTGTCCGGCACAATACGCGGGTTGGCGATTTCTATGACGAGGACGAGATCCGCCGAGTCTACTATCCGGAAATGGAAGCGCTGGTGAAGCAGGAGAGCGGGGCCAAGCGCGTCGTCGTCTTCGATCACACCTTGCGCACCGCCGATGATGATTTGCGACAGGCCGCAAAAATCCGAGACGTCGTGCGCCGGGTTCACAATGACTACACCGAATGGTCGGGCCCGCAGCGGGTACGCGACCTGATGGGCGACGAGGCCGAGGAGCTGCTCAAGCACCGCTTTGCAATCATCCAGACGTGGCGGCCGATCCGGCACCCGGTCGAAAGCTGGCCCCTGGCGATCGCCGATGCGCAGCACCCTATCGCCCGACGATCTGGTGGTGACCGAGCGGCGCTATCCGGACCGCATCGGCCAGACCTCGGCGATCACCTGGAACCCCGAACACCACTGGTACTGGTTCCCGCACATGCGGCCCGACGAGGCGTTGGTGTTCAAAACCTACGAGTCGATGAAGGACGGCCGCGCCCGGTTCACCGCGCACACCGCGTTCGAGGATCCGACTACGCCCCCGCATGCGCGGCCGCGCGAAAGCATCGAGATCCGTACCCTGGCGTTTTTCTGAGCTGACTTAGCTGCAAACAGGAATTGCGCATGCGTCCCTTCGGCACCCCGCATCGCCGTTCTCCTCTCCGCCCCCGAGGGCGGAGAGGGCAACAAATAGCGAGACGCGGGAGGCGGTTTCATTGGGCGCGGGCATCAGGTCGACATTCGCAACGTCGCTTACTTCCGCCATGATTACGATGGCGAGCACGCGGACATGCGGCATTAATAGGAGAAACCGATGGCCAATGAGCTGATCTCTTGCGATGACCACATGGATTTGGGTCAGTTGCCGGCGGATCTGTGGACGACGCGCCTGCCGGCGGCATTGCGCGACCGTGCTCCGTACATTGAAGAGCGCGACGGCCAGGCGGTTTGGATCTGCGACAGCAAGGTTTGGGGCACTTGGGGCGGCAAGCGGCTGTCGAACGAGCAGTTGGCGCGGCCGAAGCCGCTGTATAATGCTTTCGACCGTGGCGGCATCCACGAGCAGAGCGCGCGACGCCCGGCAATCGCTGAATTGCGTCTCGCCGATATGGATCGCGACGGGGTCCAGACGCAGGTGATCTTTGGCCCGATCTTTCAGATCTCGACCGACGATCCGGTGCTGCGCCAAGCCTGCTACCGGGTCTACAACGACTGGCTGATGGAGTTCTGCGCAGCCGCGCCCGACCGACTGATCGGCACGCCGATGCTGCCCGAAACCCCCGATGCGGCGACCGAGGAATTGCTCCGTCTCGCTGCAAAAGGCGGTGTGCGCCAGGTCACCTTGATGATCGCCAACATTACACCCAAGCTCGACGACCCGGCCTGGGAGAAGCTTTGGAACGCACTCGAAGACACCGGGATCATCCTGTCCTGGCACATCACCGTGTTTGGCGTGAAGCCCAGCGACCGCGCCGCCGGCAAGGCCGCCAGCGTATTCGCGAACACCAAGGGGTTTCTCGACAACTTCCTCGAACCGTTTGTCGACCTGTTCGCCTGGGGCATCCTCGAACGCCATCCCAAGCTCAAAATGGTGATGGCCGAGGCGGGCACCGGCTGGCTGCCCTGGCTCGTGCAGGAGCTCGACTACCGTCATTGGCGGCTTTGGGAGGCCAAGGAATTTTGGGCCGACAAGGGCGGCGCCGCGCTCGAAACCAAGCCCAGTGAATTGTTCAAGCGCCAGATCTGGGCGACGTTTCAGGAAGACTACGCGGCGATGTCGCTGATCCCGTTCTTTGGCGAGGGTCATCTGCTGTGGGCGTCGGACTACCCGCATCCCGACAGTGTGTGGCCCAATTCACGCGCCGCGATCGAGCGACAGATGTCCGATCTCTCCCCGGAAATGCGCCGCAAACTGACCCACGACAATGCCGCGCGGCTCTACGGCCTGACGTGAACGCGACCCCGATGTGATTTCAAATTATCAATCACCGATCCGTCATCCTGCGAAAGGGAAGCCGGGCCACAAGCTGAGCGCTTACCCCTCGGGCGAGGCTGAGGAACCGATCGGGGTCGGGGTCAACGAGCCTAGAGCTCAGACGCAGACACAGGATTCCGCGAGCCGATGTTCTTCCAGCGAGTGTGAGGCGCAGCTGGAGCCGTTGTCGCTCGCACTCGCCGTGCATGCGGTCGTCTGCTTGCGAAACGGGGCGTTAGGCTGACACGCCGAGGCAATGAGCGTCAACACTGTGGCGAGGCAAAGACCTGCCGGAAATCGCATTTCATCCCGCCCTATTCGAAGCGCTGCCGTAAAGTAAACGACTGCCGCTCAATTATAAAATACTGCAAGCCAAACAGTCGGCGTCGCCGGGTCGGTCCAGTCGACGCGGTGGCGGCGGTGCGGCGCGATGTCAAGCCAATCGCCGGGAATGAGGAAGCGGGGCTCGGACTCGTCCGCGAAGCGCAGGCGGGCGGCCCCGGCCAGCAGCATTACCCATTCCCGCTCGGCCTGGTCGTACCAGAAGCCGGGCGGGCTCGCTTGGCCAAACGAGACTATGCGTTCGATGCGGACGTCTGGCCGGCTCAGTAAGGTATCGACAGCTTCTGCGGCACGCGCATCGGGGAGCGGCGAGAGCAGATTCACGCCGTTGGCGCCTCGCGTTCCAGCGCGGCCCGGTCCCAATGCGCCGAATTGGCCGCGGCCTCATACGTGCTTTGCAGGAAGTCGAGCAAAATCTCGTCCGGCGCTGCCGCCTGACGGACCTCGTCGTAGGGCAGGATGAACTCGCCGAACTCGCGGGAATATCGGGCGGCTTGCGGACGTACCGGCGTATCCTTAAATCCTGCCGGCTCGGCATAGGCGTAGGAATAAAAGATCGGCTGCTCCAGCCCGGCGCCGCCCGGCCAAAAGCCGCAGCTGCTGACCTCATGCGAATAGGCCTCGCGGGTGATCCGGTCGGCAACATTCGGCGCGCCCGGATGCGGCGGCGCAAGGCGGCCGGAAAAGCGCGTCACCGCCAGGTCGAAGCTGCCCCAGAAGAAATGCACCGGGCTCACCTTGCCGATAAAGCGGGCGCGGAATGCGGTGAACACCCGGTCGGTCTGCACCAGGACCCGCCAGAAGCGGTTGGCGTATTCGGGGTCATAGGCGCCGTGCTGCCGATCCTGCTCGAAAGGTATCGGGATCGGAGATCTCGACCGGCGTCGTCCAAATCCGGATGTCGAGCCCGAGCGCCTTCAGCCGCTGCATGACCTCGCCGTAGAAATCGGCAACGGTGCAGGGACGCAACGCGAAACCTTCGGTCGCGCCGTCATTGGTCGTGATCGCCAGGCGGTGATCGATGAAATCGAAATCGATCTGGAAGGTCCGAGCGCCGTAGGGGATCGGCGAGGTGGTCAGCCCGCGGCTCGTGACATAGAGCGGGACCTGCCACCAGTGATTGATCAGCGGCGCTCGCGCCAGCCGGATCTTGCCGATCACCTGGGTCCACATATGAAGCGTGCCGCAGGTGTCGCGCCATTCCGAGAAGGGTAGGCTCGGCCACTCGTCAGCCCGTGTCATCGCTTGCTCCGTTGTTGGAAGAGGGCGCCGCGGCGAATACGCCGGCGACCGCGCGCTGCCAGCCCGGCATAGCGCTCCTCGCGCTCGGTTTCGAGCATCTGCGGCAGAAAGCGGCGCTCGGGCCGCCAATGTGCAGCCATGGTTTCGGGATCGGGATAGATCCCGCGCACCAGCCCCGCAGCGTAAGCCGCACCCCAGGCGGTGGTCTCTACCCCGGCCGGGCGCTCGACGATGGCGGGCAGGATGTCGGCCAGAAACTGCATGGTCCAGTCGCTCACCGCCATGCCGCCGTCGACCCGCAAGGTGCTCGATTTCGAGCCCGGAATCGGCCGCCATCGCCGCGATTAGGTCGCGGGTCTGGTAGCCGACCGCTTCGAGGGCGGCGCGAGCGATTTCCGCCGGCCCGCATTCCGCAGTCAGCCCGACCAGTGCCGCCCGCGCCTGCGGCGCCCAGTGGGGCGCGCCGAGCCCGGCGAAGCCCGGCACCAGATAGAGGCGCTGGCGTTGGTCGGCGCGCGCGGCGAGGGTCGTCGCCTCAGCCGCTGTCGCGATGAGGCCGAGCCGATCGCGCAGCCATTGCACTGCTGCTCCGGCGACGAAGATGCTGCCCTCGAGCGCATAAGCGGTCCGGCCGTCGAGGCGATAGGCGATCGTCGTCAGCAGCCGATGGGCAGAGGCGGCCGGTTCGCTGCCGATATTGAGCAGCGCGAAAGCGCCGGTGCCGTAGGTCGACTTGATCATGCCGGGTTTGAAGCAGCCCTGGCCGATCAGCGCCGCCTGCTGATCGCCGGCCAGCGCCGCGATCGGGATCGCAGCGCCGAACAATTCCGGAGAGGCAGTACCGAAATCGGCGCCGGTATCGAGCACCTCGGGCAGGATCGCGCGCGGAATCCGGAAAGCGTCGAGAAGCTCATCGTCCCAGGCGAAACGGCGGATGTCGAACAGCATCGTGCGCGCGGCGTTGGTCACGTCGGTTGCATGGCGGTTTCCGTCCGAAAGCCGCCACAACAGAAAGCTGTCGATCGTGCCAAAGGCGATCTCGCCGGCCTCGGCGCGCTGGCGCAGGCCGGGCACGGCGTCGAGCAGCCAGCGGATTTTCGAAGCAGAGAAATAAGGATCGATGACGAGGCCGGTGCGCTGCGCGACGGGTTCCGCCAGCCCCTCGCTGCGCCACTGCGCACACAGTTCCGCGGTTCGCCGGTCCTGCCAGACGATCGCGTTGTACACCGGGCGACCGGTGGCGCGGTCCCACAAAACCGTCGTCTCGCGCTGGTTGGCGATGCCGATCGCGGCGATCGGCCCGTCCGCGGCCGCGGCGGTTTCACGACAAGTCGAAACCACGCTTTGCCAGATTTCCTCGGGATCGTGCTCGACCCAGCCGGGTTGCGGATAGTACTGGGTCAGCTCGATCTGCGCCGTTTGCCGCACCTGGCCTGTGTGCGTCGAACAGCATAGCGCGCGTGCTCGTCGTCCCCTGGTCGATCGCCAGGACAAAGGGTGATCCGGTCATGGCCCGGCTCCGGCGGCGCGCTCGCGGCCGCTATAAGACTTTAGCAACGACCGGTCGCCAGAGTTCTTGGATCACAGCAACTTGTCCAACAACCCCTTGGTCGATGCCGCAGCCGGTCGTATGGTCGCCGCGCCGGTTGCTTCGAGGTTCTTTTATGAGATTGGCTGGGTTCTTTGCCGCTCTCGCCACAGCTTTAATCGGGGCCGGGACAGTCGCCGCCCAAACGCCGCCGCAGGTCTATCACGTTGGGGTGCTCGCGGTCGGGGCCGACCCGACCGACCAGAGCCCGCTCGGCGCAGGGCTCATTCGCGGCTTTGCCCGGCAGGGGTTTGTTCTCGGCCAAAACCTGGCGCTTGAGCGGCGCGCGGCGCATGGGCAGCTCGACCGCTTGCCGGAGCTGGTGGACGAATTGGTCGCAAGCAAGGTCGCGGTGATCGTCACCGGCGGCTACCCAGCCGCGCTCGCCGCCAAGCAGCATTCGACGTTGCCGGTCGTCGTGGTGCAGGCGGGCGACCCGGTTGAAGATGGCCTCGTCGCCAGCTTTGCCCGTCCCGGCGGCCATGTCACCGGGCTGTCCGAGATCGCCGCCGAGCTCTCCGCCAAGCGCCTGGCGTTGCTGAAAGAGGCGGTGCCGAGTGTGCACAGCGTGGCCATGCTGTGGAACGCAGAGGACCTAGGCATGTCGTTGCGCTACAAAGCGGCGGAGGCGCAGGCACGCAGCCTCGGCATCGATGTCGAATCGCTCGGCGTGCGTGCGCCCAACGGGTTCGACGCAGCGTTTGCGGCGATGATGAACCGGCCGCCGGACGCGATCCTGATGGTCAGCGACGTGCTGACGACTTTGAACCGCAAGCGGGTGTTCGATTTCGCCGCTCAGCATAAGTTGCCGGCGATCTACGAATACGACTTCCTGGTGCACGAAGGCGGCCTGATGTCGTACGGTCCGGATGTGAGCGAGATGTACGATCGCGCCGCCGGACTTGCCGCGCGCATCCTCAAAGGCGCCGACCCCGCCCAACTTCCTCTCGAAGAGCCGAGCCGGTTTGTACTGGCGATCAATCTCGGGACCGCCAAGGCGATCGGCCTGACCATACCGCCATCCTTGCTCGCTCGCGCCGACGATGTGATCGAATGACAGGGGAGCCGCCCTATCGTGCTCGCCGGTGACGGTGTCGCTTTCGAGGTGACCGAGGCCGCGAGCCAACCCGTCCGCCGGCATCTGCGGATGGGGCTCGCGCCCAAGCTCGCGCTCGCCTTTGTCGGCCTTGTCAGCTTCGTTCTGGTCGCCAACGGCTTGGTCAACATGTGGCTCGGCTACCGTGAAGCCGAAAATGACGCGGCGCAGATCGAGCAGGAGAAGACCCAGGACGCCGCCCAACGCATCGGCGAGTTTGTGTCCGGGATCGAGCAGCAGATCGGCTGGACGACCCCGCCGCAATGGGACGCACTATCACTCGAGCAGCGCCGCTATGACTTTATCCGCCTGATGCGCGAGGTCCCGGCGATCACGGAACTGACCGAGATCGACGGCTCGGGCAAGGAACAACTCAAGCTCTCGCGTATTGCTCCCGATGTCGTAGCGAGCGGCGCCGACGATGCTACCGCGCCGCGTTTCGCCGAGGCGGAGGCCAAAGGCGTCTGGTTCAGTCCGGTCTATTTCCGCAATATGTCCGAGCCCTACATGACGATTGCTGTCGCCCATGCCGGGCATCATGCCGGTGTGACCGTTGCCGAGGTTAATCTGAAATTTATCTGGGACCTGATCACCGCGCTGCAGGTTGGGCGGACCGGATATGCCTATGTCGTCGATTCGCGCGGGCGGCTGATCGCACACCCCGACCTCAGCCTGGTGCTGCGCGAGACCGATCTATCGCACCTGCCGCAAGTGGCGGCGGCGCAGGCCGGTCTTCGTCAGGAAGCCGCGGCGAGCGGCGCCCATACCGCGGTCGGACCGGCCGGCGCCTCGGTGCTGACCACCTGGGCGCCCGTACCCCGGCTCGGTTGGATCGTCTTCGTCGAACTGCCGTTGAGCGAAGCGCTGGCGCCGGTCTATGCCTCCCTGTACCGGATGGCGGCGCTGCTGGCGCTTGGCCTGTTGCTGGCGGCCGGCGCTGGCACGGTGCTCGCGCGGCGCATGGTGGTGCCGATCCGGCGTCTGCAATCGGGCGCGGATCGGCTGGGATCGGGCGAACGCGGCGAGCGGATCGAGATCCGTACCGGTGACGAGATCGAGACCTTGGCGGACCGGTTCAATCAGATGGCGGCCAAAGTACAGGAGTCACACGATACTCTGGAGGCTAAGGTCGAGGCGCGGACCGAAGAGTTGCAGGCGCGCGAGCATGAAGCCAGGGATGCCCGCCTCGCCGCGGAACAAGCGCTGGCAAACTTGCAGAAGGCGCAGGACCGGCTGGTCGAAACCCAAAAGCTGGCCTCACTCGGCCAGCTGACTGCGGGCATCGCCCATGAAATCAAAAATCCGCTCAATTTCGTCAACAACTTTGCCGAGCTGTCGGCGGAGTTGACCGAGGAGCTGCGCGGCGTGCTGGTGGCCCAGAACGCATCTCTGCCCGAGGCGACTCGCGCCGAAATCGACGATCTGACCCAGATGCTGAACGGCAACCTCGCCAAGATCGTCGAGCACGGGAAGCGGGCCGACAGCATCGTCAAGAATATGCTGCTGCACTCGCGCGCCGGCGTCGGCGAGCGCCGCGCGGCCAATCTCAATGCCCTCGTCGAGGAAAGCCTGAACCTCGCCTACCACGGCGCCCGCGCCGAACATCCGGACTTCAACGTCACCCTACGCAAGGATCTCGACCCCACGATCGGTGAGATCGATCTCTACCCGCAGGAAATCACGCGGGTTCTTCTGAACCTCTTCGGGAACGGCTTCTATGCCGCGCGCGAACGCCTGCGCAGCGGTCGAGAGCCTGGGTTTGAGCCGACACTTTCGGTATGCACACGCTGTCTTTCCGACCGGGTCGAGATTCGCGTGCGTGACAACGGCACCGGGATCCCCGGTGAGGTGAGAGCGAAAATCTTTGATCCGTTCTTTACCACCAAGCCGGCGGGCGAGGGGACCGGCCTCGGCCTGTCGCTGAGCTTTGACATCGTCGTCAAGCAGCATGGAGGGACCTTTGAGGTCGAGACCGAGCCGGGCGCGTTCACCGAGTTCATCGTGACGTTGCCGCGCGCGATGATGCCTGCGGCCGGTGCCGGCAGAGGAGGGGTGGCATGACCGCGACGATCCTCGTGGTCGACGACGAGCCGGATCTGGAAGCGCTCGTCGAGCAGAGGTTTCGCCGCCAGATCCGCGCCGGCGAGTTTGATTTTCGCTTTGCCCGCGACGGGGTCGAGGCGCTTGAAATGCTGGCAAACGGCACCGCTGTCGACATGGTGGTCAGCGATATCAACATGCCTCGAATGGACGGTCTGACCCTGCTGCAAAAAATTCACGAGGCTGACGACCAGCTCTCTACCGTGATCGTCTCGGCCTATGGCGACATGGCCAATATCCGCACCGCGATGAATCGCGGGGCCTTCGATTTCGTGACCAAGCCGATCGATTTCGCCGACCTCGAAGCGACCATCAGAAAGACGCTCGCGCATATCGAGCGGCTGCGCGAGGCGCGGCGGCGGCAGGCCACGGCAGAGCGCGCGCATGCGCTGCTCTCGCGTTATTTCTCACCCAATCTAGCGGAGCGGTTGGCGAGTGATCCCGACGCCGTCGACTTGGGCGGGCAACGGCGCGAGATCACCTCGCTGTTTACCGACATCGCCGAGTTCACCTCACTGGTCGAGACTCTCGATCCGGATATCATCGCCCCGCTGTTGAACGATTATCTCGGCGCAATGACCGACATCGTCTTCGCTCATGGCGGGACCGTGGTGAAGCTCGTCGGCGACGCCATGCATGTGCTGTTTGGGGCGCCATCCGATCAGCCCGATCATGCCGAGCGCGCGGTCGCCTGCGCGCTCGAACTCGATATGAGCGCGCAGGCCTTTCGCGAACGCTGGCAGCAACGCGGAACGATGCTCGGCGCGACCCGTCTCGGCCTCGCCGCCGGCCCGGCGATCGTCGGCAATTTCGGCGGCGGGCGCTATTTCGATTACACTGCCTATGGCGATACGGTGAACACCTCGGCGCGTCTCGAAGCAGCCAACAAGCAGCTAGGCACCCGCGTTTGCGTCGGCGAGAGCGTGGCGAGCCGCGTAGCCGGATTTAAGGGAAGGCCAGTCGGCGATCTGTTGCTGCGCGGTCGCAAGGAACCGCTGCGTGCGTTTGAGCCGCTCTCGGCCGAGGCCTTTGACGATCCCGCGACCCGGTCCTATCTCGACGCATTCGCCAAGCTCGAAGCCGAGGATCCAGCGGCGATGCCGGCTTTCGCCGCTCTGCTCGGCCTGCGCAGCGAGGATCTTCTGGTTGGATTTCACCTAAAGCGACTGCTCAGCGGCGCCGGCGGACCGCGCATCGCCCTCGATTGAGCACCCCGCCCGGCCACTGATGCGTCAGTGCTCGGTCAGCTTCAGCTCAATCCGCCGATTGCGGCTATAGGCGTCGGCATTATCTCCCCGATCAACCGGCTGGGTGTCGGCGAAACCCGCCGCGGCTAGCCGGTCCGCGGGGATGCCCTGACTGATGGCATAGCGCACGACCGACAGCGCGCGCGCCGTCGACAACTCCCAATTCGACGGAAACTGCGGCGTGCGATCGGGCGATGGTCGGTATGACCGTTGACCAGCAGAATCCAGTCGATGTCGGGCGGGATCTTCGCGGCGATCTGTTTGAGCGCGGCGATCACCGGATCGAGTTCCTTTTTCGCGGCGTCGCTCAGATCGGCGCTGCCCGGCGCAAACAGCACCTCGGACTGGAACACAAAGCGGTCGCCGACGATCCGGATATCCGGCCGGTTCCCAAGGATTTCGCGCAGCCGGCCGAAAAATTCCGAGCGGTAACGCGCCAGCTCTTCGACCTTGTTGGCCAGCGCCAGGTTGAGCTTTTGGCCGAGATCGACGATCTGGTCCTGCTGTGTCTTGACCTTGGCCTCGGAAATGTCGAGCGCTGCGGCGATGGCCGAAAGCTGCTCGCGCAACGCGGCGATCTGCGCGTTCAACCGGTCGACCTGGGTCAGAGCGCGTCTGCGCTGATCTGCTTTTCGGCGGCAGCTGCCCCGTCGCCTGCTCGGTCCTTGCGTCGCCGCCTCCTTGGCCTGTGGCGGTGAGCTCCGCGAGCCTGCGCAGGTCAGCCGGTCGCGCTCGGCCTGGGCGCTCTTCAGCTGAGCGGTCGAGCTGGCGTCGCACCAAGCCGCGAAATCCGCGTTGCTGTGTCGCTCGAGGGACAACAGATCGGCGAGCTGGTCGATCTGCTGCTGCAATTTGTGCAGGGCCTCGTCGCGCCCCGACAGCGCCGCCGACAGATAGAATTGGCCGGCGGTGAACACCAACAGAATGAAGATGATCACCATCAACAGCTGCGCCAGGGCGTCGACAAAGCCGGGCCAAATGTCGATGCTCGATCGGCGGGGATTCTTCGGGCGATCGGCATGGCTCAGCAGCCCGTGCCGCGCTCAGCGCCGGCCTTCTTCGGCCAGCGCGGCGATGGTGCGCGCCAGGAGGCGGATCTCGCCGCGCAGATTCCTGCGACCGCTTTGCGCCCGGCCCTGCGCCAGATCCTCGATGAGCCGCGCGATATAGGCCTCGATGTTGCGCAGATGGTTGCGCAGCACGTCGTCCTGGCCGAGCGAGTTTTCGGCGACGTCGACCGAGGCGCGCCAGCGACGGCTTCAGCTCCATCTGGTTCTCGGCGAGCCGCACCATCAGCATCTGCCCGGCCTTCATCTGCTCGCCGAGGAGTGCCGAGCCGATCGATCAGCGCCGGCAGCGTGTTGAATTGGCGCCGATGCGGCTTTCCTCGCCGCGCGCGAGGATGCGTTGCAGGTTTTCCAGGCTGTCGGCGGTCTGTTCGAGCAGCGCCTGGATATAGGCCGGGACCGAGCCGTCGCCGCCGTCGCCCAGAGCCGCCGCACGACAGCCGCGTGTAGGTCGACAGCCACTCTTCGAGGTCGTTGTAGAAGCGGTTCTGCGCCTGACCCGCCTGCAGGTCGAGAAAGCCGAGCACCAGGCTGCCGGCAAGTCCGAACAGCGACGAGCTGAACGCGGTCGCTCATCCCGGCCAGCGGCGATTCCAGCCCCGATTTGAGGTCGGCGAAGGCGCGGGCGAGATCGCTGCCGCCGACGTTCAGTCCGCCGATCACCCCGCCGACCGACGCGCACCGTCTCCAGCAGCCCGTAAAAGGTCCCGAGCAGGCCGAGAAACACCAGCACGCCGATCAGATAGCGCGAGGTCTCGCGGGTCTCGTCGAGCCGCGAGCCGATGCCGTCGAGCAGGGTCTGCAACGAAGTCGCCGACAGGCTGACCCGCCCGACCTGGCGCGTACCCAGCATGCGCGCCATCGGTGCGAGCAGCCGCGGCGCTGGCCGGCGGCCCGCCACGCTTCCTCGCCGCCCGCCTCCAAATGCCGAAAATTCTCGATCCAATCAATTTCGGGATCGAGCAGCAGCACCTGACGAAAAATATAGGCGATGCCGGCGATAAGGATGCCGATAATGACACCGTTGACCACGGGATTGCCCATGAAGGCCGCCACCAGCGGACGCCCGAGCGCCATCGCCAGCGCGGCCACCAACGCCAGAAACACGACCATCCGCACCAGGAAGCGGCGCGAGCGGTTCATGAAGAGAGACCTGATCGGCTGGTCATCGCGACGCTCTCACCGGCTCCGAAGGCGCGGCAAGCCGGCTGAGCACGATGCACATTTCCACCGCCACCCCCAAACCCGGTCTCCCGGGAGACTACCATAGAATTGGTTGCCGCACTCTTAGTCGGATGAGCGGGTAGTGGGGCAGTCTGAAATTCGCGACGAGGCTAACGTCGCGATTTCACGCAGGCGGGACAAGCTGACGACCCGCTGGCCGTTCTTACCCACCTTTCCGGCAACGTTCCATACTGGCGCTCCGGGGCCGTCATAGACGATCTCAGCTTCTTTTGACGAAACGACCTTAAGCACGACCAAGCGAACGGACGTCTCGTACATAGCAACGCTCTTCCCGGCAGTCATCTTGATCTGCACGTCTCCGCCCTTACCGTCGTGAGCATCGTGTCCGGGATGCGAGTTTCTGTAGAGCGTCAGCCCTAGGGCTTCAGCCGCAATTACTTCGCCAATCGATCCGACCAAATGCCCGTCTGGCGTAAACGTTCTACCCGAATCTGAATATTGCTCCTGTAGCTCTTTCACGGCCTCGTAAATACGGGCAACGGGCGGTGGCAACCGAACCAGCCGCCCAACCGTCGCTTTCTTCTCGGCGAGGACGCCAGCTGAGATCAAATTCTTCCCATTACCGGTGCCTGTCTCGAAATCGAGGTCACCTGCCTTGAAAGTAAATTTGCCGGCGGGATCGAAAATCTCATCAGGCATGACGCGCGCCCTCCCTCGGGGTTAGCCTACCTTCCACATCATATACGGAGCCGCCCTTGCCAGGCGATATGGCACCCGACCTAGCGGCATCCACTCGGATGTCAAGGTGCCGAGATTTCAGACTGGCCCACTACCGATGAGCGCAGTCTCGGGCAGCGAGCTTCCCGGGGGTGTTACTATTCGGCCGCTGCCCGGGAGGTGCGCATCGCATCCCGGATCAGCGCCGCCAGCGGCAAATGCAGGTGATCGTTGGCGGCTAGCACGTCGCCGCTCGTCATCATCGCGTGGCCACCGGACAGATCGCTGACATAACCCCCCGCCTCGCGCACCAGCAGGAACCCGGCGGCGATGTCCCACGGCGCGAGCCCGAACTCCCAGAACCCCTCAAACCGGCCGGCGGCCACGTAGGCGAGATCGAGCGCCGCCGCGCCGATGCGGCGCACCCCGCTGGTCGCAGCCATGACTGCGGCCAGGCTGGCGAGATAGGCCGGCCGATCGCCACGATCGCCGAACGGCATACCGGTGCCGATCACCGCCTCGGCGAGCCGCCGCCGCGCCGACACTCTGAGCCGGCGATCGTTGACGTAAGCGCCGAGGCCCTTTTCGGCCGAGTACATTTCGTCGCGGACCGGGTCGTAGACGAGACCGGCAACGATCTCGCCATCGCGCTCGAGCGCAATCGAGATCGCAAAGTGCGGGATGCCGTGCAGGAAATTGGTCGTGCCGTCGAGCGGATCGACGATCCAGCGGTGGTGGGGATCCGATCCCGTCTCGGCGCCGCTCTCCTCGAACAGCAGCGAATAGCCGGGGCGAGCGCGGGTCAGCTCGTTCTTGATCGTGCGCTCGGCCTTGAGGTCGGCGGTCGAGACGAAATCGCCCGGGCCCTTGATCGAGACCTGAAGCTGCTCGACCTCGCCGAAATCGCGCAACAGGCCGCGCGCCGCCTTCAACGCGGCATTCGCCATCACATTCAAGACTGGCGATCGCATCACCATGACTGCGCCTGACGCTCAGTCCTTCGCCCGTTCCATATAACTGCCGTCGGCGGTGTTGACGACGATGCGGGTGCCGGCCTCGATATAGGGCGGGATCAAGACCCGGCGCCCGTTGTCGAGCTTGCCCGGCTTGTAGGAAGACGATGCGGTCTGGCCGCGCACGACCGGATCGGCTTCGACCACCTCCATGACCACGCTCGGCGGCAGTTCGACCGAAAGCGGCGTGCCTTCGTGCAGCATTACCGTGCACACCATGCCGTCGCGCAGAAAATCGGCCGGCTCGCCGATCATCTCTGCCGGAATCGAGATCTGTTCAAAGCTGTCATTGTCCATGAAGGTCGCCTGTGCGTTCTCCATGAACAGGAACTGCATCTCCTTTTCGTCGAGGCGAACGCGCTCGACCGTCTCCTGCGTGCGAAAGCGGTCGTTGAGCTTGGTTCCACCCCGTAAATCGCGCATCTCGACCTGGGCAAAAGCGCCGCCCTTGCCCGGCTGCACCAGTTCTCGCTTTAGCACGATCCACAATTTGCCCTGGTATTCGAGGACGTTGCCCGGCTTGATGTCGATGGCGTTGATCTTCATGACAATAGTCCTGGAAGGGCGCTTGATCGGGTGCGATTGCTGCCCAGACATTAGCACGGGTCGAGCTTACGACAAGATGGAGCGCCGACTTGGTGGAGCATTGGTGGCGACCGGAGCGCTTCGCATTGCGCCGTGGGCGGCTGGAAAAGCGCGGTCGCATTCTAGCGGCGGTACGGGCGTTTTTCGCAGCACGAGGGTTTGTCGAGGTCGATACGCCGGCGCTCCAGGTGAGCCCGGGGCTCGAACCGCATTTGAAGGCTTTCGCTACCGAATTGCACGACCCGCGAGACGGCCGGTCATCGCGCCGCTATCTCCACACCTCCCCGGAATTTGCGATGAAAAAGCTGCTGGTCGCCGGGATCCCGCGGATCTGGCAGCTCGCCCATGTGTTTCGCGACGGCGAGCGCGGCCCCACCCATCATCCCGAATTTTCGATGCTCGAATGGTACCGGGCCGACGCTTCATGGCGCGAGCTGATTCCGGACTGCGTTGGCTTGCTGCGCGCCTGCCAGGCGGCGGCTGGCGGCGAGTCCTTCGGCTGGCGTAGACCACAGCGCCGATGCCGCACCAGCCGTGGCAAGAGATCAGCGTGGCCGAGGCCTTTCGCACCTACTGCGCCGTCGACATTCTGGCGACCGCGCCCAACCCGGTCATCCCCGATTTCGCGTTGCTGGCAGTGGAGGCACGCCGGATCGGCGTCGAGCCGCATCCGGGCGACGATTGGGAGGCGCTCTATTTCCGCATCTTTCTCGACCGGATCGAACCCCATCTCGGCATCGGCGCGCCGACGGTGCTGTACGATTTCCCGGCGTCGATGGCGGCATTGTCGCGGCGCAACCCCGTCGATCCCCGGCTCGCCGAGCGCTTCGAGCTTTATGTCTGCGGCCTCGAACTCGCCAACGCCTTTGGCGAATTGACCGATCCGGCCGAGCAGCGCGCCCGTTTCCGCGCCGACCAAGCCAAGAAACAGGCGCTCTACGGCGAGACCTGCCCGATCGATGAGGATTTCCTCGCCGCCCTCCAACACGGCCTGCCGCCCTCCGCCGGGATCGCCCTCGGCTTCGACCGCCTGGTCATGCTCGCCACCGCCGCCACGGACATCGAAGACGTGCTGTGGGCGCCTGTGTCCTAAAACCGCGCCTTGCTGAAGTTACAGCCGACGTTTCCAACCCAAAGATGCGACCTAAGATTCGGCTGCTGCAGCGGGTTGCTCGGGCGCCGGCAGCGAAGCCGGTTCGGGCAGGATCTCGTGCTTCAGTTGCTCTATTTCCGGCTCGTTCAAGGTTTCGGTCTGCAGCAGCGCCGCCGCGGTGCGGTCAAGCAGAGCGCGGTTTCGCTGGAGGACTTGGGTAGCAAGCGCAAAGGCCTGATCGACGAAAACCCGCACCGCGCGATCAACAGCTTCGGCGGTGCCCTCGCTGTAGCTGCGCTCCTGCGGCATCGGAAAAGCCGGCTGCAGGAAGGGCGATCGGTCGCGGTCATAGGCAACGTTGCCGAGCTCCTCGCTCATGCCGTAGCGCAGCACCATCGCCCGGGCGATGTCGGTGGCCTTGGCGAGGTCGTCCGCCGCGCCGGTCGAGATTTCGCTGAAGACGAGCTGTTCTGCGGCGCGACCACCGAGCAGTCCCGCCATCTTGTGCGCAAGCTCGGCGCGGGTCATCAGATAGCGGTCCTCGGTCGGGCGCTGGATCGTGTAGCCGAGCGCGCCGACGCCGTGCGGGATGATCGAGACCTTATGCACCGTGTCGAGGCCCGGCAGTGCCAACCCCACCATCGCATGCCCCAATTCGTGATAGGCGACGACGCGGCGCTCCATCGGGTTGAGGAGTCGATTGCGCTTTTCGAGGCCGGCGACGATCCGCTCGATCGCATTGGTGAAGTCGTCCATGGTGACGGCGTCGGCGTTGCGTCTTGTGGCGAGCAGGGTTGCCTCGTTGACAAGATTGGCCAGATCGGCGCCGGTAAACCCGGGGGTCAGCGCCGCAATCTCCTCCGCGACCACGTCGGGGGCGAGCTTGGCCTTTTTCAGATGCACGGTCAGGATCTCCACCCGCCCCCTCTTGTCGGGCCGGTCGACGAGGATTTGGCGGTCGAATCGCCCGGCGCGCAGCAATGCCGGATCGAGCACCTCCGGCCGGTTGGTTGCGGCGAGCAGCACGAGCCCGCTGGTCGGGTCGAAGCCGTCGAGTTCGGCCAACAGCTGGTTGAGGGTTTGGTCCTTCTCGTCTTGGCCGCCCCCGCCAAACGGCCCGCGGGCGCGGCCGAGCGCGTCGAGCTCGTCGATGAAGATGATCGCCGGCGCGTGCTGGCGTGCCTGCTCGAACAGGTCGCGCACCCGGGCAGCGCCGACGCCAACAAACATCTCGACGAATTCCGACCCCGAGATCGAAAAGAACGGCACCCCGGCTTCGCCGGCAACGGCGCGGGCGAGCAAGGTCTTGCCTGTCCCCGGCGGGCCAACCAGCAGCACCCCCTTGGGCGGTCGCCCGCCGAGCCGCCCGTAGCGGACGGGGTCTTTGAGGAAGTTGACGATCTCGACCAGCTCCTCCTTTGCCTCGTCGACCCCGGCGACATCGGCAAAGGTGACCTTGGTCTCCTTCTCGACATAGATTTTGGCGTGGCTCTTGCCGATCTGCATCAGGCCGCCGAGCCCACCCTGTCCCATGCGGCGAATCGCGAACATCCAGATCCCAACAAAAAAGATTGCCGGTAGAATCCACGAGAGCAGGTCGCGAACGAGATGGTTCTCGACCACGCCGGTGTAGGTGACGCCGTGCTTGTCGAGGCTCTTCGCCAGATCGGAGTCGACCCGCGTGGTGATGAAATCCTTCAGCCCGTCGGGCTCGACCTTCTTCAGCGAGCCGCTGATGTAGTTCGCACCGATCTCGACTTCGTTGATCTTGCCGTCGTTGAGCAAGGTCTGAAAGCGGCTATAGGGGATCGGGGTCCGTTCGGTGCTCTGCAGATATAGGCTCTGAATCCACAGCATTCCGAGAACCGCGGCAATCACGTACCAGAAGTTGATGTGAACCTTCTTGTCCATGGCAGGCTTCCTGGCTCGCCCGGAAAATTCGCAGGCCCTTATAGCCCGAACCATCGGGCGGCGATGCAGTCGAAGCGCGCTCAGCCTTCCTCAGCGCCGAGCGCGGCAGGCAGCGCCGGCAGCGCGCGGCGCGCCATCCACTCGAGGGTGAGGCCCTGGACCACAATCGCAAACACGACGATCCCGTAAGCAATCGTCAACATCGTGTCTTTATAGATCGTCGGCGGTAAGGCCAGTGCCAGAGCTACCGAGATGCCGCCGCGCAGCCCGCCCCAGGTCAACACCAGGAACGAGCCGAACCGCCCCGGCAGGCGCAGATTGAGCGGCAGCGCCGACGCGGTGACGCTGAGCCAGCGGGCCGCGAGCACGACCGGGATCATGACGGCGGTGGCGGCAAGCGCGCGCCAGGCCAAATCGATCGCCGCGATCTCCAGCCCGATCAGCAGGAACAATAGCGCGTTCAACGTGTCGTCGACCAGGAGCCAAAACGTTTTCAAATGCTGGCGGGTCGGCTCGCTCATCGCGTGTTGCATCCCATGATTGCCCATCAGGATGCCGGCGACGACGACCGCGACTGGGCCCGAGACGTTGAGCGTGCCGGCGAGGCTGTAGGCGCCAGTCACCAAAGCGAGCGAGATGATCAGCTCGACATTGTAATCGTCGACCCCGCGGATCAGCAAAAACGCGGCATAACCGAGCACCAGGCCAAGGACGCCGCCGCCGACCGCCGACAGCAGAAACTCACCGGCGATCGCCAGGGGACCGTGCGCGTGATCGCCGCTGCCGGTCGCCAACGACAGCAGAAGGGTGAACAGAACAACGGCGATCCCGTCGTTGAACAGACTCTCCCCGGCGATGATCGCTTGCAGATATTGAGGGATGCCGACCCGCCTCAGAACCAGGAGCACGGCGACCGGGTCGGTCGGCGAGATCAAGGCGCCGAAGACGAGGCACCAGGTGACCGGGATGCCGATCCCAAGCGCCGCCGATATGCCGAGCAGTACTCCGGCGATCAGCGCTGTCGACAGCACCGTGCCGAAAGTGGCCAGGGTCAGCACCGTCCATTTACGCGCGAAAAGTTCTGCGAAATCGACCTCGAGCGCTCCGGCAAACAAGAGAAAGCTCAGAAAGCCGTTGAGCAGGGCTACCGGAAAATTGACCCCGGCGAGCAGGCCGCGGATCGCAAGCCTGAGCCCGAGATGTGGCGCTGCGGCGTCGGCGGCGATCAGCGCCATCGTGCTCAGCAGCGCCATCAGCAGCAGTCCCACCGTCAACGGCAAGTAAAAAAGCCGATGATTCAGGTAACCAAAGATTGCCGCCAGCACCAACAGCAACGCCAACAAATCAAAGGGAGATTGCATGCCTCACCGTTGTTTTTGCATTAAGGGAGCATCCAGCGTGGAACAGCCCCGCATGTCATTCGTTATCTTTGTGCGTTCTTCTGCCAAGCGGACGAATGCGTCTATGGTGCGCCCAGGCAGATGGAGGAGCATCCCCGTGGCGTGGCGATGAGCGCGCCGCAGCTCAGCCATGTCTTGAAACTTGCTGCGCTGCACGCACCTAAACGGACGAAAGACAGGAGGCAACCAAGATCGGTCATGATCAAGGGTAATCTATCGAGGATTTCGGCCGCATCGAGGAGACCGACGGCGGCAAAGCGGTTTGGGCGCAAGGGAGTTGGCTTTGCCGCGATGCTTGCGCTTGCTTCTGTCGCCGGCTACGGCTCAGCCAAGGCGGCCGGCGGCAGCGATACCGTGCAGACGCTATATGCCAACTTGCTCGGTGCGATGAAGAACGGTTCGACGCTCGGCGAAAGCGGCCGCTTCGCACAGTTGGAGCCGGTCATCCGGCGCAGTTTCGACCTGCCGGTCATGGCCCGCCTGTCGGTCGGCCCGGCCTGGGCCGGTTTGGGCGCATCCCAGCAGCAGCAGGTCACCGACAGCTATGGCCGTTATATCTCGGCGATCTACGCCGACCGGTTCGACAGCTATGATGGGCAAAAGCTCCAGGTGACCGGTGAGCGGCCTGCGCCGTCCGGCGTCATCGTCAGCAGCCGGATCGTCAAGGCGAACGGTGAGCCTGTGGAAATCGATTACCTGATGCGCCAGGAGGGCGGCAGCTGGCAGATCGCGGACATCTATGTCGACGGGACGATCAGCGAGGTGGCGACCAGGCGCTCCGAATTCGCCGCGATCCTGAGAAACCAGGGCATCGACGGCCTGATCGAGGCGCTGAACCGTAAAGCCGACTTGCTGACCCGGACCACTGCCCGGGCCGACTAATCAGCCGCTGCGACGCGGTTGGCTCGAGCGAGCCGCCAGGGCGTCATCAGCATCGCCGACGGCTTCAAGCATTCACGGCGCGGTAGTTCGCGGACCCCGAAAACGATCTGCTGCAGCTGCGCGCGGGGAAGTCGTAGATAAGTGCCGAACAGCCGATCCCAGACCGAAAGGACAGCGCCAAAATTGGCGTTCGCCTCATCCACCGAGATGGAGTGGTGGACGAGGTGCAGGTCGAGGGTGATCACCACGGGCTGCAAAAGCCGCTCCAGCCATTCGGGGAGCCGAGTGTTGCCGTGGGTGACCGCAGCGGCGGCGAAGACCGTCAGCCCGTGGGTAAGCACGACGACCACGGGGATATCGAGCGCCAGCACCGCCACCCAGTAGAACCCTGTGGCGAGCACATACTCGATCGGATGATGGCGCACCGAAGTCGTTACATCGACATCGGGATCGGAGTGATGCAGAGCGTGGAAGCGCCACAGAAACGGCACCGCATGCTGACAGCGGTGCATGGCGTAATTCAAAAAGTCGAGCAGCAGGAAGGCCGCCACGAAGCTCGGCCATCGATCGGCGATTGGCCAGACCGGAAGAGAGATCCCCAACACGGCGGCAAGCTGCGGCCGGAAAGTGGCTGTCGGCGCGAAAATCAAGGCGGCGAGGACGATATTGAGCAGCCAGATGCCGACATTGCCGAACCGCCGCCGCAGCGCCGGAAACTGCCGCTGCCGTCGCGGCCGGCAGAATTCCGATAAAGCGACGGCGAGCAAGCTGCCAAAGAGCACGACGGCGATCAGCGACGCCTCCTCGCGCGCATCAGTACCGAATCATGGTGACTGCTGGCCTCAACTCGTGCCCGGCGTCCGTATCCACACTCAGAACGGACACACGCTCGTCGTTGTCGCGGGAAGCGCTGCCGAGAGGAGCGTTTCACCAGCCGTGGAGATGGCGTAGTACGCTGCGACCGAGGGAACCGGCGCCTGCGCATTGCCGTTCCCGGCCGGAAGGTTGGCGCAGAGCGCGAAGACAGGGGACGGAGGTGGAGGGGACAATGGGGGGCATCCTACGGTCGCACTGCACAGCGGCACCGCGGAGGTGCCCATTCCAATGGAGTTTCCGTTAGGTCCCAAAATACCAGCGGAGTGGCCGGTTACGTCGCCCATGAACGGGCTGCCAACGTTGACGATCGGGTTGAAAAAATACAGCGGGTCGGTGGCCATGGTCACGATAAGCGGGACCGCCACTTCGAAGATCGCATGCGACTTGGCCGAAACCGGCGACGGCGCAAACACGACCGCGCAATCCACCCCAATTAGATCCGGGGTGATCCCGTTCGGCCATAAGGTGCTTGTGACGGTGCTGGCCGAGCAGTCCCCGGCTTTGGTCGCTCTGAATTGCAGCGTGGCTGTCACCAGACTTTCTGTCGCGCTGTTGCTCAATATTATGAGTGGCAGCGACATTTTGGCGACGATTTGGCCCTGCTTCAAGTTCGGGTTGGTCCGCGACGTGTCTTCATAGAAGAAGAAGAGCGTGTCGGGCTGTCCGCCGTTATCTAAGAACCCGCTTGCCACCGCGTAGAGGAAGTTGTCTGCGTTGGGGTTGAAGAGCTGCGCCGCCTTTGCCGGGCTCGTGGGCGAGCTGACAAAGGCGAGTGGCCTCAGGTTCGGCAGTAAGTTCGACAACGCGGTGCTCGTTACCGGGAACGCGGTAATGGCGGTAGTCACGGGTGTTGTCGGGATAACTGCAGGCGGGAGGGACGGGCTGCCGGCATCGACGGCAGCTCCGGGAGGAATATTATTGGTGGCGCGAAGCATCTCGGTCGGTGAAAGATTCCAAGCGGCGAGTTGCAAGACCCCCTGGGTAACCGAGGGAGCCTGCGGGCAGGAGGGCAGGCTCACGCCAAAGTTAGTCGTCAGCGTAGTGCAGAGGCCTTGCAGCATGCTGTTTAGGGATCCCAGATCCCCGCCGCCGTCGCCCGCCCATACCGGACCCGTGCAGCCCAGCCACAGGGCCGCGACTGCGCCGGCGAGACGGGCAAACGTGAAGGATCTGAAAGATACGCTCATTGGTGCTTCCCCTTTGGCGGCCCGAACGGATCTATCCTCGTCCGCCCGCGCATGTTTGACAAAGTTTATCTCGATTGCAACGGATTATGTTGGTTAATAAATGACACCTCAGATCTTGTTGCATTTATTCCGGATTCGGGCGATTTTGTCACGTCCGGTTACGCGAGGGTGCCTCGCGCCTGGCAAAATATCCGCTGCAGGGGTTGCCGAGTGTGAGCTGGTTCACACTCGGTCGGTAAAAAACGGGTCAATTTTTGCGCGTGCCGAAAAAGGGAGGTTAACGATGAGGGGTTCGAAGTCGCGTCCGGGCGGGATGGTATGGTTCTTCGCGTCGGCGCTAGCCGCCTGCGTCGCGTCTGGCGCCGCCATCGCCCAGTGCACCCCCCATCTCCCCATCGCCGCGGGCGACATTCCCTGTTACATCATGGTCCAGCCGATAGACGTATGCGGAACCAGCGGGACGACGAGTTGCGCCCCGTTCAACACGACATCGGCGACTGGGGTGGGCGTTCCGAGCGGGCCGGGCGGTGCCGGCATGCCCTTTTCCATGGGTCTACCGAATAACCCGATTAGCCCAAACCCGATCGGCTTCGTCGTCGATCCGATGACGGGAGCCAGCCCGCCCCCCAGCGGCGACACCTCAGGAGTCGACATCACCCAGGCGCTGCTGAACCAACTCGGGGTTAACTTGGTCTGGCTGCCGATGGTGCCGTACAACTCGCCGATCAATCCGGCCACCGGGACGACCTTTCAGACGCTCAACGTTACGCAGACAACGAATACCGCCACCGGGGAAATCATTCTAGACAGCGCGGATTTCAGGACCCTTTCGCAGCAGGTCACGTCGACGCCTCCTGCTGCTCCTACGGCGATCTCGCAGGGCGCGACACCGACGCCTCCGCGGAGCTCGATGCCGACGACGATCAATCTGTTCTTCGTCAGCAAGCTCAACCCGCCAACCCAACAAGCGGGGGGCACACTTTATGGCTTCAGCTGGATCGGCAACAACGGGGTCGCCATCGCGGCGAATACCTTCGGGTACCCACGTTCCCGCACGTCGCTGCCGCCCCGCCCGGACACGATTGCGCACGAGCTCTCGCATGATCTCGGCCTCGACCACCCGATCTTTGGCGCGGGGCCCTACAACCCGTGGAATATGACGGCCAACCCGCAGGGAGGGGTGGTGCCGCTGTTCCCCGCCAACCCTCTGCTCATGGAGTGCGATCCGAGTTATCCGGCGTGCGGTCGCAATCTGATGACCGCGGGCAACCTCCGCACCGAACCGACGGTCGGCTGTCTGCTCGCTCCACAAAACACGTCGCTATCGGCTTGCTTTTCCAAGGGTGTCCAAGTACCGACCCTGGCAAATGGATTGGCCGATCAGGTGACCACCCCCTCGACGCCGGACATGACGATGCAATTGCCGGTGTCGCAGCAGAGAGAGGTGCTGTCGAGCGGCACCGGGTTGCTCCACTCGATGACGAGCGGGCTCCTCAACCCGATACCGCACGAGACGACGAAGGTGCAGACGCGGATGGGCGCTAGCGTCACCGACCCGATAATCTTCGATTTGTCCGGCCCAATCGGCGGCAAACCCGGAGAGACCCTCGTTGCCTGGGTCCTGACGCTTCCTCCGGAAGAAACATTTGCCAGGCACGACCGATTCCATGTTGTTTCCCAATCTCGGAAGGACCTCGTCCGGGACGTGAACTACTATCCCGACTCCGGAAATAATCCGCTTATGCGGAACATCGCATACTATCCCGGCGCCGATAACAATTCGGCCAATCCGAGTATTGGAGCTGCGGCCGATAGCCCATGCGCATCCGCGACTGCGGAGTGCGTGATGGTCAAGTTCCGGGAGCCCGGGCTCAGGGCGCACGAATTCGATCAGCTTCTCGGAAGGTATCCTCAAGAGCATCCTCTTCTCCAGGGGTGTCCTCAGCGGCGGTGGTGCTCCAATCACCAACGACGATCTGTGCAAGGCGAAAATCACCTATATGTTCAGCGATGGGTACGCAACGACAAGCAATCTCGGCCACTGCCCTGCGTCGTCGCTCCCGCTGATCGCGAGTTCGTGGCGCCCAGACCCGGCAGTTCCGCCGCAGATCATGAAGCCAGACAAGACAAATCTGCTTCTGGCACAAATGCAGACTTCGGCCCCGAGCGGCGCAGTTGTCATGGGCTCCGCCTACTTGAATAATGCCGCGGCAGGCAACGCCGTTATCGGCTTCTCGCATGGCATGCCCGACGTAACGTTCTCTGTACCGTCCCCCAACCCTTTTTGCCCCGGAGCCTTCGCCGGGGGAGCCCTCTGTTTTAACAGCGACGCGGCAGGTAACGGCTACACGCTGGGCGGCTTTCTGACGGCCGGCGGAGCCACGATCCTCACCGGCACGGCGGCCGCTCTCGCAAGCAGTCTAGACAACACGGTATTCGAGTTTACCGGGACCGTGACCGTTACCCACGGCGAAACTTTCCAGGCTAAACCATGACGACGGACTTCAGCTCCTGATCGGCAGCCTCCCACTCGTAATCGATGCCCCCGGACCTGCAGCGGCTACGCCGGTGCCTGTCACCTATACCTATACTGGGCCTTCCGGCACGTTTCCGTTCGATCTCGTCTATGGTGAATGTTGCGGCCCTCCAGCCGTTCTTAACATGTCGCTTCCGCTGGCGTCCCAAATCGCCTCCATGCCATGCACGCCAGACCCTAATAACCCCGGCCAATGCATGTCCTTGATACTTGCCGATGCCGACCCGAGCCGTGAAGGAGGACAAGTGGGGCAAAGCTGCAACAACGGCCCGATCAACGGCACCGTAAGCGGCAATGTGACGGTATCTGCCCCGCAGAACTGCGTGTACACGAGTCCCTGCGAGATCACGGGGAATCTGACGATCAACGGCGGGAGCGTCTATCTCGACTGCGCCCTCGACGGCAACCTGACCGAGAATGGTGGCACCCTCGTTCTCGGCCCATCGGCGAGTGTCGGCGGCAATGTTCAGATTTCGCAAGCGAGCTCCTTCACCCTTGGGCGACCCGGCACCCCGAACCCCACCGCGCTGATCCGCGGCAATTTGGTGATCCAGAACCTCCCTAACACCGTGCCGCAGCAAGGCACAGTCTGCGGTACCCATGTCTTGGGCTATCTGTTGGCGCAAAGCAACGCCAGCCCGGTCACCATCGGGGGGAGCAGCAGTTGCAACAATTTGGTTAAGGGCAACCTTCAGGTATTCAACAATAACGCAGCGACCGTGGTCTCCTTCAACACAATCACCGGTTATTTGCAGTGCCAGGGCAACAACCCTGTTCCGAAATCGGGCTCGAACACGGCGAACGGCCAGTCTCAAGCGCCATGCGCCCAATGACCGCAAGGGGGCGCAGCGTCCGGCCGGAGTTCGTCCAATCGGCGATCGGCGAGCCGATCGTTTCGGCGAGGGCTCGCGGCCTACTGCTTGCGCTCGCTATTTACTCGAACCCGGCCTTGCGCAGGCCGTCGAGAATGTGATCGACCCCGGTCTGGTCTGTGTAGAGACGTCGCAGGGTGGTTCGGACAAAGGAAAGATTTGCGTCGAGCGACCTTAGATCGGTGAGCGCGGCCTCCGCTTCGTCGATCCGCCCCAGCTGTGCGAGTCCGGCTACCACATAGGTTAGACCAGCCGGCCAGTTGCGATTGAGCGTCCAGGACCGTCGTCCGATCTCGATGGCTTGGGTATATTCCCGTAATTGATAGTGAGCCCCAGCGAGCGCGGGCAGCCAGATGTACAGGCGAGGATCGCTCGGGCTGAGTCGGATGCCCTTTTCAGCCAGACGGATCGCATCTTCCAAGCGAGAGCGATAAAGATACATTTGCCCGAGTAGGACGTGAGCAGCGGCGAAGCTGGGGTTGAGGTTGATCGCTTCCTCGAATGCCGCGATCGCGCGGTCTGAGCAACTCGTCCACATGCAGACTAGGCCGAGCGCGAAGTGGGCGTTGGGATAACGCGGGTCGAGGGTAACCGCCTGTTGCGCGAGCACAAAAGCATCCTCAAAGGAAGCATCCGTGTCGCCGGCCCACCCGACCATGGCTGCGCTGGATAGCGCGATCGAGAGAGCCGCGGTGGCCTGCGGATATTGCAGCTCGATCGCCAAGGCTTGGCGGAAATGGGCTTGCGCCTCGATGTTGTCCGCCTTGTTCTGACGATAATGATGCCACATCCCGTGCTGGTAGAGTTCGTAGGCGTCTTCGCTCCGCGGCGGCCGCTCAGCTAAGCGGTCGCGTTCGAATTTGAGGAGCTCCGGTTGGATCGCGCCGGCGATTGTGGAGACGATTTCATCCTGTAGGTCGAACAAATCAGTCAGGTCGCGGTCATAACGTTCGGCCATGATGTGATGGCCGGTATCCGCCTGGATCAACTGGGCGGTGACACGCACGCGATGGCCCGATTTCCGCACACTGCCTTCGAGGACGTAACGGACGCCAAGCTCTCGTCCGACCTTTACGACATCGACGGTTTGCCCCTTGTAGGTAAACGTCGAGTTGCGGGCGATGACCGGGAACGCGCGCCATCCGGCGAGCCGCGAAATGATGTCCTCGGTGATGCCGTCGGCGAAAAATTCCTGCTCCGGATCGCCGCTGAAATTGGCGAACGGCAGGACCGCAATAGCGCGGCGGTCGTCGAAACCGGGAAGGCTCGCTGGCGATGCGACCTCGCCTGGGCTGCCGTCCGCCCGCTTCTCGGTCGCGGAGCCACCCATGCGGAAGACGTGAATCGGCCTGCTGATGTTCTTCAGGGCTTTGGGGCCGAGGTCGTCGAAATCGAAATCGACCTTGCCCGCCACCTGATCGTGGACGATCCCGGACACGTAGATGCTGCCGGGTTCAGCCAATGCCTCCACTCGGGCCGCGATGTTGACGCCGTCGCCAAAGATGTCGCCGCCTTCGACAATGATGTCGCCGAGATTGATCCCGATGCGCATGGCGATGCGCTGCTCGTTCGCCAAAGCTCGGTTCTTTTGCTCGACCGCATCGCGCAGGGCGGCGGCGCAGCGCGCCGCCTCGACGACGCTTTCGAACTCGATCAGCGCCAAGTCGCTGGTCTGCTTAAAGATGTTTCCACCGTATTCGGAGGCCAGCGGCTCGATGACTTCGGTCAAAACCGCCCTCAGCCCGGCGAAGCTGTCCGCTTCGTCACCGGGTAATAGCCGATTGTAGCCGGCCACCAGGATCGCCGCGAGGCGGCGCCTAACGCGCCCTCTGGTATCCTCGGACACGGTGATATCGTACCTCTGCCACGCTCCGATGATAATGCGCCGCGATTCACCCCCGCAGTGTGAACCAGTTCACACGAGCGCGCGGGTTTGCGAAATGTTAACAGACCGGTCGTTCCGCAGAAAGGAACGAATCGTGCTCGGGGCGAGAGGGGCGACGAGGCGATTGTCGCCGTCACTCGGGGAGATGGGCCGCCCGCAGCAGATCGAGATCGGATTGAAGGCGTGCGGCGTCGGCGAATCGGATCCTGCGTAAGGAGCCGATGTGAAAGCCGGGGGCGATGTTGACGAGCCGTCGCACTGCCTGCGCGGCTTCGGCGGCATGACCCAGACGGGCGCAGCCGAGCGCGAGGACGCAGTGGGGGAAGGCAAAATTGCGGTTACCCTCGATCGCGCGGCGCGCATGCGCCACCGCTTCCTCGGGGCGGCCGGTCAACAGACTGGCCAAGGCCATCGCGAATGCGGCGTGGTAGACAAGCGGCTCCAAGGGGCTCAGATGCAGGGCCTTTTCGGCATGGGCGATGGCCCGGTCATAGGCTCCGCACAGGCACCGCGTCACGGCGTCGAAACCGAGGACAACCGCGGCGTTGGGGTTGATCATCGTCGCGCGGTCGACGGCGGCGAGTGCGAGGTCATGGTCGCGCGTCAAGGCGGCGCGGACCGCGCCCGCGACCGCCAGCGCCAGCGGAACATCGGCACCGCCGGCGATCGCCACCCGTGCGAGGCGCTTGGCCTCCTCCCGGTCCTCCTCGGTCGCTCCCGGCCAAAGCATCAGATGGCGCTGCTGGCGGCACCAGGCAGCGAGCGCGTTGGCGGTTGGGTAGGCGGGGTCTGCATCCAGCGCCTCGGCCAACAGCCGCAACGCCTCCTGATTGTCCTCCGCCGTCTCGGCGAAGGCCGCCGGCAAGGCGCGCAAGGTTAGGTCGTATACGTCGAGGCTCGCCTCCGGCTTGCGCCGGGCGCGTTCAATCTCCGCGACGCGCAACACAGGTGCGACCGAGCCGATCACGCTTTCGGTAATCTTGTCCTGTAGGTCGAAGCTGTCTTCGAGGGTGCCGTCGAAGCGGTCGGCCCACAGATGCTGTCCGCTTGCCGCCTCAACCAGTTGGCAGCCGATGCGAACCCGGTTGCCGGCCTTGCGCAGGCTTCCCTCGACAACGTACCGGACCCCGAGCTCACGCGCGAGCTGCTTGGCATCGGCCCCCTTGCCCTGATAGCTGAAGCTAGTATTGCGGGCCACGACCGAAAACCAACGCGCCCGCGCCAGTTCAGTGATCAAATCCTCGGCGACGCTATCGAGGAAGAAATCGGCCTCGGCGTCGCCGCCGAGGTTCTGAAACGGGAGCACGGCGACCGCAGGCTTTTCGGCGGGGGCGGCGGCGGCCTTGCGGCGGGGCGCGCCGACCGCAACGACCGGCACCGCCGCCTCATCCCCCAAGACAACGCGGAAGACGCGGACGGGACGTGCGATGTTTGTGATCTCGTGCTCGCCCAGGTCTTCGAACGCGATCGGCAACCGGTCGCGCACCTGATCTCGCACCGCGCGGCTGACATTGATTTCCCCCGGCTCCGCCAGGCTTTCCATCCGTGCGGCGACGGTGACGCCGTCGCCATAAATGAGGTCGCCGTCTGAGACGACGTCGCCCACATTGATTGCGATGCGAAACCGGACCCGCCGGTCGGCCGGCAACACGGTGCCGTGCTCAGGCATCGCGCGCTGGATCGCCAGCGCGCTGCGCACCGCATCGACGACGCTGTTAAATTCGACCAACAGCCCGTCACCCATGGCGCGCACGATACGGCCCTTGTGCTCATCGATCTTGGCGTCGACGAGATCGCGACGGACGGCCTGGAGCGCGGCCAATGTGCCCTCTTCGTCGATCCCCATTAGCCGGGAATAGCCGACGACGTCGGCGCACATAACGACCGCAAACCTGTGCTCTACCCGTGAATTGTTCACAACCCCCGCCGTTCTTAAACCGCGCTTGTCACTAGTCGGGCCCGGCCTCGGGCTAGCCTAGTCGAGGGGGGTGTTGCGTCAAGAAGCTTGACGGTCGCGTCCCTCCTTTGACGCGTTATAGGGCATCGGCGCGCGTCGCGTTCCCATGTCGAGACGGAGGCCGCTGCCGCGGGCGCGAGCCCGATCAGCGGAAAATCTACAAGCTTGCCTCGAACATTAACTTCGCACGGACGTCGAACGCCGCCCTTAAGTGGTGCGCGTGCCCGTCCTCGGCTTGCGCGCGGCCGGTATGGCCGAAGAGGTCCCCGCCCGTCGCTAGCCGCCCTCGGCGATGATGATGTCGTAGGCGGGGAGGGTCAGAAATTCGGGGAAGGCCGGGGCTTCGATCAATTCGCGAAAGAGCCGGGCTGCGTCGTCGTAGCGGCCGTCCTCATATGCCCCGTCGCCAGCCGCTTCGCGCAGCTTCGCCAGCTCCTCGTCGAGGACGGCACGGCACAACGCGGCGTCGATCCTGCGCCCGTCACCGAGCTTGGCGCCGTGACGGATCCATTGCCAGACCTGGGCGCGGCTGATCTCGGCGGTGGCCGCGTCCTCCATCAGGTGATAGAGCGGCACGCAGCCGGTGCCCCCCAGCCACGCTTCGATATAGCCGATCCCGACATTGAGGTTCTGGCGCAGCCCGGTCTCGGTGATCGTGCCCTCGGGCACCACCAACAGGTCGGAGGCGCTGACGTGCGCGTCCTGGCGCTTGCGGGCGATCTGGTTCGGCTGCGGCATCTCGCGATCGAAGATCTCCTTGGCGATGCCGACGAGCCCGGGATGCGCGACCCAGGTACCGTCGTGGCCGTCGCCGACCTCGCGCCGTTTGTCGGCGCGCACCTTTTCCATCGCCGCCTCGTTAGCCGCCGGATCATCCCGGATCGGGATCTGCGCCGCCATCCCGCCCATTGCATGAATTTCGCGCCGGTGGCAGGTCTTGATCAGCAACAGACTGTAGCTGCGCAAAAAGTGACTCGTCATCGTCACCTGCGCCCGGTCCGGCATCATACAGGCCGGATCCTCGGCGAATTTTTTGATGTAGCTGTAGATATAATCCCATCGTCCACAATTGAGCCCGGCCGAGTGGTCGCGCAATTCCCATAAGATCTCATCCATCTCGAAGGCGGCCATGATCGTCTCGATCAGCACGGTCGCGCGGATCGTGCCCTTTGGGATATCCAGCGACGCCTGGGCGTCGAGGAACACGTCGTTCCACAGCCGCGCCTCGAGATGACTTTCTATCTTGGGCAGGTAGAAATAGGGGCCGCTGCCTCGCGCCACCAATTCCTTGGCATTGTGGAAAAAGAACAGGCCGAAGTCGAACAGCGCACCCGACATCGGCTCGCCATCGACGAGCACGTGTTTTTCCGGAAGGTGCCAGCCGCGGGGGCGAACGAATAAAACCGCGGTCTTGCCGTTCAATGAATAATGCCGGCCGGTTTCGGGATCGTCGAAGGTAATGGTTCGGCGCACCGCGTCGTGCAAATTCGCCTGGCCCTCGATCAGATTGTCCCAGGTAGGCGTGTTCGCGTCCTCGAAATCGGCCATGTAAACGCTGGCGCCGCAATTCAATGCGTTGATGACCATTTTGCGGTCGACCGGGCCGGTGATCTCGGTGCGGCGATCCTGGATGTCGCGCGGGATTGGGGCAACCCGCCAATCGGCGTCGCGGATCGCCTTGGTCTCGGTCGGGAAGTCGGGCTTCCAGCCGGCGTCGAGCCGGTGCTGGATGTCGGCCCGGCGTTGGAGCAGCCGGCGGCGCTCGGGGCCGAATTTGCGCTCGAGGCCGGCGACAAAGGCAATTGCCTGCGGCGTTAGCATCTTCTCGTAGTCCGGCCGCATCGCGCCGGAAACGACGACGCCTTCGGGTAGATCGGTGGTTTTGGCCATCGCAGACTTCTCCCGCTGTGCTGCATCTGCTGCCGGGCGCGCCGCGCCGCCGACATCCAAAACCGCCTTCAAGCGCTCCCTTTGCCAAACTCCTTCAGAGCTGTCCGCGGTTGTTCGCTGGCGCAGCAAGGGCGGCGAGTTTGTTCAGGATATCCGCCCAAGACAGGCATGATGCGGCGCAACATCGCGACGGTCAACCGATCAATGCGGCTAACGGGCTGCCGCGTCCGGCTTGTACCCCTTAGAAGGGGGACAAACACGACGCCACTGGTGTCACTGCCGGAAAGTCAGGCGGCGGCCTTTTTGCGGTTGGCGGCGAGCCTGGCATCCACCGTCGCGACGGTCTGATCGATGGTGGTATTGCGCATGCCGTATTGAGCGCCGATCGTTTGCACCAGCCGGTCGGTGCGTTCGATATTGGGCGCGCCATTGTCCAAGGCGCGCGCGGCCGAGGATGGTCGCACCAGGTCTCGCGCCGCCGCGGAATATTTCTCAAACGGCACCAGGTCGTTCGGAGATGCGCCCATTTTCTCGGAAAGCCCAAACACCCAGTTGTAAACCGCGCGCGAAGCGTCAAGGTCACTGTTGACGGCTTCATCGATGGTGATCGAACCATCCGCCCGAACGCAGCGGTAGTTTCCGGTCAGCAGCATCGCCCATTTGGCGAGCGGCACAAAAATCGAGTCGTGTACCTTGAGCTTGACCGGCAGATCGATGGCGGCGCCATCGCCCGGATCATAGCGGACCGCCTCAATGTCCCGCTGCATTTGCCGCAGGATCGCAGTCGGCGCCTCGGCGGCAAAGCGTGCCGCCTTGAAGTTCGTTGGCAAGGTCACCTGCAGCATGTTGATCTTTTCGCCGGGCGGCCGAATCGCCTGCGGATCCGGGCTGCACAGCGTCAAAAGCCCCCGCTCGAAATTGTCCCAGACACTAGAATCGGTGTAGCAGGGCTTCAGCGGGTCGGTCGCCAGGCCGGGAATGCGCTTCAGATAAGGCAAGGGCGGCATGTTCATGATCGACATGCACGGCACTCGCTTTCTCGCCACCGCGTCCAGCAGTTCGCGGACGCCGGGGGAGCGGTATTGCGGCTCCTGCATCGCCAGGACCACGAGATCGTAGTCGGCCGGGTCGACATCGCCAGGACCGGTTGCTCGCAGGCTCCCCGGCAATTTGCGCGAGTTCGAGCTCGATCGGGTCCTTCCGGCCCCGGATCGGCATGCGGACGCGGGCGCCATCGCTATTGAACGCCTCGATCTCGGCGGGTAGGCATATCAACGTTATCTTGTGGCCGCCAAACAGCAATTTGGTCGCCAGCAGCGAGCCGTACGACGCGCCCATCATCAATACGTTGTAAGCAGGCATGACATTTCCTCCCAAGCCAGGCGTGATCGCCGAAGCGCTGCCGAAATTGAGCCCGACCTTGCAGGACGGCGCTTATTTAGGCAAGTCAGTAGCCTCGGCGAGGATCGCGGCAAGCCCGGCGCGGTAATCGGGATAGCGCAAGGCAACGCCCAGCTCGCGCTTGATCAACCCGTTTCGCACCCGCTTATTGTCGTCGTAAAAGCTCAGCGCCATCGCCGAGAGTCCAGCCTCAGCGAGCGGCACCAGCGGCGGTGCCGGCATGCCGAGGAGAGCGGCGGCATAGGCCACGACCGCCTCCGGTGCTGCGGGGTCGTCATCGCAGACATTGTAGATGGCGCCTGCCCGCGGCCTCTGCATCGAGGCGAGGAGCACTCGCGCCAGATCGTCTACATGGATGCGCGAAAAGACCTGGCCGGGCTTGTCGATCCGTCGCGCGGTCCCGGCGCGCAATGCCTCAAACGGGCTGCGACCGGGGCCGTATATGGCGGCGAGCCGGAAGATTTGGACCGGCACGCCGCGGTCGCGCCGGAGCTCGAGCCAGCCTTGCTCGGCTTTGACCCGGCGCCGGCCGCGCTCGCCGCTTGGTTGCAACGCCGACGCCTCGTCGACCCAGCCCCCGTCGCGATCACCGTAGACGCCGGTAGTCGATAGATAGCCGAGCCAAGCGAGCCCGGGCAGCGCGGCGATGTCGCCGCCGTGGCTGTCGAGGACCGGGTCGCCGGCAGCGTCGGGCGGAACGGACACCAGCACATGCGTGACCCCGCTCATCGCCCCGGCCACGAGCGAGCAATTACGCTCGAACGGCTCGGCGGCAAAGCCTCGGGCCCGGAGCTCCGCGGCCTTCTCATCGGTGCGGCAGGTGCCGCTTACGACCCAACCCTCGGCGGCGACAAGCCGCGCCAACGCCCGCGCGCTATAGCCGAGGCCAAAGCAGAACAGATGAGCGGGCGCCGGGTTCACGACGGATGTTCGACCGCCGCCGCCGGGTCGGCCTCGAGTGTTGCGGCGATGCGTTTCTGCTTGACCCAGGTGGCCGCCCAGAAGCCGCAAGAGACGATGGCGCCGACCGCGAGCGGCAGGCGGAGCCCGAAACGCTCGCTCAGCGAGCCCATCAGCACCGCACCCAGCGCCGGGCCGGCGCGAAAGATCATGCCGTAGAGCGCCATGATGCGCCCGCGCATGCCGATCTCGACCGCAGATTGGATCAGGGTCTGAGCGCCGATGCCAGTGATCGTCATCGCGCAGCCGGCGACAAAAACGCAGGGCAGCGCCACGTAGAACCGGCTGGTCGCGGTGAAGGCCAGAATCGCCAGGGAAATCGCCAGTGTGTTGCCGAGAACGACCCCGGTCAGCCCGGCGATCCCCGGCCGAACCAGCAGCCAAGCGCCGCCGCAGATGGCGCCGAGCCCGACAGTTGAGGTCAGCATCGACAATGCTTCCGGCCCGCGCCCGAAAACGCGATCGGCAAAACCGGGGAACAGCTCGACAAAACCGCGGGTGCCGATCGTCGTCACGGTGAACAGCAGCAGCATCGGCGCGATGCCAGGGTGCCGTCTGGCGTAGCCATAGACCTCGACCGACGCTCGCAGCACGCTCTGCGCCGCTGCCACCGGCAATGGCGGGAGCCCGCGCAGATTGGCCATCGCAATCAGAAAGACGATGTAGGTCACGGCGTTGACGGCAAAGGCGGCGCCGACGCTGATCTTGGCAATGATGATTCCCGCCACCGCCGGCCCGACAAAGCGCGCGGCGTTGAAGATGATCGCATTGACCGCCAGCGCCGAGGCCAACGCCGGCCGATCGACCAGGGTCGGGATTAAGGCCAGCCTTGCCGGCTGGGCCATCGCGTTGAACACACCGAGCAGAAAGGTCAGTGCAAACAATAGCCAAATCGAGATGGCGCCGGTGTAGACCAGAACCGCGAGCAGGCTCGCCTCGACGCTGCCGGCGATCTGCGTGACCCGGATGATCCTGACCCGGTCGCGGCGGTCGGCGAGAACGCCGGCAAGCGGGCTCAAAAAAACCACCGGGAAAAACTCGGCCATCGAGACGATGCCGAGCCAAGTGCCGGAATGGGTCAGGGTCCAGGCGAGCCAGCCGACCGACACCCGCTGCATCCAGATGCCGATCAGCGATACCGCGTTGCCGCTCGCATAAATTCGGTAATTGCGGTGGGCAAAGGCGAGACTGGCATTGCCGATCCCTCCCGGAAACAGACGACCAAAATCGAATGCCACAACGACGCATAACCCGGAACAGCGGATCCGACGTGGTTGATCGTAACCTTTCGAACAATTCGGCGGCAACGTTGCCCTGTGCTATGGATAACAATGATCTGGCGATGGGTGCGCAGCACAGGGCCTTTCCGTTTGCTGCTGCCGCTGATGTTGGTCGCGATGAGTGCAGCGGCCGAACCGCCCGGGCCAGTTTTGCCGCCGCCTGTGGCGACGAGCCCGCCGCGCTCGGCCGAGGCAGATGCGGAAACCTACGACCGCTGCATGAAGCTCGCCCGAGAGAACCCGGGTGAGGCCCAGACCCTGGCTCGGGCATGGCTTGCGCGTGGCGGCGCGCATCCGGCCGATCATTGCGCCGCCGTCGCGCTGATTGCGCTTGGCAAATACCAGGAGGGCGCGACCCGCCTCCAGGCACTGGCCCAAGCAATGATCATGAAGGCGCCGGCGGCGCTACGGGCCGACGTGCTCGATCAGGCCGGGCAGGCGTGGCTGTTAGCCGGTGACCCAGTGCGGGCCTATGCCGCCGAGGGCCAAGCCGTATCGCTGAAGCCCAGCGATCCCGATCTGCTGATCGACCGCGCCGAGGCGGCGGCCTCGGCAGGCTACCTCGATCAGGCCGTCGCCGATCTCGATCGTGTGTTGAAGACCCAGCCCGATCGGGTCGATGCGCTGATCTACCGCGCCTCGGCCTATCGCGCCCTCGACCGCCTCGACCCGGCGCGCGCCGATATCGATAAGGCGCTCGCCCGGGCGCCACATTCGGCAGCGGCATTGCTCGAACGCGGGAATATCCGCCGCCTCGAAGGTGACGCCACCGGCGCTCGCGGCGATTGGGAAGAGGTCGGCCACATCGCCCCCGGCAGCCCCGCGGATATGGCCGCACGGGCGAATCTCGAGCATCTGGCGTCTGGCAACGGCGCCGTCCCGCCGGCCACGCCGATCGGCAAGCCGCCACCGCAATGAGCGGCGGGCGATTCCGGGGTCGAGGTCTGCGGCGTCGTAGCGTTCTCAGCGGCGGCGTGGCCGGGCTCGGTGGCCTGGCCGCGTTACTGGCCTCTTCCTCCGTCCACGCAGAGCAAACGGCGGCACTGAACCGCCTGGCGGCGCAAAAGGGGCTCCGCTACGGAACTACGATCTCGGCCGCACAGATTACCCGCGATCCCACCTTCGTCGCGCTGGTGGTGCAGCAGGCAGGTCTCGTCGTGCCCGAGAATGATATGAAATGGCTCGACATGAACCGCGGCGCCCCGGGAGACGACGATTATGGCCCGGCCGATACGGTCGCCGGTTTCGCGGTCGAAGGCGGGCTCGCGCTGCGCGGCCACAATCTCCTGTGGTATTACCGCACGCCGCACTGGTTTTTCACCTTACCCGGCCGTGATGTGCAGCGGCGCGCGGTCGTCGACCGGATCAAGGCGCTCGCCGGGCGCTATCGCGGCATCATTCACAGCTGGGACGTTGTCAACGAGCCGATCGAGCCCAAGGACGGCCGAGCGGACGGGCTGCGCAAGGCCGTGTTCCTCGACGCGCTCGGGCCCGAATATCTCGATCTCGCCTATCGCACTGCGCGTGAAACCGACCCGAAGGCGCGCCTCGTCGTCAACGAGTATGATGTCGAACTCGACTCGCCCGAGCATGAAGCCCGCCGCACCGTCCTGCTCAATCTGCTGCAGCGCATGCAGCGGTCGGGTACACCCGTCGACGCGGTCGGCATCCAGGCGCATCTGACGGCAGTCGGCGGGCCGCCGTTTTCGCCCGCGCGGTTGCGGCGATTTCTGGGTGACCTCGCGGGTCTCGGTCTGACCATTCAGATTACCGAGCTCGACGTCACCGACGCGCAAGCGCCTGCCGATATCGCGGTCCGCGACCAGCTGATCGCCGACACCTATCGGCGGTTTCTCGATGCCGCCCTCGACGAGCCCGCGGTCAAGATGGTCGTAACCTGGGGCTTGTCGGACCGGCACAGCTGGATCGTGCGCCGCGAAACCAACGAGGCGAAATGGCGCAAGGACGGCCTGTCTTCCCGCCCGCTGCCGTTCGACGCCGATCTCAGACCCACCCCGGCCTTCACGGCCATGGTCGATGCCTTCACCCACGCCCCCGCACGTACCCCCGGGTAGGGGCTCGGCGTCCGTCAGAAGGTCGCGCGGAGGCCCACGGTAGCGGCAATCGGGGCGGCCGGGCTGTAACTGCGCGGATTGCTGGCGCCCGGCGCCTGGACGATCGGTACGGACGAGGTCGGCGAAAACGTGCCAAATGTGTAGTACGTCGCATTCGAAACATTTTCGATCAGCGCGAAGAACTGGAAGTTCTTCGTAACCTGATAGCTCGAATGCAGGTTCAATACCAAATAGGGCGGAATCTGCGGCGTCAAATTCGCTTCATCGCCAAAAAGGTATTGGCCGGCAACATAGATCGCAGTCCCGCCAATGGTCCAGGCGTCGGTCAGTTTGTAGTCGACGCCGACTTTGAACTGGTTGGCCGGGATACCAGGTAGGCGATCCCCAGGTTGGATCTGAATATTGCCGTTGGCGTCGGCGGCTGGATTGTTCTCGCTCGATTCGGTGAACCCGGTCTGGAACGTGGCATCGATATAGGAATAGCCGAGCCAAGCGAGGAGTTTGTCGGTTTTCAGCTGAAGGTTCAGATCGACGCCCTGCCGGAGAGTTCGATCCGACATTCTGAAAAAAGGCTCGGCCCTGGATCGGGCTGTTGACGAACAGAATGTCATTGTCGAGCGTGGTGTGGAAAAAGGCGAGATCCGCGCTCAGCGTTGCCTGGTCAAAGGGATGAACCCGGCCGCGCAACCCCGCTTCGACGGTATGGGCGACGACTTGTTGCAAATTAGGGTCGCCGACAAAAAAATTGGCGAGGCTGCACGGGCTGCTGGCGTTGGCGCAGGTCAATTCGGCCGGCGTCGGCGCACGGTTGGCAATCGCATAACTCGCATAGACGCTCGCATCGGGTAGGAATTTCCAAGTCAGGCCGCCCGCGGGGTTGAAATGGCCAAAACTGTGGTCGCCAGTCAGCGCATCGCCGATCTGGTCGCTGAGATTGATTTGAGCGAAATTGTATCGTCCCGAGAGATTGGCGGTGAGCGCCGGCGTGAGGTCGAGGCTGTCTGTAAAAAACACGCCGTAATAGGCGTTGCCGACCGCCACTCGAACCGGCGCGATCGACCCGTCGGCCTGGTCGATCGTCACCCCCGGCCCGGCAAAAACGCGGTCTTCGAGCGATAAACCGCCGATCTGGCTGCTGGCCCCGAACAAGGTCTGCCCGCCGTCGAAGCTGATGCCGGCGATGAACTGGTTGGGGTGCTTGAACAGCGGTGTCCGATTGGTCGCCTGCAGCGCCACGCCGTAGCCATGAGTGTTGGTCGATTGCAGATCGAGCTCGGAATAGGGTCCGCCGTTCAGGAAATCGGGAATGGGATTGCCGTTGCGGTCGGTTGCAAAGACACCTGGGTTCTCGCACAAGAAGCCCGAGCCACCGTCGCAGGGCGTAACGTCCGGGACATTGCCATTGACGACCTTTTGCAGCAGGTAGTCGAGATAAAAATTGCCCTGGAGTGATGTTTGATCGGAGACCCGATAATTGGCGGTTAGATTAACCTGGGTAAATTGATTCGTGATTAAATTGGGCGCGGTGAATTGTGCGGCAGGATCGACCGCGAGCAGTTCGACCGGCGAGGTTCCCGGGCCGCTGAGCCGATTGTTGGCGGCGATGACATTGACATGGACTTCGCCGCCCTCGCCGTGCCAGCCGATATCGCCGTAAAGATTGGCGAGATCGGAGGATTGCAAATCGCGCCAGCCGCCCTCGTGTAATCCGCTGGCGGCGATGTAGGCGGCGGTGTTTCCGGTCTGAATGCCGTATTGCAGCTCGCCCTGATAGTGATCGAAGGATCCGCCAAGGGCGTCAATTTCGCCGCCGTGATAGGTAAAGCCGTTCTTCATCTGCACCGCGAGCGCCCCGCCGAGCGCGTTCAGTCCGAACACCGGGTTCGAACCGACGAGGTCCATGCGGTCGATCGCGACGTCCGGGATCAGATCCCAATTGACAGTGTCGCCAAAGGGTTGGTTGAAGCGCGCGCCGTTGAGGTAGACCGCAAGTCCCTGCGGATTGCCTTGCAGAGGCGAGGCCTGGAAGCCGTGGTAGAACAGGCTGGGCTGAAACGGATTCCCGGCGGCGGCATCGAGAGTGACGCCCGGAACCTGTTCGTTCAGCGCGCGGAGCGCATCGGCGTTGCCGTCACGGGTGATGTCCTGCGACGTCAGCACTTGGGTCTGAGCCGGCACCTTGCTGCGATCGACCCCTGACCCGAGCAGCGGTGTCGCGGCGACCACCTCGATCGTCGGTAGGGTGATGGGCGCCGCCGCTGTTGAAGCGAGCGAGGCGTCTTGAGCGAAGGCGGAGGACAGTAGAGCCGGTATAAGCGCCGGCGCCGCCAATATCCACCTACGCTGAACCATCCCCCCCTCGCACCGCCGCTCTACGGAGATCATTCTCCGCAAGGGCTATTAAGACGCAGATTGTGCCGCGGCGCTTTCCCGATTTATTCGGGAATTTCTCCCGATATTCTCGGGAAAACTTCCCACTTGGGCAGACCGAGCGCGATAGAACAAGACGGGGTAGACGGTAGGAATGAGCTTCCTGCCATGGCATTCTCTAACTATTAGAACCGAGCAGTGCGCGAGGGCCTGATGTCGCTGCGGTTTCGGCTGATTGGCCTGGTTTGCCTGATCCTCTTCGCCAGCCTTGCCTTTGGCGGCGTGCTCGCCTGTCGCAATGCTTCGCGCTCGGTGCGGACCGAAATGCACGCGGCCTTGCTGGTCGGCCGGCAGACGATCGAGAATGCGGTCGAACGGCTCCAAAACGCCGCCGATCCGACGAACGATCTGAGAGATCTGATCGCGTCGTTTAAGGGGAACCGTCATCTTCGAGTGTGGCTCATCGGGGATGCAGCAGCCGTCGCCAAGCCATCCGTCGAGAAGTCGCCATTTGGCGGGGTGCCGTTCTGGTTTACCCACCTCGTTGCGCCCTCGCCGGTGATCGAGCGGGTTTCGGTCGCCGTGAGCGGCCACAACTACGGGACCGTCGCGGTTCAGACCGACCCTCACAATGAGCTCATCGAAGTCTGGAGAGAGTTCGCCGACAGCGTCGCAACGCAGGCCGCATTCTATGGCCTAACATTGCTGCTGATCTTTGTGTTCATCGGGCACGCCTTGCGGCCCTTGGGCGACCTGGCTGCTGCGCTGGAGCAGGTTGGAGGTGGCCGGTTCGGGACTCGCATCAGCGGCAAGCTAGCGCCAGAGCTTTCGCGGTTGCGCGACAGCTTTAACCGGATGACCGCGCGCCTAAACTCTAGCGACGCGGAAAATCGACGGTTGAACGAACAACTGCTGACGTTGCAGGAGCAGGAACGGAACGCTCTCGCCCGCGATCTTCACGACGAGGTCAGCCCTTATCTATTCGCCATCAACGTCGATACCGCAACGACTCACCGTCTGTTGCAGGAAGAGCGCTCGGCAGAAGCATGCGATCATCTTCACGGGATATCCGAAGCCGTCCACCATATGCAACGGCAAGTCAGGATCATGCTTGGCCGTCTACGTCCGATCGGGTTGACAGATTTCGGTCTGACAGAGCGGATCGAGAACATTGTCGCGTTCTGGCGTCGCCGCTGTCCCGAGATCCGCTACCAGGTGGCTGTCTCGGCCGGATGCGAAGGCGTCGGAGAGCCGGTGAGCACCACGATTTGCCGCATCGTTCAGGAATGCTTGAGTAACGCCGTTCGCCATGCCGGGCCTGCCATCATAACGGTCTCGGTCTATCGTAGTCGCGACGGTCACGACGAAGGCGATCAGATCAGGGTGGAGGTTGCCGACGACGGTCTCGGGATGCGGGACCCGAGTAGAATAGGTTATGGCCTGCTCGGCATCAGCGAGCGGGTCAAGGCGATCGGTGGCGAGTTGACCTTTTCGAACCGGTCTGCTGCAGGCTTCGCATTGAGCGTGGTGCTTCCATTTGCGGCCGAGCACGATGAGGTCGCCACCTTGTCGCAGGGAGCGAGACTTGAAGATCCTGATCGTCGATGACCACCCAATTATCCGCACCGGATTGCGGCGGCTGCTGGCCAGCGAGCCGGACATCGAAATTCGGGAGGCCGCCACCGGGAGGGAGGCGATCAGCGCTTTTAGAGAGGATCGCCCGGCCCTCGTAATCCTGGATTTGAATCTACCTGGCCTTGGCGGCCTCGAAGTGATTGCTCGGTTGAAGATCGCGGATCCGGCCGCGCGAATTCTGGTCCTTAGCATGCACGACGAAGAGATTCACGTTACGCGCGCGCTGCAGGCAGGGGCGATCGGCTACATCAGCAAGAATGCGCCGCCGGGGGAGATTATCGAGGCAATCAGGCGTGTCGCCGATGGTCATACCTACATCGAGCACGAGATCGCTGAGCGCCTCGTATTCTCCAACATCAGAGCCCCGTCGCATGCGCTCGAGCATCTGTCGTCGCGCGATCTCGAGATCCTGCGTCTTCTCGCGGGGGGGTGCACCCTGCTTCAGATCGCCGACACGATCGGCGTCAGCTATAAGACTGCCGCAAACAATTGCACTCAGATCAAAGTCAAACTCGGAGCGACAAGCGCCGCCGATCTGATCCGTATCGCAATGCGATCTGGCCTGGTCGGGGGCGCCGATCTGTAGTCGGGGTTTCGCCGGCACCGCGTGCCGTGACGGCCCGAATCCCAGGAGAGGGATGCATATGAAGCTTTACGGTTTTTTTCGCTCATCCGCGGCGTTCCGCGTCCGCATTGCCCTCAACCTCAAGGGTCTCCCCTACGACGGCATTTCGATCCATCTCCGCCGCAACGATCAGGCAAAACCCGATTACCGCGGGGTCAACCCGCAGAGTCTGGTCCCGACACTTGAGGATGGCGACGAGACCTTGATCCAGTCCCTAGCGATCATCGAGTATCTCGACGAGATCCATCCCAACCCGCCTCTGCTGCCGCGGACCCCGGGCGAGCGGGCGAGGGTGCGGGCACTCGCCGACATCGTCGCCTGCGACATCCATCCGATCAACAATCTGCGGGTGCTCCGCTATCTGACCCATTCTTTTGGCCGCAGCGAGAGCGACATCGCCGTTTGGTACAATCATTGGATTGAAGCCGGGTTTGAGGCGCTGGAAGCGCTGCTTGCGCGGGATGCCCGTACTGGAATCTTCTGCCATGGCGACCGGCCCGGCCTTGCCGACATCGCCCTTGTCCCACAGGTTGTCAATGCCGGGCGCTACCAGCTCGACATAGCGCCCTATCCGACGATTACGAGGATCTACGATAGTTGTATGGCGCTGGCGCCGTTCCAGGCGGCTCACCCGGATAATCAGCCCGACCGCGAGCCCTGACCCGCTACCGCTTGCGCGCGTCGGCGACCATGGTCTTCAACGCGTCGAGATCGACCGCGCCGGGGACGACGCGATCACCGATGATGAAGGCCGGGGTGCCGTGGATATCGAGGACGTCGGCGAGCGTCGAGTTTGCTTTTAGCGCCTGTGCGACCTCCGGTGCCGCCATGTCCCGCTTCAGCCGGTCGACATCGAGCCCGACCGAAGCGGCCACCTGATAGACCGTGCTATCGTTAATCTGGCCGTGAGCCGCCATCATCGCCGCATGAAAGGCGTCATACTTACCCTGACGCTGGGCCGCGAGCGCAGCATGAGCGGCCGTGACAGATGCCGGGCCGAGGACCGGGAGCTCCTTATAGACCAAGCGCAGCTTCGGATCCCGTTGCACCAGCGACTCGAGCTCAGGCTGCACCTGTTTGCAATAGGGGCATCGGTAGTCGAAGAACTCGACGATCGCGACATCGCCTTCCGGATTGCCCGCCGCCGGGGTCGCCGGGTTGTCGAAGATATCATGCCGGTGACGCGCCACTGCTTGCGTTGCCTTGGCGTCATTGTCGCGGTCGAGTTTGTCCTGGGCCGCCCGCAGTGCAGCGATCAAAACGTCGGGATGCTGCATCAGATAGTCGTGGATGATCGAGTTCGATCGCTTGGCGCTGCGTCGGATTGATCTCGGCCGCTCTGATCGCGCCGGTCGGCCCTGGTGCGAAGAGCAAGCAGGCAAAAGCCAGCAGGGCAAATCGCGCGCGAACAAGCATTAACGGCAGCTCCTTTAAGCAGGATAGCGGCGAAAGGCCGCGCTTAGTCGGAAGCGTCGAGATCCTTGGCCTCGCTGCGGATCTCCTGCGCGCGGGCGCGGGCGGCGCTGTTCTTAGGTAGCAGATGCTCGGCCCGGTTGGCTTCCTGCACTGCGTCTTTTTTGTTGTCGGCGGCAAGTCCCTCCTCGGCCAGGGATAGCGCCGCCATACCCATCTGTTTGTCGCGCCCATAAGCGGTCGCGAGCAGGTGCCAAGCGTAGACTTCCTTGTCCTCGGTGCGCAATGCATCGCTCAGATAGGCGATCGCCCGCTTGTTTTCGGCGGGATCGTTGTCCTCGACATAAACCTGTGCGAGACCGATCCGCAGCAGCGGGGCGGCCGGATCGAGACGGACGGCCTGCTCGTAGGGCTGAACCGCTTCTTTGATATGGCCGTTCTCGAACAGCATCTGCCCCTTCAGCTCGCGAAAATAAGGATCGCTCGGATAGTCGCGGATCAACCCGTCGACCTCCGGCAACGCTTTGTCGAGATCCGGAATACGATAATGGGCTATGGCGCGAGCATAGCGCGCCAGCACCGACCGGTCCTGCTCCGAATATTTTGCCAAGGTCGTCGACGGCTGCCGGGTAAAGGCGGCGAGCTTGGCCTTGACGCGGTCGAACATCGCGACATAGGCGGGCGGGTCTGGAACATTAGAATACGGCGAGCGCTCGACATGGTCGCGGACATAGTCGATGCGCTCTTGGGTCAAGGGATGATCCATCAGATAGGGATCCTCGTGGGTTCCGGTCAGCAATTCCTCGCTTTGCAGCACCTCGAAGAATTGCAGCAGCCCCCGCGCGGATTGGTGGGTCTCATCGAGGAAATTCAACGCAGCATGATCGGCGGTTGCTTCCTGGGTCACCGAGAATTGGAGAAAGGCGCGTTGCCCGACGCCCGCCGCACCCAGCATCGCAGCACCGCCGCCGCTGCCGCGCCCGGCAACTGTTGCGGCAACCCCCGCCACCATCGCGAGGATCTCCTCGATGCTGGCGTTGTGCATCGCCTCGGCGCCCTTGTACAGATGCCCACCGGCAATATGGCCGGTCTCGTGCGAGAGCACGCCGATCAGCTGGTTGGGTGTCTTCGCGCGGAGCACCAGACCGGAGTTCAGAAAGATATTCTGACCCCCGGCGACGAAGGAGTTGATGCTGTCATCGGCCACCAGGTAGACGTGTACAGCGTCCGGGTCGAGTCCAGCCGCCTTCCACACCGGGGTCATCATCGCGCGAATGTCGCCTTCGATCTCGGTGTCCCGCAACAGGGTCGCGGCATTACCCGCGCCGCCTTCATGCGCGCTGGCGACATGGCCAAAGATCAGCGCCGCAGCGACAACAAATGCGGTCGTTCGGACAAAAGCGCGTAAAGCCATCGGCGCCGCCTTCACTTTGCCGACCGAACCGGGAAGCGGATTCGAGGTCCGCTCATGGTTCCGGTAGGATAGAATTGCGGCAAAGCCGCGGCAAGCAGCGCCGAACTGAGCCTTCCTGCCCCGGCTGAATGCTTATGACTGGATCAGTCGTTGCCACCACCCCTTTCGCGGGTTCGCCGGCTTGTCCGGCGTCGCCTGGGCCGCATGGGCGGGTTCAGTTGGTATTGGCGGCATCCCTGGCGGTTGGAGCGCCCCGGGCTGAACCGATCGCTCGTCTCGATCCGGGGCGGCCGGACCGGCGGGTTCGCGCTCGCTGCTGTGCGCCGGAGCCGAAAACCAGTCCACCTCTTCGGCGGACATCCCTTGCTCGGCTAAACCGGCATGGGGGGTCGCTTTTTCGACGAATTGGATGGCCGCTGGCTCTGCCAGCTCGGCCGCGGCCGCGCCGTTATGGCTCGACACGGCTGCCTCCGCGGTGGGCTCGCCGGCGAGCGCCGGTAGGCTGGCAGTTTCGATCTCAGTCGCGGCCGCTGCCACAACCGGATCGGTACGAATTTCTTCAGGCCAGAGTGTTTCCGCCTCGACGATCCTCTGTCCGCCCTCCGCGATCTCGGATTCCATGGATTCGAGTTCGCCGTCATCGTCAGCTATCGCCACGATCTCGACCGTAGCGGCGGCCGGATGCAGACTATCGAGACCGAGATCAGGGCCATCCTCGCGCCTTACGCGGCGTCTCCCGCCGCGTCGGCCGCGCCGTCGCCGCTGCCTTTCGATTTCCGCGTCTTGCTCGCCATTAGGTGCCGCGCCAGCCTCGCTCGCCGTGACCGCAACCCGCTCGCCGGCTTCGTCATCCGCCGCCTCCACGGCGGGCGCCGCAGGTGCTGAGCCGCGGTCGCCAGCTTCGTCCTCGTGCCGGCGACGGCGGCGACGGCGGCGGCCACGGCTGCGCTCTTCGTCGGCTTCCCGAGCAGGCCGCTGCCCACCGGCGTCGACCGCTTCGTCGGCTTCGTCCTCCGGTTCCTCCTCGTCGATCTCGGGTGCCTGGGTCAACGGCGCAGGAATTGCCGCCGGCGCCTCGCTCGGTCCGTAAGCGCGCAGCCGTTCCAGGCGGAAAGCCGGCGGGATCAGCGCATCGTCCTGGGCCATCAGACACATGAATGCCGTAGCGCGCTTCGATCTGCGCCAGCGAATTGCGCTTCTGGTTGAGGATGTAGAGCGCGACCGTCGTCGGCACATAGACGCAAATCTCGGCCGAGCGCCGCCGCATTCCCTCCTCCTCGATCGAGCGCAGCACGTAGAGCGCGGTCGATTCGGTCGAGCGGATAAAGCCGGTGCCGCCGCAATGCGGACAGGGCTGGGTCGAGGCTTCGACCAAGGACGGGCGCAGCCGCTGGCGCGACATTTCCAAGCAGACCGAACGGGCTGATGCGGCCGACCTGGATGCGGGCGCGATCGTTCTTCAGCGCCTCCTTGAGCCGGCGCTCCACCGCCCCCTGGTTGCGATGCTCCTCCATGTCGATGAAGTCGATGACGATCAGCCCGGCGAGGTCGCGCAGGCGCAGCTGCCGGGCGATCTCTTCGGCCGCTTCGAGATTGGTGCGCAGCGCCGTTTCTTCGATGTTGCGCTCGCGCGTCGAGCGGCCCGAATTGACGTCGATCGCGACCAGCGCCTCGGTCTGGTTGATCACGACGTAGCCGCCAGAGCGCAGCTGGACGATCGGCGAGTGGATCGCGTCGATCTGGCCCTCGATCTGGAAGCGGTGCAACAGCCCGATCTGCGGATCGCGATAGGGCTGAACCCGCTTGGCATGGCTCGGCATCAGCATCTTCATGAAGGCCTTTGCCGTGCGGTAGCCGTCCTCGCCTTCGACCAGCACCTCGTCGATGTCGCGGGTATAGAGGTCGCGAATCGACCGCTTGATCAGATTGCCTTCTTCGTAGATCAACGCCGGCGCGGTCGACTTCAGCGTCAGCTCGCGGATTTCGTTCCACAGCCGCAACAGGTATTCGTAGTCGCGCTTGATCTCGGCCTTCGAGCGCTCCGCGCCGGCGGTGCGCACGATCACCCCCATTCCTTCGGGGATGTCGAGCTCCTCGAGGATGTCCTTCAGACGGCGGCGGTCGCTGATGCTGGTGATCTTGCGCGACACGCCGCCGCCGCGCGCGGTGTTCGGCATCAGCACGCAATAGCGCCCGGCGAGCGACAGATAGGTGGTCAGGGCCGCGCCCTTGTTGCCGCGCTCCTCCTTGGTGACCTGCACCAGCATGATCTGGCGGCGCTTGATGACCTCCTGGATCTTGTAATGCCGCGGGGCGCGGGAGCGCAGGCGCTCGGCCTCCTCGAACTCGTCCCCGCCGAGGGTTTCGATAACCTCTGCTTCGCTAGCTTCACGATCGCCGGCATCGCGCGCCTCAGGTGCAGGCGCGGTCTCTAAGGTGTCCTCCGCCGAGGGTGGGTTCTGCTCGGCTGTGGGAAACGCCTCCTCCGCTGCGAGTGGGTTCTCCTCCGTTGTGGGAAACGCCTCCTCGGCTGCAAGTGAGATCTCGTCCGCCGCTGGTACAGTCAGCGCCGTGGCGTGTATCGCCTCGTCGGGGGCCGCGACCGCCGACTGGGCAGCCTCACTGCCCTGGTCACGGTCAGCGATCGCAACGGCATCGAGCGGCGATGCCGTTGCCTCCGCCCACGGAAGCTCGGCAGAAGTAGCGTCGACCTGCTCGTCGACGTCTGTGATTGGGCTGACCTCCGTACGGCCCCCGGTGATCCAGGACGCTTCTGAAAACGGCTCGAGGGCGGTCGGTTCGTCCTCTACGTCCGGCGTCGCCTCCATGACCGCGACCGGCTCCGGGAGCGCCGCCTCGAGCGGCACTCCGGCTTCATCGAAAGCTTCGCCGGCGGCCTCCGAACCTTCGGCGTCGGGGTGCCCCCACTCGCTATCACCAGCCGGACGGTCGCCGACCGGGATCCTGAAATAATCGGGGTGGATCTCGCTGAACGCAAGAAAACCGTGACGATTACCGCCGTATTCGACGAAGGCGGCCTGCAGAGAGGGTTCTACACGCGTGACCTTAGCAAGATAGATGTTTCCCTTTACCTGCTGCTTTGTCGACGACTCGAAATCGAATTCTTCGAGGCGGTTACCGTTGACGACCACCACCCGGGTCTCTTCCGGGTGTGTGGCGTCGATGAGCATGCGCTTTGCCATTCGGGCGTAACTCCGAGGCGCGCTGCTGCGGCCGCGCGAAATTCGGCCGGCGGCGCGATCCCGTGTGTGAGGAAGCCGGCAACGCCTGAGCTCACGCCGTCTTGGAACGATTGCATATCGACCACGGTGAATCTCATCAGGGGACGGCTTCGGGTTCCTACGATCTACGTCGCCCCACGCTCTGGCCCCGCGCGGCGGCATACGGGCCGCCGATCATGCGGGCTTACATCGCGATATCCCTGCCAAGCGCGTTACCCGGTAGGCGGACGACGATTTTTCGCAAGCACCAATGTATATTGGCAGAGGCTCAGCCACAATGCTTTCGTCCGCACCCCGACGATCCAGCCGCCCGCTCACGGCGAAACAGACTTGGAATAGCTACCCCGCTGGCGCATATAAGGCGACGCCCCAGATACCGGGATAATTGGGGCGATCGGTGGCAACCGGAGCGTCCGCGTCTCGCCGGCTCGAACACATGGTCAAACTCATTAGGTTTCTTTTCGTCTGCGCGGTCATTCTGGCGATCGCGGGGGCAGGATTTGTCGGGATCACGATCTGGTATTTTGGACGCGACCTGCCGGATTATCAGCAGCTAGCCAATTTTCAGCCACCGATCACGACCCGCGTCCAAGCTGGGGATGGGCGCCTGCTGGCAGAATACGCGACCGAGCGCCGGGTCTTTGTTCCGATTCAGGCGATTCCCAAGCCGGTCATCGACGCCTTTATTTCCGCCGAGGATAAGAACTTCTACAGCCATCACGGGATCGACCCACTGTCGATCTTTCGCGCCGCGATCACCGATATCGGCCGGTTTCGAACCAACCGCCGTCCGATCGGAGCGTCGACGATCACCCAGCAGGTCGCCAAGAACATGTTGCTGACGAATGAGGTTTCGATTGCGCGCAAGATAAAGGAGATCCTGCTCGCCACCCGGATCGAGGCGGCGCTGCCCAAGGAGCGCATCCTCGAACTCTATCTGAACGAAATCTATCTCGGCTCGGGCGCTTATGGCGTCGCGGCGGCGGCGATGACCTATTTCGACAAATCGCTCGACCAGCTCACCTTCGGAGAGGCTGCCTTCCTCGGCGGACTGCCGAAGGCGCCAAACCGCTACAATCCGGTGCGCTTGCCGGAGGCGGCGACGGCGCGCCGCGACTGGGTTCTCGACCGTATGGTCGAGGATGGCGTCGTTAGCCGCGAGGCGGCAGACCAGGCTAAGGCGCAGCCGATCGAACTGCACCACCGTCAGGAGGCCGAAGAGGTCAGGGCGCCCTATTTCGCCGAGGAGGTGCGGCGCCAGCTGCTCGCGCGGTATGGCGAGCGGGCCTTGTACGAGGCCGGCCTGTCGGTACGCACCAGTCTCGATCCGCGTTTGCAGGCCGAGGCGGACAAGGCCCTGCGCGAGGGATTGATCGGTTATGCTCATGCGCACGAAGGTTGGCGCGGGGCCGTCGCTCATATCGACCCCGAGGGTGATTGGGCGGGCCAACTGAGTAAGGTTCATATTCCGCCGGTCGCGACCGACGTTGGCTGGCATCTTGCGGTTGTGCTGCGCACCACACCCGGCGCGGCGGCGATCGGCTTTGCCGATGCCGACACCGGGCAGATCCCATTTGCGCAAATGCGCTGGGCCCGGCGGCGCTATGCCAATGGCTCCCTCGGCCCGTTTCCGCGCGGCGTCGGCGACGTGGTCAGACCCGGCGATGTGGTAATGGTCGCGCCAGCCGCCGCTATGCCGGCGAAGAACAATGGCGGCAGCGACGCCGACATCAAGACAGGCAAGACCGCGGTCGTGACAGCCGGCAAGGGAGCCGGCTTCACCCTGTGCCAGGTGCCCGAGGTGTCCGGGGCTCTGGTCGTGATGGATCCGCATACCGGCCGCGTGCTGGCAATAAGTGGCGGGTTCAGCTTCGCGACCAGCCAGTTCGATCGGGCGACCCAGGCCTATCGGCAGACCGGGTCGGCGATCAAGCCGTTCGTCTTTCTGACCGCCCTCGATCACGGCTTCACGCCGTCGACAATGGTCAGCGACGCGCCGATCTCGCTCCCACAAGGCGCCGGGCTGCCGATGTGGTCACCGACCAATTATGAGGCCGATCGTTTCCGCGGACCGACCCCGCTGCGCATCGGGCTCGAGCAGTCGATCGACACGCTGACGGTGCGGGTCGCCACGATGATCGGTATGGATCCGATCGCCGACACGATCGAGCGCTTCGGCATTCTGGATCACGTGCCCCATGAATATTCGATCACCCTCGGCTCCGGTGAGACAACCCCGATGCGGTTGACCGCCGCTTACGCGATGCTGGTCAACGGCGGTAAGCACATCACTCCGAGCGTGATCGACCGCGTCCAGGACCGCAACGGCAAGACCATTTTTCGCGCCGACAATCGCCCTTGCGACGGGTGCACCGATGTCGACTGGAACCATCAGCCGGTGCCGGTGATCCCGGATACGCGTGAGCAGGTAGCGGACCCTGGCTCGGCCTATCAAGTGGTCACGATGATGGAGGGAGTGGTGCAGCGCGGCACCGGCACGGCGGTAAGGGCAGTGGGCCGCCCGATCGCCGGCAAGACCGGGACCACCAACGATTACCGCGACGCGTGGTTCGAAGGCTTCACCCCCGACCTCGCCGCCGGTGTCTATGTCGGTTATGACCAGCCGGACAGCCTCGGTAAGGACGAGACCGGTGGTCATGTCGCCGCGCCGATCTTTCGCGATTTCATGATCGCCGCGCTAGCGAACACGCCGGCGACCGATTTCCGGATCCCGCCGGGCATGCGGCTCTATCGGGTCAGCGCAGCTACTGGCCTGCCGACCTCCGGTGACGGGCCGGCAATCTACGAGGCTTACAAGCCCGGGACCGAACCGGGCAAGAAGCCCGATCTCAGCTCCGCGCGCGCCGATGGCGAGGATGGCGCGCCGGCTGACGCGACGGCGGCTGCCGATGGCGGAGACGAGGCTGCCGCCACCCCTGCCGCCGGTGCCAAGCCGGATAGTGACAGCGCTATGCTGCCGGCCCGCGGCGCTCCCGCCAGCGGCACCGGCGGTCTATACTGACAGCACCGAAATAAACGGACGGAGCGAGGCATGCGCGCCGAAATCGAGGCGGCGGCCGGCGACATCAGGAAGTCGCTGGCGCTGCTGAGGAGGCATCTTTGACTGGGATACAGCAACCCGGCGCCTGGCCGAACTGAACGCCGAGGTCGAAAACCCGCGCCTGTGGGATGACCCGGCCGCCGCACAGAAGCTGTTGCGCGAGCGCACTCGGCTCGATCAGGCGATCGGCAGCTACCGGCGCATCGAACGCGAGGTCGACGAGGCGCTCGAACTGATCGAACTCGGCGAGGCCGAGGGCGAGGCGCAGATCGTCGCCGAGGCTGAGGCCGTGCTCGAAAAGCTGCGCGCCGAGGCGGCCCGGCGCGAGCTCGAAAGCCTGCTGTCGGGCGAGGCCGACGGCAACGATTGCTATCTGGAAGTCCATGCCGGGGCAGGCGGCACCGAGGCGCAGGATTGGGCCGAGATGCTGTTGCGCATGTATGTGCGCTGGGCTGAGGCGCACGAGTACAAGGCCGAGTGGCTCGAAGAAAGCGGCGGCGAGGAGGCCGGGCTCAAATCGGCGACGGTGCGGATCTCCGGCGCGGACGCGTATGGCTGGCTCAAAACCGAAAGCGGCGTCCACCGTCTGGTGCGTATCTCGCCATTTGATTCGAACGACCGCCGCCACACCAGTTTTGCCTCGGTCTGGGTCTATCCCGTGGTCGACGACAAGATCGAGGTCGAGATCAACGACAAGGATCTGCGCATCGACACCTATCGCTCCTCGGGCGCCGGCGGCCAGCACGTCAACAAGACCGACAGTGCGGTGCGGATCACTCATATGCCGAGCGGGATTGTCGTGCAGTGCCAAAGCGAACGCTCTCAGCACCAGAACCGCGCTCATGCCTTCGCCATGCTGCGCGCCCGGCTCTACGAAGCCGAATTACAGCGGCGCGAGGCGGTCACCGATGCGATGAACGCGACCAAGACCGACATCGGCTGGGGTCACCAGATCCGCTCTTACGTGCTGCAGCCCTATCAGATGGTCAAGGATCTGCGCACCGGGGTCGAAACCAGCAACACCGGCGCCGTGCTCGACGGCGATATCGACCGGTTTCTCGCCGCGGCACTCGCCGCCCGCATCGAGGGCTCGGACGCGATCGCCACCGGCGCCTGATCGACTCGTTAGCCGCCTCCGCGCCCGAAATCGGCCCAGGTCGCGCCCATCGCACCGGATAGGCCTTTGCCCGGTCGGCAATAAATGCGTAATCTCCGCCGCGCAGACCTCTTCAACAACCTTGCCCGGCGGCGTCTCGCGCATGGTCGGCGTCCGCCCCAACACACGGGAGAGAAACATGAGTGAGATTGACGGCGCCACGTTGATTGCGAGGAGCCTCAAGCAGCAGGGCATAAACCACCTCTTTGGCGTCGTCGGGTTTCCCGTCGGCCCGATCGCCGCCGCGGCGCAAAAGGAAGGTGTCGCTTATGTCGGCATGCGCAACGAACAAGCCGCCTCCTATGCGGCGCGGGCGTATGGTTATCTGACCGGCCGGCCCGGCGCCTGCATCGTCGTGACCGGCCCCGGCGTCGTGCACGGCCTCGCCGGCCTTGCTGATGCGCAGCAGAATTGCTGGCCGATGATCCTGATCGGCGGCGCCTCGGAAACCTATCGCCGCGGCATGGGCGCTTTCCAAGAAGAGCGCCAGGTGCTCCTCGCCGCGCCGCTTTGCAAATTCGCGCACGCCATCGATAGCGTAAAGCGGATCCCGTTTTATGTCGCGGAGGCGACCCGGAACGCGACCTACGGCCGGCCCGGCGCCGCCTATCTCGACATGCCCGACGACATCATCACCGGCAAGTGCGACGAGAAGGACGTGGTGCAGGTGCAGAAATGCCCCGACCCCCCGCGCTTCCAGGCCCCGCCGGAGAATGTCGATGCGGCGCTCAACATGCTGGAGAGGGCCGAGCGGCCGCTGATCCTCGTCGGCAAGGGGATGGCTTGGGCCGACGCCGAAAGTGAGGTGCGCTCTTTTATCGAGAAGACGCAAGTGCCGTTCCTGCGCTCGCCGATGGGCAAGGGCGTGATGCCCGACGACCATCCGCTGTCGGTGGCGGCGGCCCGCACATTGGCATTGCAGAACGCCGACGTCGTGTTCCTGATGGGCGCCCGCTTCAATTGGATCTTCCATTTCGGCCAGGCGCCGCGCTATGCGCCGGACGTCAAGGTCATCCAGCTCGACATCGCGCCCGAGGAGATCGGCCACAACAAGGCGACCGACGTGGCGCTGGTCGGCGACGGCAAGGCGATCATGGCGCAGATGAACGCCGCACTCGCCGGCCGTCAGTGGTTCCATCCCAAGGAATCGCCGTGGCGGCAGATGATCAGCAAGAAGGCGTCCGAAAACGCGGCCCAGATCCAGCCGCAGATCGACGACGACAGCGCCCCGGCGACCTATTACCGCGCCTTCAAGGACATCGCTGCTTGGATGCCGCGGAACTCGATCCTGTCGGCCGAGGGTGCGGGCACGATGGATATCGGCCTGACGATGCTGCCGGTGTTCAGCGCCAAGGCCTGCCTCAACGCCGGCACCTACGGCACGATGGGCCTCGGTTTGGGGCAGGCGATCGCCGCCGCCATCGTGCATCCGGACCGCCCGGTCATCCACTTGTCAGGCAACTCGGCGATCGGCTTCTCCGGCATGGAGATGGAGACGCTGTGCCGCTACAACCTGCCGGTCAAGATCGTCGTGCTCAACAATGGCGGCATCGGTCCCGGTATGCCGGAAATCCCGGAAAACCCGATGTTCAACATGCGGCCGAACTCGCTGATCTACGGCGCGCGCTACGACAAGGTCATGGAAGCGTTTGGCGGCAAGGGCTTTTTTGTCGAAGACCCGAAGGACCTCAAGGGCGCCCTCGCCGAGGCGATGAACTTCCGCGGCCCCGCCCTCGTCAACGTCGTGCTCTCGCAGGGCTCGGCCAGGAAGCCGCAGGCCTTCCGCTGGCACAGCTGACGGATTTGCGGCAACCGTCGCAATAATTCGTGATGGCCGGACTTGATCCGGCCATCCGCGAAAATGGGCTGGCCCGCTAGGGCCGGCCCATTTTCCTCTCGATCCGAGAACAGGCTAACCCATTTGCCGGAACCAATCTTTCAGGCTGATATCCAGGCGAGCTACTTCGTCCTCCGCCAAAGGGCAGCAATGGGCGATGGGCGCGCGAAGGCTGTTAAGTAAGAACAATATGCGCGATACCGCCTTGAGATCCCGGAAGGTATCTCCGAATATTGTATCATTCGTGCTAATAATTTGACCAAGTTCTCCAAATGTCGTGAAATCTATCATGTTGTCCGAGCGCGGCGTCATCCCTAATTCGGACTCCCGTTTGCGATTGTGCTCGGCGTTTTTTCTAATCTGCTCAGGCACAGATTTTTCCCACCATTCCGGACCACTCTCTTCTTTCAACCGTTCAACAACCAGTTGCCGAATCGAGCTCTCTAAACAATAAAATATTTCATAGTGCCTCGCCATCGCCGCAGCCTCGCGGCGAATATGTTCCGGAAATTGAGGATAAAAATCGTTATCCTTGGCATTGTCTAGCGGAATTTGTTGAAATAAGATACCCGTGTGCTTTTCGACGTTTCTGATGCCTGCATCGATCGAAAGATTATTCAGCCCAAATAACTTAATTTGATCCTCGGTCTTCACTTTTAGCCTCCTAATAGATTCTCTTTCAGCGCCTTGAAAATCGCATTGAACACCTCGGCATCAGCGCTGACAGGCAAATTCAAGTTGATCGTATAGGCAAGGTTTAGGCCAAATTCCTGGCCGGGACGCCTCGGAGGCAAATCCGGCCTCTCGATCGTCATCGGAGCAGGCATCGGCGGCGCATGCTCCGTTGGACTCGGAGTGTGCGTCGTGGCCGCCGAAGTTGCGTCACCTACATTACCCGCTGCCTTGAGCGCTAAGACGCTCCCTACTATTGCGGTTACGATTTGATTCTCGCGCTCAAGGCCAGTCACCTCCACTACAAGGTCGCGAAGCTTCTCCTTCGAGAGGCTATGCACGTATTCATTGCGTGCATATAGATCGGCATAGGCTGCCTTCAGTCCCTCAAGCATCGCTGGCCCCCGCTCCGACGGGTTACGAAAGCGGGCGTATAGTGACGTCGGTGCCCCGTCACCTTGCAAAAAGTTAAGCCGCTTCAATAGAGGGATGATGGGGCGGGCGCTGCCGCTGCCGTACCCCAGCACGGTGGTTAAATAGTCCGTAGTGAACCGCTCGGGCTTCTGGGCCTCGGCAATCTTCGAGAGGATCTTAGAAATTAGCCCCGTTGAGTTCATATAAGGGGGATGCGCCATGGGTTCCGTCCTAACGCTAATTTGCGCTACGAAAAAGTTAGTGAACACGCGCAGCGATATAGGTTTGCCGCTCCGCTGCCGCAAGAGGAGTTGCCCCGCCTCTTGCACGGCTGGTCGGGCCTGCGCGGGCCGCGCATCGCGGGCGATGGGCGGTCCCAACCGCTGGATCGATCCCCGCAAACGTGTAATTTGTCCCCATGAGCTACGAGACCTACCGGGTCGAGATCACCCGCGACGAGACGCGCCCTTCCGGCAACGTGACCATCGAGATTACCGCCTATATTGATCGCATGCCGGAGACCAACGAGGCGACGATCGGGCGGTTGAGCCGGGCCTCGCGCGGGGTATGGAACAGCCGGCTGCAATATTCCGGGGATTTCGAATCCCTGGCGGCGGCGCTGGCGGCGATCGATGCCGCCTATCCGGAGGCCATGTCGATCCGCTGCTACGAATATTCGGTCGACAACGAATACCCGGTCGAAGCCGCCTTGCTGGTGCGCTCGCAAGGCAAATGGCTGCCGGCCGGCGATGCCTCCCACTGAACGCAGGTGAGGGCAGGACGGGCTTCGGGACCCGACACGGCGCTTAAATACGCTGCGCTCGTCATCGTGGCGGGAGTGTTGGCCACCACCCTGGCGCAGCCCCAGGTTCTGGCGCGCCTGCCATTGCAAAATCTGCTCAAGAACGAGTTGCACGTCAACCGAACCGCTAACGCCGCGTTCTTTTTCTGGGCAGGCCTCGCTTGGTACTTGAAGCCGTTCGCCGGCATCTTGACCGACGCGTTCCCGCTCTTCGGCAGCCGGCGCAAGAGCTACATCCTGATCAGCGCAACCTTGGCGGCATTGTCATGGCTGGCGTTGATCGTTACCCCTCACGACTATCGCAAGCTGCTGTTCGTCGTGATCATGATCAACACTTTCATGGTGGTCGCGAGCACGGTGGTCGGCGGCTACATGGTCGAGACCGCCCAAGCCAATTCGGGCTCGGGCCGTCTTACCGCGATCCGCCAGTTTGTCCAGCAGGCCTGTCTGATCATCAACGGTCCGGTGGCAGGATATCTGGCCAGTATCGTCTTCGGCTGGACCGCCGCGGCGTCCGGCGGCGTCATGTTCCTGCTGGTGCCGGTGACCATCCTGTTTCTGCATGAACAGCGCAAACGGTCGGATTCGCGCCAAATCCTGGCGAACGCCCGCGAACAGCTGGTTAACATCGCCACCGCCCGGACGATGTGGGCGGCCGCGGCGCTGATGGCCTTGTTCTACATTGCTCCAGGCTTTGGGACCGCGCTGTTCTACAAGCAGCAGAACGATTTGCACCTCAATACGCAGGCGCAGGGCTTTCTGCAGTTGATCGCGGGCGTTTTTGGCGTGCTGGCCGCTGTCGGTTACGGAATCTTGTGCCGGCGTTTCAACCTGCGCACCCTGCTGGTCGGATGCATGGTCGTCGCCACCGCGGCCAACCTCGGCTACCTGTTTTATTCGTCGGCAGGGCGCGCGCAGGCGATCGAAGGATTGAACGGCTTCGGCTACACCTTGGCCGAGCTCGCGCTGATGGATCTGGCCGTGCGCTCCACACCCGCCGGGAGCGAGGGGTTAGGATTTTCCTTGATGGTCAGCGTCCGGAACCTGGCCCTGTTCGGAACCGACTGGTTCGGCTCGAAATTGCTCGACCAGTATCATTTTTCTTTTGATTCTCTGGTGATCGCCAATTCCGCCACGACCCTGATCGCGGTTCCTCTTGTGTTTCTGCTGCCCCGGCTGATCGTCCTCCGCAAAGACGCCGAGATCTACGAACCGGCTCCCGCGCCAAAAGCCGTGATGGAATGAGACGGTGTACTGTAAAGCAAGGATGGGTCGAGCCTCGCGAAACCCATCAATGCTGGACGGCGTGGGCGCGCCCGTCCAGCGCTGGAAGTGAAGCTGAGCGGCGCCCAATGAAACGTCGAAGACGCCGTTGCCTGCGAGCAAAGCACCGGTCATGATTGCAGCATCGGCCGGCCGCGATCGCCCGCGCAACCAGAGAGCGATGGGTTTCGCTGCGCTTAACCCATCCTACCTGCTTGCTCTCGGCAACCCGGTTGCCAATCAAATATTACCAGCTGCCGCTCGCGCGAGGCGGCGCAACATGGCCGCGGCAAACGACTGATTACAGGGAGGGTTTCGATGCCCAGCAGCGATAGGATCCGCTCGGGTGGCCCGCCGTCAGGTAGATAGTCGTCACCGAGGACGGCTCCCAGGGGGATCCATGAGGCCATGATCATCGAAGACGACGAAATCCGCCGCGACCTGATATCACGGCTCGGGCTGTGAGTCATTGGGGCGAACCACGGGAAATCTTCTTTGCATTCGGTCAAACTCGTACTTATCTTCGCATGGCACATCCTGGCCGCTTGCGCTTTGTTTGTGGTCATATGTTTTGGCGCGATCGGGTTGAATTTATTTACTGAATGGATGAGTTCAATCGGAATGCCTGCCTACATTACCATCGCAGGAAGCTTATTAGAATATTTTGTCTTTACCGTCGATGTCGTTTGTTTTGTCGTTTTTGTGATCAAAGAAGCTCTTGTCCTGATCCGCCAGATTGTTCTAGGTTGACGGAGAACAGGCTATGATCAGCGACGCATTGAGATGGCTGGAGCGCGATCTGCGGGAGGTCGTGTACAACTATTTCCAGCCACTTCGCTTAATCGGCAGAGACATCAGCGACGCTCTACCGAAACACGATCACGTAATTGACGTGTTCCCCTATATAGAGACGCTAGCCGAGGATGACAAAAACACATCGCGTTGGTATTTATACCGCCGCCGGGCGGTCGAGGTCGCGCTTTCATTAGTTGTCGTATCTGTAATAGCGTCCGCAATAGTACTAATGGCGCTAATAGTAGGGGGGTTGATTTATCCTATAATATTAGTAGTATTGAAGTATACGGCGTTGGTGGGCAGCGTAGTTGCGATGGCGATGTTTTTATTACTCGGCCTTGCCCAGGGACTTGAGGTGTGGGGCAAGTGGCGAAATATCGGTAAACATAGACGCCCGGATAACCAGCAGGCTGACAGGGATTTATAACTTGAGGCGAAGCCAGCGGAGACCGCATCCGCCGGCAAGGCGAACAAACCCGCCTGCGACGCGATCTGGGTGCCGGCTATGTCGCGCGCGGTGTCTCGCTCCTGTTATTGGAAGAAGGCGGCGCCACCCGGGCCGTGGCGCTGCCTTCCGATCACCGGCCGCGAACGGAATGCGGCAGCCATCGACCGCCGACGATCTTACGCTCTCGATTTCGCCCATGACGAGGGCCACCTAATGCGCCTTTCGCCCTTGCCCGTCCTGGCCCGGCCTAGCGGCCGTCAGCGGCTTCCTGCGTGGATTTCTGTCCCGCCTTTGCTGGCTCGATCTAACTCACATTCCTCGAAACTTCTGCCGGACGCGCTGCGCTAGTTTGAACAGCGCGTGGGATGGGTTGAGCCTTGAGAAGCCCATTAAAGCACGTAGGATGGGTTGAGCTTGTGCGAAACCCATCGCCTTTCGCCGAGCCACGGATCTCAGGACGGCGTTGCTCGGTTGAAATCGCTCACAGTGGGGATCGGGTTGCGATGGGTTTCGCCCCGGGCTCAACCCATCCTACACCTACATCCTGTTCTCCCTAACGGCGCACGCCGCCATGCTGGGCGCGGAGGCGTCGATCGGGAGTGCTGTCGATAATCGCCGAGTTGTCGGCCGTCATGGCCGGTCCCTTATTCACTGTGGGTGATCGGAACCGGATGAACCGAGGTGCAGATTGGACACGACCGGTAGGCGCGGCCGCCGCAAACCCAAGGCCTACGAGGACACCCGCTTTCTGCGCAGCAGAGATGCGCGCCCTCTGCGGATCCTGGCGGAGTACTTGGAGCCGCTCTATCGCTTCCAGCGCCATAACGTCGAGGACACGATCGTCTTTATGGGGTCGGCACGGCTGCGCTCGGAAGAGGCAGCGAGAGCAGCATTAGCCGAGGCGGAGCGGGCCGGAGAGGGCATCGAGGCGGCGAAAGCGGCGCTCTCGCTGTCGATCTATTACGAGGCCGCGCGAGAACTCGCCCACCGGCTGACCGCCTGGTCGAAAAAGCTCGGCCAGGCGCAGCAGCGCTTTGTCGTCTGCACCGGCGGCGGTCCCGGGATCATGGAGGCCGCCAATCGCGGCGCTGCCGAGGCGAAGGGGCTTAGTGTCGGGCTGACGATCTCGATCCCGGACGAAGAATTCGGAAACCCTTATGTCACGCGAGAGCTACACTTTTATTTTCACTACTTCTTTATGCGCAAATTCTGGTTTGTCTACTTGGCCAAGGCGGTCGTGCTATTCCCCGGCGGCTTTGGCACGCTCGACGAGATGTTCGAGATCCTGACCCTGGTGCAGACGCGCAAAACGCGCAAGCGCATGCCGATTGTCCTGTTCGGCACCAAATACTGGGACGAGGTGATCAATTTCGACGCGCTGGTCAAATTCGGGACGATCAGCCGGGGCGACCTCGACATTTTCCACCGCACCGATTTATTGGACGATGCTTACGACATCATCACCCAGGGGCTGACGGAGAACGCCCTCGCCATCCCCGGGCCGGTGTTGTAACGATGCGAGCCACTCGTTTTGCTGCGCGCAGCGTATCGTCGCGGCTGCTTACCTCTGCGTCCACCGAGGCCCCGCCTGCGGACCCATCCGCCGGCGATCATGCTCGATCGCGAAGATGTGGCTGTAGAGGGAAGCGGTCCATTGCTTGCCCTCCATGGTAATCTCGAGGTAGCGCAAGGCGTCGCCAACGTAGCGCTCGACCTTGCTCCAATAGAATTGCGGATAGCGATCGACCATGTCGGCGGGACTGTTATAGCCAAGCTTCTCGTTAACGCCGGTCTCGGCGAATTCGTGGTAGAGCGCGTTCAGCTTGCGCGGATAGAGCGGGTCGCCCAATTGACCAATCAGATCGCCGGCCCTGACCAGAGCCGCTTCGGTGTCGGTAGCGGCGTGGTCTTCGTCGTCGGGCACCGGGAAGCGCGTGAGCTCGATGGCGGCGGCGATGCGCTCCTCATCGACGAAAGGAACCGGTGCGAACCGGTCCCGGACCATGATCTTTCCCCGTTCCACATGATAGGGGGTCAGAAAAGCGTCGGAGGCCCCGCGCGGGGGCGTCACCGTGTTGCCGGCGGCATCGATCACGAAGTGCTCGGCCGTGTCGCCGGGGCAGATGCCGCGCACGTAACCGATGTCGTGGTTCAGAGCGGCAAGAATGGTGTGGCACCAATCGCTCGGCGTGACGGTCCGCTCAAGTCGACGGCCGCGCAAAATGTCCTGGACGCAAAGGGTAACTAGGGCGGTGTGTTCACAATCGTGATAGAGCGCATCACTGCTGGCGATGCGCTCGATAACAAGCCGGGCGGCTTCGTCCAGGCCGTGAGCGATGTGCGGCTCTTGGTCGCCATAGATTCTGCGGTAGGTCTCGGCCAAGTTGCGGCCCAAAGCATCCGCTAGCAGGCTCGTCGGGTTCAACATCATCGCCTCGTAATAAGCCGACCGGCTCGACTTGATATGACACGTTCAGAGGGATCGCCAGCACGCGTCGCTATTTGGCCATCTTGATGTGGACCGCAAGGCCGGCGCGACGGCGAGCGTCGCCGGGAGTATCGGGAGGAAGCGATGAGTAAGGATGAAACAGGGGAGGCGAGGGGGCGCGCGGACGCATTAGACCCGGCCCGGCGTCGATCCACGATCGCAAGACGCGAAGGGGCGGTCGCGGTCGGCGCCCTGGCTTTGGGAGCGCTGGCTTTGGGAGCGCTGGCTTTGGGAGCGCTGGCGGTGGGTGCTGTGGTCATCGGCAGATTGGCCGTCGCCCACCTTGCTCTCGGGCGAATGAGGCTGCGCAGCGGCCAAGTGCGTGAACTCCGGATTGCGAGGCTGACCGTTGGGGAGTTGCGAGTGGAGCGCGTACCGGGGCCCAAGACATCGTAAAATTGGCCAACTCGCCTGTTAAGCAGACAGGTCGGCGCATCGCACCCGCAGCTATCGAACCAGAGACTTCTCTCAGCAGGCCAAGCCGCCCGCCGGGGGCTTCGACCAGGAAGGGAGTAATTTTGCTGCTGATTTGCTGCGGATGCAGGCACGGGATGCGAGCGATCGCAACCTATGATGACCGGTATTGCGGCCCTGCTGCGCCCCCTTCTGCCGCAAACGGCTACCGCGGCTGACGCCCGCGGTCCGCTGTATTTTTCCGACGGCCCGAGCCTCGTAATGGGTTGCCGGTGCGTCGTGCCGCTTCCGATGGTTCCGCTGTTGACTCGCGCCGCGATCTCAGGCACCGATCAGGCGAGAAAGCTAGGCCAGGGAGGAGATCATGGCTTCACCGAAGAAGCTGTCGCATATCGTGCTGCAGACCAATCGTCGGCGCGAGATGATCGATTGGTATTGCACGGTGCTCGGAGCCGAAATTCTCTACGAAGCCGAGCGCATCTCGTTCATCAGCTACGACGACGAGCATCATCGGGTCGCCTTTCTCGATCCGGGACCGTTGGTCGAACGCGAACCCGATGGGCCGAAAGCCGGGAAGGAAGCGGGTCTGCATCACGTCGCGTTCACGTTTGCCGGCCTCGACGATTTGACCGGCAACTATCTGCGGCTCAAGGCGATCGGCATCAGCCCGCACCGCTGCGTCAACCACGGGGTCACGACCTCGATGTACTATTACGACCCCGACCACAACCAGGTCGAGCTGCTGGTCGACAATTTTGAGACTGCGGCCGAGGGCCAGGCCTATATGCGCAGCCGCTCGACCACTGACAAAAACCCGGTCGGCATCGTCTACGACCCCGAAGAGTTGGTCGTCCGCGTCCGCGCTGGCCTGCGCGTCGAGGAACTTGCCTCGATCAACTGAAAGAATACGGCCCCGCGTCAAAGGAGGATAGGATGGCGATATACACGCATGTCACGGTCGGAACGAATGATCTTGCTAAGGCTCGCGCGTTTTATGACAGCGTGCTGGCTCCGCTCGGGCTGAAGCGCCTGAACGATCTGGGCGAGAATGGCTCGATCTGGGGGGCGAGCGATCCGGAATTTTTTGTGCTGAAGCCGGCTAACGGACAACCCGCGAGCCATGCCAACGGCGGCACGATCAGCTTTGTCGCTCCCAGTCGCGCCGCCGTCACGGCCTTCCATCGGGCCGCTCTCGCCGCCGGCGGCAAGGACGAAGGCGCTGTCGGACCGCGCAGCTGGAAGCCGAACGCGTATGCCGGCTACGTCCGCGACCCCGACGGCAACAAGCTTGCCGCCTACTGCTTCAAGGCGGAGTAGTCAAAGATCCTTCGGCGCGGCCTAGTCGATGACCAGGCCGGCTTAGTCTCCGCTTCGGCGGGATCGTTCAATCGGCGCCGGCGATCGCGGGGGCCGACCGGAGGGCTTGCGCGGCATAGTAAGACGGCCATATTGGCATCCCCACTCTGTTGGAGGAGAAGATGGCCATCATCCTCTACGATCTCGCCGGCGCCGAAGCCGACCGTCGCTTCAGCCCGTTTTGCTGGCGCACCAAGATGGCGCTCGCCCATAAAGGGCTTGCCGCTGAGACTGTACCGTGGCGGTTTACCGAGAAGGACAAGCTGCCGCAGCCGAATGGCGGACGGGTCCCAGTCATCGTCGACGGCAATCGGGTGGTGCATGATTCCTCGGCGATCGCTGCTTATCTCGAAGAACATTATGCGGACCGGCCCTCTCTCTTCGGCGGTCAGGCCGGGCGGGGGTTGACCACCTTTGTGCAGAACTGGACCGAGACGGTGGTACAACCCGCGCTGGTCGGTCTTGTCGTGTTCGACATCTATCGTCACGTCGCACCCGAGGACCGGAACTATTTCCGGCAGTCGCGCGAAGAGCGCTTCGGTCGCACACTCGAGGAGGTGGTAAAGGACCGGGAGGCTCGGCTGCCGGCTTTTCGCGACAGCCTGGCGCCCTTGCGCCGTACCGTCGAACGCCAGGAATTTCTAGGCGGAGCCACCCCAGCCTATGCCGATTACGTCGTCTTTGGCGCGTTTCAATGGGCGCGCGCGATCAGCGATTTCGAACTTCTGGCCACCGACGATCCGGTCGCTGCATGGCGAGGGCGCGTGCTCGATGCCTTTGACGGGTTCGCACGCAAGAGCCCGGCCTACGGCGTTTGAGCATGGCTGCGAGCACTGGATTGGCGACCGTCGCGCTGATTGTCCACATTCTCGCGGCCATCGTTTGGATCGGCGGTATGTTCTTTGCCCATCAGGTACTGCGGCCGGCCGCTGCGATGCTCGAACCGGGACCGCGCCTGATCTTGTGGTCGCGTGTGCTCGGCCGGTTCTTTGGCTGGGTCATCGCCGCGATAATACTACTGCTGCTAAGCGGCTATGCGTTGGTGTTCGGGGTCTTGGGAGGGTTCCGAGCGATCGGTCTCTATATCAACTTGATGCAAGGGCTCGGCATCCTAATGATCCTCTTGTTTCTGCACCTTTATTTCGCGCCTTGGCGCCGGTTCCGGATGGCGGTTGCGCGGCAGGACTGGGCCGAGGGTGGTCGCCAGCTCGGGCAAATCCGAACCATCGTGACCATCAACCTGGTTCTCGGTCTCGTGGTCGCCGCCATCGGTGGCAGCGGGCGGTATTGGGGCTAGGTGTTTGTCGCGCGGCAATAGGCACTTTTGCTTTGTGCCATTTCGTTACTGTGTACCGGCGCCGCGAAATCTCGTGGCAAAATGGCAGTAATACCGAAAGCGGTCATTCCTCCCGCAAGGTCATCAACACAATCGCGGCGAGAAGGACGCCGAACGCCGCGAAGCCGGCGTCGATCTGGCCGAACGCCATACTCAGTACGGTAGTTGCCGCGGTTGCGGCGCCGATCAGAAAGGGCATAGATGGCCCCCAGGTAGCCTCGGGTTGAAACATCGTTAAAACGGAACAGGGATCATTCTATTCCAGCTGCCCCGATCGGAGGGATGCGATGGTAGCTATCTATGTGGCGCGCAGCGCGAAGCTCGGTCGCTGGGCATCGGATGTCGGGTTGGGCAGGCATGTCTACAAAGTCGGCGTGGCCGAAGGCGATCCGAAAGCGATCGCCGTCCAGGGCTGGGCTGGCGAAACCGATTGGACGATCGTGCGAAAACGCGAGGTCGAGGAGTTGAGCGAGGAGGAAACGCTGGCGCGTCTGGCTCGCAAGGAGAAAATGATCGATCCCAACCTTTATCCGAAACTCAAAGGCGCCACCGGGGTGTTTCGACTAACCGCGCCGCAGGTCGAAAATCATTTGCTGGTGACGCGAGCGCTGGCGGGCGATGGCGGGCGTGTCGAAATCAAGCTGAAGCCGGCGGATTTCGCCGATTACCTGATCCACAACGCATTACCCTGAGCGCAACGTCGCGAAGGTACCTTAAGACGGAAGCGCGATTTGGCGGCCGAGCCAGTCGGGTCTTGGGAAACGGGCATGCGCCGCCGCTGCCGCCGCTACCCAAGTTTGCGCTTCTCCCAAAAATGGTACCACCCGGCGCATACCAAGGTCGATCGACAGAAACATCAGCTCCTGCGTCGCCGCTCGTTCTCCGTCCGCGATGCGGAACATCTCGTGGGCCAAATGCAAACGCTTGTCGTCGGCGCCGATGATCAGGCTGACCACCCGAACCCGCTCGCCGACCAGCAGTTCCCGCTCGTATAGATTATGCGTCTCCACGACGAAAGTACCGTGGTTGGTCGCCTGCTTGTATTCCTGCCCGATGCCGATCGACTGGAACAGCAAGTCGGTGGCGTAGTCGAACAGCACCGTGTAATAGGCGAGGTTCATATGGCCGTTTATATCGATCCATTCGGCCAGCACTTCGCCCTGGTAACGGTCGTAGGGCGCCGGAATGGTCATCGCGCGAAGAAACTCAGCGCAGGCTCGGCGCGTAGCCTTTGCGGGGATATTCCTCCCAATACTGGCGAAAACCGCGATGCGTTGCCTCCTGGTGGGGATGGGCGCGCAGCTTCTCGACGTCGATTTCGATCCCCAGCCCTGGCGCCGTCGGCAGGTCGATCCAGCCATCCTGGACAGTAAGCGAGGAGGTGGCGATTTCGCGGCACAGGTCCTGGAAGTTGACGAAATATTCGGCGATTCGGAAATTCGGGATTACCGCCGAGAGATGGACTGTCGCGGCGAGGCCCGCCAGAGTGCTGTTGTAGTTGTGCGGCGCCATTACAATCGCGTGTGGTTGAGCCATCGCAGCAATATCGAGCATCGCGGAGATCCCGCCGACGACACAAATATCGGGATTGAGGATGTCGGCCGCGCGCTTGGCCACGCACTCGAAAAACGCCTCCTTGGTATAGATCGCCTCGCCGGTGACGATCGGGATAGGCACGGCGCGCCGCACCTCGGCGACGAGGTCGATATTCTCGGATAGGCACGGCTCCTCGTACCAGTCGATGCCGAATTCGGCGAGGCGATGACCGATGCGAATCGCGTGCGCCGGAGCGAAGCGTCGGTGCGCTTCGATCAGGAGCTCGAAGTCAGGGCCAAGCGCGTCGCGCATCGCCCTGACGTAATCGATGGCGAAATCCTCGTCCCGGCGGTCGACAAAGGTGCGCCACGGACCAGGGAACGGATCGAATTTGGCGGCGGTGAAGCCCATTGCCTTGACCTTCAATCCGCACTCCACGCGTTCGTCGATGGTCGACCCCCGCGACCAGCCATTGGCGTAGACGCGGACCCGCTCGCGCGAAGCGCCGCCGATCAGGTTGTAGACCGGAAGCCCGGTGCGCTTACCGAGAATGTCCCAGGATGCGATCTCGACCGCACTCCACGCCGAAGACAATTCCGGCGAGCCGCGCTTGATCGCAAAATCCTCGAACATGATCTGGCCGGTGTGGCGAATGTTGAAGGCGCTGCGCCCGATCACATGCGGCGCCATCGTCCGGATGATCTCGGCGACAACGGTTTCCTTGCCGTGCGTGACATAGGCTTCGCCCCAACCGTGGAGCCCATCCTCGGTTTCGACACGGCAGAACAGCAGATCCTTCGAGCTGCCGGTACCTAGGATAAAGCACTCTATGCGCGCGATTTTCATGCCGCTATCTCTCGCAATGCTCTTGCGGTTAGAAGCCCGTGACTGTGACCGATCGTAGCACCGGCCGCGATCCCGGCACCAGTACGACGGGTGTTCGTTGCCCGGGAAGGCAGTCCGGTCATAGTGTGCCCGCGATCCGCGTGGTGTCGTCCGAAGAACGGAAAACGAGATGACTGATGAAGCTTATTCTGTTTCCACTGTAACCGCCGGACATGGTGGCGAGCCGCAAGAGACGCGCCGCGACTTTCTGATCCTGGTTGCGGGCGCAGTGGGAGTGCTGGGGGCCGGGGCGGCGGCGTATACGCTCATTGACTCGATGAACCCGGCAGCCGATGTGCTCGCTGCCGGCGAACCTGTCGAAGTCGATTTGAGCAAGGTGCAGCCCGGCCAGCAGATCATCGTCCTGTGGCGCGGTAAGCCGATTTTCGTCGTCGATCGGACGCCGTCACTGCTCAAAATGTTGGAGGATCCCAAGCTGGTCGAGAGGCTGAGCGATCCCCGATCCGAGGCGAACCAGCAACCCCCCTATGCCGAAAACTGGCATCGCTCGATCGACGCGAAATATTCGGTGCTGGTTGGGATCTGCACTCACCTCGGCTGTATTCCGAGCTTTTTTCCCCAGCCGGATCCGAGCAATCCGGCGTCCGATTGGCTTGGTGGTTATTTCTGCCCCTGCCACGGCTCGAAATACGATCTGGCGGGCCGCGTGTTCAAATCGGTCCCCGCGCCCTACAATTTGCCGGTCCCCCCATACCACTTTCCTGAGAAATCTACCTTGCGCATCGGCGAGAACCCTCCCGCCCAGAATTGGGACTTCAACTCGATCGAACAGGTCTGAGGTCGGCGCCATTGGGGTCGGGTGGTCATCGCCCGCTTCGCCATTTCAGCCATGGCGGTCTGTTGGGCGGCGCTCGCTCGACGATCGTGTTCGGGCCCATGCTCTGTGCTACAAGAGCAATGGCGATGCGGATCGTCGAAGGGCAGTCCACTTCCGTGTCGTCCCAATCGTCTGGAGTAGATCGCGATGAAGACCTTTGTGCGCTGCGGCCAGCTTTTTACCGCGGGCGAGGACGATGCCCGGATCGGCCAGACCATCATCTTCGACGAGGAAGGCATTCTCGACTATGTCGGGGCCGAAGAGGGAGCGCCGCGGCGTATGCGCGGCGACCGGGTGCTCGACTACTCCGGGTTGTTCGTGATGCCCGGTCTAATCGACGTGCACACCCATCTCGCCTACGGCAACGCCAAGAGCGAGGAAGACATCGACCTCTACAGCCCCCTCGAATTCCGCGCGCTGCGTGGCTTGTTTTTTGCCCAGAAGGTCGCCGCTGCTGGATTTACCGCGATCTGCTCGCCGGGCGATGCTGGGCAGATCAGCCTGTCGATTCGTAATGCGATCCGCGCCGGCCTGTTCGATGGCCCGCGGGTCATGGCGGCGGGGCGGTATCTAACGACACATCAAGGTCTCACCGACTGGTATCCGAGCTGGATTGGCACGCCCGAAACCTCGATCGGGAAGCTGGTCGCGACCAGCGCCGAGGCGGTGGAGGAGATTCGTCGCCAAGTCAAAGATGGAGTCGACTGCATCAAGATAGCGCTCGATGGGATTCAGCGCCGCGAAAATGGCGAACTCGTCGCAGCTTTCAACCAGGAAGAGACCGAGGTGATGGTCCGCGAAATTCATCGCCTCGGCAAAAAGGCGGTGGCGCATGCCCGCGGCCGCGAAGCCACCCTTTACGCGGCACGTAGCGGTATCGATCTGATATTTCACGCCAACCATCTCGACGGCGAGTGCATCGCGGCGATGTTGGAGACCGGTGGTGCGATCGGCCCAACCATGACCCATCCGCGCAATACGATCGACTTTACCCAACCGCACGAACCGGCATATCAGAAAGGGCGACCCGGCCACGCCCAGCGCGAGTACGAGATCGGCTGCGTCAATTGGAGAAAGGCGCGCGCCGCCGGCGTGCCGTTGATGACCGGAACCGACACCGGCTTTGCGATTACCCCCTACGGTGAATGGAACGCGCGTGAACTCGAACTGTTCGTCGAGGATCTCGGGTTCTCGCCGGCCGCGGCGCTGCGCGCCGCGACCGAGGTCAACGCGCGGTTCATGACCGGCGGCGACCGCATCGGCACGCTCGAGCCCGGCCGGGCCGCCGACTTCGTGGCACTGAGCGCGTCGCCGCTCGCCGATATCGGCGTGTTGCAGGATCCCGGCGTGGTTCGCGCCGTCTATATCGCCGGCAAGGAGATTCGCATCGCCGCTCGCGACTACGATCCGCGCCAAGTCACCGATTTTGCGCTATCCAACTGGACCGACATCTACACCAGGGCGCGCGTGGCCGAATTGCAGGGCCAGCGCCCAAGGCTCGCCGCCGCCGAGTAAAGCGTCCAGAATCGCGGTCGGACCGCCCTGTGCCGGGGCAGCTGGGCCAGGGCTACCCAGGAATCAACCGTCCCCGTCGCTGGTTCCACGGCTGGTTATCGGCAGTGCCAGATAGCGGCTGGTCCCGTGCCGGTTTATCAGCATCAGCACGGTTTTGTCCGGGCGAGCCGCGGCGGCTTCAATCTTCGCGAGAGCGTCTTGCGGAGAGGCGACCGGCTGCTGGTCGATTGTCTGGATCACATCGCCAGGCACGAGATCGAGCCCTGCCAACGGACTGTCGGCCCCGATCGCGGTCACAACAACGCCGCTGATATTGCCCGGAACGTGCAGTCGTTGGCGCTGCGTTGTGCTCAACGGGGCGAGCTTAAGACCGGCGACCACGTCCAGCGGGCTTATCTGCCTAGCTTCGTTTTCGCCTTGCCCGAGGCGTGCAGTTTCCGGGCCTTCCGGCATCTCGCCAATGACCGGCCGCAAGGTAATTTCGCGATCGCGCCGCCAGACGGAAACGTCGGCTGATTGGCCCACCGGCATTTCAGCGACGACAAGCGGTAGATCCCGCACTCTGCTGATCTCGTGACCGTTGACCGCCAGGATGACATCACCTTGTGCGAAACCGGCGCGCGCTGCCGGACCGTTGGCGCCAAGCCCGGCGACAAGTGCGCCTGCCGGCCTAGCCAACCCGAAGCCCCGGGCGATTGCCGGCGTCACTTCCTGAATCTGTATACCAAGCCATCCGCGCTCTACTTTGCCGTGCTCCTTCAATTGCTCGACCACCGGCCTGGCAAGGTTCGCTGGTATGGCGAAGCCGATGCCGACTGAACCGCCGTTAGGTGAGTAGATCGCGCTGTTGATGCCAATGACCCTGCCATGGAGGTCAAAGGTTGGCCCGCCGGAATTTCCTCGGTTGATCGATGCATCGATCTGCAGAAAATCGTCGTAAGGGCCGGAGTGAATGTCGCGACCGCGAGCGGAGATAATCCCGCTGCTGACCGTGTCGTCGAGGCCAAAGGGATTGCCGATTGCCAGCACCCAGTCACCGACGCGCGCGGCGTCGCTGTCGCCCCAGCGCACATAAGGCAACGGTCGCGCGGTGTCGACCTTAAGCAGCGCCAAGTCTGTCAGTGGGTCGCGTCCGACGATACGCGCCTGATGCTGGGTGGCGTCGTGCAAGGTCACGGTGATGCTGTCCGCGTTCTCCAAGACATGGTAGTCGGTGACAACATAGCCGTTCGGATCGATGATGAAACCCGAACCTAACGCCAGGCCGGGAGTTTTGGGGGCGCCTCTATGTTGTTGATCGTCGAAGAAACGACGCAGTAGCTCATCGAGCGCCGCGGACGGCAGTTTCGAGGCCGTATCCCGGCTGTTGACCGGGCTGACGCCTATTGGCGGCGACTCATCAGCCGCCGCCTTGCCGGGTCTCTGAACTGCCGAGACGTTGACGACCGCAGGTATTATCTCGCTTACAAGGGGCGCGAAACTGGTCAGCGTCACCCTGCCCGCGTTCCATGGCAGCGCCGAGGAATCCCCGCCAATCGAAGTGCAACCGACTGCGCTCAGCACGACGCCGAGAGCAATCGCCAAAGCGGTGGCCGTGCTGAAGCGCTGCCTCACGTCCGCGCTGATGATGGCCGCATCGCACATGATGCTCTCCACAGATTTGCGCTACGATAGCGCAAATCATCGCACCGTGGGTTAACACCGGTAACGATCCGCCGCATTCCAGTCTCTGGCGTTCATGCGAGGGCGTCCCAGAACAAGAAACTCGAGAGCTTTGTTCGAATTTATATGGGGAGTGCTTTCGACGGCGGTAGCGGGGAGGCCCCGCCGGCTCAAATATAGAAAAACCCTCTCAGGCTCGGCGACGTATCGGTCCCTGGGAAAGTCGATTTGGCGAGCAGGCTGGCATTCTTCAACTCGCCCTAACTCGGTGGCTTCATTGCCACATCGAGCATGACGTTAGGCAGGATTTCACGGATCGCGCCACGCAAGGTGGCCTCATCTGCCGCGATTGCCGAGGCCAGTAGCCGGCGGGAGCCACGGCGCAGAATTCGAGCAGTGGCCCGCCCGTCACGTCCGGGGCGAATTGTCGCAAAGGCGTCCGCTGGCTCGATCCGCTTTAAGATGCGCTTGAGGGCTTGGAGGCCCTCCGCGGTTTCGACGTCATAGATCGGAGTCTCCGGATTTTCGGGCTCTTGCTCTTCTTCGACTGCAGCGTCGATCGCCTCGACCGGGCGGTAGCGGGCTAAAGAAAAATAGATCGCGCGGCCGGGCTCAGAGTTCTACTCTTGATTGCAATTCCCAACTCTCACCACGGGCTGATAGCTCGGTGACGAGTGCGAATAGATCGTCGCTGTCCTCCTCGTGCGAGCAGGTCAGAAAAGCCAGGCGGCCATCGTGTTCGACCACTCTGTCATCGTCTTCGGCAAAGCCGAGTTCCGCGAGCGCGTTGTCGAGCGCACGGCGCGAAGCGACCAGGAGCGTCGTCACATGCAATCGCCGTCCGCTCTCTGCGGGATCCTTCTCCGCCATCAACCCCTCCGCATCGGCGCGATCCGCCACCGGCGCAATCCTAGGCGGCGTCGGCCGAGGGCGCGACCAAAATCAGCGGCGTTGTACGGCCTAGTCGGGCTGACGCTCACCCGCCCGATTCAGGCGCACGTCGCGGTCGACACCCACGCTCATCAGCAAACCAAACCCGAGCATGACCGTCAGCATCGCGGTCCCGCCATAAGAAATCAGCGGCAACGGGACGCCGACGACGGGAATCAGGCCGGTCACCATCGCGGTGTTGATGAACACATAGAGAAAAAAATTCGTAGTAATCCCCGCCCCCAGTAGTCTTCCAAAATGATTGCGGCTCCGTAGGGCGATTGCAAAGCTGTAAGCAAATATTCCACAATATAGACCCAGCAAAGTTAGCGCCCCGAATAAACCAAATTCTTCAGCTAAAGTTGTAAATATGAAATCAGTCTGTTTCTCCGGCAGAAAGCTGAGATGGCTTTGCGTACCAAGAAGAAACCCTTTACCAAACAGACCACCCGACCCCAACGCTATTTTGGACTGAAGGATGTGGTAACCGGCGCCCAAGGGATCGTTATCAGGATCAAGAAAAGTATAGATCCGACTCTTCTGATAATCACGCAAGAACCGCCAAACTGTCGGTACTGCCGCCCCTGCGGCCATGCCCATCAATAGGAAAAGGCGCAGGCGGACCCCGGCGAGAAAGAACATCACCGCTCCGCCCATGAGCAGCATGATCGCGGTGCCTAGGTCGGGTTGCTTGAGAACGAGTGCCACCGGTAGGAGAATCATTAGCAACGGAACGATTAAAAAACGGATCTTTAGGTTGTCTTCATTTCCCAGGTGATGAAAATAGCGTGCCAGCGCCAACAGCAGGGCTAGGGTCATCAGTTCGGACGGCTGCAGCTGAATAATTCCAAGATCAATCCAGCGTTGTGCCCCCATGCCGACAATACCCCGCAAATCTACTGCAATAATTAGCAACATCGATATGCCATATGTCCAATAAGAGAGACGAAACCAATAATACACACCTAGGATCGCAGCACCCAGCATCAGGATCAGTGCAATTGAAAATCGCACGAGTTGCTTTTCCCCCCAGGGCTGCATATTGCCGTCGGCAGCTGAATACAATATCAAGATTCCGAGGCATGCAACTATGGTGATAAGGAGTACCAGACCCCAACTGATACCGAGCATCCTCTGCGCAAACTTCGGATTGGACCGATTGAGGTCAGTATTGAGGCTGGTCAATGCTTATCCGCCGGCGGAGCCGGGAGCCGCGGGGGAGGGCACGGCGGATTGAGCGACCGACGGCCGGGCCGGAACCCGCCGTCCCGGGTCGCGTTGCTGTACCGCGCGCAAAATGTCTCGGCAAATCGGCCCGGCCACCGCGGAACCGCCGCCGCCGTGCTCGACCACGGTCGCGCAGACGTAGCGCACCGCGCCGATTGGGGCAAACCCGACAAAGAGTGCGTGATCGCGTTCCTTCCACGGGATCTCATCGATCCGGCGCAGCCCGTGGTCGCGCTCGTACTGGGTAATCTGCCGCACTTGCGAGGTACCGGATTTCCCGCCCATGGCGAGGCCCGGATCGGTGATCCGCGCGGCGTAAGCTGTTCCGCCCGGCTCGTTGACGACCGCGTTCATTCCGTCGAGGACGAGGGCGAGCGCGCCTGGGTCAATGCCGAGTGCAGGAAAGTTCCGGGCCGGCAAATCTTCGCTCTCTGGCATCACTCCCGCGTCGCGCACAAGGTGTGGCACAACCGCGCGGCCGGTCGCCAGGCGTGCTACCATGGTCGCAATCTGCAGAGGCGTGGCGAGCACCGATCCCTGACCGATGCCGGCAATCAGGGTCTCCCCTTGCTGCCAGCTGGATCCGGTCGTCGCGAGCTTCCACTCGACGGTCGGGATCAACCCGGGCCGCTCGCCCGGAATGTCGATACCAAGGACGGCGCCGTAGCCAAAGCGGCGAGCCATTGCCGCGAGCCGGTCGATCCCCAGTCGTCGCGCAGTCTCATAAAAAAAGACGTCGCAAGATTCCTTTATGGCGTTTCGAAGGTGGAGGGTACCGTGACCGCCGTGCCGCCAACAGTGAAATACCGCATTGCCTAGCTGGAGGTATCCAGGGCAAGTGATCGGCGTCTCAGGCGTCAGCACCCCCGCCTCTAATGCACCCAGCGCAACCACCGGCTTGAACGTCGACCCCGGCGGATAAACGCCGGCGATGACCTTGTCTATCAGCGGGTGTGCTGGATCAGTCGAGAGTTGCCGCCACATCGTCCGGCTCAGTCCGCTGCAAAACATTATCGGATCAAAGCTCGGGCTAGATACGAGGGCCAGCACTTCGCCGGTCACCGCGTCAAGGAGAACGCTCGAGACACTTTGCTCGCCGCTGCATCGACGGGTCACGAAATCCTGCATCGCGATGTCGAGCCCGACCACGACATCTGATCCTGGCTCGCCCTCCACTCGAGCGAGTTCTCGCACGACCCGGCCAACAGCGTTTATCTCGACCTGGCGGGTCCCAGCAGTGCCGCGCAGTGACAGGTCTTGAGATTTTTCGATACCACTCTTGCCGACATGGAAATCCGGCAACTCGAGCAACGGATCTCCGGTCAGCTCCTGCTCGGAAGGCGCAGCGACGTAACCGACGGTATGCGCTGCCGTTCCGCCGAGGGGATAATGCCGGGTAAGTCCCTGTTCAATCGAAACGCCGGGCAGTTCCGGCACGGCAACCTCGATCCGAGCCATTTCGTCCCAACTCAGATTCGCTCGGATCACGACCGGGACGAACGAGTGCTTGCGCCGGACCTCACGCAAAACCCGGCTGCGGTCCGCGTCGCCGAGTTCGATTAACGCACCGAGCGCGGCCAGTGTCGCAACGATGTCACCGGCCTGCTCGGCAACGATCACGAGATGGTAATCCTGACGATTGTCCGCGAGGGGAATACCGAAGCGATCCAGGATGCGCCCGCGCGGCGGTGCTAGAAGCCGCGGACTGACGCGATTCTCGTCTGCCATCACCTTATAGCGCTCCGAGTCCACGATCTGGAGCTGGTACAGGCGGGTTGAAAGAGCGGCTACGAGCAATGCCTGGCCGCCCGCAAGGACTGCGGTGCGCCGGCTAAACCGCTTGTTCCGTTGAACTTCCCTCTGCATCGCCGCCATCCATTGGGCGCGTTGCCAGACCGTACGATCAGCGCGCGCCCATCAGCGCGCGCTGGGTTCGGCCCAACAAAAAGCTGGCGAAGGGGAACAGCGAGATCGTTAGCACAGCACGAAAAATGCTGCTGCGGAATTCAACGACCTTTGCTTCCAGCAATGAGTGCAAGAGCCAAAGTGCCAACATCGCGGCGGCGGTGAGCAGAGTAAAGCCGCCCCACACGAAGGGAAAAGCTCGGTCCGCGAACCAGCGCCGATATCGCACCACCACCTCCCGGGCGAGGAGGAGGACGACAGCGGTCACGCCCAGCGACCCTCCCGCCAAAAGATCATGGCTGATGCCGATTAGAAAAACTGCCGACGCTGGCAATATGTCCGGTCGGTAGATCGTCCAGTGATAGACCGCCATTAACATAAAGGCCGGGGCCAGAGCTGCGTAAGACGGTATGTGTACCGGCTGGATCGATAGGATCGCGGCTGCTGCTGTCGTGGCTACCGGGATCAGGCGGGAGGCTACACTGTCTACCCGGGGTACGACAGGGGCGCCGGCGATTTTGTACGTCATCTCTCGCTCAATGATGATTCGTTCCAACGGTGGGAGCCGGTGTCACTCGCCGTACGGAGCGCGGGACGCCCACGACCGGCTTGGGCAACCCACTAGCTAGCCCGTAATCGACGATGCGCAGATATTCGACCCGCGACAACTCGACATAGGGCTCCACCCGCGGCGCTTCGCCGTTTACTCCGGAAACTACACCGACCGGCAAATCCGGCGGAAACACGCCACCCTCGCCCGAGGTGATGATCCGATCGCCGACCCTTACTGCGCTCGCCGGATCGAGGTATTCCAGTAGCGGGCGTTCGGAATTGTCGCCGGATAGGATCGCTCGCTGTCGTGACCGTTCGACGATGACCGGGACGCGCGAGTTGAGGTCGGCGACCAGGAGGACCCGTGCCGCCCGCGTCCCGACCTCCACAACTCTGCCGACGAGGCCGGCGCCGGTAATCGCGGCCTGGCCGCGTTCAACGCCGCTGCCGCTGCCCGCATTGACCATCAGGTTGCGCGCATAGGCCCCGCCTGAATTGGCGATGACCCGGGCGGTTACATAGGAGATGGCCAATTCCGGAACCAGTTTCAGCAAGCTGCGCAGCTGGGCGTTTTCGGTGGCGAGCGTCAACGCGGCCTGCTGCCAATGTAGCAATCGGCGGTTCTCCTCCTCGAGACGGCCGTTCTCCTGATAGAGATTGATGAGCCCATAGGCGCGGTCCATCAGGTTGCCGGCGGCGGCGATCGGGCGGGACAACGCGTCAAGAGTCGGGGCGGCGGCATCGGTAAGCGAAATTCGTAACGGGTCGAACACTACTTGGTCCAATTTGCCGACAACGATCATCATTACCGAAAGGAGAACGAGAACCGGGAAAACGAGCCGCTGGAGGACGGCGCGGCGCGGCGCGGAGAGGCGAATCACACCGCCCTCGCCGGCTGGCGAGCAAGGCCGCGGCCGTATGCGCGCCTCCTCAGCCCACAACTTTCGGGGCCCCAAACCCCTCTCAGCCGCACGGCAGTGCCCCCCGCTTGTCGCCAGCCAGATAAAGACCTTTACCAAGTATTGATCAACACCGATCTCAACGTCTTCATCTCTTCGAGCGTTCGGCCGGTTCCAAGCGCGACGCAGCTCAGCGGGTCATCGGCGATCGAAACTGGGAGTCCGGTGGCGTGACGCAGCACCAGGTCCAGATTGCTAAGTAGCGCGCCGCCACCAGTCAACACGATCCCCTTGTCGACTATATCCGCGGCGAGCTCGGGCGCGGTGTGCTCAAGCGCTACTTTGACCGCCTCAACGATTGATCCAACCGGCTCGGCGAGACTTCTCCGAAACCTGACGTTCGCTAATCACGATTTCTTTTGGTACGCCGTTCATCAGGTCGCGCCCTTTGATCTCCATTACCCGGCCCTCGCCGTCTTCAGGCATGCAAGCGGAACCGATTTCCTTTTTGATCCGCTCGGCGCTGCTTTCGCCGACCAGAAGATTATGGTTGCGCCGGATGTAAGCGATGATCAACTCGTCCATTTTGTCGCCGCCGACCCGAACCGATCGGCAATAGACGATGCCGCCCAACGAAAGCACTGCCACTTCGGTCGTGCCACCGCCAACGTCGACTACCATCGAGCCGGTCGGCTCGGTAACTGGAAGGCCTGCGCCGATCGCCGCAGCCATCGGTTCCTCGATCAAGAAAACCCGTCTGGCGCCGGCACTTTCGGCGAATTCCTGGATCGCGCGCCGCTCGACTGCGGTCGAACCTGACGGCACGCAGACGACAACCTGTGGGGTGGCGAAGCTGCGGCGATTGTGAACCTTGCGGATGAAATGCTTGATCATTTCTTCCGTGACTTCGAAATCGGCGATCACGCCATCGCGCAACGGGCGGATCGCCTGGATGTAGCCCGGGGTACGGCCGAGCATCAGCTTCGCTTCCTCGCCGACTGCGAGCACCTGCTTCTTGCCCTTGACGCTGGCGATCGCAACCACCGACGGCTCGTTGAGGACGATGCCTCGCCCTTTCACATAGACGAGGGTGTTCGCCGTACCCAGGTCAATTGCCATATCGGCGGACAATAGGCCCAACATTCTTCCAAACATCTTGCTGCGAACCCAACGTTGCCGAGGATCAGGCGGCCGCGCTGCTGTCGATGAGCTTCCACGAACCGGATAGCCCATCCATCCGTGCCATGCCCCGGTACATGCTAGGATGCCCGCCACGTATATTCCCCCGGGGCGAGGCAGCGATCCTTGCGGATCGAGCCCTCCTTTGCAAGCGGCCTATCGGCGAGCCCGTTTTTGGAGGCGCCAATGCCTTAATCCGCTATATTTCGGCAAAATGACGCGCGAACAGAACAGGAGCCGCGACGATCGTTAACCTTAACAAATATCAAAAGCCCATCGGCGCACGAAGGATGCGCGGCAGACGGTGGAGGACCGGGCTCGAAGCGGTGCGCAGCAAATGGTTCACCGCGACTTCACACTAGCTCCTTCATTGCCGCGCGATGCTGATCAATTGAAGGCTCAGCTCGGTCCCGTTTCTTAAACCGGCCTCGTGCCCGGCCGTGTCCGCTGGCGTAATGTTCGATCGGCAGGACGGACCGCCATTTCGAAGCCCCCGCCAGCGCTGGTCAAACGCCGGGTTGCAATGCGGCCGGCGCCGGCGTCGGATGCTTCGTCGGGACTGAACCCCATGAGCCTGCGCAAGGCTTCACGACCACGCGACAGTCGCGAGCGAATGGTTCCGACCGGTACGTCGAGCACGGCCGCGACCTCGTCGTAGCGCATACCCTCCAATCCAACCAAGAGGAGGGTGGAACGCTGTTCCTCCGAGAGCTTGGCTATCGCACGCCCGAGGTCGCGTAATTCAAGCCTCTGTCCCTGCTGCGGAGCGCGCGCCAGCAACGGCTCGTTGTCACTCAATCGGACCCTGGCTCCCTCACGTACGCAGCGGCGCACGTGATTGACATATTGGTTGTGAAGGATCGTAAACAGCCACGCGTGCAGATCGGTACCGTCTTGCCAGAGGTGGAGCTTCGCCAGAGCGCGGGTCAGGCAGTCTTGAACGAGATCGTCGGCTAGCACAACATCGCGGGTCAGCGCCCGCGCGTAGCGCCGAAGGCGCGGGATTTCGGCCTCGATCACCTGATGAGGATCCGCCACGAAAGCCTCCCGATGCCGGCGGCAATCGACCGAGGGCCGACCTGTAGGCCATCAAGCCTATCGCGGGGATGTAATTCGATGATGTCAGTCCATATGGTTTTATGTAAGGATTTGTAACCTTATGTATGATGCTCCCCCCAGGGTCACGGCGTCGGGCTCTCACCGCCCCGCTGCGCAGGCGAGTGGCGGACCGAAATGAGCGACAATGGTCATATCCTGATCGTCGACGATCAAAGGGAGATCTGCGAGATGGTCGACGACTATCTGTCCGGTGAGGGCTATCGGGTCTCGACCGCTCATGACGGCGCTGAGATGCGCCGCGCCTTGACGCAATCCCGGGTCGATCTCGTCATTCTGGATCTGATGTTGCCCGGAGAGGACGGACTGTCGCTTGCCCGCTCTTTGCGCGAGGAATCTGACGTCGGAATTATCATCCTGACCGGACGTGGCGAGACCGTCGACCGTATCATCGGCCTCGAAATGGGCGCAGATGACTATCTGCCGAAGCCCTTCCACCTGCGCGAACTGTTGGCGCGGGTCAAGAGCGTGCTACGCCGCGTCTCGAGCCGGACCGCAGAGCGAGCGCCGGCGCTGCGTTCGAAGGCACGGTTTGCCGGCTGGAACCTCGATCTTTCAAGCCGCGAACTCTATTCGCCCACGGGCAAGGAGGTTCGGCTGACCACGGGCGAATTCGACTTGTTGGCGGCGTTCGTCAACAATGCTAACCAAGTGCTCACTCGTGATCAGCTGTTGGATTTGGCGCGCAATCGCGAGGCCGGGCCGTTCGACCGAACGATCGACGTCCAAGTCGGACGGCTTCGTCGTAAGCTCGAGGATGACCCGCAGCGACCATCGATTATAAAGACCGTGCGCGGCAGCGGCTACATCTTCACCCCGGCGATCGAGACCAGCTAACCCCGATCGTGCCCCGCATGAGCTGACTCCTCCTGCGCGGTAAGCTTCAAATTTCCGCGGGATGATGAATCCCCGAGGGTGATAGGGGTAAGGCCGCCCGCTTTTCCGTTCAAACGGTCAGAAGGCTGCGAACTGCTGCCTCATCCATGTCCTTGCGGCGGCCGGAAGCGACAACTTCGCCGCGTTGCATGACGAGGTAGGAGGCAGCAAGGTCGCGGGCGAATTCGAAATACTGCTCGACCAACAAGATCGCCATGTCGCCGCGCGAGGCCAGACCGCGAATGACGCGCTCAATGTCCTTGATGATCGAAGGCTGGATCCCTTCGGTCGGCTCGTCGAGGACCAGAAGCCGGGGCCGCGTGACCAACGCGCGCGCGATTGCCAGTTGCTGCTGCTGGCCGCCGGAGAGGTCGCCGCCACGCCGGCGCAGCATGTCTTTCAGCACCGGAAACAGTGCGAAGATTTCGTCAGAGACATGGCGCAGGCCACGCGGCAAGACGGCAAATCCGGTCTCGAGATTCTCCGCAACGGTCAGGCGCGGAAAGATCTCGCGACCTTGCGGCACCAGCGCCAAGCCAGCACGGGCGCGCTGATACGGAGATAGCCCAGTCAATTCTCGATCTTCCCAAGCAATCTGCCCGGCTCGGATCGGCTGGAGCCCGAAAATCGCCCGCAGCAGGCTGGTCTTACCGACGCCGTTACGGCCAAGAATGCAGGTCACCTCGCCTTTTTCCGCCGTCAGACTGACGCGGCGTAGCGCCTGGCTCGCGCCGTAGTAAAGGTCGATAGCGTCCACCGACAGCATGTCTCACCGCCCGAGATAGACTTCGACGACGCGCGGATTGTCCTGAATGGCGTCGATCGAGCCTTCCGCCAGCACCGCCCCCTCATGCAGCACCGTCACCTTCACCTCAAGCGCGCGCACGAACGCCATGTCGTGTTCAACCACCACCACGCTGCGGGTACGGTTGATCTCGCGCAGCAGATCCGCCGTCGCCGCAGTCTCCGCATCGGTCATGCCGGCCACCGGCTCGTCAACCAGGAGCAATCTGGGGTTCTGAGCGAGCAGCATGCCGATCTCCAGCCACTGCTTCTGACCGTGCGAGAGGTCAGCCGCACGGCGGTAGCGCTCGGCACCGAGACGCGTCGTCTGCAGGATCTCCTCGATTCGCGTGCGCTCATCGGGCGTCTCGCGCGCCCACAGCACGAAGCGGGGAGAGCGATCGCCATCGAGCGCGAGCAGCACGTTGTCGCGCACCGACAGCGGCTCGAACACCGTCGGCCGCTGAAACTTGCGGCCGATGCCGAGCCGGGCGATCGCCGGCTCGTCGAGCCGTGTCAGATCGGTGTCGTCGCCAAACACGACCCGCCCGGCATCAGGCTTTGTCTTGCCGGTGATTACGTCCATCATTGTGGTCTTGCCGGCGCCATTGGGGCCGATTACCGCCCGCATCTCGCCTGGTTCGAGCACCAGGGACAGCTCGTTGAGCGCCTTGAAGCCGTCGAACGAGACACTGACGCCGTCGAGATCGAGGAGGGTTCCCCCAGTCACCCCGTGACCTCGCGCGCCGCCGCGGCAGCAGCCGAATCGGGCTCGGGCCTGACGTCGCCGGCCGAGCGCGCCGCGAACAGACCGATGATTCCTCGCGGCAGAAATAATGTCACGAAGATGAACAATCCGCCGAACGCAAACAGCCAGATTTCAGGCAAGGCGCTGGTTAACCAGGTCTTGCCGAGATTGACCACGACCGCGCCGAGGATCGCTCCGGCAAGCGTGCCGCGCCCACCGACCGCGACCCAGATCACCGCCTCGATCGAATTGCCGGGCGCGAATTCCGAGGGGTTGATAATGCCGACCTGCGGCACGTAAAGCGCACCGCCGATCCCGGCGATCACCGCCGAGACCACCCACACTACGAGCTTGTAGGATTCTGGCCGGTAGCCGAGAAAGCGGGTGCGCGACTCCGCGTCGCGCACCGCTACCAGCACCTTGCCGAACCGCGAGCCGGTAATCGCGCGCGCCAGCAGGAACGCCACCGACAGCACGATCGCGGTGATCAGCATCAGTCCGATTGAAGTGCTCTCGCGGTTGAGCGGGAAGCCCAAGATGTCTTTAAAGTCGGTCATCCCGTTGTTGCCGCCAAAACCCATGTCGTTGCGGAAGAAGGCAAGCAGCAGCGCATAGGTCAGCGCTTGGGTAATGATCGACAGATAGACGCCGGAGACGCGCGAGCGGAACGCGAACCAGCCGAACACGCCGGCCAGCACGCCTGGCACCAGCAGCACCATGATCAGGGCGAACCAGAGATGGTCGAACCCGTACCAGTACCAGGGCAGCTTGTTCCAGCCGATGAAGATCATGAAATCGGGCAAGGTCGGATTGGCGTAGACGCCGCGGGCGCCGATCTCCCGCATCAGATACATGCCCATCGCATAGCCGCCCAGGGCAAAGAATGCGGCATGGCCGAGTGTCAAGATGCCGACATAGCCCCACACTAGATCGACCGCCAGCGCCAGGATCGCGTAGCACAGATACTTGCCGGTCAGCGAAATTACGAAGTCGGGGACGTGAGCTGCGCTCGCCGCCGGGGCGAACAGGTTCAACGCCGCAAGCAGCACAGCGCCGCCAAGCACGCAGCCGAGCGTCGTCATCGTGATGCGGTCGATCGACATCAAGCCTCGGCCGTCCGACCTTTAAGCGGGAACAGCCCTTGCGGGCGCCGCTGAATGAACAAGATCAGGAATACCAGCACCAGGATCTTGGCCAGCACGGCGCCCTCGAAGGGTTCGACGAACTTATCGACCACCCCGAGCGTCATCGCTGCGAACAACGTTCCCCACAGATTGCCGACGCCGCCGAGCACCACCACGAGGAAGCTGTCGATGATGTAGCTTTGGCCGAGATTGGGGCTGACATTGTCGATTTGGCTCAGCGCGACGCCGGCCATGCCGGCAATGCCGGAACCAAGGCCAAAGGTCAGCGCGTCAATCACCGGTGTCCGAATGCCCATAACCGCTGCCATGCGCCGGTTCTGGGTCACGGCGCGGATGGAGCGCCCGAGCCCGCCCCAGCGCAGCGTTGCCATCAGGGCGCCGAGCACGAGCAACGCGAACAGGATGATCCAGAGCCGGTTGACGGTCAGCGTGAGCCCGCCGAGCGCTATCGAACCGCTCATCCACGAGGGCGAACTGACGTCCTGGTTGGTCGGGCCGAAGATGCTGCGCACCGCCTGTTGCAGGATCAGGCTGAGCCCCCAGGTGGCAAGAAGGGTCTCGAGCGGTCTGCCGTAAAGGAAGCGGATCAGAGTGCGCTCGACCATTACCCCGACTGCGCCCGCCACCAAAAAGGCCGCCGGCACGGCCAGCAGCAGGCCAAGAACCTCAAGCGCCGGGGCAAAGGCAGAGATCAGCTGCTGCACCACGAAAGTGGTGTAAGCGCCGATCATCACCATTTCGCCATGCGCCATGTTGATGACGCCCATCACCCCGAAGGTGATGGCCAACCCGGTCGCGGCCAACAGCAGCACGGCGCCGAGGCTCAAGCCGTAATAGACGTCCTCGGCAAGGCCCCATAGCTGCAGCTGGCGGTCGATGTCGTGGATCGCCGCGCCGATTGCCGCCTCGACAGGAGGCGGTTGTCCATGCAGCGAGGACAACAGGCTCCGCGCCGAGAGATCCGCCCGCGCCGCCACTTCGTGCACCGCGGTGAGCCGCTCCGAGGCCGACCCGCTGTCGGATTTCAACAGCGCCGCGGCCTGGGCCTCGTCCAACACGCGGACGACCGCTGCATCGTGCTCCTTAGCCAGCGCCCGCTCGATCAGTGGCAGCGCACCGGCATCTGCCGATTGGAAAATCGCATCGGCTGCCTTGAGCCGCGCTGAGGGACTCTTCGAGGACAGATCGAGGGCTCCTTCGGCGGTCTCGATCGCGAATCGCACTGAATCATTGGCGATGACCCGCCGCAGGTTCACCGGCGACGGCGCTGCCACCGGAGAGCCGGTGCGGGCATCGGCGAACCCCTTATCGGTGCGGATGTAAAGCGGCGTGTCGGGCCGTGGCCATTTCCAGGCAAACAGCTGCTGGTCGCGCAGAGCGGCGATAACCGCCGCCGCACGCGGGCTGCCCGAAACTGCCAGCTCCTGCACGCCCTTCGCCACGAGGTCGAAATTGGTGGCGGCGATATCCGCGAACGGGTCGTCGGCAGCGCGCGTCACACTCGGCAGCACCAGTATTAACCCCACCAGCACGGCGCGCATGAAGCCGTGCGGGAAAAAGGGCTGGCTGCACCAGCCCTTCCTCAAGCAACGGCGCATTTGTTCAAGCCTTGTGATTGCCCAAGCACTTGCCGGCGACGACGTCGTAGCTGCCGCAGGACATCGGCGGCAGCCAATCGCCGATCAGGTTCTTGCTCTCCGGCAGATAAGGCGACCAAGGCTGAGCGACGACCAATCCCGGCGTCTGCCAGACGACGTTGAACATCCCGTTGCCCTGCACCTCGCCGATCAGCACGGGCTTGGTCAGGTGATGGTTGGGCATCATCGTCGCGAAGTCGCCCGAAAGATTCGGATGGGCGACCCCGACCATCGCGTCGATAACCGCGTCGTGATCGGTGCCGCCGGCCTTCTCGACTGCCTTCACCCACATGTTGAAGCCGATGTAATGCGCCTCCATCGGGTCGTTAAACACTCGCTTGTCGTCCTTGGCGAAGGCCTTGAACGCGGCGACGACTTCCTTGTTGAGCGGGGTATCGACGCTCTGGAAGTAATTCCATGCCGCGAGATGGCCGATCAGTGGCTTGGTATCGATGCCGGCCAGTTCCTGTTCGCCGACGCTAAAGGCCACCACCGGGATGTCGGTCGCCTTGATGCCCTGGTTGCCGAGCTCCTTGTAGAACGGCACGTTGGCGTCGCCGTTGATCGTCGAGACCACGGCGGTCTTCTTGCCGGCCGAGCCGAACGCTTTGATCTTGGCGACCTCTGCCTGCCAGTCGGAATAGCCGAATGGCGTGTAATTGATCATCAGGTCGGCCGGCGCGACGCCCTTCACCTTCAGATAGGCTTCGAGGATCTTGTTGGTCGTGCGCGGGTAGACGTAATCGGTGCCCTCCAGCACCCAGCGCTTCACCCCGGCCTGGTTCATTAGGTAATCGACCGCCGGGATCGCCTGCTGGTTTGGCGCGGCGCCGGTGTAGAACACGTTGCGGCTACACTCCTGACCCTCGTACTGCACCGGGTACAAGAGGATGCCGTTCAGCTGTTCGAACACCGGCAGAACCGACTTGCGGGAAACCGATGTCCAGCAACCGAACACCGCCGCCACCTTGTCGACCGACAGCAGTTGCTTGGCCTTCTCGGCGAAGAGCGGCCAGTTGGAGGCTGGATCGACGACCACCGGCTGAAGCTGCCGGCCCATGACCCCGCCTTTCGCATTCTGCTGGGCGATCAGCATCATCATTACATCCTTCAGCGGCGCCTCGCTGATCGCCATCGTGCCGGAAAGCGAATGCAGGATGCCGACCTTGATCGGCCCGGTCTCGGGCTCGGCAGGAGCCGCCTGTGCCCGCGGTACCAGGTCGGGGATAGCGCCGATGCCGGAAGCAGCGACCGCCAGGCCCGCGCCCAGCAGCCCGAGTCGGCGACGATCGATGGTGATGCCTTTGGATGACATAAGGAGCTCCCCATTTATTACGGTGGCCAACAGTGCATCCCGACTCAGTGGAGCAAGATTGAGGCCAAGCCCGGAGAATCATCGTGCTGGGGCGTGCACTTCCGCGGTGCGGCGTCGCCGCGAAATCGTCCGGCCGCATCTGTCAATAATCTGTGACCAGCTTTGGATATCGAGTGCTTGACGGCGTGAATCGTCAGTTCCGCTGGAAACCAGAGGGGCTCATCAGTTTGCCGTGTTTTTAGGCAATCTGCCGAATCCAGCGCCACCGGCGAAGCCGAGGCTCATCTGTGGTGATCTTTCCCGATTCTTTATTCCAGGATCACCCCTTAGCATTTTGCTTATTTCTATAAGCACCTGAGCTACGACGCCAATTATTTAACTATGGGGTTAATCTTACATCGTTTTTCAAATTTAATTGGCGACGAACGGGTCCCGCCCTGCAAGCGACGGGCACCCACGCGTGCTCGGAATTCCACGGGCTTTGCCGGGTTGGAAGGTGATGACAGCCGCCGTTGTGGCTCCTCCTCAGGCGGGCTTGGTTCCCACCGCGCAGTGGAAGGGCTGGGCGATGAAGAAAGTCCCGTCGCTTTCCGCCTGCGCCACCGCCGCGTGCCAGGCCTCGGTCTCCGCCAAGTTCAATGCCGCCAGTATCTGCTGCTGATAGCGCGGGAGCCTGAGGGAGCCCGGCCTCACCGCGACGAGCTGCGGGAAGCCGCGCAGCCCTGTAAGCCCGAGTGCGTGAAACCGCGTGTACAGGCTCGCATCGGCGCAGCCTTGCGGGCTCATGCCCCCGCCGATCATCCCCGGCATCTCGACCTTCGCCTTGAGCGCCGGGTCGAGCGGCAGGTTGACCCAGCACCCCCGATCGATCGCGCGTACGATGACGCCGACCCGACCACCGGGTTTGGTGACCCGCACCAATTCGGACAGCATGCGCTCGGCGTCGCCCTCCTCGGCGACCGTGCTGCATACGGCGACGTCGGCGAAATCCGCCGGCAGCGGCAGCGCTTCCCCGATTCCTTGGCGAAACTCGATGCGGTCGGCGAGTCCTTCGCGCGCGGCCAGTTTCCGCGCCTCGCCCAACAGATAAGGGCTGCGGTCGACCCCGGTCAGCGGGTTGGCGCCCGCCGTCCGCCGCGCCAATTCGCGCATGATCACGCCCGAGCCGCAGCCGAGTTCGAGCACCCGCTCGCCCGGCCTGATCGCCAGCGCGTCGAGCAGGTTGCGCACAATGGCGATGTAACCCGACCTGCCGCGCTCTTCGAGGCTGGCCACGCTGCCGAGATGGACACCGCCGAGGGCGACGGTGCACCAGCGCGCGGCCAGAACCGGGACCAGCGCCGTCCATTGCGTCGGCGAAAGATCGAGCGGCAACAGCACGAGCGGTGGCCCGGCGCCGCGAACGCTGTAGGAAATACCGGCAATCTCACCCTCCTGCTCGGGCAGGCTTGTCGCCGGCAGCGGCTGACGGCTCTCGATGCGGGCAAAAAAATCCTGCATCGCACCGCCGATTTCGCCGCCGCGCTCGACGGCAAGATCGGCCCAAGTCAGTCCGGCATAGTCACGCAAGACGACCGTCGTCGCCTGCGCCAGACCGGGCAGCACCGCCTGAACCCGGCGCGGGCCCGCGCCGTGGTCTCCGGTCACGACCAAGAAGCGCGACGCTAGCGGCTGCAAGGCGCGGCGGTCGAGCGAGGCCGGACACAGCAAGGTCAACGATGCGACACGGTCGGGGTACCGGGCGGCGAAGCCCTCCCAATCACTGCCGGCCCGCCCGGCGAAATGGGCGCGGGCGATGCCCAGATGGTCGAGAAGCGCCGCTAAGCGAGCCTCGACCGGCGTTTCTTCTGATGCGGTCATGGTGTTGATGGCGCGTCTCCCCAAATCTTCGGGGCGAACCCTAGCATGCGCTGCTTCCCATCGGGCAAGCCTCTGCTTACGATCATCAGGCTGAAAGAGGAGATCCCCGATGCTGCTGCGCAACGCTTGGTATATCGCCGCCTGGGCTGACGAGATCGGCGGCGAGCCGCTGGCGCGCCGGATCTGCGACGAGCCGATCGTCCTCTTCCGCAACAAGGCGGGACGGGTGGCGGCATTGGCCGACCGCTGCTGCCACCGCGCGGCGCCGCTGCATAGGGGCGCCGTCGTCGAGGAGGGGATACAGTGCGGTTATCACGGGCTGATCTTCGACGGCTCGGGGCGCTGCGTGCATATCCCCGGGCAAAAGCAGATCCCGGCGGACGCGGCGGTGCGCGGCTATCCGGTGGTCGAGAAGGACCAGCTGGTGTGGGTGTGGACCGGCGATCCGGCCAAGGCCGACACCGCCAAGATCGTCGACTTTCCCTATCACAACGATCGCGGCAAATGGCCCAACAAGCACGACGTCTATCCGATCAAAGGCAATTACATGCTGATGGTCGACAATTTGATGGATTTGACCCATCTGGGCTATCTGCACGCCAAGACGGTGGGCGGCAACCCCGCGGCGCATGTCGAAGCCGAAATGAAGACGACGCGTACCCCGACCGGGCTCAAATTCACTCGTTGGCTGAAGAACTCGGTGCCACCGCCCAGCTATGTCCGGGCCGCGGGCTTTACCGGGCGGGTCGACCGCTGGCAGGAATTCGAGTTCGTCGCACCCTCCAGCGTCTTGCAATGGACGGGGGCGGCCGATGCCGGCACCGGCGCCCCAGAAGGCAAGCGCGACTGCGGGTTCCAGTTCCGCCTGTTCCACGGCCTGACCCCGGAGACCGAGACCAGCTGCTTTTATTTCTGGTCGGCGGCGAACGGCTATCGCCAGAACGACCCGGCGGCAACCGAACAGCTCTACCAAGAGATTGCCCCGACTTTTGTCGAAGACCGCGTCATGGTCGAGGCGCAGCAGGCGCGTCTCAGCGAATTCGGCGAGGCCGGCCTTGTCGACATTGCCTCCGATGCGACACGCATGCACATGCGGCGCATGGTCGAGCGGCTGATCGCCGAGGAGCGCACGGCTCTCGCAGCGGAGTAGACACCCAACCGCTATCGCGGGCCGGTCATCAGGTCGCGCAAAGCCTGCACGACCGGCTGCGGGGTTTCGCGCGACAGGAAGTGGCCGGCGATCGGGACGACGCGGCGGTCGTATTGGGCGGCGAAGTGGATCGCGTGGCGCGCCGACTGCTCGACAGGCGAGACGCCGTCGGCGGCGCCGTGCAGCACGATCGCCGGCACCGTTATCGGCGGTTGAGCGGCGAGAGCTTGCTCGATCGGCTCCAATGCCGGGTCGCCGGGGGCCAGACCGTAGCGGTGGCGGTAGGACTGGATCGTCACGGCGACGAAATCGGGGTTGTCGAAGCTCGGCGCGGTCGCGTCAAAGGTCGCGTCGTCGAATTGCCAGTTCGGCGACCACAACCGCCACAATAGCCGGGCGATGTCGCGGCGGTTCTGTTCGAGCCCCGCATGACCGCGCTCAGTGTGGAAATACCATTGGTACCAGAGGCGGTGTTCCTGCGCCGCCGGGGCCGGATGGCCGGACACGGCGATGTTCTGGATGTTGTAGCCGCCGATCGAAACCAGCCCGCGCACCCGCTCCGGCCATATTGCGGCGACGACGCAGGCCGCGCGCCCGCCCCAATCGTAGCCGGCGAGATGGGCGTCCTCGATGTTGAGCGCGTCCATGAAATCCCTGACATCAGCGCCGAGCGCCGCCTGCTGGCCTGAACGCAGGGTGTCGCGATGCAGAAACCGGGTCGGACCATAGCCGCGCAGCCACGGGACCAGCACATGGCAGCCCTCGGCCGCCAGTTCGGGGACGACCCCGTCCCAATCGTGCGGATCCGACGGCCAGCCGTGCAGCAGGATCACCGGCGGCCCTTCGGCTGGCCCGGTCTCGTCGTAGCCGATTTCCAAGGCGGCGGTGTGGATGGTGCGGAACACCGGCTTAGCCTCCGAACCCGGCGCCGAGCCAGTCGAGGCTGTCCTCATGCTCGAGGCGCTGGAGGCGCTCGAATAACGGACCGGCACGATCGCCAAGCGCGGTGCGGGTCAGGCGGGCGAATTTGTCGCCGAGATCGGCGGCGTCGAGGAGCCCGTCCTCGGCGCTGTTGGTGAGGCGGCGGCCGGCTTTCAGATCGACCGTGACCTCGGTTGCCGAGGTGCCATGGCCGGAGGCGGGCGGCGCCGCGGTCATTGTCACCCGGCGGGTGAGGGCGCGGATCTGGGGGTCGTCGAGCGCGCCGTCGGCAAAGGATTCGGGATTGCGCGGATCGCGGTAGAGCGCCAATGCCGCGCAAAACGGCACGCTGTACTGCGCCATCATCAGATCGGCGGGCTCGGGGATGTTGTGCAGGGTGGTCATGCGCTCGGTGCCGGCGATCGTAATCGCCTCGACGTCGCCGCCGGTGAAGCCGTGCTCGGCCTGCAATTGCGACAATGCCTTGACAGCGGCGTGGGCGTTGACGTGGCAGGGATAACGCTTGAGCGCGATGCTGGTCGTCGCCCAGTATTCGCCGAGGCCCTTGGTCAGCTCCGAAAAGTCCCATTCGCGGCAGAATACCTGCAGGAACCCGAACGGGCCTTCGAGCACCGTATCGGGCGCGGTGAAGCCGTCATGGGCCAGGCTCGCGGCCAAGACGCCGCCCTCGGAGGCGCGCCCCAGATGCAGCCGCTTGACCATGCCGCCATTGCCGGCGCGGGCGAATTCGAGCAGGCCCGAGGCGAGCGAGCCGGCGATGCCGAGGGCATTGGTCATTCGCGCCGCGTCGAGCCCCAACAGATGCCCGGCGGCGATCGCTCCGCCGAACGGCCCGGTGTTGCCCGGCGCGTGAAAGCCGCGCTGCTCGTTGGTGTGGCCGGTGGCGCGGCCGATCCGCACCATGACCTCGCACCCGGCGACAAAGGCGGCGATCAACGCCCGGCCGCCGAGACCTTGCTGCTGGGCGATGGCGAGGGCGGGGGGCAACAAGGTGGCGCCCGGATGCACGCCGGCGCCCGGCCGGGTCAGGCTGTCGAGCTCGAAGCCGTGGGCCAGGGCGCCGTTGGCGAGCGCCGCCGAGGGCGCCTGCACTGCGGGCCGGCCCGACCCGAGGATATGGCTTTTACCGCCCGGCCCGGTGCGCTCGGCATAGGCGATGACGATCCGGCTCCACGGCAGGTCGGCGCCGCAAATCACCCCGGCGACCGTGTCGGCAATGCATTCCTTGGCTCGCCGGATGATGTCCGCCGGCAGATCCTGATAGCGGAGTGCGGCCGCGTAACGGGCCAGTCGAACGGTTTCCTGCGCCATGATCTCGATCCCCAAAGGACGCCCTGTCGCGGGAATTAAGCAGAGTTCCGATGGCCGTTCCACATATGCCGCTACGCCGAGCAGTCTTTCCCTCACTGCCCCCGCGACCCCGGCCCGACGAGAAGCAGCGGCGTATGCCCAAATTCCCGTGAACCGGGAAACTTAACGGGAATTCTCCAATTTTTGTCGCGCAGCACCTCGAAAAACTCCTGTAACTTCAATTTACTAAGGGTAATTCGCGTATCCACGAACCGGGAATTCAAAATTCGCTAACCGGGAACTCGAATCGGGTAACCGGGAATTAACGGGAATCGGACCATCGGGGGAGAGCAGGCCAGCATGGGCCCTGGGCCGCGCCCTTGAGATCGACCTGGACACTCCCCGCGAGTTCCTTCGGCGAGAAATCTGCAGCAAAAACCCCTCTCTTTGGCAAAGTCGCGCCGATCCTCTCGGGAACGTCACGATACGACGCGATTACGGCAATTCTGCCGCCCTTGATGAGTTTCGAGCCCGCGTGCCCGGGGAGGGAGCTGCGTTTTTCCCTTAACCTCGCTCCGTTGCCGACGCGCAATCAATCGGTCGCTCTGCGAGCGAGAAGATCAATTTCGACGAGCGCGCCGCGGGCTAGAGCGGTCACGCCGATGCAAGTCCGAGCCGGCAGCTTTCCGGGTACAAAATAGGATTCATAGACGGCGTTCATTGCCGCGTAATCCCGCTCGAACTCGGTCAAGTAAACGCGAGCGAATACGACTTGGTCGAGGCCGCTGCCCGCGCCGGCGAGTACGCGCCGCAGATTTTCGATGACCTGGCGGGTCTGCGCTTCGACCCCTTGAGGTAATGGAGCGCGGTCGTCTTCGGGATCGGTTGGCATCTGGCCGGTCACGAACAGCCAGCCATCGACCGCGGTGGCATGGCTGGAGGGTGCCACCGGCGCCGGTGCGCCGGGAACCATCAGGAATTCGATCATCCGGTCATTCTAACAGCAAATGGGGCCGAAAATTGTAACGGCCTCGGTACTGGGTGCGCTATGCCGCTCGTTGCCGACGCCGTATCGCGTGCGTAAGTGTGCGGCGTCCTCAGCTTCTATCGCGACTTTACCGGGTAAGTCTCGGCCGTATCGATTCTTGAGCTATGACCGTCAAGCTGCCAGACCGCGCAAAAAAGCTGGGCTGCCCGCGAGGGGCAGCCCGATTGAAAAAAGTGGCGACAGCTTGCTTTACACGACGCGCTTGCTGCGGCGCCGCCGGGCAAACCGGAGGCCGAGCAGGCCCGAACCGAGCAGAATCAGACTGGTCGGTTCGGGCACGTTATTTGGCGGGGGGCATTGCCCAGGCCCTGGATGAATGCCGTCGTGTCCAACACGTTGTCATTGGCGTCCGCAATGATGAACGTCAGCGTGTTGCCAGTGCTGCCGGGGGTCACGGCACCGCCATAAGTCACGACAGGACTCCCACTCTGGACCAACACGCCTTGCAGCGGCGTCGTTTGGAACGCTGTCCCGTCGTTTCCGCCATCAGTCGGAAAGACTGTATTCACCATCAGCGGGCTATCGATGTTGACCGGATTTCCTCCCGCAAACGCGATATTCGTGCCATTGAGAAAAAGGCCAAACCCGTCGATAAATTCCCCGACGAATACCGGGTATTCGGCCGAGGCAAAGACGGTGTTGAAGAACACGTGGCTCGTGTTGGAAGCCGCGGTAAAGGTAAGGTCGAGTTCGGTGACGTCGTGCCAACCATTTGGCGCTGACGAAACCTGATTGAGCAGGGTAGTTTGTGCCGCGGTGGCATTGGTGCCAAAATCCGTCGTGACGCCGCTAATGAACGGCCCCGTGGTGCCATCTTGAGCCGCATCGCCACTGCTAATGACGATGCCGCTGCCCAACAGGCGGAAATTGTTCGTGCCCACGGTCGAAAAGAGGCCTGATGAAGCGAGACCCCCTGAAGTGTTGGCACTCAGGGTCTCGTTGGTGATCGTGATCCCTCCAGCGCCGCCGGAGGTGAGCGCATTGGCCAAGGCGGTTGCGCTGGTGTTATCGACGGTCGTCAACGTGCCGGCCCTTACGGTCTCGGCGCTGCTGCTCAGCAACAAGCCAATCACCCACAATGCCGCTTCGATTCTCGCTCTCATGTGCTTTTTTCCCCGCGCTGATGAGCCGAAATTCGCCTCAAGGTAGTGCAGATGCATCCCTCCCTCAATGCCACGCAATTTCCGGACCACAATAAAGGTTAACGAGAAATCAATTGGTTAATTCGACGAACATCAACCCGTATGGCGGAACTGTAAAAATTTCCAACATGTTCCGTGCCCCGCGCCCAGCGAGAATTCCGAAAAACAGCCTTTGGATCAATGGGTTCGCTTGACGATAAGCTGTAAAGATTTCCGACGGTCTGACCTTATCCACCCCCGCGGGCATGGACCCGAAGTCGACCCTGCGGCTCGGCGGCGCTTGCCAAGCTTTGGGCGGTCGAACCGGTGGAGGCGGGCGTTCAGATCTGGAGGTCGTCGGCTTTTTTGTTTAGCGAGGCGATCAGGCCGTCGATGCCGGTGGTGCGCAGGATGGCGGCGAATTCCGATCGCCGCGTCGCCAGCTCGCTGATCGTCCCGGACAGGTAGATGTCGCGAATCTGCCAAGCGGTGTCGTTGTCGTGCACCACGTAATTGATCGAAACCGGTTCGCCGTCCGCTTTGATGATTTGAGTTCGGACCAATGTGCCGTGCTTGATCTGCTGTTCGCCGAGGACCTGGAACCGTTGGCCGGCGTAATCATCGAATTGGGTGGCGTAGACGGCGCCGATGTAGCGGCCATAGGCGGCCGCGGCGCGCCGCTTTTGGTCGGTCGTCAGCTGGTACCATGACGGCCCAATCGACAGCCGCGCCATGAACGGTATGTCAAATGAGGCGAGCAGGACCGGCTCCAGCTTCTGGTAGCGGCCCTTGGGCCCCAAGGCTCGCGGCATGCTGCATCGTATCGAGCAGCTGGGCATAGAACTGCTGGACCACCTCCGTCGGGCCCGGCGCCGCCACCGCCGGAACGGGTGACCAGAACACCAGCCAGCCGACCAAGACCAGGCAGAAGCCGGCGAGCTTCCGCATTGGGGGCGATCGGCGTTGCAGCATGGTCACCCTCCAGTTTCACTCGGTCGCTACATGGTCCACGACGCCCTGCCGCGCGAGGATGGGTATCCCTTAGCCGCAGCCCACACGATAGTCGAGAGGTTCGGCTTGGCGCGTTCCGGCCCGGGGGTATGTCGGTCTTTGACAAACCGTGGGGCTTGGGGTCGTCGAGATTGCTTCGTCGCTGCGCTCCTCGCAATGACGAGCCGCGCGGACGGAGGTGGGGATTTTCATCGAGGCGGCGCGGGGCTAGGCTGGATGGTCCCTGAATCCGAACGCGGCAGGGCCACCATGCTCGACCTTTCTCCCGATATCGCGCCGCCGCAGCCGGTCCGGCTGGCGGATTACCGGCCGCCCGAATTTCTGGTCGATACCGTGGACCTGGTTTTCGACCTCGACGGTGCGAACACGCGGGTCAAGGCGCGGCTCGGCGTCCGGCGCAACCCGGCGGGCGCTGACCCGAAGTCGGCGTTGCAGCTCGACGGCGAGGAGCTGGAGCTGGTCGTCGGTGGCGCTCGACGGCGAGGCGCTCGGCGCGAACCGCTACCGGCTGCCGCCCGAAGGCGGGCTGGTCATCGACGACGTGCCGGATGCCTTCACCCTCGACGTCGAAACCCTCATCGCGCCCGACAAGAACACCGCGCTTTCCGGGCTCTATATGTCGGGTGGCAATTTCTGCACCCAATGCGAGCCAGAGGGCTTTCGCCGGATCACCTATTTCGTCGACCGGCCGGATGTGATGGCGCGCTATTCGACGACGATCGTCGCCGACAAGGCGCGGTTTCCGGTGCTGCTGTCGAACGGCAACCCGGCCGGGTCGGGCGAGGCCGACAGACGGGCGGCACTGGGCGAAATGGGTCGATCCGCACCCCAAGCCCTCCTATCTGTTCGCGCTGGTCGCCGGCGATCTGGTCGCGGTCCGCGACCGGTTCACGACTCGCTCGGGCCGGGAGGTGGCGCTCGGGATCTGGGTGCGCCGCGGCGACGAGGACAAATGCGGCCACGCGATGGCCTCGTTGAAAAAGGCGATGCGCTGGGACGAGGAGGTGTTCGGCCTCGAATACGATCTCGATGTGTTCAACATCGTCGCGGTCAGCGACTTCAACATGGGGGCGATGGAGAACAAGGGGCTCAACATCTTCAACACGCGCTATGTGCTGGCCAAGCCCGAGACCGCGACCGACATCGATTACCAGAGCATCGAGGCGGTGATCGCCCACGAATACTTTCACAATTGGACCGGCAACCGGGTCACCTGCCGCGACTGGTTCCAATTGTCGCTGAAGGAAGGGCTGACCGTCTTTCGCGACCAGGAGTTCTCGGCCGACCAGGGGAGCCGCGCGGTCAAGCGCATCGGCGAGGTGCGCACCCTGCGCGCGATCCAGTTTCCCGAGGATGACGGGCCACTGGCTCACCCGGTACGGCCGGAGAGCTATCTGCGCATCGACAATTTCTACACGCCGACGGTCTACAACAAGGGCGCGGAACTGGTGCGGATGATCCACACCCTGATCGGCAAGGACGGGTTTCGCCGCGGCATGGACCTCTATATCCGCCGGCACGACAACCATGCGGCGACGATCGAGGATTTCGTCGCAGCGATGCAGGAGGCGAGTGGGGTCGATCTCGGCCGGTTCAAGCTGTGGTACGCGCAGGCCGGGACGCCCGAAATTACCGTCGAAGACCACTGGGACGCTGCGACCAACAGCTATGAGCTGAGTGTCGCGCAGAAAATGCCGCCGACGCCCGGTCAGCCCGACAAATTGCCGATGCTGATCCCGCTGGCGATGGGGCTGTTGGCCGCGGACGGCGCCGAACTGCCGACCCGGATCGAGGGCGAGAGCGAAAGCCGGGCGGGGACGCGGGTCCTCGCCCTCGCCGAGGAGCGAGAGCGGTTTCGCTTTGTCGATCTGCCGGCAGCACCGGTGCCGTCGCTGCTGCGCGGCTTTTCGGCGCCGGTCAAGCTGAAGGGCGTGCCGCTGGATCGGCTGAAATTTCTGGCGGTGCACGATCCCGAGCCGTTCGCGCGCTGGGAAGCGGGTCAGGAGGTCGCGACCCGGGCGCTGCTCGACCGGATCGAGGCGTTGCGGCGTGGTGCAGCGGCCGCGGCGCTCGATCCCGACCTCGTGGCGGCGATGCGGCAAACCCTCGCCGATGCCGGGAAAGACCCGGCCTTCGCCGCCGAGGCGCTGAGCCCTGCCGACCGAGTCGTTCCTTGCCGATCAGATGGCGGTCGTCGATGTCGATGCCGTGCACATGGCGCGCGAAACCGCCCGCACCGAGATCGGTCGGGCGCTGACAGCCGAGTTCGCGGCCGCATACGAGAATTTCGCCGATCCCGGCCCTTACCGGATCGACGGCGCGGCGATCGGAAGGCGGGCGTTGCGCAACGTCTGCCTCGCCTATCTCGCCGGTGCCGATCCCGCGAAAGGAGCGGCGCTTGCCGAGGCCCAGTTCGACGCCGCAGGCAACATGACCGACGCGCTGGCGGCGCTGGCGGTGCTGACCGATCTCGACCGCCCCGAGCGCGAGTCGGCGTTGGCCCGCTTTTTCGCCATGTGGGAGTCCGATCCGCTGGTCATCGACAAATGGTTCAGCCTGCAGGCGCGTTCGTCCTTGCCGCAGACGCCGCAGCGGGTTCGCGAACTCACCGCGCACCCGGCCTTTGAGCGCAAGAACCCGAACCGGGTACGAGCCCTCGTCGGCGCTTTCGCGCAGGGCAATCAGGTGCGGTTTCACGATCCGAGCGGCGCGGGCTACGCCTTTCTCGCCGACCAGGTGATCGCCATCGACCCGAGCAACCCGACGACCGCGGCGCGCCTGGTTCAGGCGCTCGGCGCCTGGCGCCGGCACGATCCGGCGCGTCAAGCCCTGATGCAGCGCGAACTCGAACGCGTCCTCGCCGCCCCCGGCCTCAGCAAGAACACCTACGAGATGGTGTCGAAGAGCTTGGCTTAGTCCGCGCGTGGAGGGATGCTACCGCGTTCGGCCAGCTCGCTTAGATGGGCCAGGGTCGCCTCGCGGTCCGCGGCAAAATTGCCTGCCTCCCACCAGCGCTCGACGGCGTCCAGCAGTGCGCCGATGAGAGGGCCGGGCGGGATCCCGAGGGCGGTCACATCGTGTCCGGAAATTGGGAATTCCGGCGCGGTCCAATCGCGGGCGAGGGCGAGGAGGCTTATCAACGGTTGCGTGCTGATACCGCCATCTGCCGCGAGCAGTAACGCGGTGTCGCGATAGCGCTCGGTGCCGAGGTGGTAGAGCGTGCGCCGCTGCGCCGCAGGACCCCCAAGCGGGTCGATGGGCCAGGGTGGGGTGAGACCGCGCAGACGCTCGCGCCAGGTATTCGGGAAATGCAGTCGCTCGGCCAGTGCAGCGGCGCCGTCGGCATCGGCCTCGATCAGCGCGGCGAGGCGCCGCAGCGGATCGGGCTCCGGCTCGATCGCGATCGTCTGTCTCAGGCGCTCGAGCCGGCGCGCCTCGGGCAGCACCACGGCCAGCGCCCCGTCTTCGGCCATCATTTCCAGCGCGCGGCTCGGGTCCGGGGTTTCGAGCAGGCGGATCAGCTCCTGCGCGACGCGCTCGGCCGACAGGGTCGGCAGCAGATGGGCGGCGGCACGGCAGGCGGCGCGCGCCGGTTCATCGCCATCGCCGCTGCCAAAGCGCGCCTCGAAACGGTAATAGCGCAGCAGCCGCAGCACGTCTTCGGCGATCCGGGTGGCGGGATCGCCGACAAAGCGGACATGGCCGGCTTGCAGATCGGCGAGGCCGCCGACCGGGTCATGAATCGTGCCGTCGGGAGCGAGGAAGATCGCGTTGATCGTAAAGTCGCGGCGCGCCGCATCGGCAGCCCAATCGGCGTCGAAGGCGACGCGGGCGCGGCGGCCATAAGTCTCGACGTCGCGGCGCAATGTCGTGATCTCGAAATGCCGTGGCGGGATTACCGCGGTCACGGTGCCATGGGCGAGACCCGTCGGCACGACCCGGATACCGGCTTTTTCCAACAGCTCGGTGACCCGCTCAGGTGGTGCTGGGGTGGCGATGTCGATGTCGCCGATCAGAAGCCCAAGCAGTGCGTCGCGCACCGCGCCGCCGACAAATCGCGCCTCCACCCCGCCCGCGGCGAGCGCATCGAGAACCGCCCGGGTCGCCGGCTCCGTCATCCATTCCTGGGGAGCGATCCTGGGCTGATGCCCGGGCTCCGTCATTGGGGAGCCTTTGGTTCGATGTGTCCGGGGATGATGTGCCCATTCTGCCAGCGTGGGGCGACATAGACCCCCTGCTGGGATGTGCCGAAGCCGACGGCCACGACAAACAGCACGACCGCCAACAGCACCGCGCCGAAGCCCGCGAGCCACACCCACGGCACCGAGGACCATGGCATCGTCCCGCCTTCATGCGGCGCCCCGAGGGTGCTGACCCATAGCAGATAAAGCGCGGTCGGCAGCAGCAGCGGAAGGACGATGGTGATGAAGACCCGCACCATTGCCTCCTCAGCCGGCGAGCACCTCGGCCAGGTTCACCAGCATTCCCGCCGTTGCCCCCCAGATGTTTCGGTTCTCGTACGGCAGCACGAAAAAGACCCGCCGGCGCTCTTCGAAGATGCGCTCGGTGCGGCGGTGATTACTCGGGTCGAGGATGTAAGTGAGCGGTACCTCGAAGACCTCGGCCACCTCAAACGGGTCGGCGACGAGCGGAAAGGGGGGCGCCACGATGCCGACGATCGGAATGATTTCAAATCCGGTTCCGGTCACATAAGTGTCGAGCCGGCCGATCACAGTTACGTGATCCCGCGGCAGACCGACCTCCTCCTCGGTCTCGCGCAGCGCGGCGGCCACCGGGTCGGGGTCGCCCGCCTCGATGCGGCCGCCGGGAAATGCGATCTGGCCGGCATGGGCGCTCAGATGGGGGGTCCGTAGGGTCAGAAGGACTGACATACCCTCGGTCCGGTCGATCAGCGGAACCAGCACCGCCGCGGGCCGCAGCTCGGTGCTGGGCGGCGTCATCCCCGGATTGAGGTCGTGGTCGCCGCGCGTGGCCCGCCTGAGCGCCGCCGCTTCGTCAGGGTCCGCGGTCCCGCCAAAACCCCGCCTTCCGGGCTGGCTGAGCCGCCCGAAACGCGCGGTCACCCAATCCTTTGACAACCAATCGGCTCGAATGTTCTGCCCATGCGTCACTGATCCGTCCCCCGATCCCTCGCTGCGCGCTGATGCTGCGGCGGCTATTGCCAGTCCAGTCCCGGATCGCCCAGGCTGAAGAAAGCGCCGTTGCTCCAGACCCCGAACTGGTTGGCGCCGGCGATCCCCTCTTCGGCGCCGAGATCGACCAGTTCATAAAAAACCGATCGCACCAGCCTCGCCTCGATCTCGCCGCGCACGAGTATATAGGGTGCGGGCTCGCCGCTCGCTGCGATCTCGATACGCAGCCGGTTGTCCGGCCCCGCCGTCACAATGTCGTCCAGATTGGTCCGGAAGATCAGGCGGCGGTCGCGGCCTTCACCGACGACAGTCAGTTCCACGGCGAGAAGAGGAACGTCCTCGACCTCGATGCGACCGCGCTCGGCCGGCGTCACGAGCCAATAGGATCCATCTGCTTCGCGACGCAGAACGGAGGCGAAGAGCTTGACAAGCGGCAGGCGGCCGATTGGAGATCCACGATAAAACCAAGTGCCGTCGCGGGCGATGCGGATGTCGAGATCGCCGCGATCGATAGGCGACCGCCCGCCGGTACTGGGAGCACTTTGTGGGGAATTGCCGGAGCCGGTATTTTCCATCAGGCTCGCACTCGCCGAACGGCTTGAAAGAGGGAACTTAACTTTTGTCGTCTCCTCCGCACGTCAACACTGCCTCCGCCGATCTCGTCGCCGAGGTCGAAGCGCTGGGGCGGAGCCTCAGCCTGGCCCGGGCGCGAATTGGTGAAATCATCTTTGGCCAGCAGGAGGTCGTCGAGCAAGCCCTGATCACCTTACTGTGCGGCGGTCACGCGCTGCTGATCGGCGTTCCGGGTCTTGCCAAAACCCGGCTCGTCGAGACTTTGGGGGCGATCCTCGGGCTCGATGAAAAGCGCATTCAATGCACGCCCGATCTGATGCCGGCCGACATTCTGGGGTCCGAGGTGCTCGAGGAAAGCGACGCCGGGCGGCGCTCTTTCCGCTTCATCGCCGGGCCGGTTTTTTGCCAGCTGTTGATGGCCGACGAGATCAACCGGGCAAGCCCGCGCACGCAATCGGCGCTGCTGCAGGCGATGCAGGAAGGCCGCGTCTCGATCGCCGGCCAATATCATCAGCTGCCGCGGCCGTTTCACGTGCTGGCGACGCAAAATCCGCTCGAACAGGAAGGCACCTATCCGCTGCCCGAAGCGCAGCTCGACCGTTTTCTGTTGCAGATCGACGTCGATTATCCCGACCGCGAGGCTGAGCGCGAAATGCTGATCGCAACGACCGGCATCGCCGAGGACCGGCCAAGGCCGGCGATGAATGTCGCCGAGCTGACGGCGGCGCAACGCCTGGTGCGCCGCATACCTGTGGGCGAAAGCGTCGTCGAGGCAATCCTGGAGCTGGTCCGCTCCGGCCGGCCAAATGGCGCCGCGGCCGAGGGGATCACGCGCTTTGTCTCGTGGGGACCCGGCCCGCGCGCCAGCCAGGCCTTGATGCTCGCCTGCCGCGCGCGGGCGCTGATTGACGGCCGATTCAGTCCGTCGGTTGACGATGTCGTGGCCTTGGCGCCGCCGGTGCTGCGGCATCGTATGGCGGTCAGCTTTGCCGGGCGGGCCGAAGGGGTCACGGTGGCTCGGGTCATCGAGCGAATATCGGCGCCGTTCCGGTGAATTCTGCCCCATCGCGACCGCTCGCTTCCCTGCTCACGCGCCAGAGGACGCCGGTCGCCGCCTTGCGCGACCGCGCCGAGCAGGCTGCGGCAGGGTTGCCGCCGCTGCTGGTTGCGGCGGAACGCGTCGCCGCCAACGTGGCGCAGGGCGTGCACGGGCGTCGCCGTGTTGGGCAAGGGGAGACCTTCTGGCAGTTCCGGCAATATGCGTCCGGTGACGCTGCGAGCCGAATCGATTGGCGCCAGAGCGCTAAATCTCAGCGCCTCTATGTCCGTGAAACCGAATGGGAAGCCGCGCAGAGCGTATGGCTATGGCGTGACGCGTCAGCGTCGATGGATTACAGCTCAGCTGGGTATATTTCCGGTGCTGATTGGCCGACCAAGCGCGATCGCGCCGAATTGCTGCTCGTGGCACTGGCGAGCCTGTTGGTGCGCGGCGGCGAGCGGTTGACTTTGCTCGGAAGCGGCGTAGCCCCAGTCAGCGGACGCGTTGCGCTGTCGCGGATCGTCGAGCTGATCGCCCAGCGGGCCGAGGCCGGAAGCCTCCCCGTCTTCGAGCCACTGCCGCGCGCCGGCCAGTTGGTTCTGATCGGTGATTTTCTGTCGCCGCTAGACACGGTCAATGCCGCGCTCGCCCGCTTTGCCGGGGCCGGGCTCAAAGGGCATCTGCTTCAGATCGTGGACCCGGCCGAAGAGGACTTGCCGTTCGATGGGCGGGTGCGGTTCGCAGGGATCGAGGAGCGCGACGAGGTCGTCATCAGCCGCGTCGAGAGCATCCGCGACGATTACGCCAGCCGCTTTCTCGATCATCGCGCCGGTCTTGGCGCGATTGCCGGGCGGCTCGGTTGGACGTTCGGAGTTCATCGTACTGATCGCTCCCCCGGGCTGGCGCTGTTGGCGCTGTTTGAAGCATTGTCGGGTGAAGAGCGGCGATGAGAAATTGCCAGGGTCTATCGACTCGTTTCGGCACGCTCGGCAGTCCAGGACCCTCTCCGGCGACGCGAGAGAGAAGGGACCCAGGGGACGATTGGCTGGGTGGGTGAGGGCGCCGTCGGCAAGTTCACGGTGAGTTGAGCGATGTTGGCGCTGGGCCCTCTCGCTTTCGCCTCGCCTTGGCTGCTGGTAGCGCTGGCGGGGCTGCCGATTATCTGGTGGCTGCTGCGGGTGACGCCACCAGCGGCGCGCCGCATCGATTTCCCGGCCATCCGTCTATTGCTCGGGCTGGCGCCGCGCGACGAAACCCCGGCGCGGACCCCGCTCTGGCTGATCCTTCTGCGCATGGCCTTAGCCGCGCTGGTCATTGTCGCGGCGGCTCACCCGCTCCTGAACCCGCAGGCACTCCTTGCCGGAACCGGACCAATCATCCTGGTCATCGATGATGGTTGGGCAGCGGCGCGCGATTGGCCGGTGCGGCAGGCGGCGCTCGACGATCTGCTGGCCGAAGCCGCACGCGAAAGCCGCCAGGTCGTCCTCGTCACCACCGCCCCGCCCGCCGGCGACACCGCATTGCCGCCGCTGGCGCCGACCCGCGCCGCCGATGCCCGCGCCGCGATCGACGTATTGCAGCCAAAGCCATGGCCGGTCGATCGGCAGGCCGCGCTGGCTCGGCTGAAGGCGCTGTCTGTGCCCAATATAAACGCCTCGATCTGGCTCAGCGACGGCATTGCCGATAGCGGCGCAACCGCGTTGGCCGCGCATCTCGACGATTTGGGCAGCTTGCGCTATCTCGACGCCGGTCCGGGCGAGGCTCCGGCGCTGCTCGCCGCAGGCGATCGGGAGGCCAAGGATCTCAGCGTTGTGCTGCGCTCGCTGCCGGCGGCAAAACCGCGGCTCTACGAGGTGCGCGCGAGCGGTGCGGACGGCCGCTTGCTGACCCGCCGCGACGCCACTCTCGAGGCCGGTGCAAAATCGGTCAAGGTCGTGCTGGCGATGCCGAGTGAACTCGGAAACCAGGCGACCCGCGTCGAGGTCGAAGACGGCCAATCGGCCGGTACCGTGCTTTTGCTTGACGAACGCTGGCGCCGCCGTCCGGTCGGGATCGTCGGGCCGCCGAACGGCAGCGCCCAGCCGCTGCTCAGCGAGAATTTTTATCTGGAGCGGGCGCTGGGACCGTTCGCCGAAACCCGCCGCGGGCCGGTTACCGATTTGCTGAAGCGCCAGTTGGCAGTGCTGATCTACTCGGATTCGGGACCGGATTCTCCGGCGGAGGCGGCGGCGGTCGACAACTGGATCAAGGCCGGCGGCCTGTTGCTGCGCTTTGCCGGGCCACACCTCGCCGAGCAGGACGACACGTTGCTGCCGGTGCGACTGCGCCGTGGCGGTCGCACGATAGGCGGCGCGATGTCGTGGGAGCAACCGGCAAAGCTCGCCCCCTTTGCCGCCGACAGCCCATTTGCCGGACTGGCGATTCCGGCTGATGTGACAGTTTCGCGCCAGGTGCTGGCCGAGCCGGATATCGACCTCGCGGGCAAGACCTGGGCGCGGCTAGCCGACGGCACCCCGCTGGTGACTGCGGAAAAGCGTGGCCGCGGCTGGATCGTGTTGATGCATACGACGGCAAACGCCGATTGGTCGAATCTCGCGCTCTCCGGCTTGTTCGTCGAGATGCTGCGGCGGATTGTAGCGACCAGCCAAGGGGTGACCGCTGCGAGCGAAGACAGGTTGCCGCCGATCGAGACGCTCGATGGGTTTGGCCGGCTGCAGCGCCCCCCGGCGACGGCGCGCCCGATCCCCGGCAAAGAGATCGCTGCCGCAATCGTCTCGCCCCAACACCCGCCGGGCTTCTACGGAACGCAAGACTCGCGCCGCGCGCTCAATGTTTCGTCCGCGATCGGCGAATTAAAGACGATTGCCGGCCTGCCCGGCGACACGCGGCGCGAGACCTTTGCCCGCGGCCGTGAAACCGATTTGCGCGCGCCGCTATTGACCGCCGCGCTGTTGCTGGCGCTCGCCGATCTGCTGATCGCCTACGCGCTGCGTGGCCTGTTGCGGCGGCGGCCGGCGCAAGTCGCGGGCATCTTCATCCTCGCGGCGCTCGTCTTCCCTGGCGCGCCGCGTGCCGACGACGCGTTCGTCGTGCGCGCCACTGCCGAGCTGCGCCTTGCTTATGTGCGCACCGGGGACGACGCAGTCGATGCGGAGAGCCGCGCCGGGCTCGTCGGCCTCAGTGATGTGCTCAATCGGCGGACCGCGGTTGAGACTGCCGACCCCCTCGCGATCGACATCGAAACCGATGAGCTGATCTTTTTCCCGCTACTCTATTGGCCCGTGACCGCCGACCAGCCGCCACCGTCACCAAGCGCGATCGAGCGCATCAACCGGTATATCGACACCGGCGGCACGATCCTGTTCGACACCCGCAACGGCGATGAGCAGACGCCCGGCCCGTTTGGCGGCGCGGCGATTGCAGCGGAACGGCTGCGCCGGCTGACAGCAGGGATCAAGATGCCGTCATTGGCGCCGATACCGCCCGACCACGTGCTGACCAAATCCTTTTATCTGATGCATGAGTTTCCCGGCCGCTGGGATGTCGGGACTCTTTGGGTCGAACCGGTCGAGAACCATGTCAATGACGGGGTTTCGAGCGTCATTGTCGGCGCCGATGATTGGGCCGGTGCCTGGGCGATCGATAAGGATGGCCGGCCGCTCTATGCGGTAGTGCCGGGCGGTGAAGAACAGCGCGAAATGGCAGTGCGCTTCGGCATCAATCTCGTCATGTACGTGCTGACCGGCAACTATAAAGCCGATCAGGTGCACGTGCCGGCGATCCTTGAGCGCCTCGGCCAATGAGCGGCGGCGGCTTTACTCTCGCCGCGGCACCGCTGTTGCCGTGGCTGTTGTTGGCCCTGCTCGCTATCGCCGGCGCGCTCTGCCTCGGTTTCGGCATCCTGCGGCGGGCCCCCGGGCTGGGCTGGCGGGCCATTGCGATCGTTGTGCTGCTGGCTGCACTCGTCAACCCGTCTCTGATCGAGGAGCAGCGCGCGCCGCGGCGGGATGTCGCCATCGTCATCGTCGACGATTCGCCGAGCCAGAGTATTGGCGATCGGCGGCAGGCGACCGAGACGGCGCTGGCGGCGGTCAAGAAGCGCCTTGCCCGGGAGCCCGATCTCGATGTGCGGGTCATCCGGGCGGGGGCGCCGCAGCCGGGCGCTGGCGACGAGGGAACCCGGTTGTTTGCGGCACTCGATCGGGCAATGTCGGATGTGCCGCGCCAGCGCCTCGCCGGGGTGGTGATGATCACCGACGGTGAGGTGCACGATGTGCCGGCCGGTGATTCGAAGACGCTGGCACAAGCGGTCGGCGCGCCGCTGCATGTTCTGCTGTCCGGGCGGCCGGACGAGGGTGACCGGCGGCTCGTGGTGGCCCAGGCGCCGAGCTTTGGCCTCGTCGGCAAGCAGGTGCAGCTGACCGTCCGGGTCGAGGATCTGCCCGAAACCGCTGCTGAGAAAGCCGGCGACGATCAGAACGAGGCGAGGGTGACCTGGCGCAAGGATGGCGGCGCCCGACAGCAACTGATGGTCCCGATCGGCCGCGACGTCCCGCTGACGCTCCCGATCGACCACGGTGGTCCCAATGTGCTGGAGCTCGAAGTTGCGCCGGGCCCGCGCGAGCTGACGCTGGTCAATAACCGCGCCGTCGTCGTGGTCAATGGCGTGCGCGACCGCTTGCGGGTGCTGCTGGTTTCGGGCGAACCACATGCCGGCGAGCGCGTCTGGCGCAACATCCTCAAATCGGATCCGTCCGTCGATCTCGTCCACTTCACGATCCTGCGCCCACCCGAAAAGCAGGACGGGACCCCGATCCGCGAGCTGTCTCTGATCGCCTTTCCGATTCGGGAGCTCTTCGACACGAAGCTCGACGATTTCGATCTGATCATCTTCGATCGATACTCGCGGCCCGGGGTCATCCCGCAGGCCTATCTCGAAAACGTCGTGCGCTACGTGCGTAACGGCGGCGCCTTCCTCGAAGCCGCCGGCCCCAATTACGGCACGCCGATGAGCCTGTCGCGCACTCCCCTCGGCTCGATTTTGCCGGCCGAGCCGACCGGGGAGGTCTATGAGGACGGGTTCAAACCGCAACTGACCGATCTCGGCCGGCGCGATCCGGTAACCGAAGAACTACCGGGAGCGGGCCCGCCGGGTGGGGCGCCGAGCTGGGGACGCTGGTTCCGCCAGGTCGATTCGCGGGTCCGTAGCGGCGTGACGGTGATGACCGGCGACCGCGGCGACCCGCTGCTTGGTTCTCGATCGCGTCGGCAAGGGACGGGTGGCGCAACTCCTGTCCGACGAGATGTGGTTTTGGGCGCGCGGCTTCGAAGGCGGCGGCCCGCAAGCCGAGCTGTTGCGCCGGCTCGCCTATTGGCTGATGAAGGAGCCTGACCTCGAAGAAAACGATTTGCGCGCAGCGGTCGACGGCGACAGGTTGATCATCACGCGCCAATCGCTGGAGCCCAACGATCACCCGGTCACAGTGACCGGGCCCGACGGGTCGAGCCGCAGCCTGAAGTTGACGCCGGAGCATGGCGGGCGTAGCGGTGGCAGTCTGGCGATCGATCAGATGGGGCTCTACCGGGTGACCGATGGCACCCGCACCGCGCTCGCCGCGGCGGGGCCGCTCAATCCGATAGAGTTCGCCGACGTCCTGACGACGCCGGAAAAGCTGGCGCCGGTCGTCGCCGCGACCGGCGGCGGAATTTTCTGGGTCGGCTCGGGCAAGATCCCGGAAGTCCGCCGGGTTTCACCGGACCGGACCGCGGCTGGGAATAACTGGATGGGCTTCCGCGCGAATGGGGACTATACCGTGACCGGGCTCAGCGAGATCCCTCTGCTGCCGGCGGTCGCGGCCTTGCTGCTGATCGTCGGCGGGCTCGTCGCGGCATGGCGCCGTGAGGGAAGCTGAGCCGCCACTGCCGGCCTCCCAGGTGGATCTTCGTGCTGAGAAGGGTTCTGGCCCCGCTGCACCCGGACGGTTTCAAATTTGTCCTCGCCGCGGTGCTCGCCACAGTGCTGCTGTTTCTGGTCTGGACCCCCGCTGGGTGGGCGGCCATGGTGGTTACGTTGTGGATGGTCTATTTTTTCCGCGATCCGTGGCGCGTCACCCCGATCCGGGAGGGGCTGCTGGTCAGCCCGGCCGATGGCATTGTTACGTCCGTGACCGCGGCGCGCCCGCCGCCCGAGCTCGAGATGGGCGACGCCGAGGTTGCCCGGATCGGCATTTTTCTGAACATTTTCGACGTACACGTGACCCGAGCCCCGGTTGGCGGCCGAGTCGTAGCGCTGCGCTATACCAAAGGCCGCTTTGTCAATGCGAGCCATGAGGAGGCGAGCCTCAATAACGAGCGGATGGCGATTCGCGTCGCACCGCCCGAGGGTCCCGAAATCGCCTATGTGCAAATCGCCGGTCTCGTCGCGCGCCGCATCGTCTGCGACCTGCGCGAGGGCCAGCGTATCGTGACGGGCCAGCGGATGGGCATCATCCGCTTTGGCTCACGGGTCGATGTTTATTGTCCACCACCTTATGTAACAATGGTGGTCGCCGGGCAGCGGATGGTGGGCGGGGAAACTGTCCTCGCCGACCGTTTCGCGCAGGGGCCGTCGCGACAGGGGTTCGCGCACTGAAGGGAGAGGGCGCGGTGAGAAGAGTGGAGCAGTGAGAAGGCGATCGGGACGAGTCCGGCGGAAGCGGGTGCATCGGCTCTCTGATCTCTCGTTCAACCGTATGGTCCCGAACATCCTGACTTTGCTGGCGTTGTGCGCCGGGATGACGGCGATGCGCTTCGCGATGAACGGCAATTTCGTCGGCGCCGTTTTTGCGATCATCGTCGCCGGCATCTTTGACGGTCTCGACGGACGAATAGCCCGGCTGCTCAAATCAACCTCGAGCTTCGGCGCCGAACTTGACAGCCTATCGGATTTCGTCAGCTTCGGCGTGGCCCCGGCCGCGGTGCTCTATTTGTGGACAATGTCGACCTTGCACGGCCTCGGCTGGGCGATTGTCTTGTTCTATGCCGTCTGCTGCGCGCTGCGCCTTGCCCGCTTCAACGCTGAGGCGGACAGCGATCGGCCGGCCTATGCCGCGCCGTTTTTCAGCGGTGTGCCGGCCCCCGGTGGCGCCGGGCTCGTTATGGTGCCGATGTTTCTGAGCTTCGAGTGGGGGGATTGGCTGTTCCGCTCGCCCTATCTGAACGCGGTAACTGTGACCGGCGTGGCGCTGTTGATGGTCAGCAAGGTGCCGACCGTGTCATTGAAACGGATCCGCATTCCCCATGACCTGGTCGTGCCGACGTTGCTCGGCATCGGCATACTGGCCGCCTTTGTCACGACGGCGCCGTGGCCGACCTTGACCGCGATCGGCGTCGTCTATGTCGGCTCGATGCCGCTGACGATCTGCGCCTATTACCGGCTGCGGCGGGTTGCGGCGGCGCGGCGCAGCGAACCGGTCGAGACCGGCGCGCTGACCCCTCCGCCCGTCCCCCCCTATCCGCTGAGTGGGGACGAGACACCCGCCAGCCAGTGGCGACATTGACCACGCCGGCCGGCCAAGCGGTTGTTTGACGCCCGCTTACCCCTTAATTTTTGAGCGGTCACGAGACCGCCGCCACTGGAAGGAGCGCACAGTCATGCCAGTAAAAGCCGGAGTCATTCGCGCCGGGGCACGAACCACGAGACGAGGCGCCGCCGAGACCTTCACTGGGGTCGTGTTCCAGGATCCGGTCATCACCGCCGAAGCGCCATCGCGCCTTGGTGGTTCGGTCGTGACGTTCACGCCGGGCGCACGCACCGCTTGGCACTCCCACCCGGTTGGCCAAACTCTCTTCTGTTTGTCCGGCGTCGGCCGCATCTGCTTCCAGGGCGAAAAGCCGCAAGTGCTGAACCCCGGCGACACCGTTAATATCCCGCCCGATACGATGCATTGGCACGGCGCCTCGCCCGATCGCCTGTTCTCGCATCTGGCGCTGTCGGAAGCCGGCGAGCAAGGCCAGGGCACCAAGTGGGGCGAGCACGTCAGCGACCCTGAGTACACGGCGCCGGCGACCGGGGGCTGAAGCAGGAGGCCGAGAACCCCCTCACCCTCGCGCCGCGCGGGTGCCTCCCTCTCCCGGCGGGCTGGGAGAGGGTTCGGGTGAGGGGCAGTCGCTACCGGTCGGCGATCAGGGGCAGGCCCTCTTCGCGGCGCACCTCGTTGATGATCTGCAGGACGCGCTCGCGATAGGGGCGGTACTGGACGCCGAACTCCTGCACGAGGCGCGTGTTGTCGATCAGGTAGTTGCCTGACAGTTCCTTGCCGCCGGTCTGCTTGTCGAAGGTGATCTTGGCATCGGGCAGGAACTCGCGCACCATGTCGGCGATCTCGCCGAGACTGATCGCGATGCCACCGGTGTTGTAGATCCAGTGCTGCGGCTTGTCGGTCATGATCACGCGCGCAAAGATTTCCGCTATCTCGTCGACATGGACCGGGCAACGCATCGCATCCTTGTAAGGAAACGAGACCGCCTTGCCGCGCGCCGGATCGGTAATGCAGAAGACATGGTCGACCGAGCCGACGATCTTGTCGTTCCCGGTGACATTGGCCGGACGGATCGCGGTGATCTCCATCCCGTGCTTCTCGCGGTAATCCTGCGCCTGCCATTCGTTGAATATCTTGTGCATCGCGTATTGGACGTGGCCGTGACGGAAATCGTCCTCGGTCACCACGCGGTCACCGTAATGCTTCTGCTCGCCGCTGACCGCCAATGAGCTGGCATAGGCGACGCGGTTGACGCCGCACAAATGCGCTGCCTCAAAACAATTATCCATCCCAAGGATGTTGAGCTTGAACGCGGCATGCGGCGGGTGCTCACTGCCAAGGTAGTAGGCCAGGTTCACGACCCGCGTCGGCTTCGCCGTCGCCATCACCGACATCACGTCGTCAAACTGGGCGACATCACCCCGCACAACGCGGACCTGCTTGCCGAGATGGCCGTACGAAGCGGTGGCCGGGTTGATATCCATGCATGTGATTTCTTCGCCCCGGGCCGCCAGTAGCGGGATGAGCCGGCGGCCGATGAAACCAGTGCCGCCGATGATTAGTGTCGACATAGCTTTTCCTCCCAAGGGATGCCTGTCGCGACGTTAGTCGTCGCCCGGCGGTTGGGCAAGGAGCCGGCTTCCGCATATCTGGTATCCGCCCTAAACTCGCGCGGGCAACGAGAGAACTTCAGTCGATGGCAGCCATCATTTTCGCCAACTGCGGGGTTCTCGACGGCACTCGACGGGAACGGCGCGAGGATCATTACGTTCTGGTCGAGGGCGGGCAAATCCGCGAGGTCTCGGACCGGCCGATCAGCAGCGCCACCGCCGAGACTGTCGATCTCAAAGGGCGCACCTTGATGCCCGGATTGATCGACGCGCATGTGCACGTGATCGCCGTCGACCAGGCGTTGGCGCGGCTATCGGAGCGGCCGGTCAGCCTGGTGACATTGCAGGCCGCGCGCGTGCTCGAAGGGATGCTGCAGCGCGGGTTCACGACGGTCCGCGACGCCGGCGGGGCCGATGGCGGGCTCGCCGAGGCGGTCGAGGAGGGGCTGGTGCGCGGCCCGCGGATTTTCCCCTCGGGACAGGCGTTGAGCCAGACCGGTGGGCATGGCGATCTGCGGCCCCGTACGCGCTCGGTGTCGGTTGTTGCCTGCGCTTGCTGCGAGGGCGGCGCGGGGCTCGCGCGCATCGCCGACGGTGTTGGGGAATGCCGCCGTGCGGCGCGTGACGAGCTGCGCAAAGGGGCAACCCAGATCAAGATCATGGCCTCGGGCGGCGTCGCCTCGCCTTACGACCCGGTGTGGAACCTGCAATACAGCAAAGAGGAGGTGCGCGCGATCGTCGAGGAAGCGCGCGGCTGGCACACCTATGTGATGGCGCACGCCTATTCGCCCGACGCGATCCGCCGCTCGATCGATTTTGGCGTGCGCTCGATCGAGCACGGCAATCTGATCGACCGCGCCACCGCCGAGCATGTCGCCGGGGCCGACGCCTTTGTTGTGCCGACCCTGGTGACCTTCGACGCGATGCACCGCTTTGGCAGAGAACTCGGATTTCCCGAGGTGAGTCTTCGCCAAGCTCGGCGACGTGCGCGAGGCCGGGTTGCGCTCGCTCGAAATATTGCAGGCGGCGGGAGTCAAGATCGGTTACGGCACCGATCTGTTGGGCCCAATGCACCGGCACCAGTCGCGCGAGTTCGTGATCCGCGCTGAAGCGATGGCGCCTTTCGACATCATCCGCTCGGCGACCACGGTCAATGCCGAACTGCTGAACCGATCCGGCGAGCTCGGCATCGTCGCGCCCGGCGCTCGCGCCGACCTCATCGTAATCGACGGCAACCCGCTCGCCGACATCTCCCTGCTCGAGGGCCAAGGCGAGTATCTGACCCACATCATGAAAGACGGCGTGCTCTACAAGCGCTAGGATCATGCCCATGGGCAGCGGGCAGCGAGAGCGGGTCGAACGACGGCTGACGGCGATCCTGGCCGCTGATGTCGTCGGCTATTCGCGGCTAATGGGCGAGGATGAGGAAGGCACGCACGCGGCAATAAAGGCGATCCAGGGCGAGCTAGGTGATCCCAAAGTCGAGGAGCACCGCGGGCGCATCGTCAGTAAAACTGGCGACGGGCTGCTTGTCGAATTTCCGAGCGTCGTCGATGCGGTGCGGTGCGCCGTCGAACTGCAGCGCGAGATGGTAACACGCAACGTGGCAATCCCGGCCGAGAAGCGCGTTGAGTTTCGTATAGGGATCAACCTCGGCGATATCATCATCGACGAGCACGACATCTACGGCGATGGCGTCAATGTCGCGGCGCGGCTCGAAGCTTTGGCGGATCCGGGTGGGATCTGCGTCAGCCGGGTTGTGCGTGACCAGGTGCGCGACAAGCTCGATGTCGCCTTCGAGGATTTGGGCGAGCAACAGGTCAAGAACATCGCGAGGCCAGTGCGCGTCTACCGCATTGCGATGGCCGAGAACGCCCCGGCGAAAACGCCGTTGGCGCCGCCGGAGAAGCCGTCGCTGGCGGTGCTGCCATTTCAGAATATGAGCGGCGATGCCGAGCAGGAGTATTTCGCCGACGGGATTGTCGAGGACCTCACGACCGCCATTTCTCGGCTGCCGTGGCTGTTCGTCATCGCGCGCAATTCGAGCTTCACCTACAAGGGTCGGCCGGTCGACGTGAAGCAGGTGGCCCGCGAATTGGGCGTGCGTTATGTACTCGAAGGCAGCGTCCGCAAGGCCGGGAACCGCGTTCGCATCGGCGGTCAGCTGATCGACACGACGAGCGGCGGGCATATCTGGGCCGATCGCTTCGACGGCGAACTCGACGACATCTTCGCACTGCAGGATCAGGTGGCAAGCAGCGTCGTCGGGGCGATCGAGCCACGGCTTCGCCACTCTGAGATCGAGCGAGCGGCCCGCAAACCGACAGAGAATCTTGACGCATATGATTTGTATTTGCGGGCGCTGGCGGAGGTTCACAAATATTCTGAAGAAGGCATGCAAGCAGCCCTCACTCTGCTGAAGCAAGCCCTGACACTCGATCCCGGCTATGCACCGGCCGCGGCAATGGTGGGGTTTTGCCGGACGATCCAAAAGAGCCGGGGTTGGGGACCGCTCTCCGACGCGGAGATCGCCGAAGGCCTGTACTTGGCGCGACAAGCGCTCGAATCCGGCAAGGACGACCCGGACGTTCTGTGGATGGCTGGCGACGCCATTTCAGCCCTGGCTCGCGATCATGCGACAGCGACTGTCGCTATCGACCGTGCCCTAAAACTCAACCCAAATTCCGCGAATGCCTGGATGGCAAGGGGCTGGATGGAGTGCAATCAAAATCATCCGCATCCAGCAATCGAGGCGCTGGAGCGAGCGATCCAGCTGAGCCCGCTCGATCCGCTGAATTATTATTTCAGTGGCGGACGTGCCTTTGCGCATTTGCTCGCGGGGCAATACGCGGAAGCCGTTGAGTGGGCAGACCGGTGCTTTCGCGAACAGCCCCGCTTTACCTTTGCACTACGAGTCAAGGTGGTGGCGTGCGCGCATCTTGGCCGTGTCGAAGAGGCAAGGTCCGGAGTGAGGCGGTTGCTCGAGCTTTTCCCGAATTTGACAATCGCGTCGTTGAGGGCAAACACCGTCTTCCCGGCGGAAATTTGGGCAATGTTCGAGGAGGGCCTCCGCAAAGCCGGGTTGCCAGAGGGGTAAGGCCCCTCATTCTGCCGCGTTTTTGCGGCCGTAGCGGCGGACGCGGAGATCGGCTTGCTCCTTATGGCCCCAGAAGCGTTCGATCGCGCAGAGGCGGCTGCAATATTCGCCGATCATGGCGCTCGCCTCGGGGGTCTTGACCTCCTGATAGGTGCAGGTCTTCAGGAACTTGCCGACCCACAGGCCGCCGGTATAGCGGGCGGCACCCTTGGTCGGCAATGTGTGGTTGGTGCCGATGACCTTGTCGCCATAAGCGACATTGGTCTCGGGACCGAGAAACAGGGCGCCGTAATTTCTTAGACGATCGAGCCAGGCTCGGGGCTCGCGGGTCAGTACCTCGACATGCTCGGCGGCGATACGGTCGGCCTCGGCTACCATTTCGTCGTCGTTGGTGCACAGGATGACCTCGCCATAATCGCGCCAAGAGACGCTGGCGACATCGGCGGTCGGCAATACGCCCAGTTGGCGATTTACTTCAGCGATTGTGGCATGGGCAAGCTTTTCCGAGGTGGTCAGCAGGATTCCCGGCGAGGTCGGCCCGTGCTCGGCCTGGCCCAGCAGATCTGTCGCACACATCTCGGCGTCAGCGGAATCATCGGCGATCACCAGGATCTCGGTCGGGCCGGCGAATAAATCGATGCCGACCTTGCCGTAAAGCTGGCGCTTGGCCTCGGCGACATAGGCGTTTCCCGGGCCGACCAGCATGTCTACCCGTCGGAAGGTTTTGGTGCCGAGCGCCATCGCCGCTACCGCTTGGACGCCGCCCAGCACATGGATCTCGTCGGCGCCGCCCAGATGCATCGCCGCGATTGTCTCCGGATGCGGGCCGCCCTGGTTCGGGGGGGTGCAGGCGGTGATGTGCCCGACACCGGCCACCTTGGCTGTGACGATCGACATATGTGCCGAGGCGACCATCGGATAACGTCCACCCGGTACATAGCACCCGACTTTGCCGACCGGGATATGCCTATGGCCGAGCACCACGCCGGGCAGGGTTTCGACCTCGACGTCCTTCAGGGAGGCACGCTGGATCTCGGCGAAGTTGCGGATCTGCGCCTGCGCGAATTTGATGTCGTCGATCGTCTGCGGCGACACTTTGGCGACGAGGCTGCGGATTTCGCCGTCGGACAAACAGAAGCTCGGCGGCGACCATTTGTCGAAACGCTCGGACAGCTCGCGCACCGCCGCATCGCCGCGCTTGGCGACATCGGCGATGATGCCTTCGACCGTGCTGCGGACGGTGGCGTCGGCTTCTTCGGTTTGGCCGGCGAGCGCGGCAGTCTTAATATGGCGGGGCACGACTTCCTCCTATCGACCGATCTGGACTTCGACGGGCTTCCCGTCGGGAAAGCTCAGGATTGCCGCCGGCACCGCCGCCCAAGAATGCGCGGCGGCGATTGCTCGCATATCATTATACCCGTCAGGCGCATGCATGATGTCATCAGCGAGGCGATCGAAGCGACCGAGCCAGTCCTTGGATACATTGTGCTTGGGGCTGAAGTTACGCGCCGGGCCCCAGTAATCCCACGGCATCATCTCCTCAGCGCCGAGCGCGGCAAGATCGCGCATCAAGCTTCCCGCAGCAAACCGCAAGCCGGATAGCCCCAACGCTGACACGCCGTAGCGTGCCGGGTCGTCTCCACCGCGTCTGAACGTCTGCCACGCCAAAGCCGCCGTCAAAAATCGGTCGCGCGGTACGTTCGCAGGATCGAATTTGATCCCGAACCGCTCGCGGACTTCCGCGGTCAGCTCGGCATCGAGTAGCCGATAGACGCTGCCATCGTGGTATTCGCAAACCCAATGGTCTTCCATGAAATCCGAAGTAAAATAGTCAGCAAAGCCAACCCGAAGCCGCGCCGGTATTTGGTGATGGCGCAGGATCGCGCAAGCCAGCAAAGCATAGTTTCGGCAGGTCCCCAGCACCCGCTTGCCTGGTTTCCTGGCCTTGTCCAGCGGTTGACCGTCCCGTTCGAGGATCGCTGCGAGAATTTCCTTAATCGTGCGCAGCGAGGCCTCGGACGTTGTCGTCAGCGCTCGCGCAAACAACGGGTGCAATACCAATCCGCCGACGATCGCCGGCAGGGCGAAGGGCTCGGATGGCAGATTGTCAAGATGGGCAGCCAACGGACCGGGCTCGGTCCAACGGCTGTGCCGCGCGTAGCAAGCGAGATCGGCTACCACGCGGTCCAGCCGCCGTCGGCGAGCAGCGATGAGCCGGTGACGAGGGCGGCGGGCGAGGCGAGGAACACGACCGCAGACGCCACTTCCTCGACCGTGCTTTTTACCTTGCCATCGGCCTCTTCGTGCTGGCCTTCCAGCGCTGCCGATTTGATGTGTCGAGGCATCTGCATCCCTCCTGTGGCTGTGACCCGCTTGCCCTTGGGACAAAGAAGTTATCACCGGACACGCCCGGCAGCGCTTTGTTCGAGCCGGTCTGGACGCGAGGTCGACGATATAGTATCTTCATAGACAGATTTTGTCTGCCATGGTAACCCGATGGCCCTGAACATCAAGGACCCGGCGACAGAAAAATTCGTCCGCGAACTCGCCGCAGCGGCCGGAGAATCGGTTACAACCGCGGTGCGCCGAGCGGCCGAAGAACGTTTGCAGCGGGTTCGCCTGCGGCATGGTGGCCGCCGCCTCGCCGCCGAAATCCTTGAGATCGGCAAGCGTTGCGCGGCCTTGCCGGATCTTGATACCCGCTCGGCGGACGAAATTCTCGGCTATGACGAGCACGGGCTGCCCCGCTGATGGTCATCGACAGCTCGGCAATCGTCGCGGTGCTGCTGAACGAGAAAAACGCTGCCCAAATCGCCCAGGCGATCGAAGCTGCCTCGCAGCGCCTGCTGTCGGCGGCAAACCTGCTGGAGGCCTCGATCGTGATCGAGAGCCGTAAGGGCGAAGCCGGTGGCCGCGAACTCGATTTGCTGCTCTATCGCACCGCGATCGAGATTGTCGCGGTCGATCAGGACCAGGTCGAAACCGCCCGCATCGCCTGGCGGCGTTTTGGCAGAGGCCGGCATCCTGCCAGGCTGAATTATGGCGACTGCTTTGCCTATGCTCTGGCAAAGAGCAGGGGCTTGCCGTTGCTGTTTCAGGGCGATGATTTCTCGCAAACCGACATCGATGCGGTTCCACTGCAGCCGGACCCGACACGGCCGGAAATCGAAGCGAGATGAGCGGGTATGTCCTCATTCAATGACGTCGTCGGCCTGCGCCATCAGGATCGGCGGCACGGTCAGGCCCAGCGCCTTGGCGGTTTTGAGGTTGATCACCAGCTCGAACTTGATCGGCTGCTGGATCGGCAGATCCGCGACCCGAGCCCCTTTGAGGATGCGGTCGACGTAGTCGGCGGCGCGGCGGAAATTGTCGGGGACGCTGGGGCCGTAGGCCGTCAGCCCGCCGTCATCGACGTATTCGCGTTCGGGGTAGACTGCGGGAAGGCGCGCGGCGCCAACCAGCGCCAGGATGTCGCCACGGCGGTTCCAGAACATCGGATCGGGCAGCACAATGACACCCTGAACGCCGGCAAGAGCGCTGGGGGCGAGCGCACGCAGATGGTCCGGGCTGGTCACCGGGACAAGGCGGGCCCTCAATCCTACGCGCCGCGCGCCGTCTTCGGCTTCACGCCGAAACGCTTCGGCGACGAGCGTCGACGAATTGATCAGCACGGCGATTTCTACCGCGGTCGGCACCAGCTCACCCAGCAGCTGGAACCGCTTGGCGTTCAATTCCGTGGTCATCAGCGTGAACCCGGTGACGTTGCCGCCCGGCTTCGGATGGCTAGCGGCGAGGCCCAGCAGCACAGGGTCGACGCCGGCGCCCAGCACGATGGGGATCGTTTGGGTTGCCTTGTGTGCGCTGAGCGCGGCGGACGTGCTGTCGGCGACGATGACCTCGACCCGTTCCGCCGCCAGCTCCGCCGCGAGCTGGGGAAGCCGCGCGGTGTCTCCGGCAGAAAAGCGGAATTCGAGCGCAATGTCCTGGCCCTCGGTGTAGCCCAGTCGGTGCAGCTCTCGCCGGAATGCGTCGAAGACAGGCGTCTTGTCGCTGCTGGCCGGCGTCAGCATGCCGATGTGCGGCATCTTCTCAGCGGTCTGTTGCGCGAACGCGCGGGGCCGGCCGGCGAGCAGCGCCGCCATGCCGCCGGCGATTAGGTCGCGCCGATTTGTCACCACGCGGTCCAGCCTCCGTCGGCGAGCAGCGACGAGCCGGTGACCAGCGCTGCGGCGGGTGAAGCCAGAAACACCACGGCAGACGCCACTTCCTCGACCGTGCCGAGCCGGCCCAAAGGGATGCGGTCGAGCACCCAGTTGCGAAACGTCGGATCGTCGAAAAACGGCCGGACCAAGGGCGTATCGATAAAGGTCGGGGCGATCGAGACGACCCGCACGCCCTTGGGCGCCAGCTCGACGGCCATGGCCTTGGTCAGCCCTTCGATGGCGTGCTTGGTCATGACATAGACGGTGCGATCGCGCTCGGAGCCGACATGGCCCATCTGCGAGGACATGTTGATGATGACGCCCTCGCCCTGGGCGACCATCCGCCGCGCCGATGCCTGCGCCACCAGAAACGCCGCGCGGACGTTGAGGGCCAGCAGCCGATCGAGGGTGTCCTCATCGACCTCGAGAAAGGGCTGCGGCCGGTTGAGGCCGGCATTGTTGACCAGGATGTCGAGAGCGCCGAGACCGGCAACGGCGTCGCGCATTGCTGCGGCATCGGTCACATCGAAGGGCAGCGTCCGCGCCTTGCCGCCGCTGGAGGCAATCTCGCGCGCCACCGTGTCAAGCTCGCTCAGTGTTCGGCTGACCAGGACCAGCTCGGCCCCAGCCGCCGCAAGGGCCAGCGCGACGGCGCGGCCGATCCCGCGACCAGCGCCGGTGACGAGCGCCGTCTTGCCGTCGAGACGGAAAGGCCGCTCGACCTCCATCCGCGTCAGCCTTTAATCTCACCCGCGTAGGATTCGAGGAGCCGCCATGCCGCTGGACCGGCCCTGTCGCGCCAACGTGCGTAGAACGGACCGAGGGCCGCCCGGAAGCTGCCGATGTCGGCGGTGTTGACCGCCATGCCGCGGCGCGCCAATTCCTCAGCTCCGGCGGCGTTGATCGCTTCGGTGTCCTGGCGCTGCAGCAGTGCAAATTTCTCGGCGTTGCGTTCGACGACCTCCTGGATGTCCCGCGGTAGGGCGGCCCAGGCACCGGCATTGGCGAGTAGGGTGAAGCCCGACCACCAATGGCCGGTCAGGCTCAGATAGTTCTGCACCGCATAGAGCTTCAGCGACAATACGACGCCGAGCGGGTCGCTTTGGCCGTCGAACCGGCGCTCTTTGAGCGCGTCGTACATCTGGCTGAACGGGACATACCCCGCCTCGGCTCCGAAGGTCGCGAAGAAATCTTGCGCGATTTCACCCCCCGGGCTGCGAATCTTCACCCCGGCGAGATCGGCGGCTGAATGGATCGGGCGCGTGCTTGTCGTCAGATGGTGAAAGCCGTTCTGCATCGAAAGGCGGAAAGCGTGGAGGCCGTTCTGCGCCAGCTCGCTGCGGATCTTGTCGCCGAGGGCGCCGTCGAGCGCGGCGAACACCGCCGCCGAATCCTTGAACGCGAACGGCAGCAGCGGCAACGCGCTGGTCGGCGCGACGCCGCCCAGGGTTGCCCCGGCGACCATGAATTCGAGCCTGCCGGCGCGCAGATCGGCGAACATCTGAGGGTCCGGGCCGAGGCGGCTTTCCGGATACACATCGATCCGGAACAGCCCGTTGGTTTCGCGGCCGATCGCCTCGGCCATCTCGGTCAGCCGTCTGTGGGTCGGGCTGCCGATTGGTTGGTTCAGGCCAAGCCTATAGTGAAAAGATGCTGCACTCATGACTGAAACTTTCCCTCTGCCGAGAGACGGCCGGCGGCTGATATTGAACCTTTCCGCCCCGGTGTGCCATCAGGTGACGAGCTTCGCCGCGGCGTTGCCGAAGGACTGAACCGGCGCCATAGCGCTAGCGACAAAGGAGCAAATCATGCCCGATCCTGCGATCGACCTACCGACCGTGCCGACGCTGAGCGTGGCGCAAGGTCGCGCGACCGTGCGGCTCAATCGGCCGCGCCAGCACAATCGCCTCGAGCCGCAGGATCTGGGCGTGCTCGAAGAGGTGTTCGCGCGGGCCGACGCAGACCCGTCGATCCGAGTTCTGGTGCTGACCGGCACCGGGAAAAGTTTCAGCTCGGGCTTTCATATCGGCGCGCTCGCCGACCGCCTCGCCGGGAATGAGGGCGGGGCGGAGGATCGCGATGCGTTCGAGCGCACCGTCGATCGGCTCGAAAGCCTGCGTGTGCCTACGATTGCCGCGCTCAACGGCAGCGTGTATGGCGGGGCCACCGATTTGGCGCTTGCCTGCGATTTTCGCATCGGCGTCGAAGGCATGCGGCTGCTGATGCCGGCGGCTCGACTGGGCATCGTCTATTACGCGAGCGGCCTCCGTCGCTATGTGACGCGGCTCGGTGTTGCCGCGGCGAAAAAGCTATTTATGACCGCGCAACCGATCGATGCCGACGAGATGCTCCGGATCGGCTATCTCGACGAAGCCGTCCCGCCCGAGAGCCTGATGGCCCGCGCCGAGGCGCTCGCCGCCACTCTCGCGGCCAACGCGCCGCTGGCGGTTGCCGGTCTGAAGCGCGCGATCAACGAGACCGCCGCGGGCAATCTCGACCGCGACGCGCTCGCCGCCATTCGCACGCTGTGCTCCCAATCCGAGGACCATGCCGAGGGGGTGAGAGCCTGGACCGAGAAACGCGCTCCGACATTTGTCGGACAGTGAGTACGCGCTAAAGCAGCGATCTCGAAGGACTGGTCGCCGCAGCCTCACTCCCTGGCTCGGGGTCGGCGAGCAGCGGCGTCCACTCCGGGGCCGGCTCGGAGAGACGCACCGGTGTGGTGGATTCCTCGTATAGCTGGCGCGCCTCGATGGCCGGGCCGCGGCGGGCGCCCAGCGCCAACACCCGCACCGTGCGCCGAAATGGGCCTTGCGGCACGATGACGATGTCTCCGATCCGAATCGCGTGGTTGGGCTTGCGAACGGCGGCATGATTAACGCTGACCGCCCCCTGTGCGCACAACCGGCCGGCGAGGGAGCGGCTTTTGACCAGACGTGCGAACCACAGCCACTGATCGAGCCGCCGGCTGGAGGTCTCAGTCGAGCGATCGCCGGCGATCAAGCGAGCTTAAGCTCCTGTAATTTGGCGAATGGATGGCCCTCTCTCGCCGGATGCGGGCGACCGTGATCGATCGCTTCGCGACGGCGGCGCGGGCGGGCGACGAAGATCTCGGCGCCGGCGTCGATCACCGCGCGATAGCCGAGCGCGGTCAGCAGCGCGCGCAGCGAGCCCGGCTCGACGCCGGCAATCGATGCGAGCCGCTCGTCGGCCGCAAACGCACCGCGGCGGGCGAGGCGTCGCGCCGCGGTAGCAACCCGCTCGACCCGATCGGGACGCAAGGCGAGCTGGTCGGCGACGAAGAAACCAAGCGCTGCGTAGAAGGACGGCGGCAAGGCCGGATCGACATCGATGGCCTTGGCGAGCCGGCGCGCCGGCGGCAGGGACGGCACCCGACAGCCGTGCCGTATCGCCCAAAGCAAGGCGCGAAACCGCAGCGCCTCGGGGCGCAGCAGCGGCTCGACATAGACGGTTTCGGTGCCGAAGCGCACTCCATTTCGGCTCAGGGCTGCGCGGTCCGCCGGAGCAAGCGCCGCGACTTGGCTTGCTACCTCGCGCGCCGGAAGGGCGCCGAGCGCGTCGACGAGCTGAAAGGCGAGACCTCGTCCGACACCGCCGAGCGGCAAGGCGGAAACGGCAAACAGCGGCGCCAGCCGGCGCTCGATCTCGCTGCGGACGAATGCGGAAAGTCGTTGGCGGATTTTTTCGCGGGCATCACCTTCGACGAAATCCCCGGCGAGCGGCTCGGCCCGTGGGGTCAGCATCCGCTCGCCGGCGACGAGGCGGCCGACGGGTCCGCCGCGCCAGCGCAGCATACCGGCGCCGTCGATCGCAAAGGCGGCGTCGGAATCGGCGGCGAGAAGCTGCGCGCGGGCGGCCACTTCGCTGCGCAACACGCGGTTGGCGGCGACGGTCAGCATCCGCATCTCGATCCCGTCGATCGCATCGGGGACAAAGCGCAAACCGTCGAGCCGGCCGACATAGGCGCCCTCGACGCGAACCTCGCCCGCAGCAGACACCGATGCGATCAATTCGTCGTCGGAAGCGAGCCGGCGCACCAGAAAGGCGGAGCGGCGATCGACAAAGCGCTGAGTAATGCGGTCGTGCAACGCGTCGGAGAGCCGGTCCTCGATACCGCGAGCGCGCTCTTGCCAAGCCGTCGCCCCTTCGACCCAGTCGCCGCGATGGGTGATGTAAGTCCAGGTGCGGGTGTGGGCGATGCGCATCATCAAAGTGTCGATGTCACCATCGACGCGGTCGAGATTGGCCATCTGCCCGGCGATCCAGGCGGTCGGCAGCCGTTCTTCCGGTCCGGCAAGATGAGTGAAGATATGGGCGAGCAGCCGCGCATGGCTGTCGCTCATGACCTTGCGGAAATCGGGGATCTGGCAGACTTCCCAAAGGAGCCGTACCGCGCCGCGGTGGCGGGCGAGGTCGGCGACTTCGCGATTGCGGGCGAGCGCCTGCAGCGCGCGGTGGTCGTCGGCTTCGCGGGCCTGGACCAGCCCTGGCAGCGAGGGCCGCTCGTCGAGGCTTTTGAGCAGCGCGCCGACCGAATCGAAGCGCAGCCGGGTATTGCGCCAATTGAGCCGGGTCAGCGGATCGAAGCGGTGCGATTCGACCGCCTCGACGATCTCGGGATCGAGCGGTCCCTGTTCGGCGGTGGTGCCGAAAGTGCCGTCGCTCATGTGCCGCCCGGCGCGGCCGGCAATCTGGGCGATCTCGGCGGCGGTGAGCCGGCGCGGACCGCGGCCGTCGAATTTGCCGATGCGGGCGAAGGCGACATGGTCGAGATCCATGTTGAGACCCATGCCGATCGCATCGGTGGCGACCAGATAGTCGACCTCGCCGGCCTGGAACATGCCGACCTGGGCGTTGCGTGCCCGCGGGCTCAACGCGCCGAGCACGACCGCCGTGCCGCCGCGCTGCCGTCGGATCAGCTCCGCCAGCGAGAACACATCGGCCACGGCAAAGGCGACGACGGCGCTGCGCGGCGGCAGCCGGGTCACCTTTTTGTGGCCGGTGTAGGAGAGCGTCGAAAAGCGCGGCCGGCTGACATGTTCGAATTCAGGGACCAGACGGCGCATCAACGGCTTGATCGTGTCGGCGCCGAGAAACATCGTCTCCGCGAGACCGCGGGCATGCAACAGGCGCGCGGTAAAGACATGGCCGCGCTCGGGATCGGCGCAGAGCTGGATCTCGTCGACGGCGAGGAAATCGACGGGCCGATCGAGCGGCATCGATTCGACGGTGCAGACGAAATAAGACGGGTTGGGCGGCAGGATCTTTTCTTCGCCGGTGATCAGCGCCACCGATCGCGCGCCGCGCAATTTGACGATGCGGTCGTAGTTCTCGCGTGCCAGCAACCTCAGCGGAAACCCGATCATCCCGCTTCTGTGGCCGAGCATGCGCTCGATCGCGAGATGGGTCTTGCCGGTATTGGTCGGCCCGAGGACCGCGACAAGTCGCGGAGCGGGGCTGAACATGGCCATGAATGAAGGTATCGGGCGACGGCGGCGGCAAGGCAAGAGCAAACCGACCATATGATCGATGGTGCGACGCCGTGGCTGCCATTTCTCGCGACCACGGCGCCTAATGGATCATGTTGTTGGCGAGGCTGTCGATCTTGCGGTGGCGCGGATTTCGCCACATATCCTCGAAGCGTTAATGCTCATCGCGACGGCAGAAAATGACCCAGGAAACCAGAAGCTTCCAGGCTGAAGTCAGCCGCCTTCTCGAAATCGTCGCGCACTCGCTTTACAGCGAGAAAGAAATCTTCCTGCGCGAACTGATTTCCAACGCCTCGGACGCCTGCGACCGGCTGCGCTACGCCGCGTTGACCGAGCCGGCGTTGGCCGAGGGCGACACCGACTATCGTGTCGTGCTGACTCCCGATAAGAGCGCGCGCACCTTGACGATCGCCGATAACGGCATCGGCATGAACAGGGACGAGCTGATCGAGAATCTCGGCACGATCGCGCGTTCCGGCACTGCCGCCTTTGTCAACCAATTGTCGGGCGACGCGCGCAAGGATATGAGCCTGATCGGCCAATTCGGCGTCGGCTTCTACTCGGCTTTTATGGTCGCCGACAAGGTCGAGGTGCTGGCTCGCAAGGCCGGCGAGGCCGAGGGCTGGCGCTGGGTTTCAGACGGCAAGGGTGAGTTTACGATCGAGCCCGCGCCCGAGGCCACGCGCGGGGCGGCGATCGTCGTGCATTTGCGCGAGGGCGAGGACGAATATCTCGATCCGAATCGGCTGCGCCAAATCGTCCGCACCTATTCCGATCATATCGGGCTGCCGATCGTGCTTAAAGACGGCGGCAAGGAAGAGACGATCAACACCGCCTCGGCGCTGTGGACACGGCCAAGGTCCGAGATTACCGACGAGCAGTACAAGGAATTCTACCATCACGTCGGCCACAGCTTCGACGATCCGTGGCTGACTTTGCACACCAAGGCCGAGGGCGTAATCGAATACACGAATCTGCTGTTCGTGCCTTCGACCAAGCCGTTCGACCTGTTCGATCCGGAGCGCAAGAGCCGGGTCAAACTCTATGTTCGGCGGGTCTTCATTACCGACGAGGGGACCAACCTGCTGCCGGCCTATCTGCGCTTCCTGCGCGGCGTCGTCGACAGCGAGGATTTGCCGCTCAACGTCAGCCGCGAGATGCTGCAATCGAACCCGACAGTCGCAAGAATGCGCCAGCAGCTGACCCGGCGCGTGCTGACCGACCTCAACAAGAAGGCGGCCGAGGCGCCTGAGGAATACGCGAAGTTCTGGGACAATTTCGGGGCGGTGCTTAAAGAGGGGTTGTACGAGGATCGCGACCAGCGCGACACGTTGCTGGAACTTGCGCGCTTCCGCTCGACCACCCGCGACGGGCTCGTATCGCTCGACGACTATGTCGCGGGGATGCGGCCGGGGCAGGAGGCAATCTTTACGATCACCGGCGATAATCTCGACGTCGTTAAGCGCAGCCCACAGCTTGAAGGGTTTCGTGCACGCGGCGTCGAGGTGCTGTTGCTGACCGATCCGATCGACGAGTTCTGGGTGCCGGCAATCGGCGCCTACAAGGAGAAGTCGTTCAAATCGGCGACGCGAGGGGGCGTCGATCTCGATAAGATTGAGACGCCCGAGGAGCAGCCGCAAGAGAAGCCGGCGCCGCCGGCCAAGCTCGCCAGCCTGATCGCGATCTTCAAGCTGGCGCTCGGCGACGCGGTCAAGGACGTGCGCGGCTCAGAGCGGCTGACCGATAGCGCCGTCTGCCTGGTCGCCGACGAGGGCGATATGGACATGCATTTCGAGCGGCTGCTCAAGCAGCATCGCCAGCTCGATACCACGGCCAAGCGGATCCTCGAACTCAATCCGCGCCACAAACTGATCGAGCGCCTCGCCGCGACGGTGGGCGAGACCGGCGCCTCGGACCAGCTGGCGGAATTCGCCTGGCTATTGCTCGACCAGGCGCGGATTATCGAAGGCGAGCAGCTGCCCGACCCGCCGGCCTTCGCCCGCCGTTTAGCCCAATTGCTCGAGCGCGGCCTACCCCAGGCGGCGTAGTCGCCTACGAGGCGAGCGCGGTCAGCACGTTGTAGTCCGGCACCGGCTGGCCGTCCGGGTGCAGCGGCTGGATGCAGACATGGCTCGCGCCGGCGTCGAAATGAGCCTGGATGCGTCGGCTGATCGCCGTTTCGGTCCCCCACGCGACCATGGCATCGAGGAACCGGTCGCTGCCGCCGCCGCTCAGATCATCCTCGCCGAACCCCTGACGGCTCCAACTGGCGCGATAGTTGGTCAACGGCAGATAGAACGCGATTGCCTGCCGCGCCATGTCACGAGCCTTGCCGGGATCGGTGACGCCGAGGACTTTCTGCTCGACGCAGAGCCATTTGCCCGGGCCGAGCAGCGCCCGCGCCTGGGCGGTGTGCTCCGGGGTGACGTTGTAGGGAAAAGCCCCAGCGCTGCACGCCCCGGCCAGGGCGATCATCCGCGGACCGAGCGCCGCCAGGACCATCGGCGCCGGCTCGTCGAGCACCGCGGCCATCCCTGCGGCCTTGTCCATGGCGTCCAGGTAGGCGCGCATCGTCGGTACCGGAGCGCGGTACTGATGGCCGCGAGCGGTCTCGACCAGCGGCACGTGCGAAACGCCGAGCCCGAGGAGAAACCGTCCGGCCGACAACGCCGCAAGGGTATGCTGACCTTGCTTCATCGCTGTGGCATCGCGCGCATAGATGTTGGCGATGCCGCTGGCGACGACCAGGCGCTGCGTCTGTGCCAAGAGGAAGCTGCCGAGCCCAAAGGATTCGTATTTCAGCGCTTCGGGATACCACAGCGTGCCGTAGCCGAGCTGTTCGGTGCGCTGCGCCAACTCGATCAGCTGCGCCGGCGTCAACCCGTCGGTAAAGCAAAATACACCGCGCTTGCCAAGTTCCACCGCTGCCCCCTGGCAACATTTTTTATTTCGCGAAATATAGCGCGGCGGCCGGGGGCAGCGCAACCTCAAAAACATTCAGCGCGTTCCCGATCGCCGTGTAGTAGCCGATGATCGTACCGAGTTCGACGACGCCCTGTTCGCCGAATGCCGCGATCGCCTCGGCGAAGGTGGCGTCGGAAAGCCGCTTGGTGTTGAGAAGGTCGGTGACGATCCGGCAGACGAGCGCCTGCTCCTTGTCCGCGAAGTTCGGCGAAGCACCGGTGCGGATCGCTTCCATCGCGGTCGCCGGCACCCCGGCCTCGATGGCCAGCGGGGCATGTGCGTGCCACTCGTAATTTGCCCGGATGCTGCGCGCGGTTAAGCAGATCGCCAGCTCGGACACCGCCGGCGCCAGCGAGCTGGCCCAGCGCAAATACTCGCCGAGCCGCGACAGATGCCGGCAAACTTCGGGCGCACGGATCAGGAGCTGGAATGGCCCACCGAACCGGCCGCGCTTGCCGGCGACGATCTCGTCATGAACTTGTTTCTGCGCCGAGGTCATCTCGGCGGGGCTGATCTCGCGGTAACGGCTCATCTGAGGCTCCCTCAATTGACGCTGGTGCGCATGATAGGGACTTTTGCGCGGTAGCCGGCGGCGATTCGGCGCGCGCGAACCACCCCTGCGATAAGGCCCCGGCGAGGTTACAGCGAATTAATCCCGGCGAAAGGCGGGTGTCACATGGTCGGGCCAAATCTGCAGCGATCCCGCTCTCGCACATTGCGCTCTTTGTGGCAGGCGTGAGCACCCACTGCTCGGCAAGAGGATAAGATGGCAGACCTATCCAAAACCCGCCTACCGCGATTGACCCGCGGCCGCGCGGCCGCAGCCGCCTTTGGGCTCGGCGCGACAGTCGCGCTGACACCCATGGTGTGGGCCGAAAATCCGACGGCAGCGTCGCCCGCAGCGCCGCAGACGATGACGTCGCCGGTGGCACTGATCCAGCAGCAAAGCTTCGCCCCGCTGGTCAAAAAGGTGTTGCCGGCCGTGGTCAACATCTCGGTCACGCAGAAGGCCGGCGCGGATCAGATGGCCGATGAACAGGACCAAGGTGGGCCGTCTCAGGGTTTTCCCAGCTCTCCGTTCGACGAGATGCTGCGACGGTTTTTCGACCAGCAAAACCCGGGCGGCGGCCATGCCTTTCCCCAGATGCCCGGGGGCGAGCCCCGCCGAATCGCGCTCGGCTCCGGCTTTATCGTCGATCCGTCCGGCTACGTCGTGACCAACAACCACGTGGTCGGCGATGCCGCAAAGGTGCAAGTCATTCTTCAAGACAAGACCAAGTATACGGCCAAGATCGTCGGCCGCGACCCCAAGACCGACCTCGCGGTTCTGAAGATCAAGGCCGATCAACCGCTGCCCTATGTCACCTTCGGCGACAGCAGCGCCGCCCAGGTTGGCGATTGGGTGATGGCCGTCGGCAATCCGTTCGGGCTCGGCGGTACGGTGACGACCGGGATCATCTCGGCGCGCGGCCGTGACATAAACGAAGGCCCGTACGACGATTTCCTGCAGATCGATGCGCCGATCAACCGCGGCAATTCGGGCGGACCAACATTTAACCTCAATGGCCAGGTCATCGGCATCAATACCGCGATCTATTCGCCCAATGGAGGCAGCGTCGGCATCGGCTTTGCCGTGCCCTCAAACGCAGCCAAGTCGATCGTCGCCCAGCTCGAGGAACACGGCAAGATCAACCGCGGATGGCTCGGTGTACAGATTCAGGAGGTGACGCCCGCGATTGCTTCGAGCCTCGGTCTTCACGGCGAGCATGGCGCTCTCGTTGCCGTTGTCACCCCGGACGGCCCGGCCGCGAAGGCCGGCCTCAAGCAGGGCGACGTGGTTCTGGCATTCGATGGCAGCAGGGTGAGCGAACTGCATGATCTGCCGCGTCTGGTGGCCGCGGTAGCCCCCAATACGCCAGCGACGGTGGCAGTTTGGCGAAATGGGCGAGAAATCGAGCTGCAGGCCAAGCTCGGCGAACTCCCGGACAACAACCAAGTCGCCTCGGCGAATAGCGGGCCGGTAGAGGAGGGATCGGCACAAGCAACGGCGTTGGGAATGCGCTTCGCGCCATTGACCAACGAGCTGCGCCAGGAGTTGCATGTCGCCAAGAGTGTTGACGGCGTGGTGGTCACCCGGGTCGAGAACGGCAGTGCCGCCGAGGATGTCGGGCTTGCTCAGGGTGATGTCGTGGTTGCGATCAACCAGCAGCCGGTCCACACCCCGCAAGAGGCAGCGGCCAGATTAAAGGAGGCTGTCCACTCGCCTAAAAAGACTGCGTTACTGCTGCTGAACCGCCATGGCGTCACCGAATATGTCGGCATGAGTCTCGGAGCCAATCAAGGATAAGCATAAAAACGGTTATCGGCTGCCCTGCTCCCCGCGCACAGGAAAGCGGGGCAGCCGGCTCTTAGCTTAAACAAGCACCTCAGCGATGCCGGTATAAGGGTACTGTTTGCCCGATCTTGTCCCGCGCCGGCAGCGGTGCGCGCGCCTCGAGGCGTTCCAATTCGATTCGCGTACGCGCCCCGGCCCGCAGCAGCCGATCGGTTGCCTCGCGCAGTTCGGTGCGAGTCTCGGGGGTGTCGCGATCGAGGGCGGCGTCGAAAGCTGCAAGAAAGACGGCGATATCGCCATCGACCCGTTCTCGAAGCGCCCTATCGATAAACGCACCACCTTCCCTGCCACGCTGCCCCTCGCCGGAGGGGCGATTTGGAGCAGTATCGTGCACCCCATCGGCCTGACGCATCGGCGCAGAATTGGTCCGCGCGGAAACGTCCGAAGAGTCCGGCGTGGGACGATGATCGATCGGACCCTGCCGTGGAGGTTGGCCAAAAGCGGATTGCGCGGTCGGATGTGGACTGGAACGGTCGCCGGAGCCAGCATTGGCAATGTTTGGGGTACTTTGGTGCTGCGAATCGGCACTGTGTGGGCCGCCGCTTCCGTGTGGCAGCGACAGGTGCAGGGTTCGTCGCGATTCGCCGTTCTGCGCCTGCCCCCCGGCGGGACCCGATGCACGCTGTGCGCTGCCGTTGCCGGCTGGGCTAGGGTCGCCGCGCGGGATATGACCGTAGCGCGGAATTGGCCCATTGCCTGCAGGCGACACAGGGTTCGCTGGCAAATTCGGTGCTCGCGGCGGTTCGTCGGGGAACAACCCCGGTTCTCTCGGCTGCGGCGCGCCGCCGGGCTGCTCGATCAGGCGCGGCTCGGTGACCGGAAGCTCCAATAGGCTGGCTGCGCCGGTCGCCACAGTGTCATGCAACTTTGCAGCGGCAGGTATGTTGCTGGCGGGGACCTCCAATGACGGCCCCTTCAACAACTGCGGTTCCGCGGCGGTTACCGGCGTAGTTTGCACAGCCGCCTCGGCGGCTGCGCTACGCGCCTTAGTCCTACTAACTATGTAGCTAATTGCCGGCGGGGAGCAGTCATAGGTGCGGGCAATGCTCGCCAGCGTTTCGCCGGACTCGTATCGCGTGATGATTGATGGCCAATCCTGCTGGGGAATTTTCCCTCTTTTACTAGATTTTTCCATGCAAGGGACCCTTGGCTGTAACTCTTGTGTGCTGTCTTCTAGGCCTCCGGCGCGCACCATTGGTGGTGCGGCGCCCAACTAACGTCGCCAACAAACGCGCGGTATGAAATCGAAGGCCGGCACGGTACTCCCGCCAGTCTGCTTACTGAGGCCTACCCGGAGCGCCGCAGCCCGAGCCCATTCTCTTCAGATGTCGTATAATACCAATCGATAAGTAAATAGTGAAGCAGTTTATTGGTTCGACCACGTCTGCTGCGATGCAATCAGACCCGTACGATTTTCCCCGGATTCATGATGTTGAGCGGATCGAGCGCTTTCTTGATCATGCGCATGACGCTGACCGCCTCGCCGTGCTCGGCGATCAGAAAGTCCATCTTGCCGTATCCGACCCCGTGCTCGCCGGTGCTGGTGCCGTCCATCGCTAGAGCGCGGGCCACCATCCGGTCATTGAGCCGATTAGCCTCGGCGATTTCTTCGGGTTGATTCGGATCGATCATGAAGACTAGGTGAAAATTGCCGTCACCAACATGCCCGACCAAAGCTGAGGGGATCGGCGACTGCGCGAGGTCTTGTTTTGTTTCGCGGATACATTCGGCAAGTCGCGAGATCGGGACGCACACATCTGTTGCCCAGCCTTTTGATCCCGGCCGCAGCGCCAGTGCGGCATAATAGGCGTCGTGCCGCGCTTGCCACAGTTTCGAGCGCGCCTCCGGCGTCGTCGCCCAGCGAAAATCGTCCCCGCCATGATCCGCGGCGATCGCCTTGACCGTTTCGGCCTGCTCGGCAACACCGGCCGGGCTGCCGTGAAATTCGAAAAAAAGGGTCGGGGCGACTTTGTGGTCGAGTTTTGAATATTTATTGATCGCGTCCATCTGCGATTCGTCGAGCAGCTCGATGCGCGCGACCGGAACGGCGCTTTGGATCGTCAGGATCACGCTGTCGACGGCCGCCTCCAAGGTCGGAAAGGCGCAGACCGCTGCCGAGATCGCTTCCGGAATGCCGTAAAGCCGGACGGTCAGCTCGGTAATAATGCCGAGCGTGCCTTCCGAGCCGACGAAAAGCCGGGTCAAATCGTATCCCGCCGCCGATTTGCGGGCGCGCCGCGCCGTGCGGATGATTCGGCCGTCGGCGAGCACCACAGTCAGCGACAGCACATTCTCGCGCATTGTGCCGTAGCGTACCGCATTCGTGCCGGAGGCACGGGTCGCCGCCATGCCGCCGAGCGAGGCGTCGGCGCCTGGGTCGATCGGAAAGAACAACCCGGTATCGCGCAGATGCTCGTTGAGTTGCTTGCGGGTCACGCCGGCCTCGACGGTGGCGTCGAGATCCTCGGCATTGACGCGCACGATGCGGTTCATCTGCGTCATGTCGATCGAGACGCCCCCCGCCAGCGCCGCTACGTGACCTTCCAGAGAGGTGCCGGTGCCGAAAGCGATGACCGGCGTGGTATGCGCGGCGCACAGCTCGACGATCGCGGCGACCTCCTCGCTCGTGTGCGGGAACGCGACTGCGTCCGGCGAATGGGCGGGATGATAGGATTCGTCCTTGCCGTGCTGCGCACAGACCGCCGCCGAGGTGGAAAGACGTTCGCCGAGAAGCTGGCGCAGTCCGGCGAGCAGCGATGGGGCGATCGGTTCGCGACGAAGGGCGGATGTAAGCATGCCAACGACCAAATATGTACGGCGGGCGTGATTCGCGAGCATTACTCCCGCCTCGGCGTCGCCGCAATGCGCATGCCGGAATTTTGTTGCCGGACATGTCGCGGACGCGGGCCGGTATATTGTTTCACACCGGAAAACCCCACTGCGGCGGCAGTTCGTTGCATTTTCTCAATTCGGTCACGGTTGTCATTGAGCAACCACCGGAGAAACACCACGTTTTGGGAAATTTGCGCGGCGGGTTCGGGAGATCGCGATGGCGCTCAGGGCGGTCACGCTCGACGATAAATATGTGCTCGACAGGGGGCGCGTCTATCTGACCGGGACCCAGGCCCTGGTGCGTCTGCCGATGATGCAGCGCCAGCGCGATGTTGCTGCCGGGCTCAATACCGGCTGTTTTATCTCAGGGTATCGTGGATCGCCGCTGGGCGGCCTCGATCAGGCGCTGTGGGGCGCGCGCCGGTTTCTCGAACGCAATCACATCCGTTTTCAGCCGGCGATCAACGAAGAGCTGGGCGCCACGGCGATCTGGGGAAGTCAGCAGCTGGGTCTGTTTCCCGGTGCAAAATACGACGGCGTCTTTGCCATGTGGTACGCCAAGGGTCCGGGCGTCGATCGCAGCGGCGACGCGCTAAAGCACGGCAATTCCGCCGGCTCGGCGCCGCATGGCGGCGTATTGCTGCTCGCCGGCGACGATCACACCTGCAAATCCTCGACCCTGGCGCACCAATCCGAATACGCGTTCATGGACGCCTGTATCCCGGTTCTTAATCCGTCGGGTGTCCAGGAGATCCTCGATCTCGGCCTTTATGGCTGGGCGATGTCGCGTTATTCCGGCTGCTGGATCGCGTTCAAGACGATCGCGGAGACAGTCGACAGCTCGGCCTCGGTAGACATCGCCCCGGAACGAACCCGGATCGTGTCGCCCGAGGATTTCGAGATGCCGCTCGGCGGGCTCAATATCCGCTGGCCCGATCAGCCGCTCGAACAGGAGTACCGGCTGCACAAGTACAAGCTCTACGCCGCTCTTGCTTTTGCTCGCGCCAACCGGCTCGACCGCATCGTCATCGACAGCCCGTCTCCGCGCTTCGGCATCGTAACGACCGGCAAGTCCTATCTCGACGTGCGCCAGGCATTAGACGACCTCGGCATCGACGAGGCACATGCCGCCGAAATCGGTATCCGCCTCTACAAAGTGGCGATGTCTTGGCCGCTCGAACGCGAGGGCATTCGCCATTTCGCCGAGGGGCTCGAAGAGATCCTGGTCGTCGAAGAAAAACGGGCGGTCATCGAAAATCAATTTAAAGAACAGCTTTATAATTGGCGCGAGGACGTGCGCCCGCGGGTCATCGGCAAATTCGACGAGAACCGAAATTGGATCCTCCCGTCCAATGGCGAACTGACGCCGGCCCAGATCGCGCGGGTGATCGCCCAGCGCATCGGCCGCTTTTATACGTCGCCGCGCATCGTCGAGCGGCTCGCCTTCCTCGAAGCGAAGGAGCGTCAGCTTGGCGGTAATGTCGTGCCGTTCGCCCGCACGCCCTACTTCTGCTCGGGTTGCCCGCACAACACTTCGACCAAAGTGCCCGAGGGCAGCCGCGTAGTTGCCGGCATCGGCTGCCACTATCTGGCGCAGTTCATGGACCGCTCGACCGCGACCTTTACCCAGATGGGCGGTGAGGGGACGCCGTGGATAGGCCAGGCGCCGTTTACCGAAACCCCGCACATTTTCGCGAATCTCGGCGACGGCACCTATACCCATTCGGGCGTGCTTGCGATCCGCGCCGCGGTCGCCGCCAAGGTCAACATCACCTACAAATTGTTGTTCAACGACGCCGTAGCGATGACCGGCGGCCAGCCGCTCGACGGTGGCCTGAGCGTGCCGGTATTGACCCGCCAACTTGCTGCCGAAGGGGTCGCGCCGATCGTCGTCGTCACCGACGAGCCGGACAAATACCCGCTGGGCGTTGATTTCGCCGCCGGCGTGACCGTGCGCCACCGCGATGATCTCGATTCGGTGCAGCGCGATTTGCGCGTGATGCCCGGCGTCAGCGCCATTGTCTACGATCAGACCTGTGCCGCCGAAAAACGCCGCCGCCGCAAGCGCGGCCGCTTCCCCGATCCGGCCAAGCGGGTCTTTATCAACGATCTGGTGTGCGAGGGCTGCGGCGATTGCTCGAAGACCTCGAACTGCCTATCCGTGGTGCCGGTCGAAACCGAATACGGGCGCAAACGGGCAATCGATCAGTCGAGCTGCAACAAGGACTATTCCTGCGTCGAAGGCTTTTGCCCGAGCTTTGTGACCGTCCACGGCGGCGGGCTTAAAAAGGGCCGGGCCGGCGATCTCGGCGAGGACGGCCTGCCGGCACTACCACAACCCGCCCATCCCGCGCTCGACGAGCCTTACGGCATCCTCGTTACCGGCGTCGGCGGGACCGGCGTGGTCACGATCGGGGCCTTGCTTGGGATGGCCGCGCATCTTGAAAGCAAAGGCTGCACGATCCTCGACATGACCGGGCTCGCGCAGAAGGGCGGGGCGGTTTACAGCCATGTCCGGATCGCCCGCCAGCCCGACGAAATCCATGCCGTGCGCATCGCCGCCGGTGGCGCCAAATTGCTGCTCGGCTGCGATCTCGTGGTTTCAGCGAGCGCCGATGCGTTGTCGAAGCTCGAACCCGGCCACAGCCGCGCCATCATCAACAGCCACGAAATCATCACCGGCGATTTCACCCGAAATCCGGATCTGGTCTTTCCGACCAGTGCGCTGGAACGCAGCATCGCCGAGGCGACCGGTCCGGCAAACGCCGAGTTTGTCGACGCGACGCGACTGGCGACCGGCCTTTTCGGCGATTCGATCGCGAGCAATTTGTTCATGCTCGGCTATGCCTATCAGCGCGGGCTGGTCCCATTGTCGGCCGAGGCCATCGAGCGCGCGATCGCCTTGAACGGGGTTGCCGTTGAATTCAATCAAGGCGCGTTCCGCTGGGGGCGGCGGGCGGCGATCGATCTGACGCTTGTCGAAGCCCGCGCAACCCCGGCGGCGGCGATCCCGGCGAGCCACCGGTTATCTGAAACCCTCGATCAGGTGATCGAGCGGCGGGTCGAGTTTTTGACCGGCTATCAGGATGCCGCCTACGCCGCGCGCTACGCGACCCGCGTCAGCCGCGTGCGCGAGGCCGAGACGGCCTGCATCCCGGGTGTCACGGCGCTGACCGAGGCGATCGCCAAGGCCCTGTTCAAACTGATGGCGTACAAAGACGAGTACGAGGTCGCCCGCCTCTACACCGAGAGCGACTTCTTGAAGCGGGTCGCCGATCGCTTCGAGGGTGCCTACGAGCTACGCTTCCACCTCGCCCCGCCTATCTTCGGCGATCGCGATCCTCAGACCGGGCATCTGCGCAAGCGCGAATTCGGCCCGTGGATGCTGACTGTCTTTCGGATTCTGGCCAAGCTGCGCCGGCTGCGCGGAACGCCGTTGGACATCTTCGCCCGCAGCGAGGAACGACGCACCGAGCGCCAGCTGATCGGCGAATACGAGGCGGTGATCGATGAGATCCTCGCCCGTTTGACGCCTGCCAATCACGCGATCGCCGTCGAGCTGGCATCATTGCCGTTCGAGATCCGCGGCTTCGGCCACGTCAAGGAGGCGAACCTCGCCCGCGCCAAGACAAAGGAGGCGGCACTGCTCGCCCGCTTCCGGCTGCCATCGCCGGCGTCGGCGCTGGCGGCCGAATAAGGCGGTTGTAACCGCTGATTCGCCTAGCCGCCCGCAGCAGGCAGTGCCACGAATCGGGTGTTGCCGTCGCGCTGGACGCGGACCAGGAGATCTTTGCTTCCCTTCTTAGTGGAGGCCGTCGCTGTCTGCTGTACCTCTTCCGGTGTTGCGACCGGCGCGCGGCCGATCGCGATGACCAGATCGCCCGGGCGCAACCCCTGTGTAGCGGCCGCGCTATTTGCCGGCACATCGATGATGACAACCCCCTTTGCCGCCTCCGGCAGGGAAAACTGCTTGCGCAGGTCCTCGGTCAGCTTGGCGACTTTGAGGCCAAGCGCATCGACCGTCGGTGGCGGCTTCGGCTTTTCCGGTTCCGGCGGGGGTGACGGCGGACGATTCGGGTCGAGGGCTGCGACCTTGAGCGTGACGTCGTGCTCCTTGCGGTCGCGCCAGATCGTCATCTTGACTGCTATATTTGGCGGCGTGCCGGCGACGAGGAGAGGCAGTTGCCGACTGCGGTCGATCGGCTTGCCGTCATAGGTTAGGATCACGTCACCGGGTTCCAGTTTTGCCTGGGCCGCGGGGCTCGCTTGGTCGATCGTCGCGATCATCGCGCCGCGGCCTTTGTCCAGACCGACAGCTTCGGCCAGCGCGTCGGTGACCGGCTGAATGCGCGCCCCGATCCAACCGCGCTCGACTTTGCCGGTTGCCTTGAGCTGGTCAATGATCGGCCGCGCAAAAGCAGAAGGCACCGCAAAGCCAATACCGATCGACCCTCCGGATGGCGAATAGATCGCGGTGTTTATTCCGATCACTTGCCCAGCAAGATCGAACATCGGGCCGCCCGAATTGCCGCGGTTGATCGATGCATCAGTCTGCAAGAAGTCGTCGTAGGGTCCCGAATGAATGTCCCGTGCCGTAGCCGAGATAATGCCTGAGGTGACCGTACCACCGAGGCCGAACGGATTGCCGATCGCGAGCACCCAGTCTCCGACTCGGGTCTTCGTCGAATCGCCCCAAATTGCCGCAGGCAGCGGTTTCGCCGCGTCGATCTTCAACAGCGCCAGATCGCTGACCGGGTCGCGCCCGACCACCCGCGCCTGCAAGGCCGTGTTGTCGGACAATGTGACCGTAATCTGATCGGCATTGGCGATCACGTGGTTGTTGGTGACGATCAGACCCGAAGGATCGATGATGAACCCCGACCCCAGCGACGCGACCGGCGGCGCCAATCCGTTCGGGCTGCCCGGCGCCCCGTTATCGCCTAGAAAGTCGTGGAAAAACTGGTCGAGCGGCGAGCCTGGCGCGGGGGCCTGTCCTTGGGGGGCATCCTTCGGTAGTCCTGCGACGCCGGCCTGGGTAGTCGAGATGTTGACCACCACCCCGAGGAGCCTCGCCGCCAGATCAGCGAAGACTTCGGAAAACAGCATGTTTGCCGGCGGGTCTGCGCGGCCCGGCGCCGCCGTGATCAGCAACGCAATCGACAATGCCGCCCGCATCGCGCCTCGGCGGCCCACCACTTTCACGAAACCTGTTCCTTCCCCCGGATTACGCCATGCTTACCGCGGGGGATCTAGCGCTGGCGTTCCCGCGGCGCTCGATATGAAATGGCGGCGGGGAGCTTGGCAAGACGGAAGCACCACGTGACGATACGCGATGATCGGTCGGCCGGGGAGTTTTTGCGGGCCCTGTTCGATGTCGCTCTCGCCGCGGCCGATCCTGATCGGGCACTGGCCGGTCGGATCCCCGCGGCGGTCCGCGGACGCACCGTCGTGGGTGGCGCAGGCAAGGCAGCAGCGGCAATGGCGCGCGGTTTCGAGACGAGGTGGCGGGGTCCGCTGGAAGGCCTCGTCTTGACCCGCTACGGTCATGCTGTTCCCTGTGACCGGATCGAAATCCTCGAAGCGAGCCATCCTGTGCCTGACGCTGCGGGAGAGCGCGCGGCGCGGCGGATCCTCGATCTCGCCCACGGACTCGGGCCCGACGACCAGTTTGTGTTTCTGGCTTCGGGCGGCGGCTCGGCGCTGCTCGCCTTGCCGGCTCCGGGCCTTACACTTGCCAACAAGCAGGCGGTGACGCGCGCGCTGTTGCGCTCGGGCGCGACCATTACCGAGATCAACACGGTGCGCAAGCATCTCTCGGCAATCAAGGGAGGCCGGCTTGCCGCCGCCGCGGCGCCGGCGCGGGTCGTCACCTTAGCTATTTCCGATGTTCCCGGCGACGATCCCGCGGTCATCGCCTCGGGACCGACGGTGCCCGATGCGACGACTTTTGCCGATGCCCGCGCAGTACTGGCTAAGTACGGCATCGGTGAGCCGCCGGCAGTCATGGCGCACCTGGCGGCGCAGCGGAGCGAGACCCCGAAACCTGATGACCCAATCTTCGCGCGGACCCGGTTCGAGCTGGTCGCGAGCCCGCAGGAATCGCTGCGCGCCGCCGCCACCATCGCGCTGCGGCAAAACATCACGCCGATCGTGTTGAGCGACCGGATCGAGGGCGAAGCGCGCGACGTTGCCCTCGTTCACGCCGCGATCGCCCGTCAGCTGCGCGCCGGGGAGTTCCGCGTAGGGGATCGAACGGTGGCGCTTCCCGCTGTGTTGTTGTCGGGCGGCGAGACCACCGTAACCGTCAAGGGTAAGGGCCGCGGCGGGCGCAACGTCGAGTTCCTGCTGGCGCTTGCCGTAGCGCTCGACGGGGCCGAAGGAATTTCGGCGCTCGCCTGCGACACCGACGGCATCGACGGAACTGAGGACAATGCCGGGGCGATCGTCTATCCGGACAGTATCGCGCGTGCAGCGGCCCGCGGGATCGGGGCGCAGGCGGCGCTCGCCGACAATGACGGGTACGGATTTTTCGCCGCCCTCGGCGATCTCGTGGTGACCGGCCCGACACTGACCAACGTCAACGATTTCCGGGCGATCCTGGTTGATGGCTGAAAGGGCGTGCTGAGGAGACGGAGATGCGGCGGCAGCGCAGCGCAAAGATCGTCGCGACCCTCGGCCCGTCGAGTTCGACGCTCGAGCAGATCCGTGCGCTGTTCGAGGCCGGCGTCGACGTCTTTCGCCTCAATTTCAGCCACGGGACGCATCGCGAGCACCTTGCTCGATTCGAGGCGATCCGCCAGGTCGAGCACGAGACCGGGCGGCCGATCGGCATTCTCGCCGATCTCCAAGGGCCAAAACTGCGCCTCGGCACGTTCGAGTCAGGTCGAATCGAGCTCACCGCCGGCGCCCGTCTGCGCCTCGATCTCGACCCCTGCCCCGGCGATCAGAGGCGCGCACCATTGCCCCATCCCGAGATTTTCGCGGCGCTGCAGCCGGGCACCCAATTGCTGCTCGACGACGGCAAGGTGCGGCTTGAGACCGAAAGTTGCGGCGCCGGGTTTGCCGAGACCCTGTGCCGGGTCGGTGGGCCGCTCTCGGACCGCAAGGGGGTCAATGTCCCGAATGCTGTGCTGCCAATGTCAGCTATCACCGAAAAGGACCGCGCCGATCTCGCCTTCGCCCTCGATCACGGCGCTGACTGGATCGCATTCTCGTTTGTTCAACGCCCCGACGACGTGGCGGAGGGCCGCAAGCTTGTCGCCGGTCGCGCCGGGGTCATGGTCAAGCTCGAAAAGCCCGCGGCGATCCAGCGTTTGTCGGAGATCATCGAGCTTGCCGATGGGCTGATGGTGGCGCGCGGTGACCTCGGGGTCGAGATGCCGCCAGAGGACGTGCCGAGCGTGCAAAAGCAGGTGGTGCACGCCTGCCGAGTCGCCGGCAAGCCGGTGGTCGTCGCGACCCAGATGCTCGAATCGATGATTACGTCGCCGACGCCGACCCGCGCCGAAGTCTCCGATGTGGCCACCGCGGTCTATGAGGGCGCCGACGCGGTCATGCTATCCGCCGAGACTGCCGCCGGGCGTCACCCGATCGAATCTGCCGCGATGATGAACCGTATCGCCTGTCGGGTGCAGCAGGATCCGATCTATTTCTCGATGCTCGAGGGGACCCTGATCGAGCATGAGCATACCGCTCCGGACGCGATCAGCGCCGCCGCCTGCCAGGTCGCCAGTACGATCGGCGCCGCGGCGATCGTTTCCTACACGACCTCGGGCGCCACTGCGCTGCGCGCCGCGCGCGAGCGCCCGGAAGTGCCGATCCTCGTGCTCACTTCGAAGCTCGGCACCGCCCGGCGCCTCGCGGTTTTATGGGGTGCGCACTGCGTTCACACGAGCGACATCAAGAACTTCAACGACATGGTTCAAAAGGCGGTGCGGATCGCCCACCGCGAAGAAATCGCGCAACCCGGGCAGCGCGTCGTCGTCACCGCCGGAGTTCCGTTCGGCACCCCCGGCGCCACCAACGTGCTGCGCATCGCCTGGGTCGACCGCTAATCGCCGCCCCGATCGCCGGCAAAGCGACGAGCGGGCTATCCTATGCCCAGACAGCGATGCTCCGGAAAGTGCTGCTATCAGTGTGAGTGCCAACGAGCGGATGCTATTCATGTGTTGGATCTATTGCGGCCCTCACGAGGGCGTCGACCCAGCGGCTAGCCCGATTTGTCGCAGCTGCGGAACATGCTGCATGCGCCGCTCGTTGTGACACAGCCTAGCCAGCCTTTGTACACCCCCGTCGGCTTACGCCCCCGCACGTCGAAGTCATGGACCTATCCGTCGTCATCCCCGTAAGAAACGAGGCCACGAACATCGCGCCTCTGGTCGCCGAAATCCAAGCCGCGCTCGACGGGATATGTGCCTATGAGATCGTTTACGTGGACGACGGCAGCACCGACGCGACTGCCGCCGAGATCTTGCGGCTGACGCCACAGGCGCCGCAGTTGCGGTTGCTGCGCCATGCGCAAAGCTGCGGACAGAGCGCGGCGATTCGTACTGGCGTCAGGGCGGCGCGGGCAGCCTGGATCGCGACGCTCGACGGCGACGGCCAGAACGATCCGGCCGACATTCCGGAATTGTGGAAGCTCGCCCGCGCCGCGCCGCCGGCTTGGCCGCTTCTGGTCACCGGCTATCGTCGAAATCGGCAGGACAGCTGGTCGAAGCGTGCGGCGTCGCGGATCGCCAACCGGATCCGCCGCCGGCTTCTCGGCGACGATACCCCGGACACCGGCTGCGGCCTGAAGCTGTTTTCGCGCGCATTGTTTCTCGATCTGCCGGATTTCGACCACATGCACCGATTTCTTCCTGCATTGGTGCTGCGCGCCGGCGGCAACGTGCGCTCGGTGCCGGTCAATCATCGGCCGTCGTCGGGGCGGCGTTTCGAAATACGGCGTGTTCGACCGCCTGGGCGTCGGGATCGTCGATCTATTTGGCGTGATGTGGCTGCAGCGGCGAGCGACCCGTCCACACCTGCTGGTTGAGCCGTCGCCGGACGAGCCCGGTACGGCGTCGTCGCCCGCCGTACCGGTGCTCCGGTGATTGTAAAGCAGACGGGGACTAGGACGCTCGACGTTCCCGCGACCTGGTTTCACCGCATGGCGCGCCTGCTCCTTCTGGGCCTGCTGCTGGTTGGGGCCGTCATCGCCTGGCGCTGGCGCGCATTGTTCGGCCCCGCCGAGCTTGGCGACATTATCGGCCGATATCCATTAGCGCCGCTGGTGTTTCTCGCGGTGCACGTTGTCGGCAGCCTGTTATTCGTCCCGCGCACCGTACTGGCGGTTGCCGCGGGGCTGTTGTTCGGCGTTGGATGGGGCATTGTTTGGGCCGCGATCGGTAGCGTCGCCGGCGCGGTGGCAGGATTTCTCGTCGCTCGCCATCTCAATGCCGGCCTATTCGACCTCTATCGCAGCGATGCCATCCGTTCGATCCTCGCGCGCGTGGAGCAGGGGGGCTGGCGTGCCGTTGCGGGACTGCGGCTGATCCCGGTCATTCCCCACGCTCTCTCGAATTATGGGTTGGGACTGACGCGGCTGCCGCTCGGGGGCTATGCATTCGGCTCGCTGCTCGGCCAGTTGCCGTTGACAATCGCCTATGTCGATTTCGGCGCCGCCAGTGAGCGGGCAATGCTGGGCGCCGCCGGATGGCTGGCGCCGACCTTGATCGGCCTAGCCGCGCTCGCCGTGTCGCTGGCAGTACCGGCGATCGCCCGCAAACGCCCGCGTTAGCGGCCATCGAGAGCCCGCGGCATCGGCCCGCCAGTGGCCCAATCGAGCAGCTCGACGGTGTGCACGACCGGCGCGGCGCAGCCGGCGGCAAGCTGGGTGATGCAGCCGATATTGCCGGTGGCGACGATATCGGGCCGGGTCAGGGCGATATTGGCTAGCTTGCGCTCGCGCAGTTCTCCCGCGATCTCCGGCTGCAGCAGATTGTAGGTTCCGGCCGAGCCGCAGCAGAGGTGCCCCTCAGGGACATCCTGCGCTTCGAACCCAGCTGCCGCCAGCAGCGCCTTTGGTCCGCCGTGAATTCGCTGGCCGTGCTGCATCGAGCATGCGGAATGATAGGCGACGCGCCGGCTGGTGGCCGCGAACTCGGGCGAGGGTGGGCGCAGCCCGATCGTCTCGATAATTTCGGTGACGTCGCGGGCGAGGGCGGCGATCCGCGCGGCCTTCTCGGCATAGGCCGGATCCTCGCGCAGCATGAAGCCGTAATCCTTGACCGTCGTGCCGCAGCCTGAGGCGTTGATCACGATCGCATCGAGCCCGCCGGCGACGCGTTCGCACTCCCAGGCGTCGATATCTGCGCGCGCAAAGGCAAGTGCCTCCACCTCTTGACCCAGATGATGGACCAGCGAGCCGCAGCACCCACTGCCTCGCGGCACGACGACTTCGCAGCCGTGGCGGGTCAACAGCCGGATCGTCGCCTCGTTGATCTCGGGGCGCCAGCACCCGCTGAGCGCAGCCGGACAGTAATGCCACCCGCATCCGCCGTTCTCCCTCGGCAGGAAAGACGCGCTGCCGATCGGTTGGCGACGCCTTCGGGACGGAGGTTGGGGCCAGCGCGAGCAACGGCGTGAGCTGCCGCGGCAAGAAATCGCGCAAAGAGCTTGGCCAGAACCGCGCCGCGCAAGGCCAGGCGGAACCGCGTCGGCCGGGTCAGCACGTTGCCGAGCAGCCGTCGCAAGGCCCGCTCCGCCCAGGGCCTGCTGGTATTTCTGCTCGATCCAGCGTCGACCATGATCGACGAGGTGCATGTAATTGACCCCCGATGGGCAGGTCGTCATGCAGGAGAGGCAAGAGAGACAGCGGTCGATGTGCTTGACCGTGTCAGCGATGATGTTCCCGTCTCCAGCCAGCATGTCCTTGATCAGATAGATGCGCCCGCGCGGGCCGTCGAGCTCGTCGCCGGAGCAGCAGATAGGTCGGGCAGGTCGCGGTGCAGAATCCGCAATGGGTGCAGTTGCGCAGGATCTTTTCGGACTGAGCGGTATCGGGATCGGCCAGCTGCTCGGCTGAGAAATCGGTACGCACGGCCTCAGCTCCCCTCGACCATGCGCCCGGGGTTCAGGATATGACGGGGGTCGAAGCTGTCCTTGACCCGGGCCGCGAGCGCCGCGAGGGCAGGCGGCTGCGGCTCGAACACCGGGACAGCACGGCGCAATGCCGCCGAGCCTTTGACCAACGTGGCGTGGCCGGTGCCATGCCCATCCGCGCCACGGATCGCCGTACGGATCAGTACTGCACCGCCATCCTCGGGTCCACCTTTGCTCGCGACTGCGACCCACAACAGTCCGCCGCCCCAATCGACGTACCACGTCGCGTCGACGACGCGGGCGATCGCCCCTCCGAGCTCTGCGCCACGGCTTGGCGCTACCGAAACGCGCCAGACGGTGCGATCGGCAAGACCGGCAAGCGGCTCGACATCGCGGATCGCCCGCCAGAATGTCATCGAGGCGTCGTCATCGAGCACCGTCGAATCGCAATCCATGGCCAGCTCAGCCAGCAATCGCTCGCGCCGGAAGGTGACGGAGGGCGGCGGCCCTTCGAGGCGAAGGGCGGCTATCCCGGGGAGATCCGCCAGCGAAGTCAGCGCCGCGGTCGCGCCAGCCGGCAGATAGGCAGCCCCGGACACCTCGTGCGGCGAGGCGAGCGCCCGGCTCATCACGCGCACCGCCGCCGCGGAATCGAGACCGCACAGCACGACCGTTTCGGTGTGCTCAGGCCTGCGGCAGCACCTTGACCGTTATCTCTTCGAGCGCGGCCAAGGTCCCATAGGACCCGGCGATCAGTTTCGAGAGGTCGTATCCGGTCACGTTCTTGACGACTTTGCCGCCCGATTTGAACACCTCGCCGCGCCCGCTGACGCCGCGGAAGCCGAGAAAATGGTCGCGCGCCGCGCCCGCCTTGATCCGCCGCGGCCCCGACAGGTTGCAGGCGAGCGCGCCGCCGATGGTCCGCCGAACGGCGTCGCCAGCGGGGACGCCAAGCAACGCGCCCCAATTCGGCGGCTCAAAGGCGAGCATCTGACGGGCCGGCGCGAGGGCTGCCTCGATGACCGCGAGCGGGGTCGCGGCGGCGGCGGTCAGAACCAGCTCGTTCGGCTGATAATCGCGGATCCCGGAGAGTTCGGATAAATCGAGGATGCGCGGGGTCTGAATGGCCGCCCAAGCCCACGTTTGGACCCGCCCCCGACAAGTTCGACCGGCTCCTCCGCGGCAAGCGCTTCGGCGATCGGATTCGCGCAATTCATCGAGCGTCGTCGGTAAGAATTGGACCATGTCGCCGGCACGATGTCATCGGGAGCCTAGCGACGCAATCGCGTGGACGCGGTGATGGATCTCGGTTTGAGCGGGACAAGTGCAAGATAGCGGTAAGCGGCACATCCGCTCAGCCGGCACCGTGCTCCTCAAGCGCCGCTCCCCAGATTTCGCGCGCGGCGTCCGCATTGATGAGTGCAATGCCGAACCCGACGATCAGGTCGGGCCAAGCTGAGCGCCAGAAGAACGCGGTTACCAGTCCGGCCGTGATAATAGCCACATTGGCTAGGGCGTCATTCCGGGCCGACAAGAACGCCGCACGTGTAAGGCTGCCGCCGTGATGACGGTAGCGAGCCAGCATTATTGCGCAGGTCATGTTGACTACCAACGCGCCAAGGCCTGCCAGCGATAGCGGCAGAGGCTCCGGCGCGACCGGGGCGGCCAGCTTCCCCCACGCGGTCCAGAGCGTCGCCAGACCCGGCACAAGCAGGAGACCGGCGAGGAGCATTCCCAACCGCGCCCGGTTTCGCGCCGACCACCCCAATGCAACTGCGATCAGCAGATTGACCGACGCATCTTCCAGGAAATCGATGCTGTCGGCGAACAGCGACACCGAGCTGATCGCCACGGCCACGGCAAACTCCACTCCGAAGTAGGCCAGGTTGAAGATGGCGACGAGCCAAACCGTGCGACGGAGCGGATGCATCAGCCGCTCCGTCTGATGACGCCTCGGACCGACGCGCTGACGGCAGCGTTCAAAACCGCGGCAAGTCGGGGAAGGGCATCTGGCCGGCGTGGATGTGAAGACGGCCGAGTTCGGCGCAGCGGTGCAGCTGCGGAAACACCTTGCCAGGGTTCAGCAACCCGTCGGGATCGAAGGCGCATTTGACCCGCTGCTGGTGGGCCAGGTCGCTTTCGTCGAACATGGTTCCCATCAAGTCGCGCTTTTCGACGCCGACCCCGTGCTCGCCGGTCAGAACGCCGCCGACCTCGACGCACAGCCGCAAGATGTCCGAGCCGAACGCCTCGGCGCGCTCGGTCTCGCCGGGCTTGTTGGCGTCGTAAAGAACCAGCGGGTGCAGGTTGCCGTCGCCGGCGTGAAAGACATTGGCGACGCCGAGCCCATACCGCTCTGATAGCGCGCCGATGCCGGTCAGCACCTGCGCCAGCCGGCCGCGCGGGATCGTGCCGTCCATGCAGTAGTAGTCCGGCGAGATCCGCCCGACCGCCGGAAAAGCGGCCTTGCGCCCAGACCAGAAGGCCAGCCGCTCGGCGTCGTCGCCGCTGATCCGGATCGAGGCGGCGTGGTGCTCGCGGGCAATCGCCTCGACCTGGGCGATCAGATGGTCGATTTCAGCCGGTGCGCCATCGAGTTCGACGATCAGCAAAGCCTCGACATCGAGCGGGTAGCCGACATTGACGAAAGCCTCGGCGGCGTGGATCGCCGGCCGGTCCATCATCTCCATCCCGCCCGGGATGATGCCGGCAGCGATCACCGCGGCAACGCAATTGCCGGCATCCTCGGTCGTGGCGAAGCCGATCAATAGCGCGCGCGCCGCCGTCGGCTTGGGCAGGATACGCACCGTGACCTCGGTGACGACCCCAAGGAGCCCCTCGGAACCGGTCACCACGCCCAACAGATCGTAGCCTTCGGCGTCGAAATGCTTGCCGCCGAGCCGGACGATCTCGCCATCCATCAGCACCAGCTCGACGCCGAGGAGGTTGTTGGTGGTCAACCCGTATTTGAGGCAATGCACGCCGCCCGAATTTTCGGCGACATTGCCGCCGATCGTGCAGGCGATCTGGCTCGACGGATCGGGCGCGTAATAAAAGCCGGCATGCTCGACCGCCTGGGTCAATGCCAGATTGGTGACGCCGGGCTGAGCCACCACGCAGCGATTGTCGTAATCGATCTCGAGGATGCGGTTGAACTTGGCCATGCCGAGCAATACGCCATCGGCCAACGGCAACGCCCCGCCTGAAAGCGAAGTGCCGGCGCCGCGCGGCACCACCTTGACGCCGATCTCCTTGCAATAGCGCAAGACCGCGGCGACCTCTTCGACCCGCGACGGGCAGCACCACGACCAATGGCAGCTGGCGATAGGCGGTCAGCCCATCGCTCTCATAGGCGCGGCGCTCGGGCTCCGAGACGATGACGCCTTCGCCCGGCACGATCTGGCGTAAGGCCTCGATGATCTCGGCGCGGCGTTGCAGCACCGCGGCATCGGGCGTTGGCATCTTCATCGGCCGGCCCTGCCGATTTTGGCGTCAGATCAAGCTTCGCCTCAGCCCTGGCGCGCCTTGTAGCGCGGGTTGGTCTTGTTGATCACATAGACGCGACCCTTGCGCCTGACGATGCGGCAGTTTTTGTCGCGCTTCTTCAGCGATTTCAGCGAGTTGACGATCTTCATGGTAATATCCTTGGGCTGAACCCGAACATAGGGAGCGCCCGTGTCGCTGTCAAATCCAGGAAACAATCGTGGTCGGCGTTGGAACTGGTGCGGTCGAGAAGACTCGAACTTCCACGGAGTTTCCCCCACAGCGACCTCAACGCTGCGCGTCTACCAATTCCGCCACGACCGCACGGCAGGGGGAACAGCCTCGCATCTCGCCGCGAGGCGGCGTGATTACCAAATCCGCGCTACCATATCAAGCAGCATGGGGCTTGAGACCGTAACCGAAGGCGCTGCGGTGGAATGGCGATCAAGCCCGATCGCCGTGCCCTACGCGCACGCCGTCGAAGAGATGGAGGGCCGGGTAGCCGCGATCCGCGCCGGCACGGCGCCCGAGCTCGTCTGGCTATTGGAGCATCCACCGCTTTACACCGCTGGGACTAGCGCCCGTGACGAGGATCTCCTCGCGCCCGAGCGCTTTCCGGTACATCGCACCGGGCGCGGCGGGCGGTACACCTATCACGGGCCCGGGCAGCGCGTCGCCTACGTCATGCTCGATCTCGCCCGCCGCGGCGAGGACGTGCACTGCTACGTCCATCACCTCGAAGAATGGGTGATTCGCACGCTTGCACGCTTCGGAGTCAGCGGCGAGCGGCGCGAGCGCCGGGTCGGCATCTGGGTTCGGCGTGGCGCCGGCGAGGCCAAGATCGCCGCGATTGGCGTGCGGGTGCGGCGCTGGGTGACCTATCACGGCATGGCGCTCAACATCGATCCCGATCTCGACCATTACCGCGGCATCATCCCCTGCGGCATCGCCGAGCACGGGGTCACCTCGCTCGCCGATCTCGGCGTGGCCGCGACGATGGCCGATGTCGATGCCGCCCTGCACGCCACCTTCGCCGAAGCCTTCGACGAGCCGCCCGCCTGCCGATGACCACCCTGTTCGAAGACCAGGCGCCGCGGCCGCTCGCCGACCGGCTGCGGCCGAAAAGCCTCGCTGAGGTCGTCGGCCAGAATCATCTGCTGGGTCCGGACGGCCCGATCGGATGCATGGTGGCGAGCCGGCAGCTGTCCTCGATGATCCTGTGGGGACCCCCCGGCTGCGGCAAGACCACGATCGCGCGGCTGTTGGCGCACGGCACCGACCTCCATTTCGAACCGTTGTCGGCGGTCTTTTCCGGGGTTGCCGACCTGCGGAAGGTGTTCGATGCGGCCAGGAAGCGGCGCGAGATAGGCCACGGCACGCTCCTCTTCGTTGACGAGATCCACCGCTTCAACCGCGCCCAGCAGGACGCCTTTCTGCCCGTGGTCGAGGACGGCACCGTGGTGCTGGTCGGGGCCACGACCGAGAACCCGTCTTTCGAGCTGATCGGGGCGCTGTTGTCGCGGGCCCAGGTGTTGGTCCTGCGCCGGCTCGGCGACGACGACCTCGAAACCCTGCTGCGGCGGGCCGAGGACGCGCTCGGCCGTAAGCTGCCGCTGACCGACGACGCGCGCACTGCGCTGCGCGCAATGGCCGATGGCGACGGCCGCTTTCTGCTCAACCTCGTCGAGGAGGTCGCCCGCCTGCCTCCAGGCGCTATGCTGGGACCGACAGAGCTCGCGCGCCTGGTCCAGCAGCGCGCCCCGCTCTACGACAAGGCGCAGGAGGGCCATTACAATCTGATCAGCGCGTTGCACAAATCCCTGCGCGGCTCGGACACGGATGCGGCGCTTTATTGGCTCGCGCGCATGCTGGCCGGTGGCGAAGACCCGATCTACATCTTGCGCCGGCTGACCCGCGCCGCGGTCGAGGATATCGGGCTCGCCGATCCGCAGGCGGTGGTGCACGCGCTGGCGGCATGGGACACATACGAACGCCTGGGCTCACCCGAAGGCGAGTTGGCGATCGCCCAATGCGTGATCTATCTGGCGACCGCGCCGAAATCGAACGCGGCCTATATGGCCTTTGGCGAAGCCCAACAGATGGCGCGCGAGACCGGCTCGTTGATGCCGCCGATACACATTCTGAATGCCCCGACACGGCTGATGCGCAATCTCGGTTACGGCAAGGGCTATGTTTACGACCATGCCACCCAGGAAGGCTTCTCGGGCCAGAACTACTTCCCGGACGGGACCGCGCGCCGCACCTTCTACCGGCCGGGGGAACGCGGCTTTGAGCGCGAAGTAAAAAAGCGCCTCGATTATTGGGGCAAGCTGCGCGAGCGCGCGGCCGGACCGCCACCATGACCAACTCCGTCGAGACCGTAACCGTCGGTGGCGAGGACGGGCCGGTTCGCATTGATCGCTGGTTCAAGCGCCATTATCCGGCGCTGGCCCATGGCCGGCTCGAAAAACTGCTGCGCACCGGACAGATTCGGGTCGACGGCAAACGCGCCAAATCGGGCGACCGGGTGATCCCCGGCCAGGCAATCCGCATCCCGCCTCTCGACGCAGCGCCGTCCGCGGCATCCGTAGCGCCGCGGCCGTTGCTCCCCGCGGACGAAGCGATGCTGCGGAACGCGATCCTGCACCAGGACGAGGCGGTCATCGTGCTCAACAAGCCGCCCGGGCTTGCAGTTCAGGGCGGGACCCGGTCCGAGCGCCACCTCGATGGTTTGTTGGATGCGCTCCGCTTTGGCCATACCGAACGGCCGAAGCTTGTTCATCGGCTCGACAAGGATACCAGCGGTGTTCTCGTGATCGCCCGCAGCGCCGCGGCGGCGGCGTTTCTGACCCGGGCCTTTCGCGAAAGGACGACGCGAAAGATCTATTGGGCGCTGGCGGTCGGTGTCCCGAAACCCCCGCAAGGGCGTATCGCTCTGGCGCTCGCCAAGCGCTCCGGCCAGGGTGGCGAACGCGTCCGCGCCGACCCCGACGAGGGTAAGCACGCGGTCACCTATTACCGCGTCGTCGACAGCGTGGGCGAACGGGTGAGCTGGCTTGCCCTGCTGCCGGTCACCGGGCGCACGCACCAGCTGCGCGCCCATTGCGCCGCGATCGGCGCCCCTCTTCTCGGCGACGGCAAATACGGAGGCGCCGCCACGCATCTCGCCGGGCCGCCGGGCGCGCGGCGGCTTCATCTGCATGCGCGCGCACTTTCGATCCCGCACCCCCATGGCGGAATTCTGAAGATAGCCGCACCGCTGCCATCGCACATGCGACAGAGCTGGGAATTCTTCGGCTTTTCCGCCGATGTCGAGGATCTATTTTCGGGACTGGATCTGCCGGAATGAAGCGCTTCTATCAGCAGACCGGGATCGTGCCGGCGGCAGGCGGTTATGGGGTCGTTCTCGACAGCGAACCTATCAAAACCCCGGCAAAGCAGCCTCTGGTCGTGCCAAACGCCGCACTCGCCGCCGCGATCGCTGCCGAATGGGAGGCTCAGCAAGGGGAAATTCGTCCGCCTCAAATGCCGCTGACCCGATTAGCCAGCACCGCGATCGATCGCGTGGAGCCCCAGCGCGAAGCAATCGTGCAGCAGATCGCCGATTATGCCGGGACCGATCTAGTCTGCTACCGGGCGGTACATCCGCCGGAGCTGGCGATACGCCAGCATGCGGTGTGGCAGCCGCTGGCCGATTGGGCGGCGCTGCGCTACGACGCTCCGCTCGAGATCGCCGCGGGTGTCATCCCGAAACCCCAGCCGCAGGCGAGCCTGCGCGCCTTTGCCGCCGCGGTCGCCGAACAGGATGATTTCGCGCTTGCCGCGTTGCATCTGGCGACCGGCGCCAGCGGCTCACTGGTCATCGCACTGGCGCTGATCGAGGGCCGTCTCGACGCTGCCGAGGCCTTCTCGGCCTCGCAGCTCGACGAAAGCTTTCAGATCGAAGCCTGGGGCGAGGATCCGGAGCAAGCCCAGCGTCGGGCAGCCCTGGCAGAAGATATCACTGCGGCGGCGCGCTTTTTGGCGCTGTTGCGTGCGTCGTCGGACGGGTAACTTATCACTTCGCTTCGAGCAGGTGAAAGACCGACCGGCAATGCTCGGTAAAATCTCGCGTGACGATCAACCAGCCGCAGCTGTCCAGCCGGTCCTCCCAGACCCGCAGCGAATAATTCCGGTATCCGACTTCCCACTGGTGTCCACCCGGCGGTTCGACCGCGAACCGCTTTCGCCACAGCAATTTTTTCATCGAAAAATATTGACGAAATCTGGTGCGGTTCAGATAGACGTCGAGTGATACTTGGAACGCCATATAGGGGACCGAGACGATCAGGTATCTGGCGCCGCTCGCTCGGAAGGTCGACAGGACCGGCCCGACGCGCGACCAATCGATGTGTTCGAGCGTTTCGCAGCATAGGATCGCGTCATAGCCGGCGATCTCACTGCTGTGCAGCTCGCAGATGTCCCTTTCAAGATGCGGCACGTCCGGATAGGCGAACGCGCGCGGCACCCGGTCGAGAGTATGAACATCGTACCCGACATTGACCAAAAGGCTTGTAACCAGCCCGAGAGCCGGTCCGACTTCCAGGACCTTTTGGCAGTCGATCGTGCCTAGCAAGTGGAGCTGCATCCATTGCTGCACGATTCTCTTGCGGGAATAGTAGGCGTTCCACTCCTGCCGGGAAAAGGAGTTGGCCTTTTCCATTTCCCGATGTTGGAGATCGATCGTCGTCATCGTTCAAGCGCCGATGCCTGCACGCAGCTCAGTCCCCAGCTTACGCACTCACCGGTTTTTCGGCGTCCTGTTCAGCCCGGAACTCCGCAAACACTTTGCTCGCCACCATCAGCGACTCGCGGATGATCGGCACGCCGACATAGCCGGACAGGTGCAGCAATGCCTCGGTCAATTCCTCCTCGGTCCAACCCTGGCGCAACGCCATGCGCAGATGCAGTGTAAGTTCGGGCTCGCGTCCGGTGGCCGTGTCCGAAATCACGCAGATCAGCGCGCGGGTCTTCAGATCGAGCCCGGGCCGCGTCCACAGCGCGCCGAACACGGTTTCGGTGGCGACGTCGATGAACTTCTTCATGACCGGGTCGCTGTAGATCTCTCGGGCGGAGCGTTCGACCGCCGCATCGCCCATCAATCGGCGACGCATCGCCGCCCCTTTTTGATAAAGCTCGCTCTCCGCCATCGTCCTGACCTCGATCCGTTGGTTCTCGACGTGCCGGCAATTCTGCGCTTGATCGCCGGCGCCGAACAAGCCGCACAAAGGCCGAACCAACCGCAGGTCTGGCCGCAGCGCACCGGTTGATGCTATCTCGCCGGTTCATTGTCGCGAGGCGCCATGGACAACATTCTCGACCGCCTGGAAGAAAAGCGGATAGCGGCGCGGGCGGGCGGCGGCGCCCAGCGGGTCGAAGCCCAGCACCGCCGCGGCAAGCTGACTGCGCGCGAGCGGCTTGAGCTTCTGCTCGACGCCGATTCGTTCGAGGAATGGGACATGTTTGTCGAGCACCGGAGCCATGATTTCGGCATCGACCAGCACAAGGTCCCGGGCGATGGGGTCGTCACCGGCTACGGCACGGTCAATGGACGCTTGGTTTTTGTGTTCAGTCAGGATTTCACCGTGTTCGGCGGTTCGCTCAGCGAGGCGCATGCCGAAAAGATCTGCAAGGTCATGGACCAGGCGATGAATGTCGGGGCGCCGGTGATTGGGCTCAACGATTCGGGCGGAGCGCGTATCCAGGACGGGGTGGCCTCGCTTGCCGGCTACGCCGAAGTGTTCGAGCGAAACGTGCTGGCCTCGGGCGTCGTGCCACAGGTGTCGATGATTATGGGGCCATGCGCCGGGGGTGCGGTCTATTCGCCGGCGATGACCGATTTCATCTTCATGGTCAAGGACACGTCCTACTTGTTCGTGACCGGGCCCGAAGTGGTCCGGACGGTCACGCACGAGACGGTGACGCAAGAAGAATTGGGCGGCGCCGTCACCCACACGACCCGCTCGGGCGTCGCCGACCTCGCCTTTGAGAATGATGTCGAGGCGTTAATCGAGCTGCGCCGGTTCATCGATTTTCTGCCGGCATCGAACCGGGTCCAACCGCCATTGCGGCCGACTGCAGACCCGCGCGACCGCATCGAGCCTTCGCTCGACACCCTGGTTCCGAGCAATCCGAACAGGCCTTACGACATCAAGGAGCTGATCCTCAAAACCGTCGACGAAGGCGATTTCTTTGAAATCCAGCCGAATTTCGCCCGTAACATCGTCGTTGGGTTCGCGCGAATGGAAGGATCGACGATCGGCATCGTCGCCAATCAGCCGATGGTGCTGGCCGGCTGCCTCGACATCGACAGCGCCCGCAAGGCGGCGCGCTTTGTGCGGTTTTGCGACTGCTTCAACATCCCGATCGTGACCTTTGTCGATGTGCCCGGATTTTTGCCGGGAACCGCCCAGGAATATGGCGGTATCATCAAGCACGGCGCCAAGCTGTTGTTCGCGTTCGCCGAGGCGACCGTGCCTAAGGTGACCCTGATCACCCGTAAGGCCTATGGCGGCGCCTATGACGTGATGAGCTCGAAGCATCTGCGCGGTGATCTCAATTTCGCCTGGCCCTCGGCCGAGATCGCGGTGATGGGGCCGAAAGGCGCGGTCGAGATCATCTTTCGTGCCGATCTCGGGGATGCCGCCGCGATCGAGGCGCGCACCGAGGAATATCGCGAGAAATTCGCCAATCCGTTCGTCGCGGCGAGCCGCGGCTTCATCGACGACGTGATCCAGCCGCGCGACACTAGGCGCCGCCTCTGCCGTGCGCTCGCGATGCTGCGCGGCAAGCAATTGCACAACCCACCCAAAAAACACGACAACATCCCGCTGTGACCGTCTAAGTTAATCTATGCTTAAGCTATAGAATGGTACAGGAACTCAACTTCGCGATCACCTACCAGGGTGTGAGAAAGGTGAAAACCGTCGCGTTACCTGATGGATCAGTTGTACCCGTCGTCGACATAAAAGTTGTGCAAGCTCACCGACATTTTTGGAAGTCAAACGAATACTATGTCCAAGTGGTCATGCGGGATGGAAAAACGCAGGATGTCCTTGGGCATCTTTCCGGCGACGCTGCTCAGGTCAAGCGAGACGAACTGATGTCGTTGATCCAGCAGGCGTGGGACGAGATTGAACCGTATGAGCACGGATACCAAGCTGGTCACCAACGAGGCCGATCTGAGGGACACTCCGACGGGTTCGCCGCAGGAAAATCGGAAGGCTACCACTCCGGTCGCATAGACGGTTGGGACGAAGGTCGTAATTCGATTATTTCTTATCTCGTAGAGAGGCGCGAAGGACTGATGCGAGAGCAGGCCGCTGGAGAGCTTTATCCACCGAGCCGACGACGCTATGTCCGCATTGGCATTGGTCTCCTCACAAATATTATTCATTATGTCCGTCCAGAATCGCCGGGGGGATCAGACTACTGATAGGGTCTGCAGCATTGGATACCTGGATGACCTGGTACCACTGGCGAGACGGCAGCGGCATCATGTATGGCCAGGACGAGCCCGGCCATGACAATCTGTTCCCTCCGCACCTCATATGTTCCGCAAGATCCTGATCGCCAATCGCGGCGAGATCGCCTGTCGCGTCATCCGCACCGCGCGGCGGATGGGGATCGCCACGGTCGCGGTCTATTCGGATGCCGACGCCGAGGCGCTTCACGCACGCGTAGCCGACGAAGCGATCAGGATCGGACCTCCGCCGTCGGCCGAAAGCTATCTGCGGATCGACCGGATCGTCGAAGCCTGCCGCGCAAGCGGGGCCGAGGCGGTTCATCCCGGTTACGGGTTTCTGTCGGAGAATGTTGCATTTGCGAGTGCGCTGGCCGCGGCCGGAATTGTCTTTGTCGGGCCCGGACCCAAGGCAATCGCAGCGATGGGCGACAAGATCGAATCCAAAAAACTCGCCCAGGCCGCCGGCGTTTCGATCGTGCCCGGCTATCTCGATGTCGTTCCCGACGCTGAAACCGCGGTCGCGATTGCCCACGACATCGGCTATCCGGTCATGATCAAGGCGTCGGCCGGCGGCGGCGGCAAAGGGATGCGCATCGCCGCCACGGACGAGGAGGCGCGCGACGGCTTTCGCGCCGCCACGGGCGAGGCAAAGTCGAGCTTCGCCGATGACCGCATCTTTATCGAGAAATATATCGAGGAGCCGCGGCATATCGAGATCCAGGTTTTGGGCGATGCGCACGGCAACATCGTTTATCTCGGCGAGCGCGAATGCTCGATCCAGCGACGGCATCAAAAAGTCATCGAGGAGGCGCCGAGCCCGTTCCTCGACGATTTGACCCGCGCAGCAATGGGCCGGCAGGCGGTGGCGCTGGCCTGCGCCGTCGACTACCGCTCGGCCGGCACGGTCGAGTTCATCGTCGACCGTCAGCGCAATTTCTATTTCCTGGAAATGAACACACGATTGCAGGTCGAGCATCCGGTGACCGAGCTGGTCACCGGGCTCGACCTGGTCGAGCTGATGCTGCGCATCGCCGCTGGCGAGAACCTGCCTTTCGCACAAGAGGACATCCGGCTCAACGGTTGGGCGATAGAGGCCCGCATTTACGCCGAGGACCCGACGCGCGGCTTTCTGCCGTCGACCGGCCGTCTCGTCCGTTACCTGCCGCCATCAGGGGAGGGGCTGCGGCTCGATGACGGCGTCTTCGAGGGTGCCGAGATCAGCGTCTACTACGATCCGATGATCGCCAAGCTCTCGGCATATGGTGCCGACCGCGACACTGCGCTCGACCGTCTGCGCGCCGCCCTCGACGGCTTCTATATCAGTGGCGTCCAAAACAACGCGGCCTTTTTGGCCGCGATCGTGGCCAAACCGCGTTTTCGTGCAGGGGTGCTGTCGACAAACTTCATCGCCGAGGAGTTCCTCGGCGGATTCGCACCTCCCGCCGATTTTGTCGAGCCCGACCGAATTATCCTGCTTGCCGCCGCGCTCGCAGGACGCCGCGTCCGCGAGGGCGAAACCGCGATCGACGGCAAACTCGCCGGGGGCGCCGAAATTCCCGAGCAATTGACGATTCTGCTCGACGGCAAGCCGCACTCGGCGTTGGTGCGGCCGGAGGGCAGCGATTACGTGGTCGAATTCGGCGAAACGCGCCAGGTCGCAAGGACCGATTGGCAGCCGGGCCAAGTCCTGTTGCATGTGTGGATCGAGGCGCAGATCGCGACCGTGCAGATCGAACGGCTGCCGGGTGCGGAGTTTCGCCTCGTGCATGGCGGCGTCATCCGCCGGGCGCAAGTGCTGTCGCCGCGTGCCGCCGAGCTTTCGGCGCTGATGCCGCGGAGGAAGGCTGCGGATACGTCCCGGCTGCTGCTGTCGCCAATGCCAGGTCTGCTTTCTTCGGTCGCGGTGGCGCCGGGTCAGGAGGTCAAGGCCGGCGAGCCACTCGCGATCGTCGAGGCGATGAAGATGGAGAACGTGCTACGCGCCGACCGCGATGGGCGCATCGCCAAGATTCGCGCCAAACCTGGAGACAGCCTTGCCGTCGACGAGGTGATCCTCGAATTCGAGTGAGACGCGGCCGGGCTAGGGTGGCGCGTGCTCCGCGTTAAAGCATCGGCAGGCTGCCCTGCTGGCGAGGGCGCGGGAAAGCGGCGTCGATCCGCGCGAGTTCCTGGTCGGAGAGGTGCAGAATGCCGGCGCCGGCATTCTCCTCGACATGATCAAGATTTGCGGCCTTGGGGATCGCGAACACCGACGGGCGGCGCGCGAGAAAGGCCAGAGCTACCTGGCGCAGCGTCGCATTGCACGCGGCGGCGATCTGGGTCAAGACCCGCCCGCCGGCTGTGTGCGCGCCGGGAAAGCGGCTATGTCCGAACGGGCTATACGCGACAACAGCAACGCTGTGCTGCTCGCACCACGGGATCACCGAAGACTCGATGGCGCGCTCGAGCAGATGATAGAGCACCTGATTGCAGGTGAGATGCCCTTCGTCGGCTATCGCTGAAACCTCGTCGAGGTCACGGACGTCGAAATTGCTGACACCCCAGCTGAGGATTTTGCCTTCCTCGCGCAGCTCCTCGAACGCTGCGATCGTCTCGGCCAGCGGGTGGGGACCGCGCCAATGTAAGAGGTAACAATCGAGCCGGTCGGTGCGCAAACGCGCGAGCGAGCGCTCGCATGCGATCCGCGTTCCCGTGCGGGACGCGTTATGCGGCAGCACCTTGGAAACCACAAAGACCTCGTCGCGGCGGCCGGCGATGGCCTCCCCGATCACCTCTTCCGCGACCCCCGAGCCGTACATCTCGGCGGTGTCGATGTGGTTCATGCCGAGATCGAGGCCGCGCTGCAGAGAGGCGATCGCGGTGCAGCGATCGGCCTGCTCGAAATACCAGGTGCCCATGCCGATCGCTGCCACCTCGCGCCCGGTCGGGCCGAACAAGCGTTGCTGCATGGCTGTCCTCCGCGCTCCCAGTCGAGCTCCCGCGAATACCGCGCCAGGGGCCGAGCCAATTCGCCCTGGGTGGACGGGCCTTCGCCGGCTATTTTGGCACCGATGAAAACCGTTCGGCTACTGATCGCTGGTAAGGTTCAGGGTGTCGGCTATCGAGCTTGGGCGACACGCGTCGCGGTTTCTCTCGGGCTGCGCGGCTGGCTGCGCAACCGCGCAGATGGGACGGTCGAGCTGTTGGCAACCGGCGAGGAAGATGCTGTTGCGGCCATGACCGAAGCTTGTCGCCGCGGCCCCTCCGACGCTCGCGTCGACTCGATCGACATACTCGAAGCCGAGGATGCCGGCAACGCTGGCCTTACGGTGCGGGAGACGGCTTAGGGCCCTCCAGGACGGCCACTATGCAGCTTCCTCAGAGGACAGGTGAACGTTCAAACTGCCGGTTAGGCAGCGTCGGCTTCTTCCTGTTCCTGGGTTCCGGTCGGACCCGAGTCCTTGCCCTTGGCCGCCGGGTCGCGATCGACCAGCTCGATTACCGCTATCGCCGCATTGTCGCCAAAGCGGAAACCCGCCTTGATGATGCGGGTATATCCGCCAGCGCGGCCTGCATACCGCTCGGCCAGGGTCGTCATCAACTTATTGGCGAGAGGTGCGTCTTGCAGCCGGGCGATCGCCCTCCGCCGGTTGGCGAGACCGCCATGCTTGCCAAGGGTGATCAGCCGCTCGACGATCGGCCGCAGATCCTTGGCCTTGGGTAGGGTGGTGGTGATCTGCTCGTGCTTGATCAGCGCGGCAGCGAGATTCTCGAACATCGCCTTGCGATGCTCGGACCGGCGGCTGAAGCTGTGGCCTTTCAGGCGGTGACGCATCGGGCCCTCAATAAGGTTCGTCGAGTCGCTTGGCCAGCTCCTCGATATTTTCGGGTGGCCAGTTGGGGATTTCCATCCCCAGATGCAGGCCCATCTGAGCCAGCACTTCCTTAATCTCGTTCAAAGATTTACGACCGAAATTCGGAGTCCGCAGCATCTCGGCCTCGGATTTCTGCACGAGGTCGCCAATATAGACGATATTATCATTCTTGAGGCAATTGGCCGAGCGTACCGACAATTCGAGTTCGTCGACCTTGCGCAACAAGTTCTTGTTGAAGGGGAGCTCGCTGGGTCGCGTCTCGTCGGAGGGGTGACGCGGTTCCTCGAAATTAATGAACAATTGGAGCTGATCCTGCAGAATGCGCGCGGCCAGCGCCACCGCATCTTCAGGCGTCACGGCGCCGTTGGTTTCGAGCCGCATCGCCAGCCTATCGTAGTCGGTGACCTGACCGACCCGCGTGTTCTCGACGCGATAGGAGACTTTGCGGACCGGGCTGAACAGCGCATCGACGGGGATCAGCCCAATCGGCGCGTCGTCTGCCCGGTTCTGCGTCCCGGGCATATAGCCCTTGCCGTTCTCGACGGTCAGTTCCACCGCGATCCTGGCGCCGCTGTCGAGAGTGCAGATCACCAGTTCGGGGTTCATAATGTCGATGTCGTGGCCGGTTTCAATGGCGCCGGCACGGATCGCGCCTGGGCCGACGGCGCGCAGCCGCATGCGCTTGGGCCCTTCGCCGTACATCCTCAAATCGATGGCCTTGACGTTGAGGACGATGTCGGTCACGTCTTCAAGGACGCCAGGGATGGACGAAAACTCGTGCAGCACCCCCTCGATCTGGATCGAGGTCACAGCGGCCCCTTGCAGCGATGAAAGCAATACGCGGCGCAACGCGTTGCCCAAGGTTAGTCCGAAACCTCGTTCCAGCGGCTCGGCAACGACGGTGGCGACGCGCTTAGGATCATCGCCCGGCTCTACCGAGAGCTGTTTCGGCTTGATAAGGGTTTGCCAATTCTTTTGAATCACAATTTACACCTCAGTCGGTGGAGGCGGAGGCCATCCGCAGCATCAGCCGGTGGCAGCGCAGCCGGCATCTCTCAATAACAGCCCCGATTGGGGCCGATCCTTTGGTCAGACGCGGCGCCGTTTGGGCGGCCGGCAACCATTGTGCGGGATCGGCGTCACATCGCGGATCGAGGTAACGGCGAACCCCACCGACTGCAGCGCGCGCAGTGCCGATTCGCGCCCCGAACCCGGCCCTTTGACCTCAATCTCAAGGGTGCGCATGCCGTGCTCCATGGCCTTGCGGCCGGCATCCTCGGCGGCGACCTGCGCCGCGTAAGGGGTTGATTTGCGCGAGCCCTTGAACCCCTGGCTGCCCGACGACGACCAGGCAATGGTGTTTCCCTGCGCGTCGGTGATCGTGATCATCGTATTGTTGAAAGTGGCGTTCACGTGCGCCGTGCCCGACGTTATGTTCTTGCGTTCGCGCCGGCGAAGGCGCGGCGCGGGCGCCGCCGTTCTGGCCATCTATCTGTGTCCGCGGTTGTAGCTGGGGTAGGGTCGGGCTTTATTTCTTTTTCCCGGCGATCGGACGGGCCGGACCCTTGCGGGTGCGCGCATTCGTATGCGTTCGCTGGCCGCGTACCGGCAGCCCCTTGCGGTGGCGCAACCCGCGATAGCAGCCGAGATCCATCAATCGCTTGATGTTCATCGCCACGAGCCGACGCAGATCCCCCTCGACAGTAAATTCGCGGTCGATCACTTCGCGCATGCGCAACACTTCGTCATCGGTCAGCTCGTGGACCCGCCGTTCGGGCGGAATGCCGATCCGGTTACAGATCTGAAGGGCGGTGCTTCGCCCGATCCCATGAATATAAGCGAGCCCGATGGGAACTCGCTTTTGGTTCGGGATATTGACGCCAGCTATACGCGCCACTTGCGCTTCTCCTCAACAGATTCAAAAATGATAGCGGGTGGGGCTCGCCACAAGGGCCGGCATTATATCGGCGCCGGAGCCCACGTCAATCCCGGTTGCGGCATTATAACGCTATCGATGTGTCGGTCGGCCGATCATCCAGGATTGTTTCGATCTGCCGCGTCACCTCGTCGATGTCGCTCATCCCTTCGACGCTATGCAAAATGCCGCGATCGCGATAATAGGGCAGGATCGGCGCCGTTTGCCGGCGATAGACCTCAAAACGCGCATGTACTGCCTCCGGCCGGTCATCCGGCCGTTGCGCGAATTCGCCGCCGCCGCAGACGTCGCATACCCCCTCGGTCTGCGGCCGATGATAGCGCTCGTGATAGCTTGCTCCGCACCCAGCGCAAGAAAACCGCGCGGCGAGCCGGTCGATCAGCACCGCCTCATCGACCTTTATCAGAATGACGCGGTCGAGGCCGAGGTCGCGTTTCGCCAGCATATCGTCAAGAGCTTGCGCCTGTGGCACCGTTCGCGGGAAGCCGTCGAGGACAAAGCCAGCGCGGCAATCCGGCTCGTCGATTCGTGCGGCGATCATATCGATCATGATCTCGTCCGGAACCAGCTGTCCGGAATCCATGATGCCTTTGACCCGCCTCCCGAGTTCGCTTCCGGAGGCGGTCGCCGCGCGCAGCATGTCGCCGGTGGCCAGGTGGCAAATGCCGCGGCTCTGTTCGATCCGCTTCGCCTGGGTCCCCTTTCCCGAGCCCGGCGGTCCGAGCAGGACGAGGTTCATCCGCGTCGACCCCTCAGTTTCGACTTCCTGATCAGGCCCTCATACTGGTGGGCCAGCAGATGCGAGTGGATCTGCGCGACCGTGTCCATCGTGACGCTGACCACGATCAACAGGCTCGTCCCGCCGAAATAGAACGGCACCGAATATTCCGAAATCAGAATCTCGGGCAGGATGCAGACCGCGGCCAAATAGGCGGCACCGATTACGGTCAATCGGGTCAGCACATAATCGAGATAGTCGGCTGTGTTCTTGCCCGGCCTGATTCCGGGGATGAACCCGCCGTATTTGCGCAAATTGTCCGCAGTCTCGGTCGGATTGAATACAATCGCGGTATAGAAAAAACAGAAGAAGACTATCAGCACGACATAGAGCGCCATGTAGAGCGGTCGGCCGTGTGCGAGATAGGTGGTGATCTGGCCGATCCAGCCATAGCTGCCCCCGCCCACCTCGAAATTCGCCATCGTTGCCGGTAGGAGCAGCAGCGAGGAGGCGAATATCGGCGGAATGACCCCAGATGTGTTGATCTTGAGCGGCAGGTGCGAGGCGTCGCCGCCGAACATTTTGTTGCCGACCTGACGCTTGGGGTATTGCACCAAGAGGCGGCGCTGAGCGCGCTCCATGAACACGATGAAGCCAACCACAAGGATCGACATCACCAGGAACAAAATGATGAAAAAGCTCGAGATCGCTCCGGTGCGCCCGAGTTCGAGGGTGGAAGCGAGGGCATGCGGCAGGTTGGCGACGATGCCGGCAAAGATGATCAGCGAGATGCCGTTACCGACCCCGCGCGCGGTGATCTGCTCGCCGAGCCACATCAGAAACACCGTTCCCCCGACCAGGGTTACGACCGTCACCAGCCGGAAAAACAGGCCCGGGTTCAGCACCGCCGTTTCAGCCCCGGCGCGCATGCCCTCGATCCCGACCGCGATCCCGTAGGCTTGGACCGCCGCCAGCAGCACGGTGCCATAGCGGGTATACTGGTTCAGCTTTTTGCGTCCGCTTTCGCCCTCTTTTTTCAGCGCCTCGAGAGTGGGCGAAACCGCTGTCAGCAGCTGGATGATGATCGACGCCGAGATGTACGGCATGATGTTCAGGGCAAAGATCGTCATGCGCCCGAGCGCGCCGCCCGAGAACATGTCGAACATGCCGAGGATGCCGCCGGCATTGCGCGAGAAAATATCGTGCAGGATCGCCGGGTCGATCCCGGGAATCGGGATGTAGGTGCCGAGCCGGTAGATCACCAGCGCCCCGAGCGTGAACCAGATGCGGCTCTTGAGCTCGGTCGCCTTGGTGAAGGCGGAGAGGTTGATGCTGGAGGCGAGTTGCTCGGCGACTGACGCCATTCGATTTCATCCCTACCTAAAAGCCCGGCCCATCGACAGCCGGCTCAACCGAGGAGAGCCCCGAACTCGAGGCCGGCCGCGGCGAGCTGCCGCGCTCAGGCAGAGGCGGTTACCTCCGCCTTCGGCTTCCTCTTGCTGGCGAGCAGGATCACCCTTCCCCCGGCTTGCTCGACGGCGGCAATCGCCGCCTTGGAGGCGCCCGCGACCTCGATCGTCAAGGCCGCGCGCAACGCTCCCTTGGCGAGCAGGCGAACCCCGTCGCCCTGCCGCCGCAGCACTCCCGAAGCGACCAGTGCCGCGCCGTCGAGCGTGCCCTCGGCGTTGAGTTTACCCGCGTCGAGCGCCTGTTGCAGCCGGCCAAGATTCACCGCCTTGAAATTCGGACGGAACATCTTGTTGTTGAAGCCGCGCTTCGGCAAACGGCGATGCAGCGGCGTTTGGCCGCCCTCGAAGCCATTGAGCGCCACCCCGGTGCGCGCGGTCTGACCCTTGCCGCCCCTTCCCGAAGTCTTACCCTTGCCCGATCCGATGCCGCGCCCGACGCGTTTCGCCCGATAGTGCGCTCCCGGATTATCCTTGATCTCGTTGAGTTTCATCGTCTCGTTCGTCCGCGGTTGCGCCCCGCATAAAGGGCAATCGATTCCGGCTGGCCTCCACACCGGCAACGCTGCGGTGCGCGGAGCCTCCCGAGCCGTAGCAGGGGTTCTGTCTAGTCTTCCTCAACAATCCGCACCAGATGCTCGACTTTACGGATCATGCCGCGCACGGCCGGCGTATCTTCGAGAACCCGGCGCCGATGGAGCTTGTTCAAGCCTAGCCCCTTGAGCGTTGCTTCCTGGTCATGCCTTCGCCCGATCGGGCTTCCGATCTGCTCGACCGTGACCGACTTCGCGCCTTGCATTACGCCGGCTCCCGAGCTTCGGCGTCGCCGCGACCAAGGATCTCGCCAACCTTCTTGCCGCGCCGCGCCGCTACCGCGCGCGGGCTCGTCGCCCGGCCGAGCGCCACAAAGGTCGCTTTGATCATATTGTGCGGATTGGCGCTGCCGATCGACTTGGCGACGACATCGTGCACGCCGAGCGCCTCGAAGATCGCGCGCATCGGACCGCCGGCGATGATCCCGGTGCCGGGCTTGGCGGCGCGCACGATGACCCGTCCGGCGCCATAGCTGCTGACGATGTCGTGATGCAAGGTGCCGCCCTTCCCGCAGCGGCACTCGGATCATGTTGCGCCGCGCCTGTTCGGTGGCCTTGCGGATCGCTTCCGGCACCTCGCGCGCCTTGCCAGCGCCATAGCCGACCCGGCCTTTTTTGTCGCCGACGACGACGAGAGCGGCAAAACCAAAGCGTCGACCACCTTTGACCACCTTGGCGACGCGATTGATGTTGACGAGCTTCTCGGCAAATTCGCTCTCTTCGCGATCGCGCGGTTGACGGTCGCCGTCGCCCCGTCCGCGCCGTTCGCCCTGGTTACGTGCCATTGTTCGCGCCATGACCGGCCCCCTTCAGAAATCCAGCCCGCCTTCGCGGGCGGCGTCGGCCAGGGCTTTGACCCGACCATGAAACAGATAGGCGCCGCGATCGAACACGACGCGCTCGACCCCTGCTGCCTTCGCCCGCTCGGCGATCAGCTTGCCGACCGCACCAGCGGCAGCGATGTCGGCGCCTGTCTTGACGTTCGCCTTCAGCGCTGGATCGAGGCTCGATGCCGCCGCCAAGGTTCGCCCGGCCGCGTCGTCGATTACCTGTGCATAAATATGTTTCGACGAGCGGAACACCGAGAGCCGGGGCCGATTACGGGCCAGACGGCGTAAGTTCGCCCGCACCCGCTGTCGCCGGCGGAGGAACAGAACTCTGGCTTTTTGTGGCATCGCGGTTACTTCTTTTTGCCTTCTTTGCGGCGGACGAACTCTCCAGCATATTTGATTCCCTTGCCTTTGTAAGGCTCGGGTGGGCGATATGCGCGGATCTCGGCGGCGACCTGACCGACACGCTGGCGGTCGGCGCCGCTGACGGTGATGATGGTCGGCCGCTCGCAGGCGATCTTGACATCTTCGGGTATCGGAAATGGGATGTCGTGGCTATAGCCGAGCTGCAGGTTCAAGATATTGCCTTGGACCGCGGCGCGATAGCCGACCCCGTTGATTTCAAGACCGACCGAGAAGCCTTTCGACACCCCGGTGACCATGTTGCTGACCAAGGCGCGGGTGGTGCCCCACATCGCGCGCGATTGCTTGGTATCGTCGGCTGGCGCAATCGTGATCGCGCCGTCGGAGATCGAAGCCGTGACCGCGTTGCTGACGACCAATTTCAACGTGCCGAGCCCGTCCTTGCGCGGTCAGAACGCGGTCCGAGAGTCGGACCTCGACGCCGCCCGGGACGGGCACCGGGTTTTTGCCGATACGTGACATTCCGGTTACCTCAAAAGACGCGGCATAGCACCTCGCCGCCGACCTTTGCGGCGCGGGCCTCGTTGTCGGACAATACGCCGCGCGGGGTCGAAAGGATGGCGATGCCGAGCCCGTTATAGCTGCGCGGCAGATCGGCGATACGCGAGTAGATCCGACGACCAGGCTTCGATATTCGGGTGATTTCGCGGATAACCGGCTCGCCATCGACGTATTTGAGCTCGATCTTGAGCTCGGCGACGCCCGGGCGCAAATCCTCGCGGGTAAAGCCACGGATATAGCCTTCGCGCTTTAGCACTTCGAGCACGTTGGCGCGGATCTTCGAGGCGGGCGAGGCGACGACGGCCTGGCGCGCGCGCTGCCCGTTGCGGATCCGGGTCAGCATGTCTCCCAACGGATCGCTCATCGTCATCGCCGGGGTTCTCCTACCAGCTCGACTTGAGCATGCCTGGGATCTGCCCCGAGGAGGCATACTCGCGCAGCGCAATGCGCGACAGCTTGAACTTGCGGTAAAAGCCACGCGGTCGGCCGGTCAAGGCGCAGCGGTTGCGCACCCGCGTCGGCGAGCTGTTGCGCGGCAACATGGCGAGCTTCAGCTGCGCTGCAAAACGCTCCTCGGGCGGCGCAGTTCGGTCGATCGCGATCTGCTTGAGCCGAGTCCGTCGCGGGGCGATCTGCTTGGCCAGCTTGATCCGCCGCGCGTTCTTCTCGATCGAGCTCTTTTTTGCCATTTGGCTAAATTCCTCGCTCCGTCAATTCGCAAACGGCATGTCGAAACCCTTGAGCAGCGCCTTGGCCTCCGCGTCGGTTCGTGCCGTGGTCGTAACCACGACGTTCATCCCGCGCACCGCATCGACGCGGTCGTAGTCGATCTCGGGAAAGACGATCTGCTCCTTGAGGCCGAGCGCGAAATTACCGCGGCCGTCGAAGCTCTTGCCCGAAATGCCGCGAAAGTCGCGCACTCGCGGCAGGGCCACGTTGATCAACCGGTCGAGAAACTCGTACATGCGCTGCCGGCGCAGGGTCACCTTGCAGCCGATCGGCATGCCCTCGCGCAGCTTGAAGGTCGCGATCGACCGCTTGGCGCGAGTGATGACCGGATGCTGGCCGGTGATCGCGGTCAGCTCGCTCGCCGCGGCCTCGACCTTTTTGCTGTCCTGCACCGCCTCGCCGACGCCCATGTTGACGACGATCTTATCGAGCCGCGGCACCTGCATCGGGTTGGTGTAGCCGAACTCCTGCATCAGCGCCGGGCGCAATGTGGTCTCGTAATGATCCTGCAACCGCGGCTTGCTCATTTTCTCACCTGTCGATGACTTCGCCCGAGCGGCGGGCGACGCGGACCTTGCGCCCGTCGTCGAGCACCTTGTAGCCGATCCGGGTCGGCTTTGCCGATGCCGGATCGACATGGGCGACATTGGAGATGTGAAGCGCCAATTCTTTCTCGACGATCCCGCCGGGGTCGCCCATCCGCGGCTTGGTGTGCCGTTTGACGAGATTGACCCCCTGCACGACGATTCGCCGCTCGGCGGGAAAGACGCGCAGGACCTCGCCGGTTCTGCCCTTGTCGCGGCCGGCGATGACGACGACGTTGTCGCCCTTTTTGATCTTCAGCTTTGGCATGACCTCAACCTGTGCGAGCGGATCACAGCACTTCGGGGGCGAGCGAGACGATCTTCATGAACCGTCGCGCCCGTAGCTCGCGGGTGACCGGTCCGAAGATGCGGGTGCCGATCGGCTCGCCCTGCTGGGTGATCAGCACCGCCGCGTTGCGATCGAAGCGGATCGCGCTGCCGTCGATGCGGCGGATCTCCTTGGCGGTACGGACGATGACGGCGCGATGCACGTCGCCCTTCTTGACCCGGCCGCGCGGGATCGCCTCCTTGACCGAGACGATGATCACGTCGCCGACGGTCGCGGTCCTGCGCTTGGAGCCGCCCAGCACCTTGATGCATTGGACTCGACGCGCGCCGGAATTGTCGGCGACGTCGAGGTTGGTCTGCATTTGGATCATGCCGCACCTCCCGCTGGCGCGACGGGGTCGCCGCCCGACTCGGCTGCGGCCCGATCAGCATCCGCGACCCGCGAACGGCGTCCGCGGCCTTCCTCTACAGCTCCCAGCACGACCCAGTGCTTGCGCTTCGAGATCGGACGGCTTTCCTCGATGCGCACGGCGTCGCCGGCGTGCCAGCGGTTGTCTTCGTCGTGCGCCGCGTATTTCTTCGAACGGGTGACGAACTTCTTGTAGATCGGGTGCATGACTCGGCGCTCGACGCGGACGATCACGGTCTTGTCGCCAGCGTCGCTGACAACGACTCCCTGGAGCATGCGTTTCGACATTCTGCTTCTTCCCTAAGGCGCCTGACGGCGCCGCTCGCCGAGAATGGTCTTGATGCGGGCGATGTCGCGCCGCACCTGGCGCACTCGGGCCGTGTTCTCGAGCTGCCCGTTGGCCCGCTGAAAGCGCAAGTTGAAAATCTCCTTGCCGAGCAGATCGAGCTGTCCGGTCAGCTCGTCGTCCGTCCTGGCTCTGACGTCGCCCGCTTTCATCACACGACTTCTTCGCCAGGGCGCGTGACGAACCGGGTGCCGAGCGGCAATTTCGCGGCGGCGAGGGCAAACGCCTCGCGCGCCGTCTCGGCCGGCACACCGTCGAGCTCGAACATGATGCGCCCCGGCTTGACCCGGCAGATCCAGAATTCGGGCGATCCCTTGCCGCTGCCCATGCGTACTTCGGCCGGCTTGTGCGAGACCGGCACGTCGGGGAAGATGCGGATCCAAACCCGGCCGACGCGGCGGATGTGGCGGGTGATCGCGCGCCGCGCCGCCTCGATCTGGCGCGCCGTGATCCGGCCGGGATCGGCCGCCTTGAGCCCATAGGCGCCGAAGTTCAACGTCGTCCCGCCCTTGGCGAGACCGTGGACGCGGCCCTTATGCGCTTTGCGGTATTTGCTCCGCTTCGGACTGAGCATGGATCGTCACCCCAATGCTTCGCGCCGGCCGCGCTCGTGACTTGCCGGCGGGCCTTGCCCTTCGAGCGCTCGCTTCTCCTGCGCCATCGGGTCGTGCGCCAGGATCTCGCCCTTGAACACCCATACCTTGACGCCGCAGATGCCGTAGGTCGTTTTGGCGGTGCCGTAGCCGAAATCGACATCGGCGCGCAACGTATGCAGCGGCACCCGGCCTTCGCGATACCATTCCATGCGGGCGATCTCGGCGCCGCCGAGCCGGCCCGAGCAGTTGATCCGGATGCCTTGCGCGCCCAATCGCATCGCCGATTGCACGGCACGCTTCATCGCCCGGCGGAAGGCGACGCGCCGCTCGAGCTGTTGCGCGATGCCGTCGGCGATCAGCTTCGCGTCGATCTCGGGCTTGCGGATTTCGACGATGTTGAGGCTGACCTCGCTTGCTGTGATCTTGGCGATGTCGGTGCGCAGTTTCTCGATATCGGCGCCCTTTTTGCCGATGATCACGCCCGGGCCGAGCCGAGTGCAGCGTGATCCGGCTCTTTTTGGCGGCGCGCTCGATGACGATGCGCGAGACGCCCGCCTGCGCCAGCCGCCGATTGAGAAAGCGGCGCAGCCCGAGATCGTCGAGCAGCAGCTCGGCATAGTCCTTGCGCGCGAACCAGCGCGAATCCCAGGTGCGGTTGATGCCGAGCCGCAGCCCGATCGGGTTGACTTTCTGACCCATCAGGTCGTCTCCTCTCAGGCCGTTTCCTCGGGGCGCTCGCGCACGATCACGGTCAGATGCGCGAAATGCTTTTCGACCCGCGCCGAGCGGCCGCGGCCGCGGGTGTGAAAGCGCTTCAAAACAAAGGCCCGGCCGACCGTCGCCTCCTTGACGTAGAGCCGGTCGACATCGAGCTGATGATTGTTCTCGGCGTTGGCGATCGCCGCCTGCAGCACCTTCTTGACGTCGCCGGCGATGCGGCGCCGCGAAAAGGTCAGTTCGGCCAGTGCCGAGGCGGCGGTCTTGCCGCGGATCGCCTGCGCGACGAGGTTGAGCTTGCGCGCGCTGATCCGCAGCCCGCGCAGGCTGGCCAAGGCCTCGCTGTCGTCGAGCCGGCGCTCGGCTGCCGGCTTGCTCATCTCAGGCTCTCCTCGCCTTCTTGTCGCCGGCGTGGCCGTAGAAGGTGCGCGTCGGCGCGAACTCGCCGAGCTTGTGGCCGATCATGTTCTCGGTCACCAGCACCGGGATGAATTTGTGCCCGTTGTAGACGCCGAAGGTCAGCCCGACGAATTGCGGGAAGATCGTCGAGCGGCGCGACCACGTCCGGATCACCTGGTTGCGCCCGGACCGCGCGCGTCTTCCGCCTTCTTCAACAGATAGCCGTCGACGAACGGGCCCTTCCAAACCGATCGGGTCAAGCTGTGTCTCCGTGCTCGACTGGGGGCTAGCGTTGATGGCGGCGGCGGACGATCAGCCGATCGGTCGCCTTGTTGTGCCGCGTCTTCTTGCCCTTGGTCGGCTTGCCCCAGGGGGTCACCGGATGCCGGCCGCCCGAGGTGCGGCCTTCGCCGCCGCCATGCGGATGATCGATCGGGTTCATCGCCACGCCGCGAACCGAGGGCCGACGGCCGAGCCAGCGGTTGCGCCCGGCCTTGGCGATGACGATGTTCTGCTGATCGGGGTTCGACACCGCGCCGATCGTCGCCCGGCATTCGGCGCGCACCATGCGCAATTCGCCCGACGACAGGCGCAGCAGCGCGTAGCCCTGGTCGCGGCCGACGAGCTGAACATAGGTTCCGGCCGAGCGCGCGATCTGACCGCCCTTGCCGGCTTTCATCTCGACATTGTGGATGATCGTGCCGACCGGCATGCTGCGCATCGGCATCGCATTGCCGGGCTTGACGTCGACCTTCTCGCCCGAGACGACCGTGTCTCCGGCTTTCAGCCGCTGCGGCGCCAGGATGTAGGCGAGTTCGCCGTCCTGGTAGCGGATCAGCGCGATGAAGGCGGTGCGGTTCGGATCGTATTCGAGCCGCTCGACGGTCGCCGGCATATCCATTTTGCCGCGCTTGAAATCGACGATGCGGTAGCGCCTCTTGTGCTCCGCCGCCGCGCCAGCGCACGGTGATGCGGCCGGTGTTGTTGCGCCCGCCCTTGCCGCGCAAACCCTCGGTCAAGGCTTTGACCGGCTTCCCCTTCCACAGCTCGCTGCGATCGACGATGACCAGCTCGCGGCGCGACGGGGTGGTCGGGTTGAAGGTCTTGAGCGCCATCGCCCCGGCTCCGTCTCAGATCCCCGTGGTCACGTCGATCCTCTGGCCTTCGCCGAGGGTGACGATCGCCTTCTTGTAGTCGGAGCGGCGCCCGAGACGGCCGCGGAACCGCTTGATCTTGCCCATGACGCGGATCGTGTTGACCGCGGTCACCTTGACATTGAACAGCCCCTCGACCGCGGCCTTGACCTCGCGCTTGGTCGCCGTCAGCGGCACGCGAAAGATCACCTGATTGTGCTCCGAGACATTCGTCGCCTTTTCGGTGATCACCGGGGTGCGAATGATGTCGTACATCTGCTCGCGCGTCAGCTTGTCTCGGCGCGGGGAATGACGCGAAACCGGCTCATTTGAGGCGCGCCTCCAAATGCTGCACCGCGTCGCGGGTCAGGACCAGCGTGTCGCGCCGCAGGATGTCGTAGACATTGGCGCCCTGCTGCGGCAGCACGTCGACCCGCGGCAGGTTGCGCGCGGCGCGGGCGAAATTCTCGTCGACCGCCGAGCCGTCGATGATCAGCACCGAATCCCAGCCGAGCGCCGTCGAGCCGGGCCCGCAGCGCCTTGGTCTTGGCCTCTTCGGACCGGGCGGCGTCGATGACGACGAGCTTGCCCTCGCCGTGCTTGGCCGACAGCGCGGTCTTGAGGCCGAGCCGGCGCACCTTCTTTTGCAGGCCGAAGGCGTGGCTGCGCACGACCGGGCCAAAGATCCGGGCGCCGCCGCGAAACTGCGGCGAGCGCAGGCTGCCCTGGCGGGCGCGGCCGGTGCCCTTCTGCTTGTAGGGCTTTTTGGTCGTGCCCTGGATGTCGCTGATGCCCTTGGTCTTGTGCGTGCCGGCGCGGCGCTTGGCGAGCTGCCAATTGACGACGCGGGCCAGGATGTCGCGGCGGACCGGCAGCCCGAACACGGCGTCGTCGAGTTCGATGTCGCCGACCTCCTGATTGTCGAGATTGCGCACGACGAGCTTGCTCATGCTCGGGCTCTCCCGCCGGCGCTTCGACGCGTTTCATGGCGCGCCGCGCAGCGCGGCCGGGAACGGCAGCCCCTCGGGCATCTTGCGCTTGACCGCGTCCTTGACCAGGACAAAGCCGCCCTTGCTGCCCGGCACCGCGCCCTTGATCATCAGCACACCGCGCTCGACATCGGCCGAGATCACTTCGAGGCTCTGCGTCGTCACCCGCTCGGCCCCGAGATGCCCGGCCATCTTCTTGTTCTTGAAGGTCTTGCCCGGCGATTGGCGCTGGCCGGTCGAGCCGTGGCTGCGATGCGACACCGACACGCCGTGACTGGCGCGCAGGCCGCTGAAATTGTGCCGCTTCATCGCGCCGGCAAAACCCTTGCCGATGCTGGTGCCGACGACGTCGACCCGCTGTCCGGGGACGAAATGCGCGGCGGTGATCTCGGCGCCGACCTCGACCAGCGCATCCTCGGAGACGCGAAATTCGGCGAGCCGCGCCTTTGGCTCGACCTTCGCCTTGGCGAAATGGCCGCGCTGCGGCTTCGAGACGTTCTTGACCTTGGCCGTGCCGACGCCGAGCTGCAGCGCGCAATAGCCGTCTTTTTCCGCGGTGCGCACCGCGACGACCTGGCAATTGTCGACCGCAGCACGGTCACCGGGACGTGATTGCCGTCCTCGGTGAAGATCCGGGTCATGCCGAGCTTGTGCGCGAGGAGGCCGGTGCGCATCGCACTGATCCTTAGAGCTTGATCTCGACGTCGACGCCGGCGGCGAGGTCGAGCTTCATCAGCGCGTCGACGGTCTGCGGCGTCGGGTCGACGATGTCGAGCACGCGCTTGTGGGTGCGGATCTCGAATTGCTCGCGCGACTTCTTGTCGATATGCGGCGAGCGCAGCACGGTGAACTTCTCGATCTTGGTCGGCAGCGGGATCGGACCGCGCATCCGCGCGCCGGTCCGCTTGGCGGTGTTGACGATCTCGCTCGTCGACTGGTCGAGCACGCGGTGATCGTAGGCCCGCAATCGTATGCGGATGTTCTGATTGTCCATCTGGCGTTTTCGTCCCCCAATAGAACCTTGCTGGTTTGGCTTGGTTACTTGATGATTTTGGCGACGACGCCGGCGCCGACGGTGCGGCCGCCTTCGCGGATGGCAAAGCGCAGGCCTTCATCCATCGCGATCGGGGCGATCAATTCGATCTCCATCGAGATGTTGTCGCCCGGCATCACCATCTCGGTGCCCTCGGGCAGGTGCACGGTGCCGGTCACATCGGTGGTGCGGAAGTAGAATTGCGGCCGGTAATTGCCAAAAAACGGCGTGTGCCGGCCGCCTTCCTCCTTGGTCAGGATGTAGGCCTCGCACTGAAAGCGGGTGTGCGGCGTGATCGAGCCCGGGGCGGCCAGCACCTGGCCGCGCTCGACCTCCTCGCGCTTGGTGCCGCGCAACAAGGCGCCGATATTGTCGCCGGCCTCGCCCTGGTCGAGCAATTTGCGAAACATCTCGACCCCGGTCACCACCGTCTTGGCGGTCGGCCGCAGCCCGACGATCTCGACCTCGTCGCCGACCTTGACGATGCCGCGCTCGACCCGGCCGGTCACCACCGTGCCGCGCCCGGAGATCGTGAACACATCCTCGATCGGCATCAAAAACGGCCGGTCCTTGGCCCGCTCCGGCTGCGGAATGTAACGAATCCACCGCCTGCCATCAGTTCGAGGATCGAGGCGTGGCCCTGCTCCGGGTTCTTGCCTTCCAGCGCAAACAGCGCCGAGCCGCGCACCACCGGCAGATCGTCCCCGGGAAACCCGTAGGACGATAACAGCTCGCGCATCTCCAGCTCGACCAGATCCAACAGTTCCGGGTCGTCGACCATGTCGACCTTGTTCATGTACACCACCAGCGCCGGCACCCCGACCTGGCGCGCCAACAAAATGTGCTCGCGGGTCTGCGGCATCGGCCCGTCCGCCGACGACACCACCAGGATCGCCCCGTCCATCTGCGCCGCCCCGGTGATCATGTTCTTGATGTAATCGGCATGACCCGGGCAGTCGACATGCGCGTAGTGCCGGTTCGCGGTCTCGTATTCGACATGCGCGGTGGCGATCGTGATCCCCCGCGCCCGCTCCTCCGGCGCCTTGTCGATCTGGTCAAACGGCACAAACGTCGCCCCGCCAGTCTCCGCCAACACCTTGGTGATCGCCGCCGTCAACGTCGTCTTGCCATGGTCGATGTGACCAATCGTCCCAATGTTGCAGTGCGGCTTGGTCCGCTGAAACTTCGCCTTCGACATCGTCTTGTTCTCCGCTCAAACCCGCTCGGCGCCGAGCTCAGGCCATCTTGGCGCGGACTTCGTCCGCCACCGCCTGCGGCACGTGTTCATAGTGATCGAAATGCATCGTGTATTGGGCGCGGCCCTGGCTCATCGAGCGCAACGTGTTGACATAGCCGAACATGTTGGCGAGCGGCACCATCGCATCGATGACACGTGCGTTGCCACGGGTGTCCATGCCGGTAATTTGGCCGCGCCTGCTGTTCAGGTCGCCGATCACATCGCCGAGATACTCGTCAGGCGTCACTACCTCGACCCGCATGATCGGCTCGAGCAGCTTTGGCGCGGCCTTCATGACGCCTTCCTTGAAGGCGGCGCGGGCTGCGATCTCGAACGCCAGAACGCTCGAATCGACATCGTGATAGGCGCCGTCGAACAAGGTCACTTTCAGATCGATGACCGGAAAGCCGGCGAGCACGCCGGTTTCGGTCGACGCCTTCAGCCCCTTTTCGACACCCGGCACATATTCTTTCGGCACGGCGCCGCCGATGACCTCGTTCTCGAAGACAAAGCCCTCGCCGGGCGTCAGCGGCTCGAAACGCAGCTTGACCCGGGCGAACTGGCCGGCGCCGCCGGTCTGCTTCTTGTGCGTGTAGTCCACCTCGGAGGGGCGCGTGATGGTCTCGCGATAGGCGACCTGCGGCGCGCCGACATTGGCGTCGACCTTGAATTCGCGCTTCATCCGGTCGACGATGATCTCAAGGTGTAGTTCACCCATCCCCTTGATCACGGTCTGGCCGCTCTCGTGATCGACGGCGACCCGGAATGATGGATCCTCGGTCGCAAGTCGGGCCAATGCCTGGCCCATCTTCTCCTGGTCACCCTTGGTCTTCGGTTCGACCGCGATCTCGATGACCGGCTCCGGGAACTCCATACGTTCGAGCACCACCGGGGCGGCCGGATCGGAGAGCGTGTCGCCGGTTGTCGTACTCTTGAGCCCGGCAAACGCGACGATGTCGCCGGCCCGCGCCTCCTTGATGTCCTCGCGGTGGTTCGCGTGCATCTGCAGCATGCGGCCGACCCGCTCGCGGCTGTTTTTGACCGTATTCAGCATCTGGCTGCCGCTGGTCACCACGCCGGAATAGATGCGCACGAAGGTCAGCGAGCCGACAAAGGGGTCGCTCATGATCTTGAAGGCAAGCCCCGCGAACGGCTCGTCGTCGGAGGAGCTGCGCATAACCTGGTGATTGGTGCCCATCCTGACGCCCTTGATCGCGGCGACGTCGGTCGGAGCCGGCAGATAGGCGACAACTGCGTCGAGCAACGGCTGCACCCCCTTGTTCTTGAACGCCGAGCCGCACAGCACCGGGACGAACCCGGCGCTGATCGTGCCGCTGCGGATGCAGCGTCGCAAAGTCCCCTCGTCGGGTTCTTCGCCGGCGAGATAGGCTTCGAGTGCCGCATCGTCCTGCTCGACCGCGGCTTCAACTAATTTGCTGCGGAAGACCTTCGTCTCAGCCATCATCTCTGGCGGAATCTCGACGATGTCGAACTGGGCGCCCAGGGTCTCTTCGCGCCACTTGATCGCCCGCATGCCGACGAGATCGACAACTCCGACAAAATCGCTCTCAACGCCCAACGGCAATTGCACGACCAGCGGGCGCGCCCCGAGCCGGTCGGCGATCATCGCGACGCAGCGTGGGAAATCGGCGCCTGTCCGATCCATCTTGTTGATGAAACATATCCGCGGCACGCCGTATTTGTCGGCTTGGCGCCACACGGTCTCGGATTGCGGCTCGACCCCCGCGACTGAATCAAAGACGGCAACAGCGCCGTCGAGCACACGCAGACTGCGCTCGACCTCGATCGTGAAATCGACATGGCCGGGTGTGTCGATGATGTTGATGCGATAATCGTCCCAAAAGCAGGTTGTCGCGGCCGAGGTGATCGTAATGCCGCGTTCCTGCTCCTGCGCCATCCAATCCATCGTGGCGGTGCCCTCGTGCACTTCGCCGATTTTGTAGGACCGCCCGGTGTAATAGAGAATCCGCTCGGTCGTTGTGGTCTTGCCGGCATCGATATGCGCCATGATGCCGATGTTGCGGTATCGCTCGAGTGGTGTCTGTCGTGTCATCAAAGAAGCTCCGAGGTGCGGCGGTAACGCGCGGCCGACCAATGTTGTAATGACCGTCCTCTGCGGCCCGGCTGCCCCGCTTCCTCGCTACCAACGATAGTGCGAGAAGGCCTTGTTTGCATCGGCCATCCGATGCGTGTCCTCCCGTCTTTTGACCGCGACACCGCGATTATTGGCGGCGTCGAGCAGTTCCCCCGATAACCGCTCCTCCATCGTGTTTTCGCCGCGCCCGCGCGAGCTCGAGATCAGCCAGCGGATCGCCAGCGCCTGGCTGCGGTCCGGGCGAACCTCGACCGGCACCTGATAGGTGGCGCCGCCGACCCGTCGCGAGCGCACCTCGACGGCGGGCCGCACATTGCCGAGCGCGTCGTGGAAAACGCGCAAGGCGTCCTGCCCGCTGCGCTTGGAGATGCGGTCGAGGGCGCCGTATACGATCCGTTCGGCGACCGATTTCTTGCCCTCGTACATCAGGCAGTTCATGAACTTGGTCAGCACGGGGTCGCCGAATTTGGCGTCCGGCAGAACCTCGCGTTTGACCGCGGCGCGACGGCGCGACATGGCCTTCTCCTATCTCGGGCGCTTTGCGCCGTATTTCGAGCGACGTTGGCGGCGATCCTTGACGCCCTGAGTGTCGAGCGTACCGCGAATGATGTGATAGCGCACCCCAGGCAGATCCTTGACCCGACCGCCGCGGATCAAGACCACAGAATGTTCCTGCAGATTGTGTCCTTCGCCGGGGATGTAGCTCGTCACTTCGAAGCCGTTGGTCAGACGCACGCGCGCCACTTTGCGCAGCGCCGAGTTGGGCTTTTTGGGGGTCGTCGTGTAGACGCGCGTGCATACCCCGCGCTTTTGCGGGCAGGCCTCCATCGCCGGCACCTTGTCGCGCGCGACCTGGGGCCGTCGCGGATTTCGGATCAGCTGGTTTATCGTCGGCATTCTCACACCCTCAAGCACGAAAACCGCCCGACGCCGTTGTCGCGTCGGTGCGATAAAGCACCTCCACCAGGAATAATATCGCACCCGCTCGCAAGGGCGCAGAGCCATGCCGTAGTGATCAGGCTGCGTCTAGGTGGCTTCCTACGGCCAGCCCCGAAAGAACGGTCATATAATTGGCCGGCGCACCGCGGGTCAAGCCCCTTGGCTCAAAAGCGGGCGAAGAGGGAAGGCAGGCTCGCCTGCCTTCCCTCGACACTAGGCAGTCTGTTTGTCGGCCTCGACGAGCTGAGCGGGCTCTTCGTTGGCCGCATTGGCGGCGATCGCGGCGAGCTCGCGGTCGCGCTCGGCCGCCACCTCGCGCAACCGGGCGATGACGCTGCCGGTGCCGGCTGGAATTAGCCGGCCGACGATCACGTTCTCCTTGAGCCCGGTCAAGGTGTCGATCCGCCCGGACACGGCGGCTTCGGTCAGCACCCGGGTCGTCTCCTGGAACGACGCAGCCGAGATGAATGAGTTCGTCTGCAGGCTGGCCTTGGTGATGCCCTGCAGCACCGGATGTGCGACCGCCGGACGCAGCCCCTCCCGCTCGACCTTGACGTTCTCATAATCGAACTCGGTGCGGTCGACCTGCTCGCCGGCGAGCAAGGTGGTCTCCCCGGGATCCTCGATCTCCACCTTCTGCAACATCTGACGCACGATCACTTCGATGTGCTTATCGTTGATGCGCACGCCTTGCAGCCGATAGACTTCCTGGATCTCGTTGATCAGGTAGCTCGCCAGCGCCTCGACCCCGAGGATGCGCAAAATGTCGTGCGGAACCCGGTTGCCATCCATCAACAGATCGCCCTTTTGGACGTAATCGCCCTCCTGAACGCTGATGTGCTTGCCCTTGGGGATCAGGTACTCGACCGGCTCCTGGTTCTCCTCGCTCGGGACCACGATGATCCGCCGCTTGGTCTTGTAGTCCTTGCCGAATTCGACGCGTCCGTCGCTCTCGCTGATGATCGCGAAATCCTTGGGCTTGCGCGCCTCGAACAATTCGGCGACGCGCGGCAGACCGCCGGTAATGTCGCGGGTCTTGGAGGATTCGCGCGGGATGCGGGCGAGCACGTCGCCGGCCTTGACGTGTGCTCCGTTCTCGACCGACAGGATCGCGTCGACCGACATGAAATAGCGCGCCTCGAGCCCGTTGCCGAGCAGCAGCACCTCCCCTGCTTCGTCGCGCAAGGTGATCCGCGGCCGCAGCTCGCTGCCGCGCGGTTGCTGCTTCCAGTCGATCACCACCCTCGACGAGATGCCGGTCGCCTCGTCGAGCACCTCGCGCATCGATAGGCCTTCGATCAGGTCTACGTAATGGGCGATCCCGTCCTTCTCGGTGACGATCGGGATCGTGTAGGGATCCCACTCGGCCAGACGCTCGCCGCGCTGCACCCGGGCGCCGTCGTCGGCGAGCAGCCGCGCGCCATAGGGCACCCGGTGGCGCGCCTTTTCCCGTCCGGCCTCGTCGAGCAGGACGATCTCGAGATTTCGGCCCATGACCACCGGCACGCCGGCCGAGTTCATCACCACATTGCGGTTCTTGACCTCGATCGTGGCATCGAAGGCGGCCTCGACCGAGGATTGCTCGGCGCCGCGCTGCGCCGCACCGCCGATATGGAAGGTGCGCATCGTCAACTGTGTTCCAGGCTCGCCGATCGACTGCGCGGCGATGACGCCGACCGCCTCGCCGATGTTGACGACGGTGCCGCGCGCGAGATCGCGGCCATAGCATTTGCCGCACACGCCGATATGCGATTCGCAGGTCAGCACCGAGCGGATAGGCACCACGTCGATCCCCGCCCGCTCGATCTCGTCGACCGCGTCCTCGTCGATCAGCGCCGCCGCCGGCAGGACGACCTCCCCGGTCAGCGGGTTGAGGATGTCGACCGCCGCGGTGCGCCCGAGGATGCGATCGGCGAGCGGAGCAATGACCTCCCCGCCATCGACGACGGCACGGGTCATCAGCCCGCGGGTAGTGCCGCAATCCTCCTCGGTGATGATCGCATCCTGCGCGACATCGACCAGGCGGCGAGTCAGATACCCCGAATTCGCTGTCTTCAGCGCGGTGTCGGCCAGACCCTTTCGCGCGCCGTGCGTCGAATTGAAGTATTCGAGCACGGTCAGCCCTTCCTTGAAGTTCGAGATGATCGGCGTCTCGATGATCTCGCCCGACGGCTTGGCCATCAGCCCGCGCATGCCGGCCAGCTGTTTGATCTGCGCTGCCGAACCGCGCGCCCCGGAATCTGACATCATCCACACCGAGTTGATCGGCTCGCCCGGGGGCGCCGAGCGGATCATCTTCAGCATCTCCTCGGCGACCTTGTCGGTGCAGCGCGACCAGACATCGACCACTTTGTTGTACTTCTCGCCCTGGGTGATCAGACCGTCCTGGTATTGCTGCTCGTACTGCTTGACTTGGTCCTGCGCCTCGGCGACGAGATGCCGCTTCGCCTCCGGGACGATCAGATCGTCCTTGCCGAACGAGATGCCGGCCTTGCAGGCCTGCTGGAAGCCTAACGTCATCAGCCGGTCGCAGAAGATTACGGTCTCCTTCTGCCCACAGTGGCGATAGACCTGATCGATGACGTTGCTGATCTCCTTCTTGGTCAACAGCGTATTGACCAGCTCGAAGCCGACCGCCGGGTTGCGCGGCAGAATCTCGGACAGCAGCATGCGGCCCGGGGTCGATTCGACGCGGCGCACCACCGGGTTATTGTCGGCATCGACCGTGTGGTAGCGCGCCCTGATGTGGGCGTGCAGCGATACCGCCTTCGATTCGAGAGCTTGCTCGATCTCGCCGATACTACCGAACACCATGCCCTCGCCCGGCTCGCCGTCACGCTCCATCGTGATGTGATAGAGCCCGAGCACGATGTCCTGTGACGGCACGATGATCGGCTTGCCGTTGGCGGGCGACAGGATGTTGTTGGTCGACATCATCAAGACCCGCGCCTCGAGCTGAGCCTCCAATGATAGCGGCACGTGAACCGCCATCTGATCGCCGTCGAAATCGGCGTTGAAGGCGGTGCAGACGAGCGGGTGCAGCTGGATCGCCTTGCCCTCGATCAGCACCGGCTCGAAGGCTTGAATCCCGAGTCGGTGCAAAGTCGGAGCGCGGTTCAGCAGCACCGGGTGCTCGCGGATCACCTCTTCGAGGATGTCCCACACCTCTGGCCGCTCCTTCTCGACCATGCGCTTGGCGGCCTTGATCGTGCTAGCAAGACCGTAGAGTTCGAGCTTGGAGTAGATGAACGGCTTGTACAGCTCGAGCGCCATCTTCTTGGGCAAGCCGCACTGGTGTAATTTGAGCTCCGGGCCGACGACGATGACCGAACGGCCCGAGTAGTCGACGCGCTTGCCCAAGAGGTTTTGGCGGAATCGGCCTTGCTTGCCCTTTAGCATGTCGGAGAGCGACTTCAGCGGCCGCTTGTTCGCGCCGGTAATAATGCGCCCGCGCCGGCCATTGTCGAACAACGCGTCGACGGCCTCCTGCAGCATGCGCTTCTCGTTGCGCACGATGATGTCGGGCGCGCGCAGCTCGATGAGCCGCTTCAGCCGGTTGTTGCGGTTGATGACCCGGCGATAGAGGTCATTCAGATCCGAGGTCGCAAAGCGGCCGCCGTCGAGCGGCACGAGCGGGCGCAGCTCCGGCGGGATTACCGGAACGACTTCCAGGATCATCCATTCCGGCCGGCTGTTTGATTCAATGAACGCCTCGACCAGCTTCAGCCGTTTGACGAGCTTCTTGCGGCGCGCCTCCGAGTTGGTCTCGCGCAACTCGACCCGCAGCTTTTCCCGCTCCTCGCCGAGATCGATGGCCGAGAGGACCGTGCGCAGCGCTTCGGCGCCGATCGACGCGGTAAACTGGTCGTCGCCGTAATCGTCTTGCGCCTGCAGATACTCCTCCTCGCTCAGCAGCTGGTGTTGCTTCAGCGGGGTCAGTCCCGGCTCGATCACGACGTAATTTTCGAAATAGAGAATCCGCTCGAGATCCTTCAACGTCATGTCGAGCAGCAAGCCGATGCGGCTCGGCAGCGACTTGAGGAACCAGATATGCGCGACCGGAGAGGCGAGTTCGATATGGCCCATGCGGTCGCGGCGAACCTTCGACAAGGTGACTTCGACGCCACACTTCTCGCAGATGATGCCGCGATACTTCATCCGCTTGTACTTACCGCACAGGCATTCGTAGTCCTTGATCGGGCCAAAAATCCGGGCGCAAAACAAACCGTCGCGCTCGGGCTTGAAGGTCCGGTAGTTGATTGTCTCCGGCTTTTTGATCTCGCCGTATGACCAGGAGTGGATGCGCTCCGGGCTGGCGATCGAGATGCGGATCTGGTCGAAGCTCTGCGTCCCGGTGACCTGTCCGAAGATGTTCATCAACTCGTTCATGAACGACCCCTTTTGGAAACTCTGTGATTGCGGCGGCCGGCGGGTAGCGGGCTGTCTTACTTAAATCGGCTCCTGCTCAAAAGTCGCGCTCCTCCAGCTCGACGTTGAGGCCGAGCGATCGCAGCTCCTTGACCAGCACATTGAAGGATTCGGGGATGCCGGCCTCGAAATTGTCGTCGCCGCGGACAATCGCCTCATAGACCTTGGTGCGGCCCGACACGTCATCGGACTTGACCGTCAGCATCTCCTGCAATGTGTATGCCGCGCCGTAGGCCTCGAGCGCCCAAACCTCCATCTCGCCAAACCGCTGGCCGCCGAACTGGGCTTTGCCACCGAGCGGTTGCTGAGTGACGAGGCTATAGGGGCCGATCGAGCGCGCATGGATCTTGTCGTCGACGAGGTGGTGCAGCTTCATCATATAGATATAGCCCACCGTAACCTTCCGATCGAACGCTTCGCCGGTGCGGCCATCGACGAGGGTAACCTGGCCCGAGGACGACAGCCCCGCCTTTTCCAGCATCGCCACGATGTCGGCTTCGCTGGCGCCATCGAAAACCGGGCTCGCCATCGGTACGCCGTGCGTGAGGCTTCCGGCGAGCTCGATCAGCTCGTCCGGCGCAAGGCGGGCGATCTCGGCACCATCCGGTCCCTGATACATTTCGCCAAGAACGCCGCGCAGCGTGCCGTCGCCAGCACCGCGCCTGACCGCGGCCAAGACGTCGCCGATACGCTTGCCGAGACCGGCCGCGGCCCAGCCGAGATGGGTTTCGAGGATTTGGCCGACATTCATTCGGCTCGGGACGCCGAGCGGATTAAGGACGATATCGACCGGGGTGCCGTCCTCAAGATAAGGCATGTCCTCGCACGGCATGATGCGCGAGATCACGCCCTTGTTGCCGTGACGGCCGGCCATCTTGTCCCCGGGCTGAAGCTTGCGCTTTACGGCAACGAAGGCCTTAACCATCTTCATCACGCCGGGCGGCAGCTCGTCGCCGCGCTGCAATTTCTCGACCTTGTTCTCAAAGCGAGAGGTGAGTTCGGCGACGGCGTCCTCCATCTGCTTTTTCAGCGCTTCGATGTCGGCCATCCGGGCGTCGTCGCGAATCGAAATCTGCTTCCACAGCGCCGGCGCATACTCGGCCAGCACCGCTTCGGTGAGTTCGGTCCCCGACTTCATCGCCCTCGGACCGCCGACCGCGATCTGCCCCAGCATCAACTCCTTGAGCCGGGCGGCAAAGCTGCGCTCAAGGATTGCGCGCTCGTCGTCGCGATCCTTGGCTAGCCGTTCGATTTCGGCGCGCTCGATCGCCAGCGCGCGCTCGTCCTTGTCGACGCCGCGCCGCGAGAACACCCGCACTTCGACGATCGTGCCGGAGACGCCGGGTGGCAAGCGCAGCGACGTGTCGCGCACATCGGAGGCCTTTTCGCCAAAGATCGCGCGCAACAGCTTTTCCTCGGGCGTCATCGGCGACTCACCCTTGGGAGTGACCTTGCCGACCAGGATATCGCCCGGCTTGACCTCGGCGCCGATATAGATGATGCCGGCTTCGTCAAGGTTCTTCAGCGCTTCTTCCCCGACATTCGGGATGTCTCGGGTGATTTCCTCCTGACCGAGCTTGGTGTCGCGCGCCATCACCTCGAACTCCTCGATATGTATCGAGGTGAAAACGTCGTCGGAGACGATGCGCTCGGAAATCAGGATCGAATCCTCGAAATTGTAGCCGTTCCACGGCATGAACGCGCACAACACGTTGCGCCCCAGCGCCAGCTCGCCGAGCTGGGTCGATGGGCCGTCGGCGATGATGTCCCCGGCGGCGACTTGATCGCCGACATTGACCAGCGGCCGCTGCGTGATGCAGGTGTTCTGGTTCGAGCGTTGGAACTTCAACAAATTGTAGATATCGACGCCCGAGGCAGCCGAGGAAGTCTCGGCGGTGGCCCGAATCACGACGCGGGTTGCGTCCACCTGGTCGACCACGCCCGAGCGGCGAGCGATGATCGTAACCCCGGAATCGCGGGCTACCGTCTCCTCCATACCGGTGCCGACGAGCGGCGCCTCGGCGCGGATCAGCGGCACTGCCTGGCGCTGCATGTTCGAGCCCATCAGCGCGCGGTTGGCGTCGTCGTTTTCGAGAAACGGGATCAACGCCGCCGCCACCGAAACCAGCTGCTTCGGCGACACGTCGATCAGGTCGATGTCTTGCGGCCGCTGCATGACGAAGTCGCCGCCTTTGCGGCAATTCGTCAGGTCGGCTGTGACTCGGCCCTCGCCATCGGTCTCGACATTGGCCTGGGCGATCGCGTAGCGGCCCTCGTCCATCGCCGACAGGTAGACGACGTCGTCGGTGACCCGGCCGTCGACGACCCGACGATAGGGGCTCTCGATAAAGCCGTACTGATTGACCCTGGCATAGGTGGCCAAGCTGTTGATCAAACCGATATTGGGACCCTCTGGCGTTTCGATCGGGCAGATCCGCCCGTAATGGGTCGGATGCACGTCGCGCACCTCAAAGCCGGCGCGCTCCCGGGTCAGACCTCCAGGACCCAAAGCCGACAGTCGCCGCTTGTGGGTGATCTCGCTAAGCGGGTTGGTCTGATCCATGAATTGCGATAGCTGCGAGGAACCGAAAAACTCGCGCACCGCCGCGGCCGCTGGTTTCGCGTTGATCAGATCGTGCGGCATGACGGTGTCGATCTCGACCGAGCTCATGCGTTCGCGGATGGCTCGCTCCATGCGCAGCAGGCCGACGCGGTACTGGTTCTCCATCAGTTCGCCGACCGAGCGCACCCGGCGGTTGCCGAGATGATCGATATCGTCGATCTCGCCGCGGCCGTCCTTGAGCTCGACCAGTACTTTGAGGATCGCCAGAATATCGGCCTTGCGCAGGGTGCGCACGGTGTCGTCGGTGTCGAGCCCAAGTCGCGAGTTCATCTTGACCCGACCGACCGCAGACAGATCATAGCGTTCGGAATCAAAAAACAGGCTGTTGAACAGCGTTTCCGCAGTCTCCAGGGTCGGCGGCTCGCCCGGGCGCATGACTCGATAGATGTCGATCAACGCGTCTTCGCGGGTCGCATTCTTGTCGATCGCCAAGGTGTTTCGAATGTAAGGGCCAACCGTCACGTGATCGATGTCCAGCACCGGCAATTCACCGATTCCCGCTTCGACCAGCTGGGCAAGTGCGACGGTGGTGATCTCGTCACCGGCTTCGAAATAAACCTCGCCGGTTTCCTCGTTGATCAGATCCGAAGCGAAATAGCGGGCGATCAGTTCCTCGTCGCGCACAAGTATGTCAGTCAGGCCCGCCTCGCGCAGCCTGCGGGCGACCCGCGGCGTTACCCGCTCACCCGCTGGTAGCACCACCTCGCCGGTGCGCGCATCGCGCAGATCGTTGATCAGCTTGCCTTTGAAATGATCGGGGTCGAACGGCGCCATCCAGCCCTGTGGGCCATGGCCGAACAGGATCGCCCGGTAGAACCACGAGAGGATTTCCTCCTTCGGCATCCCCACCGCCTCGCCGGGCTGTAGCGGCTTGTTCTCGCTCTTGCGCTCCGCACGCAGCTTCTCGGTTGCGGCATCGTCGAGCGCCATCAGCAATGTCGTCGCCGGCAATTTGCGGCGCCGGTCGATGCGAACGTAAACGTGGTCTTTGGCATCGAATTCGAAGTCGAGCCAAGAGCCACGGTAGGGGATCACCCGGGCAGCGAACAAATATTTCCCAGAGGAATGGGTCTTGCCCTTATCGTGATCGAAGAACACGCCCGGGCTGCGGTGCATCTGCGAAACGATGACCCGTTCAGTGCCGTTGATGATGAAGGTGCCGTTCTTCGTCATCAACGGCATGTCGCCCATATAGACGTCTTGCTCCTTGATGTCGCGGATCGAGCGCGAGCCGGTATCTTCGTCTATGTCCCAGACCACGAGGCGCAAGGTAACCTTAAGGGGAGCGGCAAAGGTAATCCCACGCTGCTGGCATTCGCCGACATCGTATTTCGGCGCTTCAAGTTCGTAACGGACGAATTCCAGTTGGGCGCGTTCTGAGAAATCTCGTATCGGGAAGACTGATTTGAGCACTTCCTGCAAGCCGGAATTAGCGCGCTCTTCGGGCGCCTCATCCATCTGTAGGAAGTGGTCATACGAACTCTTCTGGACCTCGATCAAATTCGGCATCGGCGCCACCTCGGGCACGCGTCCGAAGCTCTTGCGGATGCGCCTCTTGCCGATAAGGGATATAGCCATGCATGCTCCTTGCTGTGGGTCGCCGCTGCCTGACCCGATCTCGGTATCTCGGCCGGTCATCGGTCTCATGCCGGCGGCATAGCGACGTCGCCATGCCGATCGGTCGAGCCGACCACCAACCCTATTACTTTCTGCGGCCGTTTGGCCGGCCCGCACTCACGCTCTCTCCTGTCAGACGCCGAAACCCGGCGTGCGCGACCAATCGCGCCCCGGTTTCCAGGGTTCGGTGTCGGGCGCGGCGGCCACGAGTGATCGCGCGCCGGCCCCCGGTGGGAATAAGCCCGTAGCAGGCCTACTTTATTTCGACAGTCGCACCCGCATCTTCAAGCTGCTTTTTTATTTTCGCCGCTTCCTCCTTGTTGACGCCCTCCTTGACCGGCTTCGGCGCCGCCTCGACCAGATCCTTGGCTTCTTTCAGCCCAAGACTGGTGATAGCACGGACCTCCTTGATCACGTTAATCTTTTTCTCGCCGATCGCGGCGAGAATCACATCAAACTCGGTCTGCTCGACCGCCGCCTCGGCCACCGGGGCCGCCGCTGCCGCCACGGCAACCGGCGCCGCCGCGGAAACACCCCATTTCTCCTCGAGCATTTTCGACAGCTGGGCCGCCTCGATCACGCTCAAGGCCGACAGATCGTCGACCAACCTCGCCAAATCCGGCATCTTCCACTCCCGATTTCAAAGATGAACCCTGACTATGACAAATAAACCGCGGCCCTATCCGGTCTCGCCCTGACTCTCGGCGTGCGCGGCGAGAACCCGGGCGAGTTGCCCGGCGGGCGCTTGCAACACCCGGGCGAGCCGTGTCGCCGGCGCGAGCAGCAGGCCGATCAGTTTGCCGCGCAATTCGTCGAGCCCGGGCAACAGGGCCAACTCCTTGACCCCAGCGGCATCGATGACTTGGCCGGCGAGCCCGCCGCCGATGATCGTCAGCTTGTCGTTGCGGTTGGCATACTCGACCGCCACCTTTGCCGCGGCAACGGGATCGCGGGAGAAGGCAATCGCGGTCGGGCCTGTGAACAGCGGCGACAACGAGGCAAAAGGGGTTCCACCCAGCGCGCGCCGCGCCAGCCGGTTCTTGGTCACCCGGAAGCGCGCCCCGGCGCTACGCATTTGACGGCGCAACTGGGTCGCCTCCGCGACGGTAAGCCCGGATTGGTGCGTCACCACAACGCAGACCGCGTCGGCTAGATCCTGCTGCAGGGTCTCGACCAGCTTTTGCTTTTGTACTCGGTCCACTCGCCTCTCCGACCCCGATCTATGGCCCCCTTCGGAAGGGAACTCAAAGCGCTTGTGTTGCCGCCGCGGCGGCGGCAGATACCGCCCCGGCTAAGCCCTGGCCTCCTCGGCCAAATCCGACAATTCGACTTTGACGCCCGGTCCCATCGTCGAGCTCAAACTAACCTTCTTGATGTAGGTGCCTCTGACGCCGCTCGGCTTGTTCCGGGTGATCGCGCCGACAAAGGCGCGGACATTATCCGCAAGCGCGTCGTCGGTAAAGCTCGCTTTGCCAACTCCGGCATGCACCAGCCCGGCCTTTTCGGCGCGGAACTCGACCTGCCCGCCTTTGGCCGCGCGGACCGCCTCGCTGACATTCTGCGTGACTGTGCCGAGGCGCGGGTTCGGCATCAGACCGCGCGGGCCGAGGATCTTGCCGAGCCGACCGACCAGCGCCATCAAGTCGGGGGTGGCGATCGCCCGGTCGAAATCGATGTTCCCGGCCTGAACCTTCTCGGCCAGATCTTCGGCCCCGACGACGTCGGCCCCGGCGGCCTCGGCTTCCTTGGCGCGGTCGCCGCGCGCAAAAACTGCGACCCGTACCGTCTTGCCGGTGCCGTGCGGCAGCATCACCGTACCGCGCAGGTTCTGGTCCTGTTTGCGCGGATCGAGGTTGAGGTTCATCGCGATCTCGACCGTCTCGTCGAATTTGGCCGAGGCGCGCGATTTGATCAGCTGCACGGCCTCGCCGAGGCGATGCGCCGCGGTCGGATCGATGCCGTCATACGCCTTTTTGAGCCGCTTGCCCATTTTCGCCATTTTTCTTCACTCCACCACGTCGAGGCCCATCGAACGCGCCGAACCGATCAACATGCGGCAGGCGCCCTCGATATCGTTAGCATTGAGGTCCGGCATCTTCTTTTCCGCGATCTCGCGGATCTGCGCCATCGTCACCTGCCCCACGGTGCTGCCCTTGCCGGTGGTCTGCGAACCCTTCTCGATCCCGGCCGCTTTCTTCAGGAAATAGCTGTTGGGCGGGCTCTTGGTCACGAATGTGAAAGAGCGGTCGGCAAAAGCAGTGATCACGACCGGGATTGGCACGCCGGGTTCGAGGTTTTGGGTGGCGGCGTTGAACGCCTTGCAGAACTCCATGATGTTTAGCCCGCGTTGACCGAGCGCCGGGCCAATCGGAGGCGACGGGTTTGCCTTGCCGGCGGGAACTTGCAATTTGATGATGCCGACGACTTTCTTTGCCATTTGTTTTTGCTCTCGTGAAACCGGCAGCCGCGCCGCTCAGACCTTTTCGACCTGCGAATATTCCAGCTCGACCGGGGTTGCACGGCCAAAGATGGATACCGCGACCTTGAGCCGCGCCCGTTCTTCGTCGACCTCCTCGACGAGACCGTTGAACGAGGTGAAGGGACCGTCACTGACCCGGACCTGCTCCCCAATCTCGAAGGTAATCGACGGTTTCGGCCGTTCGATCCCCTCCTGGACCTGGTACATGATGCGCGCCGCCTCGTTGTCGCTGATCGGCGACGGCCGCCCGCGACCGCCGAGAAATCCCGTAACCTTGGCGGTGTTTTTGACCAGATGCCAAGTCTCGTCGCTCAAATCCATCTTGATTAGCACATAGCCCGGGAAAAACTTGCGCTCGGAGCTAACTTTGGCGCCGCGCTTGACTTCGACGACCTCCTCGGTCGGCACCAGAATCTCGTCGAACCTGTCCGACAGCCCCTTCTGCTCGGCCTGCTCGCGGATCGAGGACGCGACTTTCTTCTCGAAGCCGGAATAGACGTGGATCACATACCAGCGGCTCGTCATTGCCCAGCGTCCTGGAGCTTAATGTCCAAGGCCGAAGACAACCCGCACCCCGGCCGAAAAGATCTGATCGACGACGAAGAAAAACCCAGCTGCAATAAACACCATTACGAATACCATTGCCGTGGTGACGACCGTCTCCTTGCGGGTCGGCCAGGTAACGCGGGAGACTTCCTGGCGGACCTCCTCGATGAACTTGACTGGGCTCGTCTTCGCCATACCTAACCGCACTCGAACGACAGGGGTGCCACTACCCATATGGGATCGCGCCCGGCCGCGTTCCAGCGACGCGGCCGCCGGCTGGCAGGAGTGGAGGGGCTCGAACCCCCAACCCCCGGTTTTGGAGACCGGTGCTCTACCAGTTGAGCTACACTCCTAATCCGATGCGACCCGATCCGGTGTTACTTGATGATTTTGGCGACGACGCCGGCGCCGACGGTTCGGCCGCCTTCGCGGATGGCGAAGCGCAGGCCTTCATCCATGGCGATCGGGGCGATCAATTCGATCTCCATCGAGATGTTGTCGCCGGGCATGACCATCTCGGTGCCCTCGGGCAGGTGCACAGTGCCGGTCACATCGGTGGTGCGGAAGTAGAATTGCGGCCGGTAATTGCCAAAAAACGGGGTGTGGCGGCCGCCTTCCTCCTTGGTCAGGATGTAGGCCTCGCACTGAAAGCGGGTGTGCGGGGTGATCGAGCCCGGGGCGGCCAGCACCTGGCCGCGCTCGACCTCCTCGCGCTTGGTGCCGCGCAACAAGGCGCCGATATTGTCGCCGGCCTCGCCCTGGTCGAGCAATTTGCGAAACATCTCGACCCCGGTCACTACCGTCTTGGCGGTCGGCCGCAGCCCGACGATCTCGACCTCGTCGCCGACCTTGACGATGCCGCGCTCGACCCGGCCGGTGACCACCGTGCCGCGCCCGGAAATCGTGAACACATCCTCGATCGGCATCAAAAACGGCCGGTCCTTGGCCCGCTCCGGCTGCGGAATGAACGAATCCACCGCCTGCATCAGTTCGAGGATCGAGGCGTGGCCCTGCTCCGGGTTCTTGCCTTCCAGCGCAAACAGCGCCGAGCCGCGCACCACCGGCAGATCATCCCCGGGAAACCCGTAGGACGATAACAGCTCGCGCATCTCCAGCTCGACCAGATCCAACAGTTCCGGGTCGTCGACCATGTCGACCTTGTTCATGTACACCACCAGCGCCGGCACCCCGACCTGGCGCGCCAACAAAATGTGCTCGCGGGTCTGCGGCATCGGCCCGTCCGCCGACGACACCACCAGGATCGCCCCGTCCATCTGCGCGGCCCCGGTGATCATGTTCTTGATGTAATCGGCATGACCCGGGCAGTCGACATGCGCATAGTGCCGGTTCGCGGTCTCGTATTCGACATGCGCGGTGGCGATCGTGATCCCCCGCGCCCGCTCCTCCGGCGCCTTGTCGATCTGGTCAAACGGCACAAACGTCGCCCCGCCAGTCTCCGCCAACACCTTGGTGATCGCCGCCGTCAACGTCGTCTTGCCATGGTCGATGTGACCAATCGTCCCAATGTTGCAGTGCGGCTTGGTCCGCTGAAACTTCGCCTTCGACATCGTTTCCGGCTTTCCGTCAAAAATGGGGCCACGACACCTGCGCGCAGGCTGGAGCGGGTGATGGGAATCGAACCCACGTAGCCAGCTTGGAAGGCTGGTGCTCTACCATTGAGCTACACCCGCGCTCCACCGCACCTGCCAATTCGATCCCTGCCGCTGTCCGCTTCTTCGCCCGATCCGCCTCGGCCACCTCGCTTGCTGGCGCAGGCCCAGCGCGTTGGTGGAGGGGGTAGGATTCGAACCTACGTAGACGTACGTCAACAGATTTACAGTCTGCCGCCTTTAACCACTCGGCCACCCCTCCAGGATCGCGTGCCGCCTGGCGCAGCGGAAACCGCGGCTCATAGGGCTTCGCCCTGATCTTGTCAATCCGGCTCCTAGATTAGATCGACGCCCTGTCGGCACGGCCCGTGCTCGTGTTAGAGGCTGCGGGCGATAGATCGCGCGGCCGTCGGAGCGAGATCATGAACCAGGTTCGGCCCGCCCGCCAGGATCGGGGCGCCTTCCGCCGCCGCGATCGCGCGATCGTCGATCCGCCCCCAAGCAGCCCGTTACTTGGGCGACCGCGCCGCGCCAATCCGCCGCGCGGTCGCCCGCGCAAGCCGGGGACCGTCGAACGCTGGATCTACGGCCGCCACGCCGTAGCCGCGGCGCTCGCCAATCCAGAACGAAGCTGGCGCCGTCTGGCTGCCCTCGCTAGACACGAAGGCGAAGCGCTGGCGCTGGCCGCCGGCGCGCGGGCGGTCCGGCGCGGCGATGGCGCGCCGGTGCGAGTGCTCGATCGCGCCACGCTCGCGGCGTTGCTGCCCGAGGGCGCCGTCCATCAGGGGCTTGCGCTCGAAGTCGAGCCGCTGGTCGGCCATGACCTCGATGAGCTGCTGCAGCAGGTAGCGGCGACATCAGGTCGGGCGGTGATCGTAGCGCTCGACCAGGTCAGCGACCCGCACAACGTCGGCGCGGTGCTGCGTTCGGCCGCCGCGTTCGGCGCGCTCGCCGTCGTGCTCGCCGCGCATGGTGGGGCGCCGGTGACGGGCGCTTTGGCCAAATCCGCCTCGGGTGCGATCGAGCACGTGCCGCTGGTCAAAGTGGTCAACCTCGCCCGGGCCCTCGATCGGCTGAAGCAAGGCGGGTTCTGGATCTGCGGTCTCGACGAGACCGCGGCGGCGACCTTGGCGGCACTCGATCTCGGCCAGCGCATCGCGATCGTGCTCGGCGGCGAAGGCGGCGGCATGCGCCGGCTGGTGCGCGAGCATTGCGATTATCTGGCGCGGCTGCCGACCTTGCCCGCGCAGCCGATGCTCAACGTCTCCAACGCCGCTGCAATCGCGCTTTACGAACTCGCCCGCGAGCGTCCGATCGGCTGACCCGCGGCTAGCATGCCGCCGTAACCCGGAAGACGAGCGAGAGAAGTCATCCGCTGGGGCTAGGCATTAGCCGTCACGGGGTCAATTGTTCGGCAAGTGCCTTGATCTCAAACGGGGTCGCCGCTCGGCCGCCGAGTTCGCCCATGAAAAAATCGAGATACTCCTCGATGCGCCTCAAAAAGGCGCGCAGATCCGCCTCGCTGCGCACATAGGGCGTGTTCCCCGGGGCCAGCGACGGGCTGTGGTAGGTAAAGCTGAAGACGCGATGACCATTGCTTAAAAGCGCGCGGGTCAATCGGCGCTGTTCGGCGAACGAGATACCCTCGGGGGTCAGAGTGATGCGCTCGACGAGACCGAGACGCGCGAGGATGCCGGGTACATGCAACGCCTTTAGCCGATCGTTCATCGTGAGCACATAGGCCGTCCGTCCGGACTGCGCCAATAACCCGGTGTAGCCGATCGAGAGGGGGATCTCGAGCAACGCCGGACCGGCGCCGAACCAATAGGGACGAGCGCCGCAATGCGAGAAATTAGGCCCAAATTTGCGGCTCAGATCTGTGCCCGGTACGACGCTGACGTCGATCTCGTAGCCGAACTCGGCCAGAATTTGGGCCGTGGCTGGACCGACGCCATAGCGCCCCGCCTTGTAGATACGCGGCCGTACTCCGATGTTCTCGCCGATAATCTGGGTCAGCCGCGTTAGTTTCTCACGCTCGAGCTCGTATGGCAGGTTGCCCGGGTAGGAGTTCTCGTCCGTCGCCTGTTCAACCAAAGGCGGCGTGTCCCAGGGCTGCAGGTGAGCGCCGATTTCGCAGGCCCCCGAGCGGTGTAGGTCGCGGATGAATTCATATCCCTCGGGTGTGCTGCTCACCGGGTAGTCAAGCACGAAGGTAGGCCGGACTCCGTATCGGTCGAAGATCGGCTGGGTCTGGGCCTGGCGCCTGACCGAGGTCACACCCACCGCGCGTCTAGGCTGTTCACGCTCCCAGTCGAATTCGGCCTCGGTGTCGACGACGACGACGACCATCGGCGGCTGATCTGCCGGCCAGTCGATCACCCTCCATGTTTTGGGATCGAGCATGCCTCGGGGTGATGGCGGCCAGCGTTTACATTTGCTGCGGCGGCAACCGGTCTATGCCCGGCTGCCGTGAGCGGCAAGAGGAGGGCGAAGGGCGCTGGACTTGCATCTGTTCAGACCTAATATCTTGCAATGAAGCGTAACACAGCGAGATTTGATATGCGAGGAATGAGCGTGCTGCGTGCCGAACCTGCACTGTCATGTTATCAGGGGGTAAAGATTTTTTCAGCGCAGCCACACCGGCGGGCTTGACTGGAGAGTTCGCGGTCGATGGCGGGCTCTACGCCGGCAGCGCTTCGCACGATGGCTACTCCCGCGCAGAGCATCCCCGAATTTCGCGAGCGCCCGCACTTCGTTCACGTTTTTCCGAGCTTCGGGGTTGGCGGCGTACCGCTTCGGATGGCGCGGGTGATCAACCATTTTGGCGCAAGGCTACGCCACACAGTCATCTCCCTCGATAACAATCTCGAAGCTGCACAAAGTTTTGCCGGCGACTTGGATGTGCGGCTGATGGCGGCTGGGCGAGACCGGCGCGGGCTCGTGCGCACCCTGGTCGAGAGTGCTGCTGCGCTGCGGCGGCTGCGTCCCGATCTGCTGATCACGTATAACTGGGGTGCCATCGAATGGGCGATGGCGAACCGCTTGCGGCCGGTCGCCCGCCACATGCATTTCGAGGCCGGCTTTGGCAAGGAGGAGGCCGACAGCCAACTCCCGCACCGGGTAATGTTCCGCCGATGGGCGTTGGCGCGCTGCGTCAAGGTCGTGGTGCCTTCGCGCGTGCTCGAGGATTTTGCGCGTAAGGTGTGGAAATTACCGGCAGAGCAGGTTGCGTATATTCCAAATGGCGTCGATGTCGGGCGATTTGCCGATCCGGCGCGCGATGGCATAGGGGGCTTCATCCGCCGGCCGGGCGAGTTGGTGGTCGGCACTGTGGCGCCGTTGCGGCGCGAAAAGAATATCGGCCGGCTGCTGCGGGTATTCGCCAGCCTCGACCCGTCGCCTCCGGCCCGCTTGGTGATCGCGGGCGATGGGGCGGAGCGGCAGACGCTGACGCGGCTGGCCGGTGAATTTGGGGTTGCCGAACGGGTGATTTTCACCGGCCGGGTCGCGCCTGAGGCAGTACTCGGCACTTTCGATATCTTCGCACTATCCTCGGATACCGAGCAGATGCCGAACGCCTTGCTCGAGGCGATGGCCGCCAGCCGCGCCGTCGCCGCGGTGGATGTCGGCGACGTCAAGAGCATCCTCTGCGAAGACAACCGCCATTTTGTCGCGGCGCGTGACGATGAGGTAGCGTTCGCAGCGGCGTTGTCTCGACTGCTGCGCGACCCGGCCAAGCGCATCGAGCTCGGCCGTCGAAACCGCGAGCGGGTCGTCGCCGCGTTCTCGCAAGCTCGCATGTTTACCGCATATTCGCTCATTTTTGGCTTGAATGACGGTGAATGACTCCAGCCTACGGCCGGGTATTCGCGGGTATTAGATGCCTCGCTGTCTCCCTCGAGCAAACGAGCTGTCTGGCAAACCTGAAAATCGTCTGGTATCGCCAACGGCGGAAACGATTTTTGCCGAAATGGAGATTTCGCTGCCGGCCTCTAGCTCAGCTCAGTCGTTGATGATCGCCGGTTGGATGCTCATGCCGCGCAAAGCCGCTGACGATCCGGCAATGGATCGGTTGTAATGGGCGGCTTTTTTCTTGTCTGTAGGGGGCCTAATCGCGATCAATCAAAAGAGTTGGCTGGGCTGCAGCGGGCTTTCGCCGAACTGGGTTTCGCTTCTCCGGAAATCGTCGAGGCTCGCGACTATGTCTTTGCCGGCTATCCCCCCTTTGGAGACGGATCGGCGCCGCTGACACGATCTCCAAACGGTGACTTCGTCTATGTTTGCGGCACCTGCATGGATGACGGCGGATTCGGTGCGGCGGCTGCCGCCCGGTTGCATGATTGCGCATCAATGGCGGCGGACGACTCAACGATGGGTCATTACGCCGCCGTTCTCAGCCGCCGTGGCCACACCGAAATCCGGCTTGATCGTTTCGGCGGCTACCATCTCTTCTATAACCTCGACGCGGGTATCGTCTCCTCGTCGTTTTACGCGATCTGCTCGGTTCTCGGTTGCTTGACCCTTTTGCGGCAGAGCGCCTACGAGTTCGTGTTCAATGGTGTGGTTTCCGGTAATGAGACGCTGTTCGGCGAGGTCGTGCTGGCACCGATCGGCGCCACGATCCGGGTCGGCGCGCACGGGCTGGAGATTATCCGGCCCGCTCTGCGAGTCATCCGAACATTTACATCGGAATCTCGCGAGGCCTCACTCGGCCGGAGCATCGCGTTGCTCGATCGTTATTTCTGCGCCATTGCGCGCAACTTTGGCGATCGCGTCGGGTGCGCCCTCTCGGGTGGTTATGATTCACGGCTAATTCTGGGCTTTTTGCGCCGGCACGGACTTAAGCCCCGCGTCTACGTCTATGGTCGCCCGGGCGAAAAGGATGTGCTTCTGGCCTCGCAAATTGCACAGCGCGAGGGCTTCTCTCTCGATGTCATCGACAAAGACGACTGGCCCATCATTCCGCCCGACCAGTTTGTCGATACTGCGCGCCTCAATTTTCTTGCGGCCGACAGCTACCAATATACGGGCATCTTTCAGAACGGCGTCGAGATCGCCGAAGCGGCGCGGCGCGTGTGGGGCAACACGATTTCCTTTAACGGCGGCGGCGGCGAAATTTTTCGTAATTTCTTCTATCTGCCCGATGGCAAATATACCATTCGTGAACTTTTGTGGAGTTTTTATAGCCAGTTTGATCCCGCCGTGTGTACCCCGGCCTTCGACAGCACGCTCTACTACAACGCGCTCGAGAATAAGGTGACAGATTTGTTGGCCAGCAACGAGCGCCGGCTGCCGCGCCCAACCGTCGAGTGGCTCTACCACAGCTTTCGCTGCCGGGCCTGGGACGGCAAAGTCGACAGCGTCGTCGCCCGCCACGGGTTCACCGCCATGCCCTATCTGGAACGGTCGATAACCGAGCACGCAAGCGCGCTTCAGCTATCGTGGAAAAATCATGGCGCCTATGAGGGCGAGTTGATACGCCGGGTCGATCGCGGGCTCTCCGGGTATCTATCGAATTACGGTCACGATTTTTCCGGACCGCCGCCCGTCTCACGGCGCTTGACCGATTACGCAACCTACGTGCGGCCGCCCTGGTTGCGGCGCTACACCTATCGGCTCAAATATGCTCGCCGTCGATCCGGCGATTGGCCGGGTTATCTCGCTGAGCCATATCGAAAAGCGGTGCTGCCCGGCGGGGCCGAAGTCCTTGGGCGATTGTTTCGGCTCGACCGGATCGCAGACGAGGCCCAATTTGCCAGAGTTCTGTCTTTGGAATACGCGCTGCGCCGCTATGGCGCGCGTGTTAGAACCGACTTCTGAGGGTCAGGTGGGTCTATGTGCGGGATAGCCGGCATTTTCGATTATCGCGGGCGCCGCGACGCCGACCGGCGCCTGCTCCGTTGCATGACTGACATTATCAGCCATCGTGGCCCTGATGGCGACGGTTTCCACTATGCGCCGGGGGTGGGGCTCGGCCACCGCAGGCTCGCCATCGTCGATTTGGCTGGGGGCGACCAGCCGATCTACAATGAGGACCGTACAGTTTGCATCGTCTACAACGGCGAGATCTACAATTTCCAGCCGTTGATGTCCGAGCTCTCGGCACTCGGTCATGTCTTTCGCACGCGCTGCGATACCGAGGTCATCGTCCACGCCTGGGAGGAATGGGGTGAAGCGTGCCTTGAGCGCTTCAATGGGATGTTCGCCTTTGCCCTGTTGGACGAGCGGCGTCAGACGTTGTTCCTGGCGCGCGACCGGCTCGGCGAAAAGCCGCTCTATTACAGTTTTCTCTCGGACGGCAGGTTGCTCTTCGCTTCGGAACTGAAATCGCTGCTGTGCTGCCCGCAACTCGATCGCCGGCTCGATCCGCAGGCGATCGAGGAGTTCTTTGCCCTCGGCTATATACCCGATCCACGCTCGATCTATAGCGGTGTGCACAAGCTCGCGCCGGCGCATTGTCTGCTCGTTCGACGCGGCGAAGACCCGCCGCAACCGCATGCCTATTGGCAGCTGCGATTTGTCGATGGCAGCACGACTCGAAAGGAGGAGGCCGAGGAAGAGCTGATTTCTCGTCTGCACCAGTCGGTCCGCATGCGCATGATCGCCGACGTCCCGCTAGGCGCTTTCCTATCGGGAGGCGTCGATTCGAGCGCCGTTGTGGCGATGATGGCGGGGCTCCAGGCTGAGCCGGTCAGCACGTTCTCGATCTCGTTCGGGACGAAGGGGTTCGACGAGTCACCCTATGCCGCCATGATCGCCGGGCGTTACGACACGGACCATCACCTCCGAGCGGTCGATCCCGATTCCTTCGACCTGCTCGATCGATTGGCGGCGATCTACGACGAGCCGTTTGGCGACAGCTCGGCCTTGCCGACCTTGAGGGTCTGCGCTGTGGCCCGCGAGAACGTGACTGTGGCTTTGTCCGGAGATGGCGGGGATGAGGTCTTTGCCGGTTACCGGCGCTATCGCTGGCACTGCGTCGAGGAGCGTTTGCGCAGGGTCATCCCACAAGCCTTGCGCAGTCCGTTGTTTGGCGCCCTTGGAGCGCTCTATCCAAAGCTAGACTGGGCGCCGCGCCCGTTGCGCGCCAAAGCGACGCTGGAGGAGCTGGCGCGCGACACCGACGAGGCGTACTTCGCCTCGGTCTCGGTTTGCTCCGACGATCTGCGCCGCCGGCTGTTCAGTCCCGCGCTGACCGCCGAGCTGCAAGGCTACAACGCTGTCGAAGTGCTGAAGGGGCACATGGCCCGATCCGGCAGCGAGGATCCTCTGTCCCGGGTTCAATATGCGGATTTCAAGACTTACCTGCCCGGCGATATTTTAACCAAAGTGGATCGGGCAAGTATGGCGTCTTCGCTTGAAGTGCGCGTTCCATTACTAGACCATACCCTGGTCGAATGGGCCGCCCGCCTGGCTCCGCGGCTCAAGCTGCGCGGGCGCGAAGGCAAGTATGTCTTCAAGTCGGCTCTTGAGCCCTATATCCCCCCGGAAATCCTGTATCGTCCCAAGCAGGGTTTTGCCGTGCCGCTCGCCGCGTGGTTTCGCGGCTCGCTGCGGCAGCGCTTGCGCGAGACCTTGAGCGGACCGGTACTCTGTGAGTCGGGCCTGTTCGATATGGCGGCAATCGCCGCTTTGCTCGACCAGCACCAGTCTGGTGAACGGGACCATAGTGCTGCACTGTGGACGCTGTCGATGTTCGAGTCATTTCTGCGGCGGATCCATAGCGGCTCATTTCAGGGTGAACTGCACGACGGCAGGGTCGGATTTGTCGCCTGACAGCGTATAGTGTCGCATCGGAACGAACCTGTGCGCGTCGGCCTCCGGAACCCGCACTTGGCCCAATGGCATGGACCGGAACCGGAGAACGCCGCGGGCTGGCTGCGGCAGTGGCGCGCCGTTGCCGAGGTGAACTGCTCGCGCATATCGCATCGCGCGCGGAGCCTATAGCCATGGATGTCCTAGAAACCACACAATGGCGCTCGGGAGCGGCAGACCCCGGAGGATTTCAAAAGATGGAGGTGCGGATTGCGGTTCTTTGAGACGGTCGGCAACGCGATCGTGATCGCCTATGACGGTCGACCCGTGCTCACGACCGATCCTTGGATACAGGGGGATGCTTATTTCGGCAGTTGGGCGCACGATTACGAAATCCCGCCGGCGCAGCTCCAAGCTATCCGAGATGCGCAGTATCATTGGTTCTCGCACGGCCACCCCGATCACTTGAATATCGCTTCGCTGCCGATGCTGACCAGGGGTCAGTTCTTGCTGTCCGATCATTACGGCAATCGCATTCGGAGAGATCTGACGGCGGCGGGGTACGGGGTACGCGTTCTACCTGATCGAGAATGGACTCAATTGTCAAAAGGGATCCGCGTCTATTCGATCGCCAACCGGAACCAGGACTCCTTGTTGCTGATCGACGTCAACGGACGCCTCGTTATAAATCAGAATGATTCCGGTGATTACGGAGAATCCTTCCGGGTGCGGCGGATGGCACGCCACTTCAAGGAAGTGTACATGCTCCAGCTGCATGGTTGGGGAGGAGCAGATATGCTCAACTTATTCGATCCGTCCGGTCGTAAACTGACATCCGCAGAGCAGAGGCGCCGTCCCATTGCGCCGCGGTCGCAGAAAAGCGCAAGGGCGATGGGAGCGACCAAGGTCATCCCATTCTCGTCCTTTCAATGCTACCAGCGAGAAGATAGCGTCTGGGCTAACGATCTCATTCCAGAACTTGCGGATTACCAAACTGATGCCCTCCCAAATTGGCCCGAAGTACTCCCCGCCTTCGTCAAGGTGGATTGCGAAACCGACGAGATCACACCAATCGCCCCGCGGCGCGCTCTGCGGGTCTCCAAAAAGCCGGAAGACTTTGGCGACAGCTGGTCCGACCCGCTAACCGCTGATGATAAGGCCAAGATCCGCCGCTACTTCACCCACCGCGAGGCTCTACGCGACTCTTTCGGGTTCATCGAGGTCTCAGCGGGCGGGTCGAGTGTCACGGTCGATCTCAATCGCGATAAGGGCGATGTGGGCGTCGGCTTCGAATGCCCGCGCAACTCTCTGATGACTGCTGTCGAGCACGAGGTATTCGACGATCTGTTAATCGGCAACTATATGCGCACGACGCTGCATAATATTCCCGGGCTCTATCCACGGTTCACTCCTTATGTAGCCAAGTATGGAGACAATGGCGGCGCGAAAACCAAGCGAGAGTTGGCGACGTATTTTGGCCACTACTATATGCGCGATCCGATCGCCCATACATTGCGACGCTTTGCGGATGCTGGCGAGATGGTGCTACGCAAAGCGATGCCTGAAAACACGCGGATGTTCCGCTTTGCAAAGCGTATTTACCATGCCCGTGCGGCTCGTCCATCGATACAGCCCGGTCCGAAAATCGGAGGCGGCTGAAGAGAGATTTTAAACCATCGATCAGTATCCGACCGGCGCAATACGAGCTGGGGTCAGCCATAGGGTACCAGAATATGCGAAACCTGCTAAGAAGATCACTCAAGTCGGTCGTTGCGCGTCATTACAGAGATAAACTAATTGTCGAGTGGCCGAAATGGGCGGGCGACCTGCTCGATATTAAGATACCCGCGAACTTGACCCGCAAGGTCACTCTCTCACCTGAGGGTGGGTCAAACATCAACATCGTCCTGGCCCTGCTCGACCGCACCCGCGATGTGCCTGGGGATGTCGCCGAGTGCGGCGTTTTCAAAGGCGGCAGCCTAACGGCGATCGCCTTGTATCTCAGGGAAAATAGGCTCGCCAAGCACGTATATGGGCTAAACTCGTTTCAGGGATTCGACGGAAGCGTGCAGAAAGATATCGAACTCGGTGGCGCTGAGGACGGTGAAAAGCGGGTCGGCGGCTTCGCGGGGACCTCTCTGGCGGAGGTCGGAGCGAAACTCGCCGGGCTCCGCTTACTTGATACTATTACGCTGATCCCCGGCTATTTTTCTCATACTCTTGCAACGTTGCCGTCAACCAGCTTCAGTTTTGTCCATCTTGACTGCGACATTTACGATTCTTACAAACAGACACTGCAGTATTTTTATCCCCGGCTGTCGCCGGGCGGTATCATTCTGTTTGACGAGTACAACGACCCACCTTGGCCGGGCTGCAATCTTGCCGTCGACAGTTTCTTGGCAGAAAAACCCGAAGAACCTACGTATATCACCATGAATAATTACGAAAAATTCTTTATTCAAAGACAAAAATTGCCTATAAATTAAAAGGCCGTCCGACAAATGGGTAACTTCGGCAAACAGTCGTGCATTAATCCTCGGACACTTCGTCAGGCACGCGTTAAGGGGTTTGCGGAATGTCATAGGCTATCGGTTTCGCATGGAAAGATCGGTGTGGATTCCGCATCAACCGCAGCCGTCGAAGTTCGCGCCCGCCGTGGACGATAGTACGGGGATTTTGACGGGTTGCGAGTGGCAGGTAAGTCGGTGACGGCGAAATTGCCGCCCGCCGACTGTGCTGTGACCCAGATCTGGCAGGCCTGACGTTCCGCTTGAGGGACAACCTTTGCGTTAAGGCATTTTTGGTGAAAGCGGTAGAACATGACATCGCGCCAAATATTCGTTTACGACGCCATCGACCAAGACGAGCAGATTTGGTAGCCTCCTTGGGAGAAGGAACCTCCGAATGCAAAACGCTTCCTTACCCCAAGTCACCGTTGTCGTTCCTGCGTACAACGCGGGCGAATATATCGGGGCGACGTTGGAATCGGCGCTGAATCAGGACTTTGACTCGTTTGAGATCATCGTCGTGGATGACGGCTCAACCGATGGTACCCACACCATCGTCGAAAAATATCGCGATCGCGGTGTCGTGTTGGTTCGGCAGTCTAACGCAGGTCTCGGCGCGGCGCGCAACCGGGCGTTGTCGAATGCGCGAGGAAGATTCGTCGCACTGCTCGACAGCGATGACCTGTGGGAACCGGATTACCTGCGGACGATGGTTGGGTTTCTCGACCTTAATCCCGATGTATCTATCGCTTTTTCGGATACGTTATTCTTTGGGGTGTCGAAATTCGTTGGAAGAAGGTTCCAGGAAGTGTACCCACCATGTCCGCCGATCACTTTCGCGAAAGTTGCCGGACTGGTCTCCCACGTGTCTTGTGCCGCGACCTTGAGGCGGGAGGTCTTTACCCGCGTCGGCGTGTTTGACGAACATATGTTGGGAACTGAGGACTTTGACCTTTGGCTGCGTGCTCTACACGCGGGATGCCGCATAGAACCAGTTTCGAAAGTGTTGGTTCATTATCGTCGGCATGCCTCCACTCTCTCTTCCAATGGCATCGTCATGTATTCCTCAGCCCTGAAGGCCCTGGAGAAATGGCGCAGCCACGCAAGCCTCGGCATAGAGGAAAGGCAGGCGGTAGAATGCACGTATTTGCAGATGCAATCCTATCTCGACGTAAGGCACGCGGTTGATCACATCCACAATGGCGAATACTCACTTGCGAGGTCGGCGCTGCGACGGGCGTGCAAGTGGCGGCCAAAATGGCGTTATCGGGCAGCCCAGATCGGCCTTGCAGTGGCCCCGGGGATTACGCGCCTGGCACTGCGAGGGAAGAGCTGATGTTTTCGTCGGGACCGGAGCGCGATCCTGTGAAGCGGTCGGCCGCGGCGTCAGCGAAAGCGGCGCCCAGTTATCTCGCTTCGGGTTCACCCGATGAGCCGCGGCGTCCGGGTCTTGCGCTGGAAGGTATGGGTGAGCCCATCGCAGGATTTCCCGCCAATCCCGCTCGGTCCGACTTGTCACAGACGAGCCCGGAGGAGGTGATTGCGCGCAAGCGAATCGTGTTCCTAGTGGGAGGACCGAGGAGCGGGACGACCTGGCTTCAGTTGCTGCTGTCGCGATCGCCCCGCATTGCCACCGCAAACGAGACGCACCTATTCACAGGGTACACGCGCTCGCTGTTTTCCGCGTGGAATCAGCACCAGAGCAATGTGCGCGAGCTGGGCCTTCATCATTTAATGAGCGAAGAGGAATATTTCAATCTCGTTAGAAATTTCAGTTGTAAAGTAATGCTCCGAATTTTGGTCAAAAAGCCAGAGGCAGATATTATATTGGAGAAAACTCCTGATCATGTGCTCTATTGGGATAGAATTCTAAAAATCTTCCCAAATGTGTTCTTTCTGCATATCGTCCGTGACCCGCGTAGCGTCGTCTCTTCCCTTTGCGCCGCAGGAACAGACTGGGGCCGACAGTGGGCTTCGCGTGAAGTGCTGGTGAATTGTGAGACCTGGATCAAATACGTCAAGGAGAGCAAAAACCTCAAAGCGGCCACGGAGAATTTTCTGCAAGTAACCTATGAAGACCTATGGCAGAATGGCGAGAAGACGCTGATGTCAGTGTTCTCGTGGCTTGGCGTGCAGATTAGCTTTGATGAATGCAGAAAGATCTTGGAGGAGTGTCAGATTACCAATCTGCGCAGCAATCGATTGGAGGCAGCGCCATGGGATCTGACGGCAGAGCCGAAGGAGTTCTACAGGAAGGGGGGGACTGAAAATTGGCGGAGCGAATTAACGCCACGGGAGACGTTCCTGATCGAACACCTCGCGCGTGATCTGATGACCGAGTTTGGATATGTAGCTGCCTCCCGACGCAAAATGATCTTGCCTCTAATTATAGCAAGTCGGCTGCGATTTGGCGTCGCTTGGCGTTTGCACGCCCGCAAATCCCGACGCGAGACCTTCTAGGGCAGTCACAATTGGGGCTTGTCAGCTCCGACCAACTTTGGCGTGCTCTGGAGTTGGTCTCGAATAGGCACTGGCAACCAAGCGGGCGGCAGCGTACCGTCGGCAATGGCCGGTGCCGCGATCCAGACCGGTGCAAGGGATAACGCTAGCACCAAATCGATGCAACAACACAGTTATCCGCTAGTGTCCCAGTGTAATCAGGTGGTGAAAGAATGCCCTTCCGAACGCCGTCTGCGATCCGGCGGCTCGCATTCCGCTGGGACGAAATCCCCGTCGCCGAGAACCGTCCCGGATGAGCGCGCCGGATAAAGCAATATCTCCCGCCGATGGTGCGCCTGACGCGGGCGGCGGCGCCGAGCTGCGAGGCCACGCGATCCGCGGCGCGGCGTGGATGATGACACTGCGTATGGCCGTCCGGCTGCTGAGCATCGCTAACACCGCGATATTGGCGCGGCTTCTGACGCCGACAGATTTTGGTATGATGGCGATGGCGAGCCTGGCATTGTCGGTCGTCGCCGTATTTGGGGTTAGTGGCGAAGATTTAGCTTTGATCAGATTGGGGCGCCCTAGTCGAGAATATTTAGATTCGGCGTGGACGCTCAAAATAATTATTAGTGTAATACTTTTCATCTGTGCGCTGGCTACAGCACCTCTTGCGCGGTTATATTTTCGATCGGTCTACGTAGAACTAATTGTCTATCTCATATCCTTACGCGTCTTGTTGGATGGGTTTATGAATGTAGGCACAGTTTATTTTCGTATTAACTTGGACTTTGCGAAAGAATTCAGATTTTTCGTGTACCGAAAGCTGTGTGATGTCGCTCTCGTTCTTTCCTGCGTTCTGATGATCCGTAATTTTTGGGGATTGGCGATTGCTATAGTCCTGTCCAAGATCGTCGAGGTAATGTTGAGCTATGCGATGCATCCGTTTCGTCCGCGATTGCGACTGACCAAGGTGCGTGAAATCTGGTCGTTCTCGTCTTGGACGCTGCTCGTCTGGCTTGGCGCGCATTTTGCTGGAAAGGCAGACGAATATATTGTCGGCGCGACGAATAGCCCAGCCGTCATGGGGGCTTACACCGTTGGAGCAGAAGTCGCCGTGACGCCGACAACCGACCTGATACAGCCAGTGATGCGCGCGATGTTTCCGGTCTATTCGCGGCTGCTCAATGATACCGAGCGGCTGCGGGCGGCGGTGGTTTTGGTCATCGGTGCGACGGCGAGCGTTTGCCTTGCGACAGGGCTGGGTGTGTCCGGGATCGCGCGCGAGCTAACTCTTTTGCTGCTCGGGCCACAGTGGGAGCAAGCCACATCGCTGGTCTTCTGGCTGGGTATTGGCGCGATCCCGGTTGGCATGAACTTTTGCATCTATTCGATCATGAATGTAACCAACAAGTTCCGCCTGACCACAATAACGGTGTGGGGGCGGCTTGCGCTGCTGATCCCCACCCTGATCGTGGCCGGACGCTGGGGAGGAGCGCCGGCAATCGCTGCGGCGCAAGCGGGATTGGGATTTGTGGCGATGTTCGCCGATTTCTTCATGCTACGGCTGGCGGTCAGGTACAGCGCCGCGGACCTGAGCGGTTGCCTCTATCGCCCGATTGCAGCAGCCCTGGCCATGGTTTTCGTGCTGCATCTGGTCGATCAAGGGCCTCACCTCCCGCTGTTCACCTCCATGGTCTTGAAGATTATTTGTGGCGGGATCGCCTATCTGGGCACGCTAACGATTGCATGGTTATTTGCCAGGCGGCCCGACGGGATCGAGGCCCTGGTGTTCGGGATCGGCGCCAGGTTCATCAGGCGTCGCGCGCAATCGTGGAGCTAGACCTGGTGTGAGCGGGGTTCAAAACCGGAACCGAAACGTGACCCGCCATTTGCTGCGGGTCCGGTCCTCTTCGGGCGGGAAGGCGCGGTCCTCAGCGCGCCATCAGTACCGGCAAGTTCGCTTCCATGATGATGTGGCGCGTCGCGCCGCCGAAAATCATTTGGCGGATGCGGCTCTGCGTATAGGCGCCCTTGAGCAACAGATCGGCCCCGGCGGCTAGCGCTTCCTTCAGGAACGACTTGCCTTGCGGTTTTTGCCGGCCAACGGCGGTACGCAGGCTGACATCGAGCCCGTGCCGTTCGAGTGTACGGGCGAGTTCGTCGCCCTCCGGCCCCGGTTCCGGCATGTGCTGCGAGCCGACGGCGACAATGCAAACATGACGCGCCTGTTTAAGAAACGGCATACCGAGGGCGACGGTCAGCGCGGTCTCGGTGCTGCCGTTCCAGGCGATGGCGATGACTTCGCCCAATTTGGACGGAGCGCGCTGAGGAACCATCAGCACCGGTCGCCCGCTCTCAAACAGCGCATCCTCGAGCGTCGCTTCGGCGATCGATGCCAGCTTCTCCGGCTGCTCGACCACGATCAGATCGAACACCCGCCCGATCAGCCCGACAACTGCGTTCTGTCGGCCATCCTCCTCGCGCCAGGATGCGCTCGGACCATTGTGCCCCGGCGGCACCGGGCCGATCGGCACGCCGCGGGCGCTCATGAACTCGCGAAACAGCCGCCGTGCCTGATCGCGCCGCTCGTGACCTTCGCGCTCGAGGGTGCGGTCGACCTCGGACGAGATCGAAAAACCCATCTCGCCGCCGAACACCACGGCATACTCGGTGGTCAGGCTGTGAAGCCCGACGATGTGGCTGTCGAAACGGCGCGCCGCCAGCATCGCAACTTCGAGAACCGGTGCCGCGTTGCCGTCTCCGACCACGGTCAAGAGATTCTTCATCTTTCAATCCCTGCACGTGCTCGACCCCTTCGGCAAAGGGGTCCGTTAACACATCATTACACCATCGCGCCTCCGTCTACGAGAATTAGCGATGGAGGTTGAAACGGCGGGTGAAAGGTTCCAATCTGCGGGCAGCAAGCCAAGAGATACTCGCGCGCGGCGAACTAGGTGGGGAGACGAGCCGGCGCGGCGTTGACGAGAAGTGGGGGATGTCCAGGAGGTCCAAGGCTCACATTGCGCGCGCGGGGTTGTTGCCGGCGGTAGCAGCTGCCCTGCTGGCGGCGCTGCCGCTTACGCCGAAGGCGCAGACTGCCGCGGGCGATAAGCTGCCGCGATTCGCCAGCCTACGTTCCGACGAGGTCAATCTGCGCGTCGGCCCGGGCGAGAATTATCCGATCGAATGGGTCTACAAACGCAAGGACATGCCGGTCGAAATTCTCGAGGAGTTCCAAAACTGGCGGAAGATTCAGGATTGGCAGGGCGCCAACGGCTGGGTCTTGGACCGCATGATCACCGGCAAGCGTGCGGTCATCGTCGCGGGCGCGACGCGGCTGCTTTATCGTCGGCCCGACCCTGCCTCGCAGGTAGCCGCTCGCGCGGAGCCCGGCGTCATCGCCCGGCTTGTCGAATGCCAGGGCTCCTGGTGCCGAATCGAGGCCGGCGGCTACAGCGGGTGGGTACAGCGCACTGAGGTCTGGGGCGTCCTTCCGGACGAAACCCTGCAGTAGCGCATCCTAAACAATCGGGTGTCGGCGCAATCGGCGCGATGACGATCTATGGCGGCAGTGGCCTCGATCTGCACGAGCACTGGCGCCTGATCGGCACGCTCACAGGCATTGATCCGGGCGCGGCGGCAACGCCTAATAAGGCAATCATCGAGGAGGAAGCCTGAGATGCTGTTCAAATGCCTGCCGCCCGGCGCGCCGATTCCCGGGCGGTTTCCCGGGCCCGCCCACGCGCGCGGCAAGTGGTTCACTGTCGACATTCATTGCCATGTACTGACCCCGAAAGCGGCCGAGATGGTCGCCGGCAATGCCGCCGCCACCCGTCACCCGCGCGAGGTGTATGCCAACGAGCGCACCCGCGAGGTCAACCGGCAGCAGGCCGAGCGCAACCGCATCCAGTTCACCTCAGTCGAAAACCGGCTCGCCGACATGGACCGGATGGGGATCGACATCCAGGCGATCTCGCCGTCGCCGAACCAGACCTATTACGGCGCCGACCCCGATCTCGGGATCGCGACCGCCCGGGTCGTCAACGACAATCTCGCCGACATCGCGGGAGGCCACCCGGATCGCTTCGTGCCGCTCGGCACTGTGCCGTTCCAGGCGCCCGATCTCGCCGTCGCCGAGCTTGACCGGCTGCACAAATCTTTGGGCTTCCGCGGCATCGAAATCGCGACCAACGTCGGCGGCGAGGATCTATCGGCCGAGCGCTTCCGCAAGATTTTCGCCCGCATCGAGGAGCTGGGCCTGTTGATGTTCATGCATCCGACCGGGTTTCCCGAGGCGCGGCGGTTTGGCGACCATTATCTGGTCAACGTCATCGGCAACCCGCTCGACACCACGGTCGCGGTCCATCACCTGATCTTTGGCGGCGTGCTCGACGACCACCCCAATCTGAAGCTCGTCCTGTCGCATGGCGGCGGCTATCTGCCAGCCTATTCGGGTCGCATCGACCACGCCGCCTCGGCCCGGCCCGATGCCTGCGAGGTGATGCATCGGATGCCGACCACCTATCTTAAGCGGCTCTATTTCGACACGATCGTCTACACCCACCACCAGCTCGAATACCTGGTCGGTCAATACGGTGCCGACCATGTGCTGATGGGCACCGATTATCCCGCCGATATGGGCGAGGTCGACCCGCTCGGCTTTGTCGAGAGTGCGAGGGGGCTCGACGACCCCGAACGCCGCGCGATCCTCGGCGGCAACGCCGCGCGTCTGTTGGGTATCGAAGTTCCGGCCGCCCAACTGGCTTAGTTCGAGATGGGCCGTTAAATCAGCCACCTCCGGCACCCCGCATCAGCCGGTCGACAAGCGCCGGACTTGCCCGTGAGGTCCGGCCCGTCTGCGCAGGGTTCGGCGCGGGCCAACGCAGCGCCTGCTCGAGTGAGCCGAGAGCGGCGACGAAATCCTCTTGCAGACCGGTTGCGAGGCTCGGCGGCTGGTATGGCTCGGCGGAGGTTGCCCGCAATCTGACAGCCACGCTTTCGTGAATTCTCTCGTTTCCCGTATTGCTTGCCAGTGCCGGGCGGTTCACTTTGCGGCGGAACGCAAAGAACCCTCCGGCCGAATTGTAGATCTTGCCGAGACCCCAGCCGTCCCGCTGATCCTGCCGGGTCGACAGGTAGTCGCGGTCAAGCTCGAGGAATTGCTCGACCCGGTCCGCCATCCAAGCCAGCGCGACATCGGACAGCCCATGTTCGGCGTAGCCGCCGCCGACGTTAGAGTGGGCCCCTGGGAACCAGTCTTGCTCCAATCGCTGGGTCGCCGGCGCATTCGGCAGTTTGCTCCATAACGTCGGCACGAAGTCTTCGCGATGCTCGTCGAGCGCCAACGCGTGAAAGGCGTTCTCGACGTGAGGTCCAAGGTTGGTGTCCTGAAAAGCGTAAAATTGGGTGAACATGTCGCCGAGATGGCCTGGTATGCCGAGCGCGCCCACCGTGTCCCACACCCCAACGCACTTTATCGGCACATCAATGTGGCGGTTTGCGAAATGTGTGCGGACGTCCGGTTGCTCGGGATGACTTCTTAGTCGGTACCCCTCCCATAACAAGGCAAAATCATCCAAATCCGCCTTGTGGATCAAGCCAATCCACCCGATCATGCCCGCGACGCTGCGCGCCGTGTAAGCGCCGCGCGAGAATCCGAACAGAAAGATCTCGTCACCTTCGCAATAATTTGCGGCGATGAAGGCGTAGGCGTCGCGCACGTTCCGTGATAGCCCAAGGCCGACCGCTCCGCCAATAACGCGATCCAAGGCGTCGCTTGTACCGACGCCGGAATGATAATACACGACCTGCTGGATAGCCGGACTGGTGCGGGTGTCGATCGGCTTTATCGCCCGTGCGATCCGCACGACATTGGTAAATTCCGCGGCCGAGTCGGCATCGTTCCACGTGCCGTCGCAACAAACGATGAGGCGCTTCTGATCCACCGAGCATCTCCCGAAGCGGAGCGACTGAGATCCGCCAATCTGGCGGATTACGAAGGCCAGACCAAGCGCGGTTCGCATACGATCGGCAAAACAAAAGAAGGGAGCTGGAGATGCTGTTCAAATGCCTGCCGGAGGGGGCGCCGATCCCGGGACGCTTTCCGGGACCGGTCCATGCCCGCGGCAAATGGTTTACGATCGATATTCATTGCCATGTTCGAAACGAACAGGCGACGAAGTTGGTCGAAGGCAATCAGGATGTGTCGCGTTGGTTTTTGGAAACCCAGGCCAGTCCGCAAAGTCGGGCGATCAACCGGTCCAATGGCGAGCGCACCGCCGAGCAGAGCGTGTCGCCCGAAAAACGCATCGAGGACATGGACCGGATGGGGATCGACATTCAGGCAATCTCGCCGGCGCCGCGCCAAACCTATTACGGCGCCGACCCCGATCTCGGGCTCGCCACTTCGCGCGCGATCAACGATTTCATCGCCGAGATCTGCGGCCGTCATCCCGACCGCTTCGTCGGCCTCGGAACGGTACCGTTCCAGGCGCCTGAACTGGCCGTCGCCGAGCTCGATCGCCTGCACAAATCGCTGGGCTTTCGCGGCATCGAGATCATGACCCACGTCGCCGGCGAGGATCTGTCGGCCGAGCGGTTTCGCAAGATCTTCGCGCGCTGCGAAGAGCTCGGCCTCTTGGTGTTCATGCACTCGGACGGCTTCACCGAGGCCGGGCGCTTCGCTCACCATTACTTCGCCAATGTGATCGGCAACCCGCTCGACACGACAGTGGCATTGCATCACCTGATTTTTGGCGGCGTGTTGCGCGATTACCCGAATTTGAAGCTGGTCGCCTCACACGGCGGCGGCTATCTGCCGGCCTATTCGGGCCGCATCGACCATGCCGCCTCGGCGCGTCCCGATGCCTGCGAACAGATCGCGCGGATGCCGACCACCTATCTGAAACGGTGCTATTTCGACGCGCTGGTCTACACCCATCACCAGCTCGAATATCTGGTCGAGGAATATGGCGCCGACCACATCTTGATGGGCACCGACTATCCGGCGGATATGGGCGAAATCGATCCGGTCGGCATGATCGAGGGCTGCCCCGGTCTCGACGACAACGAGCGCAAGGCAATCTTTGGCGGCAACGCCGCGCGGCTGTTGAACCTTGAAGTGCCGGCAAGGCCGCGCTAGAGGCATGACGCGATGCCCAGACCACCCCTAACGGGGCGGCGGATAAACATGGGTCTTAGGTTCCTGGGAGGGCCACATGAAATTCCTTACCGACGAACAACTGAGCCAATTGCTGCCGGCAGAGACGTCGTCGTTTCCGTCGCCGGTGCCGACTCAGATCGTGTCGAGCGACGAATACCTGCCGGTGCCGCAGACCGAAAAGCAGCGCGAGGTCGAAGCCCGGCTCAAGCAAATCAGCGACCGGCTCGCCCGCCGGCAGGGCGTCTCGCGCCGCCGCTTTTTCCAGACCGCATCGGGGATGGCCGCCTCGTTCGTGGCGATGAACCAGGTATTCGGCCACATCTTCGACGCCAGCCTCGCCGAGGCAGCGACCCCCGACATGGCGGCCGACCGCGCGCAGGCCTTGTCGGGCCAGTTCATCATCGACGGCCATACCCATTTCCTGCGCGACGACACCCGGCTCACCGGCTTTGTCAAAATGCGCAACGCCTTTGGCAAGCTCGGCTGGAACAAGGAGCTGACCGGCGACCAGACCCTCGACGACCTCAAATACGCCAATTATATCAAAGAGGTCTACATGGACAGCGACACCAAGGTGGCGCTGCTGTCGAACTCGCCCTCGGATGTGCCGCAGGACTGGTTCATCCCGCAGGCGCAGGTGTTCGAGACCCGCGCGAAGGTCAACAAACAGGCCGGCTCGCGGCGGATGATGGCGCATTTCACCTTCACCCCCGGCCAGCCCGGCTGGCTCGACCAAGTCGATCAGGCGATTGAAGTTTACAAGCCCGATTCGTGGAAGGGCTACACCGTCGGCGACAACACCCACAAGGAGCTCGCGCGTTATCCGTGGCATGCCGACGACGAAAAGCTGATGTACCCGTTCTACGAAAAGATTTCGAAGTCGGGCATCAAGAACGTCTGCATCCACAAGGGGCTGTTCGCACCCGGTGTCGAAAAGCAGTTCCCGCGGCTGCGCCCCTATGCCGATGTCAGCGATATCGGCAAGGCGGCCAAGGACTGGCCGCAACTGAATTTCCTGGTTTACCATTCGGCCTATCGCTGGGTCGGCGGCACGCCGGCCGACGGCATGGCCGAGTTCGACCAGACCGGCCGCAGCTCGTGGACCAGCGATCTCGCCGAGATCCCGCAGAAATACGGCGTCACCAACGTCTATGGCGATCTCGGGCAGATCTTCGCCTGGACCGCGGTCGCCGAGCCGCGCCTCGCCGCGGCGCTGATGGGCATGCTACTCAAGGGGCTCGGCCCCGACCACGTCGTCTGGGGCACCGATGCGGTATGGACCGGCGCTCCGCAATGGCAGATCGAAGGGCTGCGCCGCCTCGAAATCCCGGAGGACATGCAAAAGAAGTACGGCTTCCAGCCATTGGGCCCGACCAACGGCCCGATCAAGACCGGAATTTTCAGTGGGAACTCGGCGCGTCTCTACAATTTCGAGCAGCATGCTCTGCTCCGCCAACCCGACCATTTCGCCGAACTAAAGGCCGATTACCTCAAAAACGGCCCTGGCCGCAGCAACCTGCGCTACGGCTACGTCCGCAACCCAAGCTGAGACCGCCCGAGCCACATCTGGCCATCCGTCGCGCACCTTAAGCGCACCGCTAACACTCTTTTTCGTCTTCCTGGCGCATGCCGGGACCCATGCCTGGGCTAGGGCTGCGTTCGTTGTCAGGCCGCAGTTAGATGCGGCAAACAATGCGCCGGAAGCCGAGCGTCCGATCCCGTGCACGTGGCGCTCTTCCGTGGGCGCATCCCTTATTGCGTGCGGCGCCTATTTTGCCGCTACCGGCGTTGGCGCGTGCCAGCTTCCCGCCGCCAGTGTTCCCTGCGGGCCATACATGCGCAGCACCATGTAAAACGGCCCCTCCCGCGGCGTCGGCAGCCAATTGGCTTCCTTGTCGACTCCCGGTGAAGTGCTTTGGAGATAAATATCGATCGAGCCATCGGCGTTCGCCTTCAGTCCCTTGGTTCGGCTGCCGATCGCGTATCGATTGATCGGATTGTCGACAAGCAGGCGCTCCGGCAAGTTGTACATGGTCATCGACCAAAAGAACTTGACCGGCGGCACCTGATCTTTAGAAAAATGTAGAACGTAGGTCTTGCCGCCGTCCAGAGTCTGTTTTTCTGCATCGATGGTATAAGCTGTGTAATGCGCCTCTTCTTTCGAATTGCTATAGATTCCCATGGCCGCACCGACGGCGCGCCGCATCACATAGTCTGTCCCGAGGAACTCTCGCGTTCCGAATAGGTCGACCGAGTTTGTTGTCTTGGCTACTGCCGCTTCGAGCCGGCTCTTTCCTTCCGTGACGCCATCCTCGATCGCCCGGCGGATCTGCGGATCGAGCGTGGCCGCATCGAACGCGCGGCCGTCGCCAATTCCGATTTTGGCGAAGCGATCGAGCCTTGTCTTCTCGCTGGCGACCGGCGATGTGAACCGCAGGATGAAGTTCAGATAGTTAATGAAGCCCGCAGAATTGGCGCGCCTCTCATCCCAGGCGGGGAACAGATAGGTCGGCGCGGGCTGCGGCGGCTTGCCTCCGGTATATTCGCTGAGTGGTCTGATCCGGTACTGCTGCTGCATCGCCACCAAGCCGTCGCGGTCCTCAGGACCCGTCCAGCTGGTGCGCGTCAGGGTCCCGATGAACTGCGTATCGGAGTGGAACGCCTGCTTGATGCCTTTTGGGGTCTCTCCGTTCCAAAGGGGACCGGCGAACAGATAATCACCGGCTTCCGTGCCGGTGGCGCGCGAACCGATATAAGCGAAATTATGGGTGTAAAGATCAAACCATTGCAGCACGTAATAGCGGTCCGGCGACGCCGGCACCGAGACCACCATCGGCTCCGCGCGCAGATCGAGCCAGGCCCATGAATAGGGTGTATCGTTGCTCGGCGTGACGATGTCCTTGTCCGCTGGCGAGAATCCGCGGGAATAGTGCCGGAAGCGATTGAAGCCACCGATAAAACCGGGAAAGGACGGATCGACGGCTTGCTGGAATAGCGTCCTATAATTGTAGAGCATCGGATAGGCGTAAAGATATGCGTCCGCGGCGATCGTTTTGGCCTCCGCGGGCGAGAGAGGCTGTGCATTGGCCGGGCGGATAGCGAGCATGCCCGCAACGAAGCTGACGACGACGAGAGACGAAATTTTCGTCAATGACATGCTGTCCTCGGGCCTTCCGCCAAATCTGATCGATATTTTGCCTTGATGGCTTATCTTACAATAGTATTACACCAATCACCCGCCGGTGTCGCGGATCGAAAACGGTAGACGGGCGACGAACTCCGGGAGACGCCGGTCAGTGTGTATTGTTAGAACCGTAAAATTGTCGTATTCTCATGGGATGCTGCGGCGGATCGGCGCCTGGAATAATGGCGCCGGAAAACTACAGGAGGTTGCCGAAGTTCTGCTGGCGTTTGCAGCTGGCCCGAAGCCGCTGACGCGGCCCGCTCGCTGGGTTGGGCCTAAACCGAAAGGCGAGTTTTCGCTGCTGATTTGCTGCAGGTGCAGCAAATCCGAATCTTGTTACTCATTTAACGGTTGCTTTAGTAGGGACCGCGGCTGCCATGTCTCGCTGAAGTCCGGTGGCACTAATACGCTGGTTTAGACGTGAGGTTGTGGAGGGTTTTTGCTACCATAAGACCAAGGTCGTTCTGCCGGCGGAGGCCGCGCGGAGCCGCCCATGCGGCTGGCGGGCGCTCAGACCGGCGGCGCGAGCCGATCGGTCAGAGGAGGCTTCTCATGGCGACCAGAGCTCCGTTCTTGAAGACGCGGTACGGCGGCTACTTCCACCGCGATGTTCCGGCAGAAGATGCGGAACTCACCCATGTTGGCCCCGGCACGCCGGGCGGCGAATATCTGCGCCGCTTTTGGCAGCCGGTCTGTTTTTCCGACGAACTGCGCGACCTGCCATATCGGGTCAAGATCCTCGGCGAGGATCTGGTCGCATTTCGTGACAAGAACGGCGCCGCGGGCCTGCTGGAATTGCACTGCCCGCATCGCGGCACGTCGCTGGAATTCGGACTGATCGGGGAAACGGGGATCCGCTGCTGCTATCACGGCTGGCTGTTCGGCGTCGATGGGAGGATCCTGGAGACGCCGGGCGAACCGGCGGACAGCACCCTCAAAGACCGGCTGTTTCACGGAGCCTATCCGATCCACGAGGCCAACGGCATCGTCTTTGCCTATATGGGGCCGCCCGAGCAGAAGCCGGCTTTCCCGGTCTACGACACCTTTAATCGGCGGGGCTACCGGATGATCCCGGGCCGGAAATATTGCTTTCCGGCAAATTGGCTGCAGATCCACGAAAATACGATGGACCCGGTCCATACTGCGTTCCTCCACACGATCGTTAGCGGCGCCGTGTTCACGGAAGAGTTTGGCGTGTTGCCGGAGTTGGACTTTGTCGAGACCCCGATCGGCACGGTCTATGTCGCAACCCGCCGGGTCGGCGACAATGTGTGGACGCGGATGGTTGAAGTCGTGCTGCCCAATCTGCAGCAGGTTGCGCCGATCTGGGAGGACGGCCGCGCCGAGCGCTCATTCAGCGGGCCGATGATGAGCCGGTGGGCCGTTCCGCTCGATGATACCAACACGATGCTGATCGAATTCCGCCATGTCTGCGAGACCGACAGCACGACGACACCGGAATGGTGGGCCGACCGCAACATCATGCTGCCCGGCCAACTTGCCGCCGATTCCTACGAGGAGGGCCAGCTGCACCCCGGCGATTACGAGGCCCAGGTCTCGCAGCGGCCGATCGCCGTCCACGGCCTGGAGCATCTCGGCGCCACCGACCGCGGGATCAGCATCTTCCGCCGCCAGATCCGGCGCGGCATCCGGGCCGTCAAAGCCGGCGATGACCCAGCCGGTCTGTGCCGCGATGCAGGCTCGGTGATCCCGACCTATTGCAACAACACGGTCGTCCGCCTACCGGCCGCCGGGGACCAGGCGATGGATAAGCAACTGATGCGAGAGACCGGGCGGCGGCTGGCCGAAGAGTATCTCGCGAACCCGCCATTATCGAACGGCGGCTGACGGCGAGCGGTGGCGACCTGCTGAGGCGCAGCTTGTTACGCGTCGCGATGTCGGCGGCGGCTTTCGGGGCGCCGATCGCACCGGCCGCGGCGCAGCAGAAGATGTCGGCGGCAGAAGCGCAGTATCAGAACCGGCCGAAGAATGGCCTCAGCTGCGCTGCCTGCGCGCTGTTCCGCCCGCCTGCCGCCTGCGTCGTCGTCGCCGGGGCGATCAGCCCCAATGGCTGGTGCCGGTTTTTCGATTTGCCGGATTGATCCGCCTGCTCCGACTACAAAGCCTTGGTCGGGCGGATCAGGGTGCGCCACATATGCGCGACCGGGCTGTTGTCGAAGCCGAGCCCTTCCTTCGGCTGTTTGAAGTTGCGGCCGATCACGTCGGTAAAGTCTTCGAGAGCGACCACCACATCCGGTTCGAATGAATAGATGTCATGGACAGTGATCATCCGCGCTGTCATGTACCATTTGTGATTGCGGGCGCGGTTGTATTCATCCTCGATATAGGGGTCGGGTTTATAGTCGGCGCCGAAATTCTTGACATAGGATTTTGGATAAGAATAGCCGACCGATTCGTCGGGATAAAAGCGCAGCGCCTGGTGCGCGCGGATCGCCCAGGTTACCTCTGGTTCGACATAGGGTTCCACCAATTGCGCGCCCCAATAGCCGTGGTCGGCGCGGATGAAGCCGATGACCCCGATATCGTGCAACAGGCAGGCGAGCACAACCTTCTCGTCCATGCCGGCGCGGACCGCGTGCCGGGCGCTTTGCAGCAGATGGTTCGCCGGGCCGAATCGGTATTTGAAGAAATCGACCAATGTCGGCTGCGCCGGCATCTTTGGTAGGCGCGGGTCGTCGCCCATCAGCATGTGGCTGCCCGGACGCTGCGCCATCAAGGCCGCGCCGTTGGGCATGGTCATATCGCCATCGGCAAGGTTGAACAGGCGGGACTTGACGATAATAGCGTCGTCGAGCTCGCGGATCATCTTGTGTTCGAGTGCGTCGGCGCGCTCGGCCAACGTCATCGCATCGTTCATTTCCCGGTCCCTTTCCGATTGGCGGGGTATGCCAACTTAGCAGAACGGCGCTGCGGGGTCGACAGAAACGCCTCGCGATCAGTAGGATCAGTCGACGAATTTCTCAGAAAGGCCCGCGATATGCCGCGTCATTTCGGCGTCTTGATCCCCTCGACCAATACGACCCTCGAGATGGAGACCCGACTATTGCCGCCAAATTATCAGGCGCATATCGGGCGGCTGATGACCAGCGCGCCAGGCCAGACCTTTTCGCCACCAAGAGATGACGACGTTGACTATCAGTCGCGGCTTCTGGTGACGGCAAAGGTGGAACTGGTGATCCTGGCGCAGACCTCGGCCAGCGTCTTCGCCGACGATTACGACGAGGTTACCACGCGCAGGATGAGCGCCGGAGCCGGCGTGCCGTCGGTGACCTCGGCGCAGGCCGTTGGCCGCGCGGTGAGGGCATTGGGCGCGCGGCGCATCGCCCTGGTCTCGCCCTATTCGCAGGCGGTCAACCAACGTGCGGCGCATCTGTTCGCGACCAAGCACGGGCTCGAAACCGTGGCGCTCGAAGGTTTTGGCGCCGCCGATTCGTACGCGATCGGCAATCTCGGCCCGGAGAATGCGCGCGACGCCTTTGCTCGCATCGACCGGCCAGAGATCGAGGTGTTTGTCGTCCCCGGCGGCAACTTCCCGACGATGGCCTCGATCGCGGGATGGGAGGGGGAATTCGGCAAACCTGTCGTTACCACCAACCAAGCCTCCATCTGGGCGATGCTGGTGATGCTCAAGACCGGCGACAAGGTCTCCGGGTATGGACGCCTGCTCGAAGAAGTGCCAGCGATGCGGGCGACTTAGGGCAGGTAATAGGCGAAGACGACTGGGGAGACGAAGGCCCAAGTCTCGATAAAGGTCGAGCGGTCGGGTTTGCGGCCGAGTTCTTCCATCGCGCCCAAGAGGCAGAACCAGTTCAGCACCTCATGCTGGCCGCTGTCATCGATCTGGTCGGTCGTGTAGCCACGCCAAGTCGCGTAATCGCCCTTCTCCAAGGCTTCGTACAGGTGGCGATCGGCTGGCACGTCGGGCCATAGCTGGTAGTTCTTTTCGGTCAGAAACGAGTGCGACCAACTCGACGAAGCGACAATGGCGGTGCGCCACGGGCTTTGGGCCATGACCCGCGCGGCCGCGGCCCCGACCTCCATGCAGCGCGCGGGGTTGGGCGAGGGTGGGTCGAGGTTGCGGATATCGTCGCGCATCGCCAACGGCAGGCGCAGCCCGCGCGCGGCATTGACCCTTCGGCCGTAGCAGTTCACCGAAATCGGGATCAGTGGGTAGTCGAAGCCGACCCGGTCGTCATCCAACAGCAGAATGGTGTTTTCGAAGGCGTGCCCGAGCGAATGATGCAGCGGCTTATAGGCATAGGCCATGTCGATCCCGCTCTCGATCAGGCCGGTCGCGAAATATTTGCCGGCCTCGCGATGACCGCGCAGGCGGAAGATCGTGTCGGCCGGCTCGCCCCATGGGTTGTCCGGCGAGCGGCGATGCTTCCACGGCTGGATGTCGCGATCCTCGTAGGCGAGCACGGCGAAGGGCGGGACGATATCCTCTTTGAAATTTTCGTACTGGTCGTCGCCGAACATGACGATCACGTCCGGCTTGAACTCGTCGAGCGCGCGGCGCGCCTCCGCGAAATGGCGGCGGTAGACTTCGCGCGCCCGCCCGGCCGCCGACGTGCCCCAATCGTTGCCGAGTTCCTTGCGCAATTGCGGCGGCCAGTTCGCCGGGTCCTTTGCCGCTTCGGGCATGTCCGGGTCGTCGAGGGACGTCCGCATCATAAACGTCCAGTCCTCGTTTCGACGCAGCATCACTGGCCGGTGCGTGCACCCCAATCCTAGGATCTCGGCCATTGCCTCGCCTCCCTGCGACGATTACTTTGCCTTGTCTTCTGGCGCGATCGGGCGGAGGCGGCTCAGCTGCGCTCCACGAGCGACACGTAATGGCGCTGATCCGAGCCGGTGAACAGCTGGCGCGGGCGCATCAGCTTGGCGTCGGTGTCCTCGATCATCTCGGTCCATTGCGCGACCCAGCCGACGGTGCGGGCGATCGCGAACAGCACGGTGAACATCGAGACCGGAAAACCCATCGCTTTCAGGATGATTCCCGAGTAAAAATCGACGTTCGGATACAGACGCCGCTTTATAAAATAATCATCGCTCAGCGCGATTTTCTCTAGCTCCTTTGCCAGGTCGAGCAATGGGTCATTTGTTATTCCAAGCTCGTCGAGTACCTCATGAAAGCTGTCGCGCAGGACGTGGGCACGTGGGTCGTAGTTCTTGTAGACGCGGTGTCCAAAGCCGAACAGCAGCTCGTTGTCTTCCTTGGATTTGACGTGATCAAGGAATTCCTTGATGTGCGATTTGTCGCCGATGCGATCCAGCATCTTCAACACCGCCTCGTTGGCCCCGCCATGCGCCGGGCCCCAAAGCGAGGCGATGCCGGCGGCGATACAGGCGAACGGATTGGCGCCGCTCGAGCCGGCATTGCGAACGGTCGCTGTGGACGCGTTCTGTTCATGGTCGGCGTGAAGGATAAAAATCCGGTCCATCGCCCGCGCCAGAATCGGGTTGACTTTGTAGTCCTCGCACGGGACGGCAAAGGTCATGTGCAGAAAATTCTCGGCGTAGCCCAGCGAATTCTGCGGGTAAATGAAAGGCTGGCCATTGGAATATTTGTAAGCCATCGCCGCAATCGTCGGCATCTTGGCGATCAGGCGGTAAGACGCGACCATCCGCTGATAGGGGTCATGGATGTCGGTCGAGTCGTGGTAGAATGCCGATAGCGCGCCAACCACCCCGCACATGACTGCCATCGGGTGCGCGTCGCGGCGGAAGCCCCGGAAAAAGGTCGTCAGCTGTTCGTGCACCATCGTGTGATGGGTGATGTCATGGACGAATTGCGCCTTTTCTTTCGCCGTCGGCAACTCGCCGTTGAGCAGCAGGTAGGCGACTTCGAGAAAATCGCTTTTGTCCGCCAGCTCCTGGATCGGATAGCCGCGGTACATCAGGATGCCTTCATCACCGTCGATATAGGTGATGCTCGAACGGCAGGCGGCGGTGGCCATGAAGCCCGGATCGTAGGTGAAGTGCCCGGTCAGGCCGTAGAGCTTGCGGATGTCAATTACCTTGGGCCCGATCGTTCCGCCCAGCACCGGAAGATCAACCGATTTGCCGGTTTCGTTGTCGGTCAACGTCACCGTCCCGGTTGTCATGTTGTTCCCGTCCATCGCTGCACCTCTGGTTGCCGCGCCCGCTGGCGATTACCGAATCAACCGGGAAAATAGTCTTCCTCGCGCCGGTTGGCAAACCGTTCGCAAGTGCGAGATGGCGGTTCCTCAGCCGAAATCGCCAGCTGCGTCGGCGATCCGGCCCAGGGTCTCTTCGCGGCCAAGAAATTCCATGACCGCAAAGATGCCGGGCGAGGCCAGCGAACCGGTCAGCGCGGCGCGCAAGGGCTGGGCAATGACGCCGAGTTGACGCTGTTGCGGCTGGCGAAGGCATACAATTCATGGCTGAGGCGGGGGTTGTTCCAATCTCGCTCGTCAATAGTCTTCAAAAATTCCGCCGTCTTGGCCAACCACCCGGGGGCAGGAAAAGCGCCTGTGGCAGGGGTTGGAACGGGTCTCGTTGTGGAGTGAGGCCACTTACCCAGGTCATTTGAGAGGTGCGCTTGCGCTCTCTGATCAAATTTTATCGGGCGATCGGCCGACGAAAAACCGCGCCTTTTCAGCCAATTCGACAAGGGTCTTGGCGCGCGGCTTCAGTTCCGGGCATTGCGCGTCGCAGCCGTCGTCGATCGGGTTCGGACAAGCGCCTGCCCAAGTGCCGCCTCTAGATGCGGCGATGACCAATGCAACCAGCCGTGCGTCGTCGGCCTCGCGGATATAATGTGCGTTTACGCTGTCGAGCTTGGCGAAATCGAATTGCGCCGGGTGCGCGGCCGACGGCGTCGAGGTCGAACCACCGGATCGCCTGTTCGGTCGAGATGATCTCGTCGTCGCCATGGCTCCAGCCGAGCCGCAGCAGGTAGTTGCGCAGCGCCTCCGGCAAGTAGCCCATCTCGCGATAGGCCTCGACCCCGAGCGCGCCGTGGCGCTTCGACAATTTGGCGCCGTCAGGGCCGTGGATTAGCGACAGATGGGCAAATTCCGGGACCGGCCAGTCGAGCGCCTTGTAGATCTGGGTCTGGCGAAACGCGTTGTTGAGATGATCGTCGCCGCGGATCACATGGGTGATGCCCATGTCGTGATCGTCGACGACGACCGATAGATTGTAGGTCGGGCTGCCGTCGGCGCGCAGAATGATCAGGTCGTCGAGTTCGGCATTGGCGACCGTGACATCGCCCTGGACGCGGTCGTGGATCGTCGTCTCGCCCTGCTGGGGCGCCTTGAGGCGGATTACCGGCGACACACCCGGTGGGGCCTCGGCGGGGTCGCGGTCGCGCCAGGTGCCGTCATAGCGCACCGAGCGCTTTTCGGCTCGCGCCTTGTCGCGCATTGCCGCGAGCTCGGCCGGGGTGCAATAGCAATAATAGGCGCGGCCCGCAGCCAGCAATTGCCGCGCGACCTCGACATGGCGCACGGCGCGGGCGGATTGATGGACGATCTCGCCGTCCCAGCCGAGACCGAGCCAGTCGAGGCCGTCGATGATCGCCGCCACCGCTTCGGGGGTCGAACGCACCCGGTCGGTATCTTCGATGCGCAGCCGAAAGCTGCCGCCGTGATGGCGCGCGAACAACCAGTTGAACAGCGCGGTGCGGGCGCCGCCGATATGCAGAAACCCGGTCGGCGACGGCGCGAAGCGGACGACGGGTGTCATTCCCGAAGGATGGGGAAGGCGAGGCCTGATATCAACGATCGGGCGGGGTACGGGGGCAGAACATCTCGCGCAGCCGGGTCTTCATGATCTTGCCGGTTGCGGTATGGGGCAGCTCGTCGATCGTCGCCACGTCGTCGGGCAGCATCCAGCGCGGGAATTGCTGGCCGAGAAACGCGATCAGCTTGTCGCGCTCGGGCCGGCAACCGGGACGCGGCGCCACGATCAGCAACGGCCGCTCGCCCCAACGCGGGTCGGGAACGGCGATGACCGCGGCCTCGGCGACGTCGTCATGGGCGATCGCGGCGTTTTCGAGGTCGATCGAGCTGATCCATTCGCCGCCCGATTTGATCACGTCCTTGCGCCGGTCGGTGATCTGCATATAGCCGTCTGGGTCGATCGTCGCCATGTCGCCGGTGTGGAACCAGCCATCCGGCTCGACCGCAGCGGCGCTGGCCGTCGGCGTCTTCGAAATAGCCGCTGACGATCCAAGGGCCGCGCACCAGAAGTTCGCCCATCGACTTGCCGTCATGCGGCTGGGCCTGTCCCTCGTCGTCGACGATCTTCATCTCGACGCCGAATACCGGCCGGCCCTGCTTGGTCTTGACCGCGAGCTGCGCCGGCGGATCGAGCGCCGCGATGCTTTGCCTTCAGGGCAGCCGTCGTGCCGAGCGGGCTCATTTCGGTCATGCCCCAGCCTTGACGCATATCGATGCCGTGTCGCGCGAAAGCCTCGATCATTGACGGCGGCACCGCCGATCCGCCGGAAAGGACCCGGTGCAAGGTCGAGCAGCGCGCGCCTGATGCGCGACAGATGAGCCTCAAATCCCAGCCATACGGTCGGCACCCCAAGGGCATAGGTCACGCCCTCGGTCTCGAACAGCTCGTGGAGGCTGGCGCCATCGAGACGCGGTCCGGGCAATACCAGCTTTGCGCCGTTCATCGGCACCGCATGCGGGATGCCCCAGCCGCAGGCATGAAACAGCGGCACGACCGGGCAGACAACGTCGGCTGCCGAAATCGATATCGCATCGGGCAACGAGATGCCGAAGGCGTGCAGCACCGTCGAGCGGTGGCTGTACAGAGCGCCCTTCGGATAGCCGGTGGTGCCGGAGGTGTAGCAGAGCGAAGCGGCGGTGCGCTCGTCGAACTCCGGCCAGGCGAAATCCTCGCCTTCGGCCACGATCAGCTGCTCGTAGCACGGCAGCACCGGCAATTCGGTTGCGGGCATATTCTCCGTATCGGTCATCAGCACGATCCGGCAGTCGGGCGGAAGGCGCGGTGCTAGGCGTTCGACCAGCGGCAGGAAGGTCGTGTCGACGAACAGGAGGCGGTCGGACGCATGGTTGACGATGTAGACGATCTGATCGTCGAAGAGGCGCGGATTGATCGTGTGGCAAACCGCGCCGATGCCGGAGATCGCGTAGTAAAGCTCGACATGGCGAAAGGTGTTCCAGGCGAGCGTGGCGACTCGGTCGTCAGGCTCAATACCGAGCCGCAATAATGCCTGGGCGAGCTGCTTTGAGCGGCGCTCGGCGTCGCGATAGGTGTAGCGGTGGATCGGGCCTTCGACCGTGCGCGAGACGATCTCGACATCGCCGTGATAGGTCGCCGCATGGGTGATGATCGACGAGATCAGCAGCGGCCGCTCCGACATCAATCCCAGCATCGTTTCCTCCCGCGCCCCACCTCGATTCGGCGTGTGAAGATTTGGTAGGGCATATTCGATGTCAGGTAAACGGCGTCCTGCGTTCGGAGCGGACCACTTGCCGTCGATTTCGACGGGGTTGGACTGCTCCCCGCGAGCCGAATGGACGCATTGCCGCCCTCCTTCTATAACGGCTGTGTTCCGTTTGTGTTTTAGTTGACCGATGCACGATATCAGATGGATCCGCGAGCATCCGGCGGAGTTCGACCGCGGCCTCGCCCGCCGCGGCCTTCCGCCGCGTGGCACGGAGGTGCTGGCGCTGGACCATGCATGGCGTGCGGCGGAGACGGGCGTGCAGGAGGCGCAGGCGCGGCGCAATCGCATCGCCCGCGATATCGGCGCCGCCAAAAAGCGCGGCGAGAACATCGAGCCCTTGCTGCGCCAGGTGGCTGAAGACAAGGACGCCGAGGCCAATTCCACGACGGAAGCGGCGCGGCTGCGTGCGCAAATCGACGAGATCCTGGCCGGATTGCCGAATTTGCCGGCCGAGGAAGTGCCGGACGGCCCGGACGAAACCGCCAACCTGCTGGTGCGCCGCGAGGGCGAGCCGCCGCTATTCAATTTCGAGCCGGCGGCGCATGAGGTGCTCGGCGAGCGTCTTGGACTGATGGATTTTCGCCGTGCCGGAAGGCTCTCCGGATCGCGGTTTGTGGTGCTGCGGCAGGCTTTGGCGCGGCTGGAGCGGGCGCTGGCCCAATTCATGCTCGATCTGCATAGCAAGGAATTCGGCTATATCGAGGTGTCGCCGCCATTGCTGGTGCGCGACGAGGCGGTGTTCGGCACGGGCCAGTTGCCGAAATCTGCCGAAGACATGTTCCGCACGACCAACGGCCTGTGGCTGATTCCGACCGCCGAGGTGCCGCTGACCAATCTCGTTGCCGACGAGATTCTCGACGAGCGCGACCTGCCACTGCGGTTTACCGCCTGTACCCCGTCTTTTCGGTCCGAGGCCGGGGCGGCCGGCAAGGATACCCGCGGCATGATCCGCCAGCACCAGTTCCTGAAGATTGAACTGGTCTCGGTGACGACACCCGAACAGTCTGCGGCCGAGCACGAGCGCATGACCGCTTGCGCCGAGGCAGTGCTAAAGCGCCTCGGCTTAGCCTATCGGGTCATGCTGCTGTCATCGGGCGATATGGGTTTCGCGGCGCTAAAGACCTACGACATCGAGGTCTGGCTGCCGGGGCAGGGGACCTATCGCGAAATTTCGAGCTGCTCGAATTGCGGGGCATTCCAGGCGCAGCGGATGAAGGCGCGCTATCGCCCGGCCGAGGGCAGAGGGACGCGGCCGGTGCATACCCTGAACGGTTCCGGCCTGGCGGTTGGCCGCACCCTGATCGCAATCCTCGAAAACTTCCAGCACGAGGACGGTAGCGTGACGATCCCGCCGGTCTTGCAGCCCTATATGGGAGGCCAGAAGCTGATCGAACGGCATGGCTGAACCCCTCATGGTTGAGCCCGGGGCCGAGCCCGGCCTTTTGCAGAAGAAGCTGCGACTGTTGATGGAATTGCGGCGCGCCGGGATTGGCGACCCGCGGGTGCTGGGCGCGATCGAGAAGACGCCGCGCGAGAAATTTGTGCCGCCGTCCTTTGCCGATCAGGCCTATGAAAATGTTGCCTTGCCGATCGATGACGGGCAGACGATCAGTCAGCCCTACGTGGTCGCGCTGATGACCGAGGCCCTCCTGATTGGCGACCGGCACAACGTCATCGAGATCGGCACCGGCTCGGGCTATCAGACAGCGATCCTCGCGCGTCTCGCCCGCCGGGTATTTACGATCGAGCGTCATCGCGAGCTGCTGCGCGGAGCTGAACGCCGCCTCGACGCGTTGGGTCTGCGCAACGTCGTCTACCGATTCGGCGACGGTACCAAGGGTTGGCCCGAGCAGTCGCCCTATGACCGGGTTATCGTGACCGCCGCGGCTGCGCGAGATTCCAACGATCCTGGTCGACGGGTTGGCGCCGGGCGGGGTGCTGGTGGCGCCGGTTGGGGCCGATCATCACGACCAGCAGCTGATGCGCATCCGCCGGACCGAGAGCGGGTTTGTGAACGAGGATCTGGGTCCGGTGCGGTTCGTGCCGCTGGTCAGCGGGCTGCCGCGGCAGCATATGACGCCGCGGGGTTGACATGTTTTGGTCATCGAGTACCAAGAGTACGCAATGCTTGCACGCCGGGGGGCGGGCAAGGGGGGAAAGATGGGGGAAGTCAGTGTCGCACGGCGCGGTGCGGGGGGCGCGCGCTCAATAATTCTGGTCGCTTTGCTGCTCGCCGGGTGTGGGCCTCGAGAGCCGGCGCCCGTCGTTAGCGGCAACGAATCGCCTCCGCCGCCGGCGCAGGTGATCGTAGAGCGCGGCCAGACCTTGTCGGGGATCGCACAGGACTATCACGTCCCGATGCACGTCGTGGCCGAGGCGAACCACTTATCGCCGCCTTATCGCATCCTCGTCGGACAAGCCCTGATCATTCCCGGCGGTGGCCAGCCGGGCTCGCTTGGTCCGTCGGTTGCTATGGCGCCGCCGCCGACACCCTCAACTCAGGCGCCGATCGGTGCGCCGCTGACCCCGCCCGAACCGGCGTCGGTACAGCCGATCCCGCTCGACCGTCCGCCCCCGGCATCCTCGATAGCGCCACCGGCAGCTGCCGCTCCGCCGGTAGCGGCGCTGACCCCGCCGGCCTCGGCCCCGCCGCCACCGACGACCGAGCCCCCCTCTTCGCCGAAGGGGTCAGCCCCGGAACCCACTTCATCGGCGGCCGGAGAGCCGGTGCACCAGCCTTCGGCTGCTCCCGGCCCAACGGCCTCCCCCGAACCGCCGCCGGCGTCCCACAGCGGTATCTTTCTCTGGCCGGTTCGGGGTCATGTATTAGAAAATTATGGCGCCGGCCCGGACGGCACCCACAATGACGGCATCAATATCGCCGCGCCGCGCGGCGCGCCGGTGCAGGCGACCGATGCCGGGGCCGTCGCCTATGCCGGCAACGAGTTGCGCGGTTACGGCAACCTGATCTTGATCAAGCATCCGAACGGCTGGATTTCGGCCTATGCCCACTGCGATCTGATCCTGGTCAAGACTGGCCAGAAGGTCGCCCGCGGACAGGTCATCGCCAGGGTCGGCTCGACCGGCAATGTCAGCGAGCCGCAGTTGCATTTCGAGCTGCGCCGCGGCAAACAGCCGGTCGATCCGCGCGAGCTATCTGGCGCCGCTGCCGACGGCGACGGCGAGCCGGCGCATGCGAGCTGAGCCCCCTGCGGCCCGAGGCCCGGGGTCAGGCCAGCGGTTTGCCGAGCCGGCCGGCGAGATCCTGGATGAATTGCCAGGCGACGCGGCCCGAGCGCGCGCCGCGGGTGATCGACCATTCGTTGGCCTCGGCCGTGAGCTGCTCGACCGGCAGATCGAGCCGGTAATGCGTCGGCATAGCCGCGCACGATCGCCAGATAGGTGTCCTGGTCGACATTGTGAAAGCCGAGCCACAGGCCGAAGCGGTCCGACAGCGAGACCTGCTCCTCGACCGCCTCGCCGGGTTGATCGCGGTCGAGCGCTCGTTGTCGATCATGTCGCGCGGCATCAGGTGGCGGCGGTTCGAGGTGGCGTAGAGCACGACATTCGCCGGCCGGCCCTCGATGCCGCCTTCGAGCACCGCCTTCAGCGATTTGTAGCTGGTGTCGTGCTGGTCGAAGGACAGATCGTCGCAGAACAGCAGGCAGCGCCGCGCGCCGGCGCGCACCAGCGACAGCAGCCGCGGCAGGCTCGGGATGTCCTCGCGGTGGATTTCGATCAGCGCCAGCGCGTGCGGCTGCTCGCCGTTGACCGCCGCGTGCGCCGCCTTGACGAGGGAGCTTTTGCCGGTGCCGCGCGCGCCCCACAGCAGCACGTTGTTGGCCGGCAGCCCGGCGGCGAAACGCTCGGTGTTGTCGAGCAGGATGTCGCGCACCCGGTCGATCCCGCGCAGCAGCTCGATCTCGACGCGGTTGACCGTCCGCACCGGTTCGAGCCAGCGCGCTCGGCATGCCAGACGAAGGCGTCGGCGGCGGCGAGATCGACGGGCGGCGTCGGCTGGGGCGAGCCGTTCGAGCGCATCGGCGATCCGCTGAAGCAGAGGTAGCAAATCCGGGTCGGTCATCGGTCGATCAACGGCTCCGGCTCTAGCTGAAATAGGGGCGGCGGACGCTATCACAGGGCGTGCAGCGCCGGAAATGTGCGCAAGAACCCGACCATTGCTCTTTAACCGGGCATCGCGTACCAATCCCCGCGCCGCGCGAGTCCATCATTTGCTGCCACCGGTAGGTGCACCTGCCGGTTGCGGCGCGGCGCATGATCTCAAGGCTCGAGGCCGATGCTGATTTCCACCGCCTATGCCCAGGGAACCGGCCTGTCGGGTCTGTTCGACAATCAGAGCGCGCTGATCCAGTTTCTGCCGCTGGTGCTGATCTTTGTCGTGTTCTATTTCCTGCTGATCCGCCCGCAGCAGCGAAAGGCCAGGGACCACCGGACGACGCTCGACGCGCTGCGGCGCGGGGACCGGGTGGTGACCGGCGGCGGCATTATCGGCACCGTGGTCCGGGTCGACAGCCCCGGACGAGATCGTTGTCGATATCGCCGACGGGGTGCGCGTGCGCGTCGTGCGCAGCACGATCACCAGCGTTGTCGCCAAGCCCGACCCGGCCGCGGCGCGCGAGGCGGCCAAGCAGAAGGAGCAAGCGCGGGCGAAAGTGGACACCAAGGAGTGAGCGTTGTGGCAAACACTGCGCACGGTTGCCGATGACATCGAACGACGTCACCCTCGCCACCTCGCGAGGCGGGTCCGCGGTACCCGCTGGGGGAATATTCTCGGCGTTAGCGGCGGAGTGGCCGTCGGTAGGCCTGGACCTCGAGAAGATTGGCGGCATCGGGCTGCGGCCAAGGGCGTCGCGTTCGCACCGGCTCGGTGGCGGTAGCCCACGGAATTGACGGCATGCTGTATTTCGCCCAATGGAAGATCCTGTTGATTTGCGCGATCTGTGCGCTCGGCGTCCTGCTGTCGGCGCCGAACCTGTTCAGCCCGGCATTCCTTGCCCGGCTGCCCGACTTCGTACCGCGGAGACAGGTTGCGCTTGGGCTCGACCTCCGCGGAGGCTCGTATCTTTTGCTCGAGGTCGATGTTGCGGCGGCACAGCGCGAGCGGCTCAACTCAATCATCGACAATGTCCGCAACGCGCTGTTGGACGGCAACATTGGCTATACCGGCCTCGCCGTAAAAGGCGATGCGATCGTGTTCGCGATCCGCGAACCAGGACGGATCGACGATGCGCGCCAGGCGCTGGCCAAGATCGACCCCGACCTGACCGTCACTATCGCGCCCGACGGAGCGGGGACGGTAGGCTTTAGTGCGGTCGCGACCGATCAGAGGCGGCGTCTCGCCGTCGACCAGTCGATTGAGATTATCCGCCGCCGAATCGACGAGACCGGCATCAAGGAGCCGACGATCGAGCGCGAGGGCGAAGACCGCATTCTGGTACAATTACCTGGTATCTCCGATCCCGAGCACGTCAAGGCACTGCTGGGGCGTACCGCAAAGCTGACCTTTCAGCTCGTCGACACTGGCGCTTCGTTGGAGGACGCGCGGAGCGGCCGGCTCCCACCCGGCGATGAGATCCTGCCCGCCGAAGAAGCGAAAGCCGTTCGAATCGGGCCCGAGAGCTATGTCGTACGCAGGCGGGTGATGGTCGGCGGCGACACGCTCGTCGACGCGCAGCCGAGCTTCCAAGGCAATGAGCCGGTTGTCAGCTTCCGCTTCGACGCCGACGGCGCCAGGCGGTTCGGCGAGGCGACCCGCGAGAACGTCGGCAAGCCTTTTGCGATCGTGCTCGACAACAAGGTGATCAGTGCACCGGTCATCCGCGAGCCGATCCTGGGCGGGTCTGGCATAATCTCGGGCAGCTTCACGGTCCAATCGGCGAGCGACCTTGCCCTGTTGCTGCGGGCCGGCGCCTTGCCGGCGCCGATCACGATTCTCGAGGAGCGCACCGTCGGCCCGAGCCTCGGCGCCGATTCGATCCATGCAGGTGCAACGGCCTGCTTCGTCGGGGTGGCCCTGGTTGTTGTCTTCATGATTCTGTTTTATGGCCTGTTCGGCGTGTTTGCCGACATTGCTCTGTTTTTCAACCTGTGCCTGATGCTGGGCAGCCTGTCGCTGCTCGGCGCCACCTTGACCTTGCCGGGGATCGCCGGCATCGCGCTGACGATGGGCATGGCAGTCGACGCCAACGTGCTGATCTACGAGCGCATCCGCGAGGAGGTGCGGGCCGGGCGGACGATGCTATCGTCGCTCGATGCCGGGTTCACGCGCGCGTTTGGCACGATCGTCGACAGCCACGTGACGACGCTGGTCGCCGGCGCGCTGATGTTCTGGCTCGGCTCGGGACCGGTGAAAGGCTTTGCGGTGACCCTCAGCATCGGTGTGTTGACTTCGCTATTTTCTGCAATCCTGGTGACCCGGCTGCAGATCGTGACCTGGGTGCGCCGGTGGAAGCCGCGCGTGATACCGATTTGACCTGCCATTTTGCTGTGATCGCGTCATGTTGAGACCGCTGATCGTCATCCGGCGCACGCCGAAGATCGACTTCATGAAGTGGCACAAGCTTGGCTTTGCCTTTTCCGCGCTGCTGACACTGTCGTCGATCGTGCTGTTTCTGACCGTTGGGCTCAATTACGGGATCGATTTCGTCGGCGGCACCCAGATGGAGGTACGGGCGACGCCGGGGCCGGCAAACCTTGCCGACATGCGGCAAAAGCTCGACGCGCTACATATCGGCGATGTCTCGCTGCAAGGCTTCGGCCCGCCGAGCGACGTGTTGATTCGGCTACCGCGCCAGCCGGGCGGCGACGCGGCGCAGGAGCGGGTGGTCCAGCTGGCGCGCCAGGCGCTGGGGTCGGGGATCGAGTATCGCCGGATCGAGGTGGTCGGCCCGACTGTGGGCGGCGAGTTGATCCGCGCCGGCGTGATCGCGACCATCCTCGCCCTGATCGCCATCGCCCTTTACATAGCCTTTCGCTTCGAATGGCAGTTCGGCATCGGCGGGATGATTTCGACCCTGCACGATGTGATCACCACGGTCGGGCTGTTCGCGCTGTTCCACCTCGAATTCAACCTGACGACATTGGCGGCGATCCTTACCGTTGCCGGGTATTCGGTCAACGACACCGTCGTGATCTACGACCGCATCCGCGAATCGATGCGCAAATACCGCACGATGCCGTTCGGCGAACTGATCAACCTGGCCCTGAACGAGACCTTGTCACGCACGATCCTGACCGTCAGCACCGTGGCGCTGGCGGTGCTGTCTTTGCTGTTCCTCGGCGGCGAGGTGCTCCGCGGGTTCAGCATTGCGATGCTGTGGGGAGTCGTGATCGGCACCTATTCGTCGCTGTTCATCGCCGCTCCGGTCATCTACTACGTGCGGCCGAACCGAGCGGCCGTCGCGCGATCGAATGAGGGGGCCAAGGCTCCGGTGTCTGGGGCGCGGTAGCCGATGCGCTGACGATGGATCTCACCCCGATCGTCCCCGCTGGCCGGCAGGTCATCGAGCGTTACGGGCCGACCGGGTTTCGCGTGACCGGCGTGATCTGGCGTGGGCCCCTGCTGGTTTTTCCCGATCTGACCTTGCCGTGGACACCCCTCGACACGGCAGCGGTCGACTGGGAGAGCTTGACGCCGGTCGTCGAGCATGGCGGCGTGCAGATCCTGCTGCTCGGGCTCGGCAGCAGTATGGCGACGGTCGCCGGGGAGCTACGCGCGCAGGCTGCACGCGGCCGGAATTTCGCTCGAGCCGATGGACACCGGCGCTGCTTGCCGCACCTACAACGTGCTCGTCTCTGAGGACCGCCGCGTCGCCGCGGCGCTGATCCCGCCGCGCTGACGGCCGGAACCGGGGCAGGGCGCGAACCGCAGTCGGCATAACAGCGCGCCGCGATATATCAGAGACGTTATTCGGGAACCACTCGCCCCCTGCGGCGGTTTTCAGCATAACCGTCACAAGCGAGTTGAGCATTGCCATGAATACGCGTGTCCTGACCGCCGCCGCGGTTGCTGCAGCTCTCGCGTTAGCGCCCGCCGCTAATGCGGCCGACTGGCATCGAGGCTGGCATGGAAATTATCACCGCGGGGGCGGGGACGTCGCTGGCGCCGCGATCGTCGGCGGGATTGTCGGCCTCGGGGTTGGGGCGGCGATCGCCTCGGGAGGCTACAACCCGTATTATTACGCGCCTCCGCCGCCAGTTTATTACGGGTACCCGTACAGCTATTACGCGCCGCCACCGGCAGTTTATTACGGGTATTGATCGAATAGCACGGCCAAAGGGCCGGACCGACCCCGTCCGAGTCCGCTGCACGGCCGACAACTTTTGTCGTGCAGCGGGCAACATGACAGCGAGGAAACAGTCGATGAAATCGATCCGATCGAACTACTTGGCCTCGGCAGCGATGGCTGCGTTGCTGGCATTGCCCGGGGCGGCGCTGGCGCAATCCACATCGGCGCCGGCGCCGGTCACACCGCCGCCCGCCGCCTCGGCTTCACCATTAGCGACCCAGCCTGCGCCGGGTAACAACGCCGAGCAACGTGTCGAGACCCACATCAGACAACTACACGCGCAACTGCGCATCACCCCGGCGGAGCAGCCGCAATGGGATCAATTCGCCCAGGTCATGCGCGAAAATGCTCGCGACATGGATCAGGCGTTCATGCAGCGCGCTCAGCAGTACCCGACGATGAACGCGGTCCAGAACATGCAGTCCTATGAGCAGATTGCCGAGGCCCACGCCCAGCATCTACAAAAGCTGGTTCCGGCCTTCGACACCCTCTATAACGCGATGCCCGAGCAGCAAAGACAGCTAACGGATCAGGTGTTCCGCGCAAATGCAGAGACAAACCAGCAAAAGCGGATGCAAACCGGCCAAAACGGGTAACCTACCTCAGATTCTTATGTTGAAGCCCCGCCACGCGCGGGGCTTTGCTTTTGAGGGCTTTGCGGTAGACGAGGCCTAATTCCCGGAGTTGGCGCGGTTCTCGCGCGAGTAGCAGGAACAGATCGGAGGGCCGGCGATGGCGCCCGTCGATGCCGGAGCGGTTTTTGTGGCTCCCGGCCTTGGCCATAATCGCGGGCCGCCGCTCGATCCGGGAGCGGACTGGAGGGCTTTCTGCTGGCGAAAAGCTCATGCGCAGGCGTGGAAGACCCCGCCGCGTGAGATTGCACTGGCCCGCCTCGATCGGGCACAGGCTCTCGGCATGACCTATCGGCAATATACCGCGGTGCTGCTCGATCGTGGCGTTCACCTCTGATGTGCTACCGGGGACGCTGATTTAGTAAGATAAATCACGACTGGGGGTTGATGCAGCGCTGCGATCAGGGGATGCTATCCCTTTGCCGGCTCAGGATGGTAAATGGTTCCACCCGATTGTCACCGGCCCGGACGCTCATAAAAATCGCCCGATGATGGCTCGAACCATTGCGTTGTGGCTAGGAGCACTCGTGCTTCTCATGACGTCCGCAGTGCTGATGCACGCCCCCGGCATCCTGTTCAACGTCGGTGTTCGCAACAACGATTTCGATGCGCACTATCACTGGGCGGTGCAGTTTGGCGAGGGGCTGCGCGGCGGTGATCTATATCCGCACTGGATGTGGCGGGGCAATTTCGGTCTTGGCGAGGTCGCGCTGCTCTATTATTCGCCGCTCTTCTACTACATCAGTGGTGCAGTTCGATTCCTGACATCCAACACGTGGGAGGCGATGCGGATCGTCTTCGTCCTGTCGACATTACTCACTGGATTATACGGCTGGCGATTGCTGAGGCTGTTTGCGAACGATGTTTACGCGCTCGTCGGCGCTGTGCTCTTGCAGTGGGCGCCGATGATCTTCATGCTGTTCTATTACTTCAACGGTTTCCCCTGGGCCGTGGGGTTCGCTGCGCTCGTGGCGCTTACATATTATGCGTTGCGTCCGGGCGCGTTTGAACGCTGGGTCGACATTCCGGCGAGCCTCGCTATCGCCGCGCTTGTACTGACGCACATCGTCTCGGCGCTGATGGCGCTGATCTGTTTCAGTTTCATGTGCTTGTGTTTCGTCCGGCGCTCGGAAAGAGGCGAGCGGGCCTGGCGGCGGGCGGTCTCGTGGTTCGTTTCCGCCGGATTTGGTCTCGCGCTGTCGGCGTTTTATCTGGTCCCCGCGATCGGCTCGATGGGTTTGATATCGCCCAAGGTTTGGACCACGGCCTACACGCCATGGAACGCTTTTGCCTTCCCCACCGTAACCAGCGTCCTCTTCGGCATGCGTTGGTTCTCCTTCCAATGGATCGTGCCGGCGGTGGCGCTGCTCGGCGTTGCTGCCGCGACCTGGCATGCGAAGCGGCGGCAAGATATGTCGGATCGTCTCGGCGAGGCGTTGATGCTGATGCTGGTGGTATCGTGGGCGTCGCTGGTGCTGGCGAGCGAGCTTTCCTATCCGTTGTGGTTGCTGAACACGCCACTGCGCATGGTCCAGTTTCCGCACCGCTTCATTTACGTCACGTCGGCGACGGGCCTCGTGGCTAACCTCTTCGCGTTGTGGGATTCTCAGCGCATGGGGCAGCCTTGGCTGCGGAAACTGGTTCTGGTGCTTCCGCTGGCACTGGGCTTCGCGACCACGGCGCTGCTGAGCGCGAAGATGTTGCTCATCGACGGGAAGCCGCTTCACCTATCCGTCGACGAGACGGCGCCGTATCGCGGGCAGACCTGAATATCGGCTCGCCAGCCAAGGAGAGCATTGGGAGGATTATTATCGCGCCGGTGGCCTTGCGACCGAGTGTCGAGAACAGATGTTGATCTGTCGCGCGAGCGAAGCAGGCAGTCGGTTGCAGGTCTGGAACGTGTCTGGCGCGCACCCGGCCCATCTACGCTTGCCGCTCTTTGCCTTTCCGGCATGGCAGGTGACGATCGACGGCGCGGTTGTGCCGACTGTCTCCGACCCTGCGACGGGGCTGATCTCCGTCGATTTACCGGCAGGCGCCCACCGTGTCGTAGCGACCTGGAAGACGGCTCGGCACGGAGCGCGCCGGTCTTGTCATCACTGGTCTCGCGGTGCTCGCCCTGGCCATCTTCGCCATGAGACGCGGATGGTTGGGTTCGGCACGGTCCAGGCCGCGATCCGCCTGAATTCGGGGGCCGACCGGACGACTATCGGCGCCCAACTTTGACAAGAGCCCCGCCGAAGCGGGGCGCCTCTGCGAAAATCGGTCTTGGTCAGCCCGCCTTTGCCAGGTTCTGGGCGGCGAAATCCCAGTTCACCAGATGGTCGAGAAAAGCCTGGACGAAATCGGGCCTCCGGTTCTGGTAGTCGAGGTAATAGGCGTGCTCCCACACGTCGCAGGTGAGGAGCGCAGTCTGACCCTCGGCCAGCGGGGTGACCGCGTTTGGCGTGCCGACGATCTTGAGTTGACCCTTGTCGGCGACGAGCCAAGCCCAGCCGCTGCCGAACTGGCCCACCGCCGTCGCCTTGAACTGCTCCTTGAACTTGTCGAGACCCCCGCAATCGCGGGTGATCGCCGAAGCGAGATTACCGCTCGGCGCGCCGCCGCCATGCGGCTTCATCGAATTCCAGAAGAAGGTGTGGTTCCACACCTGGGCGGCATTGTTGAATACGCCGGTCTTCGTCGTATCCTTGTAGCTCCCTTTGATCAGGTCTTCGAGCGACTGGCGCTCGAGCGGTGAGTCCTTGATCAGATTATTGAGGTTGGTGACGTAGGCTTGGTGGTGCCTGCCGTGATGGAAATCGAAAGTCTGTTCCGACATGTGCGGTGCGAGCGCGTTTTTCGGATAGGGCAGGGGCGGCAGTTCGAAAGCCATGGCGACCATCCCAGGTTATGTTGAGAAAGCTTGGTGGAGAAACGTCCGTTCACAGCCAGCGTTCCAGCGATCCGCAGCACCTGTCGCCGGCCGCGGCGATCACCCGCCGTCACGACCGCGACCGGTTCCAGACCGCGCTGTTTGCGCCGGCCGCGCGCCGCGAGGCGCTGTTCGCGCTTTACGCCTTCAATTACCAGATTGCAAGGGTGCGCGAAGCCGTTACCCAGCCGATGCTGGGCCGCATCCGGCTCCAATGGTGGCGCGAAAACATCGCCGCCGCGTATGAAAACAGCCCCGCCCGCCGCGACGAGATCGTTGAAGCGCTGACCGCCGTGATCCGCGAGCGAAGACTGACACGCGCGCATTTCGACCGGCTGATCGACGCGCGCGAGGCCGATTTCGACGAAGACCCGCCGGCGAGCCTCGCAGCGCTCGAAGCCTATGCCGAGGGGACCTCGTCGCAGCTGGTCTATCTCGCGCTCGAGGCGCTCGGGGCGAGCGACCCCGCCGCGAGCGAGGCCGGGCATCATATCGGGATCGCCTATGCGCTGGCCGGCCTGCTGCGGGCGCTGCCGCTGCTGATCGCGGCAGGACGGCCGATCATCCCGGCCGATATTGCCGCGCGCGCCGGGCTCGATCTTGAGTGATCATCGGGGGCTGCGTAGTTCTAACGCGCTGCGCGCCGCAGTCGCCGAGATCGCGGCAGCCGCAGAGGGTCATTTGCGGGCGGCGCGCGAACGGCGTACCGCTGTCACCGGTGCCGCGCTCCCCGCACTGTTGCCGGCGGTGATCGCTGGGCGATCGCTGAAGCGGCTCAAGCGCGCCGGGTACGATCCGTTCGACCCGGCACTGGCGCGGCGCGACCCGCTGCAGAGCTGGCGCCTCGCCGCAGCCGCGCTGCGCCATCGGTTCTGATGCCGGCGGTCAGCGGCCTTGGAAATCGGGCAGGCGGCGGTCGGCCATCGCTTTGATGCCCTCGGCGAAGTCCTCGGTGCGGCGCAGCCAGTCCTGCTCGACCAGCTCGCGCTCGGTGGCGGCCTCGATCGCATCGATCAGCCCGCGGCGCACCGTTTCGCGGGTCGACATGACGGCGAGCGGTGCGGATTGCGCGATTTCGAGCGCCAGGCCTGGGCGGCGCTGCGCACCTCGGCCTGCGGCACCAGCAGATCGGCGAGGCCGATGCGCACCGCTTCGTCGCCGGGGATGCGGCGGCCGGTGTAGAACAGCAGCGCCGCCTGCTGGGCGCCGACCAGCCGCGGCAGGGTCGCGGTCAAGCCAAAGCCGGGATGAAAGCCGAGGCGGTTGAAATTGGCGCTGAACCGCGCCTCCTGGCAGGTGACGCGAAAATCGCGGAACGAGAGCAAGGCCGAGCCCGCCGCCGACCGCGGCGCCATGCACCGCGCCGACGATCGGCTTCCTGGTCCGGAACAGCCGGATCGCCTCTTTGTATAGATGCCGGCCGGCGGCGCTGCGGGTCCCCTCGGAGACGGTGCCGGTATCCATGCGCTTCGAGAAATCGGCGCCGGCGCAGAACGACCGGCCTTCGGCGGCCAGCACGATCGCCCGGCATTCCGGATCGGCATCGAGCCGCTCGAAGGCATCGCCGATCTCGGCGATCAGCACGCTGTCGAAGAAATTGTGCGGCGGCCGGCGCATCTCGACGGTCGCGACAAGGCCGTCGCGGCTGACGCCGATCTCGCGGTAGGCGGGGGTGTCAGTCATTTTGCAGGATCCTTCTGTCGGATCGGGGACAACCTTAATTTGAGTCGAATATTACCGCTGTGCTGCTTCAGCAGCAAAAGAGCAGCCAGTGCTCGCGCATGGGTTGTTCCCGGTCATCAGCCTATCCGTCGCCCCCACCTCAATCTGCCGCTCTTCCGCCAAACCCGTCAAGATTTGTCTCAACTCCCCGCATCCCGTCCACAGATCACCTCGGAGTTCTTATCATAATCACAATTTGTTGAAATATCAATGCTCGTTGAACCCGTCGGCAAACGAGAATCCCCCAGAGCCGCCGAACCGTCTAGATACCCGCGCGACCAATTGGTCTGCCCTTGAGAGAAAGAGCTTAAAAAGGGGCGACGTGTTGGCCTTATGGTAGCCCAAAACCAGATCGACCGATGGCGCCTCTCCGGCGAGCGGTCGGCTGATGACTGACCGGGTAAGGAAATTAAGCGTGTTTTCGGGCGCCAGGGCCAGTCCGCCGGTTGAGGCGACGAGTGACATGAGCATGGAGATATATTCAGCCCGGTGCGCCGGCTGTAAGTCTATGCCCGATCGCCGGAAATAGCGTTCTATCAGCGTGCGCGCGACGGGCGCCTGGTCGGCTAAACCGATGAACGTCTCTCCTATAAAATCCGACGGCTGAATTGTTTCATGTGATCCCAGAGGGTGGTCGCTTGGTAGAAAGACCATCAGTGGTTCCGTAATCAGAACCTTGTAGACAAGATCAGGATAGCCTTCCTCAGGTCTCATGAAAGCTGCATCCAACTTCCCGGCGGTAAGCCCCTCGGCGAGTTGCGGCGAGTGTTTGGTGAAAATTGTAACCTCAATCTTAGGCAGCTCGTCACGAAGAACATGCATCACTGCGGGCAGCCATTCCGGCTCCCACCCGCTCAGAAATCCCAGCGCCAACGTTCTCTGCTCGGGATAAGCGGCCCGGCGCGCCGCTTCGCCGGCCGCCTCGACCTGAGAGAGCGCCAGCCGTGCATGATCGAGAAACGCCCGACCTGCGGCCGTCAACTCGATCCCACGAGGGCTGCGTATCAGGAGTTGGACGCCGACTTCCGATTCCAGGTCGCGGATCTGCCGGCTTAATGAGGGCTGCGCGGTATGCAGCCGCCGATCGGCTGCGAGCGTCAGACTTCCTTCCTCGGCGACGGCCACAAAATAACGCAGATGCCGCAGCTCCATACTCTGATGCCATGCCCGCCAAGTATGGCCTCGATCTTACAAAGTCTTTCTCGGAGCCGCCATGAGAACCCAAATCCTCGGCACCGGCAGCCATCCTTGGAATGCCGGCGCTGGGCCGAGGATATGCGGTCTCCGCCCTTGCGGGGAGGCCCGGTGTATCTCCGTAAAAGGGAGTAGGCGACATGAACACCCCTGTTGTCTTGATTACCGGCGCGCTGAGTGGGATCGGACGTGCAGCAGCCTTTGCGCTTGCGCGGGAAGGCAATCGCGTCGTCGTTTCGGGCCGTCATGAGGAGGTCGGCCAGGCGTTGGCCGCTGAGCTGCGCGAGTTCGGCAGCAAAGCGGAGTTCATCCGCGCCGACGTGCGCCGCGAGGACGATGTGCGCAGCCTGGTCGATCAGACTGTCGCGCGCTTCGGTCGTCTCGATGCGGCGGTCAACAGCGCCGGCACCGAAGGCCGGCCCGGCCCGGTAACGAATCAGACCGCCGACAGCTACGCCGCGACGTTCGATACCAATGTACTCGGCACGCTGCTCAGCATGAAGCATGAGCTGCGGGTGATGCAGCCTCAGCACAGCGGCAGCATCGTCAACGTTTCGTCGACCTACGGTCACGCCGGTACCCCCAACGCCTCTGTCTACGCCGCCAGCAAGCACGCGGTCGAGGGGCTCACTACATCCGCGGCGCTCGAGGTCGCGGGCTCGGGCGTTCGCGTCAATGCGGTGGCACCGGGGCCAACCGAAACCGGAATGCTCAACCGCTTTACCGGCAGCGCCGAAAGAAAGGCCGGCCTCATCTCGACCGTGCCGCTCGGCCGGGTCGGCGAGCCCGATGAGATCGCCAACGCCATCCTGTTTCTTTGCTCCGATCGAGCGTCCTTTATCAGCGGCCATGTGCTTTCGGTCGATGGCGGGAAGTCGGCGGGGTAAGACGAGAACCCGAAACCCAGACACAGCGAGGTGAAGCCGTGGAACCGAATGTCGCAACCGCAACAAAGCCGGTCAAAATTCCCGGGCCCGATCATCCGATCACAATCGAGCGCAATCACGCTCGGGTCGTCGTCTTGGTCGCGGGCCGAGTCGTCGCCGACACGCGAGAAGCGTTGACTCTGCGCGAAGCCGCCTATTCCGCAGTTCAATACATCCCGCGCAAGGATGTCGACTTGACGCTCCTCGAACGCAGCGGTCACACCACCTACTGCCCCTACAAAGGCGATTGCAGCTATTTCAGCGTCCCGCTCGGCGGCGAGCGCTCGGTCGACGCGGTGTGGAGTTATGAGGCTCCATACGGCGCCGTCACGCCGATCAAGGATTATCTCGCCTTTTATCCCGATCGCGTCGACGCGATCGAAGAGCGGCCAGAGGCCTAAACGAAAACGATGTGCTGCGTGATGAGGGCGAAGCCTGCGCCCGGAAGCTGATCAGCGTCGGCCTGCCGGTCACTGCGACGCGCTATCTCGGCACGATCCGTGATTTCGTCAGGCTGAACGGGCTGCGATCCAAGCTCGGTCTCGGCGCATTGGCAGCGGATAGCCCCAGGTCATGCCTGTAGAGAGCACTCGCCAATGCGCTGACGCTGGTCATGTTTATGGTTTGGCATTGCAGAAACGACAAGGGTTCCACCCAGAAGCATCGAAGGAGGAGATACCGATGCAGATTCCGCAAAAAATACGCGAAGTGATCGAAAAAGGACCGTTCGCTAATTTGACCACGCTCAATCCCAACGGCAGCCCGCAGGTCACGGTCGTGTGGGTTGGAATTGAGGGCGAAGAGTTCGTAATGGGTCACCTGGCTATGCACCAGGAGGTCAAGAACATCCGGCGTGATCCGAGAGTTGCATTATCCTTCCTCGGTTACAATACGACGCAAGGAATGCGGGAATACGTGGTGGTCTACGGCAATGCGCGGGTGACCGAAGGTGGCGCAGTGCCGCTGCTGCAGCGCCTGGCCCCCATTTACCTCGGGCCGGGGGCGGAATATCCGCCGACTTCAATGCGGAACATTGCGGGGTATGTCACCAGGGTCACCCCGGCACGCTTCTCTGGGATTGGTCCGTGGGCTCAATCAGCCGTTGGCTAGACCGGAAGGAAGGTGCAGCGAGGAACGCAATTCAGTGTGCCGCTACCTGATGCAGTAACGTGGTCCCGCCTCCCGGGATTGCGAATATTCTGGCACTTGAAACCACGGGCATATGCGCCTAATTCCCGCCACATCTCATGATACACCCGGTCCCTGAGACCGTCGCCAACCCTCAATACGATGTTCTGATCAAGGAGAAAGCCCATGTCCGAGACCAACAAAGACATCGCCGTCGCTTTCTACAAAATGGCCGTGTTCGAAGGCCGGGTCGAAGATGCCTTCCGGCTTTACGCGGGTACCCCCTATCGTCAGCACAACCCGCTGATCGAAGACGGGGAGGAAGGCTTGAAGAAGTTCTTTGCCTGGATCTTGTCGAATCATCCAGATGCTCGCGGCGAGGTCAAGCGTGTCTTTGCCGACGGCGACCACGTTATCCTTCACAGTCATTGGCACGGCCTCTCCGATAATCCCCGCGGCGAGGCGGTGGTGGACATCTTTCGCCTGGAAGGCGGCAAGGTCCTCGAGCATTGGGACGTGATCCAGCCGATCCCGGAGACCTCGGCTAACGCCAACACGATGTTCTAAGCTCCGGAGAACCTCGATGAACGGCCGTGTACTCGGGCGCGTCGCGCGAAAAGCCACAGTGTCCCGCTGACTCTTTCGGGGCGTCGCTGTCAGCCGGCGACCCCCTGGAAATAGCCAATAGCGCGCCGTGCAAGTGCCGGCGCGAAGGACGGCAGCGCGCGGCACTGGCTCGAACCAGTCCTCGAAGGGATTGCGGCCATGGATGAACGTGTGAATGTCACGAGTGGACTGGCGGATCGCATTCGCTACGCCCTGGCTAACCCGCTCAACGACGATCACGCCATCGACTCGATGCGCGAACTCGCCGCCTTGCTGCGCGAGGTTGACCTGGAACCCGGGTCCGGCGGCGGTGCAGTGACGTTCGCCGGTCGCGACCCGATCGTTGGCAGCCCGCTTCCCTTCGCGACAATGGCGGCCGTTGCGCTTATGGCGAAGGCCGTGTCAGTGGCCGCGCTATGGCGCTTCCGCGGCGGCCAAGGCCAGGACCTCTCGGTCAACCTCGGCAAGGCCCTGCACCGGCTGTGTCCGTTCTACGACAAGAAATGGGAGCTGCTGAACGGCTGCGCCCCCGGTAATCCGGCGGACCCGAAGAACCCGTTCATGCCGACGAACATGTACCGGACGCGCGACAATCGACGAATGCTGTTCATGAACATCTATCCCGCAAGCCGGAGCGCGGCACTTGCCTTTCTCGGTTGCAACGATGAACCGACGGCAATCGGCAGCGTGATCCGCAAGTGGGATGCGTTCGATCTGGAGGAGCAAGCGAACCGCGCCGGTCTACAGGCTACCGTCGTGCGCAGCGCGCAGGAGTTCCTCGACACCGAGCAGTGCCGCTATCTCGAAGATCTGCCGCTCGTAGACATCGAAAAGATTGCCGACAGCGATTCGGAGCCCTTCACGCCCCGTCCGGAGACTCCACTCGAGCGGTGTCCGGGCGCTCGGGTCAGCCACGTCATTGCCGGACCGGGTGTGGGGCGCGCACTGGCCTATCACGGAGCGGAGGTTCTCAATCTGTGGACGCCGAACGATTTCGAGATGGACTTCAACTACTACTCGGCCAATCTCGGAATGCGCTCAGCGATCATAGACTTTCGGCGTCCCGACGAGATGGCACGGTTCCGGCAGCTTTTGGCCGGCGCGGATATTTTCCTCGCTAACCGGCGCCCTGGCCTGCTGGAGAAGCTTGGAATAACGAGCAGCGAACTGATGCGGCTGCGTCCCGGCATCGTGCAGGTCGATTTCTCGATCTATGGGGCTGTTGGACCCTGGGCCAACCGAATTGGGTTCGATCATACGGCTGGCGGCGTTTCCGGGGTGCTCGCGCTCGGAGGCTCCGTCGAAGAACCGAAGCTCCCCGAGATCTTCGTCGTAAACGACTACATTTCGTCCTGGATCGGAATGGTTGGCGCCATCGCCGCGTTGCGGCGCAGGGCGGAGGGCGGCAGCTACCGCGTCCGCGTGTCGCTGGCACGGGTGTCGTTGTGGCTGCTGCAAAGGGGATCTTCGACAAATCATACGCAAGCGGTGTCGCAGGGCGTGCCGGCGATCACGCCTATCCTGACCCCGACCTGTTCGAAGCAGAAACACCCTGTGGCCATTATCAAGGGGTCACCGACCAGGTCGTCATGTCAGGCACACCGGGTTTCTTTGCCGTGCCCCTGGTCCCGCGCGGCTCCAGCAAGGCGGAGTGGCAGGCCGGGCGGGTATCGCGCGCAGCGGGACTGCGGCTTTAGGGGTTCGCGGGTTGACGTTTGACGATCAGGGCGTCGACGACGGTCAGGCCTTGGCCTTGCGGGTGGACGATGACCGGGTTCAGGTCGATTTCGTCGATCTGGTTGGCGTGATCGGCGGCGAAGCGCGACACGGCGGCGATCAGCTCGGAGAGCGCGGCGCGGTCGGCGGGCGCGGCGCCGCGGACCCCGTCGAGGAGGGCGGCGCCTTTCAGCTCGCCGAGCAGAGCGAGCGCGTCGTCCGGCCCGATCGGGACGGGTGAGAAGGCCACGTCGCGCAAAACCTCGACATGGATGCCGCCGAGCCCGACCATCAGCATCGGGCCAAACACGCGATCGCGGGTAATGCCGAGAATGATCTCGACGCCGGGCGGCGCCATTCGCTGGATCAGCACGCCCTCGATCGCGGCGTCGGGATGGGCGGCCTTGGCGTTGGCGAGGATCTTGCGATAGGCTTCGCGCACCGCGGCATCGCCTGCAATGCCGAGCGCCACGGCGCCGGCCTCGGTCTTGTGCGTGATGTCCGGCGATTGCACCTTGAGCGCCACCGCGCCGCCGATCCGGATGGAAGCGGCGACGGCTTCATCCGCGGAAGTCGCCAATGCTTCCGGCGGGCGCGGGACGCCGTAACCCGCGAGCAACGCCGTGGCGCTGTTCTCGGTCAGGATCCGGCTGGCCGCGGCGAGCGCGTGGGCGGTCTCGTGGCGGACCGACGGCGGGGTTATGGGCGGCGGGGCGCGATGCCGCTGCGCCTGGAAATGGGCGTAATCGACCAATGCCCGGATCGCGCGGGCGCAGCTCGGCATCGAGGTGTAGCAGGGGATGCCAGCCTCGGCGAACGCCGCCATCGCTCCCTCGGTCGCCGTCGTGTAGGTCGACAGAATGATCGGCTGCTCGGTTGTGCCGGTGACCGCGGCCAATTCCTCGGCGCGGGTCTTTGCCGTCGCTTCATTGGCGAGCGAGCCGATCAACAGAATGGTGTCGATATTTCGCGACTCGCGCACGATCTCTACGAGCTTGGCGTAGCCGACCTCGTGGATCGCCTGGGCGGTGCCGTCGACCGGGTTCTGCGCCGAGGCGTAGGACGGCAGGAGCGCCATCAGGCGCTGTTGCAGATTGTCTTCGAGCACAGGAAGTTCGAGCCCGTGGGCCGACAGAATGTCGGACATCCACACCGCGCTGCCGCCCGAGCCGGTGATCACCGCGACGCGGTTGCCTTTCGGCAATTTGCAGAAGGCAAAGGCGGCGGCAATGTCGAGCGCATGATCGAGGTCTTCGCCGCGGATGATCCCGTGATGGCGGAAGATCGCATCGTCGATCGCTCCGGAATTGGCCAAGGAGCCGGTATGCGAGGCCGCGGCTCGCCGGCCCGCCTCGGAACGGCCGACCTTGGCAAGGATCATCGGCTTCCCAGCCTTCGCCGCCTTTTCGGCAACGGCGCGAAAGCGGGCTGGATCCTGGATGCTCTCGAGATAGGCGATGAAGATATCGGCGCCGCCGGAATCGATCAGCCAATCGAGGTAATCGTGCGCTTCGAGGCAAATCTGGTTGCCGGCGCTGGCCTGGTAAGTAAAACGCAACTGCCGGGGCCGGCCTCGGCTCAGAAACGCGAAAGTCAACGCGCCGCTCTGACAGCTGACCGCGATTGCCCGGCTTTTGTTGCTCGTCGGGAAGAGGCTCTGCTTCGGGTCGTGGAACACCGGGCTGAAGGTCGCGACGAGGGGCTTCAGCGGGTTGACGATGCCTTCGGAATTAGGGCCGCAGACGGTGATGCCGTAGCGTTCGATGACCTGGCGCAGTGCGGTGTCGCGGGCCTGCGCCGCCTCGCCGCGCTCCTCGGCAAAGCCGGAGCTGATTATGACAGCGGCGCGCACGCCCTTTTTGCCGCACTCCTCGAGCGTCGGTGCGACAAAGGCCGCCGGCACCACGACGACGGCGAGATCGGGCGCCTCCGGCAATTCGGCTACCGTCGCATAGCATCTCAGCCCGAAAACTTCGGGCTGGCTGCGCGTCACCGGGTAGATCCGGCCGGGGTAGCCGTGCGCGATCAGGAACTCAGTGGTCCGGCCGCGCAAGGTATGGGTGTCGCCCGATGCGCCGATGATCGCGACACTGTCCGGAGAGAAAAGAGACCGAAGGTCCGGCATCGGCCTAGCGCAGGCCGAGGCCGCGGGCGATGATGCCGCGCAACACCTCGCGGGTGCCGCCCTGGATCGTCAGCTTGGGGGCGATCAGGGTGGTGTAGCGCAACGCCTCCTCGAAGCGGTCGTCATTGGCATCGGGCTGCGCATCGCTCGGCGGCGGCGCCAACAGACGCACCTTGTCGGGCAAGGCTTGCTCGAAATTGGTGCCAAGGTCCTTGACCACGGCAGATTCGACAGCCGGCGTCTTGCCGGCCTGCAGCATGCCGGCGACCGACAATGACATCCGCCTGAGGGTGGCGAGGTGCGCCACCTGGCGGCCGATGCCCTCGGCCAGATGCTCGCTCGGCTCCTCGCCGGCGATTCGGACCAGCTCGACCAGGCACGAAAACGTCTCGATCCAGCGGTCGGGGCCGCTCCTTTCATAGGCGAGTTCGTCGGTCGCCTGTTTCCACGCCATGTCGACCTCGCCGATCAGATGCGAGTCCGGCAGGAACGCGTCGTCGAACACGACCTCGTTGAAATCGTGGCCGCCGGTCAGGTTGATGATCGGGCGGATGGTGATGCCCGGGGTGTCCATCTTGACCAGGAACTGGGTCAGCCCGTGCCGGTGGTTCTCCTTGGTCTTGGGCGAGGTGCGCAGCAGCGCGATCATGTAATCGGCGTGGTGAGCGCCGCTCGTCCAGATCTTGCGCCCGTTGACCAGCCAACCGCCATCGGTCTTGGTGGCGCGGGTCGAAGCGGCGAACACGTCGGAGCCCGAATTCGGCTCGCTGAGGCCGATGCAGAAGCACAATTCGCCGGCGGCGATCTGCGGCAGGATCTTCTGCCGGATCTCCTCCTGGCCGTAGCGCAGGATGACCGGGCCGCTCTGGCGGTCGGCGGTCGAATGGGCGCGGGTCGGCGCGTGCGCGGCCAGCATCTCCTCGGTCACCACATAGCGTTCGAGCTGGGAGCGCTCATGGCCGCCGTATTTCTTCGGCCAGGTCATGCCGATCCAGCCCCGAGCGCCCATCTTGCGGCTGAACTCGCGCGAGAAAGAGCCTTTGCCGCTGTGCGGGGAAAACGTGCCGGCTTCCTCCTCCTGGCGCAGAAAGGCGCGGACCTCTTGCCGCAGTTCCTTGGCCTCGGGCGGCAGCTCGACCGGGTCGAAGCGAAAGCTGGTGGTCATGGGGTCCTCACGATCGCAGGAGCTTATAACGGAGGTTTATGAGTCTTGGGTGATGAAGGGCCAAAGCTGGTCGGCGCCGGCTGCGGCGACCATACGGCCGAGCCGCTGGGCCCAGACCGCCTCGTTCCCAAACTCCTCGCGCCACGCCCATAGCCGGCGGGTCGCATGATGCAGAGAATGCTCGTAGGTGAAGCCCATCGCGCCGTGCACCTGATGGGCGATCGCCGCGCCGGCGCCGGCCGCCTCGCCGGCGCGCACCTTGGCGATCGCCACATCGGCAACGCCGATTTCCTGGCCGGCGCAGGCCTCGGCGGCGAGGTCGGCGGCCGCACCCGCCGCGGCCACTTCGCCCGCCAGGGTCGCGAGGTTGTGTTGTACAGCCTGGAACTTGGCGATCGGGCGGCCGAACTGCGAGCGGTCGAGCGCCCACTGGACCGACTGATCGAGGATCTTTTCAAGCGCCCCGGCCATCTGCTGCAGCCGTACCGCGGCACCGAAGAGCTGGATCATGTCCTCGTCGATATCGGCGGGTTTTGCCGTTTCCGGTATCGCGCCGTCGAAGGACACTGCGTCGCGCGGCTCGCCGGCGAGGCTCTTGTCTTGGCTGATCGGCAGGTCCGGCGTCGCAACCAGCGCCACCATCCGCTCATGCCCGCGGTGGGCGAGCACGGCGATATGACCGGCGTTGCGGGCGAACGGCACCCGTCGCGCGCGGCCGCGGAGCCGGCCGTCGGCATCAAGCGTGATACGGCCGTCGGCGTGGACCGGGGCGATCGTCAGCGGCCCGGCCGGCGTCGCGATGCCGGCGCGCGCGAGCATCCAGCCGGCCATCAGGGTCTCGGCGAGCGGCGCCGGGACGGCGAAGCGGCCGGCCGCGCGCAATACCGCGAAGCCGTCGGCCATCGTGGCGCCGGCGCCGCCGAGATCTTCCGGAACCCAGGCCAGCGGCAATCCGGATTCCTCGAGCGCGTCCCACAATGCCTTGGGCCACAGGCCGTTCTCGGCGTCGTTGACGGTGGCAGGCTCGCACAGATCCTGGAAAATCCGGGTCGCGGTATCGACGATGATGTTGTCGGTGTTGTCGCTCATCTCGATACCCGCTTCTGACTGGCCGTTGTCGTCGATCGTAAAGCAGGCGAGGAAGGACGGGAAGCAAGAGTGTCGAGCTTGCGATACGTGCTTGCCCGAGGCGGCACTGTTGTGGCCAGTATCGGAACCGGTCAGCTCCGAGCGAGGAGACGAACTGATGTTTATTGCGATGAACCGTTTCAAGGTCGTTCCCGGCGCTCAGGCGGATTTCGAACGGGTGTGGACGACGCGGGACAGCCGGCTTCACGAGGTCCCTGGCTTTGTCGCGTTCCACCTATTACGCGGGCCGGAACGCGACGACCACGTATTGTATTCCTCGCATACCCTCTGGCGCAGCCGCGCCGATTTCGAAGCATGGACCCGGTCGGAGGCGTTTCGCCTCGCCCACCGCGACGCCGGCTCGAACCGGCCGCTTTATCTCGGCCACCCCGAATTCGAGGGCTTCGAGGTCATTCAAACCGTGGAACCGTCGCCTGCGGGCCAATGAAAAGTTCTGCCATCGGCAATAATCTGTGTTAAGTTTAATGTAAGAAATTCGCATTGACGCCGACGATAAGCGGTTGCCGAGTGGCCGGCGCATGACCCGGTGGCGGCCTCGTCCGTCGTAAGGTCGGCCGGAAGAAGCACGGGAGCGGGGAATGACAGATCTGCGAGTTGCTGCGGTCGACGGTGGAGAGACGATTGTCGAAAATGCGGCAGTAAAAGAGTTAAAGAATAGCTTGCGTGGTCCGCTGCTCTCCGCAAGCGCGCACGGCTATGATGAGACCCGCAAAGTATGGAATGGGATGATCGATCGCCGCCCCGCGCTGATCGCGCGCTGTGCCGGAGTGGCAGACGTCATTGCGGCGGTGCGCTTCGCTCGCGCCCATCGAGTGCTGGCATCGGTGCGAGGAGGTGGCCACAACGCTCCCGGTAATGCCGTGTGCGAAGGCGGCCTGATGATCGATCTCGGCGGTATGCGCAGCATCCGGGTCGATCCGGCGCGTCGGACGGCGCACGCCGAGGGCGGCACGACCTGGTCAGACTTCGACTGCGAGACCCAGGCCTTTGGTCTCGCAACCACGGGTGGCGCGATCTCCAGCACTGGTATTGCGGGATTGACCCTTGGCGGCGGCCTCGGCTGGCTTGCCGGCAAGTTCGGCCTTTCATGCGATAATCTCCTTTCGGTCGATCTTATTACCGCTGAGGGCGAGTTGCGGACCGCAAGCGCCGCCGAGAACGACGACCTTTTCTGGGGCGTGCGTGGCGGAGGCGGCAATTTCGGCGTTGCTACCTCGTTCGAATACCAACTCCATCCTGTCGGCCCGGTGCTGGGGGGAGTCGTGCTGTACCCGTTCAGCAAGGCAAGAGAAGCGCTGACCTTTTATCGAGGGTTCACCGCAGCAGCGCCCGACGAGTTGAACACAGTCGGCGCACTGATCACCCTGCCCGACGGCGCTCCGGCAGTGGCGATTTTGGTTTGCTATAACGGCGATCTCGAAGCCGGAGAAAGGGTTTTGCAGCCGTTGCGTACCTTTGGCCCGCCGCTCGTCGACCGGGTGGCGCCGATGCCTTATCGCCAAGTCCAGACTTTGCTGGACGCCTCGACGGTCCGTGGGCGCCGCAACTACGTGAAGACAATCATGGTGCGGAATATCAGCGACGGCGCGATCGACGTGATGGTCGAACGCTTTGCCACGGTGCCCTCGCCGTTGTCTTCGACGTTCTTCCAACAATTGGGGAATGCGGCAAGCCGGGTCGACGCGACGACCACCGCGTTCAGCCACCGCGGCGTGTGGTGCGAATGGAACTGCCGTGCAACCTGGCTGGACCCTAAGGAAGACCGCCGGAACGTGGAGTGGGCGCGTGAGCTGGCTGAGGCGATGGTTCCGTACAGCACCGGCAGAGAATACGCGAACCATCTTGGCCTCGAGGCCGATGAGGGATCCGAACGAATAAAGGCGGCCTATGGGGGGAACTACGAGCGGCTTGTGGCATTAAAGACCAAGTACGACCCGACAAACCTGTTCCGCCACAATCAGAACATCAAGCCGACGGCGCAGGCGGCGCGTTTTTGAGCTCGAACATGATTGGTTGGGGAGAGCGGTCGTTTGGATCATAAATTGTTCGCCAGGTAGACTTGTTTTACTATCCTTATCTCCCTCGGAGACTCGCATTACGTGTACAGGTGCAATAATTGACGACACGCCCTAGTCTTAACCTGAAAAACAAAGGGCCGGGTCGATAATGGCCGCTACCCGCCGTCTCGCCGCGATCCTCGCCGCCGATGTGGCGGGGTACTCACGGCTGATGGGGGAGGACGAGGAAGGCACGCACGAACGCCTCAAGGCGCATCTCGGCGAGCTTGTCGAGCCGAAAATTGCCGAACACCGTGGCCGGATTGTCAAGAACACGGGCGACGGCTTCCTGGCAGAATTTGCGAGCGTTGTCGATGCCGTCCGCTTCGCCGTCGAGACCCAGCGGGGGATCGCCGAGCGCGAGCCAGAGGTGCCCGATGAGCGGCGCATCAGGTTCCGGATCGGCATCAATCTCGGCGACGTGATCGTTGAAAGCGACGACCTCTACGGCGACGGCGTCAATATCGCCGCGCGGATAGAAGCGCTCGCCGATGCCGGCGGGGTGTTCGTCACCAACACGGTTCACGACCACGTGCGCGACCGGCTGCCCTTCCTCTTTGAGGATCTCGGCGAGCAGCAGCTCAAAAACATCGCCCGCCCAGTGCGGGTCTACCGGGTCCAAGCCGCTGCATCAAGGGGCTTATCTACGCGCGCACCACCCGCGCTGCCGCTCCCCGACAAGCCGTCGATCGCGGTACTGCCGTTTACCAACATGAGCGGCGATCGGGAGCAGGAATTTTTCGCGGACGGGATAACCGAAGACATCATCACGCTGCTGTCGAAATCGCGCGCTCTGTTCGTGATCGCGCGGAATTCGACTTTCACCTACAAGGGCCGGGTAATCGAAGTGAAAGCGGTCGGGCGCGAGCTCGGCGTGCGCTACGTTCTCGAAGGCAGCGTGCGCAAGGCTGGAAACCGGGTGCGGGTCACAGCGCAGTTGATCGAAGCGACAGCCGGCGGGCACCTCTGGGCCGAGCGTTACGACGGCGAGCTCGCCGATATTTTCGCCGTGCAAGACGAAATCACAACAAGCGTCTCCGTCGCCCTCCTGCCAGCATTGGAGCGCAGCGAGCGCGAGCGCGCTGCACGCAAGCCGCCCGACAGCCTCGACGCCTGGGAATGCTATCATCGCGGGTTGTGGCATTTATCGAAATTCGAGGCCGGCGAGAATGCGCTAGCGCTCCACTTTTTTGAGCATGCCCTCGAACTCGATCCAGGTTTCGCTGCCGCCCAGGCAGCGACGTCCGTCGCATTGAGGGTTCAAGCCGTCGTCTTCCGACCGCAGACCGAGCGGCCAATCCTGCTCCCGCGCTCGGTCGAACACGCCCAGTTGGCTATTGCCCTGGATCCCTCCAACGCTCTCGGTCATAGCAGTCTGGCCAATGCGCTGACACACCTCGGCCGCCACGAGGAGGCGATGGCTGAAGCGGATCTCGCGGTCAGCCTCGACCCGAATTCGCCCTGGGCTCATTCCTCGAAGGGTGTCACGCGTGCTTTCGGCGGCCGGCCGCGAGATGCGATTATCCCCCTCATGACGGCAATGCGCCTCAGCCCCTTCGACCCGTTCACGCCGACATTTCTCAACACCCTCGCTCGCGCATACTACTGGATGGGAGATTATCCGGCGGCGGTGATGACCGCGCGTCAGCTGTGCCGGTCCTTTCCAAATTACCAAAACCCTTATCGCACACTGATCGCCGCTTTGGGACAATCAGGACAGGTCAGTGAAGCGCAGCGCGTCATGGCGGAGGCGCTGCAACGCTTCGGCGAGGATTTCCGATTTCATATGGGGCCGCTTCGCGCAAACCCGATGGAGGATAGGGCCGAAGACCGCGAGCACATGCTCGACGGGTACCGCAAAGCCGGGGTGCTGGAAAATTGACGGCAACCCGACGCCTTGCCGCGATCCTCGCCGTTGATCTGGCGGGGTATCAGTCCTGGCCGCCCGGCGAGATCGCGACGCTAGGGGCCGCGGCGCCGGATGTCTTCGTAGGGCGTTCCATCCCGGTGGGTATAGACGGCGGGCTTGCCGCCGGCCGGCGCGACCATGTCGATATCCGAGTAATAGCCGATGTCGCCGGCGATGCGGGTCCCGACTTCGAGGACCCGGGCGTCGCGGTCCGAGCGGTTCTGCAAGCAGTGGCCGTTGGTGTCTCCGGCCGGGAAACCGGCGCAGTCGCCGGCGCGGAGGATCTCTTCACCGCTGTCGGTCACCAGCACGACCTCGCCGGAGAGGACATAGACGAACTCGTCGCCGGCGGTGTGCCAATGGCGCTGGCTCGACCAGGCGCCCGGCGGCAGATGGAGCAGGTTAACGCCGAATTGCGACAGGCCCGCCGGGTCGCCGAGTTTGGTGCGGCCGCGGGCGCGGCAGGGCGTGTCAAAAGGCGGCGGGTAGAGCGTTCCGACCACCGCCGTCAGCGCGGCCATATCGATTCGCTTTGTCATCAGCAAGACTCCTCTGCAGGTTGCGCCCGGTCAGAGCGATCCGAACCAATCTATCGACTGGCCATGCGGGCCGGTCCAGGCCAGTGGCCGGCCGTCCACTGCCAACAGAAAGCTCCCGGCGGTCGGCGCCGGGGGCGCCCTCTCGGCGAAGGACGGGAATACCGATGGGGCCTCGTTGCTGATCCAGATCGCCTTGGTACGCCCTACGGCTTCGGCGAACCCATCGCGCGCGATGCGCGACGCAACGTAGGCGAGCACCGCCGTGTGGAAGACGACCAACGTCGCATCTTGCGGAGCGGTGGCGGCGAGCGGCTCCAGATCGGTCAGCAGGTCGCCCTTGACGACCGTTGGCAATTTGCCGCGTGCGATCGCGATCGCGGCCCTCAGTCGCTGCGCTCGCTCCTGCTGGCCCGGCCAGACCAGATTCTCCAGCCATGCCGCCCCATCCTCGGGGCGCAAATCGATCGGGTTCAAGTCGATCCCTCGGCGCCAAGCGATCCGGGGCACTGCCGCAGGGAGTGGAACCTTGCCGGTGACCCTGCAGGGGAAAACCGGCGCCCCTGCAATAGCCGGCTCTATCCGTTGCGAGCCGTAGTCGTACCCGTAACCGTCGGGCAGCAGGCACAAACCGGCCGATGCGCCGACTTCCAGCAGCGCCAGCGGCTGCGGGAGCCGTGCCAGCACTGGCAACAGAACGCTGCACCGTGCAGGCTCGTTGGTTTGCGTCGTGCGGGAGAGCATAACCTCACGGATAGGTCCGTGGTGCTGTCGGACGATTTGGACGAGACGATCTGCGCTGTCGGGAACACCGCAAAGGCACCGCACCGCCGCGAGAAAGAGGTTCGGTTGGCGCCGGTCGGCCGGCAAGCCCGCGAGGAACGCCAGCAGTTCCTCGGAGTCGGCAACGGCGAGCGCAAGCTGCTCGTAAATCTCGCATTCGCCGTGGGCCTCGGCGGCGGCAAACCTCGTGTAGCGCTGTGCAATGCGGGCGAACTTGCCATCCGCGTTGGTCATCTCAGCGATCTGCCCCGGATCAAGCTGCCGGGTCCACGCGTCAGGCGGACGCTTTGATTACGAGCGAGGCGACGTTGACCAACAGGGATACGAGGTTTACGCGATCACCTTCGCTTGCCGTAGCTCATCCAAGGTCGCGCGATCGTAGCCGAGGATGCCGGAGAGGAGTGCGTCGGTGTGCTGGCCGGGGGTCGGAACCGGGCCGATGCGGCCGGGGGTCTTCGACATTTTGATTGTAGCGCCGGGCAGGTACATCTCGCCGGCGACCGGGTCTTCCATCTTGACCAGCATCTCGCGCTCCCACAGATGCGGGTCTTCGGCGACCTGCGGGATGGTTTTGACCGGCGCGACCGGAATGTCGGCCTCGACGAGGACAGTGACGATCTCGTCCACCGTGTGCGCGAGGCACCAAGCCTCGACCTTTTTTCGCGGCGAATCGTCGAGGCTCATGCGGCCGGTGAAGGCGCCTGTGTTGGCGACCGCGCTCGCGTCGCCGGTCGCGATCTGCAACAGCTTTGAGCCCATGACGCGTCCCGACGCAGAGATCACGACATACCCGTCCTTGGCCTGGTAGGGCGGGCGGCCGCCCTCGCCGCCCTCTTGGCCGGTGGCGAGGAAGTACGAGGTCGGGATCTCGACCATGGTCAGCGCCGAATCCATCAGGCAGACATCGACCACCTGGCCCTCGCCGGTGCGGTCGCGGTGATGGAGGGCGGCCAGCATGCCGATCGTCGCGTGCAACGAGGTGTAGCGGTCGACGATCGACGAGGCGGTGCCGAGCGGCCGGCCGACCGGCGTTCCAGTCAGGGTCATCAGGCCGCTCATCGCTTGGCCCAACGGATCGAAAGCCGGACGGTCGCGATAGGGACCGTATTGGCCGAAGCCCGAGACCGAGCCGAGAATGATGTCCGGCTTCAACTCGCGCAGCCGGTCATAGCCGAAGCCCATCTTGTCCATGACCCCGGGGCGGAAATTCTGCAGCACGATATCGGCGGTCTTGACCAGTGCCGCAAAGATCTCCTTGCCGCGCTCGTTGCGCAAGTCGAGGCAGAGGCTCTTCTTGCCGCGGTTGTAGACCGAGAAATAGACGCTCTGGCCGCGCACCAGGGGCGGTGACTGGCGGGTTTCCTCCCCGCCCAGCTTTTCGATCTTGATGACCTCGGCGCCGAGGTCAGAGAGGATCATGCCGCCGCGCGGGCCGGCTTGATACCGTGCCAGTTCGAGCACCCGCACACCTTCGAGGGCTCCGCCCATCGCCGCCTCCAATATCTGCGCCATGCCAAACCGGCATTGGGTTGAGCTAACACCCGGTCCCGCGTAGTGTCAAACGATCGGGGATCCCCACCAGGAGTGCCAGAAATGGCCTATGAGTTCATTCTGACCGAGCGTCTCGACGGGGTGGCCGTGATCACGTTGAACCGTCCGGATAAGCTCAATGCGTTGAGCTTTGACCTGGCGCGCGAGCTCGACGAGGCATTGACCGAATACGAAGCCGACGACGCGATCAAGGCGGTGATTTTGACCGGCGCCGGGGAGCGCGCCTTTTCCGCCGGCGCCGACATCCACGAGATGGCCGGACTGAGCAGCGAGGAGCTGGCCCAGCGCCAGGCTTTTCGCAGCGAGGCAACCTGGCACATCGCAACCTTTTCGAAGCCATTGATCGGGGCGATCAACGGCCTCGCCTATGGGGGCGCGGCATTGCTGTCCTCGACGCTTGATCTGCGTATCGGCTGCGAGCGCACCCAGTTCCGGTTTCTCGCGGCGAGCTATGGCCGGGTCAACTCCACCTGGTCGCTGCCACTTTTGGTAGGCCTGCCGAAGGCGAAGGAGCTGCTGTACACCGGCCGGGTCGTCGCCGCCGAGGAAGCTGAGCGGATCGGCCTATTGAACCAGATCGTGCCCGCGGCGCGGCTGATCGAGTTCAGCCGTCGAGACGGCGCAGATGATCGCCAAGAACGATGCGCGCATGGTGCAAGGCATCAAGAGGCTGCTGCATGAGCAGCTCGGCATGAGTTGGCGCGACCGCTACGCCACCGAGGAGGATGCGCGCGCGACTTGGCTCGCCGCCGGCCATCCGCGCGAGGGCTTCAGGGATTTTCTTGCGCGCAAGGGATCCTGAGCCGCAAGTCGACAGCCCACGGAGCCAAGCGGGCGCGACGCCAGATCGTAGCGCACGGCGGAGCGTCGGGAGGGTTGTCGCCTGTCGCAGTCCGGCTTCTTTGAACGGTCCATAGTCGGTGGCCATCGGATTTTGATGAAGAGGTCGTTCACCTTTCCGGTATTTATTAAAGCGTTCGGGCTACATCGTCCTAGGCATTGATGTTGTCGAGATTGCTGCATGACGCCGCCTCCGACGTGGCGGAGACCGAGACCGCGCCTGCGCAGATCAGCCGCTTGGCGATGAGCGCCGAACTCACCATCGTCGTGCCGACGTTCAACGAGCGCGACAACGTCGAACTGTTGATCGCGCGGCTCGACGCCGCGTTGCGCGGCATCGAGTGGGAGGTCTTGTATGTCGACGACGACTCTCCCGACGGCACTGCCGCCAAGGTTCGCGAACTCGCCCAAACCGATCCCCGGATCCGCTGTCTCCAGCGAATCGGCCGCCGTGGGTTGTCGACCGCGGTGATCGAAGGAATGCTCGCCAGCAGCGCCCCGTATCTGGCGGTCATCGACGCCGATCTCCAGCACGACGAGAGTCTGCTGCCGCAGATGTTGGCCGCGATCAAGGCCGAAGACCTCGACGTCGTCATTGGCAGCCGGCACGTCGCCGGTGGTGGCGTCGGCGATTGGGACCGCCGCCGGGTGACGATCAGCGGGTTTGCCGCCCGGCTCGCGCGGTTGATCATCGCCGCCGAGCTGACCGACCCGATGAGCGGGTTCTTCATGGTCTCCCGACCGGCATTCGAGCGCGCTGTCAGGCGACTCTCCGGACAAGGTTTCAAGATCCTCCTCGACCTCTTTGCATCGACGCCCGTCGCTTATCGATTTAAGGAAATCCCCTACGTGTTTAGTCGGCGCCAGCACGGCGAAAGCAAGCTCGACAGCCTAGCCATTTGGGAATACTTGATGCTGCTGCTGGACAAGCTGTTCGGCCGCTATGTCCCGGTGCGTTTCCTCTCGTTTGCCGCGATCGGCGGCTCGGGTGTCGTGGTCCACTTCCTTACGCTGTATTTCGCATTAAAGGCGGTCGAGTTCCCGGTAGCGCAAGCGCTCGCAACCGTCGTCGCGATGACCAGCAATTTTGTACTGAACAATATGCTGACTTATCGCGACCGCCGTCTCGTCGGCAGGCGCTTTCTTACCGGCCTTGGTTCATTCTATGCGGTGTGCAGTCTTGGTGCGGTAGCCAATGTCGGCATCGCCTCGGCGGCGTTTGCGCATCATTACACCTGGTGGTTATCCGGCCTTGCCGGGGCAGCGGTTGGCGTCGTGTGGAATTACGCCGTTTCCTCCATCTTCACCTGGCGCCGCAAGTAAGCCGTCGCTCGGGGTAAATCTCGGGGCTCACACCATTGCGCGAGAGCCGTCGGCAAAATCGGTCAGCACGACCTCCTCGGTGACGGTGTCGAGCACGGCACAGCTCAATTGCCGGCCGTTGCTGCTGTCGCGCGCCTCACCGGCCGAGCCGGGGTTGATCACCAATACCCGGCCGACGCGGCGCACCAGCTGGTGGTGGGTGTGGCCGTAGAGCACGAAATCCGCCCCGGGATCGGCGAAGCGCTCTAACAATGAGCTGTGCGGGTAAACATAAGTGCCGCGCGGCTCCCACGGCGTCGAGTGCACCGCGAGCAACTTTTTCCCGCTGATCGAGAACTCGACCCGATGCGGCCGTTCGGCGAGCCAATCGAGCAATGTCCGGTCGATCCAGTCTGCTTGGCGAGCGCGGGCGCCATGCGGTCCGAGGAAACCCTCTTCGTGGTTGCCGAGGATTACATGCGCGCCGCGGTCTCTAAGAATGCGCACGACCTCGTTCGAGAAACGGTACTCATAGATGCTGTCACCGAGGCAGACCAACTCATCGACATCGCCGATGATGTCCAATGCCCGCAGCAGACCGTGATGGTTGCAGTGCAGATCCGAGACGATGCCGATCTTCACGCGTTCATCTCTCGGCCGGGGGGCGGCAACGCAGCAAATTCATCGGCTTCAGGCTCATCACGATTTCGCCGTTCTGGTTCAGCACTTCGACCAGGGTGCGCACCATGCCGCGGTCGGGCCGGGAGCGCGAGCGGGTCGCTTCGAGCACCGTGACCCGGATACGCAGCACGTCGCCGGGCCGCACCGGGCGGGTCCAGCGCAATTCGTCTATACCGGGCGAGCCGAGGCTCGCGACCTTGGACAGAAAGTGACCGACGAGGAGCCGCATCATGATCGTCGCGGTTTGCCATCCGCTCGCGATCAGCCCGCCGAAATTGTCCGTGCGCCGCAACTTCGGGATCGACATGGATGTCCTGCGGATCATAGCGGCGGGCAAAGTCGATGATTTCCGCCTCGGTCACCGCTGATGCTGCCATATTCGTAGACGGCGCCAGGCAGATAGTCCTCGAAATAGCGGTCATCGATCGGCGCGGAAAAATCGGTTGCGCTCACAGCCACCTCTCGCAAAAAGCGATGGCCGGGCTTGACCCGGCCGCCTGCGATTGCATTACATCATTGCTGCGGAAAAGTCGTGGCTCCGGGGTAGCATCAGGCCGCACCCCCGGCATGACGAAAGAGCACCCGAGAGGGAGGATATGACATACGATTACATCATCGTCGGCGGCGGGTCGGCCGGGTCGGTCATGGCCAACCGGCTGTCGGCCAAAAGCGGCAACAAAGTATTGCTGTGCGAGGCGGGCCAGGACACGCCGCACGGCAAGGTGCCGCCCGAAATCCTCGACAGCTATCCCGGCACCGCCTATTTCGACCCGCGCTTTCACTGGACCGAGCTCAAGGTCCATACCGAGGTCGTCTCGCACAACCGGCCCGAAGAAAACCGCCCGCCATTGCGCAAATACGAGCAGGCGCGGGTATTGGGCGGCGGCTCGTCGATCAACGGCCAGCTCGCCAATCGGGGTGCGCCGAGCGATTACGACGAGTGGGAGGCGCGCGGTGCGACCGGGTGGAACTGGAACGCGGTGCTGCCCTATTTCAAGAAGGTCGAGCGCGACATGGATTTCGACGGGCCGTGGCACGGCAAGGACGGCCGCATCCCGGTCCGGCGCATCTTTCCCGATTTGTGGAACGGGCACGCCAAGGCGGTGGCGAAGGCCTTCGAGGAGGCCGGGTTCCCCTACATCCAGGACCAGAATGGCGAGTTCAAGGACGGCTATTTCCCGATCACGATCTCGAATCTCTACGACCGACGCGTCTCGGCGGCGATCGGCTATCTCGATCCCGGCACGCGGCTGCGCGACAATCTGACGATCTCGGCCGAGACCCAGGTCAAGGCGCTGCTGTTCGAGGGCACGCGCTGCGTCGGCGTCAAGGCGCTGGTCCAGGGCAAGGAGACCGAGTTCCGCGTTGGCGAGTCGCGGGGCGAGGTCATCGTCTCGTCGGGGGCGATCCATTCGCCGGCGCATCTGCTGCGCGCGGGCATCGGCCCGGCCGGCGATCTGCGCGATCTCGGCATCGAGGTCGTGGCCAATGTGCCGGGGGTCGGCCAGCGGCTGATGGACCACCCGTCGGTCTCGGTGTCGTCGTTCATCAAGCCCGACGCGCGGCTCAACGACATGACCCGCCGCCATATCCTGCTGGCGTTGCGCTATTCGTCGGGGATCGGCGACGCTCCGCCGGGCGACATGTTCGTCGCCAGCGTCAGCAAATCCGCCTGGCACGCGGTCGGCGAGCAGATCGGCTCGTTGCTGGCGGCGGTCTACAAGACCTTTTCGGAGACCGGGCAGGTCAAGCTCGCCTCGCGCGACTGGCGGGCCGAGCCGGTCGTCGAGTTCAACCTGCTCTCCGACCGGCGCGACCTCGAACGGCTGATGGACGCGTTTCGCCGCCTCGGCGCGATGCAGATCAGCGCGGCCCTGCAGGAAGCGACGAGCGACCCGTTCCCGGCCAGCTACACCGAGCGGGTGCGCAAGATCGGCGTCGTCAACGCCAAGAACAAACGGATCACCGACGTGATCGCTAAATTGCTCGACGGCCCGGCCTGGCTGCGCCGCTATGTCATCGAGAAGGTCATCGTCGAGGGCTATCGCTTCGACCGAGCTGATGCACGACGACGAGGCGCTCGAAGACTTCATCCGCAAGGCGGCGATCGGCGTCTGGCACGCTACCTGCACCTGCCGCATGGGCGCCGAAGACGATCCGATGGCGGTGACCGACAATCAGGGCCGGGTGCGCGGTGTCGGCGGGCTGCGCGTCGTCGACGCTTCGCTGTTCCCGGTGGTGCCGTGCGCCAACACCAACTTTCCGACCTTGATGACCGCCGAAAAGATCGCCGACGCTATGGTGGCGCAGTGAACCCGCGTGGCTTTTATCGCGATTATGCAGACCGTCCGCAAAGAACTATTGTTGCCATACCCGCCTGCGCGGAGATAAGAACTCACAAGCGAGGAGGCGGATGCCGTCGACATTAACAGGCCTGCCTCCTCAAATCGCGACATTGATTGCAGCGACGGTTGGGTTTGGCGGAGTGATATGTACACTCTTTGTCAATGCTTGGTTCGCCAGACGGGCGGAACGCCGCAGACTGCTTCGTGACCAGGAAACTCTCCGGGTTGGATTGCAGCTCGAATTAAAGAACCTCATTAAGAGCATCAAAGCGGAAAAGGAATGGGCAGAAAACAACCAGTCAACGTGGTACTCGATTTTGGATTTTTTTGCCATATATAGAGCCAACCTAGATAAGTTCGGACTACTCACCACTAAAGAAATGGAACTGATTACCTATGCATATCACACCTACATAGAATATGTCGGATATATTGCGCGGATCGGAAGAGCAGCCGTCGTTCAGACTACGCTCGGCACCAACCTGGAGTTGACCTTCAAGGAAAAAAGCGAACGCGACCGATATCTAAGAAATTTAGATGCCATGCTTCCTCCTGCGAGAGCAGCTGTGAAGGAAATAGATCAACACCTGATCGGCTTTAGATAAAATGGCTTCACCAGGAGGCGGTCCAGGACTAAAGGAGAGGCAGATGCGGTTTGGGATTTTCGACCATTTGGACGACAGCGGGCAGCCGCTGACCCGGCATTTCGAGGATCGGCTGAAGCTGATCGAGGCCTATGATCGCGACGGGTTCTATGGCTACCATTTGGCCGAACACCACAACACGCCGCTCGGTTACGCGCCGTCGCCGAGCGTGTTTCTGGCCGCGGTGGCGCAGCGGACCCGGCAGTTGCGCTTTGGACCAATGGTCTATCTGCTGCCGCTCTATCATCCGCTGCGGCTGATCGACGAAATCTGCATGCTCGACCAGATGAGCGGCGGGCGGTTTATGTATGGGGTCGGGCGCGGCATCTCACCGGTCGAGGTCGGCTTTTACGGCATCGATTTCGCCACCGGCGCGGCGCAATTCCGCGAAGCCTTTGATGCGATCCGCATCGGGCTGACCGAGGAAGAGCTGACCTTCCACGGGAAGTTCTACGATTTCGACCATGTCCCGATCGCGATGAAGCCTTTTCAGAAACCCTATCCGGAGCTGTGGTACGGGCTCGGCAACCCGGCGAGCGTTCCTTGGGCGGCGGCCAACTCCGCCAATACCGTGACGCGGCGGCCGCCGGAGCAGGTTCGGGCGATTACCGACAGCTATCGTGCCGAGTGGAAAAAGCTGGGCCGCTCTGACGCCGATTTGCCGCTGCTCGGCGTCAACCGCCACATCATCGTTGCGGACACTGAGGCGGAGGCGCTCGACACTGCGCGGCGCGGCTACCCGGCGTGGCGGCATCATATGGGCCAGCTGTGGCATAAATATAACGTGCCATTCCCGCTCGAAGCGGCGTTGCCCGAGGATTTTGCCGTCTTGCAGCAGCATGGCGATGCGATCGCCGGGACGCCGGCCCAAGTTCGCGATTACATCGCGCGCGAGATCGAGGCGACCGGCGTCAACTACTATGTCTGCGACTTCGCCTTTGGCACAATAAGCTATGACGAGGCGATGCGCTCGATCTCGCTGTTCACGCGGGAGGTGATGCCGGCCTTTGCCGACGCCTGATCAGGAGGAATATCCCATGGGCACGATGATCGATTTCGCCCGCCCCGACGGCGGGGCGACCAAGGGCTATCTGGCGATGGCGGGGCAGGGGCGGCCTGGCATCGTCGTGATCCAGGAGTGGTGGGGCCTCAACGACCAGATCTGCGGGGTTGCCGACCGTTTCGCACGTGCCGGCTATAACGCGCTGGCGCCGGATCTCTACAAGGGGCGCGTCACCGCGACGCCGGACGAGGCCAATCATCTGATGACCGGGCTCGATTTTCCCGGCGCCACGCATCAGGATTTGCGCGGCGCGGCGCATCATCTTAAAGGCCAGAACGGCAAGGTTGCGGTCATGGGCTTCTGCATGGGCGGGGCGCTGACAATCGCCGCGGCGGTGCACATCCCCGAGGTCAACGCCGGCGTTTGCTTCTACGGTATTCCACCCAAGGATTTCGCCGACCCGGCCAAGATCCGGACGCCGTTCCAAGGTCATTTCGCCAATAAGGACGATTGGTGCACACCCGCCGCGGTCGACGATCTCGAAAAGTCCCTGAAGGCGGACGTCCGCCACGAGATCTACCGCTACGACGCCGCCCACGCCTTTGCCAACGAGCGCAGCGCCGCCTACGACGTTGCCTGCGCCAACCAAGCCTGGGACCGCATGTCGGCCTTCCTCAAGGCGCAGCTCGGGGATTAGCCCTCGACGTTGTTTACCTTGTCATACCGGCGAAGGCCAGTATCCACTTCTGCCCTGGGTCCCGGCCTCCGCCGGGACGACGGAGGTCAATCCCGCCATCTAACGTCCTCGCGCCGCACCTCGGCGACGAGGGCCGGGTCGGCATGGCGCAGATCGACGAGATCGACGTCATAGGGGATCGTGCTCTCCTGGATCTCGGCATCGAGTTCGCCGAAAAAGCCGGAAGGAAGCTCGTCCTGTGGCAGGATCGCGATGTCCATGTCGCTGCGCTGCCGCGGCTCGCCGCGGGCGCACGAACCGAACAGCCACACCGCCGCATCATGCCCGCCGAGTGCGGTCAGCACCATGCGCCGCAACTCCTCGATGGCCTGTTCGCGAACCGGGTTCACGCCGCTCTCGTCTAAGCGCCCTCGTAGACGACGACACCATAGCCGAGGGTCGCCGGCGCCGCGTAAAAGCGATGGACGCATTGCACCCGGCCCGAGAGCGCGCCGCGCATCCCGAGCCACATAATCATCTCGACCCCTTCGGCGCCGCCGCGCTCCATATAGGCGTGGTGATCGAGCCCGGTCAGCGCCTCGGGCTCGGATTCGAGCAAATCGAGGAATTCATTGTCCCATGCCGGGTTGACAAAACCGGCGCGGGCACCCTGCACCTGATGCGACAGGCCGCCGGTGCCGACCACCGCGACCTTAATGTCGCGCGGGTAGTTCTCCACCGCGCGGCGGATCGCCCGCCCCAGCTTCCACAACCGTCGCGCGGTCGGCAACGGATGCTGGATGACATTGACCGAAAGCGGCACGACCGGCGCCGGCCATGGCGGGTCCCACAGCAAGGGCAGTGGCCCCATCGCGCCATGGTCGAGGGCGATTTCCTGGCAGATCGTCGGATCGAACTCGTCCTCGACTAGCGAGCGGGCGAGGTGCCAGCCAAAATCGGGATCACCCGCTACGTCCGGCAGGTCGCGCTTGCCCCAACCTTCATCAGCCTGGCCATGGCGCTCGCCGACGCCAAGGGCAAAGGTCGGATAGGCATCAAAGAAAAACTGGTTCACGTGATCGTTGTAGATCAGCACCATCAGATCGGGTGCGGCGCGCCGCAGCCATTCCTTGGCCGGTCCGTAGCCGTCAAAGATCGGCGCCCAGACCGGGTCCTGCTGCCAGCCGCGGTCATAGGCGTGCGCCAGCCGCGGCGAATGCGACGAACCGATGCCGCCGACGATGTGGGCCATGTCAATTCTCCCCGCGCATTTGCTTTTGCAAGTCGGCGACCGATTGGCCGACCGTGGCGCCGATCTTCAGCAGCAGATAGATGTTGCCGCCCTGCACCAGCATGCTCGCCCAATCGCGCAGCCGCACGGCGTCCTGTTCGGCGTCGCTCAGTCCCATAGCGCTCATATACGCTGTCTCGTCGGCGCAAAAGCGTTCGCGGTTGCCGGGATCAGACAGCGAATTGGCCATCCGGTTGAGCCGATAGCCCTGCCGCGAACGCTCGCCGGTGAAAACCGTCGTCCCCGGGATCTCCTGGTTCATGTATGCCTCCTGGTAGCGCTTCCCCTGAAGTTCACCCCGCTCTGCGGCGGCGGGTCGGGCGGCGGGCGAGGTAGGGGCGGAGGTAATCGCCGGTATAGCTGGCGCTGCTCGCGGCGATGTCCTCGGGGGTGCCGGTCGCGACGATATGGCCGCCGGCGTCGCCGCCTTCGGGGCCGAGATCGATGATCCAGTCGGCGGTCTTGATGACTTCGAGATTGTGCTCGATGACCAGGACCGTGTTGCCGGTCTCGACCAGCGCATGCAGCACTTCGAGCAACTTGCGGACATCGTCGAAATGCAACCCGGTGGTCGGCTCGTCGAGGATGTAGAGGGTGCGTCCGGTGGCCCGCCGCGACAACTCCTTGGCCAATTTGACTCGCTGCGCCTCGCCGCCCGAGAGCGTCGTCGCCGGCTGGCCGACATGGATGTACCCGAGCCCGACCTGCTGCAAGGTCAGCAATTTGTCGCGGATCGCCGGCACCGCGCGGAAGAAATCCACGCCTTCGTCGACGGTCATGTCGAGCACATCGGCGATGCTTTTGCCGCGGAACAGCACCTCGAGGGTCTCGCGGTTGTAGCGCCGGCCCTTGCAGACGTCGCACTGGACATAGACGTCGGGGAGGAAGTGCATCTCGATCTTGATGACGCCGTCGCCCTGGCAGGCCTCGCAACGCCCGCCCTTGACGTTGAACGAGAAGCGGCCGGGCAGATAGCCGCGCGATTTGGCTTCGGGCAGTCCGGCGAACCAGTCGCGGATCGGGGTAAAGCAGCCGGTATAGGTCGCCGGGTTCGAGCGCGGGGTGCGGCCGATCGGCGACTGGTCGATATCGACAATCTTGTCGAGAAATTCGACGCCTTCGAGCCCACCGTGCGGCGCCGGCTGCTCGCGCGCGTTGTTCAGCCTTTTGGCTAGCGCCTTGTATAGCGTCTCGATGATCAGGGTCGATTTGCCGCCGCCCGAGACGCCGGTGACGACGCAGAATGTGCCGAGCGGGATCTCGGCGGTAATGTCCTTCAGATTGTTGCCGGTGGCACCGACGACGCGCAGGATTTGCCCCGGATGACCGGCGCGCCGGACCATCGGCACCGGGATCTGGCGCATGCCGGTCAGGTACTGACCGGTGATGCTGTCGGGGCTGGCCATGATGTCGTCTGGCGTGCCCTCGGCGACGACATGGCCGCCGTGCACCCCGGCGCCGGGCCCCATGTCGACGACCCAGTCGGCGGTGCGAATCGCCTCCTCGTCGTGCTCGACGACGATGACCGTGTTGCCCAGGTCGCGCAGCCGCCTCAATGTCGCCAACAGGCGCGCGTTGTCGCGTTGGTGCAGCCCGATCGACGGCTCGTCGAGCACATAGAGCACGCCTGTCAGCCCCGAGCCGATCTGCGAGGCGAGCCGTATGCGCTGGCTCTCGCCGCCTGACAACGTGCCTGAGGCCCGCGACAGGGTCAGATATTCAAGGCCGACATTCTGCAAAAAGCCGAGCCGCGCGTTGATCTCCTTGAGGATGCGCTCGGCGATCTCGCTTTGGCTCGGGGTCAGCTGTCCGTCGATGCCGGAAAACCATTGCAATGCTTCGGCGATCGACAGGCGCGCGACTTCGCTGATGTTGCGGCCGCCGATCTTGACCGCCAATGCCTCGGGCTTGAGCCGGTCGCCATGACAAACTTCGCAGGTCCGGGCGCTCTGGTAGCGGCCGAGTTCTTCCTTGACCCAGGCGCTGTCGGTCTCGCGAAAGCGTCGCTCCATATTCGGCAAGACGCCCTCAAATGGCCGGTCGGTCGAGTATTTCCGCAGCCCGTCGTCGTAGGTCATCTTGATCGGTTCGCCGTCGGAGCCCTGGAGTATGGTTCGCCGCATCTTTTCCGGCAGGTCGTGCCACGGCGCGTGCATGCTCTGCCGGAAGTGCCGGGCGATGCTCTCGAGCGTCTGCGTGTAATATTGCGATGAAGAATGCGACCACGGACTGACCGCACCCTCGGCGAGGCTGCGGCGCTCGTCATGGACGACGAGGCCGGGATCGAAATAGAGCTTGGTGCCGAGCCCGTCGCAGGCCGGACAGGCGCCGAACGGGTTGTTGAACGAGAACAGCCGCGGCTCGATCTCGGGGATCGTGAAGCCCGAGACCGGACAGGCGAATTTCGCCGAAAAGATCGTCTCCTCGCCCGAATCGGCGTTTTCGCTGATCGCGATTCCGTCGGCAAGATCGAGTGCGGTCTCGAACGAATCGGCAAGCCGGTTGCCGAGATCGGGCGACACGACGATGCGGTCGACGACCACGGCGATGTCGTGTTTCAGGTTCTTGTTGAGCGGCCGGACCTCGTCGAGTTCGACCATCTTGCCGTCGATCTTGACCCGCTGAAAGCCGCGTTTTTTCAGTTCGATGAACTCTTTGCGGTACTCGCCCTTGCGCCCGCGCGCGATCGGGGCCAGCAGATAGAGCCGCGTCCGCTCCGGCATCGCCAATACCCGGTCGACCATCTGCGACACGGTCTGGCTGACGATCGGCAACCCGGTCGCCGGCGAATAGGGGATGCCGACCCGCGCCCATAACAGGCGCATGTAATCGTAGATCTCGGTCACCGTGGCGACCGTCGAGCGCGGGTTGCGCGAGGTCGTCTTCTGCTCGATCGAGATCGCCGGCGACAATCCCTCGATCAATTCGACCTCGGGCTTCTGCATCAGTTCGAGGAACTGGCGGGCATAGGCCGACAGGCTCTCGACATAGCGGCGCTGGCCCTCGGCATAGATCGTGTCGAAGGCGAGCGAGGACTTGCCGGACCCCGACAGGCCGGTCATCACCACCAGGCTGTCGCGCGGCAAATCGACATCGATGTTCTTCAGATTGTGCTCGCGCGCGCCGCGGATCCGGATGTGCTGCATGACGCCGAACTTAGCGCGGGACCGCCGTCGACGCTACTGCGAGCCTCACCCCGGCCCTCTTCCTGCAAGGAGGGCGTGGGAGTGGCCCGCATGCAGGGAGATGGGGTAGCCGGCCGGAGACCAACCGGCCGGCGGGGGCAGGATTTTGCGCGGAGGGTCATCGTTATGGCGGTCGGGATTTGACGCGCGAGACGGGTTCGCTCAACAATGCCGGCTCGGTCGCGCGTTAGGGAGGAAAGGCGATGCCTGACAATCAGAAATGGGTCGGCACCTGGACGACGGCGCCGGCGCCGGCGGAGAGTGGCGCATTCAACAACCAGACCTTGCGCATGACCATGCGCGGCAGCCTCGGCGGCAATCAAGTTCGGGTGCGGATCTCGAACGCCTATGGCCGACGTCCGCTGGACCTTGGCGGCGTGCACATCGCGCTGCGCGATGTAGGGGCGGCGATCGTCGCCGGCTCTGACCGCAAGCTGAGCTTCGGCGGCGAGGCGACGGCGACAATCGCTGCGGGGGCGGTGGCGTTCAGCGATCCGGTCGCGCTCGACTTGCCGCCGCTCGCCGATCTCGCGGTCAGCCTCTATCTGCCCGGCGAGGTCCTGAACGATTTCCAGATCACCGGGCGCTATGCGCGGCAGACCAACTATGTCTCGCCGCCGGGCGATTTCACCGCGGCGCAGGTGATGCCGATCGCCAGCCTGACCAGCGACTGGTTCTTTGTCTGCGGCGTCGACGTGCTGGCCAGCGCCGACACCGGTGGCATCGTCACGCTCGGCGACTCGCTGACCGACGGCAACATCTCGACGATGGACGCTTTTTGCCGCTGGCCTGACCAGCTCGCCCGCCGCCTGATGGCCCGTCCGCGTGGCCGGCCGATGGCGGTGATGAACCAGGGGCTTGGCGGCAATCGCATCCTGTTCGACATCCGCGGCGACAGCGGGTTGCGCCGCTTCGACCGCGATGTGCTGTCCCAGCCGGGCGTCACGCACGTTATCGTGATGCTCGGCACCAACGATTTGCGCAATCGGTGGAAGAAGCCGGAAGAGGAACCCACCGCAGCGCAGATGATCGCCGGGCTGAAGCAGATGGCGGTGCGCGCGCACAGCGCCGGGATAAAGATCCTCGGCGCTACGCTGACGCCGTTCGGCAACGAGACCTATATGGCCAATGCCTGGAACCCACAGCGTGAGGAGGTCCGCGCCGCGGTCAACGGCTGGATCCGCGACGGCGGCGCTTTTGACGGGGTCGCCGATTTCGACCGGGCCCTGCGCGACCCCGAACATTCGACCCAGATGCGGCCGAGCGACGATTGCAGCGACGGTCTGCACCCGAGCGATCTCGGCTACAACAAGATGGGCGACGCGATCGACCTGTCGCTGTTCGAATAGCAGGGCGCCACCGGCCAGGCTCGGCCGGCGCCTGTTCGCGCTGCGCTGGTCAGCGCACCGCGAATTGGGTCGCGCCGAACGTGTTTTCGCGCTCCGTATCGGTGATTGCGCCCGGACGCTGGGCATCGGCCAGCACCGCCAAACCGCGCCGCACCGCCGGCCTTGCCGCGATTTCGTCATGCCAGCGCCGCACCTCCGGATATTCGGCGAGGTCGAGATAGCCCCGCTCCGCGAAGCGAGAAGATGGCTCGGCGGCGGTGCGGATCCACGGAAAGGTGATGATGTCGGCCATGCTGTACTCGTCGCCGGCGAGCCAGGGCGACTCTTCAAGGCGATGGTTCAGCACCCGCGTCAGGCGCTTAGCTTCGTTGGTATAGCGCTCGATCGCATACGGGATTTTCTGTGGCGCATAGGCGCCGAAATGATTCCATTGGCCAAACATCGGGCCGACGCCGCCCATCTGGAACATCATCCACTCCAGACATTTGTAGCGCCGAATAGGATCTTTCGGGATCAGCTTGCCGCCGCTTTTTTCCGACAGGTAGATCAGGATTGCTGCCGACTCGAACAAAGTAAACGGCTTGCCGCCCGGTCCGTCGGGATCGACGATCGCCGGAATGCGATGATTGCGCGTGATCTTCAAAAATTCCGGTTTAAACTGGTCGCCGGCGCCGATATTGACCGGGGTCACCTTGTACTCCAGTCCCAACTCTTCGAGCGCGATATGCACTTTGTGGCCGTTCGGCGTCGGCCAGCTCCACAATTCCAACATTTGAGATCCCCTCGCAGGTAGCGCTTGCTGCACGATGTCATTGCGAGCGTAACGAAGCAATCTCGCCGCAGTTTGCGCCGCGCCGGACCCGAATTGCTTCGTCGCTGTGCGCCTCGCAGCGACGACTTATGGCTCTAAATCAGCGACGTCTTCGGCGGCGAGGCGGCGCAGGGCATCGCCGTCGGCGCCGTAGCGCAGCCAACCGCCGAGATGTTGCATTCCGAGACGGTGATAGAAATTGCGCGCCGGGTTCCAGTCGAGCACCTGAAAATCGATCCGGCCCCAGTTGCGTTCGACCGCGATCGCGGCGAGGCGGGCCATCAGCCGGCGGCCGACGCCGAGCCCTCGCGCCTCTTCGGCGACGTAGAGGTCTTCGAGGTACATCCCCGGCTGGCCGAGCCAGGTCGAGAATCTGCGGATGGAACAACGCCAGGCCCGCTGGTTCATCGTCGACAAAGGCGAGGATCGCCTCGAATTGGCGGTCCGGTCCAAAGCCGTGGCGAACAAGGTCGGCTTCGGTCGCGACTACGGCCTCGGGCGCCTTTTCATAGGCGGCGAGTGCCCGGATCAACCGCAGCACCGAGCCGACATCTTCGGGCGTGCCAAAGCGTATCGTAATCCTTCGGCTCATCGATATTTCCTCGAAAGGCGGCTACGGGCTACCTTAACGCTCTGCCGGAACGCCGGACAACGCCAGCGCGGGCCACGTCGGATGGCAACAATGCAAGGAGGGGATGATGGCGAATGAGACCAATCCGGCGGCAATCGAGGCGGCGGCGGCCCCGACGGCGCGGCCGGGGCGCGGCTATCCCGAACCCTTCGCAACGCGGGTGGCGGGGCGGGTGCGGCGGCAGCTCGGCGACTTTTTCGGCCTGACCAATTTCGGGGTCAACCTGACGCGGCTGCCGGCGGGCGGCATGTCTGCGCTACGTCACACGCATACGCGCGAAGACGAGTTCATCTATGTCCTCGAAGGCGAACCCGTCCTGGTGACCAACGCCGGGGAAACGCAGCTGCGGCCCGGCATGTGCGCCGGCTTCAAGGCCGGATCAGGCGATGGGCACCATTTGCTGAACCGTACGACGCACGATGTGGTTTACCTCGAGATCGGCGACCGCAATCCCGGCGATACGGTGATCTATCCCGACGACGACATCGGCCGGGCCTTATCACCGGATGGCGCCCGGCTTTTCGTCCATAAGGACGGCCGTCCGTATTGAAGGGGACCGACCTCGTAGCGATCGCCCTGAAAGCTCAAGCAAAGCGCGCCGGAGCGAACGGCGCGATGTCGATCGAGGCCGGCCGGCCGGCGACGAGATCGGCGACGACTTTGCCGGTCATCGGCGCCGAGGTCATGCCGACATGCCCGTGGCCAAAGGCGTAGATCACATCCGGCGTCGCCCGCGACGGTCCAAGCGCCGGCAGCGAATCGGGGAGGCTCGGCCGATGGCCCATCCACACCGAGATCCGCTCTTCGGGATGGTCGGCAGCGAGGCCCGGCAGCATTTTGCGGCCTTGCTCTAGCAAGATCCGGGCGCGTCGCCAATCAGGCGGACCGGCAAGGCCGGCGAGTTCGACGGTTCCGGCAAAGCGCAACCCGGTATCCATCGGCGTGGCGACGAACTTACCGTCGGCGTCGGCGGTCGGGATGCGCGGCATGATTTCGGGGTCGCGGATCATCAGGTGATAGCCCCGCTCGGTCTCGAGCGGGATATGGTCGCCGAGCGCGGCGGCGAGCGGCTTTGACCAAGCTCCGGCGCAGACGATCGCGGCGTCGGCCGTAAGCTCGCCGCGGTCGGTCCGGATCGCAGCGAGCCTGCGACCATCGAGGCGGAAGCCCAACGCCCGCGCCTGTTCGAGTTCGCCGCCGTTGTGCAGGAAATGGTCAAGGAGGCGCCGCACCAGCCCCAGCGGGTTCGAGGTGTGCCCGTTCTCGCGCACCAGGATGCCGCGCACGTAGTCGCGCGATAAAGTGGGTTCGAGTTGACGCAGCTCATCGGCGTCGAATTCGTCGGTCTCGACCCCGTTCTCACGGCGCAATTGCCAGGCCAGCCGGTCCTTTTCCAGGCTTTGTGCGGAGCGGTAGACATAAAGATGGCCGAGCCGGTGGACGAGGTCCTCGGCGCCGGCGTCGCGCACCAGCGGCGTTAGCGTTTCGAGCGTAGCACCAACCAACGGCCGCAACGCCCGCGCCTGGGCGTGGACTTTTTCAGGGGTGCCGGCGCGAATAAAGCGGACGAGCCATGGGGTGATCGCCGGCAGATAGGACCAGCGCAACGACAACGGCCCGAGCGGGTCGGCCAGCCAGCGCGGCACGTTCCACATCACCCCCGGCATCGACACCGGCGTCACCGAGGAGGCGTTTAACGCGCCGGCATTGCCGAAAGAAGCGCCGTGACCGGGCTCGCCGGCCTCGACGATAAAGACGCTGTGGCCGTCGCGCTGCAGCCAGCTCGCGGCGCACACGCCAACTATGCCGGCGCCGATTACGCCGACCCGCCTCGCTCCGCTTGCTGGCATCCGACGCGGGCGATAGCGTCCCGCACCCTCAGATGGCGCGCGCGGGCCAGACCGGCTGGTGGTGGCCCAGCGGGGCAGAGGGACGCGCCCAATAGGGCGCCGTCTCGGACATGCGCACGGTCGGGCCAAGATGGCGCAGCCGTCCGACCGGCGTGTCGCTCTCGATCGACCAACGCGCGATCTCTGCGGGATAGAGCTCTTTGTCGACGTCTTTGAGCGCAGCTTGCGGCACCTCGCCGCGATCGACGAGCCAGCGCCCGGTCTGCGCCAAGGAGATCCGCACCAGCCAGCTGCCGCCTTCGCGCGCCCGCCGCGCCAACGCCACCATCGCACCGAACGCCATCAGATAGCCGGTCAAGTAGTCGATGGCCGATACTGGGTAGAATTGCGGGCCCGGATTGGCGCCGGGGAACAGTTCGGCTTGGCGGGTCGTGATCCCGCTCACCGTCTGCACCACCGTGTCGAAGCCGCGGCGAGAAGCCCAAGGCCCGACATGGCTGAACGCGCACATCGACACATAGACGAGGCCCGGCCGCAGCTGCGACAGCCCCTCGGGCGACAGGCCACGGTTGCCGAGCGTGCCTGGCCGGTAGCCCTGGGTGAACACGTCGGCTTCGCGCACCAGGCCCCGCAGCGTCTCGACATCGTGGGGTTGGCGCAGATCGAGATGTGCCTGCAATTTGCCGTGGCCGGTGTCGTATTCCTGGTAGCCGATATTCGGCAGATGCGGTGCCGTGATCTTCATCACGTCGGCGCCATGCTCGGCCAAGGTGCGCGCCGAAGTCGGCCCGGCCAACACCCGGGTCAGGTCGAGCACGCGAATGCCGGACAGCGGACGCTCGGCCTCGGGCAGCGGTTCGGGTGGGCTGTCGGCGATCTTCAGAATTTCCATAAGCGGCAAAGAGGCGATCGCCGCCGACTGCGGGTGCTTCGCCCACTCGGCCATGCTGCGGACCATGCCGCCCGCACCCTTCGCGACGAGGATCGCCTCTTCGAGCTCGAGCGCGTCCCATTTGGCGACGGCCTGCCGCACCGCCTCGCGTTCTTCCGGCACGCCGAGCACGCTCATCGCGGCGGCGCGGTGGTTCGGAAAATTGGCGTGGATATAGCTCCACCGGCCGTTCTTCGCCGGATAGACGCCCATGACCGGATTGCGGTCGGTCGAGACTTCGGCGCCATTGACCTGCAGGTAATGCCCGCTGCGCAGCGAAGCGACTGCTTGGCGCAGATCGACCGAGACTTCCTGGCGCCGGCCGCCGCGCAACTCCCACAGATCGGCGGCGGCGAGCCCGGTCGCGGCAAGCGCCGCGGCGCCGGCGGCACCGATACGAAACGGGGTCGGCAATACCGGGTCGGCGCCGCCGGTGATCTCGACCTCGCGGGCCCGCTCATCGGGCCAGCCGGCGATCGGCATAATCGTGCGCAGGGCATCGTAAACCATGGTGAGGTCTCCCGCAGGTGTCGGTGCGCGCGCTTGCCTTGGCGCGGCAGATGGCGCAATGATGCCCCAAAATCATGCAGAAAGGGAACGCCGATGAGTCAAGTGATGATCGTCGTCGACTTCGAGGTGAAAGCGCAGCACCGCAGTCAGTTCATCGAGCTGATGCGCGGGCATGCGCAGCGCTCCCGGCGCGATGACGGCTGCCTGCAATTCGATTTGATGTTGCCGAAAGATGACGACAAGCATGTCTTTTTGGTCGAGAAGTGGCGCGACCAGGAGGCCCTTGATGCGCATTCCAAAGGACCTATGCCCGGCAATACCTACAAAGACTGGATCGTCGGCCGCAAAGTCGCGCGCGGCGCACCGGCAGATTAAGAGGAGAACCGCCATACGGCCTGTACTGCGCGCCGGGGCTATTTCGCTTGCGGCGCTTCTGATTGTCGCCGTGACGTTGCCGGCCGCGTACGCCGCTAGCGCAACAGCCACCAAATCGGCAAAAACCTCGACCGAGACGGCTACTCCCGCAGAGATCGACGCGCTTCTGAGCCTACTGGGCGATGCCAAGGTGCAAGCCTGGTTGAAGCAGCAGCACGCAACCGAGGCTGCTGCCCCGGCGCCGGCCAAACCCAAGGATGAATCCCCTGAGGATATGATGTCTGCCCGCGTCGAGGCAGTGCGCGGGCACCTCGCCGATTTGACCGATGCGATCCCGGGTATGCCAGCGGAGTTCGCGCATGCCGCAGATGTCTTCCAGGACCGGTTGGGGGGCAAGAGGCCGGCGCGCATCCTGACCTTGCTCGCGGCTTTCGTGGGTCTCGGCTTTGGCTTCGAAGCGCTGTTTAGCCGGGCTACACGGCGCATACGCGAGAACCTGGACCGACATCCGGTGGAGACCGTCGGCGATCGCGTGCGCCTCGTCGCCGAGCGTGCGGCCTTTGCCCTGGGTTCGGTCATCGCTTATGCCGTCGGCAGCATCGGCGCCTTTCTTGTTTTTCACTGGCCGGGGCTGCTGCGCCAGATCGTCTTGGGCTATCTGATCGTCTTTTTGGCGATCCGTATTGCCGCCGTGCTCGGCCGGTTTTTACTGGCCCCGTACAATGACCGGTTCCGGGTCTGCCCGATGGAAGCGGCGGCTGCGCGGTATTGGTATGTGCGGCTGAAACTCGTCGTCGGCTGGACGGTGCTCGCCTTGGTGACAAAGGGCGTGCTCGGCGAGCTCGAAATTTCGCTGCCGGCGCGCGACATTGTTGGTTATGCGTTCGGGCTCGGCACGCTGGCAATCCTGCTCGAAGCTATCTGGCGGCGACCGCTCGAAAGCGCCGAGGCGGGGTTCGAGCCCGTGCGCGAAATCCGCCACTTGAGCCGCATCAAGATAAACGCGCTGCTGACTGTAGGCTTGGTGTTGCTATGGGGGCTCCGCGTCGCTGGAATGATGCCCGCGTTCTGGCTGCTCGCCGTCGTTATGGTCTGGCCTCTTGCCGACCGATTGACCCGGCGGGCGGTCGAGCATCTCCTGCGACCGCCCGGTACGGCCGAAGTTGCCGGCGTGCCGACCCTCACCGCGGTCTTTCTCGAGCGCGGGCTGCGGGCGGCGCTGATCATTGGTGCGCTGGCGCTGCTCGCCTGGGGCTGGGGGATCGATCTGGAGAGCCTGGCGGGGCGGGAGACGACGGTGACCCGTATCGCGCACGGTGCTTTGAGCGCCGTTGCCATTGCCCTGATCGCCGATTTCATCTGGCATGTCGCAAAAGCCGCGATCGATATCAAGCTCGCTGAGACCACGGATCTCGGTCTGCCGAATACCCCCGATGCGCGACGGCGGGCGCGGCTGCGCACTTTGTTACCGATTTTCCGCAATATCCTGTTCGTCGTCGTCGTTGCCTCCGCCGCACTGATGGCGCTGGCGGCAATGGGTGTTGAGATTGGCCCGCTGATCGCCGCTCTGAGCGTCCTTGGCGTCGCGATCGGCTTTGGCGCGCAGACCTTTGTCCGCGACATCATCGCGGGGATGTTCTATCTGCTCGACGATGCCTTCCGGATCGGCGAATACATCCAGAGCGGCAATTACAAGGGGACTGTCGAAGGCTTTAGCATCCGCTCGGTCCGGCTCCGCCATCAGCGCGGCCCCGTCTACACCGTCCCATTTAGCCTGTTGGGCGCCGTTCAGAACATGAGCCGCGACTGGGTCATCGACAAGCTGACGGTTGGCATCACCTATGACAGCGACATCGACAAGGCCAGAAAGCTGATCAAGCAGATCGGACTGGAACTGGCCGAGGAGCCCGAATTCAAGCCGCTGATCCTGGAGCCGCTGAAGATGCAGGGGGTCGACGCGTTTGGCGATTACGCGGTCCAGATCCGGATGAAGATGATGACGTTGCCCGGCGAGAATTTTGTCATCCGCCGACAAGCTCTTTTCCGGATCAAACAGGCGTTCGACGCCAACGGCATAAAGTTCGCCTTCCCGACTGTCCAGCTTGCCGGCGAGGGGGAACAGTCCACAGCCGGGAGCGCCGCCGTCGCCCAGCAGGCGCTCCAGCTGACCCGTCCGGCAGCCGCCGCCGCGGAGTAGCCAGCAGAACCGACGCCGTCTAGGCTGCACCGCCTCGCCCGCGCCCTCTCCGAAGCACACCGCGACGACCGAAGCATCGTGTCTTTGGCGATCTGGGCGGCAACTTTCATTTGCTTGACGCCCCGCCAACGTCCGGAAACTGTGGGCCAGCAGGTGGCAAAGCGATCGGCGGCGCGCCACGCGCAAATGATCGACAGCGGCAAGAGAGCCATACAGGCTTCCGCAGCGTCGTCAGAACCTGGCGTCGGGCGGAAGGGAGGAGTGCAATGTCCGATGCCGAGCCACAAAATCTGAGCCTCCTGGCGAAGCTGGTCGTTGCGTTCATCCTCGTGATGATCGTCGCCGGCATCGTATGGCACGGCGTTTCGATCGAAGTTTTCAAACGCATCTGGCACGACCTCATCGAACGGACTGACGCGCCGATGAGGTTCCGCTTCATCCTGCAGCCGTTGATGGCAATGATCGCCGCCATCCTGGATGGCCTCAAGGACGCGCGGACCGGTCGCTCGCCGTATTTTTGGACCATGCTGCGCAACCCGCGCGAGCGTATCGAACGGCTGAATGAGGGATTGAACGCGACCGCCAGGATCATCCTTCTTGGCCTCGTGATGGACGCGATCTACCAGATCATCGTGCTGAAACGGTTCTATCCGGCCGAGGCGGTCATTGTCGCTTTGCTGTTCGCGTTTGTCCCGTATGTGATCATCCGCGGACCGGTCTTGCGCATCGAGCGCTGGTGGCTGGGAGGCGCCTCTCCAAACCGGACCTCGTGAGGCCGCAGACATGAACCGTCGGCAAAAGGCCATTGAACATGACAGATTCACGTGCCGTCACAAACGCGGTCAGGTTCGAAGTAAGGGCAACCGCGGCTGATCATTTCGCCTGGGTCCGCACGCGCCTCGCCCTTGAGCGCACGATGATGGCATGGCAGCGCACTGCAGTCGCGCTGATCGGCTTCGGTTTCGCGATTGTCCAATATTTCAACCACTTGCAGCAGATCCCCGGCGTCCGCCCTGCTTATCTTCCAACCGCTCCGGAATATTTGGGGCTCGCGCTGATTTCCTGCGGCATCCTGGCGCTTGCTATCTCGCTCTGGCAATACCTTCGGATAGTCCGTTATCTGTGGAGCGGATCATTCTCGCTGCTGGCCGGTATGGAAGCCGATCTGACCAAGGAAAAGATACACTCGCCAGTCTTGCCGGTCGCCATCCTCCTCATGGGCATCGGCCTCTTCGCCTTCTTTGCCGTCTTGTTCCGCCTCACCTAGCCCCGAGGCCAAGCAACCGAAGCCAACCAGCAGTTTCGACAACCAACGAAAGGAGATCGAGATGGCCAGATCCAGAGCAGCAGCCAAACCGAACATCGTCGTCATCTGGGGCGATGATATCGGCATCACCAATTTGAGTTGTTACAGCGACGGGTTGATGGGCTACCCGACGCCAAACATCGACCGGATCGCCCAAGAGGGCATGCGTTTCACCGACTGCTACGGCGAGCAAAGCTGTACGGCCGGACGATCGTCGTTCATCACCGGTCAGCACGGATTGCGCACCGGGCTGACCAAAGTGGGTCTGCCGGCCGCCACCGTTGGTCTCCACAAGGAAGACCCCACTATCGCCGCGCTGTTGAAGCCGTTGGGCTATGCGACCGCGCAGATCGGCAAGAACCACCTCGGCGACCGCAACGAATATCTGCCGACCGTGCACGGTTTCGACGAGTTTTACGGCAATTTGTACCACCTGAACGCGGAAGAAGAACCGGAACTGCCCGACTACCCGAAGGGAGAGGATTTTCCTCACTTTCGCGAGAGGTTCGGTCCGCGCGGCGTGTTGGAGTGCAAGGCTACCAACGCGGACGATGCGACGGTCGACCCGCGCTTCGGCAGGCTAGGCAAACAGACCGTCCACGACACCGGCCCGCTGACAAAGAAGCGAATGGAAACCATCGACGACGACATCGCCGACCGCTCCGTGGACTTCATCAAGCAGCGGGCGCAGGCAGGCCAACCCTTCTTTCTTTGGGTGAATTTCACGCACATGCATGTGCGCACGCATGTGAAGCCGGAGAGCCGAGGCCAATCGGGCCGCTGGCAGAGCGAATACCACGACGTGATGATCGATCACGACAAGAACGTCGGCCAAGTGCTCAAGGCGCTGGACGATGCCGGCATCGCCGACAACACCTTTGTCATGTATAGCACTGATAACGGTCCGAATATGTTCTCGTGGCCGGACGCGGCGATGACACCGTTCCGCAACGAGAAGAACACCAACTGGGAGGGCGCCTATCGGGTTCCGTGCCTGGTTCGCTGGCCCGGGAAGATCAAGCCGGGCACTGTGTCGAACGAGATGGTGGCCCATCACGACTGGCTGCCGACATTCCTCGCCATGGCCGGCGATCCGAACGTCACCGACAAGCTGTTGAAGGGCTACACGATCGGCGACATGACCTATAAAGTCCACCTCGACGGCTATAATCTCGTGCCATATTTGACCGGTGAAGCGCCGAAAAGCCCGCGGGTCTCGTTCGTCTACTGCAATGACGACCAGCAGGTCGTTGCATTGCGCTACGACAATTGGAAGATCGTGTTCGCGGAACAGCGCCAGCCCGGCACGTTACGGGTCTGGTCCGAGCCGTTTGTCACGCTTCGCGTACCGAAGATCTTTAATCTCCGCACCGATCCGTTCGAGCGCGCCGACATCACCTCGATCACCTACTACGATTGGCTTGTCGATCACGTTTATTTGCTAGTGCCGGCGCAGGCCTATATCGGGGAATTCCTGCAAACCTTCAGGGAATACCCGCAGCGCCAGAAGGCCGCAAGCTTCAACCTCGACGAGGTGTTCCGGAAAATGCAGGAGGGTACGCACACGTAACCCAGCCGGGTCGGTTTAGAGGGCGCCGGTCGGGTTCTCCGGTCGGCGCCCAGCACGGCGGCGGGGAGGGACGATGGAAGAATGGCTGCGTCTCGCCACCAAGGACACCGTCGTCATTATCGATGCGATGGCGCTGGTCGTTGTTGCCTTCGGCACCGCCGAGGCATTCTTTAACGGGCTCTTGGCAGTCTTTCCGACGCCGGCGGCAAAGCGGCGGCGGCACGAGGCGTGGCTGCATTATGGGCGCTGGCTAGTCGCCGGCCTCACTTTTCAGCTCGCCGCCGACATCATCGGGACGTCGATTGCGCCCAGCTGGCAGGAGGTCGGACAGCTCGGCGCGATCGCGGTGATACGAACCTTCCTCAGCTATTTCCTCGAGCGGGACCTGGCCGAGCTTAGTGTTGGGAAGGCCGCCGATCCGAGTTAGCCTGCGCCACCCATTTCAGCCAGCTGCGCGGCGGGTTCATTGAGTACACTGCTCTTTCGCCCTCCTCGCGCAGAGAGGGAGATAATCGGTGCGTGAGCGACGGACCCAGATGGCGAGTCACGAGACGAGAACACCAGCGTCCACCGATCGGGCAGACGAGGTACGGGCTTTTTACGAGAGCCATCCCTATCCGGCGCCGCTCGACGACCTCGACCGGCACCGCGACCTCTATCGCAACCCGGATCGGCGTCGGACATTGTCCCTTCTCCTGTGGCCAACGGAGAAGCCCCAGGCAAATCGAGAGATCCTGGTCGCTGGCTGCGGGACGTCCCAGGCTGCTATCCATGCGCTGCGCGAGCCTGATGCTCGCGTGACGGCAATCGATATCAGCGAAACCAGCCTGCGTTATACGCGCGATCTTCAGCGAAAATACGGCCTGCAAAACCTCGATCTCCATCGGCTGGCGATCGAAGAGGTCGGGAAGCTCGGCCAGATGTTCGATCAGATCGTCTGTACGGGAGTGCTCCATCACCTGCCGGACCCGGATACCGGCCTTCGGACATTGCGCAATGTCCTTTTGCCCAACGGCGTGATGCATTTGATGGTCTACGCGACCTATGGGCGCGCCGGCATCTACATGATGCAGGAGTACTGCCGCCTGCTCGGGGTCAGCGCAACGGCGGCAGAGCTGCGCGATCTCGGCGCGACGGTCACGGCACTGCCATCCGATCATCCAATCGCCGGCGTGGCGAGGCGGGCGAAGGATTTCACCCAGCCGGACGCGCTGGCCGATGCGCTGCTTCACCCCCAGGACCGCGCCTACACCGTGCCGCAGCTTTTTACATGGCTCGAGGGCTGCGGCCTGTCGTTCGGGCGCTGGTTCGAGCAGGCTCCCTATCTCCCGCAATGCGGAGCAGTCGCGCGCACCCCACACGCCGCTCGCCTCGTCTCGCTTCCTCCGCGATTGCAGCATGCCGCGGTCGAGCTATTGCGCGGGACCATGTCGAAACACAGCTTCATCGCCTATCGTGACGACCGCGTCGGCGAGAGCCAGCCGATCTCATTCGATGGCGATGCCTGGCGGGGGTACGTTCCTTTGCGTCTGCCATGGACCTTGTGCATCCGGGACCGGGTGCCCCCCGGTTCCGTAGCGGTCCTGATCAATCGGGCACACACCTACCCTGACTTGGCGTTTCCGATCGATGCGGCACAGGAGCGACTATTTGCGGCAATCGATGGTAACTGCTCTATCGATAAGATCCTGCGGATTGCTGCGCCGGTGGGCGGAGAGGCGTATGCCCGCCGGTTTTTCGAGCAGCTCTGGCAGTACGATCAGATCGTGTTCGACGCGACAGGCTCACACTGACCCGCATGCCCACCGACCAGGGGCCGACTCGCGGCTGCCCCGGAGCACTCCAGCTTGCACCCGGGATGGAGGCCTATGTTCAAGTCCGGACGGTGCCCAAGGGAACGGGGTTCCGCCGGGGACGGCAGCTTTGCCGTGCTGCCGATGTCGGCGGCCGAGGCCCGATCCTATATGCCGACCATGACCAATCTCGGTCAGCGCTGATCGGCGATCCGGTGCATTGCATCAACGAGGCCGAGTGACGGGGCTACCATGAAGCTGCATGCCCGCTTTCTCCTGGCTTGCGTGTTTGCGGCAGCCTTTGGCGCACAGGCTCTCGCGCAGACCGATCCACTCCCCGCATGGAACGACGGTCCGGCGAAGCAGGCGATCGTTAAATTTGCGCAAGAGACCACCGACCAGTCGAGCCCGCAATTCGTGCCGCCCGCGGAACGCATTGCCACCTTCGATCAGGACGGCACGCTCTGGGTCGAGCACCCGATATACACGCAGGTAGTTTACTGCCTGGACCGGGTGCCGGCGGTCGTCAAGGCAAAGCCGGCATTCGCGAAGATCGAGCCGTTCAAGACCGTATTATCGGGCAATCGGGAGGCGATGGCGGAGCTCTCGATCGGCGATCTCGTCAAGATTGCCGCCGCCACGCTGACCGGCATGAATGTCGACGAGTTCCAAGCCGAGGCGAAGACGTGGCTCGACACCGCCCGAGACCCGCGCTGGAAGCGGCCCTACACCGAACTCACCTACCTGCCGATGATCGAATTGCTGAAGTACCTGCGCGGCAACGGTTACCGGACCTACATCGTCACCGGCGGGGGTCAGGATTTCGTACGTGTGTACGCAGAGCAGGTGTACGGCATCTCCTCCCGAGCAAGTGATCGGCACCGCAGGCGGTACCAGCTACGGTTACGACAAGAACGGGCGGCCGGTTCTTACCAAGGACCGAAAACTGCTTTTGAACGACAACAACGCCGGCAAGCCCGAGGGCATCCACCTGATGATCGGGCGCCGGCCTTATGCCGCATTCGGCAATTCGACCGGCGACCGGCAGATGCTGGAATACACCAAGGCCGGCGCCGGCGTGCGGCTGGCAATGCTGGTGCTGCACGACGACAGGACACGCGAATACGCCTACGGTCCAGCGCTGGGGTTGCCTGACACCAAGGTCGGCACCTTTACCCAAGCATTGTACGACGAGGCGACAAAGCAGGGTTGGGTTGTCATCAGCATGAAGAACGATTGGAAACGCGTTTTCGGGTTTGAGTGATAGCGCTCCTCATCCACGAGACTCGGTAGTCTAAAACGTCGATGTGTTCCGGATCACGCCGCCATGAATCCCGAGAGGAGCGAGCAGTGAATCATTAGTTGGGAGAAATTCGTCTTATCGATGGGCAGCGTTGAACTGGGCGAGGGCGGCGGGGCCGGGACACAGCTCGGCTTCGCCGAGGCCGTTTAGCGACGCGTCGACGGTGTCGAGGAATTCGTGCATGTCGCCGGACTCTGGCTCGACGAACAGCAGGCCGGTCACGACTTCGCCGGCGGCGTGCTGCTGTTGGAGATAGGTCAAGGCCGAGATCCGGTCATAGGGATCGTAGTCGACGGCGAGCTTGCGCAGCCGCAGGATCGAGCCGTCGTGCTGGACCACGGTCTCGACCGTGCCCGGCGCGTAATCGGCGGTGATTTCGTCGCGTTCGAGGATCACGTCCAATCGGTTGACCGCCTCGTTGTGAGCGCGGACATAGTCGAAGCTCTTGGTCGATTCGGGATTGTTGTTGAACGCGACGCAAGGCGAGATCACGTCGATGAAGGCAGCGCCCCGATGCTCGATCGCCGCCTTGATCAGCGGCACCAATTGCGCCTTGTCGCCGGAAAAACTGCGGCCGACGAACGAGGCGCCGAGCTGCAATGCCAGAGCGACCAGATCGATCGGCGAATCGGTGTTGACGGCGCCGCGCCGGGCCTTCGAACCCTTGTCGGCGGTTGCCGAGAATTGCCCTTTGGTCAGACCGTAGACGCCGTTGTTTTCGACGATGTAGACCATGTTGACGGCGCGTCGGATGCAATGGGCGAACTGGCCGAGCCCGATCGAGGCCGAAATCGCCATCGCCTGAGATGCCGAGATAGATCAGATCGCGATTGGCGAGGTTGGCGCCGGTCAACACCGAGGGCATGCGTCCATGCACGCTGTTGAAGCCGTGCGACTTGCCGAGAAAATAGGTCGGTGTCTTCGACGAGCAGCCAATTCCCGACAGCTTGGCGATGCGGTGCGGCGGCAGGCTCAGCTCGAAGCAGGCCTGGATAATCGCCGCACTGATCGAATCATGACCGCAGCCGGCGCACAAGGTCGAGACCGCCCCTTCATAGTCGCGATGGGTAAAGCCGAGCGCGTTGGTCGGCAGCTTCGGATGATGCAGACGGGGCTTGGCTATGTAGGTCATGCGGACCTCAGGTGCGAAGGAAAGGATCTCGGCGCGGGGACAACGAGGAAGAGAGAGGTCACGGCAGCGCCTTACGCAACGGGGCGAGGGTGACGATTTCGAGCATGTCGCCAATCGCCTTGACGATGAAGCGGGCGGTAATCGGCGTTCCGTCATAGTGCAGGATCGGCACCAGGCGGGCCGGATCGATATCGCCGTCGTTGATCAAGAGGCTGCGCAGCTGGGCGTCGCGATTCTGCTCGACGAGGAAGATGCGGTCGTGGGCGGCGACGAAATCGAGCACGTCGTCATGGAACGGATAGGCGCGCACGCGCAGGGTGTCTAAGTGGATGCCCCGCTCTTCGAGGGCTTCGAGCGCCTCGATCATGGCGGGTGCGGTCGAGCCGAAATAAATCGGCGCCATAGCGAGTGGGCTCACGCGCCGCGCGCCTGATCGGGGGCGGCACCAGACGCTTGGCAGTCTCGAATTTGTGTAACAGGCGCTGCATGTTGTCGACGTAATCCGGCCCCTCCTCGGAGTAGCGCGCATAGCGGTCCTTGGTGGTGCCGCGGGTGAAAAAGGCGCCGCGCGTCGGATGGGTACCGGGAAGGGTGCGGTAGGGGATGCCGTCGCCGTCGACATCGAGGTAGCGGCCGAAATTCGACTCCCGCTTCGAGCTGTTCGGCGGTCATGACTTTGCCGCGGTCGAAAGCGCGGTTCGCGTCCCAGGCGAGCGGCTCGACGAGCCAGTCATTCATGCCGATGTCGAGGTCGAGCATGACGAAGACCGGGGTCTGCAGCCGGTCGGCGAGATCGAACGCCTCGGCGGCAAAGGCAAAAGCTTCGTGCGGATCCTCGGGGAACAGCAGCACATGTTTGGTGTCGCCATGCGAAGCATGGGCGCAGGACAGGATGTCGGCCTGTTGGGTGCGGGTCGGCATCCCGGTCGACGGGCTGCCGCGCTGAACGTCGAAGATCACCGCCGGGATCTCGGCGAAATAGGCGAGGCCGATGAATTCCTGCATCAGTGAAATGCCAGGGCCCGAGGTCGCGGTGAAGGCGCGGGCGCCATTCCAGGCAGCGCCGATGACCATGCCGATCGAGGAGAGCTCGTCCTCGGCCTGGATGATCGCGTAGCGTTTTTTCTTGGTCTCGGGATCGATGCGGTAGCGCCGGCAATGGTTAGCGAAAGCCTCGGCGAGCGAGGAGGAGGGAGTGATCGGATACCACGCGGCGACCGTCGCCCCACCATAGACGCAGCCCAGCGCGGCGGCGTCGTTACCGTTGATAAAGATGCGGTCGCCAACCTTGTCGGAGCGCTCCAGATGCAGTCCAATCGGGCAGTCTTGCTCGGCCAATGCCCAGTCGCGACCGAAATTGAGCGCGCGCAGATTGGGCCGGATCAGGGTGTCCTTGCCGCGGAACTGCTCGGCGATCAGCTTTTCGATCGCCGCCACGTCCATGTTCAGCAATGCCGACAACGCGCCCAGATAAATGATGTTCTTGAACAACTGGCGCTGGCGCGCATCATTGTATTCGCGGTTGGATATCGCGGTCAGCGGCGCGCCGATGACGGTGATGTCCTCGCGGAATTTCGATGGCGGCAAGGGCTTGGTCGCGTCGTAGAACAGATAGCCGCCGGGCTCGATCTCGGCGATGTCCTGATCCCAGGTCTCGGGGTTCATCGCGACCATCATATCGACACCGCCGCGACGGCCGAGATGGCCCTTGTCGCTGATCCGCACCTCGAACCAAGTCGGCAGCCCCTGGATGTTCGAGGGGAAGATATTGCGCGAACTCGCCGGTATTCCCATGCGCAGGATCGACTTGGCGAACAGCGCATTGGCGCTGGCCGAGCCCGATCCGTTGACGTTGGCGAATTTGACAACGAAGTCGTTGACGCTTTCGATCTGCTGTCGGCTCGATCCGTCCACGTTCATTCCTCTGAAGGATCTTTAGCGCAGAGGACGTCGAGGTCGCGCCGCGGACGCTGGGCTTGCTGCTCCTTCGCGTCCATCGCGCATCCATCGCGCTCTTCGCGTTGAAGCTTTGATTATTCAGCGGCTGCGGCATGCGGGTCCGGCCTGGGTTATCTCGAGCAGGAACTTGCGCATGTCCCATGCCCCGGTCGGGCAGCGCTCAGCGCACAGGCCGCAATGGAGGCAGACATCCTCGTCCTTGACCATGATCCGCCCGGTCTTCAGCGAATCGCCGATATAGAGATCCTGTTCGAGGTTGAGGGCCGGGGCCGTCAGCCGCCCGCGCAACTCATCTTCGCTGCCGTCGTCGGTGAAGGTGATGCAATCCATCGGGCAAATGTCGACGCACGCGTCGCATTCGATACACAGCTGACCGGTGAACACGGTCTGCACGTCGCAGTTCAGGCAGCGCTCCGCCTCGAGATAGCCGAGCTTCTCGTCGTAGCCGAGTTCGACCTCGACCCGGATGTCGGCGAGCGCTACCGCTTTGTCCCGGAGCGGCACCCGGTAACGCACATCGTTCGAAATGTCGTTGTCATAGCTCCACTCGTGGATGCCCATCTTCTGGCTGACCAAGGTCACGCCCGGAGGCGGCCGGTCGCCGACATCCTCGCCGTGGCACAATTTGTCGATCGAAATCGCGGCATCATGGCCGTGCGCGACCGCCCAGATGATGTTTTTCGGACCAAAGGCGGCGTCGCCGCCAAAGAACACCTCGGGCAAGGTCGACTGCATCGTTTTCGGGTCGACCTTGGGCATGTCCCAGCGGTCGAATTCAATGCCGATGTCGCGTTCGATCCACGGAAACGCGTTCTCCTGGCCGACCGCGATCAGCACGTCGTCGCACGCGATATGGACGTCGGGCTCGCCGGTCGGGACCAGGTTGCGGCGGCCGCGGGCGTCGTATTCCGCCTTGACCTTTTCAAACAGAACCCCGGTCAGGTCGCCACGGTCGTGGGTGAACTCTTTTGGCACCAGCCAGTTGAGGATCGGGATGCCTTCGTGCGTCGCGTCCTCTTTTTCCCAGGGCGACGCCTTCATTTCGTCAAAGCCGCTGCGCACGACGACGGTGACCTCCTCGCCGCCGAGCCGGCGCGACGAGCGGCAGCAATCCATCGCCGTGTTGCCGCCGCCGAGGACGACGACGCGGCGCCCGATCTTGTTGATATGACCGAACGAGACGCTAGACAGCCAGTCGATGCCAATATGGACGTTGGCTGCTGCCTCCTGGCGTCCGGGGATGTCGAGATCGCGCCCGCGCGGCGCGCCGCAGCCGACGAATACCGCGTCCCAATCCTCGGCGAGCAGTGCTTTGAGGCTGCGGACGGGTTCCCCGAAACGCGCCTCGACGCCCATCTCGAGGATCAGATCGACCTCTTCGTCAGTCACCCGTTCGGGCAGGCGGAAGCGCGGTATCTGCGAGCGCATCATGCCGCCGCCCTTGGCATCGCCGTCGAACATCACACAGTGATAGCCAAGCGGCAGGAGGTCGCGGGCGACCGTCAAAGAGGCTGGGCCGGCACCGACCAGGGCGATCCGCTTGCCGTTCTTCTCCCGGGGGATGGCCGGCAGATAGGGAGTGATGTCGCCCTTGTTGTCGGCGGCGACGCGTTTCAGCCGGCAGATCGCCACCGGCTGCTCGTCGTTCTCGACTCGGCCGCGCCGGCAGGCGGGTTCGCACGGGCGGTCGCAGGTGCGCCCGAGAATGCCCGGAAAGACATTCGAGTACCAATTAACCATAAATGCATCGGTATAGCGCCGGTCGGCAATCATGCGGATGTATTCGGGCACCGGCGTATGGGCCGGGCAGGCCCATTGGCAATCGACGACTTTGTGAAAATAGTCGGGGACGCTGATATCGGTCGGCTGCACTAGGCTCCTCCTGGCGAACCGGGCGATGCCCGATCCGGCCTTATCCTTGTCGCGGCTGTCCGCCCGGTCTGAGTGCAAGTTGGCCCAACCATAGGCGCGGCCTTATAGCCGCGCTTAGACCCGTCGTCATCTTCCTTCTTGCTCGGTCAGCCTTGCGCATACGGACTGGCATTGCGAGGCGTTCACGTCCTTAGGCTGCGGCAGCTTGCCTCATCCCCACATGAGGCGCAACAACGGCGGCGCATAGGGGTCGATCGAGAGCGCAGCTTGACTTTGAGATGGGGGCGGCGCATCTGCCTTGTCAGAGCATCATGCTCGATTCGCGGGAGAAATTGCAGCAGCCATTCCGGGCGGAACCCTTAAACCGCCGCAGAACGAGCGAAAGCTGCCCTGCGAAAAGCCCATCATCATCCCCCGACATCGCCGGTGCGACGCATCCGCTAGTTTAGATGCGCAGCTAATTTGGCCGGCCGTCGAACAAGAAAGAATTAAAATACGTGACCAAATTTCAAGACCTTGCGCTCATCGATCCGATTCGGCGGGCGCTTGCCGAGGAAGGCTATGCCGCGCCGACCCCGATCCAGGCGCAGGCAGTCCCACATCTCCTCGCCGGCCGCGACCTGCTGGGAATTGCCCAGACTGGGACCGGTAAGACCGCTGCTTTTGCGCTGCCGATCCTTCAGCGCCTCGTTGCCGGCCACTCCCCCGCGCTCGCGCGCAAGACCGCACGTTGCCTGGTGCTGACCCCGACGCGCGAGCTGGCGCTGCAGATTCGCGACAGTTTCCGCGCTTATGGGCGCCATCTCGGGCTGCGCGCGACAGTAATATTCGGCGGCGTTGGCCAGGAGCCGCAGGTCGCCGCGATGACACGCGGCGTCGATATTCTGGTGGCGACGCCGGGGCGGTTACTCGATCTGATCGGGCAAGGTCATATCCGGCTGGATCGCGTCGAAACATTTGTGCTCGACGAAGCAGACCGCATGCTCGACATGGGCTTCATTCGCGATGTCAGAAAGATCGTCGCGATGCTACCGAGCCGGCGCCAGACCTTGCTGTTCTCGGCGACGATGCCGCCCGACATCGCCCGGCTCGCTGCCGCGATCCTCGATGCCCCGGTACGGGTCGAGGTCACCCCGGCGGCATCGACCGTCGAACGGACCGATCAGCTCGTCATGTTTGTCGAGCGCGCCGACAAGCGGGCATTGCTGTGCGCAATCCTGCGTGACCCGGCGCTCTCCCGCGTGCTGGTCTTCACCCGGACCAAGCACACCGCCAACCGACTCGCCGAGCAGCTCGTCCGCGCCGGGTTCGGCGCCGAGGCGATCCACGGGAACAAGTCTCAAAGCGCCCGCCAGCGAGCGCTCGAAGATTTCCGCGCCGGCGCGGTGCGCGTGCTGGTCGCCACCGACATCGCCGCGCGCGGCATCGACATCGACGCGATCAGCCATGTGGTGAATTATGAATTGCCGAATGTCCCCGAAACCTACGTTCACCGTATCGGCCGCACCGCGCGCGCCGGCGCCACTGGTGCAGCGATCTCGCTCTGCGATACCGAAGAGCGCGCCTATCTGAAGGACATCGAGCGTCTGATCGGCCGCAAGGTGCCGGTCGCAGCGGAACATCCGTTCCGCGCTGCGAGTCCCGTGCCCTTGCCACAGCGGAGACGCGCCGCCTGAGCCGCTACCCCAGCGACGACGCGCGGAGCGGGCAAGGCTTACCGGGGTGGTAAGGGCTTCGACATCGAGTAGCCACCGCGCGCGCCAAATTTGCCGTCCGGCGGGCCGTCTTCGGTGTAGCCGACGGCGCAGTAGAAGCGCCGGGCGGTCAGGGCACTGTGCAAGGTGCAGCGCTTGTTGCCGCGCTCGGCAATGGCGATCAATCTGGTAATAGGTGCGCGACCTTGGGTATTACTTCCTGGGCGAGCAACCGCATCGACTCGTGCCAAGCTTCGGGATTTCCGCTGTAGTCGAAGCAGAACAGCAGCAGCGAACCGAACCCGCCGACCTCGTCGTACATCCGCTCGATCTTTTCGACCACGGTCGCGGGCGACCCGATCAGCCAGTTGTGTCGACCGCAATATTCCGGGGTGATGTCGCTGTCCGGCACGTCGGGATCGTGCTTGAGGAATTGGATGACGCCGACATCGGTCAACAGCGGCAGGAAATATTCGCGCATCATCCGGCCCATCATGCCTTCGACCGACAGGCGCCAAGCTTCGGCATCGGTGTCGGCGACGAAGATTTCGCGGACCAGCCGCCAATCGGCGCGTCGCGGTGTACGCCCGGTGCGGCGCGCGCCCTCTTCGACGGATTCCCAATGGCTGGCGACATAAGTCGGGTTGAGGTTCAGACTCATCGGCAGAAAGCCGCGCTCTCCTGCGAGCTTCAAGGTGTCCGAGCCCTTGCTGACGCCGGCGACCCCAATCGGCGGATAAGGCTTTTGCAATGGTTTGATGTGCGGCCGCAGGGTCCGCAGCATCAGGTCGGTCTTGCTGACCTGCCAGTATTTGCCGGGATAGTCGAACGGCTCTTCCTCGGTCCACAGCCTGAGGATGATGTCGAGCGCCTCGCGGGTCATCTCGCGATGCTGACCGGCCATGCCGTCGACATTGAACATAGCCCAATCGCTCGGCAGCCCGCTGGCAGCGACGCCAAAATTCAGCCGGCCCTGTGCCATGTGGTCGAGCATCGCAACGCGATTGGCCAGTTCGGCCGGGTGGTGGTAGGGCAACAGAAAGCCGCCGGGGGCGAGCCGGATCTTCTTGGTCTGCATCAGCGCCTGGGCGATTAGCAGATCGGGTGCGGGATGCGGCTCCCACGGGGCGGTATGGTGCTCGCCGATCCACGCTTCGGAAAAGCCAAGTTCGTCGGCCCAGCGCAGAGTGTCGAGATCCCAGCGATGCCCGTCATAAAGGGGGCGTTCCGGCGGGTGCGAGGGCATCGTAAACAGGCCGTACTCCATCGTGATCCTCCCGGCTGTCGGTTTGATGGCACAGTCTAACCCGACCCCTGCACGGCGTGCGAGCCCGACAGCCTTCGCGGCCGGCGTCGTCCGTGGTTAAGCCGGCATCGTGCGGCGTTGGTGGGCGCGGCCGGTTTTTGCGGTGTCCTCGCGGTGGCCGGCGATGACCCGCACCCCCTCATCGAGCTTGGCGGCGATGTTCTCGGGCGAGCAGGTCTCGAGAAAGGCGATGCCGTTATTCCGACAGGCGGCGAAGACGCGGTGCCGTGCCTCGCGCATTTCGGCCGGATAAGGCTCGCGCGGGACCGCGACATAGCCTAGCGACAGGCCGAGATCGCCCGGCCCCAATTCGGCAAAGCCCAGCCCCCGCACCGCAAGGATGGCCTCGCAATTGGCGATGCCCTCGGGCGATTCGAGCTTGACCCCGAGCAGCAACTCGCCCCGTGGATCGAGCGGCCAGGGATCGCAGCGTTCGAGGTATTCCTCGGCCGAGATCCCCCAGATCGGAGCCGCGGTCGCCTCGGAGCCGCGCCCGCGCGTGCCGATGCCGAGGCCATTCTTCGTCTCGCGAACCGCGCCGTGCATGCGTTCGAGCGGCGAGGGGAGGGCGGGATCGACCCCCGCCGAATGGTGCGGATAGCGGCAGGATTTCGACAAAGGCGCGGACGGCCTCGGCCGATTCGGCTTGGCACATCAGGACCCCGTGTACGCCGCGGCCGAGGATTTGACGAAACTGCCAGGCATTAAAGCGGACATTGGCGACGTCGGTGCCGTTGACCGGTGCCTCGACGATGACGGTCGGGCTGCGGTGCCCCGAGCGGGTCGGGCCACCTGCAGCCAGCCCCTCCATATATTCGGCGAGCCCGGCCATGTCGAATGAGCCGTGCTCCATCCCGACATTGATATAGTCGGCCCAGGTGCCGGCGTCCTCGCGGCCTTGCGCGCGGGTCAGTACGTGCCCGCTGTGACCGCCGACGTAATAGATCGCCTGACCCTCGGCCAACAGCTCGATCGCCCGATTGATCCGCTTGGTCATTGTCACCTCCTTAAGCACGCCCTCAATTACGCGCGGCCGTTGACCGCCCGCCCGCCGCCACTATAGTCGCGCTCCGGCTCGCGGGCGTGGCGGAACTGGTAGACGCGCTGGACTCAAAATCCAGTTCTGGTGACAGAGTGTCGGTTCGATTCCGACCGCCCGCACCAGCCTTGCGGGGTTCTTGACGAGCCGATGGCGATCGCTGCCTCGGCAATGTCATCCGCGAGGCGTGAGCGCAGTCGCTCGGCGACCACCGCGAGCCGAGCAGGGTCCGCAGCCCTTTTGTCCGACCTTTCCCGGTCCCAATTGATCAAGAGATTGTCGTCCGCTTGCCGCGGCAAGACATGGACGTGAACATGCGGCACGGTCTGTCCGGCAAGCGCGCCATTGGCTTGCAGCACACTGAGCCCGCCGGGCCGCAGCTCGTCGTTGACGGCGTTCGCTACCTTCACGACCGTTGACGCGACCGCGGCGAAAGCCTCGGGCGGCATTTCGAAGACCTTGCCGAAATGCACTTTTGGAATGACCAGGCAATGCCCTTCATTGGCCGGGTTGATGTCCATAAAGGCGAGGGTCGCGTCGTCGTTATAGATCTTGTGGCACGGGGCCGCGCCGGCCACGATGCTGCAGAATATGCATGGAGCGGCGGGCATGGAAGTTGACGCGGAGACAGCCGCTAATGAAACCGTGGCATGACCTCTTCGCAAAGTAGGCGCAAAGCAGTCATGACCTTGGCATGCGGAATCAGGCCGCCGGTATTCAGCTCGGCCAAGATGCCGTCGATGCCGAGCTCGTCCTGCAGCATTCGCAGCCGCTCGCCCACCGATTGCGGCGTGCCGATCAGCACTTGGCCCGCCAACGCCTCGTCATAGGTCAGCTTTTCGAGGCGTTCGAGGCGCTCCGCCCGCCCTTCGATCGCCCGCGTGCCGCCGCGGGACATCGAGTCCCGGAGCCGTTCGGTCTGCTCACGGTAGAAATGCATCAGGCTTTCACGCGGCTCTTCGCGCGCCCGGCCCTCGGTTTCGGCGAGATAGACGGGCACCCGCAGGTATACCTGACCTCGGCCCGGGTGGCCGGCGGCTTTATAGGCCTCGCGATACTCGCGGATCGCCGGGGCAAATTCCGAGAACGAGCCGTGGCGGGCGTTGATGAAGATCGGCAGACCCCGCTCGCCGACCGCGGGATAGGTATCGGGGCTGGCGGCGGCGATGCGGATCGGCGGCAGCGGCTGCTGAAACGGCTTCGGCGTGACGGCTATATTTTGGAAGCTGTAATACCTGCCCTCGTAACGGACGGCGGGCTGCGACCACGCTTGCTCAACGATGTCGAGGACTTCGATGAAGCGATCGCGGCTTTCCGCATAGGACACGCCGTAGTCTTCATAGGTGCGTGGCAGGCCGCTGCGGCCGACGCCAAAAATCAGCCGACCGTGGCTAATCTGGTCGACCGTGGCGGCTTCCTCGGCAATCCGCAGCGGGTGGCACAGCGGCAGGACCTGAACCGCGATGCCGATCTTGATGCGGCGGGTGCGGGCGGCGATGGCGCTGGCGATGCTCAGCGGCGCCGACAATACCGAGCGCTGCGGGTCGAAATGGAGCTCGGCCAGCCACATTACATCGAGGCCCAATTGTTCGGCGGCATCGATTTGCTCGAATGCCTCGGCGAACGTCTCGGCATCGCTGCGGCCAGGCAGCGACGGAAACTGGTGAAACATGCCGAATTCCATGCGACCCACTCCTCTCCACCGCCCGAGCAGCGGACGGTGTATTGAACTAAAGCCCGTTATCGTGAACGTGGCAGGCGGGGGGCGCAAGAGGCACTGAGCGGCGGGATACGGCCCGACTTATTCCTCTCTGTTCGTCTCCCATCAGAGCCTATAGCGTATGGTTAGCGGGCCCGTCGCATCAGCGCGCAGGACGGAATTTTCAGGGGAGATGCTATGCAGGCGGCAATCATGGTGCCAAGGGCCGCGGGCGGCGTTTGGGACATCCGCGACGTGCAGAGGCCAATCGTCTCGTCCGGCCATATCCTCGCCCGGGTTCGCGCTTCGTCACTGAACCGGGCGGAGATGCGGGCGATCCGCAATTTGCGCCAAGAGCCGGGCAAACCCGCGCCTGCCGAGCGGCCTGGCGGCGGCGACGCTGCGGGCGAAGTCGTCGCGGTCGGGGCCGGGGTCACCGGCTTCAGGCCCGGCGATCGGGTAATGGGGCGCTGCGCCGGCGGCTTTGCCGAATATGCGCTGATCGACGCGCGGGAGGCAATGCCGGCTCCCGAAAGCCTGTCATGGGAGCAGGCGGCGTGCGTGCCGATCGTCTTTGTCGTGGTTCACGACGCGCTTTATGCGAGCGCACAGTTGCGCGCAGGCGAGACCGTGCTGGTCACCGCGGCCGCATCTGGTGTGGGTGTCGCAGCACTTTTGTTGGCCAAGCTGATCGGCGCCAAGGCGATCGGCACCTCGCGCTCCGCCGAGAAGCTCGAAAAGCTCAAAGGGTACGGGCTCGACGACGGCGTCGTCACCGGCAGCGATGGGTTCGGCGCCGCGATTGCGCGAGTGATTGGTGAGGACGGCGTCGACATGATCGTCGACAATATCGGCGGCGACGTTTTCGCGCCGTGTCTCGATGCGCTTGCCGTCGGCGGGCGCCTTGTCACTATCGGGCGGATGAGCGGCGTGTTGAAGGGCGAGCTCGATCTCGATCGCCTGGCATTGCGGCGCTTGCATCTCTACGGGGTCAGCAACCGGCTGCGCAAGCCGGCGCAGCGGGCGGAATTGACAAAGCGCTTTGTCGCCGATCTGATGCCGGCGCTGAGCAACGGCAGCCTCAAGCCGATCGTCGACCGCTCCTTCGCGCTGAGCGAACTCGCCGAGGCGCAAGCCTATCTCGAAGCCGATAGGCACGTCGGCAAGGTCGTGGTCCGGATTTAGTATAATTCTAGCTTCGGTGGAGGAAACGATGAGCTACGAGCATATCCTGGTCGATACAGAAGACGGCGTCGGCGTCGTCACGCTCAACCGCCCTGACAAGCTCAATGCAATGAACCGCAGGCTGTCGAGCGAGCTACGCGAGGCGGTCAAACAGCTCGACGCCGATGACGCCATCGGCTGCATCGTCATCACCGGCGCCGGGAACCGCGCTTTTTCCGCCGGCGGCGACATTCACGAGCAGCGTGAGGACGACCGCCGTTTCTCGCAGGAGGAACTGGATTCGCGCCGCGGCCGCGGCAGCTATGAAATTGCCGCCAGCGCCAAGCCGACGATCGGAATGTTGAACGGCCTTGCCTATGGCGGTGCCGCGGTGCTGGCCTCCTCGCTCGACATGCGGGTCGGCTGTGAGGACACCCGCTTCCGTTTTCTGGCTGCCGCCTATGGCCGGATCAACAGCACCTGGACCTTGCCCAACCAGGTCGGGTGGCCGATCGCCAAGGAATTGCTGTTCACGGCGCGGGTCGTCGAGGCCGACGAAGCTTACCGGATCGGCCTATTGAATCATCTGGTGCCGCGGGATCAGCTGCGGACAAAGACCATGGAATTAGCCCGCATGATCGCCGGCAACAACCGCGCCGCGGTGATCGGCGTCAAGGAACTGTTGTTGAAACAGAAAGGGCAGAACCTCGAGCAGCAATGGATCGAGGAACGCGACTACACGACCCACGTCGTCAGAGGCGCCCGCGCCGAGGAAGCCTTTCCCGAATTCATCGCCCGCCACGGCCGGCCGCTGAATTAGCTGAGCAAGGTTGCGCCGATGCCTGACTTCGACGCGATCGTGATCGGCGCCGGGCAAGCGGGGCCGTCTTTGGCGCTGCGGCTCGCGGGCACTGGAATGAAGGTCGCGGTGGTTGAGCGCAAGGCAGTTGGCGGCACCTGCGTCAACACCGGTTGCACCCCGACCAAAACCTTGGTGGCGAGCGCCTACGCCGCGCACCTCGCCCGCCGCGCCTCCCAGTACGGTGTCGCGATCGCCGGCGAGATCAGCTTAGACATGAAATGGGTCAAAGCCCGCAAGGACGCGGTTGTTGCGCAATCGCGACTGGGCCTAACCGCCGCCCTGATGGAGACGGCGAACTGTACATTGTACCGGGACCACGCGCGCTTTATCTCGTCGCGCGAGGTCGTTGTCGGGGACGAGCGGCTTCGCGCCGAGCGGATCTTCGTCAATGTCGGCGGGCGAGCGTCTACGCCGGCCATGCCCGGTCTCGACCAGGTCGATTATCTGACCAATTCGACGATGATGGATCTCGATTTCCTGCCGCGGCATCTGGTCATCATCGGCGGCAGCTATGTCGGACTGGAGTTCGCACAGATGTACCGGCGGTTCGGCAGCGAGGTCACGGTCGTCGAAATGGCGCCGCGGCTGATCTCGCGCGAAGATGATGACATATCAATGGCGGTTCAGGAGATCGTCGAGCGCGAAGGCGTCACAATCCGGCTGAACGCCGAGTGCATCAGCCTCGCGAGGAAGGGCGGCGACATTGCGGCGAATGTCAATTGCCAGGAGGGCGCAGCCGAAGTCGTTGGCTCGCACTTGCTGCTGGCGGTCGGCCGCCGCCCCAACACCGACGATCTCGGCCTCGACCGGGCCGGGGTCGAGTGCGACGGGCGCGGCTACATCGTCGTCGACGACCAGCTGCGCACGAATGTGCCGGGCATCTGGGCGCTCGGGGATTGCAATGGCAAGGGCGCGTTTACCCACACCGCCTACAATGACTACGAGATCGTCGCAGCGAATTTGCTCGACAGCGACCCGCGGCGGGTCAGCGACCGCATTACCGCATACGCGCTCTATATCGACCCGCCATTGGGCCGGGCCGGCATGACCGAGGCGGAGGCGGGTAAGACGGGTCGGCGAGTACTCGCTGGGCAGCGGCCAATGACGCGGGTCGCGCGCGCCGTCGAAAAAGGCGAGACCCAGGGTTTCATGCGGGTCTTGGTCGACGGCGATACCAAGGAGATCCTCGGCGCGTCGATACTCGGCCCCGGCGGCGACGAGGCAATCCACTCGATCCTCGACATGATGTACGCCAAGGCGCCCTACACGGTCTTACAGCGGGCGATGCACATCCATCCGACGGTGGCGGAACTGATTCCGACGATCTTAGGCGAGCTGCAACCTTTGCGCTAAGCCCATGTAGGCAAGTCTCCCAGGCCGAAAGATTCGGCCCATGGCTCACGCTCAGAATCGGTCGCAGGCTTTCGCGGCCTTGACATAGACGGCGGCGTCGGCCGGCAATAGCAGGCGGCTGGCGACGAGCGCGGCGGCTGCGGCTTCGACCCGGGCGACATAGGCTTCTCGGCTGCCATAACGCTCTTCGAGCGAGGGGCGTGGATCGCCCGCGGCCTCGCGTTCGCCTATCGTCCTGGCGAATGGGATCAGCGACCCGTCGCGGTCGGCAAGCTCGCCGGGCTGAGCCTTGTAAAGGTTCCATCCGGTGTAGGCGCCGAGCGGCACGGCAATCGGCGGCAATCGGATGCCCGCGACCTCGTTGCCGTCGGCGTCGACCGCGCACACAAGCGTGCCGTAGAAATTATCGAGCCGCGCCGGCGGGTCGACCCAATCGACCGGCGCCGCGATTTGGTTGGCGCCTGGGGCGAGGGCAAAGCCCGGTACTTTTGGCATTGCGACCGCTTCGGCTGCGACCGCGGTGCCTTGCGCTATGGATGGGACCCGGCTCGTCGGAGGTGCTGCGCCGGTGGTAACCCACTGCTCGAGCGCCACCAGCAAGGCCCGCAACGCCGGGCTGGCGCTATGCGGGTTGCGCGGGTTGACGCAGGGGCCAGGGCTCGGATCGGTCCCCGGGCCGCCGCCATGCTGTGTCCCGGCGATCATGAAGGCCCGCGCCGTCGACGGCAGTTCGGCGTCGTGCCGGCCGGATGGATCGGTATGCACCAAGGAGGCGCCCTTTTGCCAATATTCGGTCGAGGTGTTCACCTCGATTATCAGAGGGTCCGTCGGCCGCCCGCTCAGGATTGCGCCGGTCTTGCCGGAGAACGGATCGGTGGTCGCAGCATTGCCGAACGGGAACCAGTTTTCTGGGTAAAGCCGATCCTCGTGCTGGGTCGCGGTGCGGCCCGGCATCGCGAAACTATGGTTAGCGAACACTTTGCCGGCGCCCGCGACATGGGTCAGCACTCCATCGAAGACGCGCCTTCCATGTCCATCGTCGTTCATGCCGAGTTCGAGGAAGTGACGCAGAAAGCGGCCGGCCTGCGAGACGCCAAAGGCGAGGGCATGTGCGACCCCGCTGCCGTCTCCGATCATCGGATTGGGCGTCCCGTGATGATCGGCGCGCTCGTAGCGCAGGAATGCGACGAGGTCACGGGTCGCCGCAAAGCCGACGCCCATTACCGTCGAGCCCGTCGCCTCGTACCAGATCTCGTAGATCTTGACCGGCGCGAAGTTGGCGCCGAGCGGCAGCAGCCGGATCGACCGATTGTCGACGAACTCCCAGGCATCTGCCGGAATCTCGGTGCGAGTGTCGCTTTCGCGTTCGCGCACGGTCAGACGTGCTTTGCGCGGGTCGGTCGAGACCGCGGGGTAGTTCAGGCGCACGACATCGCCCTTGCCGGGGGAACGAGTGCCGATGTGAAACTCGTCGCGGATACGGCGGATCATCGGCTGGCCGTTTTCGAGGGCCGGCGGCAGACGCGCGGTCATCCCGTTATTGGCCAGCGGCGCCCCCGAATCCCAACCCGACCAGACGAGGCTGTAGCCGCGCCCAAGCGTGAAGCCCAATCCGACATCCTGAACCGATTTGGGATCGTTGGTATCGGCGTCTGCCTCCAGCTTCGTCGAGCCGGCCGAGGATCACCTTCCGGCCCCGGTTGGTCACGTCGTAGACCAGCACGCCGCTCGCCTGCTGCGGCTCGGCCGGGCGCAGGATGAAAAAATCGGTCTCGTACTCGACCATGCCGCGCGCGTTTCTCGGCGCCTTGTCGAGATCGACGATGACCTTGTTCTCCGACGCCGCCGGGTCGATCTCGCCCTTGGCGACACCCTTTATTCGCAGGTAGGAGCCGGCTTCCCCGAAACCCTGTCCCTCGGCGAAACGCTCGACCGCATCGACCTTGATCTCGACAGTGGCCATCGCTGAACTCCTACCCGTGTGCGTCTTCGGCTGCAGACCTTAGGCGTATCATAGCAATCTCCGTCGCGTCACATCACAGCAGAAGATGGCGGTGGCGACGATCGCATAGGCGGCGGTGCTGCCGAACGGCCCCAAAGGATACTTCATGCCGCATCACACGCCGCTGATCGCCACGATCGTGGGTGGCCTCGTCCTCGCCTTCATCCTTGGAGCGATGGCCCATCGGATACGGGTCTCCCCGCTGGTGGGCTACCTCCTTGCCGGCGTATTGGTCGGCCCGTTCACCCCGGGATTCGTCGCCGATCCGGCGCTGGCGGGGGATCTTGCTGAGATTGGCGTCATCCTTTTGATGTTTGGCGTCGGTCTCCACTTTTCTTTGAAGGATCTGCTCTCGGTCCGGGGCATCGCCATCCCGGGCGCGCTTGTTCAGATTGCCTTCGCCACTGCCCTCGGAATGGGGCTGGGGTGGGGCCTTGGTTGGAAGCTCGGTGCAAGCTTGGTGTTTGGGCTTGCGCTTTCAGTCGCGAGCACGGTGGTGCTGCTGCGGGCCTTACAGGAACGTCGTCTCGTCGAGACCGAGCAAGGGCGCATCGCCGTCGGCTGGCTTATCGTCGAGGATCTGGCGATGGTGCTGACCCTGGTGCTATTGCCGCCGATCGCGGGCCTGCTCCGCGGAACCGGAGGGATATCGAGCGCGGCCGAGGCAGGCCACATCGCGGCCACGCTCGGGTTCACCTTTGCCAAGGTCGCCGTTTTCGTCGCGCTGATGCTCGTGGTCGGCCGCCAGGTGATCCCCCGCATCCTTCACTATGTGGCCCACACTGGTTCGCGCGAGTTGTTTCGGCTCGCCGTTTTGTCTCTGGCACTGGGTGTTGCCTATGGCGCGGCCCAGCTGTTCGGCGTCTCCTTCGCCTTGGGCGCGTTCTTCGCCGGCATGGTTCTTGCGGAATCCGAACTCTGCCACCGAGCGGCCGAAGAATCGTTGCCGTTGCGCGATGCCTTCGCGGTCCTTTTCTTTGTTTCGGTCGGGATGCTGTTCGACCCGACCATCATGGTGCGGGAACCGGGATTGCTGATCGCAACACTGCTGATCATCCTGTTTGGTAAGTCCATGGCAGCATTACTGATCGTGCTCGCGTTCCGGTATCCGTTATCCACGGCGCTGACCATCGCCGCCAGCCTGGCGCAGATCGGGGAGTTCTCGTTCATCCTGGCGGGGCTCGGGGTAACGCTCGGATTGTTGCCGGAGCAAGGCCGGGATTTGATCCTCGCTGCTGCGATCTTCTCGATCCTCCTCAATCCGCTGTTCTTCGCCGCTCTTGATCGTCTCGGCCCCTGGTTGGAACATCGCCGAGCCGAGGCTGGCGAATTGCAGCCAGCCGCGCCAATGCCCACCGATTTGCCGACGACTAACCTCAAAAAACATATGGTCCTGATCGGTTTCGGGCGAGTCGGCAGTCGCATCGGCGCGGATCTGGAACGTGAGGATGTGCCGTTCCTGGTCGTCGAGGACCAGCATGAGCTGGTCAACAAATTACGAGCGCGGGGTATCGAAGTGATCCAAGGTAACGCTGCCGCGCCGGAGGTGATCGACGCGGCAAACCTGGCCGAAGCACGTTGCCTCCTGGTCGCGATTCCGGACGGGTTTGAGGCCGGCCAGATCGTCGAGCAAGGGCGAGCGGTAAACCCAAAGATCGAGATCGTCGCGCGCGCTCATTCGGATGCTGAAGTCGAGTACCTGCAACGCTGCGGCGCCGATCTGATTATCATGGGGGAAAATGAGATCGCACGGCGGATGGCAGAGCGTGCCCTCGGCCTCGGAGCTCCTTCGTCCAGGGCGAACGGGGAGCCGGTATCGGAATGATTGAGACGACGGAAAACCGGCTTTACCGACCCGGAGCCGGCACGACGAGCTTATTTCGTCGTCATCCCGTTGAAGGGCTGTCCGAAGCGCAGATCGCATTCCTCGAGAAAGGTGAGTTCGGCAGCGGTCGAACTCTCGGCCGAGGATCGCATTGCGGTGCGGAAAACGGCCGAAGCGCTTGACGATTTCGATATGAAGCCGCGACATGCGCCCGTCGCCGGGGCGCCCTTGGACCGGCGGCAATGCCTCCAATAGCGCGATGCCGCGCTGCTGGTCGGCAAGAGCCTCGCTGTGCTCGAACGGCAGATAAAAGAACACCCGCCAGGCAGCTGGCACCGCCAGGTCGAAGCAGTGCGCCAGCGCCCGCTTGGTTGTTGCCAATGCCTGGGGATCGCTGGCGAAGGCTCGCGGCGTGCTGCGAAAGATGTTGCGCGGCACCTGATCGAGCAGCATCACCAATGCCAGCGCGCCTTCAGGGCTCCCTTCCCAATCCTGGAGCATGCCGGTGACTGCATGGTCATGGTCGGCCGCGAAGCCATGGCGCACTGCAGCGTCGAACTCGGGCGTGCTGCGAAACCAGATCTGGCGGTGATGCAGCCGCTCAGGATCCTCGGGCGGTCCAAACCAGAAATCGAACAGAGCCCGCGCGCGCTCAGGCAAGGCGCCGTTGACGCTCACGGCGAGCGGTGTTCGAGATTGGTGAAAGACAGCATTTCCATATCTTACCGGGTCCCGTCCTGGGTGCGAAGCATGAGATGTCATTGCGAGACGCGAAGCGACGAAGCAATCTCGTGCCGCGAGCGTGATCTTACTGCCGAGATTGCGTCGCTTCGCTCGCAATGACAAAACAAGCGCGATCCGGCAACGCCAAACCGCGACGGAGGCGGGTGTGACAAACCTGAGGACCGGTGGGTGCCTGTGCGGTGCGATCCGCTATGAAAGCACCGGAAAACCCGTCTTTTCGTTGCAATGCCATTGCCGGGATTGCCAGCGGCAAAGCGGCAGCGCCTTTGTCGCCGCAGTGCGGGTTCCATCCGCATCCTTTCGCATCGTCAAGGGCGAGCCCAAGCGCTACGTCGCTCGATCCGACGCCGGTAACGAGATCGCCCGGGTGTTTTGCGGCGATTGCGGTGCACCGCTCTACGTCCAAGTTTCGACCCGGCCCGATCTGGTCGGCGTCCGCGTCGCGAGCTTTGACGATCCGAGCTGGTTCCGGCCGGACGCGGATATCTTCGTCAAAAGCGCCCAGCCATGGGATTATATGAACCCGGACGTACCAAAATATCCAACCTATCCGGCGGGAAAGGCGTATTAGCCGGTCCCAAGAACGGACAAGGGAGGAAAGACGGCTTTGCGCACCAGGCTGACCGAGCGTCTCGGCATACGCCATCCAATTCTGCAGGCGCCGATGGGCAGTAGCGCCGGCGGTGCGCTGGCCGCTGCAGTCAGCGGCGCCGGCGGGTTGGGGCTGATTGGTGGCGGGCTCGGTCTGCGCGAGTGGCTCGAGCCGCAGTTCGCCGCGGCCGGCAATCAGCGGGTCGGCTGCGGGTTCATTACCTGGGGGCTTGCCGAACGGCCGGACTCGCTGGACGTTGCACTCGCGCATTCGCCGGCCGCGATCATGCTGTCCTTTGGCGATGCGGCACCGTTCATCCCACGGATCAAGGAAGCCGGAATTCTAGTGATTTGCCAGGTTCAGACCGTCGCGATGGCGCATGAGGTGTTGCGGCTGGGTGCAGACGTAATCGTCGCCCAGGGCGCCGAGGCCGGCGGCCACGGCAGCCGGCGCGGGACCCTGCCGCTGGTGCCAGCGGTGGTCGATGCGGTCAAGGCATCCGGACGGGACGCTCTCGTTGTGGCGGCAGGTGGCATCGCCGACGGGCGCGGTCTGGCGGCGGCGCTGATGCTCGGTGCCGACGGAGCGCTGATCGGCACGCGCTTTCATGTCGCTGAGGAGTCGTTGGCCTCTGACGTAACAAAGGCGAAAATCGTGCGGGCCGGCGGCGACGATACCGTGCGTACTCACGTTTTCGACATCGGACGAGGGGCTCCCTGGCCCCACGAATTTACCGGTCGTGGCCTGGTCAATCGTTTCACCCAGAATTGGCACGGGCGCGAATCGGCATTGGCGGCCGATGAACTTGAAAAGGCCCGCTACAAGCAAGCGCTGGTGGCGGAAGATTTCGACACTACCGTCGTATGGGCCAGTGAGGGCATCGACCTGATACGCGATGTCGAGCCGGCCGGAACGACGGTGGCCCGGATCGTCGCCGAGGCGGAGGCCGCTCTGGCGCAGCGTTTCTAACTCGGAGCCGAAGCCTCGTCGAGAAGGCGGACGATGTGGCGGGCCTCGCGGCCGGCGCCGTCGGCGATCTGGTGGCGGCAGCTGGTGCCGCAGGCGGCGAGCAGGGTGTCGGGCGGGGCGGCGCGCATTTTCGGCAGTACGCCGAGTTCGCCGATCTTCAGCGACATCTCGTGGTGCTCGGCCTCGTAGCCGAACGCGCCGGCCATGCCGCAGCAGGTCGAATTCGAAGGTCTCGACCGTCAGATCGGGGATCAGCTGCAAGGCCTTGACGGCGGCGCCGACGGTGCCGAAGGCCTTCTGGTGGCAATGGCCGTGCAGCAGCGCGCGTTCGTTGCCCGGCATCGCGCTTTAGGTCGAGGTTAAAGCGGCCGGCCTGCGCGTTCGGTATCGACGAATTCCTCGAACAGCTGGGCATGGGCCGGCCAGCGCCTTGGTCGTCGGCGCCCGGCAGTAGCGCCGGAAATTCGTCGCGCAGGGTCAGCAGACAGGACGGTTCGAGGCCGACGATCGGCGTGCCGGCGGCGACATGCGGCGTCAAGCGCCTCGACCGTGCGCCGCGCCTCGTTGCGCGCCTCGTCGACCAGGCCGGCGGCGAGAAAGGTCCGGCCGCAGCACAATGGCCGGCCGACGCGCGGGGTCGGGAGCTGATGACGCGATAGCCGGCGCGGGTCAGGACGCGCTCGGCGGCACGGGCGTTCTCCGGCTCGAAATAGCGGTTGAAGGTGTCGACCAGCAGCACGACCTCGCGGCCCGCTGCCCGGACGAGCTCGCCGCGATAGGGGCGGGCCGACCACTCCGGCAATTTGCGCGCCGCGCTGAGCCCAAGCAACCGTTCGCCGAGCTGCGCCAGAAACGGCACCCGGTTGCGCAGATTGAGCAAGCGGCGCAAGGCGCGCGGCGTAAGGCGCATAGCGCGGCAGATAGGCGATCAGCCGGTCGCGCGGCGTGAGCCGGTGGCGCTGGCGGTAGTGGTGCAGGAATTCGATCTTCATCCGCGCCATGTCGACGCCGGTCGGGCATTCGCGCGGCAGCCCTTGCACGAGATGCACAAGCGCCATGGTCTCGCGCATGTCTTCGGAGACCAGCGCGTCGGGTCCGAGCTGGCCCGACAACGCCAGCCGCAACGTGTTGGCGCGGCCGCGGGTCAGATGCTGCTCGTCGCCGGTGGCGCGAAACGACGGGCACATCACGCGCGGCGTCGCGCGCACGGCAGGCGCCGTTGTTGTTGCACATCTCGACTGCGCCGGCGAACCCGCCCCATTCCGACCAGTCGAGCGCGGTGTCGAGCGGCAATGGCCGGTAATCCGGCTTGAAGCGGAACAGGCTGCGGTCGTCCATCTTGGAGGGCCGGACGATCTTGCCGGGGTTGAACAGACCTTGCGGGTCGAAGGCGTCCTTGACCTCCTCGAAGGCGCGGACCATGCGCCCGCCGAACATCGCCTCGTGGAACTCGGAGCGCACCAGCCCGTCGCCGTGCTCGCCCGAATGCGAGCCCTTGTATTCGCGGACCATCGCGAACGCCTCCTCGGCGATCGCCCGCATCTTTTTGACCTCGAGCTCCTGCTTGAGGTTGAGCACCGGCCGCACATGCAGGCAGCCGACCGAGGCGTGCGCGTACCAGGTGCCGTAGGTGCCGTGCTTTTCGAAGATACGGGTCAGGCGCTCGGTGTAGTCGGCGAGGTCTTCGAGGCGCACCGCGCAATCTTCGAGAAACGAGATCGGTTTGCCGTCGCCCTTCATCGACATCATGATGTTGAGGCCCTGCGCGCGCACTTCCCAGACCGCGGCCTGAAACGCCGGGTCGGTGGCTTCGACGACGGCGCCGGGGAAACCGAGATCGCCCATCAGCTCACTGAGGGCCTTCAGCCGCCGCAAATTGTCGGCGGGGTCGTCGCCGGCGAATTCGGTCAGCAGGATCGCCGCCGGCTCGCCCTGGACGAAACGGTCGACCACGGCGCGGAACATCGGGATGTCGCGCGACAGTTCGATCATCGTGCGATCGACCAGCTCGACCGCGCTGGGACCCAGCTCGACGATCTGCCGGGTCGCATGCCATCGCGCTGTAAAAGGTCGGGAAATGGCAGATGCCGAGCACCCGGTGCGCCGGGATCGGCTGCAGATCGAGCTCGATCTCGTTGAAGAAGGCGAGGGTGCCTTCGGAGCCGACCAGCAGCCGCGCCATGTTGTGGCCGCCATCGCCGCTGGGCTCGATCGAATCGATGTTGTAGCCGCCGACCCGGCGCAGCACCTTTGGAAAGCGCGCATCGATCTCGTCGGCCTCGCGCCGGTGCAAAGCGCGCATCTGGCGCACGAGGTCGCGATACCGCTCGGACGCCGCTGCTCCGTCATCGAAATTGCCCGGGACCTCGCCAAACCAGCGCAGTGGTGCCGTCGGCGAGCAGCGCGTCGATCCCGCGAACGTTGTGTACCATGTTGCCGTAGCGGATCGAGCGCGAGCCGCAGCTGTTGTTGGCGGTCATGCCGCCGATCGTCGCCCGGCTCGCCGTCGACGGATCGACCGGGAAGAACAGCTTGTGCTGCCGCAGCGAGCGGTTGAGCCGGTCGAGGACGACCCCGGGCTCGACCCGCGCGCGGCGCGCCTCGACGTCGACCGAGACCACCCGGTCCATGTGCTTGCTGCAATCGAGGACGAGCGCGCGCGCCGACCGTCTGGCCGCATTGCGAGGTGCCCGCCCCCCGCGGCAACACCGGCACGCCCTCTTCGCGGGCGATCGCGATCGCGACCGCGGCATCCTCTCGGCCGCGCGGCACGACGACGCCCAAGGGCTCGATCTGATAGATCGACGCGTCGGTGCTGTAGCGCCCACGGCTGAACGCATCGAACATTACCTCGCCGCGGATCTCGCGGCGCAGCCGCGCCTCCAGACCGGGTGCGGTATCGTTGTCAAAAGGCATTGGAAGCCTTGGTGGCGGCGGGGAAGCCTCGCAGCCACCTTAGCGAGCTTGCAGATCGCCGAACAAGACTTCCGGCGAGAAGCGCCGACCAACGGTCTGCGAGGCTTATGGCCGGCGGAACGGGTGGTCCATGATCGCCCGCTGCTCCGGGGTCAGCGCCTGATAGAGCGCCTGTAGCGCCGGCTTTGCCGATTGTACAGCATCGAGCCTCGCCGACAGGAATTGTTGCGCTCGATCCATGCGGTCGAGCGCGGTCGATTGCTGCCCGGGCTTGAGTTGCTGGCACCACTGCCGCTCTTTTTGCTGCTCGGCCTGCGCAACGCTCTGTAGCTTATCCCAGAGCGGGCGTTGTTCGGCGGTCAGGTCAAGCTCGGCTTCGACATAAGCGCGTCGGGCGGCGCGCCAGGCGAGCCGGTCGATACATCGTTGCTGCGGATCGCCGCGCATCGCCGCGCTGACGCCACATGCCGCGCCGCATCATCGGCCATCCGCGCATTCCCCAGCCGCCCCGGCCACGCGTCCACTGGCTGCCGGCGTCTTCGTCTCCACCCGCTTGCTGGGTTCGCCGTGGCGGCCTGATTTGTCTGGGTATCGGTATTTCCCGCCTGTTGGGCAAAGACCGGTACGACGATCGCCGTGGTGGCGGCCAAAGCTGCGGCAAGCAGCATCCTTCTCACGAAGACCTCCGTCGAGATGCGGCTCGAATGCCGAGCCGTGTTCGACGAAAGAATATGCAGCGGCCGACGAAACGATCCCCGCGACGCCGGCTCAGCCCTCGAGTCGCTGCAGATATTGCGCGACGAAATCGCAGCCGACCAATTCCTTGTACGCGTCGGTCAGGCTCTCGGGTGATCGGCCCGGGCACCTTGCCAGCGGCGAAAGTGCGGCCGTTCAGGCTGCGCACCCCGCAGATGCACAGGCTCGTCGAGGTCAAAAAGCATTCGTCGGCGGTGTAGGCGTCGTAGAGATCGAGATCCTGTTCGTTGCATTGGATCCCTAGCTGGCCGGCGAGGTCGATCACCGCCTGACGGCTGACGCCAGGCAGTACAAAGCGCTCCCTCGGCGTCAACAAGCCGCCGTCGCGAACCAGAAAAATGTTGCTGCCCTGGCCCTCGGCGAGGTTGCCGTTGACGTCGAGCAATACCGCCCAGGCGGCGGGGTTCTGCGCCTTCACTTCGCGGTCGGCGAGGACGAGGTTCAGATACTGGTGCATCTTGGCGCGCGGCGACAAAGAATCGGGCGGAGTACGCCGCAAGGATGGCGTGATCACATCGATGCCGTCGCGGAAGTGCTTGGCCCGCTCGCGGAATGGCAACGGCACGCATTCGACGATCACATTCGGGCCGTAATGGTCCCAATTGTCGCCGGGCACCGGGCTGATGCCGCGGCTGATCCGTTGGGCCAGCCAATAATCCTCGCCAGGCCCCAGCAGGTGTCGATTGCGGGCCAACACGTCGGCGCTGATTGCGACCATCTCCGCCGGAGACAGCCCCGGGTCGAGGTCCAGATATTTGAGCGAGCGGTAGAGCCGCGCCACATGCTCCTCGAGGCGAAAGGCAGCGCCGTTGAAGCTGCGGGTCATGTCGAAGACCGCGTCGCCGCGCAGGAAACCCTGATCGCGAAACGGGATCAGCACCTCGCTCTCGCGCACGATCTTGCCGTTGAACCAGGCGACACGCTCGTTTGCCAGCGCCATCGGCGGAACCTCCTTCAGGTGCCTCGCCGCAGTCTCGCGAAGCGACCGCGAAAAGGCAATTCCGGTGCTGTCGCCAGGCACTGTCTCAGCCCCGCAATACGCCTCCCGTCGCCTTTTCGACCTGGGCGACAAGTCGCTTCGAAAAGCCCTCGATCTCGGAATCGGTCAGGGTCCGTTCCTGAGGTTGCAGCACGACGGTGATCGCCAGCGATTTTTTGCCTTGCGGCAGACCAGCCCCCTCATAGACATCGAACAGGCGGATTTCGGTCACCAGCTTGCGATCGACGCCGCGAGCTGCTCTCAGCAGCGTCTCGGCCGGCAGTTCGCGATCGACGATGAAGGCGAAATCGCGCTCGATCGGCTGGAATACCGACAGCTGAAGCGGCGGCTTGGCGCGCCCCGCGCGCGGCTCGGGGACGGCATCGAGAAAGACCTCGAACGCGACGAGCGGCGGTTTGCAGTCGATCGCCTCGATCACCGCCGGATGCAGTTCGCCAAAGGCGCCCAGCACCTTGGACCCGAGCCGCAAGGTCGCGGCCCGGCCGGGGTGGTACCAGGCCGGCGGATCGGCGCTGATTTGTACGTTCTCAGCCGATGTCCCCATTGCGGCAAGAGCGGCCAGCGCGTCGGCCTTGACTTGATAGAGGTCGACCGCCCGCGCCGGCTCGCGCCAATGCTTGGGGCCAGATCGCCCGGCGCGCAGCCCGGCCGCGGCCAGCCCTTGACCCTGCGGTGTGTCGTCGCGATAGAACGGCCCTAATTCGAACAGCGCCGACATCGGCGAAGCCGCGATCGCCATTGCGTCGCGCGGCGGCGGCGAGGCCCGGCAGCAAAGACGGCCGCATCGCGTCGAGATCGGCGCTGATCGGGTTGACGACCCGGAGCTCGGGTTTAGCGCCGCCGAACAGCTCGGCCTCGCGCGCCGAGATGAACGAGAAGGCCACGGCCTCGGTCAGACCGCGCGCGGCCAGTGCGCGCCGCACCAGTTCCGAGCGCCGTCGAGCCGGGATCAGCGCCGGTCGCGGCAATGGCGTCTCGCGCGGCAGTGGCACCGCCGGAATTTGGTCATAGCCCTTGATCCGCAGCACCTCCTCGACGAGATCGGCCTCGCCCTCGATGTCGCCGCGCCAGGACGGCGGCTCGACCGACAGATCGCCGCTGGCTACACGCTCGACGGTACAGCCGAGTGCCTTCAGGATCGCGGCGCTTTCCTCAGGCGCTACATCGAGACCGCCGAGACTCGCCGGCCGTCTCGGCGCGCAGCACGTAACGACGGCGCCATTCCGGCACCGCGCCGGCGATGACGATCTCGGACGCTTCGCCGCCGCACAATTCGAGCATCAGCCGGGTCGCGATTTCGAGCCCGTCCCCGACAAAGGCCGGGTCGAGGCCGCGCTCGAAGCGATAGCGCGCGTCGCTCGATATGCCGAGCTTCCGGCCGGTCGCGGCGGTGCGCACCGGATCGAACAGCGCCGCCTCGACAAAGACCTCGGTCGTCGCTTCGGTGCAGCCGGTCGTCTCGCCGCCGATGACGCCGCCGAGGCTGCGCACGCTCACCCGATCGGCGATCACGGTCATCTCGGGGTCGAGCGCGTACTCCTGGCCGTTCAGCGCGAGCAGAGTCTCGCCCGGCCGCGCCAATCGAACCGACGAGATCGCCGTCGAGCTCGACCGGCGTCGAACACATGCAGCGGCCGGTTGAGGTCGAAGGTCAGAAAATTGGTGATGTCGACCAACGCCGAGATCGGCCGCAGTCCGATCGCTTCCAGCCGGCGGCGCAGCCAGTCGGGGCTCGGCCCGTTGCGGACGCCGCGGAGGTGCCGGCCGAGAAACAGCGGGCAGGCCGATCGGTCTTCGATGTGGACGCCGATCGGCGAGCGGAAATCGCCGGCAACCGGGGTCGTATCGAGCGGCTTCAGCTGCCCGAGCCCGGATGCGGCGAGATCGCGCGCAATGCCGCGGACGCCGAGGCAGTCGGCGCGGTTCGGCGTCACTTTGATGTCGATGACCGGGTCGCCGAGACCGAGCAGATCGGCATATCTCGCGCCGATCGGCGCGTCCTGCGGCGCCTCGATGATGCCGTCATGGTCGTCGCCGAGGCCGAGCTCATAGGCCGAGCACAGCATGCCGCGCGAGGCGACGCCGCGGATCACGCTTTCCTTGAGCATCGCGCCGGTGCGCGGGATGATCATCGCCGGCGCGGGGCAAAGACGCCCTTCATGCCGGCGCGCGCGTTCGGCGCGCCGCAGACGACCTGGACCTGCTCCTTGCCGGTGTCGACGACGCAGACCCGGAGCCGGTCGGCATTTGGATGGCGCTCGGCCGAGACGACCGAGGCGACAGTGAAGGGTTCGAGCCCGGCGGCGCGGTTTTCGACCGCCTCGACATCGTGGCCGAGCATGATCAGACGCTCGACGATCGCAGCCGGCGGCGCATCGGTGTCGAGATGGGTCTTGAGCCAGGCGAGCGTCGTCTTCATGCCGGAGCACCCCGGAAGCGGGCCGCGCACCAGCGAGGGAATGTCGAGCGGCAGAAAGCCGTAATGGCGCAGCCAGCGCAGATCGAAATCGTAGAACGTGCGCAGATCGGGGATGCCGTATTTCAGCATCGCCACCCGCTCGATCCCCATGCCGAAGGCGAAGCCCTGATACTCGGAGGGGTCGATGCCGCAATTCGCCAGCACCTTCGGGTGGACCATGCCGCTGCCGAGGATTTCGAGCCAGTCGCCGCCGGCACCGATCTTCAAGCCGCCGCCCTCGCGCGAGCAGCCGATATCGACCTCGGCCGAGGGCTCGGTGAACGGGAAATAGCTCGGGCGGAAGCGCACCGGCAGATCGTCGACGCCGAAAAAGGCGCGGCAGAATTCGATCAGGCAGCCCTTGAGGTGGCCCATATGGGTCGTTCGGTCGATGACCAGCCCCTCGACCTGGTGGAACATCGGCGAGTGCGTCGCGTCGTGGTCGCAGCGGAAGGTGCGGCCGGGCACGATGATCCGGATCGGCGGCTGCTGCGCCAGCATCGTGCGGATCTGCACCGGCGAGGTGTGGGTGCGCAGCACCAGCCGCGTGCCGTCGGCGCGCTCGGGCAGGTAGAAGGTGTCGTGCTCCTGGCGCGCCGGATGCTCGGGCGGGATGTTGAGCGCGGTGAAATTGTAGAAATCTTCCTCGATATGCGGCCCCTCGGCGACGACAAAGCCCATCTCGCCGAAGATCGCGACGATCTCGTCGATCGTCTGGCTGATCGGATGGATGCGGCCCTCTGCCGGCGAACGTCACCGGCAAGGTCACGTCGGCGCGCTCAGTGGCGAGCCGCTGTTCGAGCGCGGCGCGGCCGAGCCGGCTCGCCGCCTCGGCAAGGGCGGCGGCGATCCGGTCCTTGGCGGCGTTCAACTCGCGCGCCGGCGCTCGCGCCGCGCTTCCGGATCGAGCCCGCCGAGCTCGCGCATCGCCAGGGTCAGCGACGCCACGCCGTCCGAGGTACTTGACGCGGACCTCTTCGAGACGCCTCGCGGCGATGTCGCCGCTTCGACGTCCTGGGCGGTCGCGCATTCGATCAATTGGCTGGCATCTTCCATTCGACATTACCCGAGACAGCATATTTGAAATGAAAAGGGGCCGTCGCAGGCCCCTTTGCGATTCGCAATTGTTTCGCACAGGGCCTAGCGATGACTCCCGACAGTAAATCGCCGCCGCTCATTGTCATACCGGCGAAGGCCGGTACCCACGGCCGAAATGGGTCCCGACCTTCGTCGGGATGACGAGGAAGGGTGTTGCGGCGATCTCTTCATATCTCGTGCGGATTCAAGCCGCTTGCGCCGTCGCCGGCGCCGCGGCCAGCGCCGCGCGCGCGGTCGTGACGATCGCGGCGAACGCCTCGGGCTCGCGGATCGCGATGTCGGACAGGACCTTGCGGTCGAGATCGAGCCCGGCGAGCTTGATCCCGTGCATGAATTGCGAATAGGTCAGCCCGTGCTCGCGCGCGCCGGCATTGATCCGCTGGATCCACAGGGCGCGGAAATCGCGCTTGCGGTTGCGCCGGTCGCGATAGGCATAACGCAGCGCCTTCTCGACCTTCTCGATCGCGATGCGATAGGCGGTGCTGCCGCGCCCGCGATAACCCTTGGCGAGTTCGAGGACCTTCTTGTGGCGGGCGTGGGTGGTAACCCCGCGTTTGACGCGCGCCACGGCTCAGCCCCGCAGATACGGCATGTAGGTCAGGACGAGCTTGCTGTCGCCCTTCTCCAGGGTCGTGCGTGCCGCGCGCCTTGCGCTTGGCCTGCTTGTCCTTGCTGATCAGCCGATGGCGCTTGTAGGCGATGCGCAACTTGATCTTGCCGGTGCCGGTGCGGCCGAACCGCTTTTTGGCGCCGCTCTTGGTCTTGAGCTTGGGCATTTCATAATCCGTGCCGACGTTGCGACGACGAGGCGAGCCATCGCGCTGCGCGCCGCCGCCCATTCGAGCCGCGCCTTATAGCGATGCCCCCCGGCGAAAGCAAGTCGGGGAGAGGATGACTATTTCGGCGAGATCACCATCGTCATCTGCCGGCCTTCCATGCGCGGCATCTGCTCGACCTTGGCGAGTTCCTGCAGATTGTCGCGGACGCGGATCAGGACGTCCATGCCCAGCTCCTGATGCGCCAGCTCGCGCCCGCGGAACCGCATCGTCACCTTGACCTTGTCGCCTTCCTCGAGAAATTTGATCATGCTGCGCATCTTTACGTCGTAATCGTGATCGTCGATGCTGGGGCGCAGCTTGATTTCTTTGACTTCGATAATTTTCTGCTTTTTGCGGGCTTCGTTTTTTTTCTTCTGCTCTTCGTACTTATATTTGCCGAAGTCCAGCATCTTGCAGACCGGCGGATCGGCATTGGGCGCTATCTCGACGAGGTCGAAGCCGGCATCCGCCGCCATAGTGAGCGCCTCGTTGCGCCCGACCACCCCCACCATATTGCCCCGGTCATCGACCAGGCGCACACGCGGCACGCCGATCTCGTCATTGATCCGGGGGCCCTCGCGGGTCGGGGTCAGGTTCATCGGTGGTCTGGGTATCTATATTCTCCTCTATCTGGTTGAGGCACGTCGATCCGACTTTGCCGACTACGTTAGGGCGACGACGGAACCGCCGCCTCCTGCTTCAATCTAGCGACGGCTTCGTCGAGCGCAAGAGCTTCCTGCGCATTGCCGCCGAGCCGACGCAACGCCACTGCTCGCGTCGCAGCCTCGCGCCCTCCGACGACGAGCATGATCGGCACCTTGGCGAGGCTGTGTTCGCGCACCTTGTAGCGAGATCTTTTCGTTGCCGGCGTCGAGGACGGCCCTGAGCCCGGCGGAGGCGCAGGCGCGGACGACTTCGGCGGCGTAATCGGCCGCTTCCTCGGTGATCGAGGCGACGACGATCTGCACCGGCGCCAGCCACAGCGGAAACCGACCGGCATAATGCTCGATCAGAATCCCGATAAAGCGCTCCATCGAGCCGAGGATCGCGCGGTGCAGCATAACCGGAGTGTGGCGGCCGCCATCCTCGCCGACATAAATGGCGCCGAGCCGTTCCGGCATCATGAAATCAAGCTGCAACGTGCCGCATTGCCATTGCCGGCCGAGCGCGTCGCGCAGATGGAATTCAAGCTTCGGGCCGTAGAAGGCGCCTTCGCCGGGACTGTAGGCATAGGCAAGCCCGGCCTGTTCGACTGCCGCTTTCAAGTCCCGCTCGGCGCGGTCCCAGACGGCGTCGCTGCCGATCCGCTGCGGCGGCCGGTCGGCAAATTTGATCTCGACATCCTCAAAGCCGAAATCGCGGTAAATCGACAGCAACAGCCGGCAAAACGCGATCGCTTCCCCGGTCACCTGGTTCTCGGCACAGAAGATATGCGCGTCGTCCTGGGTAAAGCCGCGCACCCGCATGATGCCGTGCAGGGCGCCCGACGGCTCGTTGCGATGGCAGCTGCCGAATTCGGCCAGCCGCAGCGGCAATTCGCGGTAGCTGCGGAGCCGGTTGGCGAAGATCAGCACATGGCCCGGGCAGTTCATCGGCTTGACCGCGAGCACCCGTTCGTCGCGGCTCTCGGCGATGAACATGTTCTCGCGAAAATTTTCCCAATGGCCGGACGCCTCCCACAGGCTGCGGTCGAGCAGTCTGCGGACCCTTGACCTCGGAGTAGCCAGCGGCATCGAGGCGCCGGCGCATGTAAGTCTCGATGATGCGAAACAGCGTCCAGCCCTTCGGGTGCCAAAAGACGCTGCCGACCGCCTCCTCGCCCAGATGAAACAGGTCGAGCTCGCGGCCGAGCCGGCGATGGTCGCGGCGTTCGGCCTCCTCGAGCCGGAAGAGGTACTGGTCGAGCTCCTTCTGGCTCGCCCAGGCGGTGCCGTAGACGCGCTGCAATTGCGCGTTGCGCGCGTCGCCGCGCCAATAGGCGCCGGCCACGTTCATCAGCTTGAACGCCTGGCCGAGATGCCCGGTCGAGGGCAGATGCGGCCCGACGCACAGATCGACGAAGCCGCCCTGGCGGTAGAGGCTGATCTCCTCGTCCGGCGGGATCTCGCCGATATATTCGGCCTTGTAGCGCTCGCCGATGCCAGCGAAGAAGGCGATCGCGGCGTCGCGCTCCCAGACCTCGCGGCTGATCTTTTCGTCGCGACGTACGATCGTCACGCATCCGCTCCTCGATCCGCTCGAGATCTTCCGGGGTGAACGGGGTCGGCGCGAGCGAAATCGTAATAAAAGCCGGTCTCGGTCGCCGGGCCAAAGGTGACCTGGGTCTCGGGATAGAGTTCCTTGACCGCCTCGGCCATCACGTGGGCGGCGTCGTGGCGCAGGATCTCGAGCCCCTCGGGGGTTTCGCGGGTGATGATCGCGACCGCGGCGTCATGGTCGATCACGGTGGCGAGGTCGCGCGGCCGGCCGTCGACGCGGATGGCGATCGCCGCTTTGGCGAGCCCGGGCCGATCGTGCGCCGCGAGTTCGGCGCCGGTGACCGGCGCGGGAAATTCGCGGTGCTTGCCGTCGGGCAGGGTCACGACGATCGGCGCCGATGAGCCTGGATGTTGTCCATCGCCGAGATTTTCAGCCATTTCACCGCCCGCAAACAAACGACGAACCCATCGTGCCAAGCGCACGGCACGTTTTATTCCTGGGTTCCTCATCTTCCTGTGCTCCGTCGATTTGCCGCTCGGACGGGGCCCAGTGGTCACGAAAAGACCCCGTCCGTTGTCCGGCGGGGTCCATCAGGTCAACGTCTTGGCGCTGGATCAGCGTACACGACCTCCGGGCACCCCGCCACCAGGGGTGGTGGTAGTCGTCGTGGTTGCGTTCCGGCCGCCTACACTCATGCCCAGAATATCGCGAACCGACCGTGCGGCGTCAAGGTATCAGCGCCAACCGTTTACATAGCGGCTGGTAGCGTCGGAGCCGCATACTGCGCATATCAGACGCGACTAACTCGCATTTGCGTTCTTATTACGACTCAGTCGCATTATCAACCTGGTTGGGGGGTTGATGCCGAACGGGTGCAACTCGCCGAAAGGGAACAGCGGCGGACACCCGGATCGATGCAAATTCTTGAACTCACGCCGGAGCAGCAATTATTCCCGCTCGGGCAGACCCGGCTCCGAGATTTCGCCGACCCGATCACCTTAGGCATTGCAGCCTCCTGCATATCGGCCTGGCTGTCCGTGGGACCCGCCGCTGCCGCGCCCCCGCCATTGCTGGTCCCGGGCGAGATCGAAGCCCTTCAGCCGAATCCGGCCGAGGGCGGCGCCGGCGAGGGACCATTCGGGTTTCTGACGGGGATCTCAAAGAGCGGCAATCTGCTCGGCGATATGTGGGGCTTGCGCCCGCTGCTCGGCAAATACGGTATCTCGTTGGCCGTATCGGAGACCAGCGAAGTGCTCGGCAACGTTACCGGCGGCCTCCACCAAGGCTTCGAATACGACGGCCTGACCCAGATGGCGGTGCAGCTCGACACGCAGCAGGCGTTCGGCTGGTACGGCGGCACGTTCCGAGCAAGCGCGCTTCAAATCCACGGACGCAATCTGAGCGCGGACAATTTGCTGACCTTGCAGACCGCGAGCGGGATCGAGGCGGATCCCGGGGCGCGTCTGTGGGAACTTTGGTATCAGCAGAAATTTCTCGAAGAAGACCGGGCGGATGTGAAGATCGGGCAGATGAGCCTCGATCAGGAATTCATTGTCAGCCAGAACGCCCTGGTGTTCGTCAATACGATGTTCGGCTGGCCGCTGGTGCCGTCTGACGATCTTCCCGGCGGCGGTCCGGCCTATCCGCTTTCGGCCCTCGGCGTGAGGCTGCGGGCGCGTCCGACCGACTCGCTGACGGCACTGCTCGCGGTGACCAACGGCAATCCGCGCGCCCAACAATCTGGGCGATCCGCAGGAGCAAAATCCGTCCGGGACCAGCTTTCCCCTGAATGGCGGCGTGCTGGTAATCGGCGAGCTGCAATACTCATATCCGGCACTCGGCGCGATGGTCACATCCGAACAGCGGGCAGGTACAGCCGGGCACCGTCAAGGTTGGGTTCTGGTACAACAGCGAAGAACTTCGACGATCTGCAGTTCGACGACAGGGGTTGTCGCTGGCCAATCCGCTGAGCAGCGGCACGCCGCTCGATGCATCACGGAAACTACAGTCTCTACGGCGTGCTCGATCAGGTGGTCGGGCAGGCACCCGGGGGCAGCACGCTGAACTTTTTTACCCGGGTGATGGGCACTCCGCAGGGCAACCGCAATCCGGTGATCTTCAGCCTGAACGCCGGCCTTACCCTGCATGGCCCGATCCCAGGCCGCAACAACGACACTGCCGGGATCGGCATGGGCTATGGCCAGGTCAGTGGTTCCACCACCGCGCTCGATCAGCAGACGGCCTTCTTCACCGGCACCTCCGTCCCGGTAAGGACCGGCGAGACCTTTATCGAGCTGACCTATCAGTACCAACTGACCCCCGCGGTGCAGCTTCAGCCTGACTTCCAATACGTGTTCAACCCGGGGGCCGGCGTCGCCAACCCGAACATGCCAAACCAAAGTATCAAGGACGAAGCGGTGCTCGGGTTCCGGGTGAACCTCACCTTTTGAGAAGGCGCAGCGGCCCTAGGCTCATCGGCAGCGCGGGTATGCTATGCGCTGGCCGCTCGGGATCACATCTTGACGGGGCTCGATCGACGGGGCTATGTGATTGCGACTTATTCGCAACTCTGGAGCTAGCGGGAGCAAAGCCGATGACGCGTCGCAGGGAAGGAGTTGGATTGGGGGCGGGATTGGGCGCCGCTGCCATGCTGCTCGCGGCGACCCTGGCGCCGATCAGCGCTGCACGATCGGCCGACACTCCGGGCTTGCTCGACACGATCCATCGCCACGTCACGCGGACCACCACGGTAACCGACAATGGCGATCTCAATCCCTATGCGGTGGTGTCGCCCCGGTCTCCGCCGGGAAAATTCAAAAGGCGACGTGCTGGTCGACAATTTCAACGACATGTCGAATTTGCAGGGTACCGGTACGACGATCATCCGCTACGTCCGTCGACCAAGACGACGGCGATGTTCGCCAAACTGCCCCAGAACACTAGCCCAGTGCCCTGGCGGGATCGGACTGACGACGGCGATGACGATGCTCAAAAGCGGCTGGATCATCGTCGGCAGCACGCCGAGCACGGACGGGACGACCAGCACCAAGGGCAATGGCTGCCTGCTGGTGCTCGACGCCAATGGCCAGCTTGCAGACGGTCTGGGCCGGCCCCAACATCAACGGTCCGTGGGGCAATATGGCCACCATCGACAACGGCGCGACCGCCACGTTGTTCGTCAGCATGGCAGGGTTCGACGTGCCCGGCCCGCAAGTGCACGATGCCCACGGCCACTCGGTGATCGTCAACAAGGCGACGGTGCTGCGGCTCCAGCTTTCGATCTCCCCGGGACAAGCCGCCGCGATCGTCAGCCAGACCGTGGTCGCCAACGGGTTCGGCCAGCAGGCCGACAAGGACGTGTTTCTGATCGGTCCGACCGGGTTGGCGCTCGGCCCGGACGGCACGCTCTATGTGTCGGATGCGCTCGGCAATCGGATCGTCGCAATCCCGGACGCGACGACGCGCACGACGCAGCGCCGGCACCGGGCGTGTGGTGACCAAGGACGGGCTGCTGAAGCGACCATTGGCCCTGACCTTGACGGCGGACGGCACCTTTTGACCTGCAACGGATTGAACGGACAGGTCGTCGAAATCGATCCGACCACCGGCAGGCAGCTCTATGCCCAATGGATCGACACGAACCAGGCGCAGTCCCCGCCCGGCAGCGGCGATCTGTTCGGCCTCGCGATGACACCGGACGGCAAGGGCTTTTATTACGTCGAGGACGACATGAACACGTTGGTCGAGGGGACGCGGTGACGGCCGACGAGAACGGCGAAGGGCTGGGCAACGACCGACCCGTCGCGGCCTGGTTCGGGCGGCGGCGGGGCTGGCGGCGGTCGCCGGATCGCCGGTCTCGGCATCGGCGGCGCCGCCGAAGCGCTGGTCGAGACGAAGAGCGGGAACGCCGCCGGACACGACGCCAAGGCTGCGGTCGAGCCGTTTTGGGGCCAGCATCAGGGCGGGATCACGACACCAGCACAAAGCCACACTTATTTCGCCGCACTCGATCTCGTCGACGACCAAACGCGACGAGGTCTGATCAAGCTGTTGCGCGACTGGACCGACGGCCGCGGCCCGGATGGCCGCCGGTCAGTCGGCCGACGCCGATCGGCCCAGGACATGGCGATGCCGGGCATCGGATACCGGCGAGGCGCTCGGCTTGCCGGCCGGCGCGACTGACGGTCACCTTCGGCTTCGGCGCCGGATTGTTCGTCAAGGACGGCAAGGATCGTTATGGCCTCGCCGATCGCCGGCCGCGCGGCGCTGGTCGATCTGCCCCGCTTCAACGGCGATCAGCTGGTCGAAACCCGCACCGGCGGCGATCTGTCGATCCAGGCCTGCGCCGACGATCCGCAGGTCGCCTTTCACGCGGTTCGCCAATTGGTGCGGTTCGCCTACGGCGCTGGCCCAGATGCGCTGGGCGCAGACCGGCTTCACTGCCCGGCTACGCGGCGAAGCGAGACACCGCGCAATCTGATGGGCTTCAAGGACGGCACCAACAATCCGTCGGTCGAAGATCCGCCAGGCGATGGCGAAATTCGTCTGGGTCGGCGAGCGAAGGGCCGGACTGGATGCGCGGCGGCAGTTACCTCGTCGTCCGGCGAATCCGCATCGCGCTCGAGCATTGGGATCGCATGAAGGTCGATTTTCAGGAGCAGACCTTCGGCCGGCACAAATATTCGGGCGCGCCTTTGGGCCTGAAAGAACGAGTTCGATCTCGCTCGACCTCGAACGCCGACCGACAAGGACGGCAACCCGGTCATTCCCGAGAGCGCCCATGTCCGGCTTGCCGCCGCGGCGAGTAACGACGGCGCGCAAATCCTGCGGCGGCCCTATTCCTACAATGACGGCGTCGAATTTCACCGCCGAGCGCTGGCCGCCCTGGCGGCAGGGCATGGAATACGACGCCGGTCTGTTCTTCGTCTGCTACCAGCGCGATCCGCGGACCGGGTTCATCAAGATCTTCGACAAGATGGCAAAGTTCGACATGCTGAACCAGTTCGTCACCCACACCGGCGGCGGTTTCTTCGCCTGTCCCGGCGGGGTTGCGCAGGGCGAGTTCGTCGGTCAGCGCCTGTTCGAGACGGCGTGGGGGCAGAACTCACCCGGTCTTACGCCGTCGCGCGGGCGTCTTCGAGGATCATGTCGGAGGCTTTTTCGCCGATCATGATCGACGGCGCGTTGGTGTTGCCGGCCGGGACCGAAGGCATGACCGAGGCGTCGACGACGCGCAGATGCCCGATGCCGCGCACCCGCAGCCGCGGATCGAGCACCGCCGCCTCATCCGTCCCCATGCGGCAGGTGCCCACAGGGTGCAGGTTGGAGATGCCATTTTTGCGAATGGCGGCCTCGAATTCCGCGTCGGTGTTGACGTCTTTACCCGGGATAAGTTCGTCGGCGACATAATCGGAGAGCGCCGGCTGATTGACGATCTTGCGCGCCAGCCGCATCCCGGCGGTCAGCGCCTGCAAATCGTAATGGGTCTTCAAGAAGTTGAAGCGGATGGCCGGGGCCGCGAGCGGATCGGCGCTCTTCACCCGGACCTCGCCGCGCGCGTCGGGGCGCAGATGCACCGCACTGACCGTGAAGCCCGGGAAGGGATGCGGATAGACTCCTTTCCGGGTGCGCTCGGCAAAGCTCCAAAGGCTAAAATTTAGCTGGATGTCGGGTCGTTCCAGACGTTGGTCGCTGCGCGCAAAGCCGCCGGCGCAGATCCCGTTGGTCGCCAGCGGCCCGGTCCGGAACAGCATGTACTGCAGACCGGCCACCCCTTGCGCAATGGGTTGTTGGCGACATCGTTCAGGGTGATCGGCTTGGTGCAGCGAAAGGCCAGCCGAACGTAGAAATGATCCTGCAGATCGGCGCCGACGGCCGGGAATGTCGCGCACCACCGGAATTCCGAAGCCCTGCAGTAGTTCGCCCGGCCCCATCCCGGACAATTGCAATAGCTGCGGCGAATTGAAGACGCCGCCGCAGACGATCACCTCGCCCCGCGTCCGCGCGCGTTTGACCTGCCCCGTTTCTTAAGATACTCGACGCCGGTCGCCCGGCCGTTCTCGAACACCACTCGGGTCGCCAGCGCATTCGTCGCGACGGTCAGGTTCTTGCGGTCGCGCGCTGGGCGCAGATAGGCCGCGGAGGTGCTCCAGCGTCGGCGGCGATTGGTGGTGCTCTGGAATGGCCCGGCGCCCTCTTGCTGTCCGTTGTTGAAGTCGTTGTTGGCCGGCAATCCGGCCTCGATCGCCGCCGCGATCCAGTGTTCGGCCAGTTCGAAGCGTGCCGGCTGATCGGAGACGCGCAACGGTCCGCCGGCGCCGTGAAACGTATCCGGCCCGCGCTCCTGATCCTCGGCCTTTTTGAAGTACGGCAATACGCTGTCCCAGTCCCATCCGGTGCAGCCACGCTGGCGCCATTCGTCGTAATCGGCGGGGTTGCCGCGCATATAGACCATGCCGTTGATCGAGCTGGTGCCGCCCAGCACCTTGCCGCGCGGCTGGTACATCGATCGGCCCTCGAGTTCGGGCTCTGGCTCGCTCTCGTACATCCAGTTGACGCGCGGATTGCTGAACAGCCGGCCATAGCCCATCGGCACATGGATCCAGGGATAGCGATCCTCGCCACCGGCTTCGAGCAGCAACACGCGATAGCGACCGGACTCGCTGAGCCGCGCGGCAACGACGCAGCCCGCCGACCCGGCTCCGGTCACGATGTAATCGTAGGTATTGTCGATCGTCATCTCCTCCCTCGCTGCTTTCGGCGCCTACGCCCGCAAGGCCACTGGCGCGATTCCGATTGCGGCTCGGTCCTTCTCGGGAAACAGCAGTTCTTCATAGACCTCGATCGTGCGGGCGCACATCGCTTCGTGGGTAAAGTTGGCCGCTATGTGCGAGATTGCGCGCCTGGCAAGCAGCGACCGCGCGCCCGGATCCGAGCGACAGCGCCGTCGCCGATCGCCGCGGCGAGGGCGGCGGGATCGCGCGCGGGCACCAGCCAGCCGGTTGACACCGGGCACGATCGTCTCGCGGGCGCCGCCATGATCGGTGGCGACCACCGGCCGACCCATCGCCTGTGCTTCGACGATGGTCCGCCCAAAACCCTCGGGGTCGCTCGACGCCGAGACGACGACATCGGCCAGCATATAGGCGGCGGCCATATCCGGACAGTCGCTCGACGATGCGAAACAGGCCGACGAGCTTGTGCCGCTCGATCGCCGTTTCCAGCTCGCGGCGAAAACCGCGCCGCTGTTCGGCGCCGACCAGCACGCAGCAGATGTCGCGCCGGCCCAGCGCGGCAATCGCCGCGATAAAATCGAGCCCGCCCTTCCATCGGGTCAGCCGACCCGGCAGCATCACCGTCGGCACCCCATCGGGGAGCCGCCATTGCCGTGCGAGGCTGGCGATCCGTTGGCCGCCAACCCGTCTCGGGTCGAAAATATCGAGATCGACGCCGCGCGGTATTGTGCGCAGGCGGTCCGGCTCGACGCCGTACACCTTGGCCGCATGGTCGGCGACAAAATCGGAGATAGCGATGACCCGCTCGCCGCGCGCCATGACCGAGTTGTACCAGCGCTTGAGAGCCGAGCCCGCGCCGTAGGCGTTGTGAAACGTCGTCACGAAGTGCCGGCCCGTCGCGTGTGCCGCCGACCACGCGCTCCACGCGGGGGCGCGGCTCCTGGCATGGACGATGTCGATACCGAGAGCGTGGATCGCGCGGGCCAGCGCCGCCCTGTTGCGGCGCATGACCAGCGGATTCTTCGAGGCGAGCGGCAGGGTCAGATGGGTGGCGCCGGCGCGGGCGATCTCGCGTTCCAGCGGGCCGCCGGCCGAGGCGACATAGGCGTTCCAGCCGGCCGCGGTTAGTGCCGCCGCCAATTCGACCGTGCCGCGCTCGGCCCCGCCCGAAACAAGGCTCGGCAAGACCTGCAGAACCGCCGGCGGGCGACCTTCCGGTAGCTGGGCTACTGGCGGTCGGGGCATGGTGTTATCGTCGCCGCCCATTCCGCTCTGCCACGAGCTCCCGATGAACCCGCCCCAGATTCTACCACGTCACGACGGCGCAACAATCGCCTACCACCGGCTCTCTGGGGAGGCTCCCGGGATCATGTTCCTGGGCGGCTTCCGCTCCGACATGACCGGCACCAAGGCGCTGCTTTCTCGAGGAATACTGCCGGTGCCGAGGCCGCGCCTTTGTCCGCTTCGATTATTTTGGTCACGGCGCGTCGAGCGGCGACGTCGCCCTCGGCACGATCGGCCGCTGGGCCGAGGACGCGATCGCCGTCTTCGACGAACTGACCGAAGGCCCGCAGATCCTGGTCGGGTCGAGCATGGGCGGCTGGATCATGCTACTGGCGGCCCTGGCCCGGACCGAGCGGATCCATGCGCTTGTCGGCGTCGCCGCCGCGCCGGATTTCACCGAGGATCTGTTCTGGGAACGGCTCGACTCGGCGCAACAGAAGGAGTTCCGGGAGCAGCGCATAATCACACTGCCCTCGGACTATGACCCAGCCGGCTATACCTATCGGATGAGCTTTTTCGAAGAGGCGCGGCAATATCTGGTGATGCGCGAGGAGATCGCGCTCGACTGCCCGGTGCGGCTGCTCCATGGCATGCGCGATCAATCGGTGCCATGGCAGACGAGCTTGCGGCTCGCCGACCAGTTCCGCAGCGCCGACGTCGTGGTGACCCTGGTCAAGGACGGCGATCACCGCTTGTCGACCGGTCCCGACCTCGACCGTCTCGCCGCCACGCTCGATGAACTCATCAAATTCCCGTCGGACCGGGGATAACTGGGAGAATAACCGGGAATTTTGCAATTTTGGCCTCGACGCCACCGATTTGCAGAAGAAATAATGTGTCAGGCCAATCACTTGACGACGAATTCCCGTCGACGGCGAACCGGGAATTTTTCGGCCGAACTGGGAATTAAATCCGCGGAACCGGGAATTACGGGAATTGGCGGGATCAATCCGCGGCGCGGCCTTATTCGGCGCCGCCAGGCAATCAAACCGCGGACAACAGAGATCGCGATCATCGACAAATCGTCGTATCAAACGGCAGACCATGGCACCGACCCTACATTCCTTTCGCGGCCAAACCGTGGCGACGACAGGAGGGCCGATTACCGCCCGGCTCGAAGCCGTCGGCGACCTTCACCGCGCCGGTGGCATCCGCGAGGCGCTTCGAAAAAGTTAACGATTGTTAGAGAGGATCCTGATGTGCCGTAATATCAAGACCTTGCACAACTTCAAACCTCCCGCGACGGACGAGGAAATCTGGGCGTCTTCGCTGCAATTTGTTCGCAAGTTGAGCGGTTTCACTCGTCCTTCCAAGGCGAACCAACTCGCTTTCGACCGAGCCGTTGGCCAGGTGGCCAGTGCGGCACACGAGTTGCTCGACGCTCTCGTGACCAACGCCCCGCCGCGCTATCGCGACGTCGAAGCGGCAAAAGCCAGGGCCAAGTCGAGGGACCGCTTCGGCGCCCGCGACGCCGAGAGCGCGCCCTAAAGGCCGATTAACGCGGCCAGCTTGTTGCGGACCTCGCATCGAGAGTCGCTGACCCAGCGTAGCTGATCGGGCGCGTCAAGCCACCGCCTGGATTGACACGGACCAGAGATTGGTCCATCTGCACTGATCGTCGGGCCAGAAGCGGGTGAGAGATGCGGGTTGCAGTGACCAACGCCAAGGGGCAGCTGACGGAGTTGATCCACCGTGCCGAAGCAGGAGAAGAGATCGTGCTGACCAGGCATGGCCGGGCGGTGGTGCGTCTGGTGCCGGTCGAAGCCGCCGTGGCGCCCGCAGCACGCAAGAAGCTGCTTGAAGCGGTACGGGCATCTGGGGCCGCTAGGGCGCGCCCCGGAGAAAGTGCCGCCAGAAGCCAGGACTTCCTGTTTGGGCCGGATGGTCTGCCTCGATGATCGCCGTCGATACTTCCGCGCTGATGGCGATCGCCCTCGGCGAAACCGGAGCGGATGCCTGCATAAGGGTTCTGGAAACCGAGGCCGAGGTCGCTATTTCCGCTGGAACCGTGGCCGAAGCCCTCATTGTCGCAGCCCGGCGCAATGTCGGCGATGAAATGACCCGCATGATCGACGAGCTAGGCTTTGAAATCGTGTCGGTGACGCCGGCCTCGGCACGCCGCATCGCCGCGGTCTATGCGCGATGGGGAAGGGGCGCGCATCCCGCAGGGCTAAATTTTGGCGACTGCTTTTCATACGAAGTCGCGAAAGAACGCTCCTGCCCGTTGCTCTATGTCGGCGACGATTTCTCGCAAACCGATCTCGAAAGCGCCCTGTAGATACGATTTCCGCCGCCACGCCGCGACCCGATGGGAGGAAAACAATGGCAGAGTTCGATGCCAACACCCTGCGTGACTTGCGCGATCTCCGGGAAGTCTCGATCCGGACCGAGAAACACCCGGATAGTGCGGTGGTCATCTGGGTGGTGGTGGCCGACGACGAGGTCTTTGTGCGCTCGGTGCGCGGCAGCAAGGGGCGATGGTACAGGGATCTCGCAACGGGCCGATCCGCCACATTGGAGTTTGACGGCCGCCGGCTCGTGGTTCAGGCGGTCCCGGTGAGCGACGCCGATTCGATCGCGCGGGCCAGCCGCGAATACTTGCGAAAATACGCGACGAGTCCATACGCGCAGTCGGTGGTTCGCGCCGAGGTGCTGCCGACCACGTTGCGGCTGGAACCGCGCTGACCAGCGAAAGTGTGGTGACGAACGCGGAGGGCTGGATGCCTGCCTCACACATTCAGACCCTGCGCGCGATGGCGTACAACAATGCCTGGGCGAACCATCGCTTGCTCGCGGCCTGTGCCGGATTGACACAAGCGGAGTTCGAAGCCCCGCGAACGGGCTTTTTCCCGTCGATCCAGGCCACCTTAAACCACATCCTGATCATCGATCGGTTCTACGTCGATGCGCTCGAGGGTGGCACGCTCGGCCCGGCCGCGTGGGCGGATCCAATTCCCTGTCCCACCGTCTCGGAGCTGCGGCCCGCCCAGGCGGCGATTGATCGTCGATTGGTCGCTTGGTGCGAGGCGCTGGACAAAACCGGGCCAGACCAGATCATCCGCGTGCACCGCGGCGCGCGGGTGCAGACGGAGCGGGCCGACCGCCTTCTGCTGCACCTGTTCCAGCACCAGATCCACCATCGCGGCCAGGCGCACGCGATGCTCAGCGGCACCGCCGTACCGCCGCCGCCACTCGACGAGTTCTTCTCGGTCGCAGAGGCGCCGCTGCGCGCCGCCGAGTTCGACGAGTTCGGATGGACCGAGGCGACAATTTGGCGGGAGTAGGATCGCTCAACGGCATTTCGACGAGCCGTCAAAATCCCACGACCTGCCGGCCTGCCGATCTCATTGATTTCCGCGAATTCCTCGATGCCGTGTTTGGTGCCCACTGACCCCGCAAAATGGGGCCGAAGAAGGAAAGCAATCGGCCCCATTCCATATCGGCTGCGATGCTTGACTGAAATCCCCAGATTGCCATTATGCTTGGATGGAGGGGTAATGACTTATTGAGCGCACTGCGACCGAGGCTCAGCGCGGGCTTCGGAATGAGTTAAATCACGGCGGCGGGCGGCATCTGCTTGAGGAGGTCCGAATGGAGGAACACCTTTATTGCATCTCGTTGCGAAAGGGGAGACTCGATCGCGAGAACGGCAGCGATGCTAACAGCGTAGAGAAAATATTTGCGGATCTTGCTACCAGGCGACCCGAACGCCTGGTCATCCATTTCCACGGGGGATTAGTTTCTCGCGCACGCGGAATTGAAAGCGCCGCTCGTCTTGCCCCGGAATATCAAAAAGCCGGCGCGGTGCCACTATTCGTCGTCTGGGAAAGCGGATTAGAGGATATCATTTCGCAGAACCTGGGGGCAATTTTCCATGAAAAACTTTTCACGTCTATTTATGAACGCGTGAGTCAGTTGGTGAAGGCGAAAGTCGACAAGATCCTCGGGCCACCGGGCGCGAGAGCGGGTATCGGCTTGTCGCTGCCATTTCTATCGACAATTCAATTGGAAATTGACAAGGGGCCCGAGATGTTCAGCGGCCTTCCAATCGGGAACATTCCGCCCGAAGCGGCGCCGGATCCCAATCAGGTTCTCAGCGATAACGAGAAGCAACAAATCCAGCAACTGATCGACACCGATTTCGACCTAAGGCAGCAATTGGCATCAGCGGTTTCTCGCGCTCCGACCGGAGAACCCCGCAGCAGGAGCATTACGGGCGCGACCGCCACGACGACACTCATGGACCCGGAGGTTTTGGCGGACGTCGCGCCGAGCGCGGCGGGCGGACCGGTAGATCGCCAGGGCCGCTCCTTTTTGGGGGCCATCGCGCTGGGCAAGTACGTTGTGGTAGTCGTGGCCTCGGTCATCTGGCGATTTGCGCAACGTCGCGACCATGGCCCCTATCTCACGATCGTGGAAGAGATCATGCGAGCTCTTTACGTTCGCGCGCTTGGCCGCAGCTTGTGGCTCGACATGAAAGAGGCAATCGACAACGCTTTCCGATTCGAACCCGATTCCGGAGGTGCAGTACTTGTCGACAAGTTGCACCAGTTCTGGCGGTCGGGAATGAAACCCAGTGTGACTCTGGTCGGCCACAGCGCCGGAGCGATTTACGTCTCGCGGCTGCTGACCGAGTTACACCTCAAGATGGACCCTGATTTTCGTGCCAACGTCGTATTGATTGCGCCAGCGTGTACGTTCAACACGCTGGCGCAATCTCTCAAGCAGGCGGGAAGCCGAGTGGCCAATTTACGGGTTTTCGGGATGGGCGATGTCACCGAGCGCCAGGACAAGCTATTTCCGGGGATATATCCTGCGTCATTGCTCTATTTTGTTTCCGGCGTCCTTGAAGACAATCGGGATGAGCCGCTCGTCGGCATGGAAAGGTACTACTCTTCTCGCTATACTAGTGAAGGCTTCGGCGCAATCGCTGCAGTAAGGGCATTCAAATCCCTGGCCCATCAGCGTCCGTTCTCATGGTCGGCAGCGACCGGGTTGGACGGCGCAAATTGCGACATGACAACCCATGGGGACTGGGACAAGGCCGAGGCCACGCTTGCGAGCGTCAAATACCTGATAGAGAAAGGCCGCAGCGGTGAGTGGTAGCGGTGGCCCCGTAGGGGAAATCGCAAAGGTATCCGGAGGAAACCCGCCTGTTGTCGAAATGACGCAACCTCACGGTCTTGAGGACGGGACTCTGGTTCGCATCCGGAGCGGTCCATCCTGCATCACGGCGCATGCGAAACCCGATCCGCAGGACGGCAATCTGTTTCGTCTGTACCACGATCGCGAGATGCGGCAGGCGGCGGATTTGGCGGGCATTGGTTCGAGAGCAACTGTGGACCGCCTCAATTCAGAAGATTGGTCGATCATCGTCGGGATCAACTACTATCCTGGAGTAACGAACCTGCAAGGACCGCGGCTGGATAGTACGCTGTTCAAGAGGTGGGTGGAGAATGCTGGTTTCGTGCCACCCGACCACATCTATTGCATTCAATCGCCAACCGATCCTCCCACTTCTATTGATCAGGCGGTGCCTACTGAGGGAAAGATCTCAGAAGCTTTCGAGAAGCTGATCAAGACGGCAGCTAAAGACAGAGCCCACTACCTTGGGCGACGGCTCTATGTCTTTTTTTCGGGGCATGGAATAGTACCCTTGCAAGGGTCGAGGCCAGAGTTTCGCGAAGCTGCGCTGCTTACGGCTGAGGCGGAATTTCCTGTCTATAAGCACGTCGCCGCGCGCGCCTGGGCGGAGTGGTTTCGGGCAATGGGGATCTTCGATGAGGTGTTGCTGTTTGCGGATTGCTGCCGCGACCGGGAGGACAACGTTCGTGTGACCCAGCCCTTGTATCCCCAATGGTCGCAGTTGCGTCCAGAAGGGCGGCAGTTTTACGCATTTTCGACGAGACTGGCGTCGCAAGCGTGGGAGCAGAGTTTGGGTATGCCGCCGCAGGTTCGGGGAGTTATGAGCTTTGTTGTCGACCAGGCGCTGAAGAATCGGGCGCTCTACAACGCGGACGGGGAGCTGACCGGGTCCGCGCTAGAGCGCCATCTTTATGACACCGTTCCGGGGTATAGCGACAATCAGTTCCCGATCATAGACTACGAGCACAAGCCGCCCGAGCTGATTGTCGCGAAGTGGGCTCCGCGGGCGTTGCAGACGATCGAGATGAGGTTTGCTGCTGAGGCTCGCGGTGCGACCGCGGAGCTTTTCGACGGCAGTGACACTAACAAACCGTTCGCCACACACCAGATAGGCAGCCAGTCATGGGTGGAGGAACTGGACGCCGCGCGCATGTACAAAGTTGCCATACGAGGCAGCGATAAGAAAACCCTGTTCGAGACGTACGCGATCGATGAGGTACAAGTTGTCACCGTGTGACGCGTTTCCAAAACGTAGGTTAGTGGTCGACACGGAGACCCTCGGAACCGAGATCTCCGTTATCGATTCGAAGGGCGACGTCGTGGCTCGGGCCGCCACGCGCCTCGATCAGGAACTGCCGCCAGCCCATTACAGGATCCAATACCGAATCGGCGACCGTGTGGTTACCTCGCCTGTAGAGCTTTCCCCAGGTGGAGACGCGTCTTACGCCGCGGTTCCCGAACTGCCAATCGCCTCTGCCTTGCCGATGCCGCCCACAGGCCTTGACCCAATGTCGGATGATCCTGAATGGGCTCGGGCTCGAAAACTTGCGGAAGAGCTGAGCGTTAGCGTACCGCGCAGACTTGGCAAGGACGGCTTCCTCTTCGTTTTCGTCACCGCCGATCGGCACGTTGATGCCCCCGAACATCCGGCGACTGGGCTTACGTTGCATACATTCTGGGGAGAGCTGCTCGTTGATTTTGCGAATGAACACGCCGAAGCGGGTTGCACTGGATGCCGCCTCGAACTCGATCCAGGAAATTACCTGATTCGCGCAAAAATCAACTCGGATAACCCGGTCGAGCAGACGGTAGTGGTTTGCAGAGATTGGCAAACAGAGATGTTCATTCGGCTCGCCAACCGAGGCAGGTCGGCGCCCGCCGCCGAGTCGTCACCGGAGCACGCCCCTGCTGAAAGTTCGCGTTCAATAGAGTGGCAGTTTGATCTCTCGGGCATGGGAGTAATCCTGGTGCGCCCTCACTCGCGGCCGACTGTCACCGATATGCGGCAGACAGCGGCTGCCCGTCAGGCCCTAGCAGCGGGCAATGGCAATGCGGCGCCGGATCGCGTTATAATGCAAGCGTTCCTGAGCGGAAAATCTGAAAACCCGATGCTGGGAATCTACGCCGGGCACATGCTGGCGCTACAAATAGAGCCGGATCTGGTGCTTCTCCGCGAAATTTACGAAAACCTGTCTGGGTTGGTCGGGCAACATCCGGATGTAAGTGCGTTGCTAATTGCGCTGCGCGATCCAGGCGTGAAAGAACTGCGATATCATGAGCCACCGATGTTGCGCACAAGTTGGTATCTATTGGTAAATGCGAGTACAGCTCAACGCGATCTGCGGCCGCGACGATCCTATTCCGAGCGGATTGCTCCGTACCTATGGGGCAGCGGCGTGTGGCTGAGCTGGAGGATGCCGCCTCTGAAGCATCCTGTTGTTATTCCTTCGCTCGAATCCCTTCGGGAGTTGGTGAACGATGCGTTGTCTGGCAAGCTAGCCCCGCAACTGGATTCTCTCCTGGCTTCCAGCGAAAAGCGGAGGGAGCTTTCGACGGCAGAGCTTCTCCTGGCCAGCTATCTTTACACGGCGTATAGGCGGGTTCGCCTTGCCGACGAATTGACCGCAGATGTCGACCCGGGCTGGGCAGGGCTTTATCATCTGATCCGCCATGTCAAGTCGTCAGAGCTGCAAAAGCAGACGAGACAGGCCATTATTGATAAATCTAGCCCGGAGAAGCTCGCCAGCCAGAGCGGGCTTACATATTCAACGGTGCTCGAGGCGGCCTCGACCTTGGCGCAAAAACTCAGAGTGGGGCAAAGCGAGTCGAGGTGGCGGAACCCCTTCTAATCCAGTTAAGAGCATTCGGCCGCCGGAAACAGCCGGCTACCATCATCACGGCGACCGCGAGGCGCGGTCGCTTCGCGCTAACGGTCGATGCCGCCCATGCAGAGGTATTTGACTTCGAGGAATTCCTCGATGCCGTATTTCGAGCCTTCGCGGCCGATGCCGCTTTCCTTCATGCCGCCGAAAGGGGCGATCTCGGTCGAGATGATGCCTTCGTTGATGCCGACGATGCCGTATTCGAGGGCTTCGGCGACCCGCCAGATGCGGCCGATGTCGCGGCTGTAGAAATAGGAGGCGAGGCCGAACTCGGTGTCGTTGGCCATCTTGACGGCCTCGTCTTCGCTCTTGAAGCGGTAGAGCGGGGCGACCGGGCCCAAAGGTCTCCTCCTTGGTGATGACCATGTCGGTCGTCACATCGGTCAGCACCGTCGGCTCGAAAAAGCTGCCGCCCTGGGCGGCGCGCTTGCCGCCGGTGACGATTTTGGCGCCCTTCTTGACGGCGTCGGCGATGTGCGCCTCGACCTTCTCGACCGCCTTCATGTCGATCAGCGGACCGATCACCGCGCCGGGCTCGAACCCGTCGGCGACCTTCATCGCACCGGCGGTCTCGGCGAGGCGCTTGGTGAAGGCGTCATAGACGCCGTCCTGCACCAGGATGCGGTTGGCGCAGACGCAGGTCTGGCCGGCGTTGCGGTATTTGGAGGCGATGGCGCCCTTGACCGCCATCTCGATATCGGCGTCGTCGAAGACGATGAACGGCGCGTTGCCGCCCAGTTCGAGCGACAGCTTTTTGACCGTGCCGGCGCACTGCTGCATCAGCAATTTGCCGATTTCGGTCGAGCCGGTGAAGGTCAATTTGCGGACGGTCGGGTTCGAGGTCAGCTCGCCGCCGATCTCGTTCGACGGGCCGGTGACGCAGGAAAAGACACCCTTTGGCACGCCGGCGCGCTCGGCCAGCTCGCACAAGGCCAATGCCGAGAACGGGGTCGCGGTCGCCGGCTTCAGCACCATCGTGCAGCCGGCGGCCAAGGCCGGGCCGGCCTTGCGGGTGATCATCGCCGCCGGGAAATTCCACGGGGTGATCGCCGCGCAGACGCCGATCGGCTCCTTGGTCACGACGATGCGCTTGTCGGAGGCGTGCGCCGGGATCGTGTCGCCGTAGACGCGCTTGCCCTCCTCGCCGAACCACTCGATGAACGACGCGGCATAGGCGATCTCGCCGCGCAACTCGACCATCGGCTTGCCCTGCTCGGCGGTCATCAGGGTCGCGAGATCCTCCTGGTTCGCCATCATCAGGTCGAACCATTTGCGCAGGATTTGGGCGCGCTCCTTGGCGGTCTTGCCGCGCCAGGCGGGCAGTGCGCGATCGGCCGCCTCGATCGCCTGGCGGGTCTCCTCCGCGCCCATCCGCGGGACAGTGCCCAAGGTTTCGCCGGTGGCGGGGTTGGTGACCGGGATCGTGCCACGGTTCAACGCGCCGACCCACGCGCCATTGACGTAGCATTGCTGCCGGAACAGTTTTTGGTCTTTAAGCTGCATGGCGCGCCTCCCTCGCCTAGGTGATTAAGGATAGGTACGGCCGGCCCCGATCTTTGGCAAGATAGCCGGCCGGCACGAAACTGGAGGAGGCAGCCCCGATGACGACCTCGATGCAACCCGTGAGCAAGACCCTGAGGGTCAACGATCTGCGCCCTGCATTACCTCGAATGGGGCGAGGCCGACGCCCCTGACATCGTCTGCGTCCACGGCTACACCGGGAGCGCCGACGCATTCAATGCGCTTGCCCGGCGGCTCAAGGACCGCTTCCATATACTCGCCCCCGACGTGCGCGGGCACGGGGAGAGCGCCTGGTCGCCCGCCGGAGCCTATGGCTACGCCGATCAGGCCGGCGATTTGGCGGCATTTGTCGACCGGCTGGGGCTCGACCGGTTTGTCCTGATCGGGACCTCGATGGGCGGCATCATCGCGATGGCCTATGCGGTGGCGCACCCGCAGCGGCTGCGGGGGCTGGTGATCAACGACATCGGGCCCGAGGCCGAGGCGGGCACTCAGCGCATCACCCAGATGGTCGGCAGCAGACCGGAGGAGTTTGCGACGTTGGACGACGCCATGGCGTACCGCCGCGAGATGTCGCCGATCGTGGCCGGGCGGAGCGCCGAGGACCAGCGCGAACTGGCACTTGGCGTGCTGCGGCAGCGAGCGGATGGCAGGTGGGGCTGGAAGATGGATCCGGCCTACATCAGGCAGCGGGTCGAGCGCGGCGCGCCTCGGCGGCCCGAATTGTGGAGCCGGCTGCCGGCCCTCCCCTGTCCGACCCTGGTGGTGTGGGGAACTGAGAGCGATGTCCTCTCCGAGGCGCAGGCGCAGCGGATGGTCGGCGCGTTGCCGCATGGCGAGTTGGTGGAGGTATCGGGCGTCGGGCATGCTCCGACTTTGGTCGAACCGCAGTCCCTCGCAGCCCTCGAACGGTTGCTAGCTGCCTTGTGAGGCGCCGCCGCGACTATCCGCGAGCGCGCATGACCACGCCTTTCGCACAACTGACATAAAACTGTGATACTTGCCGAAAGACGTGCGCCCGCCGACGAGGCCAAGCGCGCAGCGATGGGGGACAACGATGACGATCCTAAGGCAAAGCCGCCGCCGCTTTCTCAAATCGGTCGCGGCGACCGGCAGCGCGGCGTTCCTCTCGTCGCGACTGCCGATACCGGTGCGCGCCGCGACGCGCGACCGGGCCGGACCTGCAGGGGCTGCGCGACAAGATCGACCATATCATCGTGATCTATCAGGAAAACCGCAGCTTCGACCATTATTTCGGAGCCTATCAGCGGCCCGGCGGCGGCGCGGTGGCGGGTCTGTTGGACCGCGAGGGGCGGGTCGATGCGCGCTTTACCGGGCTGCAAAAGAACGCGGCCGGCGTTCCTTACGGTTATCTGCCTCTCCCCTATGAACTTCCCGGCTTTGCCAGCGCGGTGATCGAAAACCGGCCGTTTCACCTGACCCCATACATATCGCCCGACGCAAACGTCCCGTGGGACCCGATGCACCATTTCTTCCGCATGTTCGCGCAGATCAATCAAGGGAAGATGGACCGCTTCGTGGCGCTGGCTCTGCTCGGTAAGCGCGTGTTTTTCGATAAGGGGCCGGGAAGCGACCCGGCCGAAATGATGTTCGCCCAGTCGGTGCCATCCGGTGCGGTACTGGGCTTTTACACGCGCAAGGACCTGCCCTTCTACCATCGCCTGGCCGACGAATACGTTCTGTTCGATCATTTCTTTCAGGCCATGTCGGGCGGCTCGACAGGTAATGCGCTTTACTTGGTGGCGGGACGCTCGGCCCAATGGTCGAAGCCGCCCGCGGCCAAGACCGGGAGCCTGACGCCTCCTGTCTTCGACCGGCCCTACGACAAAAACGGGATTTTGATCAATGATGTGCCGCCGGTAAACGGCCCGACAGAAGTGTTCATGGGGTCGATCGATTTGTCCCCGCCGCCCGGCGAACAGACTTATCCCAGTATCGGCGACCGGCTCGATGCAGCCTCGCTGGCATGGGCCTGGTACAATGAGGGCTGGGACGCGGTCAAACCCTGGGCGATGAAGACGGCGTTTGGCGCCGGCGACGGCTCGGTGGTGGTTGATACGCCCGCCCTGTACCTGCCGCATCATAACCCGTTCCAATACCTGCCGAGCTGGTTCAGCAACGTTAAAGCCGGCCGTATGCGCGACAGCGCGGATTTCCTCGAGCGACCTGAAGTCCGGCCGGCTGCCGCGGGTCTCCTTTTTGAAGGCGACCGGCGGGCGCGACGAGCACCCGGCGAATTCGGCGCCGCGTTGGGGCGAGGAATGGGTCGCAAGCCTGTTGAAAGCGCTCGGTGAAAGCCGGCTGTGGGAGAAGAGCGCGGTCGTGATTACCTATGACGAGGGCGGCGGGTTCTGGGACCACGTGGCGCCGCCAAACCCCGACGCCTATGGCTGCGGCACCCGCGTACCGGCGCTGTTGATCAGCCCATGGGCACGGCGCGGCTATATCGATCACCGCGTAGCCGACACGACTTCCGTTCTCGCCCTGATCGAGGCGCGGTTCGGCCTGCAGCCGCTACAGCAGCGCGATGCCAACGCATACAATCTGCTCGACGGCTTCGACTTCACGTCAAAAGCCGCGCCCGCCGGCCTTCGGCTGACGTCTCCCGCTTCGGCTTCTTTCGGGTGCGCGGCAGCCGCTCCGCTCCTCGACGCTCGAAAGCGAGGCGAGCGGCGCTCCAGATTCGGCGCAGGGGCTCCGTGCCGCCGCGATCGCCCTCGCCCTTGTCATCGAAGGGTAGCATACTGAGGCGGGCAAATGGCGGCGGAGGTCGAGGTGCTGCACGACCGGCGCATCCTGTTGATCGTCTCGGGCGGGATCGCGGCCTATAAGAGCCTCGATCTGATCCGCCGGCTGCGCGAGCGCGGTGCGGCGGTGCGCGCGATCATGACCGCAGCGGCAGCAGCATTTCGTGACCCCGCTGTCGGTCGCCTCGCTGTGCGAGGACAAGGTCTACACCGATCTCTGGTCGCTGACCGACGAGAGCGAGATGGGGCACATCCGCCTGTCGCGCGAGGCCGATCTGGTCGTCGTGGCGCCGGCGAGCGCCGACCTGATCGCGCGCATGGCCGCGGGTCTGGCCGACGATCTGGCGACGACGGCGTTGCTCGCCTCGGACAAGAGGGTGCTGATCGCGCCGACGATGAATTTGATGATGTGGGCGCACCCGGCGACCCAGGCCAATCTGGCCACTCTCGCGGCGCGCGGGGTGGTGCGCATCGGACCGGGCTCCGGCGAGCTTGCTTGCGGCGAGGTCGGCTCGGGGCGGATGGCCGAGCCGCTGGAGATCGTCGCCGCGATCGAGACGATGCTCGGCGAGCGACGCGCGGCTCGCCGGCCGGCGGGCATTGGTGACGAGCGGGCCGACGCGCGAGCCGATCGACCCGGTGCGCTACATCTCGAACCACTCCTCGGGCAAGCAGGGCCATGCGATCGCGGCGGCGCTGAGCGCGCTGGGCGCCGAGACGGTGCTGGTTTCGGGGCCGACGCAGGAGCCGGCGCCGGCCGGGGTTCGGGTCGTGCCGGTCGAGACCGCTGCGGAAATGCTGGCCGCTTGCGAAGCCGCGCTCCCGGCCGATGTCGCGGTGATGGCCGCTGCCGTCGCCGATTGGCGGGTCGAGAGCATCGCCGGGCACAAGCTCAAAAAGGACGGCAAGGGCCCGCCGGTGCTGCGCCTCGCCGAGAACCCGGATATCCTCGCGCATATCGCACAACGCGCCAACGACCGGCCGGCGCTGGTCATCGGCTTTGCCGCCGAGACCGACGATATCGTCGCAAACGCGCGGGCCAAGCGCGTCCGCAAGCGCTGCGATTGGATCCTCGCCAACGACGTCTCGCCCGGGACCGGCACCTTCGGCGGCGACCGCAACACGATCCACCTGGTCGATGGCGAAGGCGTCGAGGACTGGCCGGTCATGACCAAACCGAGGTCGCGACCCGCCTCGCCGAGCGCATCGCTCAGCACCTGCAGCCGCAGTGAAGCGGCGGTGAAGATCGAGTTGCAGATTCTCGATCCCCGACTTTCCGGCTGGGGATTTCCGTCGTGGGGGTCGAGCCTCTCGGCTGGGCTCGATTTGCACGCCTGCATCGACGATCCGCTCGTCCTCGAGCCGCAAGCGCCAGCCGTGCTGATCTCGGCCGGCGTCGCCTTTCGCATTGGCGAGGCCGGTTGGTGTGCGCTGGTATTGCCGCGGTCCGGACTCGGGCATCACGGCGGGCTGGTGCTCGGCAACGCAGTCGGCGTCATCGACGCCGATTACGAAGGACTGTGCCTGATCTCGGCGTGGAACCGCAACCCGCCACAGAGCGGGGCTGGGATTACGATCCGGCCTGGTGACCGCATTGCCCAGCTCGTCTTCACTCGCATTGTGCGGCCGGAATTCGCGGTCGTGGCGGCGTTCTCCACCGGCGGGAGCCGCGCTGCGGGTGGGTTCGGTTCGACCGGTGTCGAGGCCGCTTGCCGACAGCGTCCGGTACGGCGAAACTCACCGTGAATTTTCGGCGGCGGGCCGCATGACATGGTTCGGCTGACCAAGAAGCTCCTGTTCGCGATCGAGGCGGTGCTCGACATCGCCTATAATGGCGGCCCGGTGCCGGTGCGCTCGGCCGAGATCACCGAGCGCCAGGGCATCCCGCGTCGCTACCTCGAACCGGTGCTGCAGGAGCTGGTGCGGCACGGGATCCTGCTCGGCATTCGCGGGCCAAGCGGCGGCTATCGGCTGGCGCGCGAGCGGCGGCTGGATCACGCTCGGCGACATCGTGCGCACCGTGCGCGGGCTCGAGACCGCCGAGGATCCGATCAGCGATCCGGCCGGCAGCGCTCTCGGCCATCGAGGTCGTCCGCCCGCTGTGGCTCGAGCTGCAGGAGGAGATGATGCAGCGGCTCGACTCGCTGACCCTCGATGATCTGTGCGGCCGCGCCCATCGCTCCGGGATCGCCGGCCGGGCGGCCGAATTCGGCGATTTCGAGATTTGACTCGACGCACTGCTTTGTTGCAGTGCCTGCCGCCGAACCTACATAAACCACGAATGCCTTAGGGGAGATAAGTCTGATGGACATCGCCGGCACGACTAAATCCCGGGACGCGGAGTTTCGCGGCCGCGTTTACGACAGTATTATCGAGACGATCGGCGCGACGCCGCTGGTCCGCCTTCACCGGCTGGCGCGAGCAGGCCGGGGCCAAGGCCGACATTCTGGCAAAATGCGAATTCTTCAACCCGCTCGCCTCGGTCAAGGACCGCATCGGCGTGTCGATGATCGCGGCGGCCGAGGCTGCCGGTCGGATCAAACCCGGCACCGTGCTGGTCGAGCCGACCTCGGGCAACACCGGGATCGCGCTCGCCTTTGTCTGCGCCGCCAAGGGCTATCGCCTGATCCTGACCATGCCCGACAGCATGTCGATGGAACGGCGCAAGATGCTGCTACTGCTCGGCGCCGAACTCGAACTGACCCCGGCCGCCCAGGGCATGCGCGGCGCCATCGCCAAGGCCGAGGAGATTGCCAAGACGTTGCCCGATGCCTTCATCCCGCAGCAATTCCAGAACCCGGCAAACCCGGAGATCCATCGCCGCACCACCGCCGAGGAGATCTGGAAGGACACCGCCGGCGCGGTCGACGTGGTGGTCAGCGGCGTCGGCACCGGCGGCACCCTGACCGGGGTCGGCTCGGTGCTGAAGGCGCGCAAGCCGGGGCTCAAGATGATCGCGGTCGAGCCCGAGGACAGCGCGGTGCTGTCCGGCGGGCCGCCGGGGCCGCACCGGATCCAGGGGATCGGCGCCGGCTTCGTGCCCGAGATCCTCGACACCAAGCTGATCGATGAGATCGTCCGCATCGGCAACGACACCGCCATCCGCACGGCGCGCGAGGCCGCCCGGCTCGAAGCTTTGACCGTCGGGATCTCGTCGGGCGCGGCGCTCGCGGCCGCGCTCGAGGTCGGCAAGCGGGCCGAAATGGCCGGCAAGACAATGGTTGTCGTTCTGCCGGATTTTGCCGAGCGCTATCTCTCGACGGCATTGTTCGACGGTCTGTGAGAGGAGCGCGTGTGGAACTCAGCGAAGAGCAGTTTCAGCGCTATGCCCGCCACCTGATCCTGGATGAGGTCGGCGAGGAAGGGCAGGCGCGGTTGCTGCAGTCGCGGGTGCTGGTGGTCGGCGCCGGCGGGCTTGGCTCGCCGATGCTGCTATATCTCGCGGCTGCCGGGGTCGGGACCATCGGAGTCGTCGACCCCGATCGAGTCGACATTACCAATCTGCAGCGCCAGATCGTTCACGCGACGCCAAGCGTCGGCGCCCTCAAGGTCGACAGCGCCCGTACCACGCTCGCCGCGATCAATCCGGAGATCCGGGTCGAAGCCCACCCGCTACGCCTCGGGCCGGACAACGCCGAGGCGTTGATCGCGGAATACGACCTCGTCGCCGATGGCAGCGACAATTTCGCGACGCGCTACCTGCTGACCGACCTCAGCTATCGACTCGAAAAACCGCTGGTCGCTGCAGCCCTGTCACCGTTCGAGGGCCAGATATCGACGTTCCGGCCCTATCTCGGCGCCGGCCATCCCTGTTACCGCTGCCTCTTTCGCGAGCCGCCGCCGCCCGATCTGGTGCCGCGCTGCGAGACCGCCGGCATCTTGGGCGCTGTCGCCGGGGTGCTCGGCACATTGCAGGCGGTCGAGGTATTGAAAGAACTGTTGGGGCTCGGCGAAAGCCTCGACGGCACATTGTTGATCTATGACGCAATGCGCGCCCGCTTTCATTCGATTCGGATCGCCAAGGATCCCGAATGCCCGACTTGCGGTAAGCACGCTGTTGCGTCGTCGCTTTAAAGACTTTCCCCGAGGAGGGAGTCGGTTTGCTGGCTCGCTGTGCGCCATGGGAATGACGAATTAGCACAATCGCGACAGCCGCCCTTTACGCTGACTTTATTCGGTCGACGCCCAATCGACATCGCATCTTTATGGAACGGCCACGACAATCTTGCCCAGCTTTCGGGTATGCACGATGGGCGGGATGCGGTACGACGCAGGCGAGCCGGACTTCGGCTGGGACTTTCGGCAGTCTCATTTCCGGCGCGGCGCAGCGGAGAGGTCTGATCCGGCCGTTGTGGTAGCGCAACGGATCGCGGGGGCGTTCATGGAGATTGCCGGTCCTCTATTTTGGGCTGCCTTGGTGGTTGGCTTCGTGACCGACGCCGTCGGGGTAAGTTTTCTTGAATGATTATGCGGCTCGTAGGCAAGCGGGTTCACGAGGCGTTGGCCATTGCCGGTACGATGATGATGTTGGCGCTTATTGGAAGCGGGATCGCGCTGCTTCACCTTCTTTTGCTCGTGGCTCGCAGCGCCATGCCGCACTGAGCGACCGAAGCGATCACAAAAGATCAACGCAATGGGCCTGCTCCTGCAAATCGTCCACGACCCGTCGGGGGCTTGGAGCGTTCATGGACTGCCGGGGCAGCAGGCCGTGTCTTTGGCAAGCTTGACGGCGAGCATAGACTACGCTCGAAGGGAGTGCGCGGCGGCCCCGGCGACAATCGAGCTGATGGTTGACGGATTTTATGCCGTCATTCATCAGGAACTCGGGTGGCCCCGTCAACTCGTCGCCCCGGAGTATCCGGTCTCAGTACAGCATGATGAAACCGCACCGCCAATTCCGACCGGGTTTCGCGATTGGCTCAAAAGATGGGGGAGAGCTATTTAGTCAACCACTAAAGCGCGCCCAGTGTCGTCCCGGCCGCCGCCATCATCCCGGTTCATCGCCAGTCGCTCCCGCGCAACCCTCTCGATGACCGCGCCGGCATCGGGGTTGGCCGCGACAAAACGGTCAAAGTCGGCTTTGCGCAGCACCAAAAGCCGGCAGTAGCTCAACGCCAGCACGTCCGCTAGCCGCGGTTGACCTGTTACCAATGCCATCTCGCCAAAGAACTCGCCGCTGCCGAGCCGTACACGCCGCGCCGGCAGTCTGACCTCGACCGCGCCAGAGGCAATAAAATACACCGCGTCGCCGCGGGCCCCGGCGCGGATGATGCGTTCGTTCGGCACGGTAAAGCGGGGCCGCAGCAGTTTCGCGACGAGATCCAGCTGAGCCGGGTCGAGCGCGGCGAGGAAATCGAGCCGTTCGATCAGACGGCGCGTGTCCAAGCCGATATCGAAGCGCGGTCGCGGTTCGGCGGCGCGCGCCACGGTAACGTCACGCCTCAGATCGTCGAACAGCTCTTGCGGGATCAGTCCGTCGTCGAACAGCGATTGATACCGCGCCACCTCCTGGCGAACGGCGGATTGGCGAAGAAACCGCAGCTCGAGGGCGGCGAGATAATCGGGGTACTGGCGGCGGAGCGCGTCGAGCGCACCACGCAGCTGCTCGCGGCGGCGGTCGATGATCCCGACGATGAGATCGGTGATGCGCTCCCCGAAAATCGGGCGTAGACGCTCGGCATTGAATTCGAGGAGCTGGTCGACAACCAGGTACATCATCAGCAGCAATTCGACGCGATCGGCGAGCCGTTCAGCGAGGAGCCGGCGAAGTCCGAGGTGGCGGTAAAGGGTGTAGCCGAGGCGAAAGCTCGGTCGAAACGACAGCGCCTTCTCGGCGGCCCGCTGGTAGCCAATTCGGCCCTCGCCGCGCGCGCCGTCAACGAGCGTGCCGGCGTTGTGCAGCAGGGTCTGGATGGTCCCAGCCGGTGCGAGCCGACCGGAGCGGATCGCGAGCGCCAGCACACGTTCCTGATTGGCCAGGGCGACAAGCGCAATGCCGAGCCGATCGCGTTCCGAAAGGCGCTCGGCCGCGCCGCTGGTATCGGCGGCGGCAATCCAGGCCCGATATGGAGCGACAATCTGCTCGACGACCGCGGGCGCCAGTGCGTGATGCTGCGCCAGAGCCCGCACCGAATCGCAGACCTCGGCGTATGAGAGCGCAAGAATGCGGTCGCGCAAGACCTCATCGCGCGGCGACAGGCGGTCGAGGCCGAGCATTGCGATGACGAACCGCAACGTCGTGCCATTGACGAACAGCGTGTACAGCACAAAGCCGGTGGCGAGCACCGCGACAAAGCGTTTGATCTGCGGGTCGAGCGCGCTGTTTTCGGTGACAGCCAGCGCCAGGACGAGGGTCAATGCGCCGCGCAGCCCGCCCCACGCCATCGCGAGCTTGTAGGCGGCGCTGATCGGTTGGCTCACCCGGAAGTACTCCAGCGGCGGCATCAGCACAAACAGCACGAGAAGCCGGGCTGCAAATGCCGCCGCTATCAGCACCGCCAGCAATACGAGATCATGCAGATCCACCCGGCCGAGCAGTCTCGGCACCAGGATCGAGGCGAGGATAAACACCAACGAAAGCGCCCAGAACGCGATCTGATCCCAGAGATCGGACAGGAAGGTCCAATTGCTCGGGGCGATGCGCGAACGCCCGAGAGCGCTGACCGTCATCCCCGAGCCGAGCACCGCAACGACGCCGGAGACGTGAAACAACCGATCGGCGATGACAAATACCGCGTAAGCCAGCGCCACGGTCAACGTGCCCTCGGCGCGGCGGTCTTCGCCCAACCATGGGATTACCGAGATCAATGTACGACCGGCGAGCAACCCAAGCGCGCCGCCGCCGACAAAGGACAGCGTGAATTCACTGAGGCCAGCGCCGATGTCGGGCTCGCGGGCGGCAATGATCAGGTCTAGTAGAACTGCAAACAACGCGATCGCGGCCGCGTCGTTGAGCAGCGCCTCGCCTTCGACCAGCCGCGTTAGCCGGCCGGGCGCACCGACATCGCGAAAGATGGAGATGACAGCGGCCGGGTCAGTGGTCGCCACTACCGAACCGAGCAGCAGGCAGACAACCAGCGGCATGCCGGAGATTGGCCAGAGTGCCAAACCGATAACGGCCGTCGTGACCAGGGTGGCAACGATCGCCAGCAGCAGGATCGGCGCTGCGTCCTCAATGACCCGGCGCACATCGGTCGCGATCCCGGCCTCGAACAGCAGAAGAGGTAAGAATACGTTGATGAAGACGGCCGAACTGATCTGAAGCGCGACAAAGGCGTCGCCAAGGATATTGGGTCCGCCGGAAAAGCCGAATCTGCCCAAGGCTAGCGGAAGACCGCCGAGCGCCACACCGATGACGCCGAGCAGAACCGGGGGCGGCAGCTTCAGATAAGCGGCAAGCGGCTGGCACAGGCCGATGACCGCCAGCAGCACGGCGATGATCAGTAGAATAAAGCTGATGTCGAGCATGGCATGCATAAACCGACGTTCTCGCGCGGCCCGCCCAAGAGGCTATAGCGGAGGTCGCACAGCGCGGCAAAGAACAACGGCTGTCGAACGAGACGTAAAGATCGAAGCGGCCACCCGCCCTATCCGGCGGGAGGCCAGATGCGCGTGAGCAGCGAGCCGGGATTTCCCGAAGACTATTTAATCTGAATCAAAGACGTCTCGCAGCAACACGATCAGGGTGACTCTGGTGAGACGGCCGGCCGGAGCTCGCTCGGAAAATCTTTATGGGCCGTTTATACCCGGCGGGACCGACGCGTCTCGAATCTTAATGCGATACCCTGCATTTGATACGCGGTCAGGCCCGCCGAGAACCTGTGAGGTCATTGCCATGCTCGATTTCCTGATGATCGCATACGGCGTCGGCTTCTTTGTCGTCGCGATCCTTTATGTGCTCGCCTGCGAGAGAATGTGAGACCCAAATGCTGTTCGACTATCTCCTCGGCGCGATCGTGACGATCGTGATCACGGTCTATCTCGTCTACGCGCTGATCAATCCCGAGCGGTTCTAGGAGAAGTGCGGTGACAGCCAACGGATGGGTGCAGATCGCGCTGTTCAGCGTGATCATCATCGCCATCACTCGGCCGCTCGGCGGCTATATGACGCGCGTCTTTGCCGGTGAACGGACATTCCTATGGCCGGTACTCCGGCCGGTAGAACGCGCGGTCTATTGGTTTTGCGGCGTCGACGAGAATGAGGAGCAGCACTGGCTGACCTATGCGGTCGCGATCATGCTGTTCAGTGTCGCAGGCTTCGTCACGCTTTACGCGCTGCAGCGGCTGCAATGGTACCTGCCGTTCAACCCGCAAGGTCAAACTGCGGTCGAACAGAGCCTCGCCTTTAACACCTCGGTCAGTTTCATCACCAACACGAACTGGCAAGCCTATAGCGGCGAGACGACGATGGGCTATCTGGTGCAGATGGCCGGGCTCACCGTGCATAATTTCGTGTCGGCGGCGACCGGCATCGCCATGGCGTTGGCGCTGATCCGCGGCTTTGTGCGGCGCGAGGCCAAGGCGATCGGCAATTTCTGGGTCGATCTGACTCGCTGCACGCTCTACATCCTGATCCCGATTTCGGTCGTCGTCGGACTGGTGCTGGTCTGGCAGGGGGTGCCGCAGAATCTGGGCGCCTACACTGAGGCGACGACGCTCGAAGGGGTGAAGCAGGTCATCGCGCAAGGCCCGGTCGCCTCGCAGGAGATCATCAAGGAGCTCGGCACCAATGGCGGCGGGTTCTTCAACGCCAACTCGGCGCATCCCTTTGAAAACCCGAATGCAATTACGAACCTGATCGAGCTGGTCGCGATCTTCTCGATCGGCGCCGGGCTGACCAACGTGCTGGGCCGCATGGTCCGTGACGAGCGGCAGGGATGGGCAATTTTCGCCGTGATGGGGGTGCTGTTCCTGGCCGGCGTGACGATCGCCTACAATTCGGAAGCGCACGGCAATCCCGCCTTTGCCGCCTTTAACGTCGATTCGACGGCGAGTGCCGTGCAGGCCGGCGGCAATATGGAGGGCAAGGAAGTACGCTTCGCCCCGGCGCTGTCGGCCTTGTGGGCAACGGTGACGACCGACACCTCGTGCGGCGCGGTCAACTCGATGCATGACAGCTACCTGCCGGTCGGCGGCATGGTGCCTCTAATCAATATGCAGCTAGGCGAGGTCATCTTCGGCGGCGTCGGCTCGGGGCTCTACGGCATCCTCGCCTTCGCGATCGTCGCGATGTTTGTCGCCGGGCTGATGGTCGGGCGCACGCCCGAATATCTCGGCAAGAAGCTCGAGGCGAAGGAGGTCAAGATGACCATCCTGGCACTCCTCAGCCTGCCCTTGTCGATCCTCGGCTGGACGGCGCTGGCCGTGGTCTTGCCGGCCGGGCTCGCCGGCATCGCCAATCCCGGCCCGCACGGCTTTAGCGAAATCCTGTACGCCTACACCGAGGGCACCGGCAATAATGGCAGCGCCTTTGCCGGATTGTCGGCCAATACGCTCTTCTACAATACGACAATCGCCGCGGCGATGCTGATCGGGCGCATTCATCTTCGTCATCCCGATGTTGGCGGTGGCGGGCTCGCTGGCGCAGAAGAAATTGTTGGCACCCTCGGCCGGCACCTTCCCGACGCACAGCCCGCAATTTGTCGGGTTATTGGTCGGCGTCATTCTGATCATCGGCGGTCTGACCTATTTCCCGGCGATCTCGCTGGGGCCGGTTACGGAGCAGGTCGCGATGAACCAGGGCAAGCTCTTTACCAGCCCGTGAGCCGCTGCAATCCCGAGGAATATCACGATGACCGATCTTTCCCCCATCATCGGCATTCCGCCGAGCGGGCTGTATAAGCGCGATCGGCGGCCGATGGCGTTATTCGACCGGTCGCTGATCGTGCCGGCGATTTGGGACTCGTTCCGCAAACTCGACCCGCGCACCCTGGTCAAGAACCCGGTCATGTTCTGCGTCGAGATCGTCTCGGTGCTGACGACTGTGTTCTTCCTGCGCGATCTTTTCGTTGGCGGCGGCAAGGTCGTCGGCAGCAGCGCGCTGTTTTCCGGCCAGATCACCATTTGGCTGTGGTTCACGGTGTTGTTCGCCAATTTCGCCGAAGCCGTGGCGGAAGGACGCGGCAAGGCCCAGGCCGACACCCTGCGCCGCACCCGGACCGAGACCAAGGCAAAGCGCATCGAGGCGGCCCAGTCGCGCGCGTTCAATCTGGTCGACGCGGCGGCGCTCAAGCAGGGCGACCTGGTGCTGGTCGAGACCGGCGATCTGATCCCGAGCGATGGCGAAGTCATCGAGGGCGTTGCCTCGGTCGACGAGTCTGCGATCACCGGCGAGTCGGCGCCGGTCATCCGCGAGAGCGGCGGCGACCGCTCGGCGGTCACCGGCGGCACCCGGGTGACCTCTGACTGGCTCAAGGTGCGGATCACGGCGGCGCAGGGCTCGACCTTTCTCGATCGCATGATCGCGCTGGTCGAGGGGGCGGTGCGGCAGAAGACGCCGAACGAGATCGCGCTGAATATCCTGCTCGCCGGCATGACCCTGATCTTCGTCTTCGCCACCGTGACGATCCCGAGCTTTGCGGCGTATGCCGGGGGGGCGGTGTCGGTCGTCGTGCTGATCGCGCTGTTTGTCTGCCTAATACCGACGACGATCGGCGCGCTGCTGTCGGCTATCGGCATCGCCGGCATGGACCGTCTGGTGCGCTTCAACGTGCTGGCGATGTCGGGCCGCGCGGTCGAGGCCGCGGGCGATGTCGACACCCTGCTGCTCGACAAGACCGGCACGATTACTCTCGGCAACCGGCAGGCGACGGAATTTCTGGCATTGCCCGGGGTCGACGAGGCCGAACTGGCCGATGCGGCGCAATTCGCTTCGCTATCGGACGAGACCCCGGAGGGCCGCTCGATCGTCGTGCTCGCCAAGGAGAAATACGGCCTGCGCGGGCGCGAAATGGCGCCGCTCGACGCCCGTTTCGTGCCGTTTTCGGCGCAAACCCGGATGAGCGGTATCGATGTCGACGGCGTTTCGATCCGCAAGGGAGCGGTCGACTCGATTATTGCGTATGCCGAAGGCGGCAGCTCTGGCCCGGTATGGCGCAATGCTGTCGCGGGCGCGCAGGCGGCCCTGCGCGCGGCGCCGGTCTCCGATGCGGTGCGCCAGACCACCCTGATCGCCGAGCGCATCTCCAAGGAGGGCGGCACGCCGCTTGCCGTCGCCAAGGACCAGCGGCTCTTGGGAGTCGTTCACCTCAAAGACATTGTCAAAGGCGGCATCCGCGAGCGCTTTGCCGAATTGCGCCGGATGGGCATCCGCACGGTCATGATCACCGGCGACAATCCGCTGACCGCCGCGGCGATCGCAGCCGAATCGGGGGTCGACGATTTCCTTGCCCAGGCGACGCCCGAGAACAAGCTCGCGCTGATCCGCGAGGAGCAGGCCAAGGGCAAGCTCGTCGCGATGTGCGGCGACGGCACCAACGACGCGCCGGCATTGGCGCAATCGGATGTCGGCGTGGCGATGAATACCGGCACAATGGCGGCGCGCGAGGCCGGCAACATGGTCGATCTCGACAGCGACCCGACAAAGCTGATCGAGATCGTCGCGATCGGCAAGCAGCTGCTGATCACCCGCGGCGCGTTGACCACGTTCTCGATCGCCAACGACGTGGCCAAATACTTCGCAATCATCCCGGCAATGTTCGCGGCGTTTTATCCGCAGCTCGGGGTGCTTAACATCATGCGCCTGCATAGCCCCGAGAGTGCGATCCTTGCGGCAATCATCTTCAACGCGCTGATCATCGTGGCGCTGATCCCGCTGGCGCTCAGAGGCGTGCAATATCGCCCGACAGGCGCGGCCAATCTGCTGCGCCGCAACCTGCTGATCTACGGGGTCGGTGGGCTGATCATACCGTTCGTCGGCATCAAGCTGATCGACCTCGCCGTCACCGCCATTAGCCTTGCCTGAGGAACCTACCCATGCTGCGGCAAATTCGTCCCGCGATAATGATGATCGTCGTCATGACCGTCATAACCGGCCTTGTCTATCCGCTCGGCATAACCGGGCTCGCGCAACTGATCTTTCCGCATCAGGCCAATGGCAGCCTGATCGAGAAGGACGGCAAGGTGATCGGCTCCTCGCTGATCGGCCAGAACTTCGCGTCCGACAAGTATTTCCACCCCCGCCCGTCGGCGACGACCGAGCCCGATCCAAAGGACCCGACCAAGACGATTTCCGTACCCTATGCCGCCGACAATTCGGGCGGCTCAAACCTCGGGCCGACCAACCAGGCACTCGTTGACCGGGTCAAGGGCGACGCCGCCAAGCTCGCCAAGGAGAACCCGTCGACGCCGATCCCGGTCGATCTGGTGACCACTTCGGCAAGCGGTCTCGACCCCGACATCACCCCGGCGGCCGCCCTGTTCCAGGTGCCGCGCGTCGCCAAAGCGCGGCACATCGATCCCGACAAGCTACGCGCGCTCGTCGACGAGCAAACCCACGACCGGGTTCTCGGCATTCTCGGCGAGAAGCGGGTCAACGTCCTGGCACTCAACCTCGCGCTCGACCAGTTGCGCTGACGGGCCGGCAGGCGTGATGGCGGGGGATCCGCGTGCTCGAGCCGGCGGAGCAAAGACGTGGATGGCCGGGTCAAGCCCGGCCACAGCGATCTCAATTTCAGTTGGGTATGCGTTCCGGGTACTCAGTACTCTTTGTATGGCAGGAACTTGCCGCTCAGAGTCAGCTTGACACGATCGCCCTTGGGGTCGGGCTGACGCTCGATTGCCATGTCGAAGTCGATCGCGCTCATGATGCCGTCGCCGAATTCCTCCTGGATCAATTCCTTCCAGGTTGTGCCGTAGACCTGCACCAGCTCGTAAAAGCGGTAGATCAACGGGTCGGTCGGCACCGGGGTCGGCAATGAGCCGCGATAAGGGATCTCCTGCAGCAGGCTCTGCTCTTCGGTGTTGAGGCCCAGTAAATTCGCCGCACGCTCGGCCTGTTCGGGCTGGAGCTTCATCTGCCCCATCAACGCCGCGGTCAGATAGACCGCCGTGCCGCCGCCGATTTCGGCGACGATCGTCTTCCAGGTCAGGCCCTTCGCGCGTTTGGCGGCGAGGATCTTGCGAGTCAGTTGGTCACGGGTCATCAGCCCCTCCTGTAGTCTGCGGCTTCATCACATGTACGCAACGCGCGTGCCAATTGCGTGGCTCGGGATTTCCTCTGTGGCTATCCCGGAGAAAGCGTAAGACACTATGGTCGTCCCAACCACTGACGCGTTTCGGCAATGGATGTCGCGGAATGGCTGCGGGGGCTCGGGCTCGAGCAGTACGAGCCGGCCTTCCGCACGAACGAGATCGATGTAGCGGTATTGCCGAACCTGACGGCCGAAGACTTGAAGGATCTCGGCGTCACTCTGGTCGGGCATCGCCGGCGGCTGCTCGACGCCATCGCCACGCTCGGCGCGGAGGCGCCCGTCGCCAGCAACTCCCTCCCTAGCTCTTCCCCGCTCGCGGGGGAGGGAAGGGTGGCGGCTGAAGCCGAGCGTCGACAGCTTACCGTGATGTTTTGCGATCTGGTCGGCTCGACGGCGCTGTCGACCCGTCACGACCCGGAGGATCTGCGGGAGTTGATCGGCGGCTACCACCAAGCGGTCGCCGAGGCCGTCGCCGGGTTTGACGGTTTTGTCGCCAAGTACATGGGCGACGGTGTCTTGATCTACTTCGGCTATCCGCGAGCGCATGAGGACAATGCCGAGCGAGCGGTGCGCGCCGGCCTTGCGGTGATTGAGACTGTCGGCCGCTTGCCGGCGCGAGAAGATTTGCGCGTGCGGCTCGGCATCGCCACCGGGCTCGCCGTGGTCGGCGACATGATTGGCGAGGGGGCCGCACAGGAGCGCGGGGTCGTCGGGGAGACGCCGAACCTTGCCGCTCGGCTGCAGGCGCTAGCCCTGCCGAACACACTGGTCGTCGGCGAAGCGACCCGCCGGCAGATCGGCGGGCTGTTCGACCTGGCCGATCTCGGGCCGCAGGCACTGGCCGGGTTTGCCGAACCGCAACCCGCCTGGCGGGTCTTGGGCGAGAGCGGGGTGGTAAGCCGCTTCGAGGCCTTGCGCTCGGGGGAGACACCGCTCGTCGGCCGCGATGAGGAAATCGAGCTGCTCGTCCGCCGCTGGCAACAGGCGAAGAGCGGCGAAGGATGCGTGGTGCTGATCTCCGGCGAGCCGGGCATTGGCAAGTCGCGGCTGACGGCGGCGCTCTCCGAGCATATCGGAAGCGAGCCGCATACCCGCTTGCGGTATTTCTGCTCGCCGCACCACCAGGACAGCGCGCTTCATCCGTTCATCACCCAGCTCGAACGCGCCGCCGAATTTGTCCGCGACGACACGGTCGAAGCCAAGCTCGACAAACTCCGGGCATTGCTGGCCCCGGGCACGCGGGATGACGACGATATCACGCTGTTGAGCGAGCTCTTGTCATTGCCGAGTTCCGCCGCAAACCTGATCCTCAGCCCGCAGCGCAAACGCGAGAAATTGTTCGAGGTATTGCTCAACCATCTCGAAGCCGAGGCGCGGCAGCGGCCAATGCTGATGGTGTTCGAGGACGCCCATTGGATCGATCCGACCTCGCGCGAATTGCTCGACCTGGCCGTTGATCGGGTACGGCATCTGCCGGTGTTGCTGGCGGTCACCTTTCGTCCCGAATTTCAGCCGCCCTGGGGTGGCCGTGCCCATGTCACGAGCTTCGCACTCAATCGCCTTGGCGAGCGTGCCGGCGTGGCATTGGTGCAGAAGCTGGCCGGCAATGCCGCGCTCACCGCCGACATCGTCGCCGAAATCGTCGAGCGCACCGACGGGGTGCCGCTGTTTGTCGAGGAGCTGACCAAGGCGGTGTTGGAAAGCGCCGCGCAGGGCGACCGGGTTGCTATGCTGCTGGGCGCGGCATCTGTTGCCGCGCTGTCGGTGCCGGCGACCTTGCAGGCCTCGCTGTTGGCGCGGCTCGACCGGCTCGGGCCGGCGGCCAAGGAGATTGCGCAGATCGGCGCGGTGCTCGGCCGCGAGTTTGCCTATGAACTGATCGAGCCGGTGGCGCAGCGTGATGAGCGGGAATTGCAAGCCGGATTAGATCAGCTCGGCGAAGCCGGGCTCCTGTTTTGTCGCGGCATCGCTCCGCACGCCTCGTACCTGTTCAAGCACGCGCTGGTGCAGGACGCCGCCTACTCGACCTTATTGCGCGGAAGACGGCAGGAATTGCATGCCCGCGTCGCGGCCGTGCTGGAGCAAAACTTCGCCGATCTCGTCGAGCGCCAACCTGAGTTGCTCGCCCATCATCTGACAGCGGCCGGCAACACGGAGCGCGCGGTCGAGCAATGGCTGAAGGCGGGGCAGCACGCCGCGGCGCGCTTCGCCCATCTAGAAGCGATCCGCCATTGCGAGCGGGGTCTTGCGGCGCTCGCGGCACTACCCGAAGGTCCGATTCGGGACGGATGGGAGATCGAGCTGCAATTGGCCCGAGGCCCGTCGTTGTTCGCGACCAAAGGGTTCGTCGCCGCCGAGGCAGCCGAGGCCTATACGCGCGCCGAGGAGCTGGCCGAGCAACGAAGCGACCCGCGCCAATTGTTCATGGCAGTTAACGGCCTCTGGCAATCGGCCAACGGCGCCGGCATGATCCTCGACTGCCGCAGACTGTCGAACAGGCTGCAGCAACTAACGGCGGCAGACAACGCGGACGAGGGATTGCGTCTGCAGGCGCACCACAGCGCCTGGGCAACCTGTTTGTTCGCCGGCGAATTGACCGCCGCGCGGGAGCATGGCGAGGCGGGGCGTCGGCTCTATGATCCCGAGCGGCACCGCCTTCACCACCTGCGCTATGGCGGGCACGACCCCGGAGCGTGTGCCTGCTACTTAGGTGCGCAGGTCCATTGGCTGCTCGGGTACCCCGAACAGGGCCTGGCGCTCGGCAGCGAAGCATTGGCATTGGCCGAGCGGATCGCCCATCCGTTCAGTTCCGCGATCGCCTTGCAGTACAACTCGATGCTTCATCTCGATCGCGGCGAGCCGGAATTGGCGCTGCAACGGCTCGCGGCGGCCGAGGCGCTCGCCGCCGAGCAACGGCTCGGCTTCGTGCTGGAGCCGCAGCTATTGCGCGGCGTCGCCCTGACGGCGCAGGGAGCGCTCGGGGAGGCTGTCGCCCATTTACACGAGGGTCTTGCGGGCCGGAACGGTTCAACGCGACTGAAAAGCTACGGCTTGGCCAGGTTGGCCGACGCCTTGACGCGGCAGGGTGAGCATGACGCGGCTCTTGCCGCGGCGAGAGAAGGGCTGGTTAGCGTGGAGAAGACGGGCCACGGCCAGTGGCAGGCGGAACTGCTTCGCTTCGAAGGCATCGCGCTGTGCGGCCTCAACCGGATTGAAGAAGGGCAAAGCGCTCTCGAGACGGCGCTGCGCGTCGCGCGAAAGCAACAGGCGAAAGGCTATGAGTTACGCGCCGCGACGAGCCTCGCCCGGTTTTGGGGCGAACAGGGCCGGAGGGCGGAAGCGCGCAATCTTCTCGCCCCGGTTTACGGATGGTTCACCGAAGGGTTCGACACCGCCGATTTGAAAGAGGCGAAGGCGCTGCTCGACGAACTGGGATGAACGGAGGTGACGAAAATGGCCGAAGATTTTTCCGGAAAGGTCGCTCTGGTCACGGGCGGAGGGAATGGGATCGGTGCTGCCACGTGCCGTGCCTTCGCCGCGGCCGGAGCGCGGGTGGTTGTCTTCGATCGCGATGCGGCGGCCGCCGAACGGGTTGCCGCCGAGATCACCGGACGCAACGGCAAGGCCGAGGCATATGGGCTCGACGTCAGCGATCGCAAGGGCTTCGCCCGTCTTGCCGCGGGTATCACTGAGGCCGCGGGCGGTATCGACATTCTTGTCAACGGTGCCGGCGTGACCGTGCGCCGCATGATCGGCGAGATGGGCGCGGAGGATTGGGACCGGGTCATCGCCGTCAACCTGACCGGCGCGTTCAACGGCATCCGGGCGGTATTGCCCCATATGCGTGCGCGCGGCGGCGGCGCGATCGTCAATATCGCCTCGATCGCCGGGCAGCGGATTTCGTTTGGCGGGACCGCGAATTATTCGGCGTCGAAGGCGGGGCTGTTAGGGTTGACCCGCCATGCCGCCTACGAACTTGCGCCCGATCATATCCGGGTCAACGCCGTCTGCCCCGGCGCGACGGCCACAGCGTTTGGCGGTGCGATGCCGACCGCGGAGAGCAAGGCTGAGCGCGCGCGCAAGATTCCGCTGGGGCGCATGTGCGAACCCGAGGACATCGCCGACCCGATCCTGTTCCTGGCGGGTGATGCCGCGCGGATGATCACCGGCGTGGCATTGACCGTCGATGGCGGCCTGCTGATCAAGAACGACACCCCCTACGAGGAATATTTTCGCCCGCGGTAGTGGGGCCCAGATATAGACGCCCACGGAAAGCACCCCATTCCCGCCGGGATTGCTTCGTTGCCTGTCGGCTCCTCGCAATGACTATCCTTAGCCGTCATTGCGAGCGAAAGCGAAGCAATCACGGCCGGGCAGGGCGACTTCGCCCGAATTGCGTATTGCTCCTGCAACGGTTCTGGAACCTCGCGATGTGTGTTTGGCGGTAAATGGCCGCGTTGCTCGACCTTGTTTCGTGCTCTTATTTTTCTCAGAACATGCGCGCCGTCGTCACTTGGGTGAAGACGCCGGCGGGTGGCGTCACCCTGTTAATACTAGCAACGTTCCTGGCTCGGTTGCTGTTCGCTGCCGCTCTCGGTCTCGGGATCGACGAGAGCTATATGGTGGCGGCCGGGCGTCAGCTTCGGCTTGGGTATTTCGATCATCCGCCGATAGCCTGGTGGCTGGCCTGGGCGGCGGCGCACCTCTCCGGCAGCGACAGTCCGATCGTCGTTCGCTTGCCCTTCATCGCGCTGTTCGCGCTGACGACATGGCTGATGTACCGCATCACGGCGGCGCTGTTCGGCACACGGGCGGGGCTCTGGGCGGCGGTGCTGGCGAATTTGTGCCCGGTCATCGGCGTCACCGCCGGTACCTGGGTGCTGCCCGATGGCCCGCTATTCGCCGCCTTGCTCGGGGCGACCCTTTGCCTGATCGCGGCGTTGCCCGCAGAGGGAAGGGCGGCCTGGGGCTGGTGGCTGGGCGCCGGCATCTGCGCAGGTCTGGCGCTGTCCTCCAAATATTCGGCCTGTCTGACGATCCTCGGCGCAATCGGTTTTCTGTTGACCGAGCGGGAAAGCCGCCGCTGGCTGTTGCGACCGCATCCCTATGCCGCCGGTCTCGCCGCACTGGTGGTGTTCACGCCGGTCCTGATCTGGAACGCGCGGCACGGCTGGGTGTCGTTTCTGTTCCAGGGCGGCCGGGCGGAGGGTCGCTTCAACCCGCTGGGGCCGGTTTTGACGCTTGCCGGCGGCGCCTTATTCCTATTGCCGTGGATCTGGTTGCCGCTGATCGTGTGCGGGATCAATGCACTGCGCCGCGGACCGGCCGACAAAAGGCGCTGGCTTCTCCTATGCTTGGCGGTGCCGCCGATCATCTTCTTCACGCTGATCTCGTTGTGGGGCCGCGTGCTGTTTCACTGGGCGGCGCCCGGCTACCTGATGCTGCTGCCGCTGCTCGGCGACGCGATCGCCCGTGGCCAGTGGAGCCGACGGTGGCTTGCCGCAACCGCAGTTGTTATCGCCGTCGGTGTCGCGTTCGTCGGCAGCGAGGTTCGGTTCGACTGGCTGCCATCGGCGATCGGGGATTTCCGCCTCGGCAAGGACCCCGCTCTGGCCGCGGTAGACTGGACTTCGCTGCGCCAAGAGCTTGCCGAACGCGGCCTGCTCGATCGGTCGAGGACGGTGGTCGCGGCGACGCGGTGGCTCGATGCCGGAAAGATCGATTATGCCTTAGGTGGCCGGGCGCCGGTTATCTGCCTCGGCAGCGATCCACGGGAATACGGGATTGTCGCGCCGGTTCGCGACTACGCCGGCGCGGATGTCCTGATCGTTGCGCCGGGTACTTCCCCGGCGGCAATCGCCGCCCGCTTTGGCAAGCTTTTCGATTCGATCGACACCCTGGCGCCGGCCACGGTGCTGCATGACGGGCGCCCGGCATTGGTCCTGCCACTCTATCTCGGCCACCGTCTGCACGGGCCGCCGATCAGTGAGAGTCGGATCATCCGATCGGTACGCGCCGCTTTGCGAGTTCCGTCTCGTTGATCTGCAGACCGAGGCCCGGTTCATCCGACAAACGGAAGAGGCCGTCGACCGGCTTTGGCGGGTTTTCGAACACCGCATGCTGCCGTGGCGAGGGATCGTTGAGCTCGCACGGCTTGGTTGCCTGCAATTGGCTTGCCGTCAGATGCAGACTGGCCATGTGGCCAATCATCGGCTGCGTCTGGTGCGGGACCAGTTCGATGCCATGCGCCTGGGCGAGCGCCGCGCAGCGCATCAGCCCGGTGATGCCGCCCATCTTGACGATGTCGGGCTGGACCATGCGGACCCCGGCGTCGATCAAATCCGCTAAACCCGACAATGTATAGGTCTGCTCACCGGCCGAGACGGTGATGTCGAGCCGGCGCGCTACCTCGCCCATGGCTTTCACATGGTAATGCTGGACCGGCTCTTCGAACCACCAATAGCCCAGTTCTTCGAGCGCCCGCCCGACGCGGACCGCACCGCCGACCGAGTAGCCATTGTTCGCGTCGAAGGCCAACGGAAAACCGTCGCCGACCAACTGCCGCACCGCGCGCGCCTTGGCGATGTCGCCGGGAATGTCGTTGTCGGGCTTGGTGCGGTCGGCATCGAAGCGGATCTTGACCGCCGAGGGCTGGTCCTTCATCCGCGCCTCGACGACGCGGAGAACCTCGTCGACGGTACGCTCGCCATTGCCGCCGATCGAGGCGTAGAACGGCAAGGCTGTGCGCCAGGCGCCGCCGAGCAGCTTGTAGATCGGCTGGCCGAAAAGCTTTCCCTTCAAATCCCACAGCGCGATGTCGAGCGCGGCCAGCGCGCCGGTCAGGGCGCCTTCCGGCCCGAGTTTGACGAATTCGTGCAGCAGAGAATCGAGCAGCACCGCATGGTCGAGCGGGTCCGCGCCGATCAGTCGCGGCGCCAGATTGCGGGCGACGATGCCGAGCGAGGTGAGCCCGCCTTGCATCGGCGACGCCTCGCCGATGCCGATGAACCCGTCATCGCATCGGATTCGAACCCAGGCGCTGCGCTGCTCCGGCTTGTCCGCCGGTGCCCAGGCGACCTGAAAAACCTCGATGTCGCGGATTTTCATATGGCGCCCCCTCACCACGCCAGCGCCCAGCCGTCGCGGCGCGGATCGGAACCGGCGAGCAGCATGCCGGTCGCCGGGTCGCGGCGAATGATCTCGACGCTGCACGGCCCGTCGAGGTCGCCGACGACATGAACCGGATGGCCGCGGCGCACGAGATCGTTCCGCACCGCCGCCGGAAAGCGCTGCTCGATCGTCAGGGCATCCTCGCCGTCATGCGGCCAGTTGGCGTATTGGCCGGGTACGTTCGAGCTCCAGCGCGGCATCTCGGCCGCCTGCTGCGGGTCCGACCCGAAATCGGTCATCGCCGTCAATACCTGCAGATTGACCTGCACCTGATTGTCGGCGCCGGGGGTGCCGAAGACGCACCATAATGCGCCGTCCTTGAGCACGATCGGCGGGTTCATCGTATGGCGTACCCGCCGCCCGGGGGCGAGCCGGTTTGGATGTCCCGGTTCGAGGTGCCAATAGGCCATCCGGTTGTTTAGCAGGATGCCGGTATCGCCGGCGATGATGCCGGAACCGAAGCCGCTGTTGATGCTCTGAACCCCCGATACCGCATTTCCCTCGCTGTCGGCTGTGCAGAAATATGTCGTGTCGCCCGCCACCGCCTCGTGCGCGCCGCCGGTCGGCGCGGCGCGGCGCATATCGATCCGTGCGGCGAGCCCGGCGGCGTACCCGGCGGACAGCAGCTCCGCGAAGGGCGGGTCGAGCGAGTGGGGATCGGCGCCCCAGCGCTCACGGTCGGCAAAGGCCAGCTTTTTTGCTTCGACCATGACGTGGACCGCATCCGCGGACAACAGGCCCATCCCCGTCAGATCGAAATGCTCGAGGATCTTCAGCTCTTCGAGCAAAACGAAACCGGTCGAGTTTGGTGGCGCTTCGAGCACGGTGTAGCCGCGATAATCGATCGCGATCGGCGCCTGCTCCTCCGCCGTGAAGGCTTCGAGGTCACCCGCACGGACTAGGCTTCCGGCCGCGTCGAGACCGGCCGCAAGCCGCCTGGCTAACCTGCCGCGATAGAAGGTCTCAGCCCCATCGGCCGCGATCTCTTCGAGAGTACGGGCGAGGTCGGGCTGGATGATCACGGCGCCGAGGGGCGGCGCCCTGCCATCGGCTAGAAAGATCGCCGTGGTTCGCGGGTCGATCGACAGGGTCGCCTGGCTTTCCGCAGCGAAATGGCTGTAGGCGCGGGTGGCGGCAAACCCGTCGCGGGCGAAGCCGATCGCCTCGGCAAACAGGTCGCGCCATGGCAGCCGGCCAAACCTTCGGTGCATCAGGTCGAGCCCGGCAACGGTGCCGGGAACTGAGATAGACAGCGGCCCGATCCGGGGAATGCCGCCGGCATAGCGCTCGGGGGTCCCAGCAGCGGGGGCGGGGCCGGTGCCGTTGAACACGACCGCTCGCCCGGTTGCCTGCTGGTAGACGTGATAGAAGCCATCGCCGCCGAGCCCCGACATCATCGGCTCGACCACAGCGAGGGTCATTGCCGTCGCCACCGCCGCATCCACCGCGTTGCCGCCGGCCCGCAATGCCAAGAGGCCGGCCTGGGCAGCTAGCGGATGGTTCGCCGCGACGGCGCCACGCCGCCCGATGGCGAGCGGCCGGTAGGAGCGCGTCTCAACAGCCACTTCCTGTCTCCTGCGTTGCCAAGCATGGCATACTATCGGAGAAACGGATTGGAGATGGGAAAGCGTTTGAGGATGAAGATCGCGGTGTGGTTCGCTCTCATGGGCCTGCTGCTGATCGCCGGGTGCGTCAACGGCAACAGCGGCAATAATTCGGACGATGCCAAAAACAGCGGTTTCTACACAGGTGCGTCAGGTGGCTGGAGCCATCCGTGAGCGCGGTGAAGACGAGCTGTGGGGTCATCGTCGGCGACGGGGAGCGCATTCTGCTCGGACACGCCACCCGCTCGCCGCGCTGGGACATCCCCAAGGGCGAGGCCGAGGCCGGCGAGGATTTCGCCACCGCCGCCGCGCGCGAACTGCACGAGGAGACCGGGCTCACGGTTGCGCCGGGCGAGCTTACAGCGCTCGGGGTGCATGCTTATCTGCGCGGCAAGGATTTGGCGCTGTTCGCATGGGCCCCGCCGGTTTTGCCGGATCCTAAGCGCCTGATCTGCACCTCGCGGTTTGCGCTGCCCGACGGCACGCTGTTGCCCGAATTCGACCGCTTTGGCCTGTTTCCGTGGGATGAAGCGCTAAGTCGGGTCGGCAAAAGCATGGCGCGGGTTTTATCTTCTATCCCACACGGCGCTTCGAAATGAGTTGGGGGTCGTGATAGGGTGGCGTCATCAGCAATCAGGAGGTCGCTCATGCCCAAATTGCGCCATATCGCCATTGCCGCCGAAGACCCCGAAGCGATGGCCGAATTCTACAAGAAAGCGTTTGATTTCGAGGAAGTCGGCCGGCCCAACGGCGTGCTCGCCGATGGCGTGTTCCTGAGCGACGGCACGCTCAACATGGCGATCCTCAAATTCAAGACCGACCAGCTCGGAAAGGGCATGGACTATCGCGGCATCCACCATTTCGGGGTGCTGGTCGAGGACGTCGACGAGTTCTCGAAGAAGCTCGAAGGCCTCGGCGCCAAGCACTACATCGATCAGGGCCAAGGCGGGCATCAGGCCGGCTATTTCGAGAAGAAGTTCTTCGGCCCGGAGGGTATCCTGTTCGACATCGCCGAGCACGGCTGGGCAGGGGCCGAGCCACTCCCCGCCAAGGTTAAAGAGGCCGCGGATTAGATAAGCGGCGGCCATCATTTCTTGCGAAATCAGCTCGCCAGCGAAACTTCGTCGTTCCTGCGAACGAGGGGGTAATACAATCGCGGATTTTCCCAAGTAATCTTCGCGATTTGTTGCTATGGCCCCCTGGACGTCCCATCGAGCCCATGGGCTGAAGGCAGGCGGGGCGACGATGGCTTATTTGGACAACTCGTTTCGTCGCGAGCCGGTTTTTGGGCGAAAGGCTTGATCCGATGAAAGTTACTGGCATCCACGCCAATATCGTGGCGCTCCCGGCCGACGAGCCTCTCGCCGGCGCCGCGGAAAACCCGAACGGCAAGCGTCCGATCGTCACCCTTGAAGTCCAGACGGACGATGGCGCGGTCGGGGTCGGGGCGACATATTTCGGCGGCGCGCTGACCGGCACTCTCAAAAGCGCGGTCGAGGAGCTTGGCGCGCTATGCGTCGGCGAGGACCCGGTGCGGGTCGAGGCAGTCACCGCCAAACTACGGGCGGCGTCGGGCTCGGCCGGGCCGGGCGGTATCTTCAACTTGGCTCACTCCGCGCTCGACACGGCGTTGTGGGATTTGCGCGCCAAGTCCATGAACCTGCCATTGTGGAAGTTGCTCGGCGGTGCGCGGGATCGGGTGCCGACCTATGCCAGCGGCGCGTTGATGCGCGGCCTCACTCTCGACCGGGTGGTGCAGGCGGCGGCGACGCTCAAGGACCGCGGCTGGCGCGAGATGAAGACGCAAATGGCATTGCCCGGCGAGACCACGCCAGCGAAAGAGGTCGAGCGCATGCGCCGGGTGCGCGAGGCGATCGGCCCCGACGTCAAGCTGATGTGCGACATCAATCAACGCTGGCGCCCGGAACAGGCGATCGATATCGGTAAGCGGGTCGAGGATGCCGGGGTCGGACTGTTCTGGCTCGAGGACGTGACCACCGCCGACGATTTCGCCGGCCTCGCCCGCGTCACGGCCGCGCTGTCGACCCCGGTCGCCGGCGGCGAATATGTCTGGGGCATCGTGCCGTTCCGTCATATGGTCGAGGCCCGCTCGGTCGATGTCGTGATGATCGATCTGGTGCGGGTCGGCGGCATCACGCAATGGCTCAAGGTTGCCGGCATGGCCGAGGCCTTCAACCTGCCGGTCGTCAGCCACCTGGTCCCGGAGGTTCACGTCCATCTGATCGGGGCGATCCCGAACGGGCTGACGGTCGAATACATGCCCTGGCTGGCGCCGCTGTTCGAAGAAGTCCCAGAGCAGCAAAACGGTGAGCTGGTAATGCCGACCGCGCCCGGCCTCGGGCTCAAATTCAACCAGGCGACGATCGACCGCTACCGCGTCGCCTGAGCGGCGGCTAGGCTGATTACATCGGTCCGCAACAGAGCGCTTCGGGGAATATCGCAACCCAGCGCTGCCGACGCCAATGCAGCGGAAGCATCAATACACTGATATCGCACGGGAGGATTGGGGGGGTGGCAACGTCACCCCCGATTGGCCCGGCCTATGCCTGACGAGATGTGCAAGTTGCCCGAAAAAGGGGGTAATATGCAGAGTTATTCACAAGTACTTGATCCCAATAAAGGAGAGCAGCAAGAGCCGGGCGCCGCCGTGTCTTTCGACGGTACGCTCTTCTACATGGGCAACGGCCATGCCTCGGAGATCTGGATCCTTTCCAGAAAACTCGGCGCGAATACGCTCGACCCGAATGAAGACCCGAGTGTCGAGCAGACCTACTGGGCACAGAATATCCTCGACCAGACCGCCAATTTTACGCAACCCGTTCAATACAGCGCTGCCACCAATCGGCAAACAGGGGCGGCTGTTGCCGGCGGGAATTTGTACTTTGTCTGGGTTCAAGACAATGAAAAGCCCAACCAGCCGAGCGGCAGCGTTTGGGCGACGCAGCTCGTTCCCGGCTCGGGCCCGACCGCGTGGAGCCAGCCCGTCCAGCTTATCGATCCGGATGGCAGTTCGCTCAATGTTCGCGGGAATTTCGCAGTGATGGCCTGGGGGGACTATCTCATCGGCTCTTTCAACAGCGGGCCTGAATTGGGCGTGCGGTTCCTGGTTTACGACACCACAAACTGGCCTGTTCTGCCGCAGGATAACCCGGCGAGCTTAAATGTGACCAGCCATTGGTCGAACACCTTTGCCGATTTCGCCAACTTCCCGTCGCCGGGACAACTCGGCAATCAAATCAGCATGGATTGGTTCACGACCGCCGGAACCCCGCCGAGTCCGACCGCGCCCGCCATCTATTGGATCGTCAGCTTTTTCAACAGCTCAACCGGAACCGCCGTTGTTCTGCACATGATGAACATTTTGCCGTTCGATCAATGGTCGCCCAGCCCCAACATCTACCCCTTTCAGAGCTGGTTAACCGAGCAGTGGACGAAGGTGGCGGCGGGCGTCGACATTCGGCGCGATCCGGGTGGGCGCGTTCGCGCCTATTACACCGATGGCAGCAACGGCGAGGCTATCACCGTGCGCGTCCTCGCTACCGACACGATCGGCAGCGACGGCTTTATGCGGAACTCGTTCGGACCACCGACATTGCTGTATGAGGAAAACACCCCGACACAGATGGCTCCCGTCCCGGCCTTTGTGATCGGCGATCCGCAGATCTCGACAACAACGGCCGGCAAAACCCAGACGGTCCAGCAGGTCTACGAATTCGTTATCTTTCCACTATACAACCCGAACAACGACAACAACCAGCATATTAATCTCATGTTTTCTAGCTTCGGCAAAGCCGTCGAAATCGCCGACGCCTATCAGATGCCGTTTGCTCCACCGGTGGTTCCTCAGGGGCAGCAAAAGCTGATCCTGACCGGTCTAGTCGACTCGCCGCTGCCGATGCCGGCGGTCAATGTGGCCAGTCGGCAGTCGTCTTGCAACACCCAAAACATCGAGTCGATTACTTATGGCACGACCCAGGTGACCGGCGAGAAATACAGCACGAACTGGAGCTGGTCGGCTGGCGTCATGTCTTCGGGCAAATCTACCCAGGGGGCCGGGCCGGCGTGGAACATCTCTTTTAAGGAGGGTACTTCCGGAGCAACCGGCGGCTCGTCGGCCACCCAGCTCGGCATGCAATTGATCGCGGACACCAATGTCGAAATGACGGCGAAGCACCTGGTGCCCGAGGGTGCGCTCTTTGCCGCCACTGTCGAATATCATCGCGACGAATACACGTTTTACGACCTCTCGCTTGACGCGACCACCTACACGCAGGCAAGCAATGCGCCGCAAATGACCGCGATATGGATCGAATATACCGGCCAGGAGACGCAAGCGTTCAATGCCTATGTCAACACCCCCGGCAACATCTGGTCCTATACCCGCGACGGCTGGAACGCCCGCATGCAGCAGCTGGGATATCCAGGCACCAATTATTTTGACGATGTCATAGCGGCGAATGCGGTCGCGTTCCAGGATGGAACCTCGAAGAGTTCAAATCTCCAGTTTGCGTGGTCCACAAACAGCGAAATTATTACGAATTTTAACACGATTGATAATAGTTTCACCGAGTCGGGGTGGCACATGAACGCCAGCGCCTATGCCGGCATCAGCTGGGGTGCAGGGGTCAGCCTCTTTGGCATCGGAGTAAACACGATGGGCGAATTGCTGGTCGGCGCTTCCTATTCACGCACCACGCAGAATCAGACCAGCGATGGCCATTCCTGGGGAATTAACGTCACCTACAATCTCCAGAACCCGATTCAAAACCCGCCGTATCCATATCCAGGCGACGTCACCGCGCTCAGCTGGAAACTGTGGCTGCTGCAGGCGAATGCGCAATGGACCCAAGAGCTGATCCAGAATGGCGGTCTGCCACCCAATACCATCGACCCCGGGTCGGCGCCGTGGCGCATCGCATTCGAGGTCGATCCGGAATCGGTCGTGTTCTATGGCGACAACAGGAATGTGGTCTATTGCGCCGCCAGCGGCGAGCTCATCGAGGCGTGGTACAACCCGGCCGCCCCATACAGCTATGGTCCGTTCAGACAGGCCACGGAGGGAGCCCGTTGGGGGTGGACCAACCTTACCCAGGTCGCCAGCGCCTTTGATGGCTCCGCCGGCGCGCCGCCAACCGCTGTAGGCGCACCGTGTTGGTTCGCCTGGGGTCTGCGGCAGCCCGGCTATCTCCCTTACACCCAAGCCGTCGCATACCGGTCGGAACCGGGCGACATCACCCTATTGTCAGGGGCTCAATGGCCGGTCTCTTCGGCCCAGGCCCCACCCCCGGACAACACGGCTTGGCAATGGCGCGATTTAGCGCAGATGCCGGGTGTCACGGCTGCCGCCGGCGATCCAGCGGGATTTCACTTGGAGAACGGCCCGTCAGGTGGCCCAGAATTGCATGTCTTTTATGTAGGCGTCGACGGCGACATCCACGAATTGTGGGGAGCCGGCTTGAACCAACAGCATTGGGCCAACAACAACCTGACAAGCGCCTTTCCACAGGCGCAAAAGCCGGCGAGCGATCCCTGCGCGCTCGTCTGGGACGATGATCCCGCCGGACCAGCGGGGCACGTTTTCTACCGCGGCAGCGACGGCAAAATCTACGGGCTGCGCTACGGCGGGCAATGGACCTTGACCAATGTCAGCGAGGCGACCGGTGACAGCGCCACGCCCGAGGGAAAGCCGGCGGCGTTCGTGTGGAACGGCTCGCTGCACGTTGGGTATCGCGGCAGTAGCGGCGAGATCCACGAGCTTCGCTTCGGCGAGGGCAAATGGCAGCCGGCCGATGATCCGTCGTGGGATGCGCACGCGACAGCGCCCGATCAACAGGCAGCAGCCATCCCGATTTGCGGGCTCGCCTGGGAGCGACGCACGACACCCCAGACTATCCACTGGTTCTACCTGACCGGAAACGGCGAAGTCGCCGAGCTCTTTCGCTACGATGCCGCTCCCAACAGCTGGCAATGGAACAATCTCAGCGCACAAGCGACGGGTGTGGGGAACAGCGGCCAGCTTCCGCAGGTGGCCGAGATTTTACAAGGCAATGTCTGGTATTTCGACCCGGTACACGGGTCGTCGATCCAGCTTTATCTCGGCGACAGCAACGGGGCGATCTTCGAGCTTCGCTTTGTGCCGGACGCGCCCGCCTCCCAGGACGGATCTTGGGAATGGACCGAGTTGACCGGGTGGGTAACTGATGCCCAAGGCAATCCGCTGCCAACGGCTTCCATTTCCGGCTGAGCTTTGCCAGTCAACCAATTCGGGGCTAAGATTTCTCGGCTCCGCCTCCGGTGAAGAGGGGTGCGGATGGCCATCGCAGGAGGCGCTGTTGTTCGATATTATTGTCGCCAACGGTCTCGCTGTTCTCCCGACCGGAGCGGAAGCCGGCCGATATCGGGGTTCAGAGCGGCAAGATCGCCGCGATCGGCGCGCCGGGGAGCCTCGCCGCCATCGGCGCGGGCCGTACGGTTGACGCCGCGGGGCAGATCGTCATTCCCGGCGGGATCGATCCGCATGTCCATTGCCGCTGGCCGATCGTAGTTCCGGGCACCACCCAGCATCAGATGACCGATGGGCCGGCGCGGGTCAGCCAGGCGGCGCTCCATGGCGGCACAACCACGATCCTCGATTTCGCGCTGGTCGGCGATGGCGACACCGTACAGCAGGCGATCGAGCGGCGGCAGAAGGAATGGGCCGGCGATTGCCACTGTGACTATGCGTTTCACACGATGGTGCAGGGCAAGCTGCCGCACGAGTTGCTGCCGCAGCTAGCCGAGGCGGTCCAGGCCGGGCACCCAAGCGTCAAGATCTTCACGACCGATATTACCCCAAGCCGCAAGGGCCGGATGGTCGATTTCGGCGACATCTGGGAAGTGCTGAAAGTCCTCGCGCAGGCCGGCGGCATCGCCGCCATTCACGCCGAAGACAACGACCTCGTCATGCACATGTACGAGAAGCTGATCCGCGAGGACCGGACCGGCTTCGAAAACATGGCCGAGGTGCACAACACCCTGTCAGAGGATCTGGCGTTCAACCGGGTAATCCGGCTCGCGGCCAATATCGAGGGTGCCGCCCTCTATATGATGCACACCTCAGCCGCGACCGGTGTCGCTGCAATCGCCACAGCGCGGGCCAAGGGCGTGCCGATCTACGGCGAGACCTTGCACCAGTATCTAATGTATAATTCCGATGACTATAAACGGCCGAACGGGCAAATCTACCATACCTATCCGTCACTGAAATTTCCAGCGGATCAGCAAGCGTTGTGGGCGGCGACCGATCACGGCGCGATCCAGACTGTCGCCACCGACGAGATCTGCTGTCCGCTGCGGATCAAATTGCAGGGGCGGCGCATCGACGACACCACCGGCGGCAATGCCGGCGTCGAGCCGCGGGTGTCGCTGATCTACACCGAGACAGTCGAAAAGCGTGGCTACGGCCTCACTGATTTCGTCGGCCTGGTCTCGGCCAACGCTGCCAAGATCATGGGACTTTATCCGCGTAAAGGGGCGCTGGCGGTCGGGTCCGACGCCGATATCGTCGTGCTCGACCCACGCCGCCGCCACATCGTGCGTGCCGCCGAAATGCACGAGGCCGACTACAGCCCGTGGGAAGACCGCGACCTCGCCGCGTGGCCGTCACTCGTCATGCTGCGCGGCAAGACCGTGGTCGAGGTCGGCGCCTTCTCCGGCGATCTCAAAGACGGCCAATTCCTCCCCCGAAAGGTTCCGGAAGAAATCCGGACCCGGCCGGCCGTGTGAACCTGTCCTCGGCGGCTTAGTTCCAGCTGCCGTCGATCCAAACCCAGCCGTTGGGACCCTGTTGCCAATATCCCGGGGTCCAGCGCGCGACCGTTGTTGGCGGCACGACATAGCTGCCGGGCTTCCATACGTATTGCGTGCCGTCCCACCACCAGTGCCCTTGGGACCAGACATAGCTGGGGCCAGGCGGCGGGGGCGGGTTTTCGGCCTGTGGCGGCGGGGGCGCTGTCGGTGCGACGACGACGGTCGTCGATGCTGGATTCGCACTCGGCGTGGTCGTCACCGTAGATGCTTGTGAGCCAGGCGTGGTGATCACAGCAGATGGTTGTGAGCCGGGCGTGGTGACGATGGTAGCCGACGGCGATGGTTGCGCGGCCGGCACCTGCACCTGAACTTGCGCGAGCTGGTCGTTCGGCGCTCCAGGATCGGCGCTATCCGGCGGGATTGGGCTTGCGGCGAGGGCCGAGCCGCTAATTGCCAGCATGGAAATACCGGCCATGAGAATTGTATGCCTCATCTGTTCCTCCAGGACATACGGGCGTCCAGGCTCTCTCGGACGTCCTTCTCGGTCGTCAACACCGCCAACTCCATGAAATTCCCATCCAAATTGTTCTCGCATTAAGGGCTGCGCAGGATCGCCGTGATACGGCGCGGGATCCGCGAACTGGCGCCCGACCCCATTAACCATCCCCAAAAAGGGTCATACTCGCGAAAATGTGATAGTTTTGCGAAAGACCGAAGGAGGTGCGATGTCTTTCGCTCGTATCGCGGCGATCGTCGCCGTGGCATCGGTGTTGTGGGGCAACTCGGCGAACGCAGCCGGGCCAATTCGTGCTTTTCAAGCAGGCCTTTGGACCGGCGGCGCCTACACCGACGACCGCACCGGCGATTTTACCCATTGTTCCGCCGGCGTTGCCTACGACAGCGGGATCAACATGTTCATCCTGGTCACCGGCGACCATCGTTGGTGGCTCGGGTTCATCAATCCACGATGGTCGTTTGTTCCAAACGCGAAGATGCCGGTCGAGCTGCGATTCGACGGAGGACCCCGCCTGGCTATGACCGCTACGGTTCCCAGCCGGCTGATCGTGCTCGTCCCGTTGCCGAGCGACCCCCGGCTGATCGATAGGCTCGGCCGCAGCGCGGAGCTCGTTCTGGTCGCCGAGGGGCGATCCTTCTTTTTTCAGTTGAGCGGCACACCCGCGGTGACGGCCGAATTGAAAACTTGCGTGCAGAAATCGCTCGCACTCCAGGCGACTGCGCCGACTGCGCCAACGACCACCACCGCGGCCGCACTCTCGACCGCTACAACCCCCACACCAGGGGTAGATCCCAAGGTAGCGCCGCTGGAGACCACGGCCCTATCGCCGGCCAGCACCGAATCCCAGGCGCCAAAAATACCGCCACCATCCGCTGCAGCACCCCCAGTCGCGGCTTCATCGGCTTCGTTGGCGCTCGATATGCCGAAACCGCCGGTCACCACGCCCGCGCCGGCGATTTCGCCGGCGGCGCCGACCACCGAGGCGGGACCGCCCGCCGCCAGGTCCGATCTCGAGGAGGTCAGGCTGGCGCAGGATTTTTTTACGACGGCGCAGCTGCCGAATGCGCGCCTCATCGTTACCGACAAGCCGGCGGCGCTTGCCAGCTTCACCGCCGTGTGGCGCTCCGATGATGCTGCCGGCGCGGTCAAAATCATCGCCCCGGGTCCCGATGTCAGCGGCATCGGCATCGCTTCCGATCTGATTGCCGTCGACCCGCGGATGTGCCACGGAAATTTCGCCTCGGCACGAGCAAGCACGAACGTCAACGGCGACATGGTGCTAAGCGCCGTCTTGTCGTGTACCGAGTCAAACGAGGAGCGCGCCGCAGAATATTTTATCGCCCCGCGCCGTAAAGGCGGATTTGTGGTATTTGCTGTGGTTGGGAGCAGCGCGGTCGACGCCAACGCCAGGTCCGATCGGCAACGGATCGACCTGATGACCAGGGCTGCGGCGCGGGCGGCCGGCAACGATAGCTGAGCGGAGCGAGCGCGCTGTTCGCCCAGTTAACCCGCTCAACCACTCGCAGGTGAACCAGGATGAGCAACCAGGCCCTCTCCGGTCTCGATGGGATCCAAAGTCGGCTGGCCGCGGCAATCCATGCCCATTGGAAACTGTTCCTCGCCGAAGGCATCGTGATGATGGTCCTCGGGCTGCTGGCGATCGCCGTACCGGAAGTCGCGACCCTGGCGATAACCCTCTTAATCGGCTGGCTGTTTTTTATCGGCGGAATCTTCCGCACGATATCGGTGCTGCAGCATCGAGCGATGCCCGGCTTCGCCTGGTCATTATTGATCGCCGTGCTGGCGATCTTGCTTGGCCTCATCCTGATTATCCGGCCGATTGCCGGCGCGCTGACCCTGACGATCTGGCTGATCGTGTTCTTTATCATCGAGGGGATCGCCGCGATCTTTCTGGCGATCGAGCACCGCCGCCATCTGCCGAGCTGGGGCTGGGTATTGCTCAGCGGCCTTGTCGATCTGTTGCTCGCCTATCTGATCTGGGACGGCTGGCCAAGTTCGGCCGCCTGGGCAATCGGATTGCTTGTCGGCATCAACATGGTGTTTGTTGGGCTGTCGCTGGTCATGACCGCGCTGGCGGCGCGGACGATGGCGCCCGGGAGCACGTAGTCCGGCGCGTCCCGCACTTATCCGGCTCTGCGGCGCTAGCCAGAGATCGAGGCGGGCGAACAGCATATCGGTCAGAATCGCGAACAGGGCGACGAGCACAGCACCTTCGATGACGAAGGGCAGCTTGTCGGCGACCAAGCCGTCGAAAATCGGCGTGCCTAAGGTCAATGCGCCGACCGTCGACCCGATCGTCGCGGTGCCGATGGCGATCGTGACCGAGACCCGGATCCCCGCCAGGATGACCGGCGCGGCCAGGGGTAGCTCCACCGTACGCAGCCGCTGCCACGGTGACAGGCCCATGCCCTCCGCAGCTTCGCGCACGGCTTGCGGCACGCCTTCCAAGCCCGGCGACCGCATTTTCAATGATCGGTAGCAGGCCGTAGATAAACAGCGCGATGACGGTCGGCCGGGCGCCAAAGCCGATCAGCGGCACCGCGATCGCCAGCACTGCGACCGGCGGAAAGGTCTGTCCGATCGCTGCGAGTGCATCGACCATCGTGTGAAAGTCGCGGCCGGCCGGTCGGGTGACGAAGACCGCGAGCGACACGCCGGCAGCGGTGGCGGCAAGGCTCGCCGCCACAACCAGCTCTAGATGCGACAAAAACAGCTCGACGAAGCTGGCACGGTCGTAGACGACCGGCTCGACCCCGGGAAAAGCCCAGCGCAAGAGCGGCCGCAACGATTCCATCCGCAACAACAGCGCGGCAAACAGCAGTCCGACCCAAAAGATCGGGCTCGCCAGGAACCTGCCGCTGCGTGCGAGGTTCACCGCACCAGGTCCGACAGGGTGATGACCCCGACCGCGCGGCCCTCGGCATCGGCGACCGGTACGCGCTCGATGCGACGTGCGGTCATCGCCGAGAGAGCGTCGCGCAGCAGGGCAGTGACCGGCAGCGGTTCGCCCTCGGCGCTCTCGCCAAGGCGCACGCGGTCGCCGACCGTTCGCACCGAAAGCAGTTTCAGACCGAGACCCTGGCGGCCGATGAAATCGCTGACGAACTCGCTCGCCGGATGTTCGAGAAGGTCGAGTGGGGCGCCAAGCTGGACGATGCGGCCCTTGTCCATGATCGCGATGGAGGTCGCCAATCGCAGCGCCTCCTCTATGTCGTGGGTCACGAAGACGATCGTCTTTTGCGTCGCCCGGTGGATCCGCGCCAGTTCGGCTTGCAGCGCGTCGCGGGTGATCGGGTCGACCGCGGCAAAAGGTTCGTCCATCAGCAGCAGCTCGGGATCTGCGGCGAGCGCGCGGGCTACCCCGACGCGTTGCTGCTCGCCGCCCGATAGCTGGTGCGGGAATTTGCTGCGGTAGCTGCCGGGATCAAGCCGAAACAGCTCCAGAAGCTCGCTCACTCGCGCACCGACCCGGGCTTCCGGCCATTTGAGCAGGCGCGGGACGGTGGCGATGTTGTCCTCGACACTCCAATGCGGAAAGAGACCGGTCGACTGGATCGCATAACCGATGCGCCGCCGCAGCACTTCGGCCGGAATCCGCGTCACGTCCTCGCCGCCGACCCGGATCGTGCCGCCATCGGCCGCGACCAGCCGGTTGATCATGCGCAACGTCGTCGACTTGCCGCAGCCGGAGGAGCCGAGCAATACGCAGAACGCGCCGGCCGGGATATCGAGCGACAAATCGTCGACGACCGGCGCGGCCGTCGTAGCGCTTGGTGACGTGGTCGAGTTCGATCATCCGGGCATCAGACGAGGCCGCATGGCGGCAAGGGTTTGCAGCACAAAATCGGCGGCGAGCGCCAGGAAGATCGCCGGCAACGCGCCGAGCAACACCAAATCGAGCGCATACTGGCCGAGCCCTTCGAAAACAAAGGTGCCGAGCCCGCCGGCGCCGATCAAGGCAGCGACGACCGCGAGTCCGATCGTCTGTACGACGACGATGCGTAGCCCGGCCAGCAATACCGGCAGCGCCAGCGGCAGCTCGATTTGCCAAAAAAGCTGATGCCTGGTCAGCCCCATCCCGCGCGCAGCGTCGATGACGGCCCGGTCGACGCCGGCGAGCCCCGCCGCGGTATTGCGCACGATCGGCAGGAGTGCGTAGAGCACCAGCGCGACGACTGCCGGCGCCGGGCCGATGCCGCCAACGCCGAGTGCGGCGAGCCGCGGAACGGCTGTCGCCAGCGCGGAAAGCGGCACGATCAGAAGCCCAAAGAGCGCGATCGATGGGATCGTCTGCAACATGTTGAGCACCGCGAACAGCAGCCCTTGCACACGCGGAACCCGGACCGCGGCGATCCCCAGCGGAAAGCCGATCGCCAGCGCCGGTCCGACCGATCCGGCGACCAGGGCGACGTGACGCAACAGCGCCTCGGCGAAGAGCTGGCGGCGACCCGCGTATTCGCGCACGATCGACAACTCGTCAAAAACCCCGGCCACCGCCAAAACCGCGATGCCGCCACCGATCGCGACGACGGCCAGCACCCGTCCGGCGGGACCGGCGCCGAGGCGCTGCAACGCGTCGACGATGGCAAGTGCGGCGCAGCTGGCGATCAGCCAGAACGCCCCGCCGAGCGAGATCCGCGCCGCCGGGCCGGCGCCCGCGGCGAGCGCCCCCGCGGCATGTCCCGCCGCGGCCAATGTCAGCAGCAACAGCAGCCCGGCGATCAGCGCCACGCCGACGTGCAGCGTCCTCGTCGGCGGGGACAGCGAAGCGGCCAGAAGCAGCGCGCCCAGCACCGCGAACCCGATAGTCCAGCCGCCGCCAACGGCGGACCACAGCGCAATCGGCCGCCCGGAGATCAACCGGTTTGGCGCCAATACGACAAACCCCGATGTCAATGCCGCGACCGCCGCAATGATCGCCAACACCAACAGCACCTGGTTGCGGACGATGATCGGGAAGGGAAGGGAAGGGCGCTGTGTGGCCGGACCGGCGGGCGAGGTCACGGCAGAAAATGTTTCGACTTCAGATAAGACACCGCGACGGCGCCGGCATCCTTACCGTCGATGGCGATCTCCGCGTTTAGCCGCTGCAACGTCGCGAGGGTCAAGCTGGCGAAGACCGGGTCGAGCAGGCTGGCGATCTGCGGAGATTGCTCGAGCACCGCTTCGCGGATGACCGGGGCCGGCGCGTAGACGATCTGCGCCCGCTTGTCGTCATCGAGCGCGACGAGGCCGAGGGCGGCGATGGCGCCGTCGGTGCCGTAGGCCATCGCGGCGTTTACCCCGGACATGCCCTCCGCGGCGGCGCGCAAGGTGGCGGAAGTGTTGCCGCCCGACAGAGTCAGCAATTGCCGGTCGGTCAGGCGAAAACCATAACTCGCCTCGAACGCTGGCAAGGCCGAAGGACTTTCGACGAACTCGGCCGAGGCAGCGAGCTTGATGTCACCGCCGCCATTAACGTATCGGGCGAAATCGCTCATGGTCGCCAGATGCTCGCGCCGGGCCAGATCTTTGCGCATTGCGATGACCCAGGTGTTGTTGGCCGGCGCCGGGGCAAGCCAAACGAGGTGATTGCGCTCCCGGTCGAGTCTCGGCGACCTCAGCATAGCCGCGCTCCCGGTTTTTCCACACCGGGTCGTTTTCCATATGAAAGAACAGTGAGCCGTTTCCGGTGTATTCGGGATAGATGTCGATCTGCCCGGCGAGAATTGCGGCGCGCACAATGTTGGTCGGCCCGAGCTGCAGCCGGTTGCGCACCGGGATACCCCGAGCCGCCAGTACGGACAGGATCATATTGCCCAGCAGTGCTCCCTCGGTGTCGATCTTCGATGCCACCACAACGGGTGGGGCCGCCACCGCCGGCGACGCCTCGATGGTGAAGAGAGCTGCCGCGCAGATCGCAGAGATCAGGAACGACCGCATCTAAGTTGTCGCTGGGAAGAAATCAGGCGCGGCGCGCGCGTACCGAAGTCGCTTCCTACGCTTGCTTCGCCTCGATGATCGAGCGGCGGATTGCCCGCGTGCGGGTGAAAAGCTCCTGCAGGGTATCGCCCTCGCCCCAGCGGATCGCACGCTGCAATGCGGTCAGATCCTCGCTGAAACGCTGCAGGATCTCGAGCACGGCCTCGCGATTGTTCAAAAAAATATCGCGCCACATGACGGGGTCGGAGGCGGCGATGCGGGTGAAGTCGCGAAAGCCGCTGGCCGAGAACGCGATGACCTCGGATTTGAGGCTCTCCTCGAGGTTGGTCGCGGTGCCGACGATCGTATAGGCGATCAGATGCGGCAGATGCGAGGTCATCGCCAGCACCCGGTCGTGATGCGCGGCGTTCATCGTGACGACGCGCATGCCGGCCTGCTCCCACATCCGGCCGACCTTTGTCACTGCATCGAGGTTGGTCTCGGGCAGCGGGATCAGGACACACCAGCGGTCGCGAAACAGCTCGGCAAAGCCTGATTCCGGACCGGAATGTTCGGTGCCCGCCACAGGATGACCGGGCACAAAATGGACGCCCGGCGGAACATGCGGGCCGAGGTCACGGATTACCGCTTCCTTGACCGAGCCGACATCGGTCAGAATGGCGCCCTGCTTCAGCGCCGGACCGATCCGCCGCCCGATTTCCGCATAGGCGGAAATCGGGGTCGCTATTACCACCAGATCTGCGTCCGCTACCGCTTCCACCGGGTCTTGCGTCGTCTCGTCCGCAAGTTCGAGGCGCTCGACCGCTGCCAAGGTTTCGGCGCGGCGCGCGCAGGCGACAATGGTCGTGCCGGGGTAGTCGCGGCGCAGGACCCTGGCGAGCGACGAACCGATCAGCCCAATCCCAATCAGCGCCACCCGGTCGAACAGTTTCTCGCTCATCGCGTACCCATGAATTCGCCGAGTGCCGACCGCCACTTTTTCCATCTCCTCGCGGGTGCCGATGGTTATTCTCAGATATTGAGGCAGCCCGTAGCCGCCCATCTTGCGGGTTAGGATGCCGCGGGATTGCAAAAAAGCGAAGGCCGCTTCGGCGTTGCGGCCGGGCTCGTCAGGAAACCGCGGCAGCACGAAATTGCCGACGCTTGGCGTTAGCGGCAGCCCGAGTGCGGCGAGTCGCTTTGAAAACCACGGCAGCCATCGGTCGTTGTGGGCGCGGGCCCGGTCTAGGGAAACCGTGTCCTCGACCGCTGCGATGCCTGCTGCAACCGCCGGCGTCGATACGTTGAATGGCCCGCGCACGCGATTGAGTACGTCGGCAATAGTTGGCGGAAAATAACCCCAGCCGAGGCGCAGCCCGGCTAGCGCATAAATCTTCGAAAAGGTGCGCAGCATGACGACATTGTCGGCGCGGTCGACCAGCGCAGCCCCGGCTTCGTAATCATTACGGTTGACGAATTCGGCATAGGCGGCGTCGATCGCCAACACGACCGAGGACGGCAATCCGGCATGCAGCCGAGCCAATTCCTCCGCGCCGAGATAGGTGCCAGTCGGGTTGTTCGGATTGGCGATAAAAACCAACCGGGTGCGCGGGGTGACGCGGTCCAGGAGGGCATCGACATCGGCGGTCAAGGACCGCTCAGGGGCGGCGACCGGCGTCGCGCCAACCGACTGCGCGCCGATCGGGTACATCAGAAACCCGTGGCGGCTGTAGAGGACCTCGTCGCCGAACCCGGCATAGCAGCGCAACAACAGCGCGATCAGCTCGTCCGAGCCGGCGCCGCAGACAATTCGCGCCGGATCGAGACCGTGACGCCGGCCGATCGCCTCGCGTAATGCTTCGGCACTGCCTTCGGGATAGCGATGGATCTCCGGGGCGAGTGCCCGAAAGGCGGCCATCGCCTTTGGGCTCGGTCCAAGTGCGCTTTCGTTTGAGGCGAGCCGGATCGGCCGTTCGACCCCAGTGATGGTGGCCTCGCCGCCGACATAGGGGGCGATGTCGAGGATCCCCGGGCGCGGGACCGGGCCGTTGGTGGAAGCCATCAAGGTTCAGCCTTTCCCTGAGCCGGGCGCGAGCCGCGCCTCGGGGAGCGGAACGGCATAACCGCCCAACGGCAGCAGGCGATAAAGCGCCTTCCCAAGCCGCGCACGGAAGGCGGTAAGACGGGGATCGGAAGGCAGCACAAAGCCGTCGATCTCGACCAGATTGACAGCACCTTCGGCGTGCTCCCAAGAGGCGAAGAATGTGCATACAAGATCCAGCGACGACAGCATTCCGAGAAACCGCGCCCGGCTGATGTCGGTCGCCGAACTCGGCGACGAAGAACGTGCGGTCGGCGCCGGTCTCCAGCTGTTTGCCTGGGCCGATCGCCAGCGCGTCGGCGCCGTCGCTGCGCGCGTTGCCGCGCGCGCCGAACGGCAGGCGGGCGATGACCCTGGGGGCATTGTCGTCCTCCGACAGTAGATGCCGCCACCATGGGTCCGAGTCGCCCTCTTGCGGCATCGGTAAAACGCCCACTGAGGCTTGCCCCTTGGTCACAGCACGGATTACCTGGCCGATCGAGCGGTAGGCCGACATCGGCGTAAGGCTGCCGAAATGGTCGCGAGCGAGATCCCAGAAACCCTGCCCTTCGGCCGAGGCTAACACTGCGACAGCGAAGGGCGTCTCGATTCGGACAGTCGCCGCCAGCATCTCGCGCCAGATTCGCACGACGCTCGCAAACGGCAGCGCGCCGTGGTGCCGCGCCGCGAGCCGGCGAAGAATCTCGGCCTCGCGCGCGGGCTGGTAGAAGGCCACATCGCCGTCCTTCTTGCTGGCCGCGACCCTGCCGACGATCGCGGCCCGCTCGATCAGCAAATCGTGCAGCCGGTCGTCGATCTCGTCGATATGCCGGCGCAAATCTGCGAGATCAGACGGGATGAGGGACATGGTCTCGTTCATGGTCGGGGGGCGGTAGTAGTAGAAGCCCGGTTGAGCGAAATCAAAGAAAACGTTGACAGGCCCTATCTCCGCTCCCTAGCTAACGCCCCCGAATCGACAACCGCAAATGGCCCGCCTCGAATGCGGACCGGCTGCCTCGCAACCGGGTTGCTGAGAAATCTTGTGCCGACCATAACATCGCCCCGCCCGCGTTCGCGTTCGGACCAGGATTGGCCCGGCTACAGGTTGCTCGTGAGCGACCCGCTGCGGCTCGATTGCGGGATCGACTTCGGCCCGTTTACGATCGCATACCAGACCTACGGCGCCCTCAATCCCGATCGGTCGAACGCGATCCTCGTCTGCCATGCGCTGACCGGCGACCAGTACGCTGCCGACCCGCACCCGATCACCGGCAAGCCCGGCTGGTGGGAGACCCTGATCGGCCCCGGCGGGGTGCTCGACACCGACCGCTATTTCCTGATCTGCGCCAATGTGCTGGGTGGTTGCATGGGGACGACCGGACCGCAGGATATCGATCCTGCGACCGGCGAACCCTGGGCGTTGTCGTTTCCGGTGATCACCATTCGCGACATGGTGCGCGCGCAGAAACTGCTGCTCGATCATCTCGGCATCGATAGCCTGTTCTGCGTGATTGGCGGCTCGATGGGCGGCATGCAAGTATTGCAATGGGCGGCGAGCTATCCCGAACGCGTCTTTGCCGCGGTGCCGATCGCTGCCGCGTCGCGCCATTCGGCGCAGAACATCGCTTTTCACGAGGTCGGACGCCAGGCGATCATCGCCGATCCGGATTGGTGCGGCGGGCGCTATCTGAGCCTCGGTCGCAAACCCGCACGCGGCCTCGCCGTCGCCCGGATGGCGGCCCACATCACCTATCTTTCCGAAACGGCGCTGCACCACAAGTTCGGACGTAATTTGCAAGACCGCCGTGCGGTTACTTACGGCTTCGACGCCGATTTTCAGGTTGAGAGCTATCTACGGCATCAAGGCAGCACTTTTGTCGACCGGTTCGATGCCAATTCCTATCTCTACATCACCCGGGCGATGGATTATTTCGATCTTGCAGCCGAGCAAGGTGGCTCTCTGCCGAGCGCCTTCACGGGCACGCGCTCACGCTTTTGCGTGATCTCGTTCACCAGCGATTGGCTGTTCCCGACCTCCGAGAGCCGCGAGCTGGTCCATGCGCTGAACGCAGTTGCGGCCAATGTCAGCTTTGTCGAGATCGCGACCGAAAACGGCCATGACGCCTTTCTGCTGCACGAACCCGAACTGTTCGAGACCTTGCGCGGCTTTTTGAACGGGTGCGCCGAGCATCGCGGCCTGACTCGCTAGTGGTGCCGGGCCAGCGGTAATGGCGGAGCGATGGCGGCGTCTCTGAGCCTGGACGGGACTGCAGCGCGGCCGGCCGCCGAAGCGGCGGCGGCCGGCGAATTGCGCCAGGATTTGCGGCTGATCGCCGAGATGATCGAGCCCGGCGCGCGGGTGCTCGACATCGGCTGCGGCGACGGCGCGCTGCTCGCCTATCTGGCGCGGCACAAGAGGGTAGACGGCCGCGGCATCGAGCTGAGCCAGTCTGGCGTCAATTCCTGCGTCGGCCACGGCCTGTCGGTCATTCAGGGGGACGCCGACCGCGATCTCGACGCCTATCCGACCGATGCCTTCGACGTCGTCGTGCTGAGCCAGACCCTGCAGGCGACGCGGGAGCCGCGCCGGGTGCTCGAGGCTCTGGTTCGCATCGGCCGGCGCGCGATCGTCTCGTTCCCGAATTTCGGGTTCTGGCGGATTCGCCTGCATCTGATGCTGCGCGGCCGGATGCCGATGTCGCACCTGCTCGCGCATCCCTGGTACGAAACCCCGAACATCCACCTCTGCACGATCCGCGACTTTGCCGCGCTGTGCGACGAGCTCGGCGTTACCGTCGAGCGCAGCGTCACCTTGGACCGGCACGGGCGGCCCTATGCGCTCCACCCCCATGGCAGCCTCGCCAATCTGCTGGCTGAGCAGGGGGTCTTTGTTCTGTCCGGGGGGCGGCCCGGATAGGGTGCCGTCTACAATCCCTCGCGGTGCGACAGCCTCGGGGTTGCCGGGGCGTAGACGAGCCGGCGGAAAGCGCGCGCGGCCGCCGGCTTGGCGTAAATTTGCTTGGTCGCCTCGATCAGCACGACTCCGGCGAAGCGTGGGAACCAGCGCTTGCCAATCCGCTCCCAGGCCGGGGCCGAGCGCAGGATCATTCGCCTGCCGGCCGGCGGGATGAACAGTGCGGCGTCGGTCTCGACCGGGGTGAACATCTCCTCACGCAGCAGGTGCGACAATTGCGACATCGTGTAGGGGCGCCCGGAACCGAACGGCGTGCGGTCGAGCCGCGCCCAGATGCCGCGCCGATTGGGGGCGACGATCAACAGCCGGCCTCCGCCTGCCAGCACCCGCCAGATCTCCTTCATCATCGGTCCGGCGGGCTCACTGGTTTCGAGAGCGTGCACCAGCAGCACCCGGTCGATCGAATAATCGGCGAAGGGTAATTCGCCCTCATCGGCCAGCGCGACAAGGTTGCGGCCGTCGAGCGACCAGCCCAGCACGCCCTGCGAGGCCGGCATCAACGCCACGGTGCGTTCGGTCTCGGCCGATACAGCGGACAGAAACGGCGTCGGATAGCCGATACCGAGCAGCCGCATGCCGCGCAAATCGGGCCAAATGCGGCGGATCGCGCGGCGGATCATGCGGCGCGCGACTTGCCCTAGGCCGGTCAGGTAGAAATCCCGCAGATCGATGACGTCGCTCGGCATCGGCGCAATCTAGCATGATGCTGCGGCGCCAGCCCGGTTGGGCGCTAGAGAAGCGACGGGCGGCGTTCGGGTTGGGTCACCTCAAACGCCCGTGCTGCGCGCAAGACCCGCGCATCGGCATAGGGCGGGCCGACGATCTGCAAGCCGATCGGCAATCCGGCAGCGGTCAGCCCGCACGGTATGCTCGCCGCCGGCTGGCGGGTCATGTTGAACGGATAGCTGAACGGCGACCAGTCGATCCAGTGACGCTCGGTTCCCGGATCGTTCAGATCCTGTCCGACCGGCAATGCCGGGATCGGCATTGTCGGAGTCAGCAGCACATCATAGCGCTGGTGAAGGGCGCCCATCGTCCGGCCGAGCGCGTTGCGGACGAGGTCGGCGGCGAGCCAGGCGGTTGCGCTCAATGTCTCGCCTGCCGCCGCGGTGGCCAGGAGTCCCGGATCGGACGATCCCTTGTGCTCGTCCGGAAATGTTCGCATCAGGATGGCAAGGCCGGCCGCCCACAAGGTGAACAGCGCATCCCGCGGCGACTCGAAGATCTTGTCGACCTGCTCGACGATCGCGCCAAGCGCTTCGAACTGGCGCGCCGCGGTGGCGACCGCGGCGGCAATCTCGCCGTCGACCCGCGCGTAGCCGAGGTTTGGGCTGAAGGCGATATGCCAACCCCTTACGCCGCCGTCGAGCCCATCGCGCCAATCGCGGTCGTCGGGCGGCAGCGCGTAGGGATCTCGATGGTCGGGGCGACCGAGCACACCGAGCAACACTGCCGCATCGGCGACAGTTCGCGTCATCGGCCCCAAATGCGCCAGCAGGCCGAGCGAGGAGAGCGGATAGGCCGGCACCCGGCCAAAGCTCGGTTTGAGCCCGAAGATCCCGCAAAATGCCGACGGGGTGCGGATTGATCCGGCGCCGTCGCTGCCGAGATGCAACGGCGCGATCCCGGCCGCGGCCGCTGCGGCGGCCCCGGCGCTGCTGCCCCCGGAGGTGCGCGACAAATCCCACGGGTTGCGGGTGACGCCCGTCAGCGGGCTGTCGCCCAATGCCTTCCAGCCGAATTCGGGGGTGGTCGTCTTGCCCAGGATGACCGCCCCGGCCTCGCGCAGCCGTGCCACCGCTGGCGCGTCCTCAGACCAGTCCTGATCGCGATCGACGAGGTGCGAACCGCGCAAGGTCGGAAACCCGCGCATCAACATCAGATCCTTGACCGTCACCGGCACGCCGTCGAGCGGCCCCATAGGCGCTCCGCGTCGCCAGCGCTCCTCGGATTGGCGCGCTTCCGACAATGCGCCGGTCCGGTCAACGACGCAGAAGGCGTTGAGCTGTGGCTGCAACTTGTCAAGGCGGTCGAGCAGCACTTTGGTCGTCTCGACCGGCGATAAGGCGCCGGCGCGATAGCGCTCGATCAACACAACCGCCGAGGCATAGGCGACATCATCGTCGCTGGTCATGCTTCCTCCAGCTGCCGTTGGGATATTCGACATATCTCGCGTCCGAGGCGGATCTCAGACCGTGCCTAACCCACGATACCAGACGACGGCGAAAGGGCGTAGGTTGGGCATCCGGCTTGATAGCAAGTTAGCGGAGGAAGCGATGCGCGGCGTGGTCTTCACAGGCGATCGCGAGATCGAATTTATGGAATTCCCGGACCCGATGCCGGGGCCGGGTGAGGTCGTCGTCGAAATGAAGGCGTCTGGCATGTGCGGCAGCGACCTGCACCAGTACCGGCGACCGAAATCGGGCGGCGCCTCGATTGGCGGATTGCCGGTTAACCCCAATCCGGTCATCGGCGGGCACGAGCCCTGCGGCATCGTCGCGGCAATCGGCCCGGGGGTCAGCGACAAGCAGGCCAAGGTCGGCCAGCGGGTCATGGTGCACCACTACAAGGGCTGCACCGTCTGCAATCATTGCCGTTCCGGCTGGTCGCAGCTGTGCCAGGAGGAGCCGGTCCTGGTTTACGGCAACAACGCACATGGCGGGCACGCGCGCTATCTGAAGGTGCCGGCCTTTACGATGGTGCCGCTGCATGACGAGCTGTCTTTTACCGCCGGGGCGGCGATCTCATGCGGCACCGGCACCGCCTATGGCGCGCTGCGCCGGCTGAAGCTCTCCGGCAACGACACGATCGCGTTGTTCGGCCAGGGGCCGGTGGGATTGTCGGCGACCCAGCTCGCCGCGGCGATGGGCGCGCGGGTGATTGCACTCGATGTCAGCCCCGAGCGGCTGGAGCGGGCCAAGGAATTCGGCGCCTGGGAGACCGTCAACCCGCGCTCGAACGACCCGATCGGCGCGATCAAGGATCTGACCCATGGCGGCGCCGATTACACCCTCGACACGTCGAGCCAGCCCGAGGGCCGGATCGCCGCGGTGCGCAGCGCCAAGGTGTGGGGCACGGTGTGCTTTGTCGGCGAACGCAACAACGTGACGATCGACGTCAGCCCCGACATGCTGCGCAAGCAGCTGACGATCGTCGCCTCGTGGACCTTTTCGTCGATCGGCCAGGCCGAGTGCGCGCAGTTCATCGTCGATCGCAAAGTCGATGTCGACCGCCTGTTCACCCATCAGTGGAAGCTCGACCAGGCCGAGGAGGCCTATCGCCTGTTCGACACCCAGACCACCGGCAAGGGCGTGTTCCTGATGTGAAGGATTTAGAGTGGGACCGGCGCTGTATGAAGAGTTTGCAGCAATTTTTGCTTCAGCGTCGATGTCACCGAATTGAACCATAATGGTCAAACTGTCGTCACAAACGACGCTCAGCGTTCCTCTGCCCTGTAAAGTTCCAACAGGGTATCGACATGTTAGAGAGCTTGATACTTACACTTCGCCTATAAAGCGATATCTAAGCTCTCTATCGTCCTAATCTTAGGAGGAACTACGATGATTCAGGCTTCGCAGATCAAGGACCACATGCAAATTGTCGGTTCTGACGGGCAGCAACTTGGCTCGGTCGAACGGGTCGACGGATCTTCGCGCATCAAGTTCGCTCCGAAAGGCATGGCGGACGGCAGGGATCATTTCGTTCCGCTCGATTGGGTCGCTTCGGTGGAGGGGCAAACGGTCCGGCTGAGCAAGTCGAGCCAGGATGTCCAGCAGGAGCTCGAACGAAGCGGGACCGCGCGGCGGAGATAACCTCCGTCATACGACGAGGGCGTGGCCGAATGGGGCCGCGCCCTTCTCGCTGTCCGCGGCGGTCGGGGCTACTCCGATTGCCTCGCAAGAGCAGGAGGAAACCATGACCCAACCCTACGCAGCTGACGATTTTGCGATAATCCGAGCACGCTTGGAAGAACTGCGCGGCGAGCAAGCCGGGAGTGGTCCGAAAACTGGACACCGTTCCGAGATGGACCCGAGGCCGTATCGTGGTGTCAAGACCGGCGAGGCGGAGCTTGAGGGTCACCGCGTTCCGCGCTCAGTTAGCCAAAAGCTCCTGGAATAAAACCTCAAGCGAACACAACGCCCAAATCATCTGCGGCTTGACGCACCCAGACCAGTCCACCTGTTAACTGCGGGCAGAGTCTGCCTTCGATAAGAAACCGGCGCCCACACGCCAGGGTTGCCGGCGGGTACTCCGATTAAAGAAAGAAGCGCTAGCCCGCGCGCACGTAGCGGCGGCAGTCGAAGCGCAAGTGGTCGCGGAAATGCGGGCGCAGCTTCTGTGTCCAGGGGGTGTCGGCGGCTTTTCGCCATGCATCCGAGCGCACGACGTCCGGCGTCTCCAGGTGATAGAGCGCTACATAGCGCTGAGTACCGCCGGTGCCGCGATAGCGGCGCGCACACACGACGCCCGGGACAGAGCCCAACGCCGGGACGTGCTCGCTATTGTACCACTCGTTGAATTCGTGCTCGTGCTCGGGGGCAACGTTCATCCCGATCATCATCAACGCCGCGGCGTTGGGCGGCGCAGTGCGGTCACCCGGAAGTAGTTGCTCGCCCTCGTAGCGCAGGATGCTCTTGCGGAACTTGGCCGTGCGCTTGGTCCAGGGCGAGCCGTTGTCGCCGCCGACCGCGAGATAGGCGGGGCTGTGCAGGACGCCGACATTATCGAGGTCATACGTCGCGATCGAGACCTTCGGATTCTCGATGCCGATCCAGCGATCCGCGTTGATGAACCCCGGCACCCCCAGCCGTTCCGGCACGTGTTCGAGATCGTACCAGTCGTGAAACTCGTCCTCGGGCGCCGCCGAGAAGTCCATCGCCGCAATCAGGATGCCCTTTGCCATCGTTTCCTCCAGAAATCCCGCTGCATCATCGCCGAGACCACAGCCGATTGCCAGACCGGTCAGTGCGTCAGCGACGGGGCTGCCGCTTAGAGGCGGCGATCGCCGGCTGTCGAAACAGCGTGTCGGCGGCCCGTTTCTGGATGTCCGACAGGCTCGCGTAAAGGCTGTCGAAGGCGGTCGCGAGGTGCTCGGTGTTGTCGGCATAAGCGCGCGCGATCTGCGCGTACGAATGCATGTTGTCGACCGCGTTCATCTCTGACACGTCGCCGGCGCGCCGGGCAAAGAGCGCATCGGTGCTTGCCGCGTTGTCGCGCATCGTCTGGGCGAACGCAGACCACAGCGGCATTTGCGCCTCGGTAATGCCGAGCTGCGATTGCAGCGTGCGGATCCGCTGGTCTACGGCGGCTCTGGTCGCGGCGGACATTTCCAGCGGCGCCGACGGCGCAGTGGCTGGAGCGACGGCCCCGGTTGGAGGCGGCGCCGTCGGAGGCGCGGCCGCCGGGGCGGGCGGGATCGCGGCCGCCGTCGACCCGGCCTGGGCAAAGCAGATGGCCGGCGCCATTAAAATCGCCAAGACGACGCCGTACGATACTGATGGCGAGAACATATCGACCCTCAATTGGTTAGCGGCCGTGACCCTGCCAGCCGCCAAAACCGCGGCCCTGCCGCGCCTCGCGCCAACCACCAAAGCTAGCACCGCGCCAAGCTGGGTGTGCGCCGCCATGCCAGCCGCCGGCCCCGTTCCAGCCGCCGCCACGCCAAGTTGCTCTCCCGCGCAAGTCTCCCTCGTGATGCCAACCACCGCCGCGCCAGGCGACTCCGTGCCAGCCGCCGCCGCGCCATCCGACTTCGTGCCAGCCGCCACCGATGAAGCCAGGCGCCCACCAGAAGGGTTCGATCGCTGCGAACGCAAGGACCGGAGGGGTGATCACGATAGCGAGGGCTGGGGGCGCAAAGATTACCGGTGGCGGCGCGACTGCTGCGATAACGGTAGGCGGCGGCAGGACCACGATCGGAGGCGGCACCGCCACACCTATCAGCGCACCAGTCGATGGCGGTGGTGGGACCGCGGGCGCTGGAGCGGCAGCCACCACCGGTGGTGCGGCCGATACGATCTGCGCCGGAGCTATTGCCGGCAGTCCAAATACGATTGGCGGTGGCGCCGCGTAGATCAGCGGCGGTGCGATGATCAGTGGTGGTGCGATGATGACGCCGAACGATGCACCGACCAGCAGACCGGGCCACGGCCAAAAGCCTGCGCCCCAACCCCAGCCCCAGCCACCCCAGCCCCAAGCGTGGAACCAATCCGCCCCGCCTCCGGCGACGAAGCCCGACCGGTCCCATCCGCCATGCCAGACTTCAGCCGAGGCGACGGACCCGTGCCAGCTGCTGCCGTGCCAGCCTCCGGCCCGGTGCCAACCACCGCCATGCCAGCCGCCAGCCCCGTGCCAACCGCCGGCTCCGTGCCAGCCACCCGCTCCGTGCCAGCCACCAGCGCCGTGCCAGCCACCAGCGCCGTGCCAGCCACCAGCGCCGTGGCCGGCGCCGCCCCCTTCGCCGGGCTTTGCTTCGGCCGGGTGGGCCGACCCGATCGCCAGAGCCGCCGCCGCGGCGATCAGCAGCTTGGTGATTCCGTGGCTCATCGACTGTTGTGTTCGCGGCATCTCGTCCCTTGCCTGCTACTTTAAGTCCTCGTCTGCTATATTGGGCGAGTTCCGGCAGAGCGCCTAAATCGATAAAACGTCAAAGTATCGTTAACGTTCCGAGGCGCCACGGAAACACCATTTGCGGAAGCGCGCCGACCTATCGAAATGGTTCCGTCTGCATTGCCCACCGGGTCTTGTGCTATGATCAACTCTTATCAGGACCCCGGGGAGCGACGATGACCGCCACCACACCCTTCTTAAAAAATGCAGACAGACTGGGGCCGCTGGCCTCGCGTTATGTCGAAGTCGAGGGCCTTCCGTGGAAGCCCACACCGTGCGCCGGCATCGACATGAAGGTGCTGATGGAGGAGCCCGAAACCGGCCTCTTAACCGCGCTGTTCCGCTGGCAGCCCGGCGCCGAACTGGCGCTCCACGAGCATGTCGAGATCGAGCAGACCTTTGTGCTTGAAGGCAGCCTCGTTGATGACGAGGGCGAGGTGCGCGCCGGCGATTACGTGTGGCGACCCAAGGGAAACCGGCATATGGCGCGCTCGCCCCATGGCGCGCTGGTGCTGTCGTTCTTCCTGAAGCCGAACATCTTTCTGGCCGGAGACGCCGCCGGGCAGGATCTGCGCTGACGCGGTTGGCTAATTGGCGCTTTGCTGGACGCTGCCGACCTCCCGGCTGATCGAATATTCGCGCGGGTAGCGGCGGCGCTGCACGAAGACGAGTGCAATAATGCTGAGCGCCGCGGTGAACATGATCCAAAAGCTCGGCGACAGCCTGTTGCCAGTTATTGCGATCAGCGAGGTTGCAACAAACGGCGTAAACCCGCCAAACATCGTTACCGCGACGGCGAAGCTCAACGACACGCCGATCCCCCGAACGGATGTCGGGTACAGCTCGGCCAGCTGCGACGGCAATACCCCGCTGTAACCGGCCTTGACGAGGCTGAGCCAGCCGGCGGCAAAGATCGCGGTTGCCAGCGACGGGAAAGCCACCATCAGAAAGAACACCGGATAGGTCGAGAGCAAAAACAGCCAGGCGGTACCCCGCAGCAGCCCGCTGCGCCCGAACTTGTCGGAGAGGTGCCCGGCAAAGGGCGAAAAGATGCCGAGAATGACGGCGCCGACCAATGTCGCGGTAAATCCGGTTGCCTGCGGCAAGTGCAGCTCTTTAACCGCATAGGTCGGGATGTAGAGGATGATATAGGCCGAGCTGTTCGAGATCGCCGAGGCGCCCATCGCCAATATGAACTCGACCGGATTGTGCCGCAGCATGTCGCGCACCGGCGTGCGGGTCGGCTTGATCTCGACATATTCGGGCGTCTCGTCGAGCCGGCGGCGGATATAGAGACCGGCGGGGGCGACCAGGAGGCCGAACAGGAATGGGATGCGCCAGCCCCACCCGTTGAGCTGTGCCGGCGACAGCGTGCTTGCCAGGATCAGCCCGAAACCCGACGCCAGAAAGTTCGTGATCCCGGTGCTGGCCCATTGCCAGCTCGCGACAAAGCCTTTGCGCGATTTGGTCTGTTCAGCGAGAAAGGTAACCGCACTGCCAAACTCGCCGCCGACCGAAAACCCCTGCATCAGGCGCGCGACCAGCATCAGGATCGGTGCCGCGAGCCCGATCGTCGCATAGCCCGGCGTCAACGCCGTCATCGCTGTGCCGACGACCATCAACAGGATGGATAGGGTGAGCCCGGCTTTGCGGCCGGCGCGATCGGTATAAGAGCCGATTAGGATCGCGCCAAAGGGGCGCACCAGAAAAGATACGCTGAACGTGCCAAAACTCAGCAGCAACGATGCGGTTTCGTTGCCGGTCGGGAAGAACACCTTTGCGATCGTCACCGCGAAATAGCCGTAAAGCAGAAAATCGAACCATTCGAGCGCATTGCCAAGCGAGGCGGCGACGATGACCCGCGTCAGTGACGCTTTGGCGCGGACGAGGGGAGGGGCGTGGCTGTCGGCTGTCATGACGTCTCCAAAAGCGCTTAAGCGGTTTTTTGCAGCGTCCCTTGTGGCGAGGGCGTTCACAGCCAGTCTCGCGGTTTTCCCCGCGTTAAGCCAGACTGAATTGATTGGCCTGGGTCTGATGCAGAGCCAGGCCGCCTCCATGATACGGCATCCGACGCAATCCGATTTGCCGGTGTTGCCGACCCGTTGCGCCTGCCGCATGATGGCCCCGGGAAAAAGCAGAGGCTGGGGAATGAGCGCCAGAAGCAAGATATTTCCGAGCTTTACCGAGGCGGTGCGGGACATCCCCGACGGGGCGACGATCGGCTTTGGCGGGTTCGCGGTGGTCGGCGTGCCGATCAACCTCTATGGGGCGGTGGCGGCGCAGGGCGCAAAGGGGTTGACCTGCGTATCGAATTCGACGCGCGGCGGCGCCACCCTGCCGCCCGAGGCCCCCGATATGGGCCAAATGATCCAGAACGGGCAGGTCAAAAAGGTGGTCTGCGCCTTTACCGCCCCGACCCGCGCCTCGCAGCGGCTGATCCTGACGGAATATGTCGAGAAAGGCTTGATCGAGGCCGAACTGACGCCGCAAGGGACATTGGCCGAGCGCATGCGCGCGGCCGGCGCCGGCATTCCGGCGTTTTACACGCCGGCCGCGGTCGGCACTGAACTCGCCGAGGGCCGCGAGACGCGGATGTTCAACGGCCGCGAATATCTGCTGGAGCATGCCCTGCCGCTCGACTTCGCGATGATCCGCGCCTATCAGGCCGATGCCGCCGGCAATCTGCGGTTCCGCCGCTCTCAGCGCAATTTCAACCCGATCATGGCGATGGCGGCACGGGTCACGGTCGTCGAGGTCGAGGAGGACATCCTGCCGGTGGGCGCCATCGACCCCGACGATGTGCACACGCCGGGGATATTTGTGCACCGCATCGTCAAGATCCCGTCGCCACCCGAGGGATGGTGGCCGCAACTGCCGCCTGGTCCTGGGGGGAGTACCGCACGATGAGCGAGAGGGCAAAGGGGCTGAGCCGCCAGCAGATGTGCGACCGGCTGGCGATGGAATTTGGCGACGGCTGGATCGTCAATCTCGGCATCGGCATCCCGACTTTGTGCTCGAATTTCGATTTCGGCGACAAGGAGATCATCTTTCATTCCGAGAACGGCGTAATCGGCTACGGTCCGCTGGCGCCAGCTGGGGAGGAGGATTTGCACCTGGTCAACGCCGGCGGTCAGCACGTGACCCTCCGGCCGGGGGCGGCAATCGTCCATCATGCGGATTCGTTTGCGCTGATCCGCAGCGGACGGATCGACGTGACCGTGCTTGGCGCCTACGAGGTCGCTGAAAACGGCGATTTCGCCAATTGGAAGATGGCCGGGCAGCAGGGCGGCGGCATCGGCGGGGCGATGGATCTGGCGGCTTGCGCCAAGCACGTGTTCGTCGCGATGGAGCACCAGACGCGTAACGGCAATCCGCGGCTGGTCGAACGCTGTGCGATCCCGGCGACGGCGCGCGGCGTCGTCAACCTTGTCGTCACCAATTTCGGGCTGTTCGAGGTCACCAAAGAGGGGATGGCGCTGAAGGAAATCGGCCCCGGCGTCACCGTCGACGAAGTCAAAGCCGCGACCGGCTGTAACCTGATCGTCCCGCCCGAGGTGCCGATCGTGAAAGGTGTGGGGTAGCGGGCGAGACATTACCCTAATATTCTGGTATTCTGAATGTCTGCTTTGGAAAATGTTCGGCAAAAATCTCGTTGTAATATTGCCTAAGTCCGAGAAAAATCGCGCGCATATGCGCCGGAAGAATTGATATCGGATCTCCCACCTTGAACCATTTGATTATCTTACATCGTTTCATATCGGAAGTCGCAATTCCCTGATTGTGTACGATTGATTGCCGGAGGAAACGAATATCTCCCCACAGGTCGTGACGCGCATATTTCCTGATGCAGGTTTCTATGACCGACTGATTCTGCTCCTCGCGCGAAAGGTGGCCCTTGGCAATCACATATTCCCGTCGTAGATAATCGTTCCAGAAATCAGAGAACGATATGATACAAAGCTGACCCAGCATGGTGAAGTTTGAGCCATTTGGCTCGTTTCTCGCTTTTACCTCGCCCTGGGTAGCCTCATGGATCCCAGAAGTAACAAAACTATCCGAGAAGATTTTCGCGTACGTGAACATCCGAGAGTTCTGAAATTCCTCTGAGTCGAGCTCGGTTCCTCGGAAAGAACTTCTTCCCCACGCTTGATCCGCTTCCACACGGCCGCGAACGAGCGCAAAGCCCGCTGCAGCATCAAGATAGAACGCCTGAAGACGCTTCCAATGCTGCAAAAACTCTTTGGAAAGCTCGTGTAGCCTGCGGTAATTCACATTGGGATCGGCATCGCTGAAGATCATCGGTTTGCCTTACGCCACCGAACGCATCTCGTAGCGCTGAATCAGTACATCCGTCGGGATGTGCAACAGCGCGCTGAGCGCCCGCACCATCGGCAAGGTCAGCGGCCGTCTGCGGTTGAGAACTTCGGAGATCCGGCCGCGGCTTCCAATCGCCGGTTCGAGTTCGCGGCGCGTCAATCCCTTCTGCTCCATCATGAATAGGATCGCGGCGATCGGGTCTGGTGTGGGGATCGGGAAGTGCCGTCCTTCATACGCTTCGATAAGTGTTGACAGCACCTCGACCCGGTCGCCATCGGGCGTGCCGGGTTCGGCGTCCCAATTACGCTCGACTTCGTCTAAGGCTGCCCGGTAGTCAGCATCTGTCTTGATCGGTCGGATATCCATTTTCGCTCGGTCTCTAAATGGTGGCGGCGTCGACCCTGTCATACTCCGCGTGGGTCCCGATAAAGCGGACGAAAACTCGTCTGCCGCGATAGTGGACTGCAACGACGAGCCTATATTTGTTGCCGCCAATATTGAAAACCACCCGATCGTTGGCGACGATATCGGCGCTGCGAAATATCGCCTTTATGTCGGTTGGTCGCGACCAATCCGCTGCTCGGACCACGCTCACCCAGGTCCTCAACGGCTGTTCTGCATCGGATCGGCCGGGACGGTTCCAAAATTCTCGCAACGTACTCGCGGCGATGATCCGCAACGGCCGAGCTCGTTTCCGCCGTTAGCCTCAGGTCGCTCTCAAATTGGGAACAATCGGGCAGCTTGTCAACGGCGGCAAATTCCTGCTCGAATAGTTGTCGGGTTCGGTGCCGACTTTGAGGGCGAAGGGGTGCCGAGAGCTTGTGCCGGGAGGATCATGATGCATCGAGTATTAATCACCGGGGCGGGCGGCGGGATTGGGCGGTCGCTGCGCGAGACCTTGCGTGGGGTTTATCCGGTGCTGCGGCTGTCCGATCGGGTGACGCTGGCGCCGACGCGCGACGGCGAAGAGGTCGACCAGACCGAGATCTCCGACATGGCGGCGGTCGAGCGCATGGTCGAGGGGGTCGACGGCATCATCCATCTCGGCGGCAATTCCGGCGAGAACACTTGGGATGTGATCCTCCAATCGAACATCGTCGGCGTGTACAACGTGTTCGAGGCGGCGCGGCGCACGGGCGTACAGCGGATCGTCATGGCGACCAGCAATCACGCGGTCGGCTTTTACCCGCGGGCGCAGACAATCGACCACCGGGTCGTGCCGCGGCCGGACAGCCGCTACGGGCTCAGCAAGGCGTTTTCCGAGGCGATCGCCAGCCTCTATTCCGACAAGCACGGGATCGGCTTTCTGTGCGTGCGGATCGGCAACTTCGGGACGCGCCCGATCGACAAGCGGCGGCTGTCTATCTGGATCAGCCCGCGCGATCTGACCCAGCTCGTGCGCATCGGGCTCGAACACCCCGAGGTTCGCTACGAGATCGTCTATGGCGTCTCGAACAACCGGCGCTCGTGGTACGACAATTCAAACGCCCATCGTCTCGGCTACAAGCCGCAAGACGATTCCGAACCCTACGCCGAAGCGGTGCTGGCTGCCGAAGCTGGCCAGCTGGCCGACTCGATCGCCGAGCACTACCAGGGCGGCACCTTCCCCGCAGCCGAATACACCGCGAAGACGCGGCGCGATTAGCAAGGCGCTAGAAACGGCATGGCGCCCCGAGCCGCACCACGTCTCGGCCATTCGGCAACGCTCCCTTCTGTAATCGGAGTGCCGCCGTCAAGCTCTCATTTCAGCCTTCGACCCGTCGCGGTCATTCGACATCCAGCCTCTCCGTTAATTTTAACGCGTACCCCAAAGAACATTGGCATTATTTGTAATAACGGCACAGAGCCTTAAAGCGACTCGCACGTTATTTGGATACCTTTTGCCAGAGTAAATCGTACCCACAACTCTTACTAACCTGGCGTACACGTAATATTCCCCTCCCGTCAATCCGCCCGTGCATAATTACCTCAATACCAGGAAAGGCTCCGGCTGCCCTACCTAACGGCTCTGGGTCGCGTCGCATCTCTAACTCCCCCGATGGCCCAACCGTTCCTCCGAAGGCTAGCAACCGCGCTTGACCGTTGAAGATGATGAGCGAACTTGGTACCCCCCGGTTCGGGCATGGTAGTAAGTGTTCCGTAGGCATCGTCATATAAGTTTCATTCACTTTCGTCGCGGAGACGAACGTATATGTGCCATCAAATTGCAAAATTTGCGCCTTTTGAGGGTCACGGCGGGGACCGGTCTCGTTGAAGTTTTTTGCAGTTGCCAGTATATCTAGAAGAACATTGAACATCTGTACCTTGCAATGTTGAGCATGCTTAAGAGCCGTTACCAGTTGTTGTTGTGTGTTAGATATTAGGTTATCAGCTCTCGATATTTTCACATCATAAAGTCGGTTTAGAAGATTATTTATCGAGACTGTCAGGTCATCCTTGACGGTGCCGCAGAGTGTGTCGACTGTGTCAGTGATGACCTTAAGATCGGGCGGGGGGTCGTCCGCATGCGCAGCGACAGAACCGAGGACGAAAAACACGGTGAATAGCGCAAAAAGTGATAAAAAGCGGTGATGGCTGGCATGCTGCATCATCGTTTTCCCAGGTGGTCCAGAACTTGCCGCAGTTGCCGTTTTAACCGATCGGGAACGCCCGTCGTTCGCCCATAACGGAAGTGAACCGTGCCGCCGTCTTTCACTGACACCCGACAGCGCCAGAGGGGCAACATCGGCGCGCCTCAACAACTTCAACAACCTTCTAGCTAGAGCACCGATAGCACGGCTTCGGGCGGGCGGCCGAGGGCCGCCTTGACGCCCGAGATCACGATCGGCCGTTCGATGACGATCGGGTTCTTGACCATCGCCGCGATCAGCGCGTCTTCGGAGAGCGCCTTCGGGTCGATGCCGGCCGCGGCAGCCTCCTTTTTGCGCACGAGCTTGGCTGCAGGCATCTTCAGCTGGCCGAGGATCTTTTTCAGCTCGGCAGCAGAGGGCGGCGTCTTCAAATACTCGATGATGAGCGGCTCGACTCCCTTTTCGCGCAGCAACGCCAACGTCTTGCGTGAGGTGTTGCAGCGCGGATTGTGATACATCGTCACTGCCATTTCGGTTCTCCATCCTTTAGGTGTCGAAGCACCATGATAGGATAGCCCGCTGATGGCCGGGCCGCAGGGCTTTAAATTCGAACTCGGCGGGACGAAGTAGACGCGCGGGCGTAACCTCGGGATCAACCGGGGCGCACCCCAAAGGAGGACGCAGATGCCTGACCATGTGTACCGGATCATTGAAGTCGCCGGCTCCTCGGAGAAGAGCATCGAGGACGCCATCCAGAACGCCGTCGGCCGGGCATCGCGCACCTTGCGCCAAGTCGGCTGGTTCGAGGTATTACAGACTCGCGGCCACGTAGAGGACGGAAAGGTCGCGCATTACCAGGTGATCTTAAAAGTCGGGTTCACACTCGAAGACGAATGATCCGCGGCTGCGTTCAGCGGGCTCGGGCCGCCAGCGCCATTGCAACGCCGGTCAACGCCGAACACAGGCCGGCGAGGCGAAACGTGGTGCGAAAAGCATCGAGGAAAGCGTCGGCTGCGCTGCGCCCGCCTGCAAGCGCCGAGGTTTCGATGCCGTGGAAGACGAGGGTGAGCAGCGTTGCCCCCGAAACGATCCCGAGAGTGCGGGTCAGCATCGCCACGCTGCCGGCGACCCCGCGATGCTGCCGCGGGATCGTCGCGATCACCACGTCCATATAGGCGACCTGGAATAGGCCCACGCCGAACCCTTGGAGCGCGAGACCGGCGAGGATCACGGACAATAGCGGGGCGGCGTTCCAGTTGCCGATCAGAAATAGCCCGGCGCCGCCCAATACGGCGCCGAGCAAGGCAACGCGCTCGGCTGGAAGACGCTCGATCATCCGACCAGCCAGCGGTGATGCCGCGATGCTTCCCGCAAAAGAAACCGCCAGCACGGCCCCGGCCAGCGGCAACGACAGCCCCGTATAGCGGACAAGATAATAGGGTGCGAACAGCAGCACCGAAAAGCTGACCAGATAAATCAGCACGCTAGCGAGATTGACCATTACAAAGCCGCGGCTGCGAAAAAACTCGAGATTGATGACCGGCGCAGAAAAGCGGGCCTCCCGGCGCAGAAATGCGAAAAAACTGGCAAGGGCGAGCACGAAGAGCGGAACCGAGAGGTAGTCGCCCTGGCCAATCCGCTGCAATGCGTTGACCAGCAGCAGCAGCGTGCTGATCGCGAGCGCCAGCAAACCGGCCCCGATCAGGTCGAGCGGCTCGCGCGTACTGGCGCGCGATGGCGGCGGCAATCCTCTGACAAACAGCAGCGCCGCTAGGGCAATCGGCGCGCGAAACCAGAAAACCGCGGGCCAGCCCCAGATGCCGACGAGCGCTCCGCCGAGCAGCGGCCCTGCCGCGGAACTCAGCGCGAAGATCATCGTGAACGCGGCGACCGCCCGGCTTCGCCGCTGCTCGGGAAACAGCCCGGTCACCAGGGCCGGCGCGACGCTGATCACCAAGCCGGCGCCGATCCCTTGCAGAAAGCGAAAGAACAGCAGCCAACCATAGGCCGGCGCGGCAGCGCACAGCAGGAATGCCGCCACACTCCAAGCAAGGCCGGCGCGAAACACCCGGGCGTGGCCAAAAATGTCGCCGACCCGGCCGAAGGCCAACATCAGGCTCGCGTAGGTCAGGACGTAGCAGATCACGACCCACTGGATCATCCGGATCGGTAAGCCGAAACTCTGAGTGATGTCGGGAAAGCCGATATTGACGGCGGTGTCGAGTGGAACGATCGAGGCGCCCAGCCCCACTAGCATTAAACGCAGCCACTGCCGAGCGGTCATTTGCGGCAAGGCCGGGTACCGGCGCCGTGACTGGCGGAGGGCGACTGGACGAAGGCGATCGGGTGGCGGCTACCGCCTCAGCTCTCGTCGAATGAGGCCTTCAGCGAAGTTCCGATCGCGTCGAGCGCCGGCTCGGCGGCGCGAATGATCCTACCCATGGTCAGAAAGCCGTGGATTTGATCGGGAACGTGCAGCTGCTTGACCGCAACTCCATCGTCCTGCAAGCGCTGGGCGTAAGCCTGCCCCTCGTCACACAGCGGGTCGTGACCCGCAGTCAACACGAAAGCCGGCGCGACCCGCGAAAGATCGGGTGCGCGCAATGGCGAGGCGCGCCAGTCGGCGATGTCCTCGGTTCCGCGCAAGTAATGCCCGGCAAACCACCGCATCGTCGCCAAGGTCAATAGATGGCCTTCGGCAAACCGCTCTATGGAGGCCCGGTTCATGGCGAAATCGACGGACGGGTAAAGCAGCAGCTGAGCCCGCAAGGTTGGGATGCCGCCATCGCGCGCCAACAGACTGACTACGGCCGCAAGGTTGCCGCCGGCGCTGTCGCCACCGACCGCGAGCAGGTTGCTGTCGATGCCCATCGCGGTGCCCGCTTCGGCGACCCATCGGGTGACGGCGAGACAATCGTCGACGGCCGCCGGGAATTTGTATTCGGGCGCCAGGCGGTAATCGACCGCAACGACCGCGCAGCGTGCGACGTTGGCGAGGTGCCGGCACAGGCTGTCATAGCAATCAAGGTCGCCGACAACCCAGCCGCCGCCATGAAAATAGACGAGGGCCGGTAATATTTCCTCTGTCGACGTGCCCGCTGCGCGATACAGCCGCAACGGGACCATGTTGCCATCCAATCTCGGCGCGGCGAGGTCGCGGGTCTCGGCCACCGGTGCGGGTGTTGGGCAGAGTATGTCTCGGGCCGCACGAAACAGCGCCCGTGCTTCGGCAGGTGTCCCCTGATCATAAGGCGGCCTGCCGGACTGACGCACCATTTCGAGAACCCGCTCGGCATCCGGATCGAGCGCCATTGTCGATTCCTTGTCTGACAAGATGTCGCCAGCCATTGTAGAGATCACCGAATGGTTGGCGCCAGAGAATGATGTTTCGCGCAGATCGCGGGTCAGCACAGAAAAGCCCCGGTCGGGGGAGACCGGGGCTTCTGCTCGTCTGTCGGTTTGCCCTGCCGACAGGCGCGAATGCATCGTTGGGGGGACATAACGATGCCGACAACATATTGCGGTGTTTCGATCCCCGTTGCAATTCATATTTGAGAACTTAACCACGAATAAGGGTGACACGCCGCTGAACTGGTTGTCGGCGCGTCAGTCAGGTGCAATCTTCGCTCTGGCGTCGGCGAGTTCCATCTCGTCCCAGTAGCCGATCAGAATCCCGGATTTGAGCTGCTGACCATCGGCGTAGGCGGCGATCTTGTGATCCGGCATTGTGATCCGCGTGTGGTCGCGCAGGGCCCAATCGAACAGCGCCTCACGCAGTCGCGCGCTTTCTCTTGCATGCCGTGGGTCGGCGCCGAGATCGTGAAATTCTTGGGGATCGGTTGCAAGATCGTACAGCAGCGGCCTAAATCCGATCGCGTGGATGTATTTCCAGCGTCCGTCGAACACCATAAACAGCCGGCAGTCGGCGATAGGCTGGCTCAAGGTCAGCCGCGCCTCCAGCATCGCGTAGTCGTATTCGGAAAACGCGCATTGCCGCCATTTGGCCGGCGTCTCGCCGTGCAGGAACGGCAGCAGGGATCGTCCTTCAACGACATGCGGCTTTGATTCAGTCCCGAAATATTCGAGAAAGGTCGGGACCAGGTCGATCGCCTCGACCAATGCCTCGCACACCGTACCGCGCGCAGCATTGCCCTGCGGGCGCGGGTCAGCGACAATCAGCGGCACCTTGACCGCACAGTCGTGAAAGAAATCCTTCTCGCCCAGCCAATGATCGCCCAGATAGTCGCCGTGGTCGGAGGTAAAGACGATCATGGTGTCGTTGGTGAGGCCACGCTCGTCGAGAAAGCGGAACAGCACGCCCAACTGATCGTCGATCTGCTTGATCAGGCCCATGTAGGCTGAGATCACCCGCGCGCGCACCTCAGCGCGAGAAAAGTTGCGCGACGGCCGCATCGCCATCAGGGCGCGGTAGACTGGTGAGGATCGGCGCGTTCGTCCTCTGTGCGCAGCGCAGGCAGAATGTCGCCGTCGCGGTACATCGCGTGGTAGGGCGCCGGCGCGATATAGGGCCAGTGCGGTTTGATGTAGGAGAGATGCAGGCACCAAGGCCGGCCGTCGCGCGATGCTTCGTCAATAAATGCCATCGCGCGCCGCGTCGTATATGGTGTTTCCGAGTGCTCTTCGGGGATACGCGCCGGCTTGTCGGCATGGGCCAACAGCCAGCCGTTCAGGACCGCCCCATCGTCGCCCTCGGCAGAATTGGCCCATTCCTCCCATGGATTGGGAGCCTCAAAACCCTGTGCTGTCAGATAAGCCTCATACGGAGGCCGGGGACGGCCCGTGGGGTGCAAACCGTCGTCACGCTCGTACGGCTCAAAGCCGCATTGCGCGAGGTGAACGCCGTTTGCCGAGAGCGGGGTCGATCCCAAGCCGCGCCATGCCCTCGATGTCTGCGGCCATATGGGTTTTGCCGACCAGCACATTGCGCACGCCGATCTCGCGCAGGTGATCTCCCAGGGTCGGCTCGCCGACACGCAAGGGAAAGCCGTTCCAGTTCGAGCCGTGCGAGCGCATGTAGCGGCCGGTGTAAAAGCTCATGCGCGAAGGGCCGCAGATCGGCGACTGGACATAGGCATTGGTAAAGCGCACGCCACGCGCCGCCAGCGCGTCGATGTTCGGGGTAGCAAGGCGCGGATGTCCGTAGCAGCCCAAATAATCGAAGCGCAGCTGGTCGCACATGATGAACAGGACGTTTCTCGGCGCAGGCATCGGCCCTTCCCGGCGTTGGTTCAAAGGGACAGCATACGCGGCAGCCACAGCGAAATCGCGGGAATGTAAGTGACCAGCATCAAGACCGCGAACATGACGGCATAAAACGGCCAGATCTCGCGCACGACCTGCTCGATCGTCACCCGCCCGACAGCACAGCCGACAAATAGAATCGATCCGACCGGCGGGTGGCACAGGCCAATTCCGAGGTTCAACAGCAGGATCATGCCGAAATGAACTGGATCAACGCCGAATTTCATGACTACCGGCAGCAGGATAGGGGTCACGATCAAAATAGATGGCGCCATGTCGAGGACGCAGCCGAGCACCAATAAGAGAATATTGATTAGAAATAGAATGACGTATTTGTCGCTCGACAGCTTTAGTAGTAGGGCGGTGACCCGGGCCGGCACCTGCATCAGCGCCATCACATAGCCGACGCTGGCGGCAAAGGCGATCAGGGTCAGCACCATCGCCACCGTGCGCATCGTGCGCTCGACCAACAGCGGCAGTTCGCGCCAGCGGTAGTCGCGATAGATGAACATCGTGACGAAAAAGGCCCATAGGCAGGCGACGGCGCCCGCCTCGACCGCGGTAAAGACGCCGCCGAGAATTCCCCCAAGAATGATCGCCAGAGTGACGAGGCCCCAGAACGCGTCGAGCGCAACCCTGGCCGCCTGCCGCCAGGCGATCCTTTCGCCGCGTGGGTGGCCGTTGCGGTAGGCCAGCACCAGGCACAGCACGATCAGCGAAGCGCCAAGCAACAGCCCTGGGACCACCCCGGCCATGAACAGGCTGATGATCGAGATCGTGCCCCCGGTCGCCAGCGAGTAGATGACGGCGTTGTGGCTGGGCGGAACCAGAAGCGCCTGCACCGAGGCGCTGATCGTTACATTGGTGGCGAAAACCCGCGGGTAGCCGGTCTTTTCCATCTGCGGGATCATCACCGAGCCGATCGCCGAAGTGTCGGCCACCGCCGAGCCCGAGATCCCGCTCAAAAAAGTCGTGGCCAGGACATTGACCGCCGACAATCCGCCGCGCACCCGCACCAGCCCGACCAGGACATTGGCGAAGGCGACCAGGCGTCGCGCCATTCCGCCCTCCGCCATGATCGCTCCGGCCAGCACAAAGAACGGGATCGTCAGCATCGCGAATTTGCTGACGCCGCTCGAAACTTGCAGCATCACCGCCTCGAGCGGGATGCCGATCCACCACGCGCCGGCGAGTGCGGCCAGACCCAGCGCGTAGGCGATCGGCACGCCGATGGCGATACCCAACGCCAAGGCGCCGAGGACCACCAGCATTTCCATGTCAGTGCGGCGATTCCGCCGCGGTGCGGGCGGGCGCCGGCCCGATCAGCAGGCGCTCGGCGACGAAGAGCAAGGTGATGGCGCCGCCAATCGGGATCGGCAGATAAGTCACCCCGACCGAAAGCTGGGGAAATTCGGCGATCGACTGGTGCCACGTAGTCTCCACCAGGCCAACCCCCCAGATCACCATGAACAGGGCGAGGAGCCCGGTCAGTGCCTCGGCGGCGAGTTCCGCGGCTCGCTGCGACGACTGCGGCAGCATCCGGACCAGGACCGCCACGCGCATATGCGCGTCGACGCGATAGCATGAAGCCGCGCCTATGAAGGTCAACACGATGGTCAGAAGGATCGCCATCGGTTCGGGCCACGAGGCGGCGCGGTTCAGGACATAGCGGGTATAGACGCCCCAGGGGATCACGGCCGAGATCAGTACCAGCGCGGCGCTGGCGACAAACACGCACAGGCGGTACACGGCGTTCATTGCTCTGCGGATAAGGCCGCTATCCATTCGGCCGGCCATGGCGTGGACGGCTTAATTTACCGCCTGGATCTCTTTGATCAGCGCGGCGTAATTGGCGCCGTATTTGTCCCACACAGGCTTGACCGCCTGTTGGAACGGTGTCTTGTCGGAGACCGCGATGATCTCGACGCCGGCAGCCTTCATCTTCTCCATCGCGTCGGCTTCTTTCTTTTTCCATAGCTGCCGTTCGTCGGCTTGGGCCTCGCGCGCGAGCTTGGTGATCAGCGCTTGGTCGTCCTTTGACAGTTTGTCCCAGCTCGATCGGGAAAAGACGAGGATCTCGGGTACGATCAGGTGTTCGGTCAGGGTGTAGTATTTGGCGGCCTGGTAATGGTTGTCGAAGTAGAAGCTGGGCGGGTTGTTCTCGGCGCCGTCGACAACCCCGGTCTGAAGCGCGCTGAATACCTGGTCATAGCCCATCGCGACGCCGTTGCCGCCGAGCGCGGTCATCATGTCGATGAACATCGGGTTGCCGATTACCCGGATCTTCAGGCCCTTCAAATCGTCGATGCTCTTGATCGGCTTCTTGGTGTCGTAAAAGTTGCGCGCGCCGGCATCCATCCAGGCGAGCCCGACGAGATGCGTATTCGGGTTGTCGGTCACTTTGTCGAGCAACGCCTGCCCGATCGGGCCGTCGATGACTTTCTCCATTTGCGCGGTGTCGCGAAACAGGAACGGGAGGTTAAAGACGTTGAGGTCGGGGACTACCGGCCCGAGGGCGCCGACGCTGACGCGGGCGAGCTGGATCGCACCGACCTGCGCCTGCTCGATCGCCTCCTTCTCGCCGCCGAGCTGCATCGAGGCGTACATCTGGATGCTCAGCCGCCCGCCGGTTGCGTCCGACAGCTTTTTGCCCATCTCCTCGACCGCTTGGACGGTCGGATAGCCTTCGGGATGCACGTCGGACGCCTTCAAGACCATCTTGTCGTCGGCTGCCGATGCGATGCGGCCCCCGAACAGGCCGAGCAGCGGCGCGGCGATCCCGAGGCGCAGTGCCAAGCGTCTGTCGATCATGTCGGCCTCCCCTTGTCCCTTTATCCGCGAACGTGATAGTTGTCTATGATATGACAAGTAGGCGACCATAGCGTTGCTCGATCGGCCCGACAAGCCCTCGCTGCTGCATCCGATCGGCCCCGCGCGAAAATTGACCCATGAGATCGCCGAGCGCATCGCCGGCGAGATCTTGAGCGGCAGACTCTCGCCCGGTGCCAGGCTTCCGACCGAGCAAGAAATGGTGGCGGCGATGGGGGTCAGTAGGACCGTCGTGCGCGAGGCGGTGGCGGCGTTGCGTGCGGAGGGGCTGGTGACGACCCGGCAGGGCGTGGGGGCCTTCGTTTCTGATGATGCTGGGCGCCGGCCATTTCGGCTGGCCTTGGGCGGGTTGCCGTCGATCGCTGAGGCGCTCGATATCATGGAATTGCGACAAAGCGTCGAGGTCGAGGCCGCCGGGCTCGCAGCGGCACGGGCGCCCGCGTCGGCGCGGCGCGAGATTGCTGCGGCACTCAGCGCGATCGACCTTGCAATAGGACGCGGCGAAAGTGCCGTTGACGAGGATTTTGCGTTTCACCGCGCTATCGCGGCCGCCACCGGCAACCTGCAATTCCCGCATTTTCTCGAATATCTCGGCCATTACATCATTCCGCGCCAAAGTATCCGCGTCGCCGCCCACCGGGCCGAGGGGCAGCGCGCCTATCTCGAAATGATCCAGGGCGAACACCGCGCGATCTGCGCTGCGATTCAGACAAGGGATGCGGCCGAGGCGAGCGAAGCTATGCGTCGCCACCTTGCCAGCAGCCGCGCGCGCTACCGACGCCTCGCCGAAGCGGCAGAAGGAATTGACAACCGGCGGTGATCAACCGGGTTTCGTGGCGCGCAACGAAAACGCCAGCGGGAGGGTCGGATGGCCGTCGGGCAGGCGATAAAGCCGCTTGCCAGCCGGAACCATCATCGGGAAGTGCCGCCACGGCAAGGTCTCGTGCTCGTGGAAGAAGTTGAGACGAAGCCCGCTCTCCAGCAATGCCCCGATGATGGCGCTCAGCGGGTGGCACCACTCGTAACTGCGCGGATGCGCGAGCGGGGTGAGGTCGCCGGTGTAGGTCGTCGGCTCGTCATAGACGAAGGGTGCGGCCGGTTGGGTGCGCCAGGACCCGGAGGCCACCAGCCGGCCGTCGACCTCTTCGAGCGACAAGGTTGAAGGGTGTCCCTCCGCAAGGTAGAGCCATCCACTCGGCGCGAGCAGCCCGGCGACGATCTGCGCCCAGCGACGGATGTCGGGCAGCCAGATGATCGCGCCCCAGGTGACAAAGGCGATGTCGTACGCTTCACCTTCAAGCAGTGAGGGTGCGTCGTAGACATTCCCCTCGACAAAGCGCGCGGCGACGTTGAGTTCGACTGCCAGCGCGCGGGCTGCTGCGAGCGCGGGAGCGGAGAAATCAAGCCCGGTCGCGGTAGCTCCGCGCCTGGCCAGGCGTATCGTGTCGAGGCCAAAATGGCATTGCAGATGAATAAGGCGCTTACCCGTGACCTCGCCAAGTTCGGCGTCCTCGCATCCGTAAAACAGGTCGTCGCCGGCCTTGACCCGGTCGATCGCATAGAAGCCCGAGCTGTTGCGCAGATGTATCGCGGTGCGGTCATCCCAATTCAGCCGGTTCGCCTCCATCCAGAGGCGCAGGCGGTCTTCGCTCATTGGCTGCGGATCATTATGCGCCGCTGGGCGCTTCCGGTTTTTCGATCAGCGCCAGGCTTTCCATCGCGAGGCCGTAGCCGAGAAGGTCGTGCATCTGGCGGCGCAGATATTCGGTGAAGAGAAGCCGCGTGTAGCGCAGCAGCAAGGTCGGCTTCTTGGTCAGCCCCTCGGCCAGTTCCCAGGCGCGGGCCAGCAGTTTGTCGGGCGGCAATACCTCGGCGACGAGCCCCAGCCGCAATGCCTCGGCGGCATCCAGCGTCTGCCCGGTCATCAGGAAATAGCGGCCGCGGTTCATGCCCAACAGCAACGGATAGACGATGTGCATGCCGTCCCCCGGCACCACGTCCGACATGAAATGCGCCGAATCCTGGAACTGCGCGGTGTCGGCCGCGAGCACGATGTCGCACAGCAGCGGGATCTCGGAATGGCGCCAGGCCGGGCCGTTGATCGCGCTGATCACCGGCACCTCGATGTTGAGCAGGTTCATCAGCAGGTGGCGGCCCTCCCAATGGATGCGATCGATGCGCTCGATCGACGGCCGGGACGGGAAGGACGAGGTTCCCGGGGTCGCGCGCGGGCCGGAGAATTCGGCGCCGGTCCCGGTCAGGATCACCACCCGGTTGTCGCGGTCGGCGCCGATGTCGTGAAACAGTTCGGGCAGTTCGCCATGCGGCAGAAAGCCCCAGCGCAAAGACTGGCCTTCGGTGTGGAGCGTGACCAGCAGGATGCCATCCCTGCGCTCCAACCGTGCGCTTTGGTACTTGTTCGCATAATCAGTTAGCGCGCTCATCTGCCCCTCCCGGGAGTATCGAGACGGAGCAGGCTAGCGCATCGCGGTACATCGGGGCGAGACTAGACTGGGATTGGGTTGCACGACCGCGGCCGCCTTTTGATGCGGTTGCCGAAATGCCGACCCTGGGCTAGTGTCGAGGCCATCCCGGATCGCATATCGGCGCCTTAGTACGCCGGCGACCAGCGCGGGAGAGGTGCCGGAGCGGTCGAACGGGGCGGTCTCGAAAACCGTTGTCCCCTTTGCGGGGGACCGAGGGTTCGAATCCCTCCCTCTCCGCCAATCCCCCGTTTCTGGCTGTCTCAGCCTGTCCCGTAGTCCCGCGTATTCCCTGAACTGCTGCGCATCTCGGGTTTCCCCTTGTCTCCAGACGTATCGTACTATCTCAATGAGAATGGGGGAACGAAGTGGGGAATGGCAAAACGCTTTCTCCACCCTCCCCGAACTGGAAACGGGACCGGCGATGGCGCACACTGGCAAACTTTCGGCGATCGAGGTGGCAAAGGCAAGGGGGCCGGCGGTCCTGCATGATGGCGGCGGGCTTTACCTTCGCGTCTCTCCCAGCGACTCAAAATCATGGGTATTCCGGTTCCAAATCGATGGTAAGCGCCGCGACATGGGGCTTGGCCCTTACCCCGATGTCTCGCTCGCGGAGGCACGCGGACGGGCGACAGATCACCGCAAGCAGCGCCTTGATGGGATAGATCCGCTCGACGCGAAGGAGGCCAAGCGGCAAGCGCAGCGGCTCGCCGTCGCGAAGGGCCGCACCTTCCGCGAGTGCGCCGCCGAGTTCATCGAGAGGAACCGGGTCGGCTGGCGCAACGCGAAGCACCGGCAGCAATGGGAAAATACCCTCGCCACTTACGTCTACCCCACTTTCGGGGAATTGCCGGTTTCGGCGATTGATACCGCCCTTGTTGTTCAGGCGCTTGATCCGATTTGGGCCGAGAAGCCGGAAACCGCGAGCCGGGTGCGCGGCCGGATCGAGGCGGTGCTCGACGCCGCGACGGTGCGGGGCTTTCGGCACGGGCCGAACCCGGCAATATGGAAAGGCAATCTCGCCCATATCCTGCCGGCCCGCGCTAAAGTACGTAAGGTCGCCCACCATGCGGCCCTGCCCTTTGACGATATGCCGGCGTTCCTTGCCGCCCTGCGTAGCCGGAATGGCATGGCCGCACGAGCGCTCGAATTCACGATCCTTACGGTGGCGCGCACCGGCGAGGCGCTCGGCGCGCTCTGGGGCGAGATTGATCTGGCGGCCAAGATATGGACCGTGCCGGCGACCAAGATGAAGGGCGGTCGGGAACATCGTGTGCCGTTATCCGATGCCGCTCTCTCGGTGCTCGAAAAGGCGCGGCCGTTGGCGCTGATGACGGACGGGACGCCGGACCCGGCTGCACCGGTGTTCCCCGGCCCGCGGCGCGCATTGCCAATGTCCAACATGACCATGCTGATGCTGCTGCGGCGCATGAAGCGTGACGATCTGACGGCGCACGGCTTCCGCTCGACCTTCAGCGATTGGGCGGCCGAGCGCACTGCGTACCCGCGCGAAGTAGTCGAAATGTCGCTCGCCCATGCGATCGGGAACAAGGTAGAAGCTGCCTATCGCCGCGGCGATCTGTTCGAGAAGCGGCGCCGGCTGATGGCGGATTGGGCGCGTTTTTGCGCGGCGCCATCCGCGGGCGAGGTAGTGGAGTTGCGAGCCGGCGGATAAGATCAGTTCGGCGACGGATAGGGTAGCTCCCAACATGGTCGGCGCGCCGCACCGGCCTTCCGCCGCGTCGCACTTCGGAAGCGCCAGCGGAGGCGCCGATGCCCTATCCATCCTGTGCAGAGCGCGAGCGTGCGCAATGGTGGACGCTGCTGGAAGCCGTCGTGCACGTCTGCGCGGCGGACGGCTGCGATCTGGATGATGCGCGCCAGCAGCTACGCAAGGCTCTCATTGATGGCGCCCTCTCGCCGCTGCGGTGGGAGGACGCGCGCCCGACACCGATGGTCGGCGACACCATGGTCCCGGTCGATACGCCGCCAGGTAGGAATCCGGATTGGGAAACCGTCGAAATCGATTGGCAGGCCGGAACGGTACAGGACAGCTGGGGCGAGGCAGGGCTGCGCCATCGGGTGCTGCTGATTCATCGCCTGAGGCTGCAAGAACACTGGCCGGAAATGCATCCGCTGGCGGACTGGGGCGATCCTGAGCGGTACGAGGCGCAAGGGGCACGATTGGCCCGAAAGGACCGCGAGGAAAGCGAGGCCTACGCTGCCGCCCGGAATGCCGTGTGGGAGGCGGAATGCGGGAAGCCGATCGAGCATCGCCAATGGTTCCGGTTCGGCGACCTCGCCGACGAGTTGGCGCGCGACCCGCGAACTCGTGAAGTGGATGCCGCGCTGCGCGGCCGGATCATGGAAGATCTGACTGCCCGAATTTGGCGCCAGGAATTCGATATGGCCGCGGGCGAGGTGACGACCTTAGGCGGCGACCCGCCGTCTTTCGTGCCGCTAACGCCACTCTCGCCGCGCGCGATCCTTTCCGATCCTGATTCGACGCTGCTGCGACGCGATGCCGCCGAACGGTTTGTGCGGGCGCATCGCGAACTGCCGAATGCTGCTGCGCTGAGGGGCCGTTGGTTCAACCCCGCTGCGAGTAAACTGAAAACATCGCGAGAACGGCAGCGACCTTCAGCCGACATCCTCAACAAATGGATGGCCGAAAACGTGAAGCACGGCGACAAGCGCGATCCGACGATAGCGGATTGTTGCGATAAGACTGGTGCGACCGTTCGGCAGGCTAAAGCGGCATGGACGCGTCTTCCAGCTGACAGGAAGCTAAAGCGGGGGCAAAAGCCGACGGCTCCAGGTAAAATCGAACGCTGAAATCGCACATGTTCGATTTCGGTGTTCGCTGTTCTATTTGGACAACGTGAAGCATAGTAGAATATCTGGGTGTTCGTCTCAAAACTAGGACGAACATCCGATGTCAGTTTCCTCGCTTGCGCTGCTCGCTGGTGCGTCTAACTCCGCGCCGGCCCGCGTACTTTACTCGCCGAAAGAAACCGAGGCAATCCTAAACGTTTCCCACGCGACCTGCTATCGGCTGATTGCCGCCGGCAAGCTCGATGCCCGGAAACTCGGCGGCAAAACGCTGATAACCGTCGAATCAATCGAGCGGCTTGTCGCTGAGTTGCCAAAGGTGGGGCCGCAGAGCTGACGCGGAGGCGTTGCGGATCGCCTGGAAGCTCAAGCTTACGAGCGCGGCAGCATGGCCGCCCTCCACATCCGGGACCGGGGGCGAGCAGCTTGCGTTAGTCCGGCGCGCGATGGGCTCGGCTTCGTCGAGGCGGTCGCCGGGGCCTGGCGTTGGGTGGCGGGCGGTACGCCATGACCGCCGATCGCATCACCATCCTGCGCTGCGAGCGCGGACGCCGCGCGACCAAGAGATGGTTTCTCGACCCCTATACCGGCAAACCGAAGCTCGAAGGCTATGACGCCGGCATGTGGTTCGCGGCCGAGTCGGCCGAGGTTGACGGCATCGGAGAGCTGTCGGCGCTGCTGACGCGGCTGGAACGCGACCCGCCCGCGTTGGCGATCCGCGGCGAGTTGCTGCCTGGTGTCGACCCGCGCCGGGTACGGCGCACCAAGCGACGCACCGGAAAGGTCGAGCCGTACTTCGCCGAACCCGCTGGTGGTCGCCGCTGGGTGTTGATCGATTTCGACAAGGTCCCGATCCCTGCGCATGTCGACATCGTCGACGATCCGGTCGGTGCGGTCGAGTATCTGGTCGGCCTGCTGCCCGACGAGTTCCGCGACGTTTCGTATCATTGGCAGCTCTCTTCCAGCGCCGGCATTGGCGACCTTGGTGTGCTGTCGGCGCATTTGTGGTTCTGGCTTGATCGGCCGGTCACTGAGGGCGGGCTGAAGCGTTGGGCCACGACGATCGCGGTGCCGATCGACCGCTCGCTCTTCAACGAGGTGCAGCCCCACTTCACGGCAGCGCCGATCTTCGAGGCCGGCGTGCGCGACCCGCTGCCGCGACGGTCGGGGCTGCGGATAGGGCTCGAAGACGCCGTACAACTGGTTGTTCCGGATCCTGCGCCGCGCCGCGCACCCCCAGGTCCCACGGGTGCCAGCGAGGGACTGCGCGCCGCGGCAGGGTTCGAGGCAAAACTCGCGCTGCTCGGCAACGGAGAAGGGTTGGCTGGCTTCTACGAGCCTCTCCTGACCGCGGTGTGGGCTTATGTCCGAGAACACGGGGTTGACGGCACTGACGGCGAGGCGCTGAAGGCCCGCCTGCGTGAGGCGATCGATGCGGCGCCAAAGCGCCCGGGCCGTGATGAGGACATCGCCCGGTACATGTCGGACAGGTTCCTCGACGACTTGATCATCGGCGCGCTCGGCAAATGGAGTCGCACCCGCTCCGAAGCTGAGGCCGACGCCTTGGCGAAGGCGATGCCTCCGCATTGGCCCAACGCGCCACTGCCGCTGCCAGAGGCTGTGGAGCTGCTCGATCGAACGGTAGACCGCTTTCTCGACGACGCGCTCGCCGGCAACAAGCCGCGGATCGGTATAAAAGGCGCGGCAGCAATCGGGAAGACGGGGGCGGTCATTCGCGAGCTTGCCGCTCGTCCTGGCATCCGCGAAATCAGCATCGAGGTCTATGCGCCCGACCACAAGCTGACAGCCGAATGGGCCAATCGGCTGCGCGATAAGGCGCCCGATCTGCGGGTTCAGGTCATCTACGGGCGAAGCCACGAGGACCGCCGCGGCACGCTTTGCGCCAGGGCGTCACTCGCCGAGGACGTAGCCCGGGCCGGGATGGGAGTTTACGAGACGCTCTGCAAGCGCACGGTCGGCGACCTCAGCGGCGGGCGGTTCGAGGAGTGCCCATATTTCAGGAGGTGCACGGCGACCCGCTACCTCGCGCAGTTCCGCGACGCGGGGCCAGCGGTGCGGATCATGGCACACGCCAATCTGCCGCTCCCCCGGGGCCCGTTTTTGCCCAAGCCTGACATAGTCATCATCGACGAGACCTTCTGGCGCGAGGCGGTCGACACTCAACGCAGCATCGGCATCGACCGCCTGACGGCGGCGCGGCCTGCCAGGCAATTCGGCCGCAGCGGGAGCGGCCCACTAAAGACCGCCTTCAACCTGGCTGGGCAGTCGACGAAAGTTCGTGACGCGCTGCTCGAAGGGCGACCGCTGCTCGCCGAGCTGCGGCAGGCCGGCCACACCGGGGAAACGCTTGCTGACATGGCTCGGGCCGAGAACGCCACCATTGACGCGCTGGACCTGTCGCCAGCGATGTCCGACGCCGAGATCCGCCGCAAGCTCGACGGTCTCAACCGGGGCGAAGTCTTCGCCCGGGCGAGGCTTTGGAAAATTCTGCGGGACGAGATCGACACCGGCCGCGAGCAAGCGCATGGCGTAGAGCTGCGGCGCAATGTCCCGATCAAAGGCGGCGAGCGGCAGGACCGGGTTTTCCTGCACCACAGGAGGCCACTGCCAAGGCTGTCCGACACAGCGGTGCTGCTACTCGATGCCGACCTGAGCCGCGAGATCGCCGGCCAGCTTGTCCCGGGGGTCGAGGTGGTCGAGATCCCGGTCGAGCGCCGCGCCGAGGTGATCCAGGTCCGCGACACGAGGTGCAGTAAGCGCCGGCTGCTGGGAGCGCTGAACGAGACCGACCAGAAGCGGGCCGCGCGGCGCGTCGCCGAGATTCGCAACCTGATAACGACCGAGGCGGCAGACGGGCGCAAGGTGCTCGTGGTGACCTACAAGCCGGTCAGGAGGCTGCTGACAGGCGAAGACGCGGACGGTTCGCTAGCGCCTGGCGCACCGCTGAAGGATTCCCAGCTTCCGGTTGAGATCGCACATTTCGGCGGCATCCGCGGGCAAGACCGGTGGCGAGACTACGACACCGTGATCGTTGTCGGACGCCACCAGCCGCCCATACTCGAAATCGAGGCGCTTGGTCGGGCGATGTACTACGACCGGCTTGAGCCGCTCATCCTTCTGCAAATCGACCAGGACGAACGCCGGCTGCTCTGGTCGGAGAGGCGAGGTTACCGGATGCGCGGGGGGCGCGCCGATGTCGAGGTCGAGACGCATCCCGACCCCGAGATGCAGGCGTTGCTGGAACAGCTCCGCGAGACCGAAATGGTGCAGGCCGTCGATCGGCTGCGACTGATCCACAACGACACGCCCAAGCGAGTCCTCATCGTCTCGAACCTCGTTCTCGACCTGACCGTCGACCTGCTGCGCCTGTGGCGCGAGGTGATGCCGACCAAACTGCGCTTGGTCGCGCTCTCGGCGGACGCGGTCCCGCTGTCGACGAGAGAGCTGGCCCGCTGTTTTCCGCTGGTCTGGCCGTCTACTGCCGCCGCGCGGGGCGACTTGCGGCGCGGCGGTCTAAATAGGGCCGAATCCCTAATGGAATATATATTAGGGTTTCGGCCCTATTTAAGCCGTGCCGAGTACCGCCGCCGGGGTGAGCCGGGCCGGCCGGTGCAGGCGCTGGTCTCCGGGCCGCGTGAGCGGGCACGCGAAACGCTGGCGTCAATCGTTGGGCCGATGTCGTCATTCCGCTTGGTCGAGGTGGGACCGTCGTCTGTCGCCCCCGCGCCTGTCCCCCCAGAACCGGAGCCACCTGTCGGGGACGATGCCGTCGATCCCGAGGTTGTGCCCGCGCCGCCTGCCGAAATCGTCGAGGTCAATCGACCTGCCGCCGCTGTTGTCTTTCGGAACGGGATCGTGCCGCCGGAGCTGCGGGCCTGGTCTCGAGAGCGTCGCCGTGGAGCCTGCGTTTCGCAGGAAGCGGTTGCCCTTCGTATCGGGATCAGCCGCCCGCAGCTCGCCAATGCCGAGGCTGGCCGGTTCGGCCTGTCGACGGAAACGGCCGCCAGATTCCTGTCGACTATTGCGGGGCTGCCCGAGCGCCAGGCTGGGCTGCAGTTCTAAAGAGGAGACGCAAGAATGAGCACGCTTCTCCTCCGGTCGTTCGAGGACGCGATCACTGCCGGAGTTACGGCGGGGACCCCGAACCGCTCGATCGACGAACTGGTGGCGGAGCGCGATCGCCTGCTGGTGGAGATCCTCGCTCTGAAAGGTAGGGCTGAGGGTCAGTCAAGCAACAACCGCAGGCGCTCGCCGCACCGACCCGCTCACGAGATCTCAAGCCTGGAAAAGGCCCGGGTAGCGTCGGCACATATCGTCAACCATCAAAGCGGTAGAACGCTCTTCCGCGGCTATGGCCTCCGTACGTAGCCGGTGGTAGGTCCGCCAGTGCATCCAGCGAGGCTTTTCGGGAAACGGTTCGAGGAGGTTTGGGCTACCGCCCAGGCGCATCCTCATCTTCTGCACTCGGCTGATGGCGCGATCCCGCGGATTCTCCTGCTGGCTCTGATAGGCGAGTCCATAGCATTGACGGCACGCGAATAGGTCGCCGGCTTGGTATAGCTTCGCTATCCGCCGACCACAGCGGCGTCCGTTCGTATAGACCGCGCAAATGAACCATGCACGTTGTCCTCCGAGAGCGCAGTTGGTCCAGGTCATCAGGACGCGCTGCCGGATGTCTTGCCATTCGGTCTCTCCGTAACGGCGAGTACGGTAGCGCAACACGATGGCGTCCTGCTCGGCGTCGATGCCGATCGAGCCGGAGGGCTTGCCGTTCTGCATCCATCTCAAGCCTGGTTGTCGTCCCGGCCGCAGCTTTCCTTCGCGATGCAAATACCGCACGTCGAGCGAATTACAACTCTCACATGTGCGGCGTCCGCCAGACGAATACCGGCCCATCTCTGTCACCCCCGTGCCGCAATCGAAATCATTTGGCAACCTGCTCGAGAACTAACATGATCCGTAGTAACTTATTGATTTTGCGCCTATTTCTGTGCCAGTACCGTGTCCATTTGTCAGCTGCGATCAACACGGTTAGTTGCGCGTCACTCGCGATCCCTTTCGGCGCCGTTGCGCGTCGCCGCAGCGTCATCCAGGAGCCCGTTCTTTTTGCTGTAAGGGCTGCTTAGATATCACGCACGTGAATCAAACATCGAACGGAGGACGCCAGTCGCGCCTCCGTAACGAATGCCTCTTGCTGCAGGTTGAGAGCCATAATCTAGAAAATATGAACGCAATCTAAGCCGCAGACAACCAAATCACCCACGCCACGCATGTTCGGGCTCACTTCTGAGGTGCCAGCCGCCGCAAAACCGGCACCGATACATGACCGCTCGATGGCGAGCTTAAGCAGGGCTCGATTCGGGAAGCGAGAAGCGATCGAACCGTTCTTAACAGCACAGCTACCTCCAACGCTCTTGAAGTCTGGGCCGCGCTGCTCTCTCGGCGGCGAGTTCTCGAAGTGGAGGCCTCTAGCGCGGCCAGCCGCTCGTGCACAGTCCAGAGCCGTTCCTACTCGGTGCGCAAGGGCAGCCCTGCTAACACTTGTCGGAGACTTTACACACCGTGGCGGCGACG
>CAVZFB010000065.1:0-278268 GCA_963774345.1 uncultured Alphaproteobacteria bacterium
TTTTCAGTTATCTCGCGAAGATATCGACCATTGATGCCATTCAATATAAACCGCATCATTGCCCTCCCTCGCCGATACGGGGCGTCACTGGCTTCCGGCGTCCGCTTTTAGGTCTGCCATTCGCCGAGCGCGCCGTCAAAACCGCGCATAAGACGCTCTGGAAATCTGTTCAAAAGTCACTGCTAAAATGCTCGGTCAAAGCCATTGAGGCCGCGCGACGGTCCTAAAGGGGTTCGTATGGCTTGGGTGCCAATTGGGTTTGAGCCTGACGATGGAGAATCTGACGCGGACTTCCAATCGGTCTACATGATATATTCGACACGAGTAATCATCGGCTCCCGTCGCAAACGAGGCCGCATCAACCACTGTTGCTCCGGTCCAGCCGGGTTGGGCGGCGACGGCGAAGGCACGCTATATGAGACTTGACGGCCCTGGGTGTGATTTGCCGCACCGTTTTGCTCGCCGCGTGAAACCGTACCTTTCTCACGGCGAAATGCGCACGCGGCTCCAAGACAGCTGGCATAGGACTTACAAAATGGACGTCCAGCGCATTGGTTTCCGGATTGGCACATACATCTACACCGGGCGGAACCCGGCGCATGCGTCATGGCCTGCCGCATGCGTGGCGAATTGGGCGAGGAATGTTGCTGTTGCTCCTTCCACTCCGGGCTTTCGGGCACGGCCGTACTGGCAAATTCGTAGACCGTGCTGTAGCCGCTGGTACCATCGAGAACCCGATAGCGGCGGGCGTAGATCACTCCCCGGCACCTTGCGGTAGCCTGGCACATATTCCCTACTGTACCAGGCGTTCCACTCCGCATCGACCTCGGCGGGGACGGACATGCGGCCAATCTGCAACACCGGCGCCATGCCACGCTCCGGCATTTCCATGCCGCTCCGGGTAAATCTGTTCCCCGACAATGCGTGTCAAATTCTTCCCAATCACGGACGGCGAGACTTTCTGTCCCCACGGGGTACGCGGCCGGTTGGTAAACGCCGGCGTCTGCATCACCGCCACGCTTTCCAGTTCATAGCATGCCAGGTACTGCGGGCCACCCTTGACCGCCTCGTAGCGGGCCGCTGAGAGAATGCCGGGCACCGACAGCAATTCCGGTAGATGTTCCTTGTTATACCACTCGTTGAATTCCTGCACGTGCTGGGCGTCGATATCAACGTACACCATGAAAATCCCGCGACCTTTTTGTGCCATGTTTCCGTCTCCTCTGTGAAGCGTAGCCGCCATCGTTTTGCCTGGTCTCGTTGGCACCCGGTCCTCACGCCTGGAGCCCAGCAGAGACACGAGACAACAACTGGGGAGCCATCTTAGCCGACATTCCCCAGAATTCCGGGGCTGTTGAGCGCGATCTTCCGTCTCATCGAGGCACACCGCAATGAAATTCGGGCGCAACCAGCCTCGTTCGCAGCCAATCGTTCGGGTTGCTCGCCTCGCGGGTCCGGAACTCGTGGCTTTGCTTCATTCCAGGCACACCTCTGCCTTCGTCGTCTGTCTCATCTGACACCGCCGCTGTCATGCCGGAGCGGGCGGCCGGTCACGCGCACTTGCCGCTTCGCCTACCCCGCCTTCCAAAATTGTTACTTTTCGAGCATGGGCAGGCGGGCGGATGCTTTGCCACAGGCGGCGGGTATTCCGAGACAGTCCAGACACCATCAACCAAGCCAATCATCGCAGATTGGATCATAGCGGCTCGCCGCATCATAAATTTGTCGAAATGGCATGTCATGGTTGCAAAAGGCGTTCGATAAACCCGACGTTGCGCGCAACGATTGTCGTGGTGCTGAGGTGCTGTTGTCGCAATTTGCGGCGTCACGTCGGTCCCAGCCCGAAACCCAGGGATTGTATGCAACCAGCGCGAGATTTTTTGCTGCAGATTTGCTGCAGATGCAGCGGCGGGCAAAATTGGCTGCAACATAAGTTCCGTGGGGTTTGAACCTCGAAACCGGGGCCCTGCGTCGGGCCCGCTTTCAGCCGATCACCCGGTCGCGGCGGAACGCGGCGATCTCCTCCGCGCCGTAGCCATGCTCGGCCAGCACCGCGTCGGTGTCAGCGCCGAATTCGGGTGGCGGCGTCTCGATGCTGGGGCCGCCATGAGCGAATTTGAAGGCGGCGAGCGGCACCCCGAATGGACCATCGATGCCGGGAGCCGAGGCGTGGTGGTGAAACACGCCGCGGGTTTTGAAATGTGGGTCCGCCACCGCTTCGGCCATTGTCCGCACCCGCGCCGCCGGGACATGCCTGGCCTGAAGGTAGACTTCCCACTCGTCCGCGGTCCGCGTCTTGAAGATGTCGGCGAGCACTGCCGCTTCGCGCGCGCGATCGGCCTCGCGGGCCTCGTTGTCGTGCTTGATCATGTCGGGCCGCTCGAGCACCCGCCACAGGCGGCGCTGTTGCCCCAGATTGCTTGCGCCGATCATCACAAGTCCATCCTTGGCCTCGTAGCAGCTGTTGGTGGCGAAGGGCTGCTTGTTGCCGTGCGGGCGCGGCTCGGCGCCGGTGCGCATGTAGCCGGTCAGGTGCGAACCCATCAGCATCATCGCGACGCCGACCATGGCGAGGTCGATATGCTGGCCCTTTCCGGTTCGCTCGCGCTGGAACAACGCGCTGGCGAGTGCGAAGGCGCCCATCGTGCCGGTCGCGTAATCGACCGCCGGGGCGCCGAACTTGATCGGATTGACCTCCTCGGTGCCGGTCATCGCCATCAAGCCGGAGGTCGCCTGAATGACGTGGTCATAGGCGGTCTGCTCGCGGCGCGGGCCGTCCTGGCCGAAGGCCGAGATCGAGCAATAGATCATTCTCGGGTTGATCGCACTCATAGCTGCATAGCCGAGCCCCAACGCCTCGAACGCGCCCGGACGGAAATTTTCCACCAACACGTCGGCAGCGGCGACGAGCCGCTTGAGGATCTCACGGCCCGGTTCGGTCTTGAGATTGAGCGTGATCGAACGCTTGTTCGAACCCTGGGTCAGGAACGATGTGCCCATGTGCTGGCGGTTGAGGCACGGTCGGTGCCGCCGTCACGGCTCTGGTCGGGATCGTCGGGATGCTCGACTTTGATCACATCGGCGCCGAGCACGGCGAGCTGATAAGCCGCGAACGGGCCGGCCAGCACATGGGTGATGTCGATGATGCGAATGCCCTCGAACGGTCGGGTCATGCCGGACTCCTCAGTCGGATCAATTGGAAATCGGGTAAGCTTAGCTCATCGAGAGCGCCGGGTCGTCGCGCCAAATGAACCAGAAATCGCCGTCGTGCGCGGCTGCGACCGGAACTAGCCCGCCGCCCGGTGCAAGCTCGAATGCCGTGTAGCCGAGCCCGCTCAGAAAGGCGAAGGCGTCGTCGAGCCGATCGCCAGCGCGTGCCAGATGTGGGGCCGACAGCTCGATCAGCATATGTGGGCGGAAACGGCGCAGCGTATTCTCCGCACCGCGCAGCAGGGAAAGCTCCCAGCCTTCGATATCGGCCTTAATTAAATCGATGCGATCGAGATCGAGCGCGGCAGCAACCGTGTCGATCGTGGTCACCGCCACCAGCTCCTGCGCGACCGCTGGCCAGCGCTCTTGCGGGGTTCCCAAATGCGATAGGCCGAAGCCGTAGCTTCCGCTTCTCTTGACCGGCACGCTCAAGGTTTCGACCCCGCCTACGGCGCCGAGCGCCATCGGCACGACGACGACATTGGCGAGCCCATGCAGCCATACGACGACGCGCAGGATCGCGCGGGCATAGCTGCCCGGCTCGAAGGCGTAGACCCGGCCCGCGGAGGCGGCATCTGCGAACAGCTTAGTGTATTGGCCGGCATGTGCCCCGACATCGAAGACAACGGCCGCACGCGGCACCAGCCGCGCGATCGTCGAGGCAAGCGCGCGATGGTGCTGCTGCGTCGTCGCCTTGAATAGATGCGCGGCGAAGCTGCCTGACAGCCGCCAGTGGTAGGGATCGAGCCGCACGATCGGCCGGCGATGCGGATCACCGGCCGACATCTCGACCGGTTCGTCCCCGCCGACATCGCCACGCATAAGATGCCTCCCCTTATAGCGAGTGTCAGTTTACACCCCGCTTCGGCCCGGTGAAGGCGGCATCGCGCGCCAAGCGCGCCGCACCGGCCGGTGCTTGCCACCCGGATCGTCGCCGCTATAGTCGCCGCCGCCATCGTGAGAAATATCGGGTATGCAGATGCCGCTTCGTTCGCTCGTAGTGCGGATTGCCGTTCTGCTGATATTCCTGCTCGTTTCCGCACCTGTGGGCGCGGCGGTGTTCACCGACTCGGCCGGACGCCGGGTGATGGTGCCGGACCAGGTCGAGCGGATCATGCCGGCCGGACCGGCTTCAGCAGTCTTTGTTTATGCGCTGGTACCGAACAAATTGATCGGCTGGACGGAGCCACTATCGCGCGCGCAGCGGAATCTGTTGCCGGCAAAATTTGCGCGGCTTCCCGTCATCGGACAATTGGGCGGATCGACTCCGACGGCCACGGCAGCCGATGTACGGCGGCTGCACCCCGATTTGGTCATTGGTTACGGTGTCCTGTCACCGCCAACGGTGATGCTCGCTGATCGCATCCAGCAACAGACCGGAGTTCCCTATATCCTTCTCGACGACAGCATCCAGCAGATGCCAGAAATGCTTCGACAGGTCGGCCCGATTGTTGGGGCGGGCGATCACGGCCTGGCTCTCGCCAGCTATGCCTACCATGCGATCGAAGGGCTGCGCGGGCAGCTGCTGATCAGCTCTGCCATAGACCGGCCGCTGGTCTATTACGGCCGCGGGAGCGATGGACTCGAAACCGGTCTCCCCGGCTCCCCGGCCATCAGCAATGTCGACCAGGCCGGCGTCATCAATGTCGCTGCCGGCCTCGGCCGGGGCGGGCTTATCCGGGTCACACGCGCTCAGATATTTGCGTGGAACCCACAGATCATCGTAGCGCAAGAGCGCAGCTTTTATAATGCGCTGCTGAGCGATCCGCAGTGGCGCGGGCTGGCAGCGGTCCGCAGCAAGCGGGTCTACCTGGCACCGGCCGACCCGTTTGGGTGGATCGACGGTCCGCCCGGGGTCAACCGCGCCATCGGACTGTATTGGCTGTCAAATCTCTTTTATCCGGACCTCTATCAGGAAGATCTGCGCACAAATGCGCGTGAATTCTATCAATTGTATTACGGTGTCACGCTCAATGACCGGCAGCTCGAGGCCTTGATGCGGCCGGCGGAAGCCAGTCGCGGTGAAACTAGCCGGTTGGCGAACGTACCGCTGTTTGGCGCCGAGCCACCGCCGTTGCCGACCACTCCGCCCGGCGGCTCCTCGACGCCGGCCCCGCCCTCCGGCGTGCCGGGTCGTGGGGGCTTGCGCGGCGGCGGAGCAGGCCAGGCACCACAGCCGCCGGCTACGCCCTGAACCGTCGCGAGGGCTGATCTGGCGCACGCTCAGGATTCGGTCGCCCGCACAAAGCACATAATCCCGCGTTGCGGGGTCCAACATACAATGGCGTGACCCGTCGGATTGTCGGTTCGCTGTAAAATCTTTTCTGGGGGCACCGAGAGCCAGTTCCCGGCAACCATCGCCTCGTAATGGTCTGCCCTGATCCGGTATTCGGCCGCGCGACAATCCGCCAACGAACAGCATGAGATCGTCGTGCCGGGCTGCAGCAGGCTGTGGAACCATGGCGCCAGAGCGGGGTCGGCGTTGGGCGGCGGTTGCGCTGCAGCGGCGGCGGCAAACAACAGAGCCGAGGCAATGACGGCGCAGCTACCGGGTCGTGCTCGGAATTGTTCAAAAACCACGGACATTCTGGATGCATCCCGGATCTGCAGCAGACGTCTGCGAGCTTAACTCAGACGGGCGGCGGAGCAAGAATGGTCTCTCTATATAACAGCTATATAATGCTGATTGACCACTATTGACATTAGATTCGCGCTGAATTGTTATGGCGCCTGGAAAGCATCGGGCCGGCGGCCAGCTCTGCGCTGGCCCGGTGCCCCGGACGTCATAGGAGGGAAGCAATGGAGTCGCGGCTGTCAGCGCTTTCGGCTTTGTCACCAGTTTCGCCGGGTACGGCTTGCGGCTGCATCTTTCTGATCCGCTCGGATCCCGCACACGCGCACCTGCTTGCCCAGTCCGCGCGCGCCGCGCTTGCCGCAGCCAATTCTATTCTCCATGACGATGACGTCGATCCGAGGATACTGGCCTTGGTCCCGCACGGCGCCTTTCTCGAGCTGGTCCCGTCTGACAGCGATCGCACGCCGGCGAAATCCCCGGCGATCGCTCGCGCTTGCAAGCTCGCTTCCGAAGGCTGGCGGGTGGTCTGGCTCGTCACCGCGTATGGCCGGTACTCGCCAGCCGCGCTCCCAGCAGCCGGCGGCCCGATCCATGTTTGTACGGATGTCTGCGCCCACGAGCCGCAGGTATTTATGGTCGATGGCCGCGGCCCGCGGCCCTTGGCGACCGCCTTCAACGGCCTCGCCGGCTGACCTCGGAACTTATCCGGTGCGCAGCAGGCGCAATACCCGGTCGAGCTGATCGAGGCTCGCGTAATGCAGGGTTAAAGCACCGCCGCGCGCTTTCGGTTCGAGGGTGACGCGCAGCCCGAGGTGAGAGCCGAGGTCGCGCTCGAGAGCGAGCGTATCGGCGTCGCGGACGCGCGCCCGCCGTTCTTGCGGCAGCTGTGCGCGGCGCTGCACCAAGAGCTCGGTGGCCCGAACATTGAGCCCGCGACGCACAACCTCATCGGCGAGCGCGGTCGGGTCGGCGGCAGCCAGCAGGGCGCGCGCATGACCGGCCGACAGCTCGCCCTCGTCGAGCCTATGGCGCACCGGCCCCGGCAATGAGAGCAGCCGAACCGTGTTGGCGATGTGGCTGCGGCTCTTGCCGACGGCGTCGGCAAGGCCCGCCTGAGTGCGACCGAACTCCGCGATCAGCCGGCTGTAGGCTTCGGCTTCTTCGAGTGGCGACAGATCTTCGCGCTGAAGGTTCTCGACCAGCGCGATTTCGAGCACCTCGGAATCGGCGAGCGCACGGATAATGACCGGTACCTCATGGAGCCCGACGCGCTGCGCCGCCCGCCAGCGGCGCTCGCCGGCGACCAGTTCGAAGGCGGCGTCGTCTTCGGCGACCGCGCGCACCAGCAGTGGCTGCAACACGCCTTTTTCACGGATCGACTGGGCCAGTGCGTCGAGTTCGGCCTCGGCGAATCGGCGGCGCGGCTGCAATCCCCCGGGCCGGATCAGCTCGATCGGAACGCGGTGCTGAGCGCCCGGGTCCAATGTCGGATCGGTCTCGGTCTCGCCAAACAAGGCAGCGAGGCCGCGACCGAGCGGACGACGCTTGGCGCGTTCGCTCATTATAGCTGACCGGACGCGGCGCGGCGCAGCAGCTCGGCGGCGAGCTGGATGTAGGCCTGCGCGCCGGCGCAGCGATGGTCGTAGATCAGCACCGGTTTGCCGTGCGAAGGCGCCTCCGAAACCCGCACATTGCGCGGGATCATGGTGTCAAAGACCTTGGCGCCGAGATGCTCGCGCACGTCGAGAGCGACGAGATCGCACAGATTGTTGCGCTGGTCGTACATCGTCAGCACCACGCCCTGCAGTTCGAGCCGCGGGTTCAATGCTCGCTGGACCCGCTCGATCGTGCGCATCAGCTGGCTCAACCCTTCGAGCGCATAAAACTCGCATTGCATCGGCACCAGCGCCGAATCGGCGGCAACAAGCGCGTTGATCGTCAGCAGGTTCAGCGATGGCGGACAGTCGATCAGCACCTCGTCATAGTCGCGCACCCGGCTGCGGATAGCTCTGCTCAGCAGAAATTCGCGGCGCTCGCGACTCATGAGTTCGAACTCGGCGCCGCTCAGATCCTCCGAGGCCGGGACCATCGACAACCCGGGAATGCCGGTTTCGAGAGCGGCGTCGGTCAGTTCGGCCTCGCCGAGGATCAGCTCGTAGCTGGTCACTTGACGCACCCGGCGCCCGATGCCGAGCCCGGTGCTGGCGTTCCCCTGCGGGTCGAGATCGATGACCAGGACGCGGTGGCCGACCGCGGCTAGCGCCGTCGCCAGATTGATTGCGGTCGTGGTCTTGCCGACCCCGCCCTTCTGATTGGCGACAGCCAGAATCCGGGCGCGGTACGCGACCGGACGCGGCTCCGCGCGGGCCTCAACCGTGGTGAGGCTCACGGACAACCTGATGCAAGCGCAGAACGACCCCCCGCGGATCGGCAATGCTGTTGTGCAGCGCCACGGTCATTGTCCAGCGTTTGCGCGCTAGGGTCAATTCCTCCGCCGCCCGCTCGCCTTTGGGAAACAGGCACAGTGTGTCGGGCCCTAGAAACGGCCGGGCGAGATCGAGGAGCCGGTCGAGCGGCGCCAATGCCCGTGCGGTCACGACATCGACCGGGTGTTCGGGCACGGCGGCGATGCGGCAAGGGCGCAGCGTCACATTCGCTTCGGTCACGCGCGCCGCCTCGCGCAGAAACGCCGCTTTGCGCGAATCCGCCTCGACCAGCTCGACATCGGGCACGCCGAGAATCGCCAGCACCAAGCCGGGAAACCCGGCGCCGGCACCGAGATCGATCAGGCTTTGCGCACCGTCGGGCACGAACGGCCGCAGCTGCGCCGAATCCAGAAAGTGGCGCCGCCACAGATCGGCGATCGTGTCCCGGCCGACGAGATTGATCCGCGCCGACCATCGGGTCAGCAGCTGTGCGTAGGCTTCGAATCGGGCTAGTGTTTCACGTGAAACAGAGAAGATCTCGGCAAAGCCTTGCGCGCTCAGCGGTGGCGAAGCGTCATGCCGCACGCCGCCTCACATGCTTCAACAGCGCGACCAGCGCCGCCGGCGTCACTCCCGAGATCCGCGCCGCCGCGCCCAAGGTCGCCGGGCGGGCGATCGCGAGCTTGTCGCAAATCTCGCGCGACAGACTGCCGACCGTTATGTAATCGAGATCCGCCGGCAACAGTAACGCCTCGTCGCGGCGGAATGCTGCTATGTCACGCTCCTGCCGTTCGAGATAGCCGGCGTAGCGCGCATCTATCTCGACCTGCTCGGCGATCTCCGGCTGCAGACCGGCGAGGTCGGGCCAAATCGCGGCGAGCCGGCCCAGATCGACCCCTGGGTAGGCAAGCAGTTCGGCGGCGTTGCGGGCGATGCCGTCCTCGTTGACGACGATCGCATGGCGCCTCAGCGCCGGCGGCGTCATCCGCAATTGGGCTAGTCGGTCGCGGGCCTGGCCGAGTGCTGTCATCTTTGCCGCAAATTTCTCGGCGCGGGCAGTGGCAACGCAGCCGAGACGCACTCCGACCGGGGTCAGCCGCTGATCGGCGTTGTCAGCGCGGAGGACCAATCGATACTCGGCACGCGAGGTGAACATCCGATACGGCTCGCTGGCGCCACGGGTGACCAGGTCGTCGATCAGCACGCCGATATAGGCGTCGGCGCGGTCGAGCACGAGCGGCTCGGCCCCCGAGGCCGCCAGCGCCGCGTTGAGCCCGGCGACGATTCCTTGCGCCGCCGCTTCCTCGTAGCCGGTCGTCCCATTGATCTGGCCGGCGAAATAGAGCCCGGGAACCCGCCTTGTCTCCAGGCTCGGATAAAGCTCGCGCGGATCGACAAAATCGTACTCGATCGCGTAACCCGGGCGCTGCATCGCGGCACATCCGAGGCCCGGGATGGTTCGCAGCATCGCCTGCTGCACCTCGCGCGGCAGCGAGGTTGAGATGCCGTTCGGGTAGATCGTGTCGTCGTCGAGCCCTTCCGGCTCGAGAAAGATCTGGTGCCGTTCGCGTTGCGCAAAACGCACGATCTTGTCCTCGATCGACGGGCAATAGCGCGGCCCGATCCCGGTGATGTCGCCCGAATACATCGGCGAGCGGTCGAGATTGGCGCGGATCAGCGCGTGAGTAGCCGCGGTCGTCGTCGTGATGTGGCAGGCGATTTGCAGCGTCGTGATCCGCTCGGTCATGAACGAGAACGGCGGCGGCGGGTCGTCACCCGGCTGACTGTCGAGCGCGGCCCAGTCGATCGTCGTCCCGTCGAGCCGCGGCGGGGTGCCGGTCTTGAGCCGGCCGAGCGCGAAACCGGCGCGCGCGAGGGTCTGCGCCAGCCCATGCGACGGCGGGTCGCCGATCCGACCGGCCGGAATTTTCTCCTCGCCGATATGGATCAGGCCATTGAGAAAGGTGCCGGTCGTCAACACCACCCGACCGGCGGCGACCTGCCTGCCATCACCGAGTACGACCCCGCAAACCCGCCCGTCGTGGTCGAGCGACAGATCCTCAACGGCGCCCTCAACGATGGCGAGGCCGGCAGTCTCCGTCAGCAATTCGCCGACCGCCCGGCGATAGAGCTTGCGGTCGGCCTGGGCGCGCGGCCCGCGCACCGCCGGTCCCTTGCTCCGGTTCAGGATGCGGAACTGGATGCCGGCCCGGTCGATCGCCCGGCCCATGATCCCGTCGAGCGCGTCGATCTCGCGCACCAAATGCCCTTTGCCGAGCCCGCCGATCGCCGGGTTGCACGACATCTCGCCGATCGTCGCCCGCTTGTGGGTCAAGAGTAGTGTGCGCGCGCCGATCCGCGCTGCCGCGGCGGCCGCTTCGCAGCCGGCGTGCCCGCCGCCGACCACGACGACATCATAACCCCCGAAAACCTCATTCATCGCCGCGGAATGTATGAAGACCGCCTCGGCCTGTCGAGGTTTCATCTAAAACTGATACGCCGGCGGCTTGATCAATCCCGCAGATAGGTTATAATAATGTTAATACAGTGGCGCGGTGGGGCGGAGCTTAGAATGCGTGCGGCGATACGAAAATTAGGTAACTCGTCGGGGGTCATCATCCCAAAATCAATGCTGGCGGAGATCGGTATCGTCGCTGGCGACCCGGTCGACCTCTCGCTGGAGGACGGTCGCATCGCCATCACGCCGGTCAGGCGGCGGCCGCGCGAAGGCTGGGCTGAGGCATTTCGAGTGATCGCTGAGGCCGGTGGAGACGTATTGGTTTGGCCGGAATTCGGCAACGAGGAGGATGGCGACCTCACGTGGTGAGGCAAGCGCGCGGCAGGGGCCGAGCAGCGGTGATCCGCGGCGAAATATGGCTCGTGGCGCTCGATCCTACGATCGGCAGCGAAATTCAAAAGACACGCCCTTGCGTCATCCTGTCCCCTCCAGAGATGAACGAGCAGTTGCGCGCACCATTATGGTCGCCCCGATGACCACCGGCGGCCGACCCGCCCCCTCGCGAATCCCGGTTCTTTTCCAAAGAAAAGCCGGCTTTATCCTGCTCGAGCAGATCCGCACGCTGGACAAATCGAGACTGATACGACGGTTGGGCGCGCCGAACGGTCCGCAACCAAGACGGTCTTATGGGGAAGCGGCGGAATGCGCTTCGCCGTTTCGCCCTACGCCTGCTGCGATTCAGTATGCGGAACTGGATCCCGGCCCAGTCGATCCCGCGCCCCATGATCCCGTCGAGCGCATCGATCTCGCGCACAAGGTGCCCCTTGCCGAGCCCGCCGATCGCCGGGTTGCACGACATCTCGCCGATCGTCGCCCGCTTGTGCGTCAGCAGCAAGTGCGCGCGCCGAGCCGAGCGGCCGCCGCCGCTTCGCACCCCGCATGCCCGCCGCCGACCACGACGACGTCGCACGTCTCGATGGTGTCACTCATGGCGCGGTCATTTACAGTCGCGACGCCACTATGTCGAGCGTTTCACTAGAAACATCAGGCCAGACTAACGCCCGGCTTATGGCCCACCAGGATTAAACGTACAATCCGCGCCGCCACCGCCCTTTTGCTTTACTTCATTTGGGTCAATCGTGCATCTCAGGAGAGAAAGGCTTTCGTATTTTGAGCCTGCCGCACCCTCCGAAGAAACGCCTACCTCCACGAGGGTCGCGAATAGTTCGTGGGCGGCACTTCCCTTAAGAGGAACCGTTCTCTTGCCAAACGTCAAATTGCACGAATGGAATGTGATGTCGACATCGCTTGCGCGACACACGACGGCGTCGGCTTGAACGGAAATTTTTTTGTTCGCAGGAAATGAAAAATTGAGATTCCCACTAAACATCAGCGCTATCACCCTTTTCTCGTACACGCTCAGTAGCGGCGAATGCTTTGAGACCAGAGAGGCCAATGCCAAGGCCTTACCATCTGACGCAATCGCGCCGCTCTCGTTAGCCATCAGTAACCCAAACGCGACAACGACCACTCGCCTCATTTTCCTACCTCCACAGGCCTGCGGGACCCTTAGTTGCGGAATTATGTAGGTGTGTCACCCAATCTCGCCGAAACGGTGGGCTATGCGCGGCCACCTAAGCTAACCTTACAAATATATGAACTAAATTGATTGCAAATGAGCCCAAAGAGGCGGATACTAACTGACGCCGTTCGGGTTCACGGAACGGCGCTTACAGATGCTCGGGCGATCGGCGCTGAAGACGGACGCGGGCCGCAAGAGCGTGAACGGGAGGGAGTTGAAAATGCCAGAAACGCCAGTATTGCCTGGAGCCAACGCTGTGATTGACATATATCACGGCACGACAATTGCCGACATTGCGGCAATAAAGGCCGATGGCATCGCGTGTGTCATTCACAAAGCCACAGAAGGCATCGGCTTTCAGGACAAAGAGTACCGCAAGCGTAGAGATCTCTTCAAAGCCAACGGATTCAAATGGGGATCCTATCACTTTTCTAGTGGCGAGAGGACGCTTCAGCAGATAGAAAACTACCTTTCATATGCTAACCCCGAGCCTGACGAGCTCATCTGTATAGACTTCGAGCCAAGCAGCTCTGGCAGCGATATGACCTTGGCACAGCTTGAAGATTGTGTCGAAATTATCCAATCAGAAAAAGGTCGCTTCCCTGTCATCTATGGAGGCCATCTGCTACGGGAAGCACTTCTAGGGGTAACCACGTCGATACTTGCGAATTGCCCTCTCTGGTACGCCCGATATGCGAAAGTTCCTATAGGGATCCCGAAAATTTGGAAGGATTATAAATTATGGCAGTATACGGATGGGAACAGTGGGCTAGATCCACAGATTGTTGGGGGCATTGGCAATTGTGACCGTGATACATACAATGGCACACGGGCGCAGCTGCTAACCGACTGGCCGTTCACAGACAATAACCAGTTGGTTGGTTAACCGGAGGAAATATCGCCGACGCCGGATCTCGCACAGGCCATCGGATCCGATAGGGAATTGTCCAAAATCCGTGCAACCCTACGCTCACTCGGGAATGAGGCTTCCGGTTACTTGCCGATGCAAAAATCTCGGAAAATCACGTCGAGCAGATCTTCGACTTCGACCGCGCCGGTGATCCGGCCGAGGCTGCGCAAGGCGAGACGGAGGTCTTCGGCCTGTAATTCTGGAAGGGTCGCATCGCGGGCGCGGTACAGCGACGCAGAGGCTTCTTCGAGCGACTGGCGGTGGCGGGCGCGGGTGAGAACCGGGGCTTCGATCCGGTAGGCTTGGGCAATCCGATCCGAGAGGGCTGCCAGCAATGTGTCGAGCCCTGCTCCGGTCAGGGCGGAGGTCCGGATCGTGGGGGGGAAGGCCCCCCTCACCCTGCCCTCTCCCCCCGGCGGGGAGAGGGGGGATTTTGTGGGGGCATCGAGGTTTGGGGGCAGCAGGTCGATCTTGTTGGCGACGAGGATTGTGTTGGGGCCGGGCCAGGCTGCCGCGCCGGTGGCTTCTGCGGGGTGGCGCGCGTCGAAAACGAATAGCCGGATCTCAGCCTCCTCGGCGCGACGCAGGGCGCGGCGCAATCCTTCCTGCTCGATCATGTCAGTGCTGTCGCGCAAGCCCGCGGTGTCGGCGAGAGTGACCGGGTAGCCGTTAAGGTCGATCGCAACCTCCACGATGTCCCGGGTAGTGCCGGCGATTGGCGAGGTGATTGCCGCCTCGCGCCGAGCGATCCGGTTCAGCAGGCTCGACTTGCCGGCGTTGGGAGGGCCGACGATTGCGACGCTGATGCCGTCGCGCAGCCTCTCGCCGCGATGGCCGTCGGCAAGATGCCGGTCGATTTCGGCGGCGAGATCGCCCGTCTCAACGCGGATGCGGTCTTCGATTTCCGGCGGCAGATCTTCGTCGGGGAAATCAATTGCGGCTTCGAGATGGGCGAGGATATGGGTCAGACGGCGCGACCAGTCGCGATAAAGGCCGCCGAGCGCGCCGTCGAGCTGGCGCAACGCCTGGCGGCGCTGAGCTTCGGTCTCGGCCGCAGCCAAGTCGGCGACCGCCTCGGCCTGAGTAAGGTCGAGCTTGCCGTTCAGAAACGCGCGACGGGTGAACTCCCCGGGCTCAGCGAGGCGCAGCCCGAGCAGGCTCAGTACCTCGATGAATGCAGCGAGCACGGCACGGCTGCCGTGCACGTGAAACTCGGCGACATCCTCGCCGGTGGCGCTGTTCGGCGCCGGAAACCACAGCACCAATCCGTCGTCTAGCAGCTCGCCGTTCGCCGGGTTGACAAACCGTCTGCGCCGGACCGATCGCGGCGGTGGTAAATCGCCCGCGACCAGGGAGAGGACTCGCGCGGCGTCGGTTCCCGATAGCCGCAAGATGGCGATGGCGGCGCGACCTGCCGCCGTCGCCGGGGCGAAAATAGTGTCTGTCGTGAACTCGGCAGCCGTTAGTGCTTTGGCGGTAGCTGGTCCGGCTGCAGCATCAGCCGATCGACCCGGCCGCCTTCGACCAAATGCTTCTGGATGATCTCGTCGACATCCGCGGTGGTTTCGTAGCGGTACCAAGTTCCCTCGGGGTAGATGACCATATTCGGCCCGAATTCGCAGCGGTCGAGACAACCCGCGGCGTTGAACCGGATGTTCTCGACGCCGGCCGCACGCGCCTTCTCCCGCATGTAGCCGCGCACCTTATCGAAACCCCCGGCCGCTTCGGCCCGAGCCATGCAGCAGCCACGCGGATGACCGTCCGGCCGCACATTGTTGCACATGAAAATATGGCGCGTGTAGAAGAGCTCGCGGATCTCCGGGTGCGTCTGCCATTTGTCGTTTCTCCGGTTTGGATAGCGCGCGGCGGAGTGAATGATGCAGACCGCCGTGGTGAGAGTAGAGTGCCGAACCTAACCCGTCGCGGCACAGAGGGCAAATGCATCCGCTGCCCTGGCCCCGACTATCTGCATGGCAGGAGCCGCAATGGAGCGCAACCGCCTCGGCGAGGAAACGAGCCCTTATCTTCTCCAGCACCGCGACAATCCGGTTCACTGGCAGCCTTGGGATCAAGCAGCGTTGGAAGCGGCCAAGGCGGTCGGCAAGCCGATCCTGCTGTCGGTCGGCTACGCGGCCTGCCACTGGTGCCATGTGATGGCGCGGGAGAGCTTCGAAGACCCGGAGATCGCGGCGACGATGAATCGGCTGTTCGTCAACATCAAAGTCGACCGCGAGGAGCGGCCCGACCTCGACCAGATCTACCAGCACGCGCTGGCGTTGATGGGTGAGCAGGGCGGCTGGCCACTGACGATGTTCCTGACCCCTGACGGGGAGCCGTTCTGGGGCGGGACCTATTTCCCGCCCGATCAACGCTGGGGACGGCCGGGATTTCCGCAAGTACTTGAGGCGATCAGCGAGGCCTATGCCGGCAAACGCGATGATGTGGCGAAAAATGTCGTCGTCTTGCACGAGGCGCTGCAGCGGCTCGGCCAGCCCCAGCAGGGCGGCGCCATCCTCCGCCAACAGCTCGACCCGATCGCCGAGCGGTTGTTGCGTGAGATCGACCAGATCCATGGCGGTATCGGCACCGCACCCAAGTTCCCGCAATGCGCGATCTTCGAATTGTTTTGGCGGGCCTGGAAACGCACCCGCAGCACACCCTACCGCGACGCCGTAACAAAGGCTCTCGACGCGATGTGCCAGGGCGGCATCTATGACCATCTGGGCGGGGGCTTCGCCCGCTATTCGACCGACGCGCGGTGGCTGGCGCCGCATTTCGAAAAGATGCTCTACGACAACGCCGAGTTGATCGATCTGTTGACCCTCGTGTGGCAGGAGACCAAGAGCCCGCTCTATCGACAGCGGATCGACGAAACCCTCGGCTGGGTCGCCCGCGAGATGCGGACGCCAAGGGGCGGTTTTGCGAGCAGTCTGGACGCCGACAGCGAGCACGAGGAGGGCAAATTCTACGTCTGGTCAGAGGCAGAGATCGATGCGGTGTTGGGCGACCGCGCACCTCTATTCAAAGGCTTTTATGATGTAACGCCGTCGGGCAATTGGGAGGGTCACACGATCCTCAACCGAATCAACTCGCCGGTGATGGGAAATCCCGAGACTGAACGCGAGCTGTCGCTCTGCCGAGACCTGCTGTTGCGGGCACGCGGGGTGCGGGTGCGGCCCGGTTGGGACGACAAGGTGCTCGCCGATTGGAACGGGCTGATGATCGCGGCGATGGCCAATGCCGGCCTCGTTTTCAAGCGCCCGGATTGGATCGAAGCCGCGCGGGCCGCCTTCGACTTTGCCTGTCAGCACATGACCGTACCGAATGGGCGCCTGCTGCACAGCTGGCGGGGAGACCGTGCCCGCCATCCGGCCAGCGTCGACGATTACGCCAATCTCTGCCGCGCGACGCTGTCGCTTTACGAAGCGACCAGCGACGACCGTCTTCTCGACCAGGTGCGCGATTGGGTGGCGATCCTCGACCGTCACTATTGGGACACGGCGGGCGGCGGGTATTTCTTTTCGGCCGACGACACCGAGGCGCTGATCGCCCGCGCGAAGACTGCTGCCGATTCGGCCGTCCCGGCCGGCAACGGCACTCTGGTCGGGGTACTGACCAGGCTCGCGATCCTAACCGGCGACGACGCTTTTCGCCGTCGCGCTGAAGCGATCATCGAGACGTTTTCCGGGGAACTCGCGCGCAATTTCTTTCCGCTGGCGACATTGCTCAATAACGCTGAAGTGCTGGCCGAGCCGTTGCAGATCGTGATTATCGGCGCACCCGGCGACGCGGCGTTCGACGCCCTGCATCGCGTAGTTTACAGCGCTTCGTTGCCGAACCGGGTGGTTCTTTCGCTGCCGCCAGGCCGCGAGTTGCCGGCCGATCATCCAGCGCACGGCAAAGGCCTCGTAGACGATCGCGCCGCCGCCTATGTGTGCGTCGGCCCGGTGTGCTCGCTGCCACTGACCGACCCCGAAAAACTGGCCGCCAACCTCGTCAATTAGCACGGACCTCTGGTATGGTCTTATACGGTTGGGTCGCAATTGGCCTTCCGGTTACAGCGGCGGCGGTCTTGCTGCCAAACGCATTCTCTTGAAACTGGAACGCGCTGATCCGGCAGGTCTATCTTGTACCCTCAACGCTGGCGGGCAGAAGGTCGCCTTACCGGCTCCATCGTTGATCTGAAGGCGGGAAAGGAAGCGCTATGGTTCACGCGATCCGTTTCGAGCAGGCCGGCGGGCCCGAGGTCTTGTCCTGGCAGGAGGTTGAGGTCGGCAAGCCCGGGCACGGCCATGTGCGACTGCGCCACACCGCGGTTGGTCTCAATTACATAGACACCTATCAGCGCAGCGGGCTCTACCCGATGCCGATGCCGAGCGGGCTCGGCTCCGAGGCGGCCGGCGTCGTCGAGGAGGTTGGGCCGGGGGTCAGCGGGCTCAAACCCGGCGACCGCGTCGCCTATGCCGGCGGCCCGATCGGGGCTTACGCCGAGGGCCGTGTCATGCCGGCCGACCGCCTCGTCCCGGTTCCTACAGGCATCACCGACAGCCAAGCCGCGGCGATGATGCTCAAAGGCATGACCGCGTGGTACCTGGTCCGGCGCACCCATCCGATAAAGCGCGGCGAAACGATCCTAATACATGCTGCAGCCGGTGGAGTCGGGCTGATCGTCTGCCAATGGGCCAAGCATCTCGGCGCCACCGTGATCGGCACCGTCGGCGACGATGACAAGGCCGCACTCGCCAAGAAGAACGGGTGCGACTATCCGGTCAACTATCGCCGCGAAGATTTCGTCGCCAGGGTCGCCGAAATCACCGGCGGCAAGAAGCTGCCGGTCGTCTACGACTCGGTCGGCAAGGATACGTTCTACAAATCGCTCGATTGCCTGGCGCCGCTTGGACTGATGGCCTCCTTCGGGCAGTCCTCGGGTGCGATCGGTCCGGTTGATATCGGCATTCTCGCCGCTAAAGGCTCGCTGTTCCTGACCCGGCCGACATTGAACACCTACACTGCACGCCGCGAGGACCTGGCGACCGCCTCGCGTGAATTGTTCGAGGTCGTCGCAAGCGGCGCGGTCAAGATCGCGGTCAACCAGACCTACCCGCTGCGTGAGGCCGCGCAGCGCGCATCGCGACCTGCAAGACCGCAAGACGACCGGCCAGACCGTGCTTACTGTTTAGAGACCGGTAACATCATCTATCGCGACCAGGAACGCGACGAAGCAATCTCGATTACAGGAGCGAGGCCGGAATGAGACTGCTTTGCTTCGCTTCGCTCCGCAACGACAGAAGACCGAACTCAGTCTTAGGTATTCATCGCATCGAAGAACTCGGTGTTGCTCTTCGATTCCTTGAGCTTGTTGATCAGGAATTCGAGGCCGTCGACAGTGCCCATCGGCGTCAGCACCCGGCGCAGCACCCACATCTTCGACAACACGCCCCGATCGACCAGCAGCTCTTCCTTGCGGGTGCCGGATTTGGTGATGTCGATCGACGGGAAGGTTCGCTTGTCCGCGACCTTCCGGTCGAGCACGATTTCAGAATTGCCCGTGCCTTTGAACTCTTCGAAGATCACCTCGTCCATGCGCGAGCCGGTATCGATCAGCGCCGTCGCGATGATGGTCAGCGAACCGCCCTCCTCGATGTTGCGCGCAGCGCCGAAGAAACGCTTTGGCCGCTGCAGGGCGTTGGCGTCGACGCCGCCGGTCAAGACCTTACCGGAGGATGGAACGACCGTGTTGTAGGCGCGGGCGAGGCGGGTGATCGAGTCCAGCAGGATAACGACGTCGCGCTTGTGCTCGACCAGCCGCTTCGCCTTCTCGATCACCATCTCGGCGATCTGGACATGGCGCTGGGCCGGCTCGTCAAAGGTCGAGCTGATGACCTCGCCGCGCACCGAGCGGGCCATATCGGTAACCTCCTCCGGGCGCTCGTCGATCAGTAGAACGATCAGATAGACCTCGGGGTGGTTTGCGGCGACCGCGTGGGCAATGTTCTGCAGCATCACCGTCTTGCCGGCGCGCGGCGGCGACACAATGATCGCCCGCTGTCCCTTGCCGAGCGGCGTGATCAGGTCGATGACCCGAGTCGTCACATCCTTGCGAGCCGAATCGTCGAATTCCAGCTGCAGCTTCTCTTCAGGGTAGAGCGGCGTCAGATTGTCGAAGTTGATCCTCTGGCGCAGACGGTCGGGTTCGTCGAAATTGATCCCGCTCACCTTGAGGAGGGCAAAATACCGCTCACCATCGCGGGGCGAGCGGATTTCGCCCTCGACCGTGTCACCGGTGCGCAATCCAAAACGCCGCACCTGGCTCGGACTGACATAGATGTCATCGGGGCCAGGCAGATAATTGGCTTCCGGAGATCTTAGAAAGCCAAACCCGTCAGACAGCACCTCGAGCACGCCGTCCCCGGAGATCGGCACGTCGTTCTCGGCGAGCTGCTTCAGAATTGCGAACAGCATATCCTGCTTGCGCAGCGAGGATGCGTTCTCGATTTCGAGCTCTTCGGCGAATGCCAGCAGCTCGGCTGGTGTTTTTCGTTTGAGTTCCTGGAGATTCATGGAGCTTCGTATCGCGGTGGGGACAAGGCTCGCCCATCCGGGGCACTCCTGCGGACGAATTCGCAGGCTCTAAGGTCAGGCGAGGGATGGCGGGGAAGACGAGAGAAAGACGGGTGCCCGTAGGCCATTCCCCTTAGCCAAAGCAAATAGGCGTGTCAAACCCGATATCAAGATCCCCCGAACTCGTGAAAAAAACGACAACGCCGCTAAAACGGCTTGACCACGACGAGCACGACGATGGCGATCAGCGCCAAAGTCGGAAGCTCATTGATCGCACGAAAAAAGCTGGGCGAGTGCCGGTTGCGATCCACAGCGAAGGCCCTGCGCCAGCGCGCCAGCCATCCGTGATAGGCAACCAGCCCCGTAACGAGAACAAGCTTGGCCCAGATCCAGCCTCGATGCCAGTCGACCACATCGGGCGTGGCCGCCAGCATCAGACCGAAGCCCAACGTCACCAGCATCGCAGGGTTCATGATGCCGCGCAGCAGACGGCGTTCCATAGCCTTGAACGTCTCCGACCGATCGGATCCAACCGGCGCCGTCGCGTGATAGACGAATAGCCGCGGCAGGTAGAGTAGTCCAGCCATCCAGGCGACAACCGAGACGATATGAGCCGACTTGATCCAGGGATAGGCGTCAATCAGCCAACTCTTCACACGCACCCTCCGGCAGCCGCACAGTCTCCGGAGACGGCAGGGCAAGCTACTCGCCGCACGGTCGAGCCGGCCTCGCGAATGAGATTGGCGAGCGCAGCAATAAACCCGGGCTCGATGCCTACGGTTGCGACCCGATGATAGGCTGGGACGCCGCTGCTTTCCGCAAGATGCCGATAGTCGATGTCAAGCTCGACCAGCGTCTCGGAATGCTCCGAAACAAACGAGATCGGCGCCACCACCAAGGGAACACCCTCGCTTCCGGCGCGCCGGATTTCTGCATCGGTCGCCGGGCCGATCCATTCGAGCGGGCCTACTCGACTCTGGTAGCACACCCGCCAATCAAGATCCGGCTGGGCGAGCTTCGCGACAATCGCACGCGCCGTCATTTCGACCTGACCGGGATAGGGATCCCCGGCCTGCACGATCCGTTTTGGCAGGCCATGCGCGGTCAACAGCAGCCGTGGCGCTTTACCGTGGCTGCTGGCTGCGGCGAGCTTCGGTCGAATCAGCTCGGCAACGGCGTCGACAAATCCGCTCTCAGCAGGGTAACAGCAGACGCTCCGCATCGGCCGGTTGAGCCCCTGCTGCGCCGCTGCTCGCCGCCAGTCGGCGAGCGAGGAAGCCGTCGTCGTGGTCGAGAATTGCGGATAGAGCGGCAGAGAGACGATCTCATCCGGCCCCCATTCGGCGACTGCACACGCCGCTTCCGAACTCGTCGGATGCCAGTGGCGCATCGCGACGAAGCAGCGATGTTGATCGCCAAGAGCCGCCTCCAGGGCCCGCGCCTGCGCCTCGGTATTAGCAAGCAGCGGCGATGCTCCACCCAGTCGTGCGTAGATTTCGCGCGCTGTCCCAGTGCGCCTCCGAGCGACGAGCCACGCCACCGGCAACCGCAACGGCGCTGGCAGGCGGATGATCGCAGGATCCTTGAACAGATTGAATAAAAACGGCTCGACCGCATCGAGCGAATCGGGACCGCCGAGATTCATCAAGATGATCGCCGTACGTGCCATGTCAGTCGACGGCGACCGGCTCCGCAAGCAAGCGAGCGAGCAAGGCAACATTCTCAGTTGGTGTTTCCGGCAACACCCCATGACCCAGATTGAACACCCAGGGTCCGCCGGCAAAGGCCCGACATATTTTGCGGACGGCGCGTTCGAGCGCAACGCCACCGGTCAGGAGCAGGACCGGATCGAGATTGCCTTGCACGATCGCGAGCGGACGCAGCTGTGCGCAAGCGAACCCTGCAGGCACCGTAGTGTCGAGCCCCACCGCATCGACGCCGGTCTCAGCGGCATATCGCTCATAAAGCAAGCCGGCGCCACGCGGAAAGCCGATGATCGGACAGCCGGGATGCCGGCTCTTCAACGAGGCAACGATCCCCTTTGTCGGCGCAATGACCCATCGTGCGAACGCCGCTTCAGGCAAAACGCCCGCCCAACTGTCGAACAGCTGAACGATCTCGGCACCCGCTGAAATCTGCGCCGACAGAAGTTCTATCGTGGTTTCGACCAGTATCTCGATCAGTGCCGCAAAGCCTTCTGGATCACGATAGGCCCAGGCTTTGACCCGGCGGAAATCCCGGCTGGTTCCGCCCTCGACCATATAGGTTGCAATTGTCCAAGGCGCGCCGGCGAAACCAATCAGCGCGGTCTCCGGGCCAAGTGCGGCGGTAACCCGCCGTACTGCGTCGAAGACGGGTTCGAGGCGCCCCATAGCGCCTGCTTTATCGAGCTGCGCCACTCCGATGTTATCGACGATCGGTTCGAGCACTGGTCCCTCGCCGTCGCGAAAGCTCACGTTCTGAGCTAGCGCATAGGGCAGCATTAGAATGTCCGAGAACAAGATGGCGGCGTCCATGCCGTACCGCCGCACCGGTTGCAGGGTCAGTTCCGAGGTCAGGGTCGGGGTCAGGCAGAGGGCGACAAAATCCTTGGCTTGCGCCCGGACCCGGCGATATTCAGGCAAATAGCGACCGGCTTGTCGCATCAGCCACCACGGCGTCGGCGAGACACTTCTACCAGCCAGCGCGCGCAGCAATGGCTTGGCCTTATCGGATACCATCGTGACTGTTCTCCTCTCATTTATATAAGGTTTCTTAGATAGTAGAGAAAGTAGTGGGTGCAGTGGATATCGGGGATTGCAATCCGTCCCGCATTTGAGCACTGAGGAAATCGCCTGAAAATGCCCCGCGATGATTCTGTGCATGAAAGCGATAATTCCGACCATTAGCGATGACTTTTCAGCTACTGTGTCTGAGAGGCGAAATGTGGATAGACGGCTGTGGAGCCCGCACAATCCCCGAGTTTCCAGACAGCCCGCACCACTGTATCCCCAGGTGGGAAAAATTGGTGGTGATGAAAGGGAAACGAGGGCGAAAATCGACGTCGTCAGCGGATAGCCACTTTCTGTGGAGAGTTTGCCGATGATTCACACCGCCCTGGGGATGACCCCGTCGGATCGGGTCGGCTCGCCGTGACCCGGTTTCATCTCCATCTTGTTTCTGACTCCACCGGGGAAACAGTGCATTCGGTAGCTCGCGCCTGCCTCGTCCAATTCGACGATGCGCAGGCTGTCGAGCATGTCTGGAGCATGGTGCGCACGCGCAACCAAATCGATCGGGTTATCGCCGGGGTTGAGGCCAACCCCGGTGTGGTCTTGTTTACCCTGGTCAGCGATCAACTTCGCCAACAGCTTCAGCAAGGTTGTCGCCGTCTCCAGCTGCCGGCTATTCCAATCCTTGATCCGGTGATCGGAGCGCTCGCGTCCTATCTTCATCGCGAGAGCCGGGGCGTGCCGGGGAAGCAGCATCTTCTCGACAGCGAGTATTTTGCTCGCATCGACGCGATGACCTTTGCCCTCAACCACGACGATGGGCAGTCGAGCTGGGGCCTCGACGATGCCGATGTCTGTCTTGTCGGCGTGTCGCGCACGTCCAAGACGCCGACCTGCCTCTATCTAGCAAATCGTGGAGTCAAGGCTGCGAACGTGCCGTTCGTCCCTGGCGTACCGCTGCCGCCTGAGTTGATTAATGCCAAGCGCCCGCTGATCGTCGGGCTGACCAACGATCCCGAACGGCTGATCCAGCTACGCCGCAATCGGCTCAACATGCTGCATCATGATGAGACCACCGATTACACCGATATTGAGGCGGTGCGCGCCGAAGTCCGTGAGGCGCGGCGGGTGTTTACCGAACGGCACTGGCAGGTCATCGACGTGACCCGGCGCTCGATCGAAGAGACGGCGGCGGGGATCCTGAAGCTCTTGGCACGGCGCCACGGCCTTGGCGAATGAGTAACTGATTCTTGACTTTGCTCTGCCTGGCTATTGGCCGCTGTTAGGTTGATTTTCGAGCCGAGCCGGCCGAAATCCGTGGAGCACCGCAAATTGGCGGACGCCGGCAGATTGTGCAGTCGCCCTTTCGGCGCGAATACGGTGTGCCCTTGCAGCTAGGCAGACGGACGAAGATGGCTTCGAGATTGATCATCGTGCTAATGGCCTCAGCATGAAAATTACCGGAGCGACACGGCTCGCCGGCATTATGGGATGGCCGGTGGCTCATTCGCGTTCGCCCTTGCTGCATGGTTTCTGGCTCGACGAGACCGGTGTCAATGGCGCGTATCTGCCGTTGCCGGTGCGCCCCGAGAACATCGAGCCGGCGTTACGCGCGCTGCCGATCCTGGGCTTTCGCGGCTGCAATCTGACGATTCCACACAAGCAGGCAGTGCTCAAGGTGGCCGATCGCGTCGATCAGCTGGCCAGGCGCATCGGGGCGGCCAATACGATCGTCGTCGCTGCTGATGGCAGTCTCGAAGCCAGCAACACCGACGCGTATGGGTTTCGCGAAAACTTGCGCGAGGCTGTACCAGGCTGGAACCCACTGGCGCGGCCGGCTGTGGTGCTTGGCGCCGGCGGTTCGGCGCGGGCGATAGTAGCCTCGCTCATCGATGCCGGGGTCGGCGAGATTCGCCTTGTCAACCGCACACGCAGCCGTGCCGAGGCCGTTGCTGCCGATCTGGCGACGGCCCAAGCGCGGATTTCGGTTCATTCGTGGGGTGAGGCGGTTGCGGTCCAGGATGGCGCCGGGCTGCTGGTCAATACGACGAGCCTCGGGATGACCGGCGAGCCGCCGCTGGAACTCGATCTCTCGTTGCTGCCGCTTTCGGCGCCAGTCGCCGATATCGTCTATGTGCCGCTCGAAACTGGTTTGCTGAAGTCGGCAAGGCAGCACGGCCACGCGGTGGTCGATGGCCTTGGCATGCTGCTGCACCAGGGGCGCCCGGGTTTCGAGGCGTGGTTTGGCGCCAAGGTGCGGGTCAGCCGCGCCCTTCGGAGCGCGATTGTGGCAACCCTGGCGCCGCCGCGGTGATCGTCGTCGGACTTACCGGCTCGATCGGCATGGGCAAGAGTACGGCGGCGGCGATGCTGCGGCGGATGCGGGTGCCGTTGTTCGACGCCGACCAGGTGGTACACGAGTTGCTGGGGCCGGGTGGGGCCGCGGTGGCTCCAGTGGCTGCGGCGTTTCCTGGGGTTCGCAACGCATCGGGCGGCATCGATCGCCGACTTCTCGGACCACGGGTCTTTGGCAATCCCGAGATGCTCGCTCGATTGGAAAAGATCATCCATCCGATGGTGGCCGACTGTGAGAAACGTTTTCTGGCGCGGGTCCGTGCCCGGCGACGACCGATCGCCGTACTCGATGTGCCATTGCTGTTCGAGAGCCGCGGAGCGGGGCGTTGCGATTACGTTGTTGTGGTCTCAGCGCCGGCGATGCTACAGCGGCAGCGCGTGATGCGCCGACCGGGGATGACCGAGGAGCGCTTTCTCGCCATCCTCAAACAGCAGATGCCTGACGCAGAAAAGCGCCGGCGCGCCGATTTCGTCGTGCCGACCGGGCTTGACCGCAAGTCGAACTTGCGGCGCCTGCGGGCGATTGTCAGAGTTCTGCGTCGAGGAAAGCCGCAGCTCGCCGGCAGGGACTGGCGGGTGGCGCACAACCAGCGGCGGCGGGGCCGGTAATGCGCGAAATTGTCTTGGACACCGAAACAACCGGGCTCGATCCGCAGGCCGGTCATCGAATCGTCGAGATAGCCTGCATCGAGCTCTTGCACCACATCCCGACCGGGCGCGATTTTCACCGCTACGTGAACCCGGGGCGCGACATGCCCACAGACGCGTTTTCGGTGCACGGCCTAACTGCGGAATTTCTCGCCCCGCATCCGCCGTTTGCCGCGATCGCCGACGATTTGCTCTCATTTGTCGGCTCGGATCCGCTGGTGATCCATAATGCTGAATTCGACCTGGCGTTCCTGAATATGGAGCTGGCTCGGCTCGACCGCCCACCGATTGCCATCTCGCACGTCGATACTTTAGCAATGGCCCGGCAGCGTTATCCCGGCGCTCCGGCAAGCCTCGACGCACTGTGCCGGCGCTTTGCCGTCGACGCGTCCGACCGCGTCAATCATGGGGCGAGGATCGATTGCAGCCTGCTCGCCGCGGTCTATCTGGAGTTGATCGGTGGGCGCCAGCCGGGCCTCGATTTTGTAGCCCCGGCGTCGGCTAACGCCACCGCGATTCGGGTCTCCCGCCCCCCGCGCCCACACGCCGCCACGGTAGAGGAGCTCGCCGCGCACCAGGCGCTGCTGGCGCTGCTGACGGCGCCGCTGTGGCTCGCCGACCCCTGAAACTCAAACTGCCGCCTCGTCCTCGCTCGTGTCGGGCTGCGGCGGGGACTGGTGGCGGCGCAACAGTTCGGCAAAGTCGATCGGGTTGATCATCAGCGGCGGAAAACCCCCGTCGCGGGTCGCGTTGGCGATCACCGCTCGAGCAAAAGGGAAGATGATCCGTGGCGACTCGACGAGAAGCAAGCTCGCCAGCATGGGCTCGGGCGCGTTTCTGACCGTCACTACCGCTGCATAGATCAGCTCGACCAGAAACACCGGCTCTTCCTGCATCCGGGCAGTGACGTTAATCGTCAACACCACCTCATAGGTGTCGGGATTGAGGTTGTGCGCGGTCACGTCGACGTTTATCGCCACCTCGGGCTGGGATGGTTGCTGGATCAGGCTCTGCGGCGCTCGCGGGTTTTCGAACGAGAAGTCCTTGATGTATTGGAGGTTGATGAATAGTTGAGGGCCGTCCGCGGCAGTCGGCAACGCATCGGTCTCGCCGTTGCCTCGGGTCGCTCCCGCCATTATTCCCCTCCCGCGCCGATCCCCGACAGGCTGGCTGGCTAGCATGGATTGGGAAGGTGCATCAATCTTCGCTGCCGGTGCTCGACGCTAGGGAGGCCTGTACGGCAGCTCGGCCTCGCGGTCGGTCGACCCGTAGAATGCGAGTTTCGGCGCCCTCGACCCGGTCAGTCCTCGGGTCGCGATAGGTTGTGGCAAAGATCCGACTGAACCAAGTCTGTCCGTGCCGGGCCAGCATCACCAAAGTCCCGTTCCTGGACGGCCGGCATCGGGTCGTCGACGCTGCGATAATCGCCTTCGATCACGAGGACTGCTGCCGCCGGTTCATTATCCAACCAACCCAAGAAGCGGCGGACTATCCCGCGACGCAGCTGCGGGATCAGCAATCCGAGCGCCGCCAGGTCACTGACGAAGCCGGGGATGATCAGCAGAAGACCTGCGGCTCCCCGAAGCGAGGTGTGGAGCAGCCCTGGCAACAGCGGCTCGCCTGCGGCGAGACAGTGGCGCAGCCTCGACAGCAGCAAGAATTGTTCGCTTCGCAAAACCGAGATTCCCGCAACGGCGCCAAGAGCGAGCAGCAGCAAGGTTGGCCCGGGACCGAGCCATGACCCGACGGCCAAGACCAGAAAACCCTCGATCGGTAGATATGCTGTAAGGGCGAGTTTCAGCATCTGTTCATGCCTGGCGCGCACCTGCTGCGCTTGCCACGGCAAGGACGGCCCCCCATGTGAAGGAAATGCGAGGGCCATTCCCCGGCCCTGGCCGGAGAGTGGCGGGGCGTGCAAATCGATGGGCGATTTTCAATATTTCGACATCATCCTATTCGCGATGATCGCTGCTTTCCTGGTGCTGCGGCTGCGCAGCGTTCTCGGCCGGCGCACGGGCAACGAGCGGCGTCGAGAGTTGTTCGTGCGGCGTACGGCGCCGATCGCCGACAAGCCGGTGCCTGAGAAAGTAGCGACACCTGGTGACCCGGACAAGGACATGGCGAGCCTCGCGCCCGCGGGCAAACCCGCTGACGCGGTGGCCGACGGGCTGAGCCGGATTCGCCGTGCTGATCCGAGCTTCGATCCTTCGCAGTTTCTCGAAGGGGCGCGTACCGCCTTCGAGATGATCGTAAGTGCCTACGCCAAAGCCGACAAAGCGGCATTGCGGCCTCTGCTGAGCGATGAGGTTTACCAACCATTTGCCGCAACGATCGACGAGCGTGCCGCCGCAAAGGAGACGTTCGAGACCAGCGACTTACGTCTCGACGATGCCGAGATTGTCGACGCCGACCTGGCGGGGCGGACCGCTCGGGTGACGGTCAAGCTCGCGTCGCGCCAAATCAACGTTACGCGCGCGATGGATGGTAGCATCGTCGACGGCGATCCCGATCATCCGGTCGAAAAGACCGATTACTGGACGTTTGCTCGCGACACCCGATCCGCCGATCCAAACTGGGTCCTCGTCGCCACAAGCAGCGAGTAATCGTCGGCGACATCGGCTGCGTCGCGCGACGATCGGCGCTGCGATTACGGCAGTGGCAATCGGTCTTGCCCGCGACGCGGGCCCGCCGCGTCTGAGCTTGGTGCCTGTCGGTTTCGACCGGCTAGCGGGGTGGGCGGATGATAACGCAGCGGCAGCGCTCCCGGCCTTCGTCAAATCCTGTACCCGGTTTTTGAGTGCGTCTAATTCAGCCCTGTTTGGTCCGATAGAAGCCGGCGTCGATTTCGGCCAGATCGGCGACTGGCGGGCCGTCTGCCGCGATGCCGCGATGGTGCTGCCGGGTGACGATGGTGCTGCGCGCCAATTTTTCGAAGGCGAATTTACGCCGATGGCAGTCGCCGATTACGGCGTCCACGAAGGCCTGTTCACCGGCTATTTCGAGATCGAGCTGAACGGCTCGCGGCGCCAGCACGGGTCCTACCAGACGCCGATCTACCGGCGTCCCCCGGACTTCAACTCCGGCCCTCACTATTCGCGCGCGGAGATCGAGGATGGCGCGCTTGCCGGGCGCGGTCTCGAGCTCCTTTGGGTTGATGATCCGATCGACGCGTTCTTTTTGCAGATCCAGGGCTCGGGGCGGGTTCGGCTCGAGGACGGCCAAACCATCCGGCTCGGCTATGACGGTCAGAACGGGCTGCCCTATGTTCCGGTTGGTCGGTTCCTCGTCGAACGCGGTCAGATCCCCCGTGAGAAACTGACGATGGCCTCGATCCGGATGTGGATGCACACGCATTGGGAAGCCGGGGCTGCGCTGCGCCGTGAGAACCCATCCTATGTGTTCTTCCGCGAGCTCAAGGGCGACGGCCCGCATCGGGGCCGAGAAAATCGTGCTGACACCGGCGCGCAGCCTTGCCGTCGACCGCACTTATATCCCGCTCGGTGCCCCTATCTGGCTAGACGCCGACGAACAGTTTGTGCCGAACGAGAGCTTGCACCGTCTGGTCATCGCTCAGGATGCGGGCGGGGCGATAAAGGGCCCGGTGCGCGGCGATTTGTTCTGGGGCACCGGCCGCGCTGCCGGCGACCGGGCCGGCGAGATGAATGCCCGCGGCCGTTACTACCTGCTGCTGCCGCGCAGCCTCGCTGGCCGTCTCTCTGCCGAAGAGTCTCGTCGCTGACGGGTTGGCGGATTGATCTGCCGCTGATGCAAGGCCTAGTTTCCGGCGCCTGCGATCGGGAGGGGCTGTGGATGGTGGAGAAACGGGCGCGGGTGGCGCTGTTCGTAACGTGCCTGGTCGATTTGTTCCGGCCGACGGTCGGGTTTGCCGCCGTCAAATTGCTGGAAGAGGCCGGCTGCACGGTCGAAGTGCCGCGGGCGCAGACCTGTTGCGGTCAACCGGCCTACAATTCAGGCGATCGTGCTAATGCAAAGGCGATTGCTCTGCAGGTTATCGATGCGTTTGCCGGCTATGATTATGTGGTCGCTCCGTCCGGATCTTGTGCCGGCATGATCCGTCAGCATTATCCCGAGGCGTTTGCCGACGACCCGGCGCTGTTGCCGCGGGCACAGGAACTGGCTGCGCGAACCTGGGAGTTGGTCTCGTTCCTTGTTGATGTCCGTGGGATGCAAGCGGTCGCCGCGACGTGGGAGCGCACCACCACATATCACGATGCCTGCTCGGGGTTGCGCGAGCTCGGCGTTCGGGATCAGCCGCGCCGGCTGCTCGCCTCGGTAGCGGGGTTGGCGCTGCGCGAGCTCCCCGGGGCGGAAATCTGCTGTGGTTTTGGCGGCACATTCTGCGTCAAATACCCGGACATCTCGGACAAGATGGTCGACGACAAGACAGCGGACATCGCCGCCACCGGCGCCGAGGCCGTCTTGGCCGGCGACCTCGGCTGCCTGTTGAACATCGCCGGCAAGCTCACTCGCCAAGGGCGGCCGATCGAAGTCCGCCATGTCGCTGAGGTGCTCGCTGGCATGACCGACGACGCACCGCCGATCGCGATACCACGCTAGCGCCAATGCTCGCCGCCAGTCGCAATTTCGAGGCGAACGCCCGCGCCGGCTTAGCCGACGAAAATCTCCGGCGCGCGTTGGCGATGATGACACAGAGCGGGTTTCCACTGCGCCGCCGAGAGGCGGTTGCGCGGCTGCCCGAATTCGAGGCGCTGCGCGACGTCGGTCGCGCGATCAAGGAGCACACGCTCGCTCATCTCGATTTCTACCTCGAACTCTACGAGGAGAACGTTGTAGCTGCGGGCGGCGAGGTGCACTGGGCGCGCACTTCCGAAGAGGCGCGCGCGGCGGTCCTGAAGATCTGCCGAGCGGCCGACGCCAAGACCGTGACCAAGGGCAAGTCGATGATCGCGGAGGAGGTTGGGCTCAACGACTTCCTCGAAGAAAACGGCATCACCCCCATCGAGACCGATCTCGGCGAGTACATCATCCAGCTGCGTCATGAGCCGCCGAGCCATCTGATTGCGCCGGCGATGCATCTGGTCAAGGAGCAGGTGGCCGATACCTTTCGCGCCGCGCACCGAACACTCGATCCGGGGCGGCCATTGGCCGAGCCGCGCCAGCTATGCGACGAGGCGCGGGCCTTGCTGCGCCCGCGGTTTCTCGCCGCCGATGTCGGCATCACCGGCGCGAACTTCCTCGTTGCCGAAACCGGCTCCAGCATTATCGTCACCAACGAAGGCAACGGCGATCTGACACAGACCCTGCCACGGGTTCATATCGTCATTGCCAGCCTCGAAAAGCTGGTGCCGACCTTCGAGGATGCGGCGAGCCTGCTGCGTCTGCTGGCGCGCTCGGCCACGGGGCAGGAATTTTCGTCTTATACGACGGTCTCGACCGGGCCACGGCGGCAGGGCGATCTTGACGGGCCGCAGGCCTACCACGTCGTGCTGCTCGACAACGGCCGTAGCGCGATGCTGGGTGGCGAGTTCCACGACATGCTACGGTGCATCCGCTGCGCCGCCTGCATGAATCACTGCCCGGTCTATGCCGCGGTCGGTGGTCATGCCTATGGCTGGGTCTATCCGGGGCCGATGGGGGCGGTACTGACTCCCAGCCTGATCGGCATCGATGAAGCGGCTCCGTTGCCCAACGCCTCGACGTTGTGCGGGCGCTGCGAGAGCGTGTGTCCGGTCAAGATCCCGCTGCCGAAGATGCTGCGCCACTGGCGCGAGCGCGAACATGCGAGGAAGCTCGCTCCGCCGGTTTGGCGGACGGGCCTCTCGCTATGGTCTTGGGTGGCGCGCCGGCCGGCGCTCTATCACGCTCTGACCGAGGTCGCGAGCCGCGCGCTCGGCTGGGCCGGAAGCCGCCGCGGCCGATTCCGCAGCCTGCCGCTCGCCGCCGGATGGACCGCGGTGCGTGACTTGCCTACACCCGAGGGGAGAAGCTTCCACAGCCTGTGGGCCCGCCGGATCAGACGCGGGGCCGGCCGGTGAGCGTGGCCCGGGGGGAGATTCTTGCCGGCATCCGTCAATCATTGCGACGCGGTCGGCTCGACTCGCGGACCGAGGCTGAGCTGCGCGCGCGAGTTGCGGCGCATCGCCGCAACCTCCTCCCAGCTCGGGCGACGGCGCTCGACCATGCCGGGCGAATCGACCTGTTTGTCGCTATGGCCGAAGAGGTGCAGGCGACGGTCACCCGCGTCCCTTCGACTGAGGCGGTGCCGGAGGCGGTGGCGCGCTATCTGGCCGCCGAAAACTTGCCGGCCGAGCTGGTCATGGCGCCCGACCCGGGCCTCGACGATGTGCCTTGGGAGACGCGGCCACTATTGCGGATTCGCCGCGGTCGGGCCGAGCCGGACGACGCAGTCAGCCTGACTCCGTGCTTTGCCGCGGTGGCGGAGACTGGCACGTTGATGCTCCTGTCGGGGCCGCAAACGCCGACCACTTTGAATTTTCTGCCCGATACCCATATCGCCGTGGTACGCGCCGACCAAATCGTCGCTACCTATGAGGACGGTTGGGACCGTCTACGTGTCGGCAGGTCGTTGCCGCGAGTTGTCAATTTCATCACCGGCCCATCGCGTACCGGCGATATCGAGCAGCGCATCGTGCTAGGTGCGCACGGGCCGCGGCGTCTCCATATCGTCGTCATCGAAGATCGGCAGAAAGGGGAGGATGGCCAGGGCCAAGAGTGAGATAGCGCCTGCACATCGCGATCGGGCATTGTGGTCCGAGGCGATGCGCGATGTGACTCCGCTACCTGGGCGCCGCGCCGGGTCCTCGCCGCCGCTGCAGTGCGCTCCCGCCCGGACAGAGGCCGGTGCTGCCCCGAGCCCGGTTGAGCAGCCTCTCGATCGATTTGCCGGCATCGATCGGGCCAATGCCGAGCGGTTGAAGCGCGGTCTCCATACGATCGAGGCACGTCTCGATCTCCATGGCATGACCCAGGTCGAAGCCCATCGGGAACTCATCGGCTTCGTCATGGCCTCGCACGAGATGGGCCGACGCTGCGTGCTGGTCATCACCGGGCGCGGCCTCGGTCCAGACGGGCCCGGTGTGTTGAAAAGCGCGGTGCCGCGTTGGCTCGAAGAGACCGGGTTGCGGCGGCGGATTCTCGCGGTTGCAGCCGCCCAACCACGACACGGCGGGGCCGGAGCGTTCTACCTGCTGTTGCGGCGGCAGCGGTGAGCGTCTGATCGTGCGAATACCCGCCAAGCTTGCGTTCGCTCGCCACCCCCGACAAAAGAGAGGCGAACCCTCCGCGATCGACGAATTGCCGATGGCCGACAACAGCGACCTACTTCCGCACATCGAGCGCCTGCAATCGGCCCGCGTCCTGTGCATCGGCGACGTGATGCTCGATCACTACGTGTACGGCCAGGTCGAGCGGGTCTCGCCCGAGGCGCCGATCCCGGTATTGTGCGTTGAGCGCGAATTGAAAACCTTGGGCGGCGCCGGCAATGTGCTGCGCAATCTCGTGGCTTTGGGGGCCTCGGCTTCCTTCGTGTCGGTCATCGGCAGCGACGATGCCGGCCGCGAGATCGGCCGGCTGCTGGAAGCGCAGGACGGCGCCGAGGTCCACGTCCTGGTCCAGCCGCAGCGCACGACCACGGTCAAGACACGCTATGTCGCAGCGAACCAGCAATTGCTGCGGGCCGATCGCGAGACTGCGGTCCCGCTCGGTCCTTTTATTCGCGAAGACCTGTTGCGGCTGGCGCGCGAGCTGATGACGACCCATTCGGTAGTAATCGTCTCCGATTATGCCAAAGGGGTGCTGACCGAAGGGGTGGCGCTCGAAATCATCCGCGCCGCACGCGAGGCCGGCGCATTTGTCATCGTCGATCCGAAAGGCGGCGACCATATCCGCTATCGCGGCGCCGATTTGCTGAAGCCGAACCGTCGGGAGCTGGCGCATGCCACGGGCCTGCCGGTGGCAACCGAGAGTGAAATCGCCGTCGCCGGCAATGCGCTGATCGAGCGCTGCGGCTTCGGCGCCGTTCTCGCATCGCTCGGGTCAGGAAGGCATGGTACTGGTTACCGCCGACGGTACGGTGCATGTCCAGCGCGCCGCGGTACGTGAGGTCTACGACGTCTCGGGTGCCGGCGACACTGTGGTGGCGGTGCTGGGGGCCGCGCTCGGGTCCGGCATGAGCTTGGTCGAGGCCGCGCGCCTCGCCAACATCGCCGCCGGCATCGTCGTCGGCAAGGTCGGCACCGCGGTCGTTTACGCGAGCGAGCTGGCCGCGTCTCTGAATGGCCACGATCTTTACACCGCCGATAAGGTGATGGCGCGGTCGCACGCCATCGACCAGGTCGAGCGCTGGCGCCGCCAGGGGTTGAAGATCGGCTTCACCAACGGCTGCTTCGATCTGCTGCATCCCGGCCATGTGGCGCTGTTGCGGCAAGCCAAGGCGGCCTGCGACCGGCTCGTCGTCGGTATCAACAGCGACGCGTCGGCGGCGCGGCTCAAGGGGCCGAGCCGTCCGGTGCAGAGCGATACCGCACGGGCTGCCGTGTTGGCCTCGCTCGCCGCGGTCGACCTGATCGTAATCTTCGAGGAAGACACGCCGATCGAGTTGATACGGGCAGTGCACCCGCAACTGCTGGTGAAAGGCGCAGATTATCGCCTCGATGAGGTGGTCGGGGCGGACATCGTCAAGGCCAGCGGCGGCGAGGTTCTACTCGCCGAAGTGATGCCAGGCTACAGCACCAGTGCGACGATCGCTCGCTTTGCTCGCTCAGCCTGAGCCGGATCAGATCCCCTCGAGAGGGCCGGCGTCGGGATCGAGCGAACGGCGCAGCCGCGCCGCCGCAATGCGGGCAAAACGCAAGGTCAGCGCACGGCGCCGGCCGGGGCTGAGCGGGATCGTGCCGCCGTCGCGCAGTACCGCGGCACCGAACGCGTCCGCCACCATCAAGCCACATTCCTCGGGGATGAGCACCGTCGGAAACCCGCTCGCCACGGCGAAGTAGAGACGATCGGAAAACTCGCGATAAGCCGGCCACTTCTGGTCTGCCCGAAAATCGGCCACCGAGCTTTTGATCTCGACGATCACCAGGTCGCCGCCCTTGCCGAGCGGCCACAACATCGGCGCGGCGACCATTGGCGAGTGGGAATTCGACCAGACTGGCATACCCGAGCTGGTCCAAGGCACGGCAAACTCCGCGTGCCAGTAGCGCGGCGGTGATGGATGGAACGGACATTTCGGCTACGGCATCCTAAATCGTGTAGAGAGAGATGTCGTGCGAATAGACCGGGCGGGACCGACGGAGGGTGTTAATGGCGGCGGCAACCGAGCGGGGATTCCTGCGTCAGGCCTGGGATCTTGCCTGGCCTTATTGGAAATCGGATGAGAGATGGTCGGCCATCGGTTTGCTGGTCTCGGTCATAGCGCTCAATCTGTTTGCCGTGTGGCTCAATGTGCGGCTTAATACTTGGAACAACGATTTTTATAATGCTCTACAGCAGTATAATTGGAGTGAATTCTGGCGGCAGTTCGGGATCTTCGGAATTATCGCCTTCGCCTTGATTGTGGATGCCGTCTATTCACTTTATCTGCGGCAGATACTGCATATACGCTGGCGCCGCTGGCTGACCGAGCATTTTCTGCACAGGTGGCTCGACGATCAGCAATATTACCGGATGCAGCTGGATCAGAGCGTCACCGACAACCCGGATCAGCGGATCTCCGACGACCTCGACAGCTTCGCAACGATGAGCCTGGGGTTATCGCTCGGCCTTCTGAGTTCTTTTGTGACCCTGGTTTCGTTTCTCTCGATCCTATGGGTGTTGTCCGGTGCACTGATGGTTCCGCTCGGTGGTGGAGCAAGGATCAGCATCCCGGGCTATATGGTCTTTGCCGCGCTGATCTATGCCGTCGCCGGCACATTTCTGACCCGCTGGATCGGCTATCCGCTGGTCCGTCTCGGCTTCAATCAGCAGCGTTATGAGGCCGATTTCCGCTTCAGCCTGGTTCGATTACGCGAGAACGCCGAAAACGTGGCTTTTTACGGCGGCGAGGCCCGCGAGCTAGACACCTTTCAAACCCGCTTCGGACGCATCATCGAGAATTGGTGGGGTATCATCAGGCGCCGCAAGAAACTGACTTGGTTGACGACCGGCTACGGCCAGTTGGCGATCGTGTTCCCGTTCATCGTCGCCGCCCCGCGCTATTTCAACAAGGTGATCCAGCTCGGCGGACTGATGCAGATCGCCTCGGCTTTTGGCCAAGTCCAGGACTCGCTGTCCTTTATCATCAGTTCCTATACCGAAATCGCGCAGTATCAGGCGGTCGTTCAGCGGCTTTCCGGGTTCGGCGAGCGAATGGACGAGATCACAGCGCAGCGGCAGGCAGTCCAGCCGATCGCGATCGAACGCGGCGGCGTCGGCGTCGAAGTCGAAGCGCTCGATCTCAACCTGCCGGATGGGTCACCGCTGCGCCATGATTTGGCGCTGGCTGCCGGCCCCAGCAATGCGCTGCTGATCACCGGGCCGTCCGGCGCCGGCAAGAGCACCTTGTTGCGCGCGCTCGCCGGATTGTGGCCATTCGGGCGTGGCCGCGTCCGGGTCGCCGACGGCGACGCCTTGTTTTTGCCGCAGCGGCCATATCTACCGCTGGGAACGTTGGCCGACGCGCTCGCTTATCCGCGCGCGGCCGCCGGGTTGGCGCGCGAGAACCTCGTCGAAGCCTTACGCGCCGTCGGGCTGCCGCAGCTGGCTGAGCGTCTTGATGAGGAGGGGAACTGGGCGCAGCGCCTATCGATCGGCGAGCAGCAGCGGCTTGCCTTTGCACGGGTACTGTTGGCGCGCCCGGAGATTGTTTTTCTCGACGAGGCGACCTCGGCGCTCGACGAGGCAGCGGAAATGTCGCTCTATCGGCTGTTGCGCGACGCGTCCTGGCAGCCGACGATCGTCAGCGTCGGCCATCACCGGACATTGCGACGCTTCCACGACACGATCGTCGATCTTGCAGCGCATTCGGTGTCCCAGGCGGCAGCCGGATGAGGACCTTTCGCGGGTAGGAGTTGACGATGAACGACGCAGAAGATCCGCTGCGCGCTACCCGCCTGGCGAAGCTCGATGGGCTCAAAGCGCTCGGGATCGAGCCCTATCCCTATGCTTTCTCCCGCACCGATGAAGCGGCTGAGCTGGAGCGACGCCATGCCGGGCTACCCGCCGGCGCCGAGACCGGCGAGCGGGTGTGTGTCGCCGGCCGCATCCGCGCCATTCGCAACAGCGGCATGTTCATCGACCTGCACGACGCCTCGGGCAAGGTCCAGATCTTCTGCCACCGAGACTTCCTCGATCCCGACGGGTTGGCGGCGGTGCGACTGCTCGACATCGGCGATCTGATCGGGGTCGAGGGAATGGTGCGCCGTACCCCGCGCGGCGAGCTGACCGTCAATGCCGGCGCGGTCACGGTCTTGGCCAAGACCTTGCGCCCTCTGCCCGAGAAATATCACGGTCTCGCCGATGTCGAGCTGCGCTACCGCCAGCGCTATCTCGACCTGATTATGAACCCGGAGAGCCGCGAGACATTGCGCCGGCGCAGCAGGATCGTCGCGGCGTTGCGCAGTCACCTCGTCGAGCACGGTTATCTCGAAGTTGAGACGCCGATGCTGCACACCATCCCCGGCGGCGCTTCGGCGAAGCCCTTTGTCACCCATCACAACGCACTTGATATCGAACTCTATCTTCGGATCGCGCCCGAGCTGCATTTAAAGCGGCTGGTGGTCGGCGGCCTGGCCGACAAGGTGTTCGAAATCAACCGGTGCTTCCGCAACGAGGGGCTCTCGCCCCGGCACAACCCGGAATTCACCACGCTCGAGCTCTACGAGGCCTATGTCGATTACACCGCGATGATCCGGTTGACCGAGGAGCTGATTAGCACCGCCGCGAAGACTGTGCTCGGGACTCTGCGGATCGACTATGGTGGGAGCGGGATCGATCTGTCGCCGCCCTGGCCGCGGCGCAGCATGGCCGAATTGGTGCGCGAGGCGACCGGCGTCGATTTTTTGACGCTTGATGGCCCCGAGGCTGCACGGATCGCTGCCAGCGCGCTTGGCGTCGCGTTGGCGGGTGGCGAGAATTGGGGGCAAGCGCTCGAGGCGGTCTTTGCCGCGCGCGTCGAGGATGACTTGATCGCGCCAATCCATGTCACCGGGTTCCCGCGAGACATCTCGCCGCTGGCCAAGGTGGACCGTGCCGACCCCCGGCTCGCCGAGCGGTTCGAGACCTACATTTACGGGTGGGAGGTCGCCAACGCCTTTTCCGAGCTGACCGACCCGCAAGACCAGCGCGCCCGCTTCGAGGCGCAGATGAAAGCCCGCGCTGCCGGTGACGAGGAAGCGCAGCTGCTCGACGAGGATTACGTCACGGCGCTCGAATACGGGCTGCCGCCCTGCGGGGGGCTCGGGCTCGGCATCGACCGCCTGGTCATGCTGTTGACGAACAGCCCGTCGATCCGCGACGTCATCGCCTTTCCAACCTTGCGCCCGCGGTGAGCTCGTCGCAGGGCGCGGCGCGGCTCATAGGCAACGGATCGTCCAATCGGTGGTCACGCCGATCTCGTCACGGCCCCGATCGGGAGAGGCGTTGTGAACCCTCTGGTCCAAAACCCGGTAACCGCCGGGGCAGACTTGCTCGGCCAGGCGACGGTTCGGGGCGTCGGAGCCTCCTGGAATGGCCCCCGAACCAATCACGTAGGTGCGATAGTCGATCTTGCTCAAAGTAGGTTGTATGCAGGCGGCAAGAGGGAGCAATGTCAGGAGCAGTAGCGGGCGCATTTAGGCTCACGCAATGGGTTGAAGCGGCGGCACTCATGTATCCGCTCGCTTAGCATCGCACCATAGGGTGCTTTTCCGCGAGCGGGTTTAGCCAGGGGATATCTGCGCGAGGGCCGCGGCAACCGCGTTCGCCATGACCGGCCAATCGCCTGCGTTCTTCCGGCGAAACAGTCGCGCCGTCGGGTACCAGGGGCTGTCATCGCGGTCGAGCAGCCAACGCCAGTCTGGAACATGCGGCAACAGGACCCAGGTTTGCCGGCCGAGCGCGCCCGCCAGATGCGCGACCGACGTATCGACGCTTATCACCAGATCCAGGTGACGGATCGCGGCGGCGGTCTCGGCGAAATCCGTCAGCCATGGCGCCAGGTCTACGATTTTCACGCGGTCGAGCGATGATAGGCCACGAGACTCGGCGCCGACCTGAAGACTGAACCAGCTTATCCCGGTAATTTCCCAAAGCGGTTGGAATAATTGTAGATCAATTGTGCCTTGGGTTGTGCCGGCCCATGCGATACCCACCCTGAGCCCGGGCGCGGTGGCGATGCGCTCGGCCCAGACGGTCGAGGCCTCGGCCGGGACGCCCAGATAGGGTACAGCATTGGGGATGGTCGCCAGGTTTGTCTTGAGGACCCTGGGCAGGCTGAGCAGCGGACAATGGCAGTCGAAAGCCGGCAGCGGATCGCCGGCGGCGACGATCTGGGACGCGCCGGCGATCGTGCGGGCGAGACGGACGAGTGATGCTGGCACCTCCAGGACGACACTGCCGCCGCGCTCCGCAATGGTCGGGACAAAGCGGATGAACTGCAACGTGTCGCCGAACCCTTGTTCGGCGTGGACCAAGATGCTCTGTCCCTTGAGAGGCTTGCCGGCCCACAGCGGCCGGTCGAAGTTTCGGTGGTATCCGTTGACGGCAAATCGCCACTCGTATTCCGGCCACCCTTCGTCGAGCTTCCCGATCAGCAGCAGAACGAGCGAGCGGTTGAGGTGCGCTCGCGCATAATCGGGTTTTAGAGCCAGCGCGCGCCCGTAGCAGGCGAGCGCCTCGGCGTATCGGCCTTGGCGCTGAAGAGCACTGCCGAGGTTGTAGTGCATCTCGGCGCCAGCCGGCTGTAGGGCAACCGCTCGCTCATGATGCGTGATCGCCTCGTCCAGCTGCCCGAGATCGACTAGTGTGACGCCGAGATTGTTGCGCGTCTCGGGGTGGTCGGGGGCCAGCGCCAGCGCCCGATAGTAACAGACCACGGCCTCCTCCAGCCGGCCTTGGGCGCGCAATACGACGCCGAGCCCGATATGGCTCTCGACACGCTTCGGCCGCAACGCGAGTGCGCGCTCGTAGGAGGCCTGGGCCTCATCCAGCTGCCCCCGCGCCTGCAGCGCGCCAGCGAGATTGTCTAGGGTCTCGACGGTATCAGGCCGCAGCGTCAGCGCACGGCGATAGCAAGTGATCGCTTCATCGAGCCGGCCGACAGACTGCAAGGCCGTACCGAGGTTGTTGTGCAATTCGACCACATCGGGTCTAAGGCGCAGAGCCCGTTCGAAAAAGCCGATCGCTCGCTCCGTCCGGCCGAGATCTTGGCAGATGTTACCGAGGTTATAGAGAGTGTCGACCGAGCCTGGCGCGAGCGCGATGGCGTGCTCGTAGCATATCAACGCCTCCGCGGGCCTATCCTGCGCTCTGAGGATATTGCCGAGGTTGTGGTGAAAAGCGGGGTCTCGGCCGTTCCGTGCAATCGCCATGCGGATATGCTGGACAGCGTCGTCGGCGCGCCCGCGCTGATGCTCGATTAAACCGAGCAGATGAAGGGTTTGAGCGTGACCGGGGTCAATGGACAAAATCTGACGGCAAGTTCGCTCCGCCTCGGCTGTCCGCCCGGCACGTTGATAGGCGAGCGCCCCGCTGAACCATCCGGGGATCGATGCCGCCGGGCTGTCCGCCGTGCGTCCCTGCTCGCCTAGCCGGGATTCGGCTCGTCGCTGTCTGCGGTTCATTGAGGCTTGATAGCGCAGCCGGATGAGGCATATCCACCCCTGCGGAATAAACTGCCGCTTGACGAGTCATATGGCTGAAGGAGAGGCCGATGAGGAGAGTTCCTGCATCGCGACCGAGAAGATGGCTACAATGGGCGAGCGGGCTGCTGTTGATCGTGGCGGGGTGCGGCGAGTTGCGGGCGACGGCGCAGGTCGCGGCTGCAACACCTCCGGTCCCGGCGGGCCAAGCCCGAGTTTGGTTCTACCGCCCTTCGGAACCTTACGAGAGCCTCAATCTCGCACGGATTGACATGAATGACAGCTATATCGGGTCTGTCGCAAACGGCAGCGCATTCTATCTCGATGTTCCGCCCGGGCATTATCACATTGTCCCCGAGAGTTTCGGCCGCGACGTCAACCAAGACAGAAATGTCGATCTCGCCCCCGGCCAGCAGCTTTATGTCAAGATCGTCTCTCTGGGAAGCTGGGGGGTGAGCGTCTCCGGCTCCAAGAACATGGCACGCGATACGTTTTACGCTTGGCTGATCCCGCCGCAGGTCGCGGAGGTCGAGATTGCTCGCGACCGCACCGGCATCTGACGGTAGGGGCCCCGGGACGGCACCCCAGACAAAGGCTCAGAAATTCTCCAGGTTCAGAACCTCGCTGTCATAGTCGTATGCAAAAATCTCGGCGTGGCGGCCCCAATTAATGACCGTGTCGAGCACGCGCTCCGCCTCTTCCTCGGATAGGTGATCCTCGAGCTCGCGCAGAAACCGCGCGGCTGGGGCGCGGTGGCCCGGCCGCTCGTCGAGAACGCGGCGGATATGGGCGACCAGCGGGATGTGCTTTAGCAGGGCTTCGGCGAAAAGCTGCTTGCGGGCGAGCATATCGGCCTCCGCATAGGTGCGGCCGGGGATCGCCAGCTCGATATCGCCGCCGCTGACATGGGCGAAACCCAAGAGCTGCAGCGCTTCGATCAGCGGGAACAGCTCGTCCATGTCGAGGCCCACTGCATCGGCAAGATGCGGCAGGTCGGCGCGGCCGCTATAGGGTGGCTCGCTCAAGTTATCGATCAGCCCGGACAGTTGCTGCACCGCGGCATCGGGCAGGCGATAGCCTATCCCGATCGTCTCCGGCTTGGCCCCGCGCCGGCCCTCACGGCCGGGCTCGGTTGTCAGTAAGGTGTAGACGTGGTCGACGGTCTGGCGAAACTCGTTGCTTTCCCAACCGCGCGGGCGCGGCTGGGTAAGCGGGATTTCGGCGCGGATACGACCGGGATCGCTACTGAAAATCAGGATGCGGTCGGCAATTTCAACCGCCTCCTCGATGTTGTGCGAAACGATAACGATGCCCTTCGTCGGAATCCGGCTCTCGTCCCACAAATCGAGCAGGTCGCCGCGCAAGGTTTCTGCGGTCAAGACATCGAGCGACGAGAACGGCTCGTCGAGCAGCAGAATGTCGGGATTGACGACCAGCGCCCTGGCAAAGCCGACACGCTGGCGCATGCCGCCCGACAATTCTTTCGGATAGGCATTTTCGAAGCCGTCGAGGCCAATCACGTCGATCGCCGCCACCGCCTGGCGCCGCCGTTCGGCGCTCGCGACGCCCTGCGCTTCCAGGCCGAGCTCGACATTGCCGAGTACTGTCAGCCATGGAAACAGTGCGTAGCTCTGAAAGACCATGGCAATGCCATGTGCCGGCTCGGTGACGATTTGACCGCGATACATAACGGCGCCGTCGCTCGGCGGCACAAGCCCGGCGAGGATGCGCAGAAAAGTCGACTTCCCGGATCCCGACTTGCCCAGGATTGCGACGATCTCGCCGTTACGCAGGGTGAAATCGACGCGATCGAGGACTAGGCGGGCGTGATGGTCCGGCATCTGATAGGTCTTGCAGACGGCCTCGGCGCGGAGCAACGGGGCGGAGGCTGACATGACGGGCTCCTGTGCGGAATGTCCTGTGCGGAATGGGGTGATCAATCGAGCCGCAGCCGCTCGGCCGCGACATTGTACAGCCGGCGCCACAGCAGACGGTTGAAGGCCAGCACGTAGAGGCAGAGCACTCCGATCCCGAGCGCAATGCGGGCGCCGTCACCGGCGGCGGTGGTCTGCGCGATGTAAGCGCCGATCCCGGTCGCGGTCAGCGTCGTGTGCCCCCACTGGACGACCTCCGCGACAATGCTCGCGTTCCACGACCCGCCGGCCGCCGTCACCGCCCCAGTTACGTACGCCGGAAAGATCGCCGGCAGCGCGACGCGTCGCCACCATAAAAAGCGCGCAACGCTCAGATTCTGCGCTGCGCGCTGCAGCTCGAGCGGCAGCGCCGTCGTGCCGCCGATCACGTTAAACAGGATGTACCACTGGGTGCCGAGGATCATCAGCGGCGACAGCCAGATTTCCGGGTTGAGAGAAAATCGCAGGATCAGCACGACGGCGACGGGGAAGAACAAATTCGCTGGGAAGGCGGCGAGGAATTGAACGATCGGCTGAACTCGGTCGGCAAGCCTCGGGCGCAGGCCGATCGCAACCCCAATCGGGACCCAGATCACCGACGCCAACGCGATCAACAGCAGCACCCGGATCGCGGTGATCATCCCGAGGACAAACACCCAGCCGATCTCGCTGGCGCTCACCTGCCTGCGGATAAAGAGGATGAGCCAAACCGCGGCGCCCGCGGCAAGCGCTGCCAGCGCCAGGTCGAACAGCCGGTCGAACAGTGGGTGCGGCCACCCTTCCACATGGCGAGGGCGCGACTGCGGCAGCCGGGCGATCGCATGGTCAACCCCCCGGTTGAGCGCGAGCAGGCCGGTTTGAACCAGGTCGAAGATACGGGCGCGTTGCAGCGCGATCAGAAACCATGGCCGCGGATTGTCCTCATCGTCCAGGGGTTCGGCCGAAAACTTGCGCGACCAGGCGAGTAGCGGACGAAAGAACAGCTGATCGTATAGGAGGATCACGACCAGCATCGCGGCGATCGCCCAGCCGATCGCCGCAAGGTCGTGCTGGCCGATCGCCGTGGCGATGTAGGAGCCGACGCCGGGCAGCAGGATCGTCTGGCCGTTGACGGTGATCGCCTCCGAGGCGACCACGAAGAACCAGCCGCCCGAGACCGACATCATCATGTTCCACACCAGGGAGGGGATCCCGTGCGGAACCTCGAGCCGCCAGAACCGCCGCCACGGTGACAGATGATACATGCGCGCGGCTTCGATCAATTCGCCCGGCACGGTGCGCAGCGACTGGTAGACGCTGAACGTCATATTCCAGGCCTGCGAGGTGAAGATCGCGAAGATCGCGGCGCATTCGACGCCGAGCAGCCGCCCCGGAAACAGGGCAATAAAGCCGGTCACCGTGATTGACAGAAACCCTAGGATGGGCACCGACTGCAAGACATCGAGCACCGGGATCATGATCTTTTCCGCCCGCCGGTTTTTCGCGGCGAGGGCGGCATAGGCCAGACTGAAGACCAGCGAGGCGACCAGCGCCCAGGCCATCCGCAATACCGTGCGCAGCGCGTATGTCGGCAGGTTCCACGGATCGAGGTTGATCGCCAGCGGCTGGCCCGGCTGATAGCGCACGCTCATCGCCATGCTACCCCAGGCGACAAGCGCGACCAGACCCAGCACCAGCGGCAGCGCCACCAGGTCCCAAGTGTTCGGGCGCAGGCGTAGCGGCCAAGCGACAAGGGGCAGGCCCCAGCGCTGTTCCATGCCTCCTCTAAAGTTCGGTTGGACGTGCGGCGACGTCTACCTGTAACCCAACCTCCGGCGGCGGCGAAGCGTTAATTGGCATGCCCGCAAACCGGCATCGGCACCGCCGTGGCGTCGCGCCGAAATTGCTCCCGGGGCGATCCGTCTTGTATATTTCGGGCGAGCTCGAAACTCGGGAAGATCCTCCGACCATGCTCGATCTTGAGCTGCTGCGCGCAGCGCCGCTCGAACGGCACCCGTTCGAGTTCGTCGTCGTCCCGGGGTTTGTGCGCGGCGATGCGCTGCCCGCGATCCTCGCCGATTTTCCTCCGATCCGCGGCGCCGGCAGCTATCCAGCCGAAAGCCTCGACTACGGGCCGGCTTTTGCCGGCCTCGTCGCAGCGCTGACCGGTCCGGCGCTCGGCCAGGTGGTGGCGGAGAAGTTTGGCGTCGACCTTCGCGGCCGGCCGACGATGCTGACCGTGCGCGGCAACAGCGACGGTAAGGACGGCCGCATCCATACCGACTCCGAAACGAAGATCATCACCCTTCTGCTGTACCTGAACCCGGTGTGGGAGCCGGCTGAGGGCCGGCTGCGCCTGCTGCGCGGTCCGGGCGATCTCGAGGACTACGCCCGCGAGGTTGTGCCGCTCGCTGGGACCATGCTGGCGTTTCGGCGTAGCGGGTGCTCGTTCCACGGGCATCGCCCGCATACCGGCCCGCGTCGCGCGTTGCAGCTGAACTGGGTGACCGACGCCGAAGTGGTCCGCCGCGAACTCGGCCGGCATCGTTGGTCGGCACGGGCAAAGAAGCTGAACCCATTCCGTATGGCGCCCTGAACTCGATCGGCTGACGTCAGGCCGTCGCGACCCGCACAATAACGGCCTAATCGATACGGGCACCCGGCTCGCCCCTCGATCGTTCTCGCGCAACCCGCTAGAGCGATTTGGCGCACTTGCGAGATCCGGCGCGTCACCTTCAAGAATTTATCTGCCTGATATTATTTCTTATAATCAAAAAGTTATGAGGAAGTGTGGCAACCCGGCCACGCTGCGACGAAAACACCACGCCGGCAACAAAGGGTGCTTGATCGCGGTCCAGGCTTCAATATTATGACGCGAGAAGAACGGGTGTCTATCGTCCGAGCTGACCGCAACCTTTGATTTCTCGGGGGGAGCAATGACCAGAAAGCGGAATATCGGCAACGTGGCGGCGATCGGCGGAGCGACCGCGATGGTCGCGTTGCTGACGGGCCTTTCCGGCGCGCGCGCTGACGAGCTCGCCGATCTGCGCGCCAACCAGCAGCTTCTCCAGCAGCGGATCGACCAGCTGGCGCAGGCCCAGGCCCAGTATCATCCACCGCCGCCGCTTAGCGGCGGCGCCGGCGGCGGCCAGGCGTTGACCCTGGGCAGCCAACCAGCGCCGACCGCTCCGTCGCTCGGCGGCAGCTTTCCGCGGTCGTTTCTGATCCCGGGCACCGACACCTCGATCCGCGTCGGCGGCTTTGTCGACATCACCGCGCTCGACTTTCTGCAGGGCGCCAACAGCGGCAACCCAGGCACCCCCAGCTCCAACGCCGGCCAAAACGGCAACCTGGCTGCGATACCGGTCGGCGAAGCCTTCATCCCCGGCGCGGCCAATGGCGGCATCGTCCCGCAGGCGCTCAACCATTCGCGCAGCAACGGCGTGTTCATGTTCAGCCCGCAGCAGTCGCGGCTCGACGTCGAGACCCGCACCCCGACGGCTTGGGGCGAGTCGCGGACGTTTTTCTCTTTCGACTGGGCCGGCAGCAACGGTTTCAGCGCCTTGAGCGTGCAGCAGGCCGGCGGCGACAGCCTGTTGCCGCGCCTCCGCTTCGCCTATGGCACGTTGGGCGGGTTCCTCGGCGGCCAGGCCCTCTCGAACTTCTCGGATGCCGATGCCGACACCGAATCGATGGAGTTCGGCGGCACAATGGGTTCGACCGGCGGCAATCGCATCCCGCAGGTGCGTTATACCCTTGCCGGTCCGTATGGCAGCGCCTTCTCGGTGTCGGCCGAACAACCGGTCACCGGCATCATCGTGCCGAGCGGCACGATCTCCAACGACCAACTCCTCGCGGCCAGCCCGTTCGGCGCCACCAGCGCGACGGCCCCGCTGATCCCCGCGACCTGCAATGGCCAGCCCTGCACCGGAACCGGGATCGTCACCGGGACCACGACGCAGGCCAACCCGGCCCAGACCAGGGCGCCCACCCTGACCGCCGCCACCTATTGGTCGCAGCCCTGGGGGCATATGGATTTTGCCGCTGAACTCATGCCGATGTTTGTCAATGACGGCAAATTCCTCAGCCAGAATTTCCTCGGCTATGGCGGGCACTTGTCCGGTGACGTGCACCCCGGCTGGTTCGGCTACAACAAGGACGATTTCCTGTTTAGCGCCGTCGTCGGCGAAGCGCTCGGCACCAATACCAGCGGCGGATCAGCCACCGCGTTCTCGCTGGCGAGCAACTTCGTCGTCCCCACCGCTTGTGCGACGCCGACGCCGACCTGCACGGGTATGGCGGCAGCCTCGAACATCATTACCAAGCCGATCTTCGGGTACAGCATGCAAGGCGGCTACCAGCATTGGTGGACGCCGAACCTGCGGTCGACCATCGCCGCCGGCAATTGGCAACAAGCCGTCCCGTCGCAGATCATCGGGCCGACCGAGTCCAACTCGGCGAACAAGCAGCAGTGGAACACCTTTATCAATCTGGTGTGGAACCCGGTCGCATTCATCACCACCGGCGTCGAATACATGTATGGCAAGCGCGTCGTCGTGTCGAACGCCTACGGGACCGAGCAAGTGTTGATCGCCAAGTGGCGCGTGGCTTTCTAAAGAAACTACACCCAACCTCAGTGCCCGCCGGTTATGCCGGCGGGTTTTCTTTATGTGCAACCGTCCCTTTACGGCGCAATAAGATCGCTTTATCGGGAGCGAATTGGCGTTGGCCGGCGGGGCGATGCGATCTGGTCAGTAATTCGAGATCTCGATCAGGTTCTGATCGGGGTCGCGGATATACACCGACTGGATTGTGCCGGTGGCGCCGGCGCGCGGCCCCGGCCCGGCGACGATCGGCACCTCGCATTTGGCAAGATGCGCTGTGACCTCGGCAAGCGGCACGGCGGTGATGAAGCACAGATCGCCCGAGCCTGGAGTTGGCCGGTCGGCGACGAGGCCAGGAATCCTATCGGCAGGATGCAGGTTGATCTTCTGTTGGCCGAATTTGAGTGCTGTGCGCCCTTCGCCAAAAGTGGTGACCTCCATCCCCAGCACCCGGGTATAAAACTCGCAGGTGCGCGCGATATCGGCCACGGTCAGGACCAGATGGTCGAGGCGTTCGATCTGCATGGGACGGGCTCCGGCTTATAGGGCCGCGGAGAGTGTCACGAGCGCTGCCACCCCGCCAGCCACAACGGCGATTGCCGACCATATCGGCGACACCGAGCTCAAAGCGGTTCGCGGTCAGCGACTGCGGCGCCGAGGATGCGGCCGTCGGGGGCCTGGACGATCGCTGCTAGGCGGTCGCTCTGCCACGGCGGCGTCGACACGATCTGACTTGCTTGGCCGGTGAATCGGCCGACCTCTTCAATGCCGCGCACAACATCGACATGCGTCAGGGTGCGCCCGGAATTTTCGCCGCGTTCGACGGTATCGACGCGGCGTCGATCGAAGCCGATCAACACGACCGAGGCGCTTGCCGTGACACCGCCTCGACCCAGGGTTATCCTGGCTTGGCCGTTATCGAACGACAGCGTCACTGGTACCGCGCTAGGCTCGCGGCTGGCGGCGTCAAATGCGCGCTCGACCGCGGCGCGATCTGAGCCCACCGCCTCACGCCGGCCGTCGACGACGATCTGTGGCGTGTACACGCCATCAATACCGAGGAGCTGGGCGTATCGCTCCTGGCGCGCGGTCGCCTCGGGACTGGAGGACGGATCTTTCCAACCGAGCCGGTCCCAATAGTCGACATGAAACGACAGCGCCAGTACGTCCGGGCGGTTTGCCAATTCGACGAGCAGCGCATCGGCCGGTGGGCACGAAGAGCAACCCTCCGAGGTGAACAGTTCGACCACGACCGGGCGCTCGCCCGCCTGCAGCGGCGGTGCCGCGGACAACAGAAAGAGCGATGCGAGCGCCACGTATGCTTTGATCATGTCGCAATCTTAGGGCAGCCCGCTGGCATTGTGGATCAACAGACTGTGAATGATCAGGACGCAGCCAAGCGGGAAAATCAACCGGCGCCACCAGCGCGTGATAGCGCCGGGTCAGACTCAGTGCGATCGTGCCGTCGGCATAGCCGACTCGTCCGTCGGCAATCCACCATTCGCGCCGCTCGGCGGGGGCGAGATCGCCGCAAACTCCGCGGCCAAAACGGATCGGAGCGAGCCCGGGAAAGAGGTATGGCGGTACCTGTGGGGAGCGCTTCAGCGCGCGCCGACCGGCTCAGGCAGAGCGGCGTCTACTGCCTCCGGCGGTTGTGCTTCGGTGGTGTAGGCAGTCGGATACGTCCGCATCAGCATCGCAACGAGAGCGGTCCAACCGGTCTGGTGTGCGGCGCCAAGACCCTTGCCGGTGTCGCCGTTGAAAAATTCGTAGAACAAGACATTGTCTTTGAAATTCACATCGTTCTGCTCGATCGCGGAATCGCCGAATACCGGTCGATGCCCGGCTTGATCACGCAGAAATAGCCGGCACAAGCGCCGCGCCAACTCGGCCGCGACGTCGCCCAGGTGGAGCAACGTGCCGGAGCCAACCGGACATTCGACCTTGAAATCGTCGCCGTAATAGCTGTGAAATCTCTGCAACGACTCGATCAGCAGGAAATTGACCGGAAACCAGATCGGCCCACGCCAATTCGAATTGCCGCCGAAAACGTCGGTTGCGCACTCTCCCGCTACGTAATGGACACTGATCTGGTTGCCGGCGTGCTCGAAAACATAAGGGTTGCTTTCGTGAAATTTGGACAACGAACGCACGCCGTAATCCGACAAAAATTCGGTCTCGTCGAGCATGCGGGCGAGCAGGCGCTTCATGCGGTGGCCACGCAGCAGCGACAGCAGGTGCCTCTCGCCGGCGCTAGGATCAACCCAGCGCGAGACCAGCCGCGCCAGCTTCGGCCGGTGGTCGAGAAACCAGCGCAGCCGCGCGGTGAAGTGCGGTAATCGGGTGAAGACCGAAGCTGTCGAGCACCTCGACCGCAAACAATGGGATCAGCCCGACCATCGAGCGTAGACGCAAGCGGGATCCGCTCGCCGTCGGGCAGGTGCAGGACATCGTAGTAGAATTCGTCGGTCTCGTCCCACAGCCCGATGCCCTCGCCGCCGATATTGGTCATCGCCTCGGCGATATACAAGAAATGTTCGAAGAATTTGGTGGCGAGGTCCTCGTAGACGCGGTCCTCAAGCGCCAGTTCAAGGGCGATACGCATCAGATTGAGCGTGTACATCGCCATCCAGGCGGTGCCGTCCGACTGGTTGATCGCGCCGCCGGTCGGTAACGGCGCGCTGCGGTCAAAAATGCCGATATTGTCGAGACCGAGAAAACCACCCTGGAAGATGTTGTGTCCCTCGGCATCCTTGCGGTTGACCCACCAAGTGAAATTCAACATCAGGCGGTGGAAAACCGTTTCAAGAAAGGTCCGGTCACCTTGGCCGCTCCGCTCGCGATCGATTTCATATAGCCGCCAGGTCGCCCAGGCATGTACCGGCGGGTTGACGTCGCCGAATGCCCATTCATAGGCGGGCAACTGGCCATTGGGGTGCATGTACCAGTCGCGCGTCAGCAGAACCAGCTGCCTTTTGGCGTAGGCTGGATCGACGCGAGCCAATGATCACGCAATGAAAGGCGAGGTCCCATGACGCATACCACGGATATTCCCATTTGTCGGGCACCGAGATGATGTCGGCGTTATTCAGGTGGCGCCAGTCCGAGTTGCGCCCGTGCCGCCGCGATTCCGGTGGCGTCGGCAGCAGCGGGTCGCCATCAAGCCATTCCGGGATGTCGAAATAGTAGAACTGTTTGGTCCACAGCATGCCGGCGAGCGCTTGGCGATGTACCCGTCGCGTATCGGGATCGTCGATGTCCCGTTGCAGCTCGGCATAAAACTCGTCGGCCTCGGCGCGGCGCCGGTGAAAGACGTCGCTGAAATCGTCGAACCCGGGGTCGTCGCCATCACGCGTCAGCCGCAGGCGCAACCGGGCGTTCGCCGCCTGCGGGCAAAGTCAACTGGTAATGCGCCGCGACCTTGGTGCCGAGTCGCGCCGGGTTCACCGCCGCCGGATCGCCATTGACGATGTAATCGTTGATCCCGTCCTTGAAATATTGACCCGGCGCGTTCATTCCCCCGAACCGCCGGATGTTTGTGTCGTTTTCGCAAAAGAGAAATTGCGGGCGGCCCTCGCAGCGCAGCCGCATCGGCGTCAGCAGCGGATGGTCGATCGAGATCGAGTCGCTGCCGCGGGCCAATAGCCGCGGCTTCATCGAATTCTGGCTTCCACGACCAGATATTGCGCGCCCAAAGCTGCGGCAGCACATGCAGCGACGCCTCCTCGCGACGCTCGATTGTAGATCGTCACCTGCATCAGGATGTCGTCGGGATCGGCCTTGGCGTATTCGATCTCGACATCGAAATAGCGGCTCTCGGCAAATACGCCGGTATCGATCAGCTCGAATTCCGGCCATGCCCTTGCCGCGCCGCCGATTTTCCTCGACCAGCTGTGTGTAGGGAAATGCCGCCTGCGGGTATTTGTAAAGCATCCGCATGTAGGAATGGGTCGGCGTACCGTCGAGATAGTAGTAGAGTTCCTTGACGTCCTCGCCGTGATTGCCTTCCGAATTGGTCAGGCCGAACAACCGCTCCTTGAGGATCGGGTCGTGGCCGTTCCACAGGGCGAGACCGAGGCACAGCAGCAGCTGATCGTCGCTAAAGCCGCCGATGCCGTCTTCGCCCCAGCGATAGGCGCGGCTGCGCGCGTGATCGTGCGGCAAATACTCCCAGGCGGCGCCGTCGGGGCTGTAATCCTCGCGCACCGTTCCCCATTGCCGGTCGCTGAGATACGGTCCCCAGCCGCTGCCACTTTGTACCGTTGCCGATGTCGGCAAGACGCGCCGCTTCGGCCGTTCGGGTCGTCGCTCTACCCGATCCTGTCGCTGCAGTCGTTGCCATCACCTTCCTCCTAGGAGGGTCAGGCTATCCGCTCGGTATGCGTCGACCAAACCTCTTTTGCAGGGACGCGGCGGTCCGAACTGACGCGCTTACTGCATGAACCAGCCATGGCTGACGACGAGCGACTGGCCGGTCAGCGCGTTGGTCTTGAAACCGGCGAGAAACAGCACCGCCTCGGCCACGTCTTCGGTGGTGGTGAACTCGCCGTCGACGGTGTCCTTCAGCATGACGTGCTTGATCACATCGTCCTCGCTGATGCCGAGCTCCTTGGCCTGTTCGGGGATCTGCTTGTCGACGAGCGGCGTGCGGACAAAGCCGGGGCAGACGACGTTGGCGCGGACATTGTGTTCGGCGCCCTCCTTGGCCACGACCTTGCACAATCCGATCAGCCCGTGCTTGGCGGTGACATAGGGCGCCTTCAGAACCGAGGCCTCCTTCGAATGCACCGAGCCCATATAGACGATGCTGCCCGACTTCGCCTGGTACATGTGCCGCAAGCAGGCCTTCGTCGTCAGAAACGCGCCGTCCAGGTGGATCGCCAGCAGCCGCTTCCACTCGGCGAACGGGAAATCGACGACCGGCTTGACGATCTGAATGCCGGCATTGCTGACCAGTACGTCGATCCGTCGGTATTTCGCCATGGTGTCGGCGACGCCTTTCTCGACCGCAGCCTCGTCGGCGACATTCATGGCGACGGCAAAGGCGTCCGCGCCGTTCCCTTTGATCTCCGAGCTGTGGCGTCGGCGGCGTCGAGATTCAGATCGGCGATCACGGGGATGCCGCCCTCGGCGGCAAAGCGCAGCGCGATCTCCTTGCCGATGCCGCTGGCTGCACCGGTGATGATGCCGACCTTTCCGTCGAAACGAGACATTGCCGGGTCCTTTGCAGAATGGTTCACGCGTCTTTCAGATAGTCGAACACAACCTCGCCGAGGCCGAGCGTCAGATCGGTGACATAATGGCTGGCGCCGACCACTTCGCGCACCGGCAGCCGCGCCACGTCGCACATCGCATGCTCGAACAGCTGGATCGCCGCCGGGCCCGGACCAGGCGCCTTTGACGTCACGTCTTCAAGGTAATAGCGCACCAGCTCGCAGATCCGCGGCGTGCAATCGACGTGCGGGATGATCTTGATCATGAAGGATGGCCGGGCCAGCGCCTGTTTCAGCGGCGCCGGGTCGATCTCGCGATGCTTGTAGCCCATGGTCGCGCAGACGCACAGCACCGAGCCGTAGATGCAGAGTGCAAACCACGGTCTCGCTTTCATGCGAGATCTTCGGGCTGGCGAGCTTCTTCGGAAAGCCCCAGATCTCGCGCCCGCCGGCGATCGGCGCGTTGTCGTCAAGATACATCGCGTGGCACATAGCCGCCTTCCTGAACCGTGCCGTCCTTGGCTTTGAACCGCACCGGGATCACCTGGCCGGTTTCGGTGTAGTCGCCAAAACCGGTTGAATCGGGCATCCGGATGAATTCGTAGGCGACGGTGTCGCCGGCTACCTCCAACGGCTCCGGCACCACCTGGCGCAGCTTCGGCAATGTCGGTGCGATAGGTGATCACGACAAATTCGCGATTGTAAAATTTGTACGGCCCTTTCGGATAGGCGGGATCGTCGAGCGGCATGGCAAAGGCCTTGTCGCGCACCTCGGCGAGTTTCATCGGTCGGATTTCCTCGATGGCGACTGATCTAGTCGCGCCCATCGACGCGCGAGGTCGAAGGTGAAGACGCCGTCCATGTTCTCCGGGCCGCGACAGCACCTCAGGATGGCGCAAGGTGCGAACCGCGTCGTTGTAACCGGATTGCCAGTGCTCGTTCATAGTATGGCGCGAGAATTCATAATCCTTGGAAGCTGCCCTCGTAATTTCTCGAGTGGTAGATCAGCTGAATTAGATTATAAACTTTCTCGTCGGCCTCCCCGGCAAGAAGCTCGGCCTCTGGTGTCTGCTGAAATTCGGAGGGAATTAGAGGCAGTAACTTGGCAGCTGCACGGCGTAGCAATTGCTGCTTCTTGAACTGATCGGTCGCCGCCCGGGTCCGGCTGGAGTAGCGGATCTCCTTTTGGCGCAGATTCCGCCTCCATCAGATCGCGCGGCAATTCACCCCGCGCGTTCCACAAATCGATCTGGAAAACGAGCGTGTCCACGCGCGGTCGGCTGTCCAACACCCATTGCAGCGGCGTATTGGAGACCAGGCCGCCATCCCAATAATGCTCGCCATCGATGACCGTCGACGGAAAGCCGGGCGGCAGCGAGCCGCTGGCCATCACATGTTCTGGCCCGATCCGATGCGTCATATTGTCGAAATAGACGAAGTTGCCGCTGCGGACATTGACCGCGCCAACGCTGAACCGCATTTCGCCGCTGTTGATCCGATCGAAATCGGCGAGGCGTTCTAGCGTCGTCTTGAGCGGCGTGACGTCATAGTAGCTTAGGGCTCCTGGCGACCCGGGCGGGTGTAGGTAGGGCGGCGGCAGCCGCGGCGTAAAAAAGCCCGGAGCCCCGGCGACGAGGGTGCCGAAGGCTCGCGCCTGATTAACGAGCCGATGGGTAGTCTCGTCCCCGAGATCGAGCCCGAGATAGACCACGCCGAGCGGCGGCGTGCTGATGGTTTCCCAGAATGCGTGTAGTCTCTCGACCCGCCTTTCCGGCGGGTTGCCTGCGATCAGGGCTGAGTTGATGGCGCCGATCGAAATTCCGGCGACCCAGTCTGGATGGAGGTTCGCCTCGGTCAATGCCTGATAGACGCCGCCTTGATAGGCGCCGAGTGCGCCGCCTCCCTGCAAGAGCAGCGCTATGCGCTCGAAAGGCGGACGCTCGATCGCTACGTGAGTCTTTCTGTTCGACGGCCGACGATTGGGCATGCGAGAACGACCCCTCGATCTTCGCTGGATGCGCGGTTTATATGACACGCCGCAGCCGACTTCACCGCCTACGGTCGACACTAGGCACAACCCATGCCACCAGAAAACCGTGAAGGATTTGAGGCAATAATGGGAATGCGATCCGCTCCGCCTGCGTCGGGTGGCCGCAGCGGCTTGCTCCCACTCGGCTCCAACCAGAGGTCCCCCGATGACTGGCAGAGGACTCCATCCGTCGACGATTGCGGCACAGGCGCTGGGGTGGGCCGATGCCACTACTGGCGCAGTCGTGCTGCCGGTGCACGTTGCAACGACTTTTCTGCGCGATCCCGACAACCGGTATCGCCGCGGGCGCAGCTACGGGCGCGCCGACAACCCCGTCGAAATCGCGCATCGGGCCGGCGCGTTGTTGGCGGTCGACAGCACCGCGGCGACGCCGGTTTTGACCCGGCCGTTGGCGCTCGGCGCCGATATCGTCATGCATTCGGCGACAAAATACCTGAACGGGCACAGCGATGTGATCGCCGGCAGCCTGACGACAGCGCGCAAGGATGAATTCTGGGAGCGGCTTGTCGCCGCGCGCAGCGGCGGCGGCGGCATTCTCGGCAGCTTCGAAGCGTATCTGCTGCTGCGCGGCATGCGCACCCTGTTTCCGCGGGTCGAGCGCGCCTGCCATTCGGCGCAGCGGATTGCCGAAGCGCTGTCGGCGCATCCTCGGATCGCCGAGGTTCTCTATCCGGGACTGCCCACCGATCCCGGACACGCGGTCGCCGCCCGCCAGATGACCGGGGGGTTTGGCGGAATGCTCAGCGTCCGGGTCGCAGGCGGGACCGAGGCGGCGATCGCCGCCGCCGGTAAGGTCGAAATCTGGCAGCGCGCGACGTCGCTCGGCGGCGTCGAGAGCCTGATCGAGCACCGCGCCTCGATCGAAGGTGCCGACAGCCCTGCACCGACCGATTTGCTACGCCTCTCGGTCGGGATCGAGGACCCGGCCGATCTCCTTGCCGACCTCGACGATGCGCTCCGCCTATAGGCGTTCGGCCGGTTAGCCGTCAGCTGGCGCGCGCAGGCCCGGGACGAGAAAATTGCCGGCGATCAGCTTGAGCCGATCGTCCTCGGCCTCGCGATAGGCCCGGCTCAGCGCGAAGATTGCCGCCCCGGCCGCGGTCTCGTTCCACAACCAGTCCGCGAGCTGTTTGCTCGACGGGCTGGCCGGGACGGCGAGCGCCGCTTCGAGGCAATACGCCTTCAGGTCGTCGACCGCAAAGCGCAGGGTCAGCGGCGCTGACATCTCGGCATGCGGGCTCGCCGGGTTCTCGCCGCGCAGCCAGGCAGCGAGGTAGTGGACGATTTCGACAATCGACAACCCGCTGAGGCCTACCGTCGTGCGCCTGCGCTCGGCAATCGATCGGCGATAGGCGCCGTCGAGCTGTGCGATCTCGCTGTGGAGCGCGTCGGCAATAGCCACAGCTGAGTTGGCGGCGGTAACTGCGGTCGGGGCAACCGGCGGGCGCCAGCCCGGATCGGGCCGCTCGCGCGGATCATCATCCGGGAAATCCTCGATCACCACCGGCCCACCAGCAAGTTCGAGCATACGCAACGCCGCGAGGACCACGCGCTTTTGGAAAGTGGGGTCGCTCGGCGGGCCGAACGAACGCCCGAGTTCGAACGGCACCCACAGCGCGCGGGGCGGCCGGGTGTTTTCGGTCTGCGGCCGGATCAGGCTGATCGAGACCGTCGCAATGCCTTCTTCCTCGAGATAGTGCCCCAGCGCGCTCACGGCGCGCGTGCAGAGCGGTCAAACGGGGGAGAGTAGGACGGCGTCGACAGCGTCGCGTTTGAGATGGCCCGCGACTTCGCGCGCATGGCCTTCCATCTGCACTGGATCGGTGGCGCCCATGAACGAGTAGTGGGTCGCCGCCACCGAGCCAATCATGCCGTCGGTGGCCAGCTCGCTTAGCCGGTCGAGCGGGAAGACGACGTTCCAATCCTCTTTGAAGCCGGTGCGGTCGAAGTTGATCGAAATGTGGCTGATCAACAGCTGGTCGGGCTGGGTCGTCGCGGGGATCACGCGATAATCGGGGTCGCGCCCGCGAAACGGCGTTTCGCCCCTGACGACGAGGCCCGCCGACGACACGATCGCGACCCGTCGCTGCGCCAAGGGCGGGCCGCCGACCCATGGTGTCGTTCTGAAATTAGGACACTCTAGTTCGGCGAGGCGCTTGGCCTGTGCCGGAGGCAGATCGGTCAGTCGCACTCTGCGGCTCCCCTTTGCTCGGTGGGCGCGGTTCCGCCGACGAGGCTTAGCCGCTGGCGCGACCATCCGGGACGAACTCGATTATGTCAACTGCAACCGGACGGCGCCGTCGCCGCTAACCCTCGCATCCCGGCATTCTTGTTAATCAAGATTAGGTAAAAAGCTCATAAAATTTGAACTAAATTTGGTCGTCGCCGACATCAGCAAGTGTTGACCGCGTCACTATCATAAATTATTATTAAATCTGGTAGATAATTTTGCTAATCAGACGAAGATGGAACGCTGGGTGCTGCGCATGTTCCGAATGGCGATTGTGATCGGTGCGCTGGCCTGGGCGATCGGGGCCGGCGATCTGTCGGACCAGGCACGCGGATTTGTCGACAACACGTTGGGGAGTTGGATCCAGTCGAGCGCGCGTTAGACTCGCCGCTTGAGCCGCCTACTACAGCATGCCGAGTTCAAGCTTTGCCTCCTCGCTCATCCGCTCGGGGGTCCAGGTTGGGGTCCACACCAGCTTGACTCGCGCGTCGTTGACGCCGGGCACCGCGCGGACCGCCGCCTCGACCTCGCCCGGCATACTGGCGGCGACCGGACAGGAGGGCGTCGTCAGGGTCATCTCGACATAGACGGTGCCGCCCTTTTTGACGATCAGCTCGTAGATCAGCCCCAGCTCGACAAGATCGACTGGGATTTCCGGGTCGCGCACGGTCTTTAACGCCGCGAGCACCGGAGCCATCATCGCCGGATCGTCCTCGCCGCCTTCCGGGCGCTCGACCTCCGCGCCGGCTTCAGCCGGCTCGGCCGAGTCGAAATCGAACGGGTCGCGGTCCATTCTGCTACTCCGTCTTAACGGGGGCGTCGCCGTCGCCCTTCAGCGCAGCTTCGAGCGCATGCCAAGACAAGGTCGCGCATTTGACCCGCGCCGGGTAGGCCTTGACCCCGGTCAACGGTTCGAGCCGTTCCATCTCCTCGGCCAAGGGCTCGGGCAACGGGTTGTGCTCGCCGCCGGTGACCCGCGCGTGAAAATGCGCGAACAGTTCCTGCGCCTCGGCGATCGTCTTGCCCTTCAGCACCTCGGTCATCAGCGATGCCGCCGCGGTCGAGATCGCGCAGCCCCGCCCTTGAAACGCGACATCGGCGATATGGTCGCCGTCGAGGGTCAGATAGACCGTGACCCGGTCGCCGCATAGCGGGTTGTAGCCTTGCGCCGTATGCGTCGCATCGTCGATCGCCCGGAAATTGCGCGGGTGACGTCCGTGGTCGAGAATGATGTCCTGATAAAGTTCGCGCAGATCCATTACGCAAACAGCTCCCGGCCGGCTTCGATTGCCGTACGCCAATTTGTCGATGTCGCTCTCGTCGTTGTAGACGCCCAGCGAAGCACGGGTCGTCGCCGGATAGCCGAGCTTTTCGAGCAGCGGCTGGGCGCAGTGATGCCCGGCGCGCACCGCCACATGGTGGCGGTCGAGCACGGTCGCAAGATCGTGCGGATGCACTCCTTCGAGATCGAAGGACAAAATGCCGAGCCGGCGCTGCCCGGCGCCGATCAACCGCAACCCCGGAATGCGCGATAGACGGTCGACGCCGTACCCGGTCAGCGCCTCCTCGTGTTCGAGGATGTTGTCGCGGCCCAGCGTCTCGATAAAATCGAGCGCGGTGCCGAGCCCGATTGCGCCGGAAATATCGGGGGTGCCGGCCTCGAAGCGGTGCGGCGGCTCTTGGTACAGGGTCTTCTCAAAGGTGACGTTGAGGATCATGTCGCCGCCGCCTTGCCAGGGCGGCATCGCAGCCAACAGATCATGGCGACCATAAAGCACGCCGATCCCGGTCGGCCCATAGACCTTATGGCCGGAGAAGGCGTAGAAGTCGCAATCCAGGGCCTGGACATCGAGCGGCAGCCGCGGCGCCGCCTGACTACCATCGATTAGAACCTTGGCTCCGTGCCGATGCGCCAGCTCGACGATGGTCTCGACAGGGACTAGCGCGCCGGTTGCGTTGGCGAGGTGGGTGATCGCGACGAGCCGGGTGCGCGGCGACAGGCGCGCGGCAAAGGCGGTGAGGTCGAGCCCGCCGGTCGCATCGATCGGCGCCACCACGAGCCGGAAGCCGATCCGATCACGCAACAGCTGCCACGGCACGATGTTCGAATGATGCTCGAGTTCGCTGATCAGCACCTCGTCGCCGGCTTCGAGAAAAGCGGCGCCCCAGCTCTGCGCGACGAGGTTTATGCCTTCGGTGGTGCTGCGAACAAAGATGATCTCGCGCGGATCGGCGGCGTTTAGAAAGCGCTGCACCTTGACCCGCGTCTCTTCGAACAATTCGGTCGAGCGTGCGCTCAGCCGATAGACTCCGCGATGCACGTTGGCGTAGTCGGTGCGGTAGTAATCGGCGATGCGGTCGATGACCGATGCCGGCTTTTGCGCGCTGGCCCCGGAATCGAGAAAGACCAGATCGGGATTGTTGGCAAAGATCGGAAATTCCTGCCTGAGCCGGCGCGGGTCGAACCCGCCCGGCAGCCGGTCTCTTCCGCGATCGACAATCCGCGGGTGGGCCGTCGTCATGCTTATTCCTCCAACACCGTCAGGCGCCGCGCGAGTCGCGACAGCAGGTGCTCGCGCACTGCCATGGGCTCGACGATCTCGACCGCCTCTCGCAGAAAGCCCTCGATCAGCATCCGCCGCGCTTCATCGCGCGGGATGCCGCGGGCCAGCAGGTAGAACAACGCCGCTTCGTCGAGGTCGCCGACCGCCGCGCCGTGGCTGCATTTGACGTCGTCGGCGAAGATTTCGAGCTCGGGCTTGGTGTCGATGGCGGCGCGCGTACCGAGCAGCAGATTGCGGCTCAGCATGTGCGCATCGACCTTCTGCGCACCCGGCCGAACCGTGATGCGGCCCTGAAAGGCGCCGTGCGCCCGTCCGGCCGCGACCCCTTTGAAGATTTCGCGGGTCTCGCCGCGCTCGGCGATATGCTCGACCGTGGTGACGATATTGGCCTCCTGGCGGTCGGCCAGCAGAAAGGCGCCGTAGAGCCCGCAATGCGCCCCCTCGCCGGCGCTGCGCACCGCAGCCTCGTGCCGCACCGTGCGCCCGCCGAGCAGCAGCACAAAACTGGCGAGCCGCGAGTTCCTGCCGAGCACCGCGCTGACATCGCCGATATGGAGGGCGTCCACCGCCTCCTCGACCAATGCCACGCGATCGAGATCGGCCCCGTCGGAAAGCTGCAGGCTGATCCCGTCGTTGCGCCAATAGCGGCCCACCCCGGCAAAGCTCTCGATCAGGTGGATGCGGCTTTCCGCGCCGAGTGCGACGAAGCTGCGGGTGTGCAGCGAACCCGAAACCTCGCCCGAGGCGAGATGGACGATTTCGATCGGCCGGTCGAGAATGACGCCGGGCGCGACATCGAGGACAAAGCCGTCGCTGAAAAAGGCGCCGTTGAGCGCGGCGAAACCGCGATCGCGGTCGGGCGAGGGTGTCTCCAGCGCCTCGCGAACCAGCTCCGGTCGCGCGTCAATCGCCGCCGCCGTCGAGCCGAGCCAAACGCCCGCGGGCAGTCCCTCGATCGCGGAAAGTTCGGGGATAAACCGCCCATCGACCAGCACCAGGCGATGAGCGCCGCCGGCGAAGCTGATGTCGTCGAGCTGCCTCGGGGATATGGCGCCGATTGCGCGGATCGGAAGCAAGGGCGATTGTTCGAGCGGGCGCAGATCGAGGTAGCGCCAGGCTTCGCCGCGGCGGCTCGGAAAGCCTTGCTCGGCAAAGCGGGCGAGGCTTCGCCGCCGGTGGCGCGCGAGCCAATCGGGTTCGCCGGCATGCCCCAAGGTAGCGTCCAGATAGGGCCGCGCTTCGGGCTTGACCGGGAAATCGACGACAGCGCTCATCTGCACGACATTGCCGGCATCATGCCGCGTCGCCAAACGCGCCGTAGCCGCGCCGTTCGAGTTCGACCGCCAGTGACTTGTCGCCCGACTCGACGATCCGCCCGTCCTGCAGCACGTGCACCCGGTCGGGCTCGACATAATCCAGAAGCCGCTGGTAGTGGGTGATGATGACGATCGCACGGTCGGCGCGCGCGCTGCCGGTTGACACCGGTCGCGACGGCGCGCAGCGCGTCGATGTCGAGCCCGCTGTCGGTCTCGTCGAGGATCGCCAGCCGCGGCTCCAGCATCGCCATCTGAAAGATCTCGTTGCGTTTCTTCTCGCCGCCGGAAAACCCGACATTGACCGCGCGCTGCAACAGGTCCTCGCCGATGTCGAGTTCTTTAAGCTTGGCCCGGACCGCGCGCAGGAACTGGCCGGCGTCGAGCTCTGGCTCGCCGCGGTGGCGGCGGCCGGCGTTGAGCGCGGTGCGCAGGAAGTACATGTTGTTCACGCCCGGGATCTCGACCGGGTATTGAAACGCCAGAAACAGGCCTTCGCGCGCGCGCTCGTCGGCCGGCATCACCAGCAGATCGCGGCCGAGGTAGGTCAACCGTGCCCTGCGGTCACCTCGTAGCCGTCGCGGCCGGCTAGCACCGCGGCGAGCGTGCTTTTGCCCGAGCCGTTCGGCCCCATGATCGCATGCACCTCGCCGGCCCCGACCGAAAGATCGATGCCCTTTGAGGATCTCGCGCCCATCGGCGAGCCGCGCATGCAGATTGTTGATTTCGAGCATGTTCGCTTCAGTTACCCTGATCACGTCATGCCCGACTTGTTCCGGGCATCCACGAAGCAGCAATGTGAGAAACCGTAAATCTACTCATCCGACACTGCCTTCGAGACTGACGGCGAGCAGCTTTTGCGCCTCGACGGCGAATTCCATCGGCAGTTCCTTCAGCACTTCCTTGCAGAAGCCGTTGACGATCAGCGACACCGCATCCTCGGTGCTTAAACCGCGCTGCCGGCAGTAGAACAGCTGGTCGTCGCTGATCTTCGAGGTCGTCGCCTCGTGCTCGATCCTGGCCGAGGGGTTGCGCACCTCGATATAGGGCACGGTGTGCGCGCCGCAGCGCTCGCCGATCAGCAGCGAGTCGCATTGGGTGTGGTTGCGCGCACCTTGCGCCCGCGGCTGCACCCGCACCAGCCCGCGATAGGTGTTCTGGCCATGACCGGCCGAGATCCCTTTCGAGACGATCGTCGAGCGCGTGTCCTTGCCGATATGGATCATCTTGGTCCCGGTATCGGCCTGCTGGCGGTTGTTGGTGATCGCGACCGAATAGAATTCGCCGACCGAGTGGTCGCCTTCGAGGATGCAGCTCGGGTATTTCCAGGTGATCGCCGAGCCGGTTTCGACCTGGGTCCACGAGATCTTGGCCCGGGCGCCGCGGCAGGCGCCGCGCTTGGTCACGAAATTGTAGATGCCGCCCTTGCCCTCGGCGTCGCCCGGGTACCAGTTCTGCACCGTCGAATATTTGATCTGCGCGTCTTCGTGCGCGATCAGCTCGACGACCGCGGCGTGGAGCTGGTTCTCGTCGCGCTGGGGTGCGGTGCAGCCTTCGAGATAGCTGACATAGCTGCCCTTGTCGGCGATTAGCAGGGTGCGCTCGAACTGTCCGGTCTTGGCCGCATTGATGCGGAAATAGGTGCTGAGCTCCATCGGGCAGCGCACGCCCGGCGGGACATAGGCAAACGAGCCGTCGCTGAACACCGCCGAATTCAGGGCTGCGAAGAAATTGTCGTTCTGCGGCACGACCGTGCCGAGGTATTTGCGGACGAGTTCGGGATGCTCGAGCACCGCCTCGCCGAACGAGCAGAAGATGATGCCGAGCTTCGCCAGTTCGCCCTTGAATGTCGTCGCCACCGAGATGCTGTCGAACACGGCGTCGACCGCGACCCCGGCCAATGCCTCGCGCTCGCGCAAGGGGATTCCGAGCTTCTCGTAGGTGCGCAGCAGCTCGGGATCGACTTCGTCCAATGATTTCGGGCCGGCGTTCTGCTTCGGCGCGGAGTAATAGGTGGCCGCCTGATAGTCGATCGGCGCCAGATTGAGCTTGGCCCAATTGGGCGGCGTCATCTTTTCCCAGGCGCGAAACGCCGCGAGCCGCCATTCGAGCAGCCATTCGGGTTCGCTCTTTTTGGCCGAGATGAAGCGAACCGTTTCCTCGCTGAGGCCGGGCGGCGCCTCGTCGGCTTCGATATCGGTGACAAAGCCGTATTTGTAGCCCTCTTGTGACAGCGAGCGGACGGTGCCGATTGTGTCGATCGAAGCAGTCATATGGATTATCTGAGCTCGTCAGTTTGTGGCGGCGTGGACCGTTGCGGTAGGGCGGCGCGGCACAAACGCGGACGGCGTGATCATCGCGTCGAGCGAAACCGCGGCCAGAGCCTGCTCGACGGCACGGTTGATCGCCGTCCAGTGCGGCCGGGTCGGGCAATAATTGGTGCGCGCGCATTCGGCGACATGGACCGAGCATTGGGTCAGGCCGATATCGCCGTCGATCGCGGCGACCACCTCGGCGACCGAGATCGCCGATGCCCGGCGCGCCAGGCGATAGCCGCCGGCCGCCCCGCGCGTCGCCGTTACCAGCCGGGCATGGGCCAGCGCTTTCAGGATCTTGGCGACGGTCGCCCGCGGCAGCCGGGTCTCGTCGGCGATGGCCGCGGCGGTCTGCTGCCGATCGGCATCGGCCGCCAGATGAGTGGCGACGATGACGCCGTAATCGGCGAGCTTGCTGAGGATGATCATCGCTTTCGAGCTGCCCGATAATGGCCAAACAAACCTAATTCGGACCGAATTGGTCCGCTATAAATTGTCGTTTACGAGGCCTGGGTCAAGCCCGTTGCACGGCGAGTGTCCAGGGAGGAAATGCCGAGCGCTTGCGGGCCCTGACGAGCAATGCCATTTCTCTATCAGGCCCGGCAAATGCCTCAACATTCCCGTTTCGGATATGAAGCTGCTCGTCGTTGAAGACGATCGTGAAACCGCCGCCTACCTGGTCAAAGGTCTCGGCGAGAGCGGCTATACGGTTGATCGCGCCGGCGACGGGCGCGACGGGCTGTTCATGGCTTGCTCGGGCGGCTACGACGCGATCGTGCTCGACCGCATGCTGCCGGAAATGGATGGGTTGGCGTTGTTGGGAGCTTTGCGCGCCGCCGAAATTCGCACCCCGGCATTGATACTGAGCGCGCTCGGCAGTGTCGACGACCGCGTCAAAGGGTTGCGCGCCGGCGGCGACGACTATTTGGTCAAGCCGTTCGCCTTCAGCGAACTCTTGGCTCGGATCGAGGCGCTGTTACGGCGGGGCTCGGCGGCGACGGCGACGACGACGACGTTGCGGGTGGCCGATCTCGAGCTCGACTTGTTGACCCGGACCGTCAAACGCGACGGCCAGGGGCTCGAACTGTTGCCGCGGGAATTCCGGCTGCTCGAATATCTGATGCGCAACGCCGGCCATGTCGTGACCCGAACGATGCTGCTCGAACATGTCTGGGACTATCATTTCGACCCGCAGACCAATGTGATCGACGTCCATGTGAGCCGGCTGCGTCAAAAGATCGACAAGAACTTCGAGCGGCCGCTGCTGCACACGGTTCGCGGCGCCGGCTACTGCCTGCGCCTGGCGGAATAGTTGCGCGCTCGGCCGGGATGGTCGCCGAAAAGCTGTCCCTTTCCGCCGCGCGATCATGGTCCTGGCCGCGCCGGCTTCCGGCGAACCTGCGGCGGCTGGTGCGCACCCACGCGGTTCGTCTCGCCGCACTTTATTTCCTGGTGTTTGCCGCCTCGGTGCTGGGTGTCTTGCTGTTCGTCTATTGGACGAGCGCCAATTTCGTCGAGCGCCAGACCGAGGCGACGCTCGACGCCGAGATCAACGGGCTGGCCGAGCAATACGACCAGCGCGGGCTGAGCGGGCTGGTGCAGATCGTCGCCGCGCGCAGCGCCGGCGACCGCGGCGACGCGATGCTGTATCTGGTCACCGATCCTGATGGGCGGCCGCTCGCCGGCAACATCGCGGGCTGGCCCTTGGGTGTGCCGGCGCGGACCGGATGGCTGTCGTTCACGATCGAGGCGAGGGTCAAAGGCCATCTCGAGACCCACCCGGCACGCGGCAGCCTGATCATCATCCCCGGCGGGTACCGCCTGCTGGTCGGCCGCGACATCAGCGACGCGGCGGCGTTCCGCGATCGGGTCAAGATGACCTTGCTGTGGTCCGGATTGGTGGCGCTCGGTGTCGGTCTGCTGGGCGGTGCTGCGATGAGCCGCAACCTGTTGCGCCGGGTCGAGTTGGTGAACCGCACCAGCGAGCGGGTCATGGCGGGGAATCTATCCGATCGCGTGCCGCTCGGTGGCACTGGCGACGAGTTCGATCAGCTCGCCGCCAATCTCAACCGCATGCTCGATCAGATCGAGCGGCTGATGACCGCCATGCGCGAAGTCACCGACGATGTCGCCCACGATCTTAAGACGCCGCTGGCACGGTTGCGCGCTCGGCTCGAACTGGCATTGATCGGGCCGCAGGACGCCGCCGGCCAGAGTGAAGCGATCCGAGCCGCGATCGATGAGGCGGACCGGCTGCTGGCGACCTTCAACGCGTTGCTCGGCATCGCCGAAGCCGAGGCCGGGCGCGATCAGGCCGGGCCGCTGGATCTTTCGGAAGTCGTCCGCTCGGCGGCGGAATTTTACGAGCCGGTCGCCGAGCAAAAGGGCTTTGCAATGTCGGTTGTAGTCGAGCCTGGTATCAGGATCCGTGGCGATCGGCATCTGCTGTCGCAGACACTCGCCAATCTGCTCGACAACGCCCTTAAATATGCGGGCGGTGGCGATCTCCTGATTACCGTCTTTCGTGAGGAGGCGCGCGCCGTTCTTGAAGTCGCCGATCGCGGACCAGGGATTCCCGAGGCGCATCGCGAGACGGTGTTCGACCGCTTTGTCCGCTTAGAGCCCAGCCGCAGTACACCGGGAAACGGGCTCGGCCTTAGCCTGGTGCGTGCGGTCGCGCACCGCCACCATGGCGCCGTGGCGCTCGCCGATAATCGGCCCGGTCTGCGAGTCCGGCTCGAATTCCCCGCGCTGCCCGCCTGAACTATTCGTCCGTCGTGTCGGCGGTGCCGTCGTTCTGCCGGTCGCGGTCTTCGATGCGCCGCGCGGTTTCCACCATCATTTCGCGCAGCTCATGCTGATCGAGCCCGGCGCTGCGCAGCACAGGCTCCATCACCGCGTCTGCGAGCAGATCGTCGAGGCTCGGCCGGTAGCGGCAGCAATCGAGACGCTCGTCCATGAGACCCTCCGTGTTCCTCTATTCTATGCACCATCAACGGAAAGCATGACCGCTTTATGTCCTTGGATCGGAAATTTCGCGGCATTAGTCCGTATCTTCGCCTTTTTTCCCGCAGCGATAGAGCGGCGGGCAGACGGCTGGGGCTGCCGACGCTAGAGTCTGCCGATGGCTATCATTGTAGGTCCACGAATACGCTCGGCGGATAGTAGGGATTGTAAACGGTGACTGGGAACAGCACGATCCGTCCAGGACCATGCGGAACATCGGCCGCGGATGCTGACGAAGAGGCGCTCTGTTGAAGGGTGCGGCCTTCTGATGCTTGAACGATCGCGGTCGGGGCTACCGGTACCGGCGATTGCGCTGTCGCGGCGTAGGCTTGGCGCGGTGTATATCCGTGCGCAGTCATACAATCACCATACAATGAGCTCCTGTCAGCCTCCGTGGCCAAGGCCGAGACGAGGGTTGCCGCTACTATGAAGCCGATGCGGCCTTGGGCGTAGCTTCCCCCCGGACTCAATGCCCGGGCCTGCGCTTCGCAGGTATATTTGTCGGCGCTAAACTCGGCCTGTGTCGCACCAGGTTTATCCCAAACGACGGGTGCGCAGGCGGCAGCAGATAACACAACCGTCATCACAGTGCTTCGAATCAAGATCGGCACGCGTTCGCTCCCGGTGTCGTGGAAAATCGGCGAACGAGGATTACATCCCCATCACCCTGCTCTCATTGCGCGGGAGGAAAATTGACAATTCGTGAAGGAAGCAGCCCTCGGACGGGCCAATGATGATTAAGCCGGGAGGTCGCCGTAAGTGAAAAGGCTGATGCCCAGGCTCGTGATGCGTTCACGAACCGCGGGGCTCAACAGCACCGCCAGCTCGTCGCGGTGTCGGTAGCCCGGCATCGCCGCGGCCAACTGTGGGGTCCGCTCGGTCGCCGGATGAAAATAAATCTCGCTGTCGCCATCGGGCAGGCATGGGAGCAGGCGCAATACCCGCTCTTCGATCATACCGCCGCTCCAGGCGAGGCCGAAGACATGGTCGTTGACGCGCAATCCCGCCAACCGCAAGCGCCGCCGTAATCTCTCGACCCATGGCCGGTAGAGCGGGGTTGGATAGCGCTCCTGCGGGAAAGCGCGGCGCAGCGCCGCAACCGGTTCGGCCGGGACGCGCACCGCCTTCATGCCATAGTCGCGGCCGATTTCGATGATCAGCCCGGCGACGCTTGGGTGAAGGTGCATGTGCTTGTGGGCGTTGACGTGGTCGAGCGGCAGGCCGGTAGCCCGAAAGGCCTCGAATTGCGAGAAGATTTCGCGCGCCAGCTGATCCCGCACTTTTGGCAGAAAGAAGAACCGGATGCCGGCGCGGACCAAATTGCGGTCGAATTCGCCATCGCCGCCGACCAGCGCCGCGACCTCGGCGGTGGGCAATACCGGACGGCCATCGACCAGGACGAGATGCAGCCCGACGCGCAGTCCAGGCAACAGCCGGGCACGCGCCACCGCATCCGCCGCTGCCGGCGCACCGACCATCAAGCTCGCGGTCGACAGGATCCCGTGCCGATGCGCCTCCTCGACAGCTTCATTGACGGCCGGGTCGAGCCCGAAATCGTCGGCGCAGACGATCAGCCGCCTCAGCCTGCCATCTCCCGATGGCGTAGAAAGTGAAAGAACTCGACCCCTTCGCGCAAGCGGCGGCGCAGCATCTGCGGGCTCTTGAGCATCTCGGCAACCAATTCGGCGATCTTTTTGCGGCGGAAATAAAAGCGCTTATAAAAGGTCTCGAGCGACTGGAAGATTTCGGTATGCGAGAGATGCGGGTAATGCAGCGGTGCGATCTGCACGCCCTGCTCGTCGATCAGTTCGGCATGGCCAATATCGAGCCAACCATTCTCGACCGCCTGACGATACAGATAGGTGCCGGGATAAGGGGCGGCTAAGGAAACCTGGATCGTGTGCGGATTGATCTCGCCGGCAAAGCGGATCGTTTCTTCGATCGTCTCCTTCGATTCCCCGGGCAGGCCGAGGATAAAGGTGCCGTGGATCGTGATCCCGAGCTCATGACAATCCTTAGTAAAGCGCCGGGCGATGTCGACCCGCATTCCTTTTTTGATGTTGTTGAGGATCTGCTGGTTGCCCGATTCATACCCCACCAACAACAGCCGCAGCCCGTTGTCGCGCAGCACCTCAAGGGTCGCGCGCGGCACGTTCGCCTTGGCGTTGCACGACCAGGTGACCCCGAGCTTGCCCAGCTCGCGCGCGATCGCCTCGGCGCGCGGTCGGTCGTCGGTAAAGGTGTCGTCGTCGAAAAAGAACTCCTTGACCTGCGGAAACCAGCTTTTGGCGAGGCGGATCTCCTCGATCACGTGACCCACGCTGCGCACCCGATAGCGGTGCCCGCCGACGGTTTGCGGCCACAGGCAAAAGGTGCATTTCGAGCGGCAGCCGCGTCCGGTGTAGAGCGACAGGTACGGGTGCAATAAATAGCCGATGAAATAATTTTCGATCCTAAGGTCACGTTTGTAGACTTCGCTGACGAAAGGCAGCTGGTCCATGTCTTCGAGGATTGCGCGGTCGCGGTTATGGCTGATCGCACCACCCGGGGCGTGATAACTCAAGCCGTCGATCGCAGCCAAAGCCCGGCCCTCGGCGACCTCCTTGATCGTGAAATCGAACTCCTCGCGGGCGACGAAGTCGAGCGCCGCCGACGCCTTCAGACTGTCCTCGGGCTCGACCGCAACCTTGGCCCCGACCATGCCGATCTTCAGCCGTGGGTTCATCTCCTTGAGCGCCTCGGCGACCTTGACGTCGGAGGCGAAGGACGGGGTCGAGGTATGGAGCACCGCAAGCTCGTATTCGCTGGCGAGCGGCAATATGTCGGAGAGCTTCAACCGTGCCGGCGGGGCGTCGACGAGCCGGCTGCCTGGAACTAGCGCCGCGGGCTGGGCGAGCCAGGTCGGGTACCAGAACGACCGGATCTCGCGCCGCGCCTGATAGCGCGAGCCGGCGCCGCCGTCGAAACCGTCGAAGGACGGCGGATGCAGGAACAGTGTCTTCATCATCACACCTTGTCTCCGTCGGCTGTCATGCGGCCGCTCGACGCGACGCGGAAATGCTGGTCCCGCCAGAACACCGTCCGTGCGAAAAAGCTGGCAACGAACACCACAAAAGACAAGGCGTCCCGCGCCGGGAGCAGCGCCGGCCTGGCCGACCTCAGCCCGAGCGCGCGCGCCGTCACCCTCGCGCAAGCCCATCTGACCAAGTAGGTGATTGCCAGAAAGGTGAAGGAGGTCAAGCCAAATCCGGTGAATGCGGCGGCGAACACGGCGACCATCAGCGGATGGCTTACGATCGATCCGGCATAGGCCGCCGGGGCTACCCCGCGCACGGTGCGCGCCCAGCGCAGTTCATGGCGCCACAGCGCAACGAAAGAAGGTTCGGTCACCCTGGCCTCGACGACGTAGCGCGACAACACCACCGTGAGACCTGCGGAACGCACCGCGTCACCCAGCCGATGATCGTCGGCCAGCTCGTCACGCACGCGGGCGAAGCCGCCGATGTGTTCGAGGGTCTCGCGGCGCAAGGCGATCGTCGCGCCAAAGCAGCCGCGTCCCACCCCTAGCGCCTCACCGACAACAGCGCCGGGGAAGAACCCGAAATTGATGTGCATCGCTCCCAGCTCGGACCAGATGCCGCCGGTCGGGACGGCTTTGTAAAGACAGGTGACGATCCCGACGCGCGGATCGTTGAGCGGTGCCGTGACCGCGGCGAGATAGTCGCGATCGACCCGCATGTCACTGTCGGCGAGGACCAATATGTCGTGGCGCGCTGTCGGCAGCATGTTTTCGAGGTTCGACACCTTGCCGTTGCCGCCGTGGATGCGGCGCTCGATCACCAGGGCGACGTCATCGCCAGGAAACTCGTGAACCAGCGCTTGAGCGACTTCGATCGCGCCGTCCTGCGGGTCGGTGACGCCGAGCACGATCTGGCGTGCCGGGTAATCCTGCTCGACGAACGACCGCAGATTTTCGTAGAGGCCGGGCTCGGCGCCATGGAGCGGCTTCAAGATCGAGATCGCGGGCTGCTCGGTCGATATCGGCAATTTGCGTCGGGCGAAGCGCGTGACAGCCCATGCTGTACCGAACAGATACACCCAGCCCGGAAGCAGCAGCACGATGGCGAGCGCCGGGTTCATGGCAAGCGCGTCACACCCGGTGAGGATTGCGCGTGAGATGCGAACGGAGTAGTGGCACGGATCAGGCGTTCACCTATATCCAGGCTGTCGCAGGCCGGCCTTGCTTGGGTGAGGCGACGAGGGGAGATCATGCGGGTCGTACTAGCCCAACCGCGAGGATTTTGCGCCGGGGTCGAACGGGCGATCGAGATCGTCGAGCGGGCGCTCGAGAAATACGGCCCGCCGATCTATGTCCGTCATGAAATCGTGCACAACCGCCACGTCGTCGAGCGGCTGCGCGCCAAAGGGGCGCATTTCGTCGACGAGATCGACGAGGTGCCGCCAGGCAGCGTCACGATCTTCAGCGCCCACGGCGTCGCCAGCACGATCGAGGATCGGGCCGCCGCGCGCGGCCTGCCGGTCATCGACGCGACCTGCCCGCTCGTCTCCAAAGTCCATATCGAGGGCCAGCGCTACGCCAATCAGGGCCGCGAGATCATCCTGATCGGGCATGCCGGCCATCCCGAGATCGTCGGCACGATGGGGCGGATCGTCGGCCGCGTGCATCTGATCTCGACGCCCGAGGAGGTCGCTGGGCTTCAAGTCACCGACCCCGACAAGCTTGCCTTTATCACCCAGACGACGCTCAGCGTCGACGATACGCGCGCGGTGATCGAGGCGCTGAAGGCGCGCTTTCCGACGATCGTCGGCCCGGACACCAAGGACATCTGCTACGCGACGCAGAACCGCCAGCGGGCGGCGCGCGAACTGGCCAAGATCGTCGATGTCGTTCTGGTGGTCGGCGCGCCGAACAGCTCGAACTCGAACCGGCTGCGCGAGATCGCCGCCGAAAGCGGCGTGCCGAGCTATCTGATCGAAGACGCCGCCGCGCTCGATCCCGCGCTGGCTCGAAGACGTCTCGGCGGTCGGCATCACGGCCGGCGCGTCGGCGCCCGGCCGAACTGGTCGAGGAGCTGATCGACCGGCTGCGCGACATCGCCGAAATCGAGCTCGCAGTGCTGCCGGGAGTTACCGAGAACGTGCGCTTCCGAATGCCGCCGCAGCTCGCCGAAGCCGCCGAATGATGCCAGCTCGACATCCCACTTTGTAACGAGGGTCTACCGTGGCCATTCCGCTGCGCCAAACGATCCGGGTCGGGGCCTATGTGCTCGGGCGCCATTTGCGCGGCGTCGAGCGCTACCCGCTGGTGCTGATGCTGGAGCCGTTGTTCCGCTGCAACCTCGCCTGCGCCGGCTGCGGCAAGATCGACTATCCCGACGCGATCCTCAACCAGCGGCTCAGCGTCGCCGAATGCCTCGACGCGGTCGACGAATGCGGCGCCCCGATCGTCGTCCTCGCCGGCGGCGAGCCGCTGCTGCACCGCGAGATCGACGAGATCGCCCAAGGCATCATCGCCCGCAAGAAATTCGTCTACCTGTGCACCAACGCGCTGCTGCTCGAAAAAAGACTCGATCAGTTCCAGCCCAACCCTTATTTCGCCTGGACCGTCCATCTCGACGGCGACCGCGAGGAGCACGACCGCTCGGTCTGCCAGGACGGCGTCTACGACCGCGCGGTCGCCGCGATCGCGCTGGCGAAGTCCCGCGGCTTCCGCGTCAACATCAACGCCACGCTGTTCGACACCGCCGAGCCCGGAGCGTATCGCCCGGTTCTTCGACGCGGTCAGCGAGATCGGCATCGACGGGATCACGGTGTCGCCCGGCTACGCCTATGAGCGGGCGCCCGACCAGGAGCATTTTCTAAATCGCCGACGCACCAAGGAATTGTTCCGCGGCATCTTCGCGCGCCGCCGCCGCAGCTGGTCGTTCAACCAGTCGAGCCTGTTTCTCGATTTTCTCGCCGGCAATCAGTCTTACCGCTGCACGCCGTGGGGCAATCCGACGCGCAATTTCTTTGGCTGGCAGCGCCCGTGCTATCTGCTCGGCGAGGGCTACGCCAAGACCTTCAAGGAGCTGATGGACGAGACCGACTGGGACGCATACGGCACCGGCAATTACGAAAAATGCGCCGATTGCATGGTCCACAGCGGCTACGAGGCGACCGCGGTCATGGATACGGTGCGGCATCCGCTAAAGGCGGCGGCAGCGGCGCTGCGCGGCGTGCGCACCGAGGGCGATATGGCGCCGGAAATTCCGCTCGACCGGCAGCGCCCGGCCGAATATGTGCTCGCCCGCCATGTCGAGGAGGCGATGGAGCGGCTAGCCAGCAGCCAGGAACCCGTGTAAAGCGCGGGCGGGTCCGGCTAGGGCCAACTGCGCCGTCCGAATCTCGCGCGCCAACCCAACCAGGCTCGCGAGCTGTCGCGGCTGGCGCAGCACCGATGCGAGTACCCGCGCGAGCCTCGGCGTTCCGTCTTCCGAAAGCGGGATCAGCGCCGCCGGCGGCAGCTCGCGATAAGCCGCGTCGGCGATTGAGCGCAAGACAACGAACGGCATACCCGCCGAAGTGGCGATCCGGGCGACGATGTCGCTTTCGAGATCGACCGCGAGCGCGCCGGGTCTCGTTCCATGCCCGACTTTTTTGGGCAGCTGTCGCCAGAATGGCCGGAGCCCCGAGCACCGGGCCTTCCAGCGCGCCGATGCTGTGGGCGAAATCGGCGATGTGGTCGCGAAACTGTTTTTGTGCCCACCACCGTTTGTCGGCTGCGATCACATTCGTCGAGACGATCACACCACCCGTCCGCAATTCGGGCGCGAGCCCGCCGGCAAGGCCGAAACTGATCAGACAATTTGCCTGCCGGACCGCCCTTTCGACGAGCGTGATAGTGCGGCTCCGATCGCCGGCGCCGACCATGACCGAAAAGCCTGCGGCGCGCGCGATCTTCGCTTCCCCCGCGAGCCCGCAGATGCAGAACGCAGCGGCCGGTCCTGTCGTCTCGAGCAAAGCTCTACCCAGGGCTCAAATGCCGAACGGCACCCGGGCCGAATTCCAGTTCATCAGACGGCGGTAGCGGGCCAGCGCCCACAGCGGGAAATAGGCGCGGTAGCCGTGATAGCGCAGAAAGAACACGCGCGGAAAGCCGACTGCGGTGAACCACGGCTCGTCCCAACTTCCGTCTCGAGTTCTGGGTCGCGATCAGATAGGCGATGCCGCGCGCCACCGCCGGGTTGCGGACCTCGCCTGCGGCCATCAGAGCGAGCAGCGCCCATGCCGTCTGCGAGGACGTGGTATAGCGCGCCTCGCCTTGCGGCATGCCGGGCCAGTACGATTCCTCGGCTTCGCCCCAGCCGCCGTCGGTACGCTGCCGGGCAAGCAACCAACCGACAGCGCGGCGGATTTCCGGTGCCGCAGGATCGATGCCGGCAGCGTTGAGCGGCGGCCAGCACCGACCAGGTCCCGTAGATGTAGTTGGTTCCCCAGCGTCCGAACCAGCTGCCGTCGGCTTCTTGCTCGCGCCACAGAAAGGCGATGGCAGCGGCGACGACGGGGTGGTCCGCGCCGTAGCCGAGCTGGGCGAGTAACCCGAGGCAGCGGGCGCTGACATCGGCGGTCGGCGGATCGAGCAGCGCGCCGTGATCGGCAAATGGAATGTGGTTCAGGTAATAATGCGTGTTGTCGGCGTCGAAGGAGCCCCACCCGCCGTTGCGGCTCTGCATGCCGATGATCCATTCGCCTGCCCGCTCGATGGCGGGCCGATACAGGTCACGATCAAACCGGTCGAGTGCCAGGGCGACAGCGGCGGTGTCGTCGACGTCGGGGTAATACGGGTTCTCGTATTGGAAGGCCCACCCGCCGGGCTGCAAGCCTGAGCGGCTCATCGCCCAGTCGCCGACCACCTCCAGCACCTGCTTTTCCGCGAGCCAGTCAAGCGCCCGCCCAACCGCGGAGTCTAGCCGCTGGTCATCCACATCCAGCAGCGCGTGGCAGGCTAGCGCCGTGTCCCAGACCGGCGACAGGCAGGGTTGGCAATAACAGCGCTCGCCATCGAGGACGATAAGCTTGTCGATCGCGGCATGCGGCGGTCAGCCAATCGGGATGATCGCGGCGGATAGCCCAGACAGTCGAACATCATCAAGGAGTTCGCCATCGCCGGAAAGATCCCGCCGAGGCCGTCTTCGCCGTTGAGGCGCTCGGTCGACAAAGGCGACCGCCTTGGCGATTGCGCGTCGACGCGGCCCCGCCGGAAACCACGGCTCGGCCGCACGCAGCAACCGGTCGAGCAGCCCGAAAACCATCGCCAGCGGCGATGAGGTCGGCCCGGTGATCCAGTCGCGCACTGACTTCGGGCGGTTCGACGAACAACTCGCGAATCGTGATGCCGCGCGGGTTGCGGGCGCGGGGCCGCAGCGCCATCAGCACCAGCAGCGGCACCAGAACGGTGCGCGACCAATAGGCGACCTTGCCGATGTGAAACGGCGACCATCCGGGCAACAGCATGATTTCGACCGGCATGACCGGAACCGCCCGCCACGGCACCTCGCCGAACAAGCGCGAGCATGATGCGGGTGAAGACGTTGCAGCGCCGCGCGCCGCCTTGCGCCAGGATCGCGGTGCGGGCGCGCGCCATGTGCGGCGCGTCGATCGGATCGCCAGCCGCCTTCAGCGCGAAATAGGCCTTGACCGAACAGCTGACATCGAGCGCGCCGCCGTGAAACAGTGGCCAGCCGCCGTCCTCGCCTTGCTGGGCGCGCACGAACCACGCGATTTTTGTCTGAAGCTCGGGCTCGCTTCGGCCGAGGTAATGCTGCAGCAGAATGTATTCGGAGGGGATCGTCGCGTCGGCTTCGAGTTCGAAGACCCAGTGGCCATCGGTATGCTGCAGAGCCAGCAGCGACGCCGCGGCGCGGGTGATCGCCTGACCGATCCCGTGGGTCTCCCGGCCGGCGTCGATGGGATATTTCGCGGCCGCCGCTTGCTCGTTTATTGCACTGTTCATGAAAGGATACGCTGACGCTCTTTGTCGGTCCCGATGATCGTATCGGTAACAATGTCGCCGCCGCCCTCCGCTCGCCGAGGCTCTGCGTGGCCGTGGGCCATCGTCCGCCGCGCTGCAGCAAAGCCCGACCGGATAGCGCCTTCGATCGTCGCCGGCAAGCCGGTATCCGTGTAATCGCCGGCAAGCAAGAGCTGCTGCCAGCGCGTCGTCACGCCCGGCCGGCGTCGCAGTTGTTCCGGGCTGGCGAGAAACGTCGCCCGTCGCTCCTTGACGATTCGCGCCGGCGGCGCCGGAAATGCGGGAAGCCGATAGGCAAACGCCACGTCGCGCCACAGCATCTCGCGCAGCGCGTCAGCTGGGAGGTCGATGACGCGGTCGGCGGCGCTGACCGTTACCGACAACACCCCATGCTTGCGAAAGATCCACTGTGCGGCGCCGCCGACGACGCCGACAAACAGCGGCGAACCAGGGGGCGCCGCGCACCGGAAGTGGGCATTGACGATCGGGGAAAAGGCGTCGGGCACGATCAGTGAGGGGACGAGCCGTGCAGCAACAGCCGCCGGCACGGCGAGGATCACACGATCTTCACGGCCGATCTCGATTGCGTCCGCTTCGAACACCAGCCCGGAGACGTGATCGGGGCCGAAGTTCAACGCGCGCAGCCTCGCGCCAAAGCGGATCTCGGCGCCGCGTGCGCGCAAGACAGCAAGCGCCGGATCGACAAAAGTCTCCGAAAGCCCCTCGCGCGGTACCAGCGGCCGGCACGCCGCCCCGCCGCGGCCAAGCGTCTCGACCAAAATACACCAAAACAGCCGGGCAGACGCGCGCTCGACAGCGGTGTTCAAAGCAGCGACGGCAAGCGGCTCCCATAGCCGGCGGAAAACCCGGCGGCGGCGATCCAACACCTCGGTGACCGTAGCCGTCGGGCCGACCCAGCGCAGCGCCAGCGCTCCGAGGTAGTCGGCCGCACGGGTGTACGGGACCCGTCTGGCACGCCGGAAGATCCACCACGGCACGGCGCCTCGGTTCGGCCGCACACTCCAGCGCTGCCCGGTCTGCGCGTCGATGAACGCAAAGACGGTATCCTCCGGCCCCTCCAGTGTGTCGCGCGCGCCGATCCGTTCGAGATAGTCGAGCGCCCGGCGGTTTCCCGCCAGCAGCAGATGGTTGCCGTTGTCGACGCGGCAGCCGAGTTCGGCGTCGAAATAGGAACGGCATCGGCCGCCGGCATGGGCGCTTGCTTCGTAGAGCCGCACCCGGCACCCCTCTGCCGCCAATGCGACCGCAGCCGCCAAGCCGGCCAGACCGGCGCCGACGATATGCACATCGCCGGGCTCATACAAGACCGTGGCGCAGCACCAGCCAGAGCTTCAGCGGTTTCGGTAGGCTTAGCCGCGCGGCCGGGTCGCGCCACTCCCCGCGCAACAGCTCGTTGCAGGGTCGCCCGGTAAACGGCTCCCATCACCGCCGCGGGGCGCATCGCACGGCGACGGCATTGTGTCATGGCCCGGGCGCTGTCGCGAAAGTGCGTTTCGGCAATCGCTGCCAGCTCACGGCAGGCTGCCGGCAACGCCGGATGGCGCAGCACCGCAATCGGATCGACGTTGTGAATCCCGTGGCGCTCCAGGATTTCGCGCGGCAGATAGAGCCGTCCGCGGCGGGCATCCTCGTCGAGATCGCGCAGAATATTCGTCAGCTGCAATGCCCGCCCGAGCGAGTCGGCGACGCGGTGCGCCGCTTCGCTGGTGTCGCCAAAAATATGGACCGAAAGATGACCAACCGCGCTCGCCACCCGGGCGCAATAAAGATCGAGCGTGGCTAGATCCGGTGCTCGGATGTCCTCGCGGGCATCCATCTCCATGCCGTCGATGACGGAGAGAAAATCCTCTCGACGCAGGCGGTAGCACAGCATCGGCTCCTGCAGGGCACGCGCGACGAGATGGCTTGGCCCCCCGGCATAGAGTGCATCGATTTCGTCGCGCCAGGCGGCCAGCGCCGCGAGCTTGTGCGCGACCGGCCGCTCGCCGTCGGCAATGTCGTCGACCTCGCGGCACCAAGCGTAGACCGCGTACATGCCGTTGCGGCGCTCTCGGGGCAGCAGCCGCATTGCCCAATAGAACGAGGTTCGGGCGGCCTCGACCCGGTTGCGGATGGTTTGACGCAGCGCAGCATCGCCCACTTGATCCGCGACGGTACCGAACGCTGTGTCGCTCACCGGCGGATCCCACGCAGGACGCCGGACAGAAAAGCCGCAAGGAAATCGGTTTTGCCGAGCCCGACCCGGGCGGCCAGTGGGTCGCCGCGCTGCAGGCGGCGCAACAGGCGCGCCGCCAGCTCAGTGATAACGGCGCATTCACAACGCAAACCTGGCGCCGCGACGCGCGGCGCCAGCCCGCGCGCGGCGTTGACGAGATCCGAGGTCCGGTCGAGCAGGGTGTCGAACACCCGGCGCAGCGCCGGGCTCGATTGCGTCCGCCGTCAGCGCTGTGACATCGGTTCCGGCAGCAGCGAGATCGGCGGTCGGCAGGTAGACCCGGTCGAGCAGGCGGTAATCCTCGGCGCAATCCTGCAGGTGGTTGAGCACCTGCAATGCCGAGCACAACGCGTCCGAGGCGGGCCAGGTCTCGCGGCTTTCGCCGATGCAGATCGAGCAGCTGCCGCCCGACCGGCGAGGCCGAATAGCGGCAGTATTCCATCAGCTCGTCCCAGTCGCGATAGCGTCGCTTTTCGGCGTCCTGGCGGAAGGCGCGCAAAACGTCGTTGCAATGCTGCGCCGTCATTCCGGTCGCGGCCAGGCTTTGGCGCATCGCCGAAGCGGCTGGCGAATCGTCGCCCGGGGCGCCGCCGAGCACCGCCGCCATGCGGTCGAGCCGGCGGATTTTCGTCGGCGGCGCAAAGCTCGGGGTTGTCGGCGATGTCGTCTGCGTTGCGGGCAAAACGGTAGAACGCATGGACATGCACGCGCAAATCGCGGCGGATCAGCAACGATCCGACCGGGAAATTCTCGCCGTCGCGCCACTTGCCCGATGGCGTCTCGACGATCTCGCGGTCTTGCGTGTCCGGCGCTGCCGCCGCAATCATCTCAGATACCCATTCGCCGCGAACCAGCCGACAGCGTCGACAATGGCCTCGTGCGCCGGCCGCGGCCGATAGCCGAGTTCGCGCGAGGCTTTCACAGATGAAAAATACATCTTCTTTCTGGCCATGCGAACCCCGTCGAGCGTGGTAAAAGGCTCACGGCCGGTCACCCGCGCCATCAAGCTGGCTCCGACGGCAACCGTGAACGCCACCGCATACGGGATTTTGAGGCGCGGCGGGCCGTCGGCCGACCGCACTGGCGACCTCGGCCAGGATCTCGGCCAGCGCCATGTTTTCGCCGCCGAGAATATAGCGCTCACCGATCCGGCCGGTTTCGGCCGCCGCGAGATGACCGGCGGCGACATCGTCGACGTGCACGATATTGAGACCGGTGTCGACAACGCCCGGCAGATTGCCGCGTGCGGCTTCGAGGATGAGCCGCCCGGTCGGCGTCGGCTTGAGGTCGCGCGGGCCGACCGGCGTTGACGGGTTGACGATCACAGCGGGCAGGCCGCGCTCGTCGATCAACTGGCGAACGGCCTCCTCGGCCAGGAATTTTGACCGCTTGTAAGGCCCGATCATATCGTCGAGCCGGCTCGGCGTCTCTTCGTCGGCCGAGCCGCCGGGAACCAGACCGATCGTGGCGACGCTACTGGTATGGACGATGCGCTCGACACCGGCGGCGTGCGCTGCGGTCATCAGGTCGCGGGTGCCGTCGACATTGGCGTGGAACATCGCGGCCGGGTCGGGAACCCACAGCCGGTAATCGGCAGCGACGTGGAACAGATACCGGCAGCCGGCGACCGCGCGGGCGAGGGATGGCAGGTCCTCCATCGCGCCCTCGGAGATTTCGACGGATAGACCGCCGAGGTTGCGGCGGTCGCCGCCAGGGCGCGCCAGCACCCGCACTTGATGACCTTTGAGCAACAGCGCGCGTGCCACGGCCGACCCGACGAACCCGGTCGCCCCGGTAACGAGGCACAAACCCGGCGCGAGCGACATCGCTATCCACCGGCCCGCCGAGCCTGCGGCGGCGCGAAGGCCAGCGTCGAGGTCAACGCAGCGCGTCGAGCTTGCGTTGCACCAAAGCGCGCCGGCTGTCGGCCGGAGACAGTTCGTCTCGCAGCGTTGTCCAATAACTTGCCGCCCGAAGGCCGTCGCCGCCTCTAGCTGCGGCCAGACCCAAATACCACAACGCGTCCGGCTCTTTGCCGTCGAGCGCGTTGATCCGGGTCGCCAGATCGACGAGTTCGGGGCTCGGCCTGTCGTCTTTGGTCCCGACGGAAAGCGCATTCATATAGGCCTCGAGCAGCGGGAGATTGCCGGGGAATTGCGCGTTTCCCTGCTTGAGGGCGGCGAGCGCATCCGCGGTGCGACCGAGCCCCTGATAAGAGCGGGCGCGTGCGATCCATCCCGTCGCGTCATCCGGCAACACTTCCGGCGGCGCCGCCGCGGCCGCAACTGCGCGGGCGCGAGCAGCTTGCGCCTTGTCGGGCTCGCCGAGCACATCGTAGGCATGGGCCAGCCGTGCCCAGCCTTCCTTGTCGTCCGGGTGCTGTTCGAGCCGTTGGGCAAGGCGCTCGACCATGCCGCGGATCATCGCCTGCCGCTGTTCCGGCGATCATGTCTCGGGCGGCGGCGATGTCTTGCGCGCTCGGACCGGGCGGCGCTACAGCCGGCGCGGCCCCCGCTGCCGGCCCCTTCGGCATCAATTCGGCGAGGCTGTCCACGACGGTTTGGCGCCACGGCGCGCCAGCCGGGGCGTCGGCCAGCAAGGCCTGCAATTTTTGCCTGGCGCCGCTTCTGTCGCCGTGCTGCAACGCTGTCTCGGCGTTGTAGTAGCGCGAACGTGGATCATCCGGCGCCTTGGCGAACTCGGCCTCGGCGGCCGGCGTCACGGTGCCCTCAGCTTCAAGCAGCAAGACTTCGCCCAGTTCGGCATGCAGACCGGTCTCGCCGGGCGCCAAGGCGATCGCGCGGGCGTAGGCCTCGCGCGCCTCGGGGAGGCGGTTCAGCGCGGCCAGGGTGCGGGCCAGCAGGGTCCAACCTTTGAGATCGCCAGGCGCTTGTTGCAAATGCGCCTTGATGCGGTCGGCGGCCGCGGCGAGTTCGGCCGCGCCGTGGGGAATGGCCGCGTCGATCGTGCTGCTCCGATCCATCGCCCCCGGTGAGCCGACCGCCAGGTAGATGGCAATCGCCGCCGCGGGCAGCATCCCGGCAATGCCGATCGCCGCACCGATCCGCCAGAACGTCTCCGCTCCGGCGTCCAACGCTGCTCCCGCCCCGGCGTCGCCGCGCTCGGCCGCCGCCAGCATGCGCCGGGTGATTTCGGTGCGCGCCACAACGGCCTGGTCGGGTGAAATCCGGCCCTGAGCCAGCTCGGCATCGGTCTCGGCAAGCTGCCGGCGAAACAACGCGGCGACGGCTTCCTCGTCGGCACTGCCCGGCCGCGGGCGGTGGAGGAGCGGGCGCAGCAAGGTGGCCAGCGCCGCAAGGGTCAGGAACCCGGCGCCGATCCAGAACCAGACCATGCCCGATCGCTCAGCAATTCCGCGGCACGCGCGCTCTCTTCCCGAGTCAAGCTCGGGCAACATTGCGTCGAAACGGCGCCAGCGCGCCCGCAGCAGCAACACCCCTCCCGCCCCCAGCACTAGCACCGGCGGCGCCAGCCACAACACCCAGGTCACCGGCTCGAACGGCGGGTCGAGCAGCACGAAAACGCCATATCGTGCGACGACATAATCGAGCACCTGCTGGTCGCTGTCGCCGGCGAGCAGCCGCTTGCGCACCAGAACGCGCAGATCGTGGGCGAGGTCGGCGTTCGACTCGTCGATCGACTGGTTCTGGCACACCAGGCAGCGCAATTCCTGGCTGATCGTGCGCGCGCGCGCCTCCAAGGCTGGATCGGCGAGCCGTTCGGGGGGTTCGACCGCCCAGGCTGCCGCCGCCCCGACCGCGACCAGCAGCAGCGCTGCCGCAACCAGTAGCCTCCCGATCATCCCGGATCTGCCGGTCGGGGGGCGATCGCCGGTACGGTGCGGGATCTCGGCAGCCGCATCCTCAGGCGTCGGTCACTGAGCGAGACCAGCCCGCCGAGCGCCGCCAACACCGCGCCGAACCAGACCCACGGGACAAGCGGGTTGTAATACGCGCGCACGACCCAGCCACCTTTTCCGTCGGGATCGCCGAGCGCCAGATAGAGATCGCCGAAGCCGTTGGTCGAGATCGAAGTGTTCGTCGTCGTGCTTCCAGCGATCGGATACCAGCGGCGCTCGGGATGGACGGTGAACGGGGGGCTGCCCGGCCGATCGACCACGATCTCGGCGCGCTGAACCTGGTAATTTTCGACATTACCCTCGGTCACCCCGACGAAGTGCAGGGTACGGCCGGCGATTTGCAGATCGTCGCCGGCGCGCAGAGTCTCGATCCGCTCACTGCGCCAGGCAATAGAGACCGTCACCCCGGCGATCAAGACGCCGACGCCGAAATGGGCGATCGCGTAGCCCCATGTGCCGCGCGGCAGATGGCGCAGGCGCCGCCACACGGTGCCCGCAGGCAGCTTGCCGATACCGGTCCGGTCGGCAAGATCGGCCAGCACGCCGAGCATCGCCCAGGCGGCGAGCGCCACTCCGGCAAGCGCCGCCGGGGATGCGCTGCGGTTGAACATAAACACGGCCAGCGGGGCGAGGAGCGCTCCCGCGAATGCCGGCGACAGTCGGCGCAAAGCCGCCCGCAAACTCCCGTGGCGCCAGGCGAGAACCGGGCCGATGACCATGGCAACAAGACCCGGCACGACGATTGGGACAAATGTCACGTCAAAATATTGCGGCCCGACCGACAATTTGGCCCCGCTCCACACCTCGGCGAAGAGCGGGTAGAAGGTGCCCAGGAACACTGTCGCCATACCGGCCGCGAGCAGCAGGTTGTTGAGCACCAGCGCGCCCTCGCGGCTTACCGGCGCGAATGGGTTGCCGGCTTCGAGGCCCGGCGCGCGCAACGCGTAGAGGATCAGGCCGCCGCCGATCACGATCCCGACCAGGACCAGAATGAAGACGCCGCGCGCCGGGTCGAGAGCAAAGGAATGGACCGAGGTCAGCACCCCCGAGCGCACCAGAAAGGTCCCGATCAGGCTCATGCCGAAGGTCATGATCGCCAGCAACACAGTCCAGCGCTGCAACGTCTCGCGCTTTTCGACGACCGCGGCCGAATGCAGCAGCGCGGTGCCCAGCAGCCACGGCATGAACGAGGCGTTCTCGACCGGGTCCCACGCCCACCAGCCGCCCCAGCCGAGCACGTAATAGGCCCACCAGCTGCCCATCGCGACGCCGATCGTCAGCCCGCACCACGCGGTCAGAGCCCAGGGCCGGACCCAGCGCGCCCAGGCGGCACCGACCCGGCCCTCGATCAGCGCGGCGATCGCAAAAGAATAGGTGATCGAGAACCCGACATAGCCGAAGTAGAGAAACGGCGGGTGAAAGGCGAGGCCCGGATCCTGCAGCAATGGGTTCAGGTCGCGGCCGTCGGCCGGGACCGGAAACAGCCGCTCGAACGGGTTCGACGTCGCGACGATAAATAATAGCGTGCCAAAACCGAGCAGACCCTGGATCGCCAGGGTGCGCGCGCGCAGGCTCGCCGGCAATGCGCGGCCAAATACGGCGACGAGCCCGCCGAACAACGCCAGCATGAACACCCACAGCATCATCGAGCCTTCGTGGCTGCCCCACGCGCCGGTCACCTTGTAGAGCATCGGTTTCGACAGGCTCGAATTCTCGAAGACGTTGCGGACCGAGAAGTCGGAGACGATGTGGGCGTGGAAAAAGACCGCGAAGGACAACGCCACCAGGCCGAGTTGCAGCAGTGCCGCCGGCCGCGCCAGATCCATCAACGCCCGGCTGCGCGCCGCGGCGCCGATCAGCGGCGCCATTCCCTGCACCGCCGCGACCAGCAGGGCGAGGACCAGCGCGAAATGGCCGATCTCGACCAGCATGTCACGGTTCTTGGGTCAGCGGCCAAATTCCCGGGAACCGGGAAAATAACCGGGAAGGCTGCGCGTTGGCCACTTTACGGTCCTAAGTCGCATTAAATCCGAGTTTTGAATCAATCACTTCCGAAGGAATTCCCGTGAGCGCGGAACCGGGAATTTCTCGGATTGAACCGGGAAAGAATTCCGCAGAACCGGGAATACACGGGAATTGCCAGAGACCGGCCATACCCGGAGCAATCCGCTTCACCACCATCCATTCTGGCACGAGCATTTCCTGTAAGCGAGCTATTATGCGGGCGAGATGTGGTCGGACGATGGCGAGCAGCCCGCCGCCGCTTATTCGGCGCCGTCGTTGAGCAGCATGCGGCCGTAGGGCGCCAGCCCGGCCACGCGGCTCGCGGCGGTGTGGGTCAACACGGTCATCACGTCGCGGCGGATCGAGCCCAGCTCGTCATTGTCGTAGACCCAGCGGGCGCCGTCCAATTCGCACAGCCGGTCGATGGCCCAGCCGACCTGGTGCTGTGCGTAGACCATGTCGCGGCGCGCGCGCAACGCCTCGGCCTCGGTGATCCGGCGGCCCGAACTGACCTCGGCGGTGCTGGATTCCCGCCCGGTGTGCAGCAGCATCGTCGCCGCATCGATCGCGGCGGCGGCCTCGCCGAGCGTCATCTGCACGAATTCGGAGTCGGCCAACCGTCTCACCCCGCGCGACACCCGGCCGGCGAACGACCGGCAGGCGACATCGAGCGCGCGGCGGCCGAGGGCGATCGGCACCGGCGGCAGCGAATAGGAGACCAGGTAACCGCGCGGCGCGCGCAACACCGGATAGTCAGGATGGACCAAGGCGCCCGGCGGCGTGCCGGCGAACAGGTCGCTGACCATCACGACGCGGTGCTCGGGCACGAACACGTCATCGAGGACCAGCGACTTCGAGCCGGTGCCGGCGAGGCCCAAGGTCTGCCAGTCGTCGACGATCTCGATCTCGGCGAACGGCACCAGCAGATAGGCATGGGTGCGCGGGTCGCCCATTTGCCCAAGGAACGCGCCGATAATCGCCCATTGCGCATAGTCGCAGCCGCTCGAAAACGAGTAGCGGCCGCTGAGCCGCCAGCCGCCCGGCACGCGCTTGGCGGCGGCGCGCGGCGCCAAGGAGGACGCGGCGACCGCCTCGGGATCGGCGCCCCAGACATCGATCTGCGCCTGCTCAGGGTACTGGGCGACGATCCATTGATGCTCGGCCAAGACCGCATAGACCCAGGCCGAGGAGGCGCAGCCCAAAGGTGAACTCCTCGACGATCCGCGAGAACAGGCTGAACCGCCCCTGCATGCCGCCAAACCGCCGCGGCTGCAAAATGCGCAGGATGCCCGCCGCGCGATACTCGGCGATCGTCTCCGCCGGCACCTTTCGCGCCGCCGCCGCGTCCGACGCCCGGTCGGCCAGAAGCGGGATCAGCGCCCGGGCCCGCTCCAGCACCGCGCGCTCCTCGTCGGGCAGCCCGCTGTCGTCGCCGGAGATCGAGACCTGGTCACGGCGCGTCATGGGGTTCGCATCAGGCATGCGGTCGCCGTTGCCTCCGTTTGATGCTTCTGGTTCAGCGTGCATCCGAGACGGTGGCTACGCAAGAGGTCGTGGGCGAATAGGTTGCTGTTCGGGCTTATGATACGATATAGCCCGGTGCCGGGCCGCTCGCCGCGCTGACGGCGCGTCTTCAATTCGATCATGCCCCGAATGTGCTCACGCGAACCGGTTGGCTGGCCCCGGTTCCTCCTTCGCCGAGATCTCCGGGTACACGGAAACGTCTCGCCGGTAGCGCCGGGCGGGGCGCACCGCCCAAGGGGAGGTACCCCCAAGGGGGCACCGCCCAAGGCTCGTGGTTCGGTGTCGGCGTTCGTTACGCTGCCTGACGCCGCCGCCAGGCCACGCCAAAGATCAACAAGCCGATACCCAACACCGACAGAGTCGACGGTTCAGGTACAGGGTCGGCCGTCAACTGGGTTATCAGGATCGCGGGTTGGTTGGCAGTATTGCTGTTTGGGTTGACTGCCGTGGCCCACAAGTATGGGTAATTATTGAGATTCACGTCGCTGAGCGCTGAAAAGTCGAATAGGCAGCTACCATTAGCGCCGATACCGCCGACGCATACGTTAGTACCCATCTGCAAAATGGTATCGTCGTATTTTGTGCCACTTAAAGCGGCAGACCGGGTAGCTTCATTGCTAAACCAAAATTCAACCTGTTCGCCTGGAGAGTTCATGACGTCTCCGAACACGATCGACTGCAAAGACCAGCTGCTCGCGTGACTCCCCAAGGCGAGGGTTAGCCATTCGGTATCGCCGAGGGTCGTGCTGAAGCCCGTACAAAGACTTGAACAAGCACCTAAGCCGGTGATATGGACCGAAGCACTATTGATGGTGGTTGCGTAATTATTGGATTGTGTCACCTTATCCTGGGTATTCCCACCGTTACCCCACGCATATGCGGCAACGGTAAATCCGCCACTCGTGAAGAGGGCGTCCTGATACACCGGACTAATCGCTGTGATCGCCGCGGTGTTGCCAGAAGCAGTTGCGGCAAAGGGACCGGAGGTGGCGGTAAAGCTCGGCGGCGCCGGCGGCGACACTATTGGCCCTGTTGAAAGCGAGTAACCGCTGGTGCCGAAATTCCAGCTTATTTGCGTCGCGTTTGCCGCATTTGCTGCTAAAGAGAGAGCGCCTGCAGCAAGCACAGCTTGCAGGGCACGCTTCATTCGTCGCTGAGTCATTTTGCACACCGTTAAGATGAAAATTACATCCACAGAGATCCGTACGCAATACGCGTGCCAATCCATGATACCTAAGATAATTCAATAGATTGCCGAGACAGTCTCGTTAACGGCAATCATGGGTTGTAAGAAGCACCTTACACAGGCCTTCTCCGTGAAACACCTTACACAGGCCTTTCTTGGCGAAATGGCCGCCATTGGTGGATCTCGCGTTTGGACGCGCTGACACGCAACGGCCGCTATCGGGCGCTGTGCAGCCGACGATCGCAAGATTACGATGAGTTCGGAGACCAGACAATACCTCGCGAGCCGCTATAGACCGCAGTTCCCGGGCTCTGTCGGAAGAATGCGTTCGGCTGTTGCGAGCGGTAATATTACGATCAACAAGACATTTACGTTAGGTTTTCGCCACGATGCTCTCCGACAATACGAACCCAACCTTTCGTCAGTTCAGCGTCTTGGAAGTGTTCAATAAAATCGTCCGTTGGCGGACCTAGGCCGATGTGATGAGGTTGGCTTAGTTGGCGGTGCTGCTATGCCTGTCGGAATTTCTTACAACACCGTGGGCAGCGACGCCGGATCAGACAAAGCCCATAACGGAGCAGACCCGTACCGCCATCAGCGACTGGTTGACCGTGCTCGACACCCGACGCGGTCGGCGCCCGCTCGGCAAGCCGCGGGATCAGCCCCCGCGCCCGCTCGAGCACCGCGCGCTCGTCCCCCGGCAGCGCGCTGTCGTCGTCGGAGAGAGAAGCCAGCCAGTGCCGCGACATAGGCTAGCCATCGGATGATCCATGGCGCTGGGTGCATCGGAGACGGCGGCGAAGCAAGCGTGACAACGTTTCTAGTAAATTGTCGGCCGTCGACAGCCTACGTTGGTGGCCGCCGAATATCCCGCCCCCGCCGTGGTTCATCGCCGTCTGCCGAAGGAATTGCATTACGAAACTACGGGAAAATAGCTCATTCTGATTAGGCTCGGCACCGGCGGTCTCGGCCTGAAAGTCACTCGCCAGGTCTCCTTCTCCGAAGGCGCCCGGATAGCGATCCCCGGGGTGTGTCGGACTAAGCATAAAATAAATGCTTGCTATGCTCCACATTTATGTGGTAACAGTTTCTAGGAAAGCAGGAAGCCTGGAAGGCCACAAAAGCTGTGAGTGACACGCCAAACGCACGCCGATTAGGCCAGCAGAAGGGTGGATTGGCGCGTAAGGAGCGTTTAACCCCCGCTCAGCGGAGCGAAATCGCCTCTCGCGCGGCGCAGGCGAGATGGAGCCGTGAACCGGCAGCTGCAAATTTAGCAAAAATTGAGGACTTTCAGATGAACGTCGATGCGATTGATGCCGCGGATATCTTGGTGACTGAACTGAGTGAGCAAGCAGCACTACTCTCCCAGTCGGGAGTTACCGCACTCTCAACCGGACATCTTGCGGAAGCGAGGTTAATCATCAATGCGATAGAAGAGACCGAGGCGTTGCGTCAGCGAGCGGAACAGTTGAAGGCTGAGATTGTTGCGCTTCACTCCGCTTTCCTACCAGCCTCGCAACCAGATGGCGAATTTTCCGACATCGCCGGGTCAGAGGACCTTGACAGTGTTGCGCGAAAGCAGGATCGAACCGATCCCGTCCTAATGAATGCTAAAAGAAATGAGATACTTCGCCAATTAGAGGGCAAACATGGTGTCCGTTTTCACCGGCGGTCCGCGGCGATCTATCGAAGCGACGCCAACGAGGTAGGCGTCGTTTGCACCATGTCCAAATGGCACGCCAAAAATGAAAACTACTGGTATGCCTACCATCCGCACCAAGACGAATTTCTTGCCACCACCAAGCAGGGATATTTCGTTCTCGGAATGATGGATCTAGATGTCGCAGTGGCGTTACCGGTAGAGGTCGTTCGCCAAAATCTGGGGAAACTGAATACGACGACGACGCTGGACGGTCGGAGCTATTGGCATATTCATGTCTCGCGCTCGGGACGAAAAGGTTTTTCACTTCATCGGGCGAAGGGAGAGCCACCGTTGTCTGTAGAGCAGTATATGCTGGGCGTCGGAAGCTAACATTGCGGAGCAAGCTGGCCTCGACTCGCAGTTGCTGTTCTCGTTGGCAACATCTCGGCGCTCACGCCGAAGGTGAACCCGAGCACGGCGGCAACGAGGCACGAGTTTGAGGATCGGATGGGTTTGCCTGTTTGCTTTTCTTGACAATGTCACTGTTATCTTTCGGGTGGGCAACAGATGGAACTTACGTCTTTCAAAGTAACTAAGTACCGGAACGTCTGGGATTCAGGCTGGATCGAGGCCAACAAGATAACGGCCTTTGTAGGCCAGAATGAGGCCTGAAAAAGCAACCTGTTCGAGGCATTGTATCGGATTAATCCGTTCGTGCCCAACGAGACCTACAATATTGACGAAGACTGGCCCGTCGATGATTGGGGCAACAAGGATCCGTCTGCCGTTGTCTGCGAAGCCAAATTCTCGCTCACCTCAGCAGAGATCGAAGCCCTGTATGCGGAAGCTTCCATACTGGCCCCGCAGCCCGGGGAACTATCCCACGGCGACGACGGGCAGGCGGCGGCTCATGAAGGGGGAGGCATGGGGTCAGAGGCCAAGGCTGCGCCACCCGCGCCGCCGGCTCAACTGTTCCTGATCGGGTCCCGATCCTATAGCGGCGGCCCGACCTTCTTTGTTTCGGAAGAGAAGTCGGAAAAGCTCGATCCGGTAAAGGTGGACGCCTGGGCCAAGAACCATGCCCCGAAGCTAGTCTATATCCACGATTACGAACTGACTGGAGCACAAATCGAGCGTGATCAACTAGCGGCACGCTACAAGCAACACCAATGGCACGAACTGACGAACGAGGAGCAGACGATCAAGATAATCCTCGATCTTGCCAAGGTCGATATCGACGAGTTTTTGTCGAAAGGGGGCACACCAGAAGGTCGCACTGTCCGTTCGTTCGACAAGCGGGCGGCGTCTTCATATCTGAGCAAGCAGTTCCGCGACCTCTGGACACAGAAGAAGGTCAATTTCCACGTCGAGATTGACGGGCCAACTCTGAATATTTTCGCCGAGGACGAAGCGGTGGGGATGCCGGTGCGGTTGCACCGCCGCTCAAGCGGCTTCCGGTGGCATGTTTCGTTCGCCTGGAAATTCACGCACGCGAGTCAAGGGCAGTACAAGGGGTGTGTCCTCCTGCTAGAGGAACCTGGCATTCATCTGCACTATTCCGGGCAGCGCGATCTCTTAGATGTTTTCGACAGGCTCTCGGCAAGCAATACCATTCTCTATACGACGCATCTTGCTTCGATGGTTGATCTTGCCAATCCCGAGCGCGTCCGTATCGTGGAGACCAAGGACAACCACAGCAAAGTCAAGAAGGGCGTCGTGAGCAGCCAACGCGCACCGATGGCCGTCATCGAATTGTCACTCGGGCTGACCGGCGATATGAGTGGGCTTCTCGGGACCCGCCAAACCTTGATTGTCGAGGGCGGTGACGATGCGCTGATCCTCCATAAGCTCTCGGGCATTTTGCGCGGCGAAGGCAAGGCGCACCTTTCCGACAGAATTTACCTCTGGCCAGCGAGGGGAGCCCCCAAGACACCTATGTACGCGGCCTTTGCTGTTGGACAGGCGTGGAATTCCGGGGTTTTGCTCGACAGTGATCCAGAGGGCCACGCCGCCAAGAAGAAGATAGATGAACTTGTGCTCAAAGATTTGGCAGTGGAGCAAAAGGCAAAATTCAGAGTCCTAATGCTTGGCCACGCCGCAGGCATCAAGAAAACGGACGCGGCCATCGAAGATCTTTTTGAAGATCAATTCTATATTGACTGCGTAAACGCGGCGTTTGGCATATCCATTAAAGAAGAGGACCTTCCTCTCGACGGGTCCGATATGATTACCAAGCGAGTCGAGGTAATGTTAATCCGACGGTATGGACACAAGGAACTCGATAAGCGGCGTGCCATGTCCGAGATCCTGCGCCGGTTTGATGGCTGGGAGACGGTTTCCGACTTGCCAAAGGGGACGGCAGCCAAATCGGAGAGGTTGTTCAAGGCAATCAACGCCGCCTTCGAGAGCGTGTAATGATCGAGCAGCTGCGAGAGGTGCGTTTTGGCTTCGTGGATGTCGACGGTCAGGATGGCGCATTACTGAGACTAAACTCGATTAGGCTAGACCACATGTCCGCCTGAGTGCGGGGCGACCCGTCTCACAGTATGCAGGTAACGAGGGTTGCACCGGGTTGGCCGGTGCCGAGCCTCATGCATAGGAGACGGGTCATGGCGGATGGTATCAGCTACGTCGGGCTTGATGTGCACAAGGATGGGATCGTTGTCGCGATCGCCGATAGCGGGCTGCGTGGCGAGGTCAGGGACTATGGTCGGATTGCAAACACGGCGGCGGCACTAGAACGCCTGGTGCGTAAGCTGGGTGACGATGGCACGACCCTGCGATTTTGCTATGAGGCGGGGCCGTGCGGCTATGGCATTCAGCGTCAGCTGTCAGGGCACAGGCACGAATGCGTTGTCGTCGCGCCGTCGTTGATCCCAAAGCGGCCGGGCGACCGGGTCAAGACCGATCGACGGGACGCCGCCAGCCTGGCGCGGTTGCATCGCGCCGGCGAGCTGACCGCGGTGTGGGTTCCCGATGTCGGACACGAGGCGATGCGCGACTTGGTGCGTGCCCGTCTTGACGCGGTACATGCGTTGCGCCGGGCCCGCCAGCAGCTTTCGGGCTTCCTGTTGCGCCAGCGTTGCCATTATGGACGTCCGGCCTGGACCAAGCTGCATCGCCGCTGGCTGGCTGGTTTGCGTTTTGAGCAGGCAGCACACCACCTCGTGCTCGAGGATTACATTCAGACAGTCGAAGCCGCCGCGACGCGGCGCGATCGGCTGACGGCGCAGATCGAAGCGATGTTGCCCGACTGGACACTGGCCCCAGTCGTGGCGGCGTTGCAGACGATGCGCGGCATGGCCTTGGTCAATGCGGCAACACTGGTCGCCGAACTGGGCGACCTCTCGCGCTTTGCCAATCCGCGCCAGCTGATGGCCTATCTCGGACTGGTGCCGTCCGAGCATTCGAGCGGCGCCAGCGTCAGGCGCGGCGGCATCACCAAAGCCGGCAGCAGCGCGGCGCGCCGGTTGTTGATCGAAGCGGCGTGGTCCTACCGCTTCCCAGCTCGGGTCAGCCGTGACTTGCGCCTGCGTCAGGAAGACCAGCCCAAACTGATCCGGGAGATCGCCTGGAAGGGACAAGTGCGGCTGTGCGCACGCTATCGCCGTCTCGCCCGCACCGGCAAACCCGCCAATGTCGTCACCACCGCCATCGCCCGCGAACTGGTGGGCTTTGTCTGGGCCATCGCCCGCCAGATCACAATACCGGCAGGCTGATTGGAGAAATCGTGTGGTCACCAGCAAAGGAGGCACTGTCAAAAATACCAATCAGCGATTTCCGGGCAGCGCCGGAGGCATGACCGCGGTCAGGAGAACCCTCGCAACCACTATCTGCCGGATCGCCGATCCGACGCTGGTCACTAGACCGAGGCAGCTCCGCGACGCATCAACGGTCATGCGGTTCCGACCCGCGCATCAGAGTATGATCAACCGTCGCTTTGACGGCCGTGCCTCCGGCCCTGCCCGCAACAGCCCAAAACAGCCGCTTCAAAGAAAGCCACGAATTTACTTGCCTGCTACTTTAAATGGCGGACATGAGAGTGGTGTGAACTAGACATATGGTTCCCATTGCGCACCCTTCGTCGCCCCCGCGAAAGCGGGGGTCCAGGGCGGCAAACGGGGTTTTGGTTGCTCTGGGTTCCCGCTTTCGCGGGAATGACGCAAGCAGGATCGGGTACTAACTGTTGAATTCGTACCAATAGTGTTCTGGTTCTTAAGTTCGTTTCATATGTCATTGCGAGGAGGCCGTAGGGCTGACGAAGCAATCTGGAGTACAGGTATTGTTTTGCGTCCGAGATTGCTTTGCTTCGCTCGCAATGACGGCGAGGAATTAGGTTACTAATTTCTGGCTCATGATACTAGTTTATAGCTAAAACGGGGGGTGGGCATGCCGTTGTCGGGTATCCGGGTGGTCGATCTGACCCGCATTTTGGCGGGGCCGTTCTGCTCGATGATCCTGGCCGATATGGGGGCCGAGGTGGTCAAGATCGAAACCCCGGGGGCGGGCGACCCGGTGCGCCGGCAAGGGGCGGTGCGCGACGGGCTAAGTTGGTATTTCGCGGCGTTCAACCGCAACAAGCGCTCGTTGACCCTGAATTTGCGCAGCGACGAAGGCCGCGCGGTGCTCGAAAAGCTGATCGCGCGCAGCGATGTTCTGGTCGAGAATTTCCGACCCGGGGTCATGGCGGCCATGGGCTTTGACCGGGCTCGGCTCGAGGCGCTGAACCCCGCGCTGGTCTGTTGCAGCCTCACCGGCTTTGGCGCCAGCGGGCCCTATCGCGACCGGCCCTCCTTCGATTTCATCGCCCAGGCGATGAGCGGGTTTATGAGCGTGACCGGCGACGCCCGATGGCCCGCCGATGCGCGCCGGGCCGCCGATCGCCGATCTCGATCGCCGGCCTTCAAGGCGCGCTCGGGGTGTGCGCGGCCCTGGTGCGCCGCGGCCGCACCGGGCGAGGCGATACCGTCGGCGCCAGCCTCAACAACGCGATGGTCAGCGTGCTGGGTTTCCTCGCCGCGAATTACTTCGCCACCGGCGAGGCGCCGGACCGCAGCGGCAACGACCATGCGATCGTCTCGCCTTACGGCATGTTTCGCACCGCCGATGGCGAGATCGCCATCGCCCCGTCGCAGGAGCAATCCTATCAACGCCTGATCGACGCGCTGGGCGCGCCCGAATTGCGCGACGACGCCCGTTTCCGCACCAACGATCTGCGCGTCCGGAACCGCCAGGCGATGAACGCGGCGATCGAGGCTCTGCTCAAAGGCGGCACCAGCGATTATTGGATCGCCAAGCTCAACGCCGCGGGCGTGCCCTGCGAGCGGGTCAAGACGTTGCCCGAGGTCTTTGCCGACCCGCAGATCATCGAGCAGGAAATGGTCGTCGGCATCGACCACCCCGGCCATGGCGAGGTCAGGATGCTCGGCTTCCCGATCAAATTCACCGAGGCGCCGTGCCGCCTTTACCGCCCCGCCCCCGATCTCGGCGCCGACAGCGACGAGGTATTGCGGGAGCTGGGCTATGCGCCCGAGGACATCGCGGGACTGCGCGAGGCCGGGGCGGTTTGAGCTTAAGTGACGACCTCTTCGGTCACGACCTTGAACCCGGCGAGGGTGGTCGGCCCATAGCTGGTGGTGAGCGCCACATCGGCGGCGTCGCGGCCGCGGCCGATCAGAACCCGGCCGATCCGCGGGTGATTGTGGCGCGCGTCGAAAGTGTACCAATGCCCGCCGAGATAGGCTTCGAACCAGGCGCTGAAATCCATCGGCGCCGGGTCCGGGGGCACGCCGATATCGCCGAGATACCCGGTGCAATAGCGGGCCGGAATGCTCATGCAGCGGCACAAGGTGATTGCCAGATGGGCGAAGTCGCGGCACACGCCGCGGCGCTGCTCGAACACGTTGAGCGCCGTCTTGGTAGCGTTCGCGTGCTCGTAGCCGAAGGTGACCTGTGCGTGGACAAAATCGCAGATCGCCTGCACCCGCCCCCAGCCGCGCGGGGTATTGCCGAATAGCGACCAGGCGGTTTCGGAGAGCAGGTCGGTCTCGCAATACCGGCTGCCGAGCAGGAACAGCAACGTCTCGGCCGGCAGATCGGCGATCGCGGCCTCGCCGGCCGAGGGGGCGACGGCATCGCTCTCACCGCTGTCGTGCACGATCGCCTCGGACGATAAGGTCAGCCGCCCGGCCGGCGCCACGATCCGGCTGCAGATGTTGCCAAAGCTGTCGCGGTATTCGCCGACCGGGATCGCCGGGTCGGTGACGATCGGGTCGGGGGTCACCAGATCGCCGGCGCGCGACGGATGGACTCGCAAGGTCAGCACCATCGCCGTCGGCTGCGATGATTCATAAGCGACCTGATAGCCGACACGGATTTTGATCATTACAGCGAAATCCCCGCAGCTCCGGGTGCCATGACCCGGGCAATGAGCCAACGCCGGCAAACGGCATTCGTCGCCGCTGGCGTCGCCTCCCGGAGGCCGATCGGGGACATTCCGATTCTGCGATTGCTCCGGCTATACTCGGCATCGAGAGGAGCCGCAAGGTGCCCGTCCCAGCGGTAGAACGAAAACTCGCCGCGATCTTCGCCGCCGACATCGCCGGCTACAGCCGGCTGATGGGCCTGGACGAGGCCGGCACGCTCGCCCGGCTCAAAGCCCGCCGCGAAATCATGGACCGGCAGATCGCGGCGCATCGTGGCCGGATCTTCAACACCGCCGGCGACAGCGTCGTGGCCGATTTCGTCAGTGCCGTCGATGCCGTGCAATGCGCGGTCGCGGTGCAGGAGGCTTTGGCCAAGGAAAATGCAGGCATGGCCGAGAGCGAAGCCATGCGGTTCCGCATCGGCATCCATGTCGGCGACGTGATCGTCGAGGGAACAAACCTGTTCGGCGACGCGGTCAACATCGCCGCCCGGTTGGAGGCGGTTGCCGAGCCCGGCGGGATCTGCGTCTCGGCCACGGTGCGCGACCAGATCGGAAGCAAATTGCCGGTCGGCTTCATCGATCTCGGCGAGCAGCAGGTCAAGAACATCGCCCAGCCCGTGCGGGTCCATCGGGTTCAAGGCAAACCCACGGCAACCGAGGGCGCGACCGTTGCTCCCCCGCTGCCGCTCCCCGACAAACCGTCGATCGCGGTTTTGCCGTTCGCCAATATGAGCGGCGATGCGGAGCAGGAATATTTCGCCGACGGCATGGTCGAGGAGATCATCACCGCGCTATCGCGCATCCGCTGGCTGTTCGTCATCGCCCGCAATTCGACCTTCACCTACAAGGGCCAAGCGGTGGACGTGAAGCAGGTCGGGCGCGAGCTTGGCGTTCGCTACGTGCTCGAAGGCTCAGTGCGCAAGGCCGGCGGTCGCGTCCGCATCACCGGGCAGCTAATCGACGCCGAGATCGGCGCGCATCTCTGGGCCGACCGCTTCGATGGCTCACTCGAAGACGTCTTCGACCTGCAAGACCAAATCGCGATCAGCGTTGCGGGCATTATTGAGCCGACCCTTGAGGCCGGTGAAATCAGTCGCTCGAGACGACGGCCGACCAATGATCTGACCGCCTACGATTTATACCTTCGGGCGTTGCCGGTGGTCCTCACGTTTTCATTGAACGAGCGCGTGTTAGCGGCGATGCCTCCGTTGGAGGAAGCGATCAAACGCGACCCGAGGTACGGGCTGGCGCTGTCACTAGCTGCCGTCGCCTACACACAACTGTTCGACTGGGGCCATCATCGTGATGACAGCCGGCGCAAGGGCATTGAGCGCGCTCATCAGGCGCTGGAGGCGGCTGGTGACGACCCGGATGTACTCGTCAATGCCGCCTTCGCGCTGTCGTTTCTCGGTGAGGACATTGGGACGCAAATCGCTCTTATTGAGAAGGCGCTGGCGCTAAACCCCAGCTTTGCGCGCGGTTGGGCCACCAGCGGACCGTTACGGATATGGGCCGGACAGCACGATCTCGCGATCGAGCACACCGAACGTTCCTTACGCCTTAATCCGCGCGCCCATATCGGGCCGCAATTCTGGGTGCTCGGCATCGCGCACTTTTTCCTGCGGCGCTTCGATGAGGCGGCAGGGCTGATGCCTAGGGCGATCCAGCAAAGACCAGCATGGCCCTGGCCCTATCGCGGACTGGCCGCCTGTTATGCCCATATGGGTAGGCTGGCCGAGGCGCGCGAGGTAATCGCCAAGTTGCGAGTGCTTACCACCGAGGTCGAGCCGCGTCAAATTCCCTTTCGCCGGCCCGAGGACCGGGAGCTGTTTCTGTCGGGACTGCGCTTGGCAGCGGGCGAGGCGTCATGACCCAGACCCGCCGGCTTGCCGCGATTTTGGCCGCCAATGTGGCGGGGTATTCGCGGCTAATGGGGCGGACGAGGAAGGCACGCTCGAACGGTTGAAAGCGCTGCGCCATGAGCTCCTCGAATCCGAAAATCGCCGAGCTGGACGACACGGACGGGCGGCGATAAGCTGGACAACTGGCTAGCTGGAGAGGATTTCATGCGCGAGATCGGGGCATTTGAAGCAAAGAACCGGCTTGGCACCTTGCTGGACTGGGTCGAAAATGGGGAAGAGATCGTGATTACCCGGCGCGGTAAACCCGTTGCCAAACTCGTACCGGCCGGTGCGGGCTTCGATCGGGCAAAGGCGCGGCGTGCCGTCGCGGGTCTGCTCGAAGCGAGCCGCGGCGTCACTCTCGGTGGTCTGAAGATCAAGGATCTGATCAGCGAGGGACGTTCGTGAGCTTTGTATTGGACAATTCGGTAGCGCTGACGTGGTGCTTTGAGGATGAGCGCACGCCGGCAACGACAGCGTTGTTGGAGCAAGTAGGAGAAGTCCGGCGCGGTGGCGCCCGGGCTGTGGCCGCTCGAAGCCCTGAACGGGCTGCTGGTCGCCGAGCGCCGCGGACGCCTCGACCCATCCCGGCGGCAACGTCTGGCCGGTTTTTTGCGCGCCCTGCCGATCAGCCTCGATGATGAAACCGCAAGCCAGGCATGGACCGCGACGATGGCATTAGCCGAACGCTTTGCTCTCTCCGCCTATGACGCCGCTTATCTCGAACTCGCACAGCGCCACAGTCTCCCGCTTGCCACGCTCGACGGGAACCTGCGAGGCGCGGCCATTCAGTTGGGCCTCACGGTTCTCGGAAGCTAATCAAAACGGTCTTCAGATGCCCGCCACTCGCCGCCTAGCCGCGATCTGGCGGGGTATTCGCGGCTGATGGGGGCGGACGAGGAGGGTACGCTCGAACCCCCCGCGGCGTGCAAGCCGACGAACGCAACGCGTGCCTCCAGCCCTTGGCCCGCGCGGTCTATGCCGCACGGCGACGCAGCGCACGCAGCGCCGCTTCCGGTTCCCTTGCCAGGATCCGCATCAGCGCGATCGTTGCCGGCTCCATTGCCACCCTGTTCTGTTCCCAATTCCGCAAGGTCGCGACTGGAACACCCAGCGTTTCGGCAAATTGTCTCTGCGACATGCTCAATTTTTTACGAATGTACCATGGCGAGATGATCTCGTTCTCGGAGAGCTCCTCGTCCGGCTTTTCTCCGTCTTCGATCATCTGACGGCGTATCTTTTGCTCTGTGGTCGTCTCGATCTTGGCTCGATCGCGTTTAGACGGAAGCGCCTTGATCTCATCGGACGTCATTTTTGTGATAGCCACAGCTGTGCTTCCTTTCGACTGGCGCGTCGTACCGAGATGATTCGCAGCACATTGCCACGCCATGTGAATGCGACGTGAAGAATGTCGCCATCGGTCTCGCCTATCGCTCTGAAGCGATCCTCGCGGTAATCGCGCCGGGTATCTTCCCAGATCAGAACCGGCTGCTCGAAAATTCGCGCCCCATCATCGAAACCGATGCCGCGTTCGCGCAGCGTCTTGGCGTGCTTTGCCTCGTCCCACTCGAATTCCATCACAGATATACGCTTATAGCGTACCCGTGACTATAGCCGGCCGGTGGATGGGCGACCAGATCGGCGAAGGCTCATGTTTAATGCGGGTCAGGCGCCGCTTCGTGTAGGATCATCGGCCGCCGAAGAGACGCCATGAAGACCACGAGTGAAGCTCGCGTCGAACGCAAACTGGCTGCGATCCTTGCCGCCGATGTGGCGGGGTATTCGCGGCTGATGGGGGCCGACGAGGAAGGCACGCTCGAACGTCTCAAGGCGCTGCGACGGGAGTTGGTCGATCCGAAAATTGCCGAGTATCGGGGGCGCATCGTCAAGACCACCGGCGACGGCATGCTGGTCGAGTTTGCCAGCGTCCTCGATGCGGTGCGCTGCGCGGTCGAGGTGCAGCAGGCGATGCCCGAGCGGGACACGGGTGTTGCCGCGGACAGCCGCATCGAGCTGCGCATGGGGATCAATCTCGGCGACGTCATCGTCGAGGGCGACGACCTCTATGGCGACGGCGTCAATATCGCCGCGCGGATCGAAGCCTTGGCCGATGCCGGCGGCGTGTTCGTCTCCAACACGGTCCATGACCAGGTGCGCGACCGGCTGCCGTTCCTCTTCGAGGATTTGGGCGAGCAGCAGGTCAAAAACATCGCCCGGCCGGTGCGGGTCTACCGGGTCGCAATACGGCCGTCCCGGCCGCCCCCCACCCCTCCCTCCCCCGCAAGCGGGGGAGGGTTAGGAAGGGGGCATGCGGGGGAGGGAAGCGCGATGATCCCCGGATCAAGTCCGGGGACGCGGGTGGGGGCTGCCGAGCCGCCGGCACTGGCCCTCCCTGACAAGCCGTCGATCGCGGTGCTGCCGTTCCAAAACATGAGCGGCGATCCGGAGCAGGAATACTTTGCGGACGGCATGGTTGAGGAGATCATCACCGCCCTCTCCCGCATCCGCTGGCTCTTCGTCATCGCTCGCAATTCGACCTTCACCTACAAGGGTCAGGCGTTCGATATGAAGCAGATCGGCCGCGAATTGGGTGTGCGCTACATTCTAGAAGGTTCGGTGCGCAAGGCGGGCGGTCGAGTGCGCATCACCGCGCAGCTGATCGACGCGCCGACGGGCACGCATTTATGGGCCGACCGCTTCGACGGGTCACTGGAAGATGTGTTCGACCTACAGGACAAGGTAGCCTCCAGCGTCGCCGGCGTGATCGAGCCGGCATTGCAAAGGGCCGAGATGGGTCGCGCCGCCGCGCGGCCGACGACCGACCTTTCCGCCTACGATCTCTATCTGCGTGCGCTTGCGGCGTTCTATCGAATAACGAAAGAGCGGGTTCTCGAGGCTCTGGGCTTGCTGGACCAGGCGATCGCGATCGATCGGCATTACGGGCCTGCACTTGCCTCGGCGGCGATCTGCCACCTGCGGCTCCTCAACGACGGATGGTCTGAAGACCCGGAGTCGTCCCGCCGCAAGGCGGGCGATCTGGCTCGTCGGGCGCTCCAAGAGGCGGAGAACGATCCAGAAGTCCTCGCCATCTCCGCCTTTGTACTGGCGCAGGAGCATTTCGGCGAGGACATCGGCGCCATGATCGGGTTAATCGACCGCGCGTTGATGCTTAACCCGAGCTGTGCCCGCGGCTGGTTTGTGAGCGGTCTTCTCAGGGTATTTGCCGGACAACACGATCTCGCGATTGAGCATGTCGAAACCTCGCTGCGGCTGAGTCCGCGCGAGCGTATCGGCGTGCCCCTATCCGTGATGGGTTTGGCCTATTTCTTCAAACGTCAGTTCGACGAAGCGGCGGCGAAGCTGCTCCTGACCATTCAAGAGCAGCCAGGCTTTCCCGGCTCGTACCGCACTCTTGCCGCGTGCTATGCCCATATGGGCCGGCTCGATGAAGCGCGCGCGATCGTCGCCCGGCTGCGCGCGATCACTACGCTAGTGCTACCGAGCTCCGGGCAGTTCCGCAACCCGGAGGACCGCGAGCTCCATCTGTCGGGCCTGCGATTGGCAGTGGGCGAGGCGACGTGAGCCGGACCCGCCGTCTGGCGGTGATCCGAAGAACGCGATTCGCCATCTGGGAGGGCCGGATACCATGAAGCGAAGCGACCGACGCATTCTGGCGTCGCATGCCGGGAGCCTGCCGCGGCCGGAGGCGCTGCTCGAACTCAACCGCCCGAAACTTATCGGCGAGGCCTATGACGAGAAGCTTTACGCCGAGAGGCTGTCGGCCGCGGTCGAGGAGATCTGCCGCAAGCAGGCCGAACTCGGCGTCGATGTGATCAACGATGGCGAGTTCGGCAAGGCGAGCCTTGGCGCCATCGATTACGGCGCGTGGTCGAGCTATGCCTGGGCGCGCCTCAGCGGCTGGGAGCCGGGCGAGCCGGGCCGTTTGCCGGCGCTCGCCGGCCGGCGCGACCGCCAGAAATTTGCCGAGTTTTACGCCGAGCTCGACGCCACCAGTTTTCGTTCGTCGAGTTCGCTCGGCGGGCGGCCTCCGGTGTTCACCGGCCCGATCGTCTATGTCGGCCAGCAGGCGGTGCGCGCCGACCTTGCGAATTTCAAGGCCGCATTGGCCAAGGTGACGGCGGAGGAGGGGTTCATCACCGCCGTCGCGCCCGGCAGCTTCGCCCGGCGACAGAACCGGTATTACAACTCGGACGAGGCATTCCTCTACGCCCTGGCCGAGGCATTGCGCGAGGAATACCAGGCCATTGTCGAGGCGGGGTTCGTGTTGCAGCTCGACGACCCCGGACTGCCGGACACCTGGGACATGGCCAGCCCGGAACCGAGCGTCGCGGACTACCGCAAATTTGCCGAATTGCGGGTCGAGGCGCTTAACCATGCGCTGCGCGACCTCCCCGAGGAGCGGATCCGCTATCACATCTGCTGGGGCAGCTGGCACGGGCCGCATACCACCGATTTGCCGCTGAAACACATCGTCGATGTGCTGCTGAAGGTCAGGGCCGGGGCATTCTCGATCGAGGCCGGCAATGTCCGTCACGAGCACGAATGGAAGGTGTGGCGGGACGTCAAATTGCCCGACGGCAAGATCCTGATCCCGGGCGTTGTCAGCCATGCCACCAACGTCGTCGAGCATCCCGAGGTCGTCGCCGACCGCATCCTCAATTTCGCCGAGGTCGCCGGACGCGAGAACGTGATCGCCGGCACCGATTGCGGCCTCGGCGGGCGGATTCATCCGCAGCTCGTCTGGGCCAAGCTCGAAGCGCTGGTTGCCGGCGCCAGGCTCGCGACCAGGGGGTTGTGGCCGTAAGGCGCGAGTGGTCGGCACGCCCCCGGTCGAACACAAGGCCGGTTAGAAGCGGGTGGAGAGCCAGATCGCCAGCCGAGATCCGGCGTTGATCACCGCGTTGAGCGGGTCGTAGCCCGGCGTGTCCAGGGCGCCCATGGCAATCGCGACGTCGCGATGCGCGATTTCGTCGCCTCGGAAGGAGAGGATCGTTTCGGTCAGCGCGGGATCGGTGTCGGCGAGGCGTTCGGCCTGATCGCGGTAATGCTCGTCGATGACTTCTTCGACGGCGACGGTGCAGGCCATCGCCGCCCGCTCACCGAGCAGCGCAGTCGCCACGCCGAGGGCATAGCCGGCAACCGACCACAGTGGATGCAGTAAGGTCGGCCGCACTCGGTGCTCGTGCAGCAATGTCTCGAATGCGGCAAGATGGCGTTGTTCCGCCTCGGCCATTCGCCGGATCTCTCCAGCGGCACGACCCCGTCGCAGCACATCGAGTTGGCCCTGATAGATCCGCGTCGCGCCAAACTCGCCGGCGTGATCGACCCGCAGCATGCGCGCAATCTCCGTCGCCGGTACCGCGTCGCCGGGCAGGCGGTGCCGGGGAGCGTCGCTCACGCAATCCTCCGGCCGATTCCTCTGCGCCGAGTGCCGCGAAGCTGGAAAAACATCACCAGGCAAATGCCAGCCATCGCGAGCGAGGCGAGGAGGTTCCAGCCGGCAAGCGAGATCCCGAACAGTGCCCAGGCGGGTTCGTCACAGCGCACCGGCTGCTGATGAAGGAGCTGCGCCTTTAGCGCTTCCAAAGTGGTCGGGGTGCCGGCCGCCGCGGTGCAGGCGCTCGGGCCGGCGAACCAATGCTGCTCGACGCCGACGTGATAGAACGCCAGTGCCGTGCCTGCGGCAAAGACGAGCGCCAGCAGCAATACGACCCGCGGCAATGCCCGCCGGCTGCCGGTCATCGTCGCGACGAATGAGATCACGATCGCCGCGGTCCACGGCCAGCGCTCTTTGAGGCATAATTCGCAAGGGGCGAGCCCGCCCCAATATTGCGACAGCAGCGCGCCGCCGAGCACGACGGCGCTCGCGGCCAACACAAAGATCGGGAAGGCGCGGGGCTGAGTTGTCATGCGGTCATAGATAGCGCAAGGCTACAAAGCCGCCAACGAGGGCCGCCGCGAACAAACTCGTCACCAGCATCAGCCGCTGCTCAATGAATTCGCGAACCGGTTCGCCAAAGCGCCACAGCAATGCCGCGAGCAGGAAGAAGCGCAGGCTGCGCGAGACCAGCGATGCGAGGGCGAAGGGAACTATCGGGAATTGCGCGACGCCGCTGGCGATCGTGACCAGCTTGTACGGGATCGGGGTCAGCCCCTTGATGATTATGATCCACACACCCCATTGGGCAAACGCCGCCTTCAGCGCATCATAGCGGCCCATCGCATGGTAGAATTCGAGGATCGGCCGGCCGATCGCGTCGAACAAGAAATAGCCGATCGCGTAGCCGAGAAATCCGCCGAGCACTGACATGACGGTGCATAACCCAGCCAGTAGAAACGCCCGACGCGGCCGCGCCAGGATCATCGGGATCAACAGCAGATCGGGCGGCAGCGGAAAGAACGAGCTCTCGGCGAAGGCGACCAGCGCCAGCGCGGCCGTCGCATAACGGCTGGAGGCAAGCGCCAAGGTTTGGGCATAGACGCGGTTAAGCATGGGAGAAGGGAGAGGTGCGGGTTAGCGGCGAGGACCAGGCGGCGGCAGCCTCACCCGATCAGGAAGCCGTGGCCGGGATGGCAATTCCCTCATAGAGTTCTGCCATCGATACCCGCAGCTCCACCGACGCCAGAGACAGTATCGCCGAGGAGCCGCGCACCAGCTCGGTGACCCACCGATCGTTTTCGCGTCGATGCAGTTCGGCATAATGGCCGTCGGCGTCGATCAGCAGGATCTCCCGCACGCTTTCGATCTGTCGATAGACCGGAAGCTTGATGCGGCGGTCGTGGCGCTCAGTGCTCGGAGACAATATTTCAACGATTAGGATCGGATCCGCGATTGCCTGCCGGCCGGGTTCGTTCGGCCGGCAAGTGACTGCGAGGTCGGCGACATAGTACGAATCCGCTCGATCGGGGCGCAGTACCCCAGCCTCGATCTGGACGTTGCAAGGCCGACGGTTCTGGAGAGCTGTATCGATCCGCAAGCCCAGTCGCATCGCCAAAATGCGATGTGCCTCGGCCGGCGGCGCCATTGCGAGGGGGAACCCATCGATCAGCTCATACCGCGTGTCGGTTCCGTCCTCCCAGCGGAGGAACTCGTCCAGCGACATACGCCGTTCGGCCAGTTCGCTCACCTCACCCTCCACCTCGCCTCCGCCAAGAAAGTAAGCTATTCGGCGGCGGCGTCGAGCCCCGGCGGGCCGACTGGGTCGAGGAACCCGCCCGATTGCCGCCGCCACAGCCGCGCATAGGTGCCGTCGGCGGCGAGCAGTGAGGCATGGGTCCCTTCCTCGACGATCCGCCCCTTGTCGAGCACGACCAGCCGATCGAGACGGGCAATCGTCGACAGGCGATGGGCTATGGCGATGACCGTGCGCCCGCGCATAAGACTTTCGAGCTGCTCCTGGATCGCTGCCTCGACTTCCGAATCGAGCGACGAGGTGGCCTCGTCGAGGACCAGGATCGGGGCGTCTTTGAGGATCACGCGGGCAAGTGCGACACGCTGGCGCTGGCCGCCCGACAGTTTGACCCCGCGCTCGCCGACATGGGCGTCAAAGCCGTGGCGCTCGTTCCAGTCTTCCAAGGTCTCGATGAATTCGAGTGCTTGCGCTTGCGCCGCGGCCCGCCGCACCTCCCATTCACTCGCCTGCGGCCGGCCGTAACGGATGTTCTCGCGAATCGAGCGGTGTAGCAGCGAGGTATCCTGCGTCACCATCGAAATATGAGCGCGCAGGCTCTCTTGGGTGACGTCTGCGATGTTCTGCCCGTCGATCAGGATACGGCCGCCTTCGAGGTCGTAAAAGCGCAGCAGCAGATTGACCAAGGTAGACTTGCCGGCGCCCGACGGTCCGACCAGCCCGACCCGCTCGCCAGGCTCGATCGTCAGATCGATCCCGTGCAAGACCCCGCGCGCCGTCCCATAGCCGAACCGAACATCTTCGAAGCGCACCTGCCCACGGTCGATCCGCAACGGCACCGCATCGGCACGATCCAGCATCTGCCGCGGCACCGCGATCGACCGCATGCCCTCCTGCACCACACCGATATTCTCGAAGATCATCGTCACATTCTGCGCGACCCATCCGGCGATGCTGGAGATGTGCCATGTCAGCGGCAGCGCCATCGCGACCGTACCGACCACGATCCGGCCGTCGCTCCACAGCCAGATCCCGGCGCCGGCGGTGCCGACCACCATCGCCGCGTTGAGGACGCCGAGGCTCAGCCCCAGCACGGTCATCAGCCGGACCTGGTCTCGGTGCGCCTCGGTCAGCTCGTCCATCGCTTCGCGCACAAAGGCGTCCTCGTCGCGCGGGCGGGCGAACAACTTGACGGTTGAGATGTTGGTGTAGCTGTCGACGACTCGGCCGGTTAGCTGCGAACGCGCCGCCGACATCCGCTGCGAGCGGTTGCGCAGCTGCGGGACGAACCAGCGCAGCAAGGCTGCATAGCCGCAAAACCATAGCAGCACCGGGATCGCCAGCCGAACGTCGCTCGACGCCAGCAGCAGGATCGCGCCACCGCCATAGACGACGATGTACCAGACCGCATTGGTGGCCGAGACCACGCTTTCGCGGAGGGCGGGGCCGGTTTGCATAACCCGGTTGGCGATTCGGCCGGCAAAGTCGTTCTGAAAGAACGTCCAGCTTTGCCGCACCACATGCCAGTGGCTCTGCCAGCGAACCAAATTGGAAAAGCTCGGGATGATCGCCTGATTGGTAATCAGGTTCTGCACCAGCATCGCTGCCGGACGGGCCACCAGCAAAACGAGCGCCATGCCGAGCAGCTGCGGCCACGAATCGTGCAACACCGCATGCGGGGTGCTGCTCGACACCATTGTTACTACACGGCCGACGAATACCGGTATCGTCGTGTCGAGCAGCGCCACCACCAAGCCAGCCGCAAACAGCGCAGCCACCAAGCCGCGGGCCTGACGTGCATGATGCCAATAGAACGCACCGAGCCCGGCCGGCGGAGGGCCAGGCGGAAGCGCCAGTGGGTTCGAGCAGATTTTCGAAAAACCGGAAGACGCGCATGGTCTGGCTCGTAACGCAAAACTCCTTAAGAGAACGGTGTGATCACGTCCGAAAGCAGGGGCGAAACTGCCCAACCCGTAGGCAGCCTAGCACATCGTAACGAGCGCGCGTGGAACAAGATCCCAATTCTCGCAGCGCGGGCCGATCGCGCAGCCGCGTTGCCGCGACCGACGCCCCCGCGAGGCGCCGCCCGCAGCCGCGCGATTATCGCAGCGACTGGTTAGGTCCTTGCCCTATGCTGCCGTCGCGCAGCACCCGGTCGCGATAGCGCTCGACCTCGAGCGGCAATCCTGCCGCCGGGCGGCCGCGCTCGATCCACGCGTCCAAGTTGCCCGGCCCCCAATTATAGGCGGCGATCGCGTCCGGCCAATCGCCGTAGCGTCGATAGAGCCGCGCGAGATAGCCCCGGCCCAGCAGCCGATTCTGAGCCAGATCGAAGCGGTCGCCGCCGCCCAGATCAATCGCTGCGGCAGCGGAAACCTGCATCGGACCCTGCGGTCCGGAGAATTCCGGGCGCCACATTCCCGGGTCCAGCCCGTGGCTCGATTCAGCCCCGTCGACAGCAAAGGCGACCCGATCGAGATCGCCGCCCCGAGCCGCCGGGAACAGCTCGAAGGTGGCGTTGGTCACGACGGGGAATGGATTGCTGTCGAACCATGGCGCGGTCGAGCCGCGCAGTACCGTCACCGGGCGCTGCCGTGGATTGGCGAAACTGACGGTCTCGGTTTTGCCGAGGACCGCCGGTCGCGCCGGCTCCTGCGCCGGGACGACAGCAACGGCTGCGATCACCGATCCGCCGCGCAAGATGCTCACCGGCCTCATCTTCTTCCCGGCAAAGGTGACAATGGCGACACTGCCATGCGCTGATGGAGGCTCGCTTTCGCCGCGCACAATCCTGACCGGCGCCAGCCGGCGACCGGCAAAGGTCACGATTTCCGTATTCTTCGAATTTCTGCGGATCAGCGCCCTGACATGGGCGGCGACCGCCCGCGGCTTGGCTTTGGACGAGACCGCCGCTCCGGCGCTCGGACCGGCGAGGACCGCCCACACCACTACTGCCGCGATCATGACAAGCAGATTGCGACATCTCATAGGCGAATTCGTGCAAGATCGGAGCGTTCCTTGTCAAGTGCTTGGGATCCACGCTTGTCAGCGATTCAAGCCGTCAGCTAGCATCCGCCTTACCCGATCCCCCGACTGATATTCGAGGACAGTGCGATGCCGAAAATCCTGATCGTTCACGGTGCGGGCATGAACATGCGCGGCAAGGTTCAGACCGAGATTTTTGGGCCGATGACCCTGCCCGAATATGACGAGCGCATCCGCGGTTACGCCGCCGAGCTCGGCCTCGACATCGAAATCTTTCATTCCAACGTCGAAGGCGAGGTCATCAACAAATTCTACGAGGCCAACGATAAGGGCTATGACGCAGCGCTGTTCAATCCGGCCGCGTTCGGCAGCGGCTACCCGGCATTGGTCGCCGCCATTTCCCAGGTAAAGTTCCCGACCATCGAGGTCCATATCTCGAACCCGATCCGGCGTGGTCCGGCCTCGCAGACCGCCGCCGTCAGCCACGGCATCGTCGCAGGGTTCGGCCTGCCCGGCTATTACGTGGCGCTGCTCGGGGTGCGCGACATGCTGGCGGCGCGCAAATGATCCGCGCCGCGATCGTCGGGCTCGGCCGCTGGGGCCGCACCCTGGTCAATGCGATCCAAGACAAGAGCACCGAGTTTCGCTTTACTGCCGGTCACAGCCGCACCAGCGCCACAGCCGAGCCGTTTTGCGCCGAGCACGGCATCGCTTATTACGACGATCTCGGGCGGATCCTCGCCGATCCGGCGGTCGACGCGGTCGTCTTCGCCACCCCGCACAGCCAGCACGGGCCGCAGGTCGAGCGTACCGCCGCCGCCGGCAAGCACGTCTTCATGGAAAAGCCGTTCACCCTCGACGTCAAAAGCGCCGAACGGGCGCTCGATGCGGTGGCGCGCGCCGGGGTCACGTTGGGCGTTGCCTATCCCCGGCGCTTTCACCCGGCGATGATCGAGCTGAAGACGCGAATCGACGATGGCCGCCTCGGGCTCCCGACCCATTGCGAGAGCGCGCAGGCCTCGCCGGCCGGCCACTTCATGCCCGGCGGCTATTACTGGCGAGCCGATCCACAGGAGGCGCCGGCGGGAGCGATGACGGCGACCGGCGTGCACAATCTCGACGCGCTGATCTATCTCTTCGGCCGAATCGACGAGGTCTATTGCCTCAGCTTGAGCCGCGCGATGGCACGAGTTCGAAGATACCACGAGCGTGCTGCTCGGCCTCGAGAACGGCATGTCGGCGAGCCTCTATTGCTCGCTGGTGACCGCCCCGACCTACCGCTTCGCGGTCTACGGCGCCAAGGGCCGCGCCGAGCTTTCGGGCCAGGATCCCGATTTCCGTTTCACTCCGGTGCCGGAATCGATGCCCGTTGGCCGCCACCCCGCCCCTGCGCCCGAGATCATCGAATACAAGGGCTTCAACGCGCTCGCCGCCGAGCTCGAAGGCTTTGCCGCGGCGATCAACGGCAAGCGCCCCTACCCGATCACCCCCGACGAAGTCTTGCACGGCGTCGCCGCCTTCGAGGCGATCGTGCGCTCGGCCGCAACCCACCGCCCGGTCAAGGTCGCGCGCTGAAGAAGGGAACCCCGATGCCCGTTACCGTGCTTTACCCCGAAGACCGCCAGATCCCCGACGACAGTCTCGAGCGCGAAATATTCGGCCCGGAGGTGCGCCTGATCCGCCGCACCAAAAAGGCGCTGTCCGAGCTCGACCCCGCCGATTGCGCCGAGGCCGACGGGCTGATGATCATGCGCTACGCGGTTTCGGCCGAGGACATCGCGCGGTTTCCACGGCTGCGCGCGATCGTGCGCATGGGGGTCGGCTACGACAAGATCGACCGCGCCGCGGCGGCGGCGCGCAATGTCCTGGTCTGCAACGTGCCGGATTACGGCACGACCGAGGTCGCCGATCATGCGATGGCGCTGGCGTTGGCGTTGCGCCGCGGCGTCGTGTTTTATCACGAGCGGCTGCGGCAAAGCCCGCCCGCCCCGTGGGGTCCGGTCAAGAACGACCTGATCCGGCGTCTCGGCGTGCAGACCTTCGGCATTGTCGGGCTCGGCCGGATTGGGACGGCGGTGGCGTTGCGCGCCCGCGCCTTCGGCTTTCGCGTGATGTTCTATGATCCCTATCTGCCGAACGGCGCCGACCTCGCTCTCGGCATCGACCGCGCCCCGGCCCTCGAAGATCTACTGCGCCAGACCGACACTTTGTCGGTCCACGCCCCGCTGACCCCGGAAACCCGCCTGATGTTGGGTCGCGACCAGCTCGCCTTGCTGCGCCCGGGCGCGGTCGTGATCAACGCCGCGCGCGGGCCGATTATCGATCCCGATGCGCTATTGGCCTTGCTGCGCGACGGCCATATCGCCGGCGCCGGGCTCGACGTGTTGCCGGTCGAGCCCCCGGTCGACCCGATCCCCGAGATCCTGCGCGCCTACCGCGACCGCGAGCCCGGCCTCGAAGGACGCCTGGTGATCACCCCGCACGCCGCCTGGTTCACCCCGGAATCGGAGCACGATACCCGGGTCAAATCGGCCGAGACGATGCGCGCGGCGCTGCTGACCAACCGCCCGCAAAACGTGATCACCCCCGAGATGTATTAGCTCCGGCCGGCGTTACTTTTTCGGCGCCGACAAATTGACGCCCTGCCGCTTCATCTGATCGACGACGCTCTTGGCGCCGGCGTCGCCCGCAGCGGCGAGTTCGGCGGTCTTGCTGGCGAGCACTTGGAGCTGCTGGCGCAACTTGACCGCCTCCTGCACGGTCGTTTCCTGGGCGCGCCTCAGTTCTTCCAGCGCGCCGCGGTCATGGATCGCCTGGCCGGTCTCGAACGCCATCAACACGAACAGCGACACGACGACGAGGATGACCGGCGGCGACAACTCGTCCCAATCCCGTCCGCCTCTCTGACCGGCCGCCATCGTCATTTGCCCGGTGCTGGCGGCGGCGCCGCGGATGGCGGCGAGACCGTCTTCATCGAAGGCGCCCCGGTCGTGGGATTTATCGTGATCCCGTTCTGCGCCAGCAGATCGCGCAGCTTATCGTCCTTTTCGCTGACGGCAGTGGCGGCGAGCGCCCGAATCAAGGCGTCGTTGACGCGGTTGAACTGAATGCTCTGGTTGATGAATTGCTGGCGCTGATTGACTTCGGCCTGGACTGAGCGGTTTGCCTGCACCAGGTACAAATAGACGACAACCACGACCAGCGTGATCCCCGACAGCGCCAAAACGATCCGGTAGACCCACCCGCCTGTCTGCATCCGCCCGGCCTTGCGTCACCCCCCGCGGGTCGCGGCGGGAAGGCAGAATAGCATGAAGAAACCGGCCGCCCGCCGCCGTATTTGGTCATGATCAGAGGCCTGGCCGGATGCAAAGCCCTTATCCCAGCCCTCTCCCCGCAAACGGAGGAGAGGGCTGGGACCCGTGCAGCGAGGAGGGCGAGGGGCGTTACCCCGACGCTCAGGGCGAGGCGTGGCCCATAAAGATCGCCGGGATCGGCTGGCCCCACGGGCCGCCGGCGCCGGCGCCGCGCTCCAGGCGATTTGGCGGGGTGCTGGCGTTCAGCACGTCGGTGTCGGCCCAGTGCTCGTGCACCCGGCCCCACGGATCGGCCCAGTAATCGAACAGCTGACTGCCGATCAGATGGCGGCCGATGCCCCACATATGCTGATAGCCTTTTTTCTCAAGTTGCTCGTGGCCCGCCATCACGTCGTCGATATCGGCCGCCTCGTAGGAGAGATGGTTGAGTCCGCTCTTGTCGCCGCGAATGCAGAAAAACGCATGGTGGTCGACAAAGTCATCGCCGCGGTCGAGCCGGTTGAACGAGCCGACGACGTTGTTTGGGTCGCCAGCGTAAAACTCGTCCGAGCAGCGGAAGCCTAGCATCTCGCGATACCAGCCGAGCGTCTTCTCGAAGTTCTTGCTCATCACGACAAAATGGCCGAGCCGCTTGATGTGCGAAGGGCCGGGATCGACCCGGAACAACTCGCCCTTGCGCCGGTATTTGTCCTCGCCGGAATTGACCTTCGGACGATGCACCGGGATCGGAGCGAGCATCTGCATGCCGTGGATGACTTCGACCTGGTAGCCGTCGGGGTCGGTCAGGCGGACCCGCTTGCCGCCGCCCGGCTCGTCGATGTCCTCGATCTTCGAGGCGCCCTCGACCCGCGCTACCCGCTCGAGATCTTCCATGCCGGCGGCATGAACCGCGATCCCGACATAGCGCGGCTCGCCGAGTTCGGTGACGTGGAGGTGGTGCGGCGCATCGGTGCCGCGCATGTAGAGCGCGGTTTTGGTCCGGTCCGCGCGAACCATCCCGAAATCGGTCAGGAATTCTTCCTGCTTGTCGAGATCGGGCGAGCGCAGCCGCCCATAAGCGAGATCGAAGGCTTTGATTACCGGCATGACACTCTCCCTGAAACAGACTATCGTCTGATCTTAGGACATTCGGCCGGCCCGCGCGACTCCCCGGTATCAGGGGGTTCTAAGAGGCGCGGACCGGTCGGGAGGGTGTTGCTCGGCGGGCCGGCCTCAGCGCGCCGCCAATTCCCAATCGAGCTCTTCGATCGCCTCGCGTTGGTCGCCCGGCCTCGCCGCGCGGCCAAGTTCCGCAAGATAGGGCGACAATAGCTGCATCGTCGCCCAATAGCCCGCACCGGTCGTAACCACGGTTACCGGCACCTTGATCCACTCGGCGGGGATCACGAACAGATAGGCGAGAAAGCCGAGGATCGTCCAAACCACCGCGACCGGGTTGACCCCTTTCCAATACCAGTAGGGACCGTTGGGCTCGAACAGCGCGACCAGATCGATCTTCATCCGTTTGACGAACAGGTAATCAGCGATCAGCACGCCGCCGATCGGCGAGAACACGTTGCCCAGCATGCCGACCCAGGTTGTGTAACCGGTCACGACGCTGGGGGTTGCCGAGAGTGCGATGCCCAGCGCGCTGATGATCACCGTTGTCCAGAACCGGCCAAGCCGCTCGAACATGTTCGACAAGGATAGACCGCCGGTATAGAGGTTCAGAACGTTAATGGTCCAATTGTCGAGTGCGATCACGATCAGGAACAGCAACAACGTGAAATGACTGACATCGAGGCCCGAAGCGACCGCAAACACATTCGGGGTCTTACCCATAGTCGCCGCGGCGCCATAGGCGCCGAGTAGAGCGGCGAAGCAGCCGCCGCCGACTTTTCCAAGCAAAGTGCCCAACCACATGTCGGCCCGCGAGCGGGTGTAGCGGCAGAAATCGGCCGAGTCGGTAACCATCGTCAGGTTGCCCGCCGCAACGACGTTAAGCCAGGTCACGAACAGCAACCACTCGGCCTGCGGCTTTCCGGCGTAGTGGAGGACCGCTGACGGTGCGAAATGCGGGTCGTCATGGGTCGCCAACAAGACGAGGATCAGGCACAGGATCACTATCTTGAACGGCAGAGCCATCCGGGACAGGTGCTTTAGAGAATCGTAGCCGATGATTGCGACGACCGCTTGCAGCACTGCGAAAATGAGGCTGACCGTGACCAAAGAATGCGGGGTGCCGGTCCAACGATCCAGGATCGCCACAACGGCCAGCGAACCGGCCACGGTTTGATAAGCAAACCAATAGGTCGAGGCGAGCGTGCGCAGAAACGACGGGACCACTTTGGCGCCGCGCAATCCGTAAACCATGCGGGTCGACACTTGGCCCGGCAGCCCGAAATCGACGCCGACTGTCGCCATTATCGTGTAGGCGATCGTCGCCAGCAGAACTCCGCCGGTGATCGCGCCGACCGCGCCGAGGAACGACAACCCCGAAACAACGGCGAGACCGCCAACCAGCATTGATCCGGGATTGAGCGCAAAGCCGAAGATGATCGAGAAGATGTCGTACCAGCGCACCGTCTTCAGTTCGCTCGGCACCGGTTCGATGCCGAACTGTTCGACCCCCTTTGGTTGGTAATAGCGTCGGCGCAATTTTTCCTCGATTTCCGAGACCGTGTGCATGCGCATTCTCCTTGCGGGGATCGTCCAGCTTCGCGAAGACGACTAGACCAAGTGAACGAGCAAGATACGTGCCACAAGTATATTGCACTAATATTGGGCAATTGACCTCAAACCGATTCTATTACAATCGGATTATACACGATTGATATTTAATCACATGAGGAACTTTGGAGCCACGTATTCACGGATTACGCCCAGTTTTCAGTCATCGTCCAAAATTTTGGGGTAATCCGGCAACACCATGCCGCGGGTTTGCGCAGGCGCGAAGCCCAGTCCGGTGCCCGCCGCGACCCAGATCTGATCGACCGGACGCCTCTTTTGGCTCACCTTTGCGTGGTTAAGAGGCAGGCCCCTGCGCCAGAGGCAAACTCCGCCGCGACCGAGTGACGGGCCCACCCTTGCCCCGCTCGACTCGCCAACTCGCGCAATGCTATCCCGGGCCAATGGCTTGGTTCTTCATTCTGTTCGCCGATTTGTTCGAAATCGCCTGGCCCTTCGTATTGAAATGGTCAGCACCGCTGTCCAGATGGGCGCCACTGTTTGTGGTAATCATCTGCGCCATCCCGGCAAACTTTCTGTTGGCCGAAGCCGTCAAGCGGCTGCCGGCGGCTACGGTTTACGCCACCTTTGTCGGGATCGGAACCGCCGGAACCGCAATCGTCGGCATGGCATTCTTCCGCGAGAGCACCAATCTCGGCCGCGTCTGTTCGCTGCTTCTGATCGCCGCCGGTCTGGTGGGCCTACGGGTGTTTTCTGTCACGGAATGATGCTTAGACCTGGTCACATCTTTGACCGCCAGCTGTGAACCAGATCACAGTGCAATTCCAAACATCATCGTAAATAGATCCTCGTCGCTGCGTCCTACCCAGGCGGAGCGCAATTGAGGAGAAGCAAAATGTCTGAATTGCAGTCGCGTGACCGTCCCGCGACGAACCCGGCGGACTTCTCGGCGAGCCTGATCGAAACGCCGGGGTTGCCGCACAACCTGACGGTCATCGGCAAGGCGGCCGGAGATTACCGCGTACGGGACGTCAAGCTCGTTCGGGCGCCTCATCAAAACGGGTCCCGCCTCGTGCTGGACGTCACCGAGAAGCTCGGGCCTGTCGAGAACCCGCATCCGGACTTCATCCGAGAATGGCCTCTCGAATACAAGGAAGATCCTGCGAAGCACCGTTATCAGCATGTCGAGATCGTCAACGGCCACCAGCGCTTCACCATCGAAGTAATTGACGTGCTGTAACAGTGGCCCTCGATCTATCCGTAATACACTTCTTGGGCGTGGCGTGCTCCGTCTTCAGACGTACGGCGTCACGCCCATTTCTTTTGGTTACGCACCGATTGTTTTACCGATGGGCCGTTCGCCCCAGCTGTGTAAAACAGCGTACCGGACAGCAACTCCGACAAAATTAACATCGCGAAAATCCCGGACGATTGACCAATCGCCGATCGCCGACTAATCAGGGCGGCTCGTCGGTCGGTGCGCCTTGGGCGCGAGGATGCCAGGCGTGGCCGCGGATCTTCCTTGTGCCGTGGGCGCGATGCTGACCTTCGACGATTTCGTCATTTGCATGGAGCGATCCGGCGGCATGGAGAAGTTCGGCCAGCGCATCCCGCCCGAGACCACGAGCCGCGCCGAGGCGCTGCCCACGTGACGCCGATCACCGTGGAGGCGCTTGCGACATTGTTCGACGAGGCGCGAACCTTCACCAGATGGCAGGATCGTCCGGTGCCGGAAGGCGCCGTCGAAACCGCCCTCGTTTTGGCGCAGCTCGGGCCGACCAGCGGCAATTGCCAGCCGATGCGGCTCGTTCTGGTGCGCAGCCCGGCCGGCAAGGAGCGGCTGTTGCCCTGCGTCTCGGCCGGCAATTTCGAAAAGGTGGGGACCGCCCCGGTGACCGCGATCGTCGCATATGATCGCGAATTCTACGATTACCTGCCGCGCCTCTATCCGCACACCGACGCGCGCAGCTGGTTCACGACCGACGCAGCCCTGGCGCTCGAGACCGCGTTTCGCAATGGCTCGCTGCAGGGCGCCTACCTGATCCTGGCGTTACGTGCGCAGGGGCTCGATTGCGGGCCGATGTCGGGCTTTGATGCAGCCAAGGTCGATGCCGCATTTTTTCCTGAGGGCCGCTATTGCAGCAACTTTCTGCTGAACATCGGCTATGGCGACCGTGAGAGCCTCCGGCCGCGCCTGCCCCGTCTCGGCTTTGCCGAGGTTGCGCGCTGGGCCTGAACAGGAGCGCTCCACGCGATCACTGGCCGAGGCTCAACGCACCCGGCAGGGCGCTTAGATAGCCCGCACTATCCCACACCGGCGACACAGCGAGCGCGACGCTCAGCAATGCTGTCGCGATGACTGTCATAATCCACGCCTTGGTCAGCGCCTGGAGCGCCTTGTCGTTCATACCCGGCATCCGGACCCTCGACATCGTCGGCGGTGGGAAGGCCCCACCGGGATAATTGTCGCGATCTTTTGTGATTTTTTGTGTGAGGGAGCTCACAGAGCGGCCAGAATCTGCGCGCGAAATCGTTCTTCGGGTCGGTTGAAACCGCAGACATCGGTGATGTAGAGACCCCCGAGGAGTTCGCCCGCCTGAGCCGGGTCGCTCCGCGGCTGCCTCGCGCCGGATCGAGGGAAATTTGAACAACCAAACCGCAGCTTCGCGCGGATTCGGACACTTCGTTAGCAAATGTTAAAGATTTATGTTTTTAAGGCCGCCGGTCTCCCTTTGACGGTTTGAAGGACATCTGTCGTTCAAAGAAGACATCGCCCATCTGAAGAATAGAAATTAACATTCTGAGAAACCCCGTTAGGACGGTTGGGCGGTCGCCAGCTGAACCGGCAAAAGACGCTCGACGAGAAAGTGCATGGACGGGTTGACAGGGTCGATTTACCCTGTTTAGCTTGCATTGTTCCTCCCTGTCCTACCCGGATGCGTCGGCAACAATCCGGGACGACACCGATCTCATCCCTGAGCCCGTCCAATACCTTGGTATGGCGACACGCTAACTGTTGCCTGCGGCTAGGGGATGCCCAACAAGAAGGAGACGACGCCGGATGCCCTTGCGTCAAACGATCGGCATTTCCCTTGCCCTGTTGATGGCCTCCGCCGGCGCGATGGCCAAAACGGTGGAGAAGAGCACCTCCTACCATCCTGCCTCACCCGCCAACCTCGAACCTGAACAATCGGAAAATCGACCCGGAAAAGCGCGGGCTCCGCGCCGGGTCGCACACGGCCGCGCAACGATGCGGGCGGCCTTTCGTCACGGCGGGCGGACCCGCTATCAGCACCTGTCTTCGCGGCGCTTCGATGATGTTGGCGGCGGCGGCAATCTGTTCAATCCCGATTGGGGTGCGATGCATCCGGCCGGGACATCGGAGATCGGACAAGCGGCCTGGTACGGCCTAGTCGGCAATCGAACCTCGAGCGGCGAACCGCTCGACACGGTCACCCCCACCGCAGCCCATCGCTCACTGCCGCTCGGCTCCTGCGCCAAGGTGGTCAGTCTCGACACCGGGCGCTCGGTGATCGTCAAAATCAATGATCGCGGCCCCTATAATCGCCGCTTCATCATCGATTTGTCGCCCCGTGCCGCCGACGAGTTAGGGATGAGGCAAGCCGGAACAGCGGCCGTCGCGGTCCAGCCTCTGGCGGCCGGGGCGGCGGCCAGCGCCATCGCAAATCCAACTCCCGCCGTCTATCGCGGCGGGGGCGCCAGCGCGGTGCATTAACCCTTCAGCGAGCGAGGCGGTCGCGCACCATGTTGCGCCGCCGGCCTATCGCTCTCTGAGTATCCCGGCGGTCGTGGCGATAATGTGATCGCAGGGCTTCGGTCGGCGCGTGGGTGACTGGGCGCCGATTTGCCCCGCCCGTCCGGTGACCGCTGTAAATCCGAATTGGTCCGGGCTAAACTCGATCAACGTCGAGCTATGCGGGTGACCGGCCAAGTCGCTTCTGCGATACGACTTTTTGCCGATGCCGCGGCCCGATGCACCACATAACTGCGGTAAGTGCGGGCTCAGATGGATTTGTGGGCGGTCGTGCCGGTCAAGGAGCGGGATCGGGCCAAGGAACGGCTCGCTCCGTTGCTGCCGCCCGAGATGCGCCAGTCGCTCGCTTTGGCGATGCTCGAAGATGTGCTGACGGCCTTGGCTTCCGCTGCGGGCCTCGCAGGCCTCCTCGTCGTCACCGTCGACACGTCCGCGCGCCAGCTGGCCTTACGCTATGGTGCGCGCCTCGTCGAAGACGGCGCCCGCGACGGCCATACCGGCGCCGTCACCGCGACGGCGCGTTTGCTGACGGCCGAAGGTCGCGAGGGCATGCTGACCTTGCCCGGCGACATCCCGCTCGTCACCGCCGACGAGATCGGCCAGCTGGTTGCGGCGCACCGCCCGGCGCCCGCGTTTACGATCGTTCCGTCGCATGACGAGGGCGGCTCGAACGCGATCCTATGCTCGCCGCCCGACGCGGTGCCGCTGCGGTTCGGGGTCGACAGCTTTTTCCCGCATCTGCGGGCCGCCGAAGCGCAAGGCATAACGCCGACCGTGCTGCGTCTGCCGGGGATCGCGCTCGACATTGACAACCCCGAGGATCTCGCCGCCTTTGCGCTTCAGCCATCGCCCACGCGCACGCGCGCATTCCTGGCCGAGAATGCTATGTTGCCGTCATTGCTGCGCGCCGGGGAGCGCCTGTAGGAGAGTTTTGGGAATGACGATCGACGAGGTTTTGGAAGAGGCCCGAATGGCGCGGCGTCTTTCCGCTGACACGGCCCTGGCGCTCGCCGATACCGAAGGTGGGGATCAACGGCCGTTGATGACGCTCGCCGCGGCGCTGCGCGACGCCGGACATGGCGGCCTCGTATCCTATTCGCCCAAGGTCTTCATCCCGCTGACCCAGCTGTGCCGGGACGTCTGCCATTACTGTACCTTTGCCCATCCGCCACGCCGCGGAGAGCCGGTTTACCTGAGCGCCGAGGAGGTGCTGGCGATCGCCCGCGCGGGGGCCGAGGCCGGCTGCCATGAGGCTCTGTTCACCTTGGGCGACAAGCCGGAACTGCGCTACGCCGCGGCCCGCGAGGCGCTCGACCGGCTCGGCCACGAGACCACGCTCTCCTACCTCGCCGAGATGGCCGGGCTGGTGCTGCGCGAAACCGGGCTGTTGCCGCATTTGAACCCCGGGATCATGACCCGCCCCGACATCGAGATGCTGCGCAAGGTATCAGCGTCGCAGGGGATCATGCTCGAAAGCGCCTCCGAGCGGCTGCGCCGTCGCGGCGGTCCCCATTTCGGCTCGCCCGACAAAGACCCGGCGGTGCGCCTCGAAACGATCCGGATGGCCGGCGAGGCGGCGGCGCCGTTCACCTCGGGCATCCTGATCGGCATCGGCGAGACCCGGCGCGAGCGCATCGAGTCGCTGCTGGCGCTGCGCGATCTGCACGACCGCTACGGGCATATCCAGGAAATCATCATCCAAAATTTCCGGGCCAAGCCGGGCACCCGGATGGCGGATGCGCCCGAGCCCGACCTCGCCGACCATCTTTGGACGATTGCCGTCGCCCGGCTGGTCTTCGGGCCCGAAATGAGCATCCAGGCGCCGCCAAATTTGAACCCCGGCGCGCTGGCCGAGATGATTGCCGCCGGGATCAACGATTGGGGCGGCGTGTCGCCGGTCACCCGTGACCACGTCAACCCCGAGGCGCCGTGGCCCGCGCTCGACCATCTGGCGCGGCAGACCGCCGCCGCCGGCAAGCTGCTGGCGCCGCGCCTCGCGATCTATCCCGGCTACACGCGCGAACCCGAGCGCTGGCTCGATCCGGCATTGCGCGCCCCGGTGCTGCAAGCGATGGACGCCGAAGGGTTCGCCCGCCCCGACACGTGGGTCGCTGGCTCGGGCAGCGAGCCGCCTGCCGAGACGAAAATACGCCCGGCCTCCGCCGGCGCCCCTTTGGCCGCCGTGCTCGACCGCGCGGCGGCCGGCGAAGCTCTGTCCGAAGACGAGATCGTGGGCCTGTTCCAGGCGCGCGGCGACGCCTTCGCCCAGGTTTGCGAGGCGGCCGACCGGCTGCGGCAGCGGGTCAACGGCGACACGGTCAGCTATGTCGTGACCCGCAACATCAACTACACTAACGTTTGCTATTTCCGCTGCCAGTTCTGCGCCTTCTCAAAGGGTAAGCTCAGCGAAAATCTGCGCGGCCGGCCCTATGACCTCGATCTCCCCGAGATCCAGCGTCGGGTCGAAGAGGCATGGGAGCGCGGCGCCACCGAGGTCTGCCTGCAAGGGCGGCATCCATCCCGAATATACCGGGGCCACCTATCTCGGAGTATGCCGAGCGATCAAGGAGGCGGTGCCCGACATCCACATCCACGCCTTTTCGCCGCTCGAAATTTGGCAGGGCGCCAAGACCCTGGGGCGGACGCTCTCCGACTTCCTACGCGAGCTGAAAGAGGCAGGGCTCAGCTCATTGCCCGGCACCGCCGCCGAGATCCTCGACGACGAGGTCCGCGCCGTGATCTGCCCCGACAAGATCAAGACGGCCCAATGGCTCGAGGTAATGGAAGCAGCCCACGGCGTCGGCCTGCGCAGCACGGTCACGATCATGTACGGGCACGTCGACCGCTACGAGCACTGGGCGCGGCACCTGCTGCGGATCCGTGCGTTGCAGGCGAAGACCGGCGGCTTTACCGAATTCGTGCCGCTGCCGTTTGTGCCGATGGAGACGCCGATCTATCTGAAGGGCCACGCCCGCCGCGGCGCCACCTGGCGCGAGGCGGTGCTGATGCACGCAGTCGCCCGCCTGACGCTGCACCCGGTCATCACCAACATCCAGACCTCTTGGGTCAAGATGGGCTATGGCGGCGCCGCCTATTGCCTTGATGCCGGCGCCAACGATATGGGCGGCACCCTGATGAACGAGAGCATCACCCGCGCCGCTGGGGCCGTGCACGGCCAGGAGATGCCGCCCGAGGCGATGGAAGAGCTGATCCGTGGCATCGGCCGCAGGCCGCGTCAGCGCACCACCCTCTACGGCGATGCACCGCCGGCCCGCAAAGCCGCCTCCTTCGCCGCCGCCCCATTGACCGAGCCCGTCAACACCCCCGCCCGCCGCTATGAGCGGCGCCGCGAACAAGCCGCCGCCGATTGAGGACATGGCGTAATCACAGAGAACCGGATTGCCGACAGCAACCAGGTAGGAACTGCGGGATTTCGAAAGAGAGCTTGAAGCGGATCGTAGAGCTTGGAGGAAGCCGTGACCGGGCGTTTACAGGACAAAGTCGCGCTAGTGGTGGGAGCGGGGTCGGTCGGGCCAGGCTGGGGAAACGGCAAGGCAGCGGCAACTCTATTCGCCCGCGAAGGGGCGAAGGTGCTTTGTGCCGACGTGAATGAAGCCGCCGCGAACGAAACCGCCGATTTGATCGGTAGGGAGAACGGCACCGCGAAAGCCATCCGCGCCGATGTGAGCAGCCATGACGACATCCGGCGCATGGTGAAGGCGTGCACGGATGCCTACGGTCGGATCGATGTGGTCGACTATAATGTCGGCCTTGCCCATGTCGGAGGGGTCGTCGAGCTGCCGGAGGAGGATTGGGACCGGGTCTTCGCCGTGAACCTCAAGGGCTGCTATCTGACAATGAAGCACGTGATCCCGATCATGGAGAAACAGGGCGGAGGCCCGATTATCAACATTTCCTCAGTCGCGGGCATCCGCTACTCGGGCGTGCCCTATGCCACCTACTACGTCACGAAAGCAGGGATGAATCACCTGACGCGCACCACCGCCGTGCAGTACGCACCGAAACACATCCGGGTGAACGCAGTCCTCCCCGGTCTTATGAAGACCCCGATGGTCGAGAAATCAGTCGGACTTGCCGCCGAATACGGCAAAGGCGATGTCGAGGAGATGTGGAGGATTCGTGACGCCCAATGCCCTATGGGCCACATGGGCGATGCCTGGGACGTTGCCTATGCCTGCCTGTATCTTGCTTCGGACGAGTCGAAATATGTCACGGGCCTTGAACTGGTTGTCGACGGAGGGCTTTCTCACAAGATCGCCTGAGAGGTTCGGCCGTACCAATGGGGCAGCATAGCCAAACCCTTGCAATTGCGCTCGCGATTAAAGAACGCCCCGCATCCGGAGCAGAACACGAGACGATGTGAGGGCCGTGGCGGGAGCACAAGGGCATGATGATCCATGTGCTGACAGCGAATGCTGATCTGTCAGCGATCAAGGAGCGGGTGCGGGAGCTGAAGCTCTACGGGTCGGACTGAGAATGTCGGCCGCGGCGAGCGGGGGAGGATGGCCGCGTGATCCATCGCCTAAGATATTCCGATGAACCGACGGCGCTTTCTGTTGCGGGCGGCTGCATTGTTGAGTGCGGCACCCTATCGTGGATGGGCGACGCCGGTTGTGCGCGGGTTACCCCGATTGCGGCTTATCGATGCCCATACGGGTGGCACTTTCGATGGCGCCTATCGCGACGCCGATGGCCCGATCCCGCGGGTAATGGATGAATTGTGCGTTTTCTTGCGCGATCAGCATTCCGGCCGGATGACCAGCATCGACGTCGGCGTCATCGACTTTCTCGCGAACGTCATGGCGGCTACGGGCCAGACCAGTGCCGTCATCCTGTCGGCCTTTCGCACGCCCGAAACCAACGCAATGCTAGCCCGCACCACCTTCGGGGTTGCCGAGAACAGCCAGCATCTTTACGGCCGCGCGCTCGATGTGCGGTTCCCCACCAGGCTTGCCGACGCGATGGCCGCGGCGCGCGCGATGCGGCGCGGCGGCGTCGGCTGGTACCCGCGTTCCGGTTTCATCCATCTCGACACCGGTCCGGTACGCAACTGGGACCTCGAGAACGAGGGGCTGCAGGACCTGTTGATCACGCCGCGAGGAGCACCGTTTGCCCCGAACGGCAAGGGCGTGATGTTGTTCAATGGGCCCGGCACCCTGATCATCGGCGGCGGCAAACCTTCGGTCATATTGCCTGGGAAGGTTTTGGCCTCGTCGCGGCACCGTGTCGGTTTGTACCATCTTTTGGCAAAGGCGGCGACAACGGCGCGGTGACGGTAGCCCACGGGTCGGAAGGCGACGCTTCGGACGAGGTTCTCACGACCGCTTAGGGACAATTGATTATAATCGGACGCGCTATACCGCGCATCAGTGGCGTAGCGGACAGCGGGAGGACATCGTCATCACCAGCGAGCACCGGGGCTATCCAGGCTTTCGTGGCAAGATCGGGCGAACTCGCGAGGAATCGGAGCCGCATTGGAATTTGCCGGTGCGCCCGCCGCCGGGGTCGCCGAACATCGTGATCGTCTTGATGGACGATATGGGTTGGGCGGATATCGGCTGTTACGGCTCGGAAATCGCCACCCCCAACATCGATGCGCTAGCCGGCCGGGGCATTCGGTTTAGCCACTACACGACGCATCCGATCTGTTCGCCGGCGCGCGCCGCCTTGCTGACCGGGATCAACGCGCATTCGGTGGCGACCGGGTGGCTGGCCAACAACAATCCGGGCTTCCCCGGCTATTTCGGGGACATTCCGCTCGACGCGCCGACGATCGCCGAAACCCTGGGCGCGGCCGGATACGCGACGGCCGCGGTCGGCAAGTGGCACAATTCGACGGATGGCGCCGCGCCTAATCTCACCTGGCCGACCCATCGCGGCTTCGACCGGTTCTACGGGTTTCTCGAAGGCGAAACCGGGTATTTCTTTCCGGCGCGCATCGTCTACAACAACACCGTCGCGCCGATCGACGCCTATCCCGAGGGCTACTACGCGACCGACGATTGGATGGAAAAGGCGATCGGCTTCGTGGCCGAGATCCGTAACCAGGACCCGACCCGGCCGTTCTTTCTCTATGTCGCCAACAATGCCGTGCACGGGCCGTTACAAGCCAAGGAAGCAGATCTGGCGAAATACCGCGGCCGGTACGATACCGGCTGGGACGCGGTCCGCGCCGCGCGCTTTCAGCGCCAGATAGCGATGGGGTTGGTCCCGGCGGGGAGCCGGCTTGCCGAGCGTGATCCGGCAGTGCCCGCCTGGGACGATGTTCCCGCCGACCAGCAGCGCCTCTTTGCGCGGCACATGGAAACCTATGCCGCAATGCTTGACTGCGCCGACCAGAATATCGGCCGCCTCGTGGCGTTGCTCGAAGAGCTCGGCGAGCTCGACAACACGATCTTTGTCTTCACTTCCGACAATGGCGGCACCAATTCCGCCGGGCCCGCCGGCGCACTGCATTTCAACCGGCGCTATGCCGGGCTGCCGGGATTGCCGGTGGAGGTCGATCTGAAGCGCGAAGCTTGGATCGGCACCGGACGGGGATCCGCCGTTTATCCGATGGGTTGGGCGCAGGTCTCCAACACTCCGTTCCCATCCTACAAGACCTACACCGGCGGTGGCGGGCGACGGGTCAGCTTTGTCGTCTCGTGGCCCGATAAGCTCAAGGATTTCGGGGCCGTCCGTCGGCAGTTTGGCCATGTGATCGACATAATGCCGACCCTGCTGGATCTCGCGGGTGTGCCGCCTCTCGAAACATCGCACGGCGACCCCGCCCAGCCGATGCAGGGCAAGAGCCTGGCGCCGGTGCTGCGGAATGGCGATGCACCGGCGCCGCGCAGCGAGCAGTATTACGAATGCTGGGCCAACCGGGCCTATTACCGCGACGGCTGGGTCGCGGTCTCGCTACAAAAGCGAGGCGAGGCCATCGATTTCGACAATTGGACATTGCACGCCCATGCCGAGGATTTCTCCGAGAGCATGGATTTGCGCCGCCAGCACCCGCAAAAGCTCGAGGAGCTGGTCGCGGCGTTCGACGCGGCCGCTTGGGCGAACATGGTCTACCCGCTCGACAACCGCACACCGGCGCAAAAATTCCTGGAGGTGCCGCCGCATCAGCGGCCTGCGGCCATCGGTCGCCGACGGTTTCTGCCGAACGGCCAGACCGTGCACCGCAATGTGATCGCTCCGCTGATCGGCAACCGGAATTTCGCCATCACCGCGCGCTTTCGGCACGGTGCCGCCGACGAGGGCGTGCTGTTCGCGATCGGCGACGTCGCCGGGGGTCTGGTGCTTTACATCGAGGACGGCACCTTGCGACTCACCTATAACGGGTTTGGCCGATTTCACACCTTGGCCGGCCCTGCGGTGCCGGAGGGCGAACGCAGTGCTGCGCTAGAATTCGAGGCGCTCGGCAGACGGCGCGGCCGCGGCCGGCTGGTTCTCGATCGAAGCGACACCGGCGAGTGGCACGATCTCAGCCCGACCCTGATGGGCGGGTTTCACGAGGGGCTCGACATCGGTCTCGATCGCCGCGCTCCGGTCGATTGGGTATTGTGGGAACGCCACGGCATTTTCCGCTACGGCGGAACGATCCGCGACGTCGTCGTCGAGTCCGGCCCGTTTGCTCCGGACATGAGCCTCGCCGCGGGCCAGCAGGGAAAATCGGACAGTTGATGGCCTGGATTACCACCGCGTCCGTCGCGTCGGATGCGGGAGGCGGCGTCCAAAAGCCGCTTGACATCGAGGGCCTCGGACGCGTTAACGGCGCGAGATTGGGAACGGCCGTTTCGACCCCAAAGGAGCCCTCTGATTGGCGAACGGTGCTGACGCATGTCGCTGGGGGTTCAGGAGGATTTGATGTCACGGCCCCGGGCCGCCGACGATTTCGAGACCATCCGTGCTCGCATGGAGGAGTTGCGGCGGGAGAAGCTGCCAGCGCAGCCCACCCCGGCGGCCGACACCAAACCCGCGGGTCATCGTGGCCCTTGCGCCTGCGGCCACAGTCTCTTCCCCGATGAGTGCGACGGATCGTGCAAGGCGTTTTGACCTAGCCAGGAGGCGGTGATGGCAAAAATGCGGGCGGTGCAGGTGGCGCGGGGCGGCGGCCCGCTTGAACTCGTCGAGCGCGACGTGCCCGAGCCGGCGCGAGGCGAAGTTCGCGTCCGCATCGAGGCATGCGGCGTGTGCCACAGCGACAGTCTCACCGTCGAAGGGCAATGGCCCGGACTCGCCTTCCCGCGCATCCCCGGGCACGAGATCGCCGGGGTGATCGACGCAGTCGGCGCCGGCGTGGCCGGCTGGAGCACCGGGCAGCGGGTCGGGGTCGGCTGGTTTGGCGGGCATTGCGGGTATTGCGAGCCGTGCCGGCGCGGCTGGCTGATCGATTGCCGCAACCTGCGCATTCCCGGTATTTCGTACGACGGCGGCTATGCCGAGGCGATGGTGGCCCCCGCCGACGCGCTCGCTGCGATCCCGGATGAGTTTGCGGCCGCCGACGCCGCCCCGCTGCTCTGCGCCGGGGTTACGACCTTCAACGCGCTGCGTCACAGCGGCGCGATGCCGGGCGACGTGGTCGCGATCCTGGGGATCGGCGGCCTCGGTCATCTCGGGGTGCAGTTCGCGAACAAGCTCGGCTTCCGCACCGTCGCGATCGCACGCGGCGCCGACAAGGAGGCGCTCGCCCGCAAGCTCGGCGCGCACTACTTCATCGACAATGCGAGCGAGGACGTGGCGGCGGCACTCAACCGCCTCGGCGGCGCGCGGGCCGTGCTGGCCACCGTCACCAGCGCCAAGGCGATGACGCCCGCGATCGATGGGCTCGCGGTGCGCGGCCGGCTTATCGTGGTGGGCGTCGACCCCGAGCCGATCCAGGTCACGCCGCTGCAATTGATTGGCGGAAGCCGAAGCGTTGTGGGTCACGCCGCCGGCGCGTCGATCAACTCGGAGGACACGCTCGTCTTCAGCGCGCTGACTGGCGTCCGTCCGATGATCGAGACAATGCCGCTGGAGCGCGCGGCGGAGGCCTATGCGCGAATGATGCGGGGCGCCGCGCGCTTCCGGATGGTGCTGACGATGGCGTAGCACCGATGCTAACTGCGCCCGACGGCCGGCCGGGGAGGATATGCGCCCGACGCCGACTCCAACGCACCCCATTGGCTGAGCGGCCGGGGCTCGGTTATCAGAGCGGGGTCCATTCGGCCCTCTCCGACGTTCGTGACGTCAGGGTTTACCGCGGATTTACCTTATTGGCTAATGCTTGGTCTCATGAATCAGGGTCCTACTCCGTCGGGGTACGCGCCTGTGCTATCGATCGTGATCCCCGTCTACAACGAAATGCATACAATTGGGCAAATCTTGCTGGAAGTTACGAGGGCGTTGCGTGAAGTCCACAAACAGATAATCGTGGTGGATGATTGCTCCGGCGACGGAACCGCCGGCTGGCTGCGGCGGAATCTGGCGGATGCCGAAGGGGTCTGGCGCGGCATGTCGCTCGATCGTGACGGCGAACTCGATCTCTCCGCAATCGGCCCACAAAATGAAGGTGGCTTCTCGTTTACCGTCCTCTTTCACGAACGGAATCGGGGCAAAGGCGCCGCTGTCAGAAGCGGATTGGCATGCGCGTCGGGGGATGTCATCGTCGTCCAAGACGCCGACCTCGAATACGATCCAAGCGACTGGTCGCGTATGCTGTCGCTAATAACCAATCGGAAAGTTGCTGATGTCGTCTATGGGTCAAGGTTCTACGGTCGCCCGCATCGCTCACTGTATTTTCATCATTACATGGGAAATCGTATTATTTCGTTACTGTTTAACTTGTTGTACAACCAAACATTGTCCGATATCGAAGTATGTTACAAGATGTTCACGCGTGAAGTTCTCCAAACGCTAAAATTGACTTCCAATGATTTTGGCTTTGAAATTGAAATCAGCGCACAGCTCGCTCGTGCCAAGCGGTGGCGAATCTACGAAGTTGGAATCAGCTACTACGGCCGCGCTTACGATGAAGGAAAGAAGATCAGCTGGCGCGACGGCCTAAAGGCGCTGGTGTATCTCTTTAAGTTCAGATTCTCTTCAAAATGAATTGGGCATTGTGGGTCTCGCCAGGAGGATCGGCGCTTTCCGCTTCGGCCTCTCACTGGATACTTGGTGCAAAAAGGGGGCTCTTGCGATCGAATTTCGTTGTGGCGACACCAATGAGGTGGAAAATGGAGCCAACCGATCGGGCATGCCAGAAATAACACTGCCGTCCACACCTTTTTGTCGCCACTTCGGCGTCATTTGCAGACCGAATACGCTACAACGGCTGAAATGACTTAGCTCAGTTCAGGTCAGGCCTCGAATCGCTCAGACGACGCCTCGGCCGTTAAGTTCGAAGGGTATGGCACGGCATGGTTTTCAACGGGAATAGCAATATGGATTTTGCGAAGGCCAGTCCTCCGCCGCTCGTTGCCAAGATCCGCATCAATGCGTATTATCTGGTATTGGTGGTGATCGCATTTATCTATTACATTTTTTTGATCGCCGGCCATAGTTTCCGGCTTTTTGAACCTACAGAACTGGGAATGAGCTTCAACAGCATGTTGGAGCATTTACTACGTGGACAGTTCGATATCGATCCGCACGCGATCAGGTTTGAGGGTTTTGTTCGTAATGGAAAGACTTACAGTTATTTCGGGATTTTTCCTGCGGTTTTGCGATTGCCTTTATATGCTGTCGGTAATCTGCGGTACGATGTTACACGTCTCTATTGCGCTCTCGCAGCAACGCTTGGCCTGGGTTTTCAGCTTGCGAGCGTGGCGGTGATATCGGACGAGTTGCCGAAGAGCCGCCTCAGGGTAATCACGTCTATTGTTCTTGTACTGTCGTTGATGTTTGGCGGAGCACAGGTCCAGTTTTTGAAAAGCTCGATCTATCAGGAGACGATATATTGGTCGTCGGCTCTCGCGTCTGCCTTCGTATATTGCGCACTGCGCGGCCTGATTAGACAGCGAGCGTTTTCCACCAGGCTGACCGCGGTCATGGCGACACTCGCCGGACTGGGACTGCTAACACGGGTTTCGACCGGGCTTGGCCTTTATGTGGCCGTGGTGCTGTTGCTCATGTCTCTCGCCTGGTCTGAGGCCAACCCAATTTCGCATCGGCTCTCGCGCTTCTCCCGGGCCTTGGCATGCAGACGCAATCTGATCGCGTTCGCCATCCTCTTGGTGTTCTCGATGCTGTGCGCCATCGTGAATTACGGGCGCTGGGGGAATCCGCTGGTCTTTGCCGATTTTCACACTCAATTCTTATATGTGCGCATGCATCGAGTAGGTCTTGTCGCGGAGTATGGAGAATTCAATATACATCGGTTGTGGTATGGCGTTATATATTATATTGTTCCAATATGGCCCATCATCCGCTCGGATGGACACTTCTTATTTTCTGAATTTGAGACTAGAATGCTTGACGGGGTGGAGTTACCACCGGGAAGTTTTCTATTATCGGACCCGGTGTTGCTTATCTTGGGAGCGGCCTTTTTTCTGAGAATACGGCAGGTGCGCAAAGGACACCTCATGAACCTCCGCGCAGTGGCGGCGCTGATGATCGGTTTTTCAATACCGATTTTTCTGATGTTGACCTACATGTACATGGCGTTTCGGTTTCGCATGGAGTTCTACCCATTGGTTGAGTTCGCGGCTTTTCTGGGGTTCTATACAATATGCGTCAAGCCCGATCAGTATTCTGCACCGTTCCGCCGACGGCTCTATTGTCTCCTGATCGCTAGTGCTGGGTTCGGAATTATCTGCTCCCACCTGCTACTCACCCTCTATAAACTGTCACAATTTAGCGATTACAAGGTTCCGGGGATCATGGGAGAAAGACCGGAAGGGGCGGCCGGATGGGTTCGTTATTATGAGCTTTCTTTCAAGACGATCCTCCGGAGCGTCGAAAAGAAGACCGGGTTCTGAACCAGGTATCGCTGAGCCACGGAGCGAATTGCTGAACCTGACGCACGCAACTCGCTTACGCGGCTGTTGCGCTGGACAGTTGTTGCATCGTGACGTTCGGTGCCGCAAAGCGCAGTTCGGCGGCGGCGAAAGCTTCGGTCAGGTGGCGCAGCACCTGGCGCTCGCGACCCGACATGCTCGCCCACGGCTAGCTGCGCCCTACGGCCGGCCGGGAAGGATATGCCGCCGCGCCCGGCGCCTCGGGCTCAAGGTCCGCGATGGCGCGGCCGCGCGTCTCGGGAAGCAGCAGCAGCATGACGATCATCAGCAGGTGGGCCAAGGTCGAGAACAGCGCAATCGCTGCCCCGAGCGGCATTACCACCGTCGCAAAGCCGATCGCGGTCATGAACACCGAGCCGACCGCCCGGCCGGCATTGTAGCAGAAACCCTGGCCGGTGCCGCGGATGCTGGTCGGGTAGAGCTCCGTCATGAACGGGCCCATCGGTGCGAACTTCATCAGGATCGCCGTGTTGAGCGGGATCCCGAGGAGCAGCAGTCCGGTGTAGCCGACCGGCGCGTAAAGATAGATGAACACCATGATGATCGTCGCGATGGCCGAGATCATGAAGGTCGCATTTACGGCCGATCGCATCGGCTAGATAGGCGCCGATCACAAAGCCGATCAGCGCCCCGAATGCCTGGACCGCGACGTACAGCCCGGTGCCGGAGGCCGATAGATGGCGCACCGTGCGCAGATAGGTCGGCATCCAGAAGCCGACGGCCCAGACGCCGCCCTGCGCCCCCATGACCATCAGCGATACTTTTATCGTCAGCCACAGATATGGCCCGCGAAACGCCGCGAGCAGGTGACCGATCCCAGGCTGCGCGGTGCTGCGCCGCCGCTCCGTAAACGCCTCCGATTCCGGAATGCTGCGGCGGATCCACAGCACAAACAGGCCGGGCAAGATGCCGACCGCGAATAACGCCCGCCATGCGATCGTTTCGGGCAGAATGGCGAACAGGCCGGCGTAGACGAGCGCCGCCAGGCCCGGGCCAACGGCCGCGCCGGTCTGAACGAAGCCGACGCCGCGGCCGCGATATTTGTCGCGGATGACCTCGCCCATCAGTACCGCGCCGGTAGCCCACTCACCACCGAAGCCAAGCCCGTGCAAGCCGCGCAGGATGAACAGCTGCTCGAAGTTCTGCGCGAAGCTGCACAGGAAGGTGAAGACCGAGTACCACAGGATCGCGATCTGCAGCATACGCACGCGGCCGAAGCGGTCGGCGAGCGAGCCGGCGAACCAGCCTCCGAACGCCGAGGTCACGACGGTGACGGTGCCGATCGTGCCGGCGGCGCCGGTCGATATGCCCCATACCGCAATGATTGTCGGCACGACGTAGCTGTACAGCTGCTGATCGAAGCCGTCCAAGGTCCAGCCGCCCCAGCAGGCGAGCATCGTGCGGCGTTCCCGCGAGGTCAGGTCGCGCAGCCAGGCCAACATCGCGTTTCCCCTGTAACCTTTTTGGTCGATCTGTTGACTTATCGGCAATTTGATCTTAGCCGGCCAGACACGCCGCCGCATCCCTGATGCGCGGTCCGCCGCGAGGGTTCGCCGCCAGGGCTCGCCATATCCCCGTCGAGGCCTTGACCCCCGATTTGATAGATGTCCTGATGGAGTTGTCGAGCGCAAGATTCGTCAATTTCAGACGGGGAGGGCATGGCAAACAATTCAACAAGGTCGGCCAAGACAAAGGTTATCCATGCCGGCTTTTTGCTCGCTGATCCGGACATGCCGCCCAAGTCGGAGCAGAGCATTCTGATCGACGGGGAGCGGATCAAAGCGGTGTCGGACGGCTTCGTCGATCCGCCACCGGGCAGTGAGCTGATCGATCTGCGCCGGAAATTCGTCCTTCCCGGCCTCATCGATTGCCATGTGCACCTGACATCGCAGCTCGACCGGGAATCCAGACTGCGCAGGGTCGAAGATTCCGATCCCAAGGTCGGCTTCAATGCGGCGCATCACGCGGCCGTCACGCTGGGCGCCGGTTTCACGACCGTGCGCGACGTCGGCGCTGCCGGCAATCCCGATGTTATTTTCGCATTGCGGGCCGCCATCGCCGAGAGGAAGGTCGCCGGGCCGCGAATTCTTTGCGTCGGCGCCATTCTCTCGCCGACCGGCGGTCATGGCCAGACCTATGGCTATCGCCACGATATTTGCGCTTGCGTGCAATCCACCTCGGGAATTTGCGACGGCGTCGACGAATGTCGCCGCGCGGTGCGCCGCCAGGTCAGCCATGGCGCCGACGCGATCAAGTTTGTAGCGACCGGTGGTGTGCTCTCCAACATCAAGGCCGGCCTCGACCAGCAATTCACCGACGACGAAATCCGCACGATCATCGAAACGGCTCATCGCCTGGGCCGGCGCGTCGCCGCCCATGCGCACGGCGCCGCCGGCATCAATGCGGCGCTCGAAGCCGGGGTCGACTCGATCGAGCATGGGAGCTTCCTCGACGATCGCTCGCTCGAGCTGTTCATCGCCAAAGGCGCGTTTCACGTACCGACGATCATTGCCGGCGTCACGGTCTTGGAGATGGCGCAGGCCGACGGCGTATTGACGCCAGCCCAAATCGAGAAGGCGATGATTGTCGGCGTCAAGATCAAGGAGGCCCTCGCCCGCTCGCACAAGGCCGGCGTAAAGATCGCGTTCGGCACGGATATGGGTGTGGGGCCGCACGGACAGAACGCACGCGAGTTCGGCTACATGGTCGAAGCAGGAATGTCCTCCGGCGAAGCGATCAAAGCAGCGACGGTCAATGCCGCCAAGTTGCTCGACCTCTCCGACGAAGTTGGAACGATTGCGCCGGGCAAATCGGCCGATGTCATCGCGGTGGATTCGAGCCCGCTCGACGACGTGTCTGTACTCGAGCGCGTGGCCTTCGTAATGACCCGGGGCGACGTCTATCGGGGCGTGACTTAGTCCCCGCTCAACGAAGACCTCCCGACACCGCGTCGGCGGCGCGATCCGATATAGGCTTGTCCGCTCAGCCCTCCGCCCTGCCCCGAATGCGCTCGGAGCAAGGCGGCCCAGTCAGGAGACGGGGTCAGGCAGCCGGCGGGAAGAACACCAAGCTGCGCACCTCGATGCTTTCCCGCGGCGGTGCGTCGGGGGTCAGCGGGTTCTCGAAGGAGGTGTGGAACGACAAGCCGGGCGCGGCCGTCATTGGCGCTGTCGTGGACCCGAATGAACAGCACCTCGTTGGGCTGCTGGTTCGAGAAATAGTACCAGCGATGCTTCGGGTTATACTCGACCCGTGAGGTCTCGCCGCGCACATGGGCATAGACGAGATCGCTGGCGATCAGATCGTCGTCGGTAAAGCTGCGCGCGTCGCACAGCGCCAGCGGCGAATCCTGCACCGGTCCACGGATCGGCCGCCACACATTGACGATGCCAAAGCGGTGCTTCAGCAGCTCCTCGGCGTCGGCGCCGAGATGGTCGCGCACCCGGCGCGGCGCTGAGTTGACCGTGTGGTCATTGTGCACCTGCCGCGAGGGCTTGGCCAAGCCTTCCCGGGTGGCGTTGCGCACGTTGTGGTCGAACACAAAAACGCGGCTGGCGCCGAGCTTGTCCTTCAAGAGTTGCTCGACCTCGGGGTAGTAGACGCGCTTGATTTGCTCGGGATCATAGAAATCGGATACCGCGGTTGGCGCCTTGACCAGGGCGAAGCCGTTGCGGTCGAGCGTGAACTCGGACTCGCGGCCGCGCGCGTCCTCTATCGTGACCTCGTGCGGATCGTCGATGCCGTTCGCGCGCGGTACCCCGGGCGGTGGTTCGATGCGATAATAGGCCGGCTTTTCGGCGCCGCGCTTCAGGTAATGGAGGGTCGATGTGAGGGTAGTCGGGGCTACAGCAACATCCAGCGGCATGATTGGGCTCCTTCGATCTTGGGCGCTCTCTTGGTGGCGTCAGCCTCGGCGCGTCACGATGCTTCGCCAGGCTCCACTACTCCACGTCATCGAACGGGTGTCAATCATGATTACAAGATTGGCCGGTGGATGAGGTCTATTTTCCATATAAATAATGGTTTTCCACAAATCGTCGGCAAGCCTATCGGCCGCTCTCCACCCGCCCGAGCCGACCAGCGACAACGACCCTGCGGCCATCAGCGTTCAGGTCTTGCTATTTGAGCATTGCGTTCGGCCTCGCGCCGCAGATGCGGCTGCGCTACCATGCCGCACGATCGGATTGCATCGGAGGAAATGTCGATGACCCGCGCCTATGACGTAGTCGATGCCGACGGCCACATTCTGGAGCCGCTCGATCTCTGGGACGAATACATCGATCCCAAATTCCGCGAGCGCCGCCCGCGCTTTACCATCGACGAGAACGGCAAGGAGCGCCTCACGGTCGAGGGCAAGCTGCTGGGCAACCCGCGGGGGATCGGCAGCCTCGGCTCGGTCGGCGTCCGGCAGGGTGTGGTCAAGCCCGACACCCTCAAATATGCCGAAGGGAAGAAGGGCGGGTTCGACCCGCACGCGCGCATCGTCGACATGGATGCCGACGGGATCGACGCCGCTTTCCTGTACCCGAGCCTTGGCCTCTTCGCCGGCGCTGTCGCGGACCCCGAGCTCGCCGCCGCGATGTGCCGTGCCTACAACCGCTGGCTCGCCGATTATTGCAAGCCCTACCCCGACCGGCTGTTCGGGGTGGCGATGCTGCCGATGCAGTCGGTCGAGCTGGCGATCGAGGAGATGCGCTACGCGCGCGAAGCGCTCGGGATGCGCGGCGGGTTCTTGCGGCCGAACCCGTATCACGGCGTCAAAATGATCAGCGACCCGATGTACGAGCCGTTCTGGACAATGGCCGAGGAGCTCGACTTCTCGATCGGCTTTCACGAGGGCTCGACCAACGCGATGCCCACCGTCGGCGTCGACCGCTTCGCGGCGGACCGCGCTGCGCGGCACATGATCAGCCACACGATGGAGATGATGCTGGCGGCGATGAGCGTGATCTGGGGCGGCGTGGTCGATCGTCACCCGCGATTGCGCGTCGCATTCCTCGAGTTCGGGCGGCGGCTGGATGGCGCCGTGGCTCGACCGCATGGACCGGCATTTCGACGACCACGGCTTCAACGAGACCGCCCCGAAGATGCGGCCGAGCGAGCTGTTTCAGCGCAATTGCTGGATCTCGTTCGAGCCGGTCGAGAACAGCATCGCAGTGCTGGCCGACTATATCGGCCCGCACAAGATCATGTGGGCGACCGATTATCCGCATCAGGACGGGTTTTTCCCGGGGGCGCCTGACATGGTCCGCGAGCGGCTCGGGCCGTTGTCGCCCGAGGCGAGGCACCAGGTGTTGGCCGGCGGCGCGCTGGGCTTTTACGGCATGAACTGACGCGGGCGGGCGCAGTCGCGGGCCGCTGATCCGGGCCCGCGACGCCGCGCGTCACCCGGCATTGTCGGAAGCGCAACTCTCAGGTGGTCCAACTCGGGCGTCAGGAAGACCTGTCTCGGCATCCTGGTCGAAGGCTTTCCAACATGCCGATGGTGATGGGCCCGCATGCTGGGCTCGGCAATTTTCTGCGCGCCGCCGAATACAGCGTCGAGTGGGTGACTGGCCTAGTGCGCTTTACCCAGGATCGGGGCCTGACCCGCATCGAGGCCACCTCCGCCGGAATCGCCGACTGGACCGACCACGTCAAGGCGCTGGGCGGGGCTGCTGATGAACGAGATCGATTCATGGATGACCGGCGTCAATCGCAACGTCGAGGGCAAGCAGACTCGTAAGATCATGCGCTACAGCGGCGGCCACCCTGCCTTTCGCGCGCATTGCGACGCAGCGATGGCAGACGGGTATCGTAAGCTGGCGCTGGCCTAGACAGACCGCACCGGATCCGCACAGACCGCCGCTTCGCGCCGACAGCGGATTTTACGCGGGAATGACTGAAGCCGTCCGGCGTGCTAAATCACGCCACAGCTCCCACACCGCGTATGTAACTCATGTAATTTCTTCCAATGAATTCCCGAAGCGAAGCGGGAATCCTGGCACGTGGAGCGATGATTGTCATCGCATTACCTGCCCCCAAGGTAACGTGTAGTCGAGGCGGTCTTGTGTAACGAGCGCAATAACGGGCAACAGATCCATGCAAAGTGATTGCAGATTCTACAAATAGCCAAAGCAGATATTTACCTCTGACGAAGCGCGAAACTCCTTCTATCGCACGAAACTCCGCCTCCGCGGCGGAGAGTACCTTTTCGTGCGATGGCGATAAGCCTATGCACTGGGCAGCGTACCTTGCACGAGACATGGCAGAAGGGTACGTGCCACTAGTACCTAACCTACCATCATTGAACACAAACAGCGGCGAAAGTTTGATATTCGCCAACGACGCTGGGGTTCCATCCCGCCTCCATACAAGAATCTGCGCCATTATGGGCGCCATTGCCTCGCAAAAACATTGATGGTTGCAGTTAAATTGATCCAAAATAGATCGTCGTTCTTCTTCGGTCATCTCTACTATGCCGAATATTTCTTCGATAACCCTCTCGAAAGCGGCCCCATTCACCACATCATTTTCGATCGAATAATTGTCAGTTCCGTACAGATTATCTGCCTCGATTGCTTCTTCATCTAAATATTCGGATAGATCGCGGTCTACGAAAAAGCAAATGCGGCTTCGTGCGAAGCGACCCCAGGGCATCGCTGCAAGAATACCGAGAACTGCTCGTCGATTGCGGGAACGAATTAACCGGACGGTCCATCCGTCAGGCAAAATATTTTCTATAAAACCTCGGTAAAAGCTTGGATCCTCAATCCCTTCGACGAAGCCATAGACAACGGGCATCGACTCTTTATACATAAGAAGAAATTCGTGGTACGGGCCGCTACTAGTTTCCAGCGCTTCCGCATGTATATTCAACATGTCCACGACGAGACGCCTCGCCTCGTCAGTCAGTAACAAATTCGCCCATCGACCGGGCGTATGGCTTGAGTTCATTGTCGTAGATGAACGGAGAGTGGGTGACGGCTACAACGCCCGAACAAAACTCGCCCCGCCGAATGTCAGGCAGAAGCCGTCGTTGCCAGGGAACCGATAAGGAAAGCTCGGGTTCATCGATCAATACGAAAAACCTCTCAGTCCCGGAAAGATATAAGTGGCTGAACAATGAAACTATTTGCTTCTCACCCGACGACAAATCTGCAAGCTCAATCTTGTTCGATTCTGTTTCCTTAGTGGCCGAAACTATCGAGAAACTAAAAGTTGAGCTATTATATATGAATTGCTTGTCAGATATATATTCACTGCACAGGTCACAAAAATCTGAAACGGGTTTTTCTCTTGCTTGCAATGATTCTTGAAAACGCAATATTGTTGAGAAATAATGGTAGATAAGCCGATCGTGTTCTGTGGCATCTTTTTTGGAGCCTAGAGAGCCTATAACTTTAGACAGGTGCGCTTTGCTTTCACGAGATAGAATTGTGTCATCGATCCTGTTAATCACTGATCGCACGGTATCTTCTGGGACTAAAGCTAGCGCACCCATATCCACGGTTAGATACGTCTGATTGACCACATCACTCAAATAACTGAGCGTTAGGCGATTTAGGTTTTCTCTGGCAAAATCTCTTATTGCTCCGACGGCATTATCCACTGCCTGTTGAACATCCTTCATGCCGAACTCGACCAACTCAATGTACGACTGAGCGGTTTCAGGTTGTCGCTGCCTATAGCGACGAAGGTCCTCCGAGTCGGCACCTTCAAAAATACTGCTGAGCTCTCGTTCAATCCGTCTATAGGTTGGTAAATACAAAATTTGAGCACCAATCGTTGATTGAATTCTAATTCATTCTATCTCTTACTGCTTTAAGAGAAGCAGTCACCCCCTCATCAAGACCTAACCCATCATTCATATAATTCATGAAGTCGCGCTCCAGCACGTGGGATGGAATCCCGTAGCGCGGCCCCATCCGAGCCAGTTCGTCTGGAATGCGGTCTATTTGACCATGCGCAATCATGTCGCGGAGGCGGTTTCTAATTACACTCGGAAAGCTCGCGAAGAAGCGATGATCGCGCCGGCTAAACGCCTTGACGAGTTCTTCGCGGTTGATGGTAAATATTTCGTTGTCGATTCGTCCTAAAATGGACTTAAATTGAAACTGCACGAGAGATTGCCATCTACCAGAAAGAAAATAGAACAGCATGCGAAGTAGCGTAGTTTTTCCGGAACCATTCTCGCCGACGATAATTAACGCATTATCGCTCAGCGTTACATGGAAATTTTTGAATCCGTATAAGCCTAATACCTGAAACTTGCTAAGTTGGCCGGTCATGCCGTGTCCTGTCGTGCGCGAGCCGCTATCTTAGATCCAGACGGAGAACGGGAAAGATACGCTCAAACGGGTCGAGAAATCAACCAACAGGGGACCGGGCAGAATGTAATCTCAAGTCCGCGGCGGCTGACGCTATACCAATGAGCGCGTTGCCGGTGCCGTCGCAGGCTGACCGCTAAGGGGCCGAACCGGACGGGTGACAAGCGCGCGTCGGGAAGGGCGGACGAAATTGACCGTCGAAGTCATGCCAGTTCCGGCAACTGGCGGGGACCGGAATTGTTGTGGTCATGGTTTCCTTTGCGAAGCCGTTTGATTTCGGCCGTCGCGCGGTTACGTTCGGGGCAGTTCTCCCTCACCCGAGGAGGTGGCGATGGCCGAATCCGAACATATCGATCGGCGCCGGGCGGCACTGATCGCTTACGACGTCTGCCGGCGCGCGCTGACTCCGTCGGATTCTGCACGCAGGGCTACGATGCGCCCGGTGCTCGATGCCTGGGTGCGGATGATAGCGGTCGCGCGGGCGGCAGGCGTGCCGGTGATCTATACGACGCCGGTCAGCCGCGCCGATGGCGCCGACGTTGTCTTGCTGCCGACCGACCTTTCGGCGGAGACCGGCGTGCCGCCGCTGACCAATGGTATCGAGGGCTCGCCGGAGGCCGGCTTCCCCGAAGAGATCGTGCCGCGACCCGATGATTACGTCTTTCTCAAACGCCGGCCGAGCGCCTTCTACGGGACGGGCGTGGCCGAGCTGCTGCACATGCTGCGGCGCGACACCATCATTATCGGTGGCGGTGCCACCAATCGCGGCGTCGAGACGAGTGTGCGCGAAGCCTTCAACCTCGACCTCGCGTCTGTCGTGGTGCGCGAATGCTGCTGGAGCAGCGACCCGGCCGCCCACGCCCACAGCCTCGACAAGGCGATGAAAATGTACGCGCGCATTCGAAGTCTCGACCAGGTCGCGGCGCTGCTGCGAGAATGAGGGGCGGAGTTCGGAGCACGCCAGGAAAATCCACTCGGCGAGCGAATCCGCAAATGCCGGTTCGCCAGCCAAATCACATGATCTGCGGACGGTCGGCACAGGTCTGCCGGATCCCGCCGAAAGGGACGGCGCGCTGAGCGGGGTCCGTGGTCGATGGAAGGACGAACAACATGTTCAGACTTTATTACGCCCCCGGCACGTGTGCGCTCGCGACACATATCGCGCTTGAGGAGGCTGGTGCGCCGTACGAGGCAGTTCTGGTCGATTTCCGTTCCCAAGGCCAGAGGAGCCCCGAATACCTAACGGTAAACCCCAAAGGGCGCGTACCCGCATTGGTAACCGAAAGTGGCACTCTTACTGAAACGCCGGCACTCTTGTGCTATGTAGCGCAGCGTTTTCCGAAGGCCGAACTCGCCCCGCTCGCTGATCCCTTCGCCCTTGCGCGGGTTCAGGAGTTCAACAGTTATCTTTGTTCGACGGTGCATATCGCGCATGCGCACGGCAGGCGGGGCGCCCGGTGGGCCGATGACGCTGCAGCGATCGAGGCAATGAAGCGCAAAGTGCCGGCGAACGTGACGGAATGCTTTGAGCTGATCGAGCACAAACTGATGAAGGGCCCGTGGGTAATGGGTGGCCAGTACACGATCTGCGATCCGTACCTGTTCACCATCGCTTCCTGGATAGAAGGCGACGGCGTCGACACCACCAACGTGCCCCGCGTCATGGAACATCGTGCGCGCATGCTGGTGCGTCCCGCTGTTCAAAAGGCGGTGGCTGCCGAAGGAACGCAAATTCCTTGACGATCTCGTGTACTTCGAACGGTTCCAGAAGCGCGGGTCGATCGCCGGCAGCCACCCGACTAGCATCGGTCACGGCCTCGGCTCTCGGACGATGGTATGATGGTTGGTCTTGAAGGGTAATCGATGGCCTCTCCTGATCTGGCGCATATTGTGGTCGTCGGTGCTGGCGCTGCCGGCTTGATGACGGCCCGCGAGCTGGTGCGTGCGGGCAAACGAGTCACGATCCTTGAGGCGCGAGACCGATGTGGCGGCCGCATCTACCCGCTGCCCGCCGAGGAATTTGGCTACCCGGCTGAAGGCGGCGCTGAATTTGTCCACGGCGCCGCGCCGGTGACGCGAGCTGTGATGCGCGAAGGGCAGATTTCGCTGTTGCCGCGCGGCGGCACGCGATGGAGTGCTCGCACCGGCAAGTTATTGCCCAACGAGCCTGCGCAGCCTCATCTAGGTCGGTTCTACCAGGCTCTGAGCGAGGTGAAAGCCGATCTTCCGATCGCCGAATTTCTGCAGACGCATTTTGCCGATCGGCGATACGACGAGCTGCGGCGGTCAATCACTCGGACTGTCGAGGGCTACGATGCGGCTGACCCGCGCCGCGCCAGCACTCTGGCACTTCGCGACGAATGGATGGCCCGGGACGACGGCGAACACGGACGGATCGCGAAAGGTTACGGCGAGCTGATCGACCATCTATCATCCGAATGCTGCAAGCGTGGAGCGGCACTCCATCTCGGTGCGGCGGTAACGGCGATCGACGAGGCCCGCGGGCGGGTTACCGTGCGCTGTCGTGACGGCGCCGCGTTCGAGGCCGACGCCGCGATCCTCGCCGTGCCACCTCCGCTCCTGTCCGAAATCGCGCTTCCGTCGACGGCGCGCGAGCGGGCAGCAGCCACTGACGATATCGGGTTCGGCAACGTCGTCAAAATTCTGTTTCGCTTCGCCACGAAGTGGTGGGCCGATCATGGCGGGCGAGATCTGAGCGATCTGTCTTTCTTGCTTTCCGATGCCACGGTCCCGACCTGGTGGACCCAGTATCCAGACAGATATCCGGTGCTGACCGGCTGGTTGGCCGGTCCCAAGGCCGACAGGGTGTCGTCACTTGCCGAGGCCGAACTCATCGACACGGGGCTCGCCTCGCTCGGCGAGATTTTCGATCTACCTGCGGACCGCATCGGGCGAAATCTCGTCGCGGCGCGAGCGATCAACTGGGGCAACGATCCGTTCGCGCGCGGCGCTTATTCCTACGCCACACCCAGGACACGCGAAGCGCAGTCGCTGCTGCGAAAATCGAACGGTGAGGCCATATTCTTTTCTGGCGAGGCGCTCTATGCCGGTCCGGTTATGGGCACGGTCGAGGCGGCGCTGGCCAGCGGCCAAGAAACAGCGCAGACGATCCTGACAGGGTCTCCGGCGACGCGACCCCGCGTCCGGTAGCGTTTCGAGCTCGCCTCGGTCGGCCGGCTGGGCACGAGTCGTCGTCCTAAAATAAGGCGGCAATGCGCCGAGATCCATGTCCTGTGAGATACCGTTCACCGACCAAATCAGCGCGGCAGCGCGCTCGCTCGGTCAAGGCCTCGACGGGGGCGGCGACTGAGATGAACGCTGTCATATAGTAAAGTATATAATCGCCCTTTTGGTCTCTTAAATCTAAGTCTACTTGGCAACCCGCCTAGCGAAGAATGATTAGCGAGGGTGACAGTAAGATCTCACGTGGATTAATGCGGCGGAAGCACGTGTATGAAGTTCACGGCGGCCAGCTGTACATCGCCGCGGTCCAGCCGGCGGGAGCGGGTTCGATCGCTGTCCAAGTGCGGCAGTCCGACAGGTGCCACCCGGCATTATCGGGCGCTACGTCGAAGGCCACAGCCGGGCAGCGCACCGAAAGCTGCGAGCCGGTCGGCGTGGCTTTCGTCCAGGCAGACCATCGAACGCGGCCGGCGCTCTTGGCGTAGTAGAAGCGCTCCAAAGACCTCGCGTCCTCGATAGTGGCCGCGCCGTAGTGCTCGGAAATGATCGTCGGCAGCGTCACTGTCAGTGAGGATGTCGCCTCATAAAACGTCCAGGGAATATTTTCCAAGCGCCAGCGTGTAAACGCCTTGTTTAACCTGGGGGGGCATGTCGTGGTCGGCGTGTCATTCAACCGCGCTACAGTCGAAGCCCATGAGCCGGTCGGAGGATCGTCTCTGAAAGACACCCAGCCATCAGCGCCGCATTCTGGCCCAGTGAAGTGTTGTAGCACCCCCATCTTACTGCCATCCTGCGTCTCTTTCACGCGCGTGGTGCCGTTCGGGTCGGTCACGTAGAGTTCACCGCCATCACCATTCGCGACCACAAATGGACCAAAGGGAGGGTAAGAAAACTCGCACGGCATCGAGCCGTCGTCATTGAGCGTGCAGTCGCCGATCTGATAGCCGGTGGGGGCGGGCAGATCACGCTTGCGATATCGGGCGACCTCAGCAGTCGACTGCGCATGTAGTGGACCGGCGCAATTCAGAAAATCGCCGGCTGTGCTGCACGCGTGTTGGACCACGTAGTCGACGGGGTTGACAATGGATGGCGGGTCTGAGCGCGCGCCATTGGCTATCTGCGGGTGCGAGATGCAGACGCTAAGCATGCAGAAAGCACTGGCGACGGTCCTGACAGATAAAACGTCATATGCCTCCTCGGCGTGTCTAAGGGAACGTCTGAACAAGGGTTCGGCGCACGGATGACGGTCACGAAGCGAGCTCCTCAGCCGGTGACAGACGAGAGATGGCACACCCTCGGGCGGTGTTGGCCGATCTGCGCGGGTATTGGAGTGGCTTGGACACACTACGCCTCTTGGCAACGCAGCAGATGCCGGCGCGCCATGAACAGATTGGCCAGCGCACAGGTCACGATCAGGCGATGCGCGTTCTTTTTGAGCCCGCGATAGCGCACCTTGGCGAAGCCGAACACCCGCTTGATGACCCCGATCGGATGCTCGACCTTGGCGCGCACCTTCGATTTGCTACGGTTCTTGGCCCGCTCGATCGCGTTGACGAGGCCGCGATGACGGTAGCGGCGGTTGGTGAAATCGCGCGCCCGCGGGGCCTTGTGGCGGATCACCGCGCGCTGGCCGCGATACGCCTGATCGCCCCACACCCGGGTCTCGCGCCCGTGCAGCAGATCGGGCAGCACCCGGCTGTCGGCGACGTTGGCCGGGGTCGCCACCGCCGCATGGATCAGCTTGGTGCGGCTGTCGACGCCGAGATGCGCCTTCATGCCGAAATACCACTGGTTGCCCTTCTTGGTCTGATGCATCTCGGGATCGCGGACCTTCTGGGCGTTCTTGGTCGAAGACGGCGCATTGATGATGGTCGCATCGACAATCGTGCCGGTGGCGATCTTCAGCCCCTTCGCCGCCAGATGCCGCCGCACCTCGTCGAACAACCGGCGGCCGAGATTGTGGGCTTCGAGCAAGTGGCGGAAGCGGCACATCGTGGTCTCGTCCGGCACCGGCTCGCGGCCGAGGTCGATCCCGACAAAACCGCGCATCGCCACCGAATCATACAGCGCCTCTTCCACCGCCGGGTCCGACAGGTTGAACCATTGCTGCAGAAAATAGAGACGCAGCATCCGTTCGACCCCAATCGGCGGACGGCCATTTCCGGGCTTGAGATAGAACGGCTCGATCAGCCGGCACAGCGCCGGCCACGGAACCACGCGCTCCATCTCAGAAAGAAACACCGCCCGTCGGGTCGTCTTGGCGTAGCGCTCAAACCCCCCACTCGCCAGCGTCAGCTGCTTCATTCCCCCAACCCTGCGTACCATCCGCCCCGTCCACACTATATCATGATCACCGACCCAAAGGCTTTTGCAGAGTTTCCCTAAGCACGGGTGATGCTGCTCACACAAGAGACGGGCTGGCGTGCGCGGTCGGCGATCGGGGCCTAGGAACTCCGTGAACGAGGGTATAATCTGCTGTTCGACCGGCCAGCGATACTGCTGAGATAATCGCAGTGTCGGCGCTGTCCGAATGACCGCTTCTAAAGCCTAGGCATCGCAGGCTGGCAAATCGGGAACAGCGCAGACGATCCTGACAGGGTCTCCGGCGACACCACCCCGCGTCCGGTAACGTTCCGCGCCCGCCTCGGCGGGCTAACTTCACCATCCGCCCGGGCACAAGTCGTCATATTCAAATGCGGCGGCAATGCGCCCAATTCCGGCCGTTCGTGACGCCGATAGTTGACAGATTCGAACGCAAGGTACTTTATTTTACAAAGTATACTGCGTTGTGGAGGAACCGATGATGGATGACCGGGTGCGCGACGACATCGCGCTGATACGCGAAGCGATCGAGGAGGGCCGTGGTTACGCTACCGCCAGCGGCCGAGGTCTGGTGGTGTGGGGGATCGCGCTCGCGGCCGGGTTTGTTGCCACTTATGCCTTTGTCCGCGGCTACCAGTCGGCGCTGCGCCCGGCGACGCTGTGGCCGCTGGCAATTGCCGTGCCGTGGGCCGATTGGCTGCGCCGGATGTGGGGCTGCGCCCAAGGCGACGCGCCGGCCCCGTCGCCCAGCCCGATGGTCGTGGCGCTGCGCATGCTGTGGCTCGGCCTCGGCATCTTCCTGACGACGCTGACCCTGGCCGTGCTGTGGAGCGGCGAGGGCTCGGCGGACTGGCTCTCTGCGGTCGCCGCCGGGGCGATCGGCACGGCCGTGTTCGCGACGGCCTGGCTTGCCAGTCTGTCATGGCTGCGCTGGGTGGCGGTCGCTTGGTGGATCGGCGAACTGGCACTGGTTGCGCTGCGCCACCGGCCGGAGGCGCTGCTGCTGTCCGCCGGATTGATGCTGGCGCTGCTGGCCGGGCCGGGCATCGCGCTGGTGTTGCGCCGGCGGAGGCTGCTAGCCGCGGCATGACCGATTACGACCATGCGGCGATCGATGAAGTACTGCACAGCCGCGTGCGTCTGGCGATCGTCGCGTTCCTCGCGGGCGCCGGCAGCACGGCCGAGTTCGCCGCGGTGAAGAACGCGATCAAGACCACGGACGGCAATGCCAGCGTGCATCTGCGCAAGCTCGAAGAGGCCGGCTACATCGCCGCCGAGAAGCGCTTCGTCGCCCGCAAACCGCAAACCCTCTACAGCCTGACCGCGGCGGGCCGCCAAGCGCTGCGCGGGTATGTCGCGCATCTCGAAATGCTGCTCGCCAACGGGAGGATCCCGCGATGAGGCAAGCTCTTCGCCAGCTGTTCGAGGATTTTCTCTCGTCGATCCTGTTCTTCGCGCTCTACGCGGTTACCAGCAGCCTCTATCTCGGTGCGGCGGTGGCCATCGCAGTCGGGATCGCGTAGGTCGCAAGGCGCAAGTTTGCGCACCGGCCGGTCGAGCCGATGCAATGGATGAGCCTCGCGCTCGTCGTCGTGCTCGGTGCCGCGACGATCCTCTTCCACAGCCCGCGCTTTATAATGTTCAAGCCGAGCATCATTCACCTGTCGATCGGCGCCGTCATGCTGCGGCGCGGCTGGATGCGCCGCTATCTGCCGCCTATCGCGCAGCAATATCTTGGCCACACGGTGATCGACACGGCCGGCTATGCCTGGGCCGCGCTGCTGGCGTCGATCGCGCTCGCCAACGTGTTCATCGCGCTCGAATGCAGCCTGGCGACCTGGGCCTGGTTCATCTCGTTCGGCGCGTTCGGCGCTAAGGCGGTGGCGTTCGGCCTGCAATACGTCATCTTCCGCGCGGTCATCACCCGGCGGATAGCTGTCGCGGCCGCCGCGGCAGCGCCGACCCCTCCCGAAGCGGTTTCCGACGCTGGCGCCGGCGCCGCGCCCTAACGCCGCCAAAGCGGATAATTTATAATCCGGCTTGAACTGCAGGAGGGGCAGATGATCAAGACGATAGTGATCGGCGCCGGCGTGATGGGCGCCTCGGTTGCGTATCGGCTGGCTCAGGCCGGCGCCGCGGTTACGGTGCTGGAAGCGACGCGGATCGGCGGCGGCACCTCCGGCATCAGCTTCGCCTGGACCAACGCGCACAATAAGCCGCCGAAGCCCTATCACGATTTGAATGTCGCCGGCATGAAGGCGCATTTGGCACTGGCCGACGAGTTCGGCGCCACGCCATGGTGGCACGGCGGCGGCAGTCTGGAATGGGAGGCAGAACCCGATCGCAAGGCGCAGAATGAAAATATCGAGCGGCTGCGGTCCTGGGGTTATGCCGCGGAGTGGCTCACGCCGCACCAGGTTCAGGAATTGGAGCCCGACATCGATCCGGCGACGATCGGCGACGCGCCGGTGGCGTTTTTCCGGACGAGGGATGGCTCGACCCGGTGGTCTACGCGCATGCCATGCTGACCGCCGCGCGGCTTCGCCACGGTGCGAAAGTCATCTGCGGGGCCCGGGTCGTAGACCTGATCATGGCCGGCGATCGCGTCACCGGCGTCCGCGTCGCAGACGGAACACAATACGAGGCTGACACCGTCGTGAACTGTGCCGGCCGCTGGACCAATGAGGCAACCCGGGATGCAGGTCTGCACTTGCCGCTTGCACCGACCGTGGGGTTTCTGGTGTTCACGCCCCCGGTCGCCGCCGGCTTGGGCCGGGTCGTCCGCAGCACAGTAATTGACGCGCGCCCCGATGGGGCGGGGCGCCTGATGCTGCATTGGAACGCGACCGACGCGACATTGAGCTTCGAGGCAAGGCTCAGCCCGTCGATGCCGGAGGCGCGCGATCTGGTGCGGCGCGCCCGACAGTTGCTGCCCTCGATCGGCGAGGTCGAGCCGGAGGCGGTACGCATCGCCATCCGGCCGATCCCCGGCGACCACCTGTCTGCCATCGGGCCGCTGCCGCGGACTTCCGGCTATTACATCGCCGTCACCCATAGCGGCGTGACGATGTCGCCGTTCCTGGGCGCGGCGGCGGCTGACGAGATCGTCAATGGACGGCAAAGAGCCGAGCTCGCCGATTTTCGACCTGCGCGTTTCTTTAATTGACCTGGAGACATAGCGCCGGGGCCTCCGGCGGCGCGCGGCCGCGAATCAGCTAGATCGGCATTCCGATTCCGGATTGGGCAAGCCTGCCGTCGGGCATGACGTGGTGATAGCGGTCGAGATTCATCGTCATCCGTTTCATAAGGCGCCTGGCACCCGGGTCAAACGGCGTGCGCCGGTGCATCGTGAAGCCGTTGTCCCACACGACCAGGTCGCCGACCTGCCATTGGTGGGCGTAGACGAACTCTTCGCGGGTGGCGCTTTCGTAGACCTCATCCAGCACGGCGAGACCTGAGGTCGTGTCCATGTCGTCGATGCCGACGGTTGTCGTCAAATCAAGGTAGAGCGAGCGGTCGCCGGTCTCGGGGTGGGCGCGAACCAGCGCATGCGTCACTGGCGGCGTCAGGCGTTTCGCGTCTTCCGAAATCTGCTGATCTGCCTCGCGGCCATACCCCGCGAGCCGCTTTGTGTAATCGAAAATGCCGCGCTTCCCTGCGATCATCGCCCGCAGCGGGCGGGGCAAGCCTGCATAGGCGGCGCGTAGATCGACCCAGAAGGTCTCGCCGCCTTCGGTCGGCAGTTCGAGCGCGTAGAGCGCGGCACCGGTCGCCGGGTTCAGCATATAGGACTGGTCGGAATGCCATTGCAGCTCACCGTCGCCGAGCCCGCCGATCGGCCGGCCGGACCCATCCTTCAGATTGGAGAGCACCGTCACCTCGGGCGTCGTCGGCGAGGCCCAATCGCTGCGCACCGTGCGCTCCAGCGGCCCGAGCAGGGCGCAGAACGCGGCAAGTTCCGCCTCGCTCAGCGCCTGCCGACGAAACACCAGGACGCCGAATTGCGCGTACAGGGCGCGCAGTTCCGCCACAGTCGCGTCGTCCTGGCGGTCCCATAATTTGAGGCCGACCACTTCCCGGGCCAATGTCGGGTGGAGCTGTCGCGTCTCGAACATGGTCGTGTCCTCGGTAGCTGGCTTGGCAAAGATCGGCTGATGCGATGCGATGAAACGCCCGCCAAAGCACCTGCCCGGGGATCAGCTTTTGGCTTGAGCAGGGAGCGGCCAACCCAACCAGTTGCAGACGGCCTCGCCCATGACCAGCTCGAGGTCGCGGCCCTTCAACCAAGGCAGTTCCTCGGTGAACAAGGTCACGCATTGCCGCCAAGAGCATTGCATCCGGGTGATGTCGGTGCCCCAGAACATCCGTTCGGGACCGAACGCATCGAAACAGCGATGCAGGTGCGGGTGGAGGCTGCGGAACGGGTACGCGTCTTCGGCGTAGCCCGCCTGACCGGTCGCCTTGACCGCGACGTTCGGGTATTTGGCGAGCGCCAGCAATTCCGGTTGGAACCGATAAGCGGCCTCGCCTGTGCTGGCCCGGGGTACGCCCATGTGATCGACAATCAATTTAAGGGCAGGGTGGCGCACGGCGATCTTGCCGACAGTCGGCAAAAACATCGCCGCGCCGAGTGAGATCGGAACCCCAGCGCGCTCGGCGGTGGGCCATAGCCAATCGAGCGTGCCGTCGGTGAACCAGGCTTGCGGGTGCCGCTCGTTGGTATAGAAGCGCATGCCGAGCCTGCCCGGTCGCTCCTTCCAGTGCTCGACCAGCGCGCGGCCATTTGGGTCGTCGAGATAGAACCAGCCCATAATGCCGAAGCGGTTGGGGTATTGGCGCGCCGCTTCGACCGCCAGCTCGTTCGAGTCGGGATCCCACAGCACCGGGTGGATCAGCGCCCGGTCAACGCCGGCGGCATCCATGCCGGCAATCGCCTGCGCCGCCGAGTAGGGCTCCTGGCGATGGTGGGCGGACGGCGTACCTTTCTCCCAGAGATGGATCTGTGCATCGACGATCAGCATTGGGTAGCGTCCTCTTAGGCTCGAAGAATTTGTACCTTACTAAACGGACAGCCGAGACGACGATCGAATTTACCCACAGGCTATATGTTTGGGAGCGCTTTTGGCCTCAGCAGCCCGGCGAAATTCACGGATTGGTCCGATAACCATAATTAGGGCGTCCGCTCGCGCCCTCGAGCGATCTCGACAGTTGTCGTGCTTTGCGGGCGAGCCGCCGTGGGGTTAGACTGGCGGCCGGCCCATTGAAGGAAACAGCCATGACAGCCATGATCGACATGCATGCCCATTGGCGGCCCGCGGAAGTCGCCGACGCCCTGCGCGCCCGAACCAGGGAACCGCGCATCGCGCGCAATCAAGACGGGGTCGAGGTGTTGCAGTCCGGACGGATGGGTGAAGCGCCGCTGGCCGAGGCCTTCGACGACGTCGATTTCCATCTTGCCCGGATGGACCGCCAGGGAGTGCAGACGAGCGTGCTGTCCCTCCTCGGTTCGTTCTGCTGGATCGAGTCCCAGCCGCTGGAGGTGTCCGGGCCGCTGTGCCGGAAGGTCAATGACGGGCTTACGGCGATCTGCCAGAAGCATCCCGGCCGCTTTGCTGCCTTTGCCGCGCTGCCCCTGACTAATATGTCCGCCGCCGCCGCCGAACTGGAACGGGCGCTCGGGCTGCCGGGCATGATCGGCGCGCAGCTACCCGGCAACGGCTTCCTGACCAGCAAGGACGCCGAAGCGATGCGTCCGCTGCTCGAGGTCGCGAACCGCCACCGCGCGACGCTCTTCATCCATCACGGCCCGCGGCCGGGCGACGCTTTTCCCAAGGTCGCGGCCGACACGGACAACGCGCGCCGGCGCAACGGCACGCTCGACATGCAGGCGAGCCTATCGTCGGTCATGGTGACATTGTGTCTAACCGACCTGCTCGCCGACTACCCCGACGCGACGGTCTGCGTCCACAATCTGGGCGGCAACCTACCCTACGAGGTCGAGCGCATGGACCATCGCTGCCTGCTCGACACGCCGAACGAGGAGTTGCCGTCGGCGCGCATCGGGAAGGCAAGGGTGTACGTGGACTGCAACTCGTTCGGCCCGCACGCGATCGAGGCGGCCGTCAGGCTGTACGGCGCCGAGCGCATCGTATGCGGCACCGACGGCACCGAGTTCGGCTGCGACTGGACCAGGAAGGCGCTTGCCGAAGCACAGATCGGTGAGGAAGCGCGCGAGCAGATCCTGCAGCGCAATGCCGCGGCGATGCTCGCCAGCGTCGCAAAGGCCGCGCCGAACGAAAGAGCCGCCGCCGAATAATACTTTCCCGCGGCCGCCGCGGTTGTGGTGCGCACCGCCGCGGCGCCGCCCGGGTCCAGCAATCCGGGTCCGGCTGGCGCTTGTCGCGGTGATCTCGGTCGATTGGACGTTTCGGGAGCGGCAGGGGATCTTCCGCTACGGCTAGGTCGTCTCAGGCTTCCCAATCCTCGATCCGCAGCCCCGGCACGCGCGTGAATTCATTGGTGTTATGGGTGATCAGGACCAGGTCGCGGGCGCAGGCCTGACCGGCGATCAGCACGTCGTATGGACCGATCGCCGACCCTCTTGCCGCCAGAATCGCCCTGATTTCACCGGCTTGTCGGGCATCTTCTTTGCCGAACTCCATGACTGGAAACTGCAGCGCATCGACAAGAGCGACATTCCGGCTCGCCCGCTGACTCTTGAACGCGCCATAGAATAGCTCGTGGGCCACGATCGCCGAGATCGCGACATCCCCGGGCTGCTCCTGGCGGACACGTCGAGCGAGCGTGGAACCGCTGTCCCTCAGCAAGGCGATGACGGCGTTCGCGTCGAGAAGGCAGCGCATCAACGGAAGATTTTGTCGATCGCCGGCCGTTCCTGCTGCTGCGGCTGCTCCCCGACGGCGCGCACGAAATCATGGTCGAGTGGACCGGCAAGCGCGTCAAGCCAGCTCCAATCATTGGCCACCGGCTCGAGGATGACGGCAGCGCCGTGACGTCGGATCCGCACTTCCTTCCCACTGAAGCGAAAGTCCTTGGGAAGCCGGACCGCCTGCGACCGACCCGACCAAAAAAGTTTCGCTGTCGGCATCGTGCTGCTCGCCCTATGTGTCATATAGCAATGATATATTGCGATGGGCTTGCCGGCGCAATATGGCGGGATAAGCCAGCCGCGTTGTCACCCAGGCTGGCTGTCTTTCCATGGCGGGACCTCGGGTTTATTCTACTTTGATTAAAGTCGATGTGCGGGAGGTAACGTCCATGGAAGCCGCCGCCGCTGTTTTTCGCAAGGTGAAAGCGCCGCTGACGATCGAGCAGGTCGAGGTCGACAAGCCGTGGGCGCGCGAGGTGCTAGTGCGCACCGTCGCGACCGGCGTGTGCCACAGCGATCTGCATGTCGTCGATGGGATCGGACGCTTTCCGCTCGACCGGCCGATCGTGCTCGGGCACGAGGGCGCCGGCATTGTCGAGGCGGTCGGGGCCGAGGTGACGACGGTCAAGCCGGGCGACCATGTCGTCGCCTGCCTCTCGGGCTTTTGCGGCAGCTGCCCGCAATGCCTTTCAGGCCACCCCAATCTGTGCACCGGCGGTATTGTCACCCGGCCGGACACCGCAGCGCCGCGGTTGTCGCAAAACGGGCAGCCTTTTCGCCAGTTCATCGGCATTTCGAGCTATGCGGAAAAGATGCTGCTACACGAGAACTCGTTGGTCAGGATCGATGCGGAACTGCCGCTCGACAAGGCGGCTCTGGTCGGCTGTGGCGTGCTGACCGGGGTTGGTGCCGCATTGCGCAGCTCGGGACTCGAAGCCGGGCAAACGGTTGCGGTATTCGGCTGCGGTGGGGTCGGATTGTCGATTGTCCAAGGCGCTCGCATTGGCGGCGCCCGGCAGATCATCGCCGTCGACCAGTTCGATACGAAGCGCGAGATGGCGACCCGCGCCGGGGCCACCGATTTCGTCAACAGCGCCGAGGACGACCCGGTCAAGACCGTGCGCGCATTAACCGGCGGGCTCGGGGTCGATCACGCTTTCGAGGCGGTCGGCAACGCCAAGCTGGTGCGGCAGGCGATCGAGAGCCTGGCGATCCGCGGCACCGCGACGATCGTCGGCGTGTTGCCGCCGGACGCGATGATCGAGTTCCCATGGATGGCGATCCGCCCCGAATGCAAGGTGCAGACCTCGCGCATGGGCTCGAACCGGTTTCGCACCGACATCCCGCTCTATCTCGATTTCTACCGCCAGGGCCGGCTAGACCTCGACGGCATGGTCACCAAGCGCGGCCGTCTCGGCGACATCAATGAAGCCTTCCGCGCGATGAAAGCCGGCGAAGTCGCTCGCACCGTGCTGACGTTCGACTAGGTCTTCGGGAGAAGGTAGATGAATTACCAGCACATCCGGGTGGAGCCGCTCTCCACCTGGCTCGGAGCCGAGGTCGCCGGCGTCGATCTGGCAGCCCCGGTTGCGGATGAGACGTTCGGCGAGATCCGCCGCGCCTTTGGCGAGTACGGCGTCGTGTTTTTCCGCGATCAGCGCCTGACGCCGGAGCAGCATCTCGCCTTTGCCGAGCGCTTCGCGCCCATTGACATCAACCGCTTTTTCTCGGCCGTTCCCGGCTATCCGATGATCGCTGAGGTCCGTAAGGAGCCCGAGCAGACTCGAAATATCGGCGGTGGGTGGCACACCGATCACAGCTACGACCAGGTGCCGGCGCTGGGTTCGATGCTCTATGCCCGCGAGGTGCCGAGGACCGGTGGTGACACATTGTTTGCCAGCATGTACGCGGCCTATGACGCGCTGTCCGAGGGGCTCAAGGCGACGCTCGAGGGGCTGCGCGCGTGTCATTCGAGCCGTCACGTGTTTGGCCCCGAGGCTCATGCGCGCCGCGGCGACCTCGTCGGCCGGATTGGCAATCCCGAACTGGCGACACAAGACGCGGTCCACCCCGCGGTCATCCGCCATCCCCAGACCGGCCGCCAGGCGCTCTACGTCAACCCTGGATTCACCCTTCGGTTCGAAGGCTGGACCGAGGAGGAATCACGCCCGCTGCTCGAATACCTATATCGCCACGCCACGCGCCCAGAATTCACCTGCCGCTTCCATTGGCGGGAGGGCTCGTTGGCATTGTGGGATAACCGCTCGACCTGGCACTTTGCGGTCAACGACTATCACGGCGAGCGCCGCCTGCTGCATCGCATCACCATCCAAGGCTCGCCGCTGAACTGAGGCCGTCCGTCCTTCGGTTGACCGCCCTGTTGCCCCGCCGCACGGGCTGCTATCGAACGGCGGTGTTCAGGTCGGGAGGCGCCAGCCGGCCTTGGCGGCGAAGTCGTCGAAAAAATCGGTGTCGTAGGCCTGTTCCGGCGAGGCGCGCACCATCTCGTCGATGATATGCGCGTCCGGGCCGACCAGAATGCGCCACCGGTCGGCCTTGACCCCATCCAGAATGATCGTGGCCGCTTCGGCCGCACTCGTCGGGGCATCCTCGGTGAAGCGGCGTTCGCGCTCGGCGATGATCTTCCGAATGTCTTCGTCGGACATGGCTGAGACGTCACTGCCCATTGAGGCGATGCGCGCCCGTGCGAACGCGATCTGTCTCGCGGTGATCGCGTCCGAGTCGCTGCCGCCGTGGATCTTGCGGGAGTTGGACGCAATCGAGGTGCCGACGTGGCCGGGCATCACGACCGAGCATTTGATGTGGGGTGCGTTGATCCGAAGATCGGCGATCAGCGCTTCGGTAAAGCCCTTCACCGCGAATTTCGCGGCGCTGTAGGCGGTGTGCGGAATCTCGTGGTCCGACCGACGCCCAGAAGCCGTTGACGCTGCTGGTGTTGACGATGTGGCCCGCCTCGGCCTTTTGCAGCATCGGCAAAAAGGCGCGGGTGCAGTGATAGACCCCGCCCCAGCAGATGTTGAAGGTCTTTTCCCACTCCTCGGGGCTGTGTGCGATCATGCTGCCGCCGCCGCCGATCCCGGCGTTGTTGAACAGCAAGTGGATTTTGTCTGCGTCGTGGCGATGGGCGACCTCGTCGCGAAACCGCTTTACCTGCGCGGGGTCGGAGACATCGGCGGTGTGCGTGGTCACGCGCAGGCCCTGCGGCAGTCCAGCCGCTTCGCACAGACGCTGCGTTTCCGCCAACCCCGCTGCCGAGACGTCGCACATCGCGACATTGCAGGCTTCAGCGACCAGCTGGCGAACCAATTCCCGCCCCATCCCCGAGCCGCCGCCAGTGACGACCGCGGTCTTTCCCGCGAAATCCTTCATATGCCGAGCCTCCCTTATTCAGTCAGTTGATGAAGCGCACTACCGGTCAAAACGGGTCGCGCCAACATCCCGCGCCCGCAGACATGGGCTTATTTCTAGTCTATCGTATTCCCGTCCAGCCGGGAGTCCAGGGCCGGGGTATGCGCCTGAGCTGGATACACGCTTTCGTGGAGCTGACGAGGGGAAGGAAATCCGGCGATGTTGAAAACCACCCGAGACGGGATCATGCCGACGGCGATCGCCGGGTCACATCCGCAGCCGTTGCGGTTCGATGCCTCGACGCGGTGTCTGCGATAGCAGTTTTCTAATGAATTATACGCGATCTCTCCATCTTTAGTACTTAAGAATGTAGCTGCTGTGCAGATTTTTTCTTGATGCTGCGGGGGGGAGGTCGAGTGCCTGACATCATGTCGAGTTTATCAGAAACTCTGGGGAGAGCGTTTGCAGCCTACGACAATGGAGACTTTTCGGAAGCCGAGCGCCTGTGTGCCGACATTCTTGCGGTAAACGATAGATTTCTTGACGCACGCCATCTCCTGGCTCTGATGCAATCGGAACTTGGTCATTACAATGCGGCTCTCGATAACTACAACCGAGTGCTCGCCATTAACCCAGGTTTCGCCGAGGCTCTCAACAACCGCGGCAACACCCTTCAGAAGCTCGGGCGCTTCGACGAGGCGCTGGAGAGCTACGAGCGGGCGCTTGCCCTCAGGCCGGATTATGCCGAGGCCCTTAACAATCGCGGCAACGCTCTCCACAACCTCCAGCGCTTTGACGAGGCGCTCGAGAGCTCTCGAGCAAGCGCTCGAGATCAGATCGGACTACGCCGATACCCTCAACAACCGCGGTGTTATTTTTCAGGAGCTTGGGCGTTTCGACGAGGCGCTGGAATGCTACCAGCGGGCGCTCGTCATCAAGCCGGACTATGCCGATGCCCTCAACAACCGCGGTGTTGTTTTTCAGGATCTCGCGCGCTTCGACGAGGCGCTGGAGAGCTACGAGCAGGCGCTCGTCGTCAGGCCGGACTATCCCGAGGCCCTCAACAACCGCGGTATTGTTTTTCAGGAGCTCGGGCGCTTCGACGAGGCGCTGGAGAGCTACGAGCGGGCGCTTGCCATCAGTCCGAACTATGCCGCGGCCCACAGCAACCGCGGCAACACCCTTCAGGAGCTCGGGCGCTTCGACGAGGCGCTGGCGAGCTACGAGCGGGCACTCGAAATTAGGCCGGACTATGCCGAGGCCCTCAACAATCGCGGCAACACCCTTCAGGAGCTCAAGCGCTTCGACGAGGCGCGGGAGAGTTTCGAGCGGGCGCTCGAAATCAGGCCGGACTATGCCGAGGCCTTCAATAACCGCGGTAACAGCCTCCAGAAGCTCGGGCGTTTCGACGAGGCGCTAGAGAGCTACGACCGGGCGGTCACCATTAGGGCGGACTATGCCGAGGCCTTCAACAATCGCGGTAACACCCTTCAGGAGCTCGTGCGCTTCGATGAGGCGCTAGGGAGCTACGAGCGGGCGCTCGCCATTAGGCCAGACTACGCAAATTGCCACGTAAATAGGGCATTCTTGCTGCTGCAGATCGGCCGCTTTGCCGAAGGCTGGCAAGGATACGAGTGGCGGCGGAAGATCGACAGCGCGACTTCCCGCCCTCAATCCGGGCCCGAGTGGACCGGAGGGGACACAAGTGCCAAGCGTCTGTTGTTCTATTATGAACAAGGTCTGGGAGATACGATCCAATTTTCCCGATTTGCGTGCTCAGTCGCGGCAAGTGGAGCAGAGGTGCTGCTGGAAGTTCAGCCTTCGCTCGTAGGTTTGCTGCGCAGCCTCAAAGGCGTGAGAGTGATCCCCAAGGGGGCGACCCTGCGAAAGCATGATGCCGAACTGCCATTGATGAGTTTGCCCCATGTTCTCGGAGCGACTCCCGAGACCATGCCGGGAAATATTCCCTATCTGTTTGCCGAGCCCGCTCGTGTGGAGGCTTGGGCGAAGCGACTGCCCGCCGGTCAATTTCGAGTCGGAGTTGTGTGGCAGGGCAAATCCACTGCAGATGTCGACTTCGGCCGCTCAATCTCGCTTCGTTGCTTTGCTCCGCTGAGCCGCATCCCCGGCATCACCCTGATCAGCCTGCAGAAATACGACGGCGTCCGGCAGCTGGCGTATCTTCCGCCCGATATGAGGGTGGAAACCCTCGGCGCGGAATTCGATGCCGGCGAGGATGCATTCGTGGACTGCGCGGCGGTCATGATGAATCTGGATCTCGTGATCTCCAGCGATACGGCCGCGGCCCATCTCGCCGGCGCACTCGGACGCCCAGTGTGGATTGTTCTCCAGCACGTGCCGGACTGGCGGTGGATGATGGATCGGGAAGACACCCCTTGGTATCCGACCGCACGACTGTTCCGCCAGGCGCGGCGCGACGATTGGAATGAGGTCTTTGAACGCATCGCCGGCGAACTCGCCCGCACGGCCGGCGCCAAGACCAATCCCGGGGATCTCTTACCTCAGCGACGCGCCAGCAGCCTCGATCCGACCCAGGCGGTTCCACCGGGTACGGCGCTCGTTCCTGTTTCCTTCGGCGAGCTGGTCGACAAGATCACGATTCTGGAGATCAAGAGCGAACGGATCGGAGATCCCAGCAAACTCGTCAACGTCCGCGTAGAACTCGAGTTGCTGACGACCGCTCTCGCTCGCTTTTGCGTTCTGCCGCCACGAGCCGGTGAACTGAAGGCGGAACTGCGCCGTATCAACGAAGCGTTGTGGGAGATCGAGGATCAAATCCGCGATTGCGAGCGCAACAACGATTTCGGCGCTAAGTTCGTCGATCTCGCTCGCCGCGTCTACATGACCAATGACCGCCGGTCCACCATCAAGCGCCAGCTCAGTGAACTCGCGGGCTCGGCTATCGTCGAGGAGAAATCATACATTGGGAGTACATAAGTACAACGCCTCCGATCTCGTCCTTCCAGGCTCATGCGCTCATCCGCGGCAGGCGAGACGTCGGCCGACAAGCTCGCACGTTAAGATCACTTCCGGGGCGGGTTGTGAAACGGCGTGGCTTTCATTTTTGGCGCGATCGGCGTTTTATCGTGCCCCCGGGGCGACGGCGGGGCGACGCGACCCAAGATGGCTTCCCTCGCGGGCATGCGGGTCTAACGATGAGTGTTGAGCCATGTTGACCACCACGCGTGACATGATCATGCCGACGGCGATCACCGGGTCGTATCCGCGGCCGTTGTGGTTCGATGCGAGCCTGCAGGGGCGGTCGTTCAAGGCCGCACTCGGCGACTCGCTGTTTCGCGAGCAGTATCTCGACGCGGTCGCCGCCGTCATCAATGCACAGGAGGCGGCGGGGCTCGACATCGTCACCGACGGCGACAGCCGTTTCGACCTCGCGGTCGGCGGCAAGTCGTGGTTCTTCTATCCGATCGAGCGCCTCGGCGGCATCAGCGGCCACCGCAGCACCTCGCAAGGCTGGATGGGCCGGCATGGGCTTGGGCCGGGGCACATCCTATGGGAGGTGCAGGAAGCGTATCAGCCGGCGATCGTCACCGAAAAGCTCTCCCGCGGCCCGCTCGAATACGCCGCGCTGTGGCAGATCGCCCAGCGGCTCAGCGACCGCCCGGTCAAGTTCGGGGCGATCTGCGCACCGGCTTTGGCCAGCATGCTGTGGAACCAGCACTACCCCGACGACAAGGCAATGGTGCTCGACCTCTGCGACATCATGAACGCCGAATTCCGTGCCTTGGCGGAAGCCGGCTGTCCGTTGATCCAGGTTGAGGAGCCGCGCCAGCACGGGTTGACGACGCGTCCCGACTGCACCGAAGCAGACCTCGAATTTCAGACCGAGGTGTTCAACCGCCAGCTCGTCGGGGTCGAAGCCGAGATCTGGGCGCATACCTGCTGGGGCAATCCCAATCAGCAGCGAGTTTATTGGGAGGTGCCGAGTTACGAGCGCGCGCTGCCCCATCTGCTGCAATTGAACGCCGACGTGATCACCTTCGAATGCGCCAGCAGCGAAGGCAAGGATTTGCCGCTCTTCGCCAAATATCAGACCGACAAGAAGATCGGCATCGGCGTCGTCAACCATTGCAACACGATCGTCGAGCCGCCCGAGCACGTCGCCGGGCTAATCCGTAAGGCGCTCGAATACATCCCGCCCGAGCGGCTGGTGATCACCACCGATTGCGGCTTTGGCCGCGAGGGGTTGTCGCGTCGCATCGCCTATTACAAATGCGTTTCGCTGGTCCAAGGCACCAATATCGTGCGCCGCGAGCTGGGCCTCCCCGAAGCCCATATCCGCGCCGCCGACCCGAAACTGTATTTTGCCGGCGCGGGAGAGGGCTGAACGATCTTGTCTTGCGGATAATATCTGACTAAAGTCAGGTATGGAGACAGATCACATCCACTGCGTGCGCAGCTTCAATCGCACGGTCACACAGCGGATCGGTGCGCTGAACAACAGCTTTCTCGATCTCGGCCGACCGCTGGGTGAGGCGCGTCTGCTTTACGAAATCGGTCCGGACGGCCGCGAGGTCAGTGTGCTTCGCGAAAAGCTGGCGCTCGATTCCGGCTATCTGAGCCGCCTGCTGCGATCGCTCGAACGACAGGGGCTGGTTCGCACGCGACGGGGGGCCGGCGACGGCCGCGGCCGGTATGTCGAGCCCACACGAAAAGGCGTCGATGAATTGGAAGAGTACCGGCGCCGCTCCGATGGTTTTGCGCAATCCTTGCTGCTGCCGCTGAGCAACAATCAGCGCGACCGTCTGGTCGCCGCGATGGCCGAAGTCGAAAGGTTGATGCGCGCGGCTGCGGTCGAAATACGAGTGGAGAAGCCGGATAGTCCCGCGGCGCTGTTGTGTTTGGAAACCTATTACCAGGAACTCGCCGAGCGCTTCGAGGGAGGGTACGATCCCGCAACGGCCCTTCCGCTCGGTCCAGACAAACTGATCCCACCGACGGGCTGCTTTATCGTCGCGTACCTCGACGGCGCGCCGATCGGCTGCGGTGCGCTGAAGGTAAAGGACGCCGAGATCGGGGAAATAAAGCGCATGTGGGTCGCCGCTTCCGCCCGCGGTCTCGGCATCGGCCGTCGCATACTGATGTCGCTGGAGGAACATGCGAGGGAATTCGGACTTGGCATACTCAGGCTTGATACGAACAAGACGCTGAAGGAAGCGCAGAATCTCTACCGGACCAGCGGCTACAAAGAAGTCGCCCGGTTCAGCGATGAGCCCTATGCCCACCATTGGTTTGAAAAGGCGGTAATGGACGGTTCCCAGCGCGACGAAAAATTGGATTGATCGACCGGGTCCACCCATGATGTCGATAACGTTCTGATCACGCCGATTGAGCGCGAGGCGGGCGCGGAGGGCGAAAAGGCAATAGCGTTAGGCGTGAACCACAATCCGAGCATGGCGCCGAAAGGGGGAAGCGAATGGCAGAGACGGATGTCGCGGACGTCGCGTCACCGGAGCCGGCGCGAGCGGATGCAATTCGCGGTCATATCGCGGCGCGCATCGACCGGCTGCCATTGACCCGTGTGCAATGGCAGTTCGCGATTCTGGTTCAGGTCACTTGGGGTTTCATCATTTTCGACACCGACGGGATCGCCGCCCGCCTCTATCCCTTTGTCTGGCGCCCGCAGCACATCATCACAATTTTTCAGTATTCGGTGATCCAGGCCCTCCAAGTCGGATTGGGGATCCTGCTCGGTGTATTTCTGATGAGCTGGGTCGCCGATCGCCACGGACGTCGGCCGGCGGTTCTGCTGGCGACGTTGCTGGGCGGCATCTGTATCTGGCCGTTCGTCTTCGTCACCAATTTCTGGGGCATCGTCTTCCTCTCGATCCTCAGCACCCTCGGTGCCGGCGGCATCATCGCCACGCACGCCGTGTACCTCTCCGAAATGACCTCGACAGTTATCCGCAACAGGGTGCTGCTGGCCTCGCAGAGCCTCACCGCGCTGGTGGCCGTCTCAGTCAATCTGCTCGCTTTCTGGCTGATCCCGAGTCACTGGCAGATTTATCTGTGGGTGAGTGCAGCCGTACTGATCGGCATTTTTTTGCCGTTGCTGCTCTGGTTATTGCCGGAATTGCCGCGCTGGCTCGAGGCGAAAGGGCATCACGAGGCGGCAGAGCGGGAAATGGCTCGGCTGGAACAGCGCTGCCGCCGAGCCGGCCATGCGGACTTGCCCGAGCCCGAGCAGGGCCTTCACCCGGTGCTGATCGGCGAGCAGGGCGGCTGGCGAGAGATATTCACCAGCACGCAATATCGCGGCCGGACCACGGTACTAATGGCTGTTTGGCTACTCGGCTATGCCGGCCTGATTTATGGGACTGGCGCCTTCACCGCGGTGTACATGGTCGATCACGGCGCGTCGGCTCACTTCGTATTCCTGACGTTTGCGTGCGCTTACGCGGTCACGTTCGTTGCCTTTCAGGTCAATTCCCGCGTCGGCGATCGGATCGAGCGCCGCGATGTGATGTTCACCATGGCGGGCCTGTTCATATTATCGTGGATCATCATTTACTTGGTCCCGGCCCTGCCGGTTATCGCTGTTTTCCTGATGTTCGCCCGCATCGGGACGGGATTGTGGTTGTTCAATCTGTACAACTACACCGCGGTCGCCTATCCGACCCGCATCCGTGCGACGGCCTTTGCCTGGACCGACGGGATCGGCCATCTCGGCGCCTGGGCCGGAGTAACCTTGCTCGGACCGCTCTATGTGCTGGGGCCCAACCATCTGGGCTGGATATTGTGGATTCTGATCCCCGGCGCGTTATTGCCGGCGATATTGATACGCAGCTTCGGGATCAAGCAGGCCGGCGTGGTATTGGAGCAGGTGTCAACCTAGCGGCGATTGCCCGCCACACATGGAGGACTCGGATGATCGAGATCAAATCCGTCGCCCATTTCAGCATACCGGTCAGCGACGTCGCCAACAGCACGCGATTTTATACCGAGATCGTCGGCTGCCGGCATTTGTCCACTGTGCCGGGCGGGCACATGGCTTTCCTCGACGCGGCCGGGACCTGTCTGATCCTGGTCAAGCGCGAGCCGCCGATCAACCCCAAGCTCGACGACCATGGCGGCGTGCATCATTCCTTTGCTGTCGCGCATGACGAATACCCCGCTGCACTTGACCATTTGCGCGCGCATGGGGTCGAGATCACCTTTGAAGAGGACCGGCAGGGCGGCGTGGTCAACGGACCACGCGCCTATTTCCATGATCCCGACGGCACCGTGCTGGAATTCATCGATCTGACGAGCTACGCCGGCGATCCGGCATGAGCGGTCGCTTGACATGCTTGCGCGAACCGGCCGGCGATGCGGGCGGTCATGTCGGTAGCTCAGGGAGACGTGGGTGAAATTCGGCAATTTCCTGTTTCCCGATAGCCGTGATCCCGAGCGCGATGGGGCCGTGATCGACGAAACCCTGCGCGAAGCCTGGCTTTCGGACGAACTCGGCGTCGATGTGATCTGGCTCGCCGAGCATCATTTTGACGGCATCTGAGCCTATGCCGATCCGATCAGCTTTGCCGGCGCGCTCGCGACCTCGACGGGGCACAGCAAGATCGGCTTTGCGGTATTGCAGATGGCGCTGCATCATCCGATCCGCCTCGCCGAGCAGCTAGCAGTGCTCGACAACATCACCCAAGGCCGGCTGATTGTCGGGTTGGGGCGCGGCTCATCCTACAACATTTATGACTACCAGGGCTTGGCATCGACCATCATGAGGCTCAGGCGCGTCTCGACGAAGCCGCGGAGATTATGGTCCGGTCGTGGACCGAGGGAGAATTCCAGCATCACGGGCGGTTCTGGAATCTCCAGGTGCCGATGCTGCGGCCGCGCCCCCATACAAAGCCGCACCCGCCGCTAATCCGCGCCGCCTCGGGCGAAGCGTCGATGCTGGAACTGGCGCGCCAGGGAAGGCCGTTCTTGATGAACGTGCAATCGTCCGTAACGACGCGCCGGCGGCTCGAGCTTTACCTCGAGGCAATGGCCGAGGCCGGCTTTGACCACGAAAGCATCGCCCGCAACCTCGGCGACTGCTGGGTGTGGCGCAACGTGTTCGTGGCCGACACCGACGCCGAGGCCGAGCGGGTCGGCATTCCGGCGTTCCAGGCGATGGTCGAGGCGAGGGCCGAATTGCGCAACCGGATCTACCGCGAAACCGGGAGGCGGATCGAGGTGCCGGCGAGCGATCTGCCGTCAGCGCGCGCCAGCGTCGACCACGGCTTTATCTGCGGGTCGCCGCGGCGCGTTGCCGAAGCGATCGCCGAAATCGACGATCTCGGCGTCGGCGGGGTTATCGCGACTTTCCGCCTCGGGCCAATGACGCATCAAGCCGCGACGAACAGCCTGCGCCTGTTCATGACCGAAGTCGCGCCTCGGTTCCGTGGCGACGGGGCGTCGTAAGGCGCTTCACACGCCGAAGGTGAACCGGCTGCCGATGTTGCTGGTGACGAGCCGATCGGGCATTTCGCGCTGCATCGCGGCGATGAATTTGCCGCCGCTACAATGCATTGGCACGACAACGTCGGGCGACAGGCTTTTGAGTTCGGCGACGGTGTGTTCGACGTAATCCATCGGCGCTGGGCCGAGGTGGAAGCCGCCGAGCACCGCGTGCAGCTTGCTCACCCCAGACACCGCCATCGCGGCCTTGATCGTGTTGATCAACCCGATGTGTCCGCATGACGAGATGACGACCAGCCCGCGCCCCTGCACGACATAGCAAGTCGCATGCTCGTCCGGATGCTCGTCGGGGACGAGGCGCCCCTGGCGTTCGGCTTCGGTGAAATGGTCGACGGTAGCGCCAGGAGCGGGTTCGACCAACGTGCTGTCCAATATCCGCTCGAACGAATTACGGGCGATCGGCCCGGTGGTGAATGGGCCGGCGAGCGCCTGCGCCCGGTCGCAGCACACCGTCGCGATATGCTCGGCCTCGATCGCGGCGCGGTCGAGTCTGCCCCAGGAGACCGGATCGGCGTTGCGCTGCTTGATCCATTTTTCGGCAAAAGCGTTTTCACCGCCGGCGAAGAGATGGAGATCGGACGGCATATGGGCGCGGTGATGGGCGACGAACCCTTCCAGCCCGCCGTAATGATCGCGGTGGCCGTGGCTCAGGATTAGCCCGTCGATCCGCGCGGGGTCGAGGTCGAGCAATTCGAAGTTCCGGATCAATACTTCGGGAGTGTAGCCGAAATCGAGCAGATATTGGGATTTGCCGCCGGCCTGCGCGGATTCGAGATGCAATGACAATCCCCACTCGCCGGCAAAAGTAGAGCGCTCGTGCCCCGGGATATGGCGGACATGTTCGATCCTGACCACCGGATGGATGGCGTCGCTGATGAACCGGTCATAGGCCGAGTCAACGAGGACCCGGACTGAGAGGCTATGGACGACCGGCGCTACAAACGGTTCCGCGCGTGTCAGTTCGATGTCCATCTCCACCTCCGCTCTATCCGCTCGACTACGGAGGCTAACACGCCGCCCTGACGCACGCGACTGCGCATAGACCGTGTCTGGACAAGCCGCCCGACGGCGGACAGTGTCGCCGCTTGTCCCTGTCCGGAGAGGCGAGCAGCCGATGGCCCTAGCGGATCTTTGGGTGCTCGTCGAGACCAGGGGACTCGGCGGTATCGTAGCCCTGTCACTCATGGTCAGTGTCACTGCGGCAGCATTGGCCGGCGTACTAGGCACGGCGCTGGGTGCGGCGCTCGCCGTCTATCGCATCCCCGGGCGGCGGATCATCGTCATGGCGCTGCATGCGTTGCTCGGCCTGCCGCCGGTGGTCGTCGGTCTCGCCTTGTACCTGCTGTTATCGCGCACCGGGCCATTCGGCGCACTGGGCCTGCTGTTTACGCCGGCGGCAATGGTATTGGCGCAAAGCGTGCTGGCGTTGCCAATCGTGGCGGCGCTGACCCATGCGGCGGCCGCCGATCTGTGGGCAGAGTATGGCCCGGCATTCGCCGTGGACGGTGCGACCCCGCTGCGCGCAACCCCGCATCTGCTGACAATGGCGCGCACCCGGCTGGTCACCGCGTTTCTCGCCGGCTTTGGGAGAGCGATTTCAGAGGTTGGCGCAATCCTGATCGTCGGCGGCAACATTGCCGGCTACACCCGCACCATGACGACGGCGATTGTGCTCGAAACCAGCATGGGTAATTTGTCGCTCGCCCTCGGCCTCGGGTTCGTCTTGATTGGCGTCACCGTCGCGGTCAGTGCGACCATTTTTGCACTGAGCACACGCGGGAGAGCGCGGCCGTGAGAACGAAGGCGACATTTTTAGCTGGTGGACTGGCGGTGCTGGCCGGCGGTGCGAGCTATGCTGCCGATAAGCCGACCTTGCAGTCGATCCTGTTGGCATCGACGACTTCAGTGGACAATTCCGGGCTGCTGGCGCGCATCATTCCGATCTTTACCAAAAAATCCGGCATCGAGGTGCGGGTACTGGCGCAGGGCACCGGGCAGGCATTGGCGACCGCGGCGCACGGGGACGCCGACCTGGTACTGGTGCACGATCCCGAGGCCGAGCAGAAATTCATCGCCGCCGGGGACGGCGTCGACCGCAGGCAGATCGCCTGGAATGATTTCATCATTGTCGGACCGCGCACCGACCCGGCCCATATCGCTGGCGGTCACGATGCGGTTGGGGCGCTGAAAGCGATCGCCGCCGCCCGGGCTTCCTTTGTCTCGCGCGGCGACAAGAGCGGGACCGACGCGCTTGAGCATCGCCTGTGGCGTGTCGCGGCGATTGATCCGGTGAAAGAGGGCGGCGGATCGTGGTACCGCGACATCGGCGGCGGCATGGGAGCAGCGCTCAATGCTGCCCAAGCGATGGGCGCCTACACGATCAGCGATCGTGGCACCTGGCTCAGCTTCGGCAACAAAGGCGATCTTTCGGTGCTGGTCGAAGGCGATCCCCGTTTGCTGAACCGCTACGACGTGATCCTGCTCGATCCGAAGCGCCACCCAGAGGCCAAGCAGCAGCCTGCGCGCCGCTTCGCCCTGTGGCTGGCCTCGCCCGAAGGCCAAGCTGCGATCGGCGGCTACAAGGTCAAGGGCGAGCAGTTGTTCCATCCCTCGGCCGATGCGCCAAAATAAAGCGACGTTATCGCGAAGCGGGTTAGTTCCCCTCGGCGTCGGACCAAGCTTCGGGGCTGGCGCCGGTGAGGGCGCGGACGCGCTCCTCGTCCTTGGCGAAATCGGCGGCGGCGCCGGAAAAGACGACGCGGCCGTCGTCGAGCACATAGGCGCGGTCGGCGATCTCGACCGCTGCGCGCACGTTTTGCTCGACCAGCAGGATCGAGATCCCCTCCTGCCGGGCCGCCGTCACCACCTTGAACACTTCGCGCACGATCAGCGGAGCCAGGCCCTGCGAGGGCTCGTCGAGGATCAACAGCCGGGGATTGAGGATCAGCGCGCGGGCGATCGCCAGCATTTCCTGCTCGCCACCCGACAGCTGGCGGCCTTTGTTGCCGCGGCGCTCGGCCAGGCGGGGAAACAGCTCGTGGATGCGCGCGATCGTCCACGGCCCCGGGCGTTCCAGCGGGACTAGCAAATTTTCGTCGACCGTCAGATGGGAAAAGATGCGCCGCCCCTCGGGGACGTAGCCTACGCCGAGTGCGGCGATGCGATAAGGCGGCCAGTTGGTGGTGACATGGCCAAAGATCGTTACCGCGCCGTCGCGGGGCGGGGTCAGCCCGACGAGGCTGCGCAAGGTCGTGCTCTTGCCGGCGCCGTTGCGGCCCAAGAGGGTCACGATCTCGCCCTCGCGCACTTCGAGGCCGACGCCGTGCAGGATATGGCTTTTGCCATAATAGGTGTGCAGCTGTTCGACCGCGAGCGCCGGCGCTGGACCGCTCATGCCGCCTGACCGAGATAGGCCGCTTGCACCGCCTCGTTCGCGGCGATCTCTTGCGGCGCGCCTTCGGCCAGCATTCTGCCCTCGGCCAGGACCATGATGCGGTCGGCGAGATGAAAGACGACGCGCATGTCGTGCTCGATCAGCACGATCGAGAGTCCTTCCTCCCGGTGCAATCGGCGGATCAATTGGGTGATGTTGTAGGTCTCTTGCTCACCCATCCCAGCGGTCGGCTCATCCAGCAGCAAAAGGCGCGGGTTCAAGGCGAGCGCCATCATGATCTCGGTCGCGCGCTGGTCGCCGTGGCTCAGCTCGCTCACCAGCCGGTCCTCCCGGTCGGCCAATCCGCCCTTGTCGGAAAGATCGGTAACCCGCGTGCTGACCGCCGCCTCCGCCGCGCGCGAGATCCACGGCCGCAGGCGATAGCCGGCCGCCACCTCGACCGCGATGCGCAGGTTTTCGCGCACGGTCAGCTCGGGAAATACCTCGGTGATCTGAAAGGTGCGGGCGATGCCGCGCCACACCCGACGCGCCGGCAAGAGCCTGGTAATATCCTCGCCGTCGAACAGGATATGGCCCGAATCCGGCACAAGGAACCCGCTGATCATGTTGAAAAAGGTGGTCTTGCCGGCGCCGTTCGGGCCGATCACCGCGCGCAGCTCTCCGGGCTCGACCGACATCGAGACGCCGTCGACCGCGACGAGGCTGCCGAACCGGCGCGATATATTGTCGACCTCGAGCAGGCTCACCGCGCGGTCTTTCGCCCGATGATGCCGAGCACTCCGCGGGGGAAGAACAGTACGACGAGCACGAAGAACAGGCCGACGAAAGACATCCAATTGGAAGTCTGGCTCGACACGTAATCTTGTAAGACAACGAATATCGCGGCGCCGATCAGCGGCCCCCAAAAGGCGCGCATCCCGCCCAGCACGGCCATGATCACGAAATCGCCCGACTGGTCCCAGCGCAGATCGTGCGGATCGGCAAAATTATTGAGCAGCGCATAGAGTGTCCCGGCAAGGCTGACGAACAGACACGAGATCACCCAGGACAGCCAGATGTGCCGGTCGACCGGAATGCCGAGAAAACGCGCGCGCCGCTCGTTCTCGCGGATCGCCAACAGGGTGCGCCCAAAGGGCGAGCGCAATAGCGCCGCCATGATCGCCACCGCGACGGCAAAGAAGATCAGCACAAAATAGTAAAACGCGCGGTCGTTGCCGAGAATGTCGACTTTGGTGAAGCCGAGATCGATTGGCAGGCGTCGCCACCCGGAAAGCCCGTCATCGCCGCCGGTGACCGAGTTCCAGCGAAAGGCGATGAAATAGAACACCTGACCAAAGGCAATCGTGACCATCGCGAAATAGATGCCTCTGAGGCGCACGATCAGCATGCCGATCAAGGCCGCGGCGACGGCGCCGACACTCACCCCAACCGCCATGCCGAGCAGAGTGCTCGGGACCAGATACTTGATCGTCAGCCCGGCGCCATAGACGCCGAGGCCGAAATAGGCGGCATGGCCGAATGACAGAACGCCGGTAAAGCCCAATAAGAAATTCAGCGACATCGCAGCCAGCGCCATTACCAGCACCCGGCTCCCCAGCGCTGTGTAACCACCGACCCAATTGAGCCAGTAGGGCATGGTCAGCAGCAGCAGCCAGACCGCGATGTCGGCGCTGCGCCGGTTGAGCGGGCTCACTAGAACCGGCCTTCCTCGCCGAGCAAGCCGCGCGGCCGGACCAGCAGGACGAGCGCCATCAGCACGTAGATGACTGCTTCGGAAGCGGACGGGAAGAACACCGTGGTCATCCCCGAGGCGACGCCGATCAACAGGCCGCCTAGCAAAGTGCCGGGCAGGCTGCCAAGGCCGCCGATGATGATGGCGACAAAGCTCGGCATGATCAGCGTGCTGCCGATTGTCGGCTCCAACCCGAGCATTCCGGCGGCGAGCACGCCCGCAAGGCCGGCAAGATAGATGCCGAGGCCAAAATTGAGGTTGCGCAAGATGCGAGTGTTGACGCCGAGCACCGACACGGTTTCGAGATCCAAGGTCCCCGCCCGGATGCGCATGCCGAGACGCGTGCGGTTCAAGATCAAGAAGAGCGCGACAACCGCCGCCACCACCAGAACCACCATGAACAGGCGATAGCCGGTCAGGAAAAAGAACTGGCTGCTGAGCGGGGTCGACAGCGAAGCTGGGATCGCGAAAGGCAGGGTTCCGGCACCCCAGATGTAGCGCGTGCCGTCCTCGAGAATAAAGGCGAGCCCGAATGTCAGCAGCAGACTGTATAGCGGATCGCGGCCGTATAGCCGGCGGATCAATACGCGCTCGACCAGGAGGCCGATGCCCGCGGTCAGAACCGGCGCAACTGCGAGAGCGCCCCAGAACCCGATATAGGGGGTCAAGGTGAAGGCAATATACGCGCCAAGCGCCAGAAACCCGCCATGCGCGAAATTGATCACCCCGGTCAGGTTCAGGATCAGCGACAGCCCCAACGCCATCAGCGCATAGAACGCGCCGATGATCAGCCCGTTGAACAGGTTGAACAGGATCAGCTGGGTCATGCGCAGGAGCCGGCCTGGAGGCCCTTAGCCGCCTCCCGCCGACGGTGGTTCGGGGGCCGGGCGCCTTTCCTCATCGGTAGGTCAGACCGGCCATTGCAGGTGGCACCCGGTCTCGGCGACTGGCAGGGCGGCGTCGGCGCCTTTGACCAATTCGTCGACATGGAACAGGTCCTCGGGCTCGGGACCCTTCTCGACCGCGTGTCCGACATAGAGCGTCGGCATTAGCTGGTGGTCGCCGGCCCGATAGAAAGTGTCGTACGGCATCAATGCGATCTCGGGCGGGAGCTTGAAGTTTTCGAGCGCTTTGGCGAGGTTGACCGCGTCGAGCGTCTTCTGCTCGTTGGCGACGAGCGCGCAGGTCCACGCCGCGACATAGCCGAACCAATGGCGCGCGGTCGGCACCTTGCCATTGTTGACCTTTCTGACCTCGGCGACAAACTCGCTGACGTGCGGCACGTTCGGCTGGACCCAGTACCACTCGAACACCCAGGTGCCGATGCGCGCCTCGGGCGGCAATCCTTCCAAGACTTCGAGTTCCTGCTGTGCGCCGGCGATATGAAAGCGCTTGTCGAGGCCGAACTGGACCGCCTGCTTGAGCGCGTTGACGGCGTCGTTGCCCGCCTGCAGAAAGATGATGACGTCGGGGTTCGCCGCCTGCGCCTTGATCAGGTAGGAGGAATAGTCGGTTGCGCCGAGCGGGGTCAGAGAAGCGCCGGCCTCGGTGCCGCCGAATTGCTTGAGGCTGGCCTCGAAGCCTTGCTGCAAGGTGTGCCCGAAAGCGTAGTCGGGGGTCAAGAAATACCACTTCTTCCCGTATTTGCTGAACAGCGTCTTGGAGACCGAATTGGTTTCCATGCGCGTCGTGTTGCAGACGCGAAAGACGTTCCAGTGGCAATTGGTGCCGGTAACCGCGTCGGTATGGCCGCCGGTGACGATGTGCAGCTTCTTCAGCTCGTTCGACACCTGACCGAGCGCGATCGCCATCGCCGAATTGACGTTGCCGAGCAGAAAGTCGACCTTGTCGCGCTCGATCAGCTTGCGGCCCTTCTGCACCGCGGTGCCGGTATCGGCGCTGGTCGAATCCTCGACCAGCAGCTGGGCTTGGCGGCCAAGGATGCCGCCCTTGGCGTTGATCTGGTCAATCGCCAATTGGCAGCCGATCTGCTCGTTCTTGCCGAGCTCGGCATAGGTGCCGGTCAGCGGATCGTTGAGGCCGAACTTGATCTCGTCCGCAGCCCGCGCAGTGATGACGAAGGGTGCGGCCAGCTGGGCGATGCCGGCGGCAGCGGCGGCCTTGAGCACGCTGCGGCGGTCGAGTTTCGGCAAAAAGGTTCCGCTGGTCACGATCATCCTCCCGTTTATGGCGGTTTTGGCCAGTCCGCCGGCGGGCCGCCTCACCGGCCGGCTGGCCGCGTCTATACCCCGAACGGGCTAGCGTGTCGCCTGGTAAGACTGGTGTCAGGTCGTCGCGGTCAGCACTATGGGCGGTCCCGGCTGAGGTCGCCCGGCCGCGGCCGGGTTTTGCTCTTTTCATCGCGGCGATGGTCGTGATCTGCTGAGTGTTGGAGAGCAGTGATGATCACCCCGACCTATGATTGCCCGGCCTGCGGACGTGCCTGGGCGGCCGACCGGCCGCGCTGGCGGTGCGATTGCGGCAGCCACCTGAACTTGGCGCCAGGTGATGGTTTGTCACGCGGCGAGATCGCCGTGGGCGAGGCTTCGTTGTGGCGCTACGCGGCGGCACTGGCATTGCGCGGGCCGCCGCGGGTCTCGCTCGGTGAAGGCTGGACCCCGCTGGTGCAGCGCGACTGGCAGGGCGCCCCGGTCCTGTTCAAGCTCGAATCGCAGATGCCGACCGGGTCGTTCAAGGACCGCGGCACGACAGTCATGATCAACCATCTGATCGAGGCCGGGGTCGGGCCGATCCACGAGGATTTCCTCCGGGAACGCCGGCTCGTCGATCGCGACCTACGCGGCGGCGGCGGGCATACCGTGCCGCATCTATGTCCCGGCCGCGGCGCCACGCGCCAAGCTGGTGCAGATCGCCGCATCCGGCGCCGAGGTTCGGCCAATCCCGGGCACCCGCGCAGTCGGTGACCGAGGCGGCGCTCGCCGCGGCCGGCGAAAGCTTTTACGCGAGCCACAACTGGCACCCCTATTTTATCGAGGGCACCAAGACCTTGGCCTTCGAGTTATGGGAGCAGCTCGGGTTTCGTGTTCCCGACAACATCCTGGTGCCGACCGGCTACGGCAGCAACATCCTCGGCCTCGACCGCGGCTTCGACGAGCTCGAACGGTGCGGCGAAATCGGGAAGGCCGGCGAGATCGGGGCCGATCGCGGCTCTTCGCGGTGCAGGCGGCGAATTGCGCGGCATTGGCAGCCGCCTGGGCCGCCGATGCCGATGGGTTCGTGCCGTTTCCGGCGCAGCCGACGATCGCCGACGGGATCGCCACCTCGCGGCCGGTGCGCACCGCCGAGGTGTTGCGGGTATTGCGCCGCTCGCAGGGCGGCGTCGCCGCCGTCGCCGAAGACGAGATCGCACCGGCGCTCGCCGCTCTGGGCCGGCTCGGTCTATTCGTCGAGCCCACCGCCGCGACCGCCGGCGCCGCGCTGACGCAGCTGTTGCACGACGGTACGATCGCCCCGGATCAGACGACGGTGGTGGTGCTGACCGGTCACGGCCTCAAAGCCGCCGAGCGCATCGGCGAGCTTCTGGGCGTCGCCACGGGATGGTAAACGCGTCACCGTGAGAAGAAAGGCAATTTGAAACGGGTTCGTCGGGGGAAGCGAAGCATGTTGTCGAGGCGGAACCGGGAACCGCCCCCGAGTACGACAGAGCCGACTTCGTTCGCCGGGCGGGCAAAGGATCTGGGCGCACTCCGCGACGCTGTGGTCGACGCCGCGGGCGTCGGCACCGGTTTGTGGCTCAGCTATCTGTTTGTGCTGTTTTATTTCGCCATTGCCGCCGGCGCGGTCACGCACCGCGATCTGCTGCTCGAAAATCCGGTCAAATTGCCGTTCCTGAATGTCGAATTGCCGCTCAAGGCCTTCTTTGTCCTAGGGCCGCTGGTCTTTCTGATCGTACACGCCTATGTGCTGCTGCATTTCGTATTGCTGGCCGGCAAGCTCGGCGCTTTTCACTCCGAATTGGAGTGGCAGGTCAAATCGGACGACACGCGAGCGCATCTGCGCCGGCAATTACCCAGCAACATCTTCGTCCAGTCCTTAGCCGGCCCGCGCGACGTGCGCGAGGGCCCGATTGGTTTTCTACTGCGACTAGTGATCCGGATCAGCCTTATCGCCGGGCCAATCGCATTGTTGGTTCTGTTTCAGCTGCAATTCCTGCCCTATCACAGCGAGTGGATCACCAATTGGCAGCGCATTGCGGTCCTGATCGACCTCGCTCTGCTGTGGATCCTATGGCCGCCGATCGCTCGCGTCGATACCAAGCTTCTCGGATTTAGCGACTTCAGGCGGCCAAAAATTCAGGCTTGGGCTGTTGTTAGCGTCCTCCCAATCTTGCTGGTGGTCACGATCGCAACCTTCCCTGGCGAATGGCTAGAAGAAAACCTGCCGCCGGTGCGGTTGGTACCGACAACTTGGAAAGCATGGACAGCACCCAGCATTGAAGCGATCCAGAGGGCGCGATCGGGTTGGGCGACGCTTCATGAGCTGCTGGTGGCGGGCTATTTCAATCTTGTGACCGACAGCCCGAAAAGCCTGTGCTCGAACGTCCTGGTGCTTCCTGACTTCAAGGCCGGCGATCGGGTCAAATTCGATGCCGAAAGCAAGATCTCGATCGGGTCGGATGCGCTGTCATTGCGCGGCCGTGATTTGCAAGGAGCTGTCTTTATCCGTGCCCATCTCGACAAGGCCGACTTTACCGGGGCGCAACTGCAGGGCGCCACTTTCAACGGCGCCGATCTGCGCGAGGCAAAGTTCAAGTGCGATTCCGCTGGCGATGAACGGAAGTGCGCGGAGCTGCAGGGCGCCTCGCTCGACTTCGCGCAGCTACAAGGCGCTGATCTGAAAGGCGCGCAGCTGCAGGGCGCTACTTTATTTAAAGCGCAGCTGCAGGGCGCCTCTCTGGAATACGCGCAGCTGCAGGGTGCCTTCCTCGACGAGACAGGACTGTGGGGCGCCGATCTCAATCGCGCGCAGCTGCAGGGCGCCTCACTCTTTGGCGCGCAGCTGCAGGGTGCCGTTCTGGTAGTGGCGCAGTTGCAGGGTGCCTCACTCGACTTCGCGCAACTACAAGGCGTCTTGCTCGACGACGCGGAACTGCGAACCACTTCGCTCATCGGCATCTTCGTGTGGAGAGCCAGGGGGGCCCCGGGCGAAGTGAAGGACGCGCTCATTGAAGGCCTTCGGCCCGGACCGAAATATCAAGGATTGGATTGCCCGAACGAGAAAGGAGTGTGCGATTGGTCGGACCAATCCTACGGAGTCCTGAAATCGCAAATCGAGCAGATGCCGTCAGGCAACGCACGTGACCAGGCCTTGAAGCGGATCGAGCCGCTCGGGCAGAAGCCGTATGAAGAGGATCCCAAATCGGCCAATGCTTGGCGCACACTTGAGCAGGCGTCGAACCGGTCGGCTGAGACCTACCCGCAGCGCCTGGCCGAAACGCTGATTAAGCTCGGCTGCGACGCCGCCGGGCCGCCCTACGTTATCGGCGGAATATACCGGCGGCTCAACCCTATCGACCTCAATTCCGAAAAAACGGCTGAGATCGCAGCCGCCTTCCTCAATGAGTCGAAGTGCCCCGGCGCGCGGGGACTGTCGGCGGAGGACAGGCGAGCCTGCAACATATAATCGATGCGGCTCCGAAACCGTCCCCCGCCGGGCCGAAGCCCGTCGGTTCAAGATAGGATCATCGACCCGGCTTCACGCCTCGCGGTAGCCGCAATCGATGATGCGGGCGGGGCCGTCCACGCCCGAACTCGAGAACCCTGACACTCCATTCTCTGATACGGCCGCCGCTTTTCGAGAATTTCTGATTGACTTCGGCGATGGCCATTTCTTTGGCTTGCTGGGCGTTTTCGGCGATCAACGTCGCGTAATAGATTTCCTCGCTTAACGACCTAGTGCAGCTGAACTTTTCCACGTGTCCATCCTCATGGCTCGCCGCCCGACCCGAAAGGAAGAGTAAGGATCAATCATTCAACCGTCATTCCCGCAAAAGCGGGAACCCAGGGGCAAACGACGTGCCGGTCGCCCTGGGTCCCCGCTTGCGCGGGGACGACGATATTGTGATGGGATCGTTCATTTCATTGCGGGTCAGACACTCGCTGCCGATCGTATTGAACCGTCTGATCGGGAGCAACAGGTCAAGCACGATAGGCGTGTCGGCGAGCACGGCTGTCCGGTTTAACTCCATCGACATGATGGGATTAGGCGCGGCAGCATCCGATGCGACCTAAAAGCACGCTTTGCCCGGACTTGATCCGGGCATCCACGTCTAGGGAACCTGTCCGACTAAGCCCAGGAAGGGCGTGGATGGCCGGGTCGAGCCCGGCCACAGTAACCTGAGGTGCATTGAGTTTTTTTGTACAACCCGTTTCGAACTGGACGGCCGTGGTCAGAAAGCGGCGATGCGAGGCTGCCGTGTTACGCAGAAACCAAAACGCGCTCGGGCCGGAACCGGCTTCACACCACCCGGCTTCGCGTGTATCGTAAAGTGATTATCTCCCTGCAACCTTAGGCCTGTCATGCCCTTTCTTGCCGACCGTCTTGCGCGCGTCAAACCATCCCCGACCATGGCGATGACCGCCCTCGCCACCGAATTGAAGGCGGCCGGGCGCGACATCATCAGCCTGTCGGTCGGCGAACCCGATTTCGATACGCCCGACAATATCAAGGAAGCGGCGATCGCGGCGATGCGGCGCGGCGAGACCAAATACACCACGTTCGACGGATCGATCGAGCTGAAGCGCGCGGTGGCGGCCAAGTTCAAGCGCGAGAACGATCTCGACTACGAGACTTCGCAGATCACGATCAGCGCCGGCGGCAAGCAGGTGCTGTACAACGCGATGGTCGCCACCATCAATCCAGGCGACGAGGTCGTGATCCCGGCGCCGTTCTGGGTGTCGTACCCCGAGATGGTACTGCTGTGCGACGGCACCCCGGTGCCGGTGCCGTGCTCGCAGAACAACGGGTTCCGGCTGCGGCCCGAGGATCTCGACGCGGCGATTACGCCCAAAACCAAGTGGCTGATCCTGAACTCGCCGTCGAACCCGACCGGGGCCGCCTACAGCGAGGCGGATCTGCGCGTGGTCGCCGACGTTTTGCTGCGCCACCCGCATGTCTGGGTCATGACCGACGACATGTACGAGCACCTGGTCTACGACGATTTCGAGTATCGGACGATCGCGCAGGTCGAGCCGCGGCTTTACGAGCGCACCCTGACCGTCAACGGCGTCTCGAAAGCCTATTGCATGACCGGCTGGCGCATCGGCTTTGGCGGCGGCCCCAAGGCCTTGATCAAGGCGATGGGGGCGATCCAGTCGAATTCGACCGCCAACCCGTGCTCGATCAGCCAGGCGGCGGCGATCGAGGCCTTGAATGGGCCGAAGGATTTCATCCCGGTCCACAATAAGAGCTTCATGGAGCGGCGCGATCTGGTGGTCGATCTGCTGAACCGGATCCCGGGCCTGTTCTGCCCGCGGCCGGAGGGGGCATTTTACGTCTATCCCTCCTGCGCCGGGGTCATCGGCAAGCGCACCTCCGCCGGCAAGACGATCGCCAACGACGAGGATTTCGTGCGCTATCTGCTTGCAGGAAACCGGGGTCGCGGTGGTGCATGGCGAGGCTTTCGGGCTGTCGCCGCATTTCCGCATCTCCTACGCGACGTCGACCGAAATATTGCGCGAGGCCTGCGCGCGTATCGACCGCGCCTGCCGTGCGCTGGCGAGCTAGCCCGCGCGCGGCGAAACCGGGGCCGGTTCGGTCTCGCCAGATTTCGTTTGCGTTACGGGCGCCGGCCGCGCCAGATTTGAGGGACAGACCGGGCGCCGCCGGGCCGTCGTCTCGGCCACACCGCGGTCGTCCAACAAGATGGCTGGAGGCGCCCCTATGGCGAATGCACCCGCGGCCCCGCGCTGCGCCGCTCTGATCGGTCCATACCTGTCGGGCAAGACGACCCTGCTCGAAGCCCTGCTGTTCGCGGCCGGTTCGACCGGCCGGCGCGGCAGTGTGCGCGACGGGAATTCGGTCGGCGACCATGCCCCGGAGGCGCGGGCCCGGCAGATGTCGACCGAGCTCAATGTCGCCAGTGCCAACTTTCTCGGCGACCCGTGGACGATCCTCGACTGCCCGGGCTCGGTCGAGCTGCTCTACGAGGCGCAGGGGGCGCTGCTGGCGAGCGACGTCGCCGTCGTCGTCGTCGAGCCCGAGGTCGAACGCGCGCTGACGATCAGCTCGCTGCTGCGCTTTCTCGACCAGCACACGATCCCGCACATGATCTTCATCAACAAGATGGACAACGCGAACGCGCGGGTGCGGGACGTGCTGGCGGCGTTGCAATCGGTGTCGAGCCGGCCGCTGGTGTTGCGCCAGGTGCCGTTGCGCGACGCCGAGAGCGAGATCACCGGCTATGTCGATTTGGTCAGCGAGCGCGCCTACCGCTATCGTCCGGGCCAGGCGTCCGATCTGATACCGTTGCCGGATGGGTTCTGGGACCAGGAACGCGAGACCCGCAACGGTCTGATCGAGAAGCTCGCCGATTTCGACGATACCTGCTCGAACAATTGCTCGAAGAGGTCGAACCGCCGAAGGAGGAAATATACCGGCATCTGACCCAGACCCTCAAAGGGGCGCAGGTCGTGCCGGTGTTTCTCGGCTCGGGGCTGGCCGATTACGGCGTCCGCCGGTTGTGGAAGGCGCTGCGTCACGAGACGCCGTCGGCGCAGGAAACCGCGGCGCGGCTCGGGATCGCCGCCGAGGGCGAGCCGCTGGCCCAGGTGATCAAGACCTATCATCTGCCGCATACCGGCAAGTTGTCCCTGGTCCGGGTCTGGCGCGGGACGATCACCGAGGGCATGGTGCTGAACGGCACCCGCGTCGCCGGGCTGTTGCGGGTGACCGGCGGGCAGCACGAAAAGCTCGCCTCGGCGCAAGCCGGCGAGGTGGTCGGGCTGACCCGCATGGAGGACATCGCGACCGGCGCCGTGCTGACCCCCTCGGGGAAGGCCGACCCGTTGCCGCGGCCCGAGCGTCCGCAGCCGGTCTTCGGCCTCGCGATCGCCTCGGAGAAGCGCGCCGACGACGTCAAATTGACCGGCGCCATCGGCAAGCTGGTCGAGGAGGATCCGACCCTCGAACTCGACCAGAACGCCGATACCCAAGAGATGGTGCTGTGGGGACAAGGCGATATCCATCTGCAGATCGCGATGGACCGCCTGCGCAACCGCCACAATCTCGCGGTCAATGGCCGCCCCGCTGCGGTCCCCTATAAGGAGACGATCCGGCACGGGACCCAGCAGCATTCGCGCTTCAAGCGGCAGAGCGGCGGCCACGGGCAGTTCGCGGATGTGACGATCGAGGTCAAGGCATTGCCGCGCGGCTCGGGCTTTACCTTCACCGACAGCGTCGTCGGCGGCGCGATCCCGCGCAACTACATCCCCGCGGTCGAGGAGGGAGTGGTCGAGGCGTTGCACCGCGGTCCGCTCGGCTTCCCGGTCGTCGATGTCGCGGTCACGCTGATCACCGGCCAGTTCCACGCCGTCGACAGCTCGGACCAGGCGTTCCATACCGCGGGCCGGCAGGGGGTCCAGGAAGCGCTGCCGAAATGCGAGCCGATGCTGCTCGAACCGATCGATTCAGTCGAGATCTCGGTCCCCAACGCCTTTACCGCGCGGGTCCAGCGGCTGGTATCCGGCCGCCGCGGCCAGATCCTCGGCTACGACGCCAAGGAAGGCTGGCCCGGCTGGGATGTGGTCAGCGCCCATATGCCGCAAAACGAATTGCACGATCTGATCGTCGAGCTGCGTTCGCTGACAATGGGGGTCGGCAGCTTCGCCCATCGCTTCGACCATATGCAGGAGCTGACCGGAAGGCCGGCGGAAAAGGTCCTGGCCTCGCGCACCGCCGACGCGGCGCAGTAGCCCCCAGACGGGGCGTATTGCCGCTCGCGAAACCGTGACTTGGAGCCGAGTGTCGCCGCTCCAGATTATGGATCGCAACGATGTGAGAGTGCGGCGATGCTGATCCGGCGCAAAAAGGGGTGGGAGCTTCCCGAGAGCGAAGCCACTCCGGAGACGGTGTATCTCGGGCGCAGAGCATTGCTGAAGGCGATGGGGCTCGGGTCGATATTGGTCCCTGGGCTGGCGCCCGGGCTGATGACGGCGATCGCGGCGCAGGCGACCGAGGAAGATCCTTCGGCCGGGCTCTATCCGTTCAAGCGCAACCCGCGATATACGCTCGACCGGCCGATTACCGACGCGAAATATTCGGAAAACTACAATAACTTCTATGAATACGGCTCGGATAAGTCGGTCGCCGATGACGCCCAACAGCTAAAGATCCGACCCTGGACAATCAAGATCGACGGAATGGTCGAAAAGGAGATGACGGTCGGCATCGACGATCTCCTAAAGAAGATGCCGCTCGAAGAGCGGCTCTATCGCCACCGCTGCGTCGAGGCATGGTCGATGGCGGTCCCGTGGAGCGGTTTTGCGATGGCCGCCTTTGTCGATTTCGCCAATCCGTTGGGTTCGGCCAAATATGTCCGGATGGAGACGTTTCTCGACCCTGCGCAGGCGCCCGGCCAGAAGCAGTTCTGGTATCCCTGGCCCTATATCGAGGGCCTCACCGTGGCCGAAGCCCGCAACGAACTCGCGTTTTTTGTCACCGGCATGTACGGCAAGCCGGTGCCCAAGCAGGACGGAGCCCCGCTGCGTTTGGCATTGCCGTGGAAATACGGGTTTAAATCGGCGAAGTCGATCGTGCGCGTCTCGTTCACCGACAAGCAGCCGGTATCGTTCTGGGAGACCGTGCAGGGCGACGAATACGGCTTCTGGGCGAACGTCAACCCCGAGGTGCCGCATCCACGCTGGAGCCAGGCGAGCGAGCGTGTGCTCGGCAGCGACGAGCGCGTCCCGACATTGAAATGGAACGGCTACGGCGAATACGTGGCCCATCTCTATGACGGGCTTCAAAATGAAAAGCTGTTCTTCTGAAATGTCTGTCGAATAACGCTGCTGTCCAGCCGCTTAATCGGGCCGGCCGGCCGCCCCTGACGCTGCTGTAGATTTCTGCGGAGATCGGCCTCGCGTGATCCATTGACGAGGCTTCGCAAGTTTGCTAAGAACACTTAGCATCTTTGCGAAGGTCCGTGATGAAACCCATGTCCCTCGACCGGCTCGCCGCCAACGACAGCACAGCGATCGCCGCCCAGTGTGCGCGAAAGCTGTTGGAGTTGCGCGCCAGCACGGGTCAGACGCAAAGAGCGCTGGCGCAGCGGCTCAACATGACCGAGTTGATGATCTCGCGTCTCGAGCGCGGCGATCACGTCCCGAGCCTCAAGACCTTGTGCCGCATCGCCGACGCCTTTGGCCGGCGTCTCGAAATCGTATTTCACGAGCACGAGCACACCCACGCCGACGGCACCCGCCATTCGCATCCCCACAGCCATCTCGATCCCGCTCACCGGCATGACCATGGGGAAGACGAATGATCCAAGGCACGGGACTGCTGCTGGTCGGCGCGGTCGCCGCAGTCGGCGTATTGCACACGATCGTACCCGACCATTGGCTCCCGATCGCGCTGATTGCACGAGAGCGCGGCTGGTCGAGAGCCGAGACCGCACGGGCGGCATTGCAAGCCGGGACCGGGCATGTTCTGTCGACCCTGGTGATCGGCTTGGCGGTCTGGGCGGCCGGCGTCGCTGTCGCTCAACGCTTCGGCCAGTTCGTCGATGCGGCTTCCGGGATCGCCTTGATCGGGTTCGGCGGCTGGGTCGCGTATTCGGCCTGGCGCGAGCTGCATCCGACGGCCGGACAAGGGCACGGTCACAGCCATGCGCACGATCCGGTCGGCGAGCACGGCCATCATCAGCACCCCCACCCTCACGACGCCCCGTTTGTGCACGAGCATCAGCAGGCGCCGGCGGACGATCGGCTCTATGCTCCGCTGCGTGGCAACGCCGCGATGCTGACCCGCCACGTCCACATCCATCGGCACGGCAGCGCCGCCGCCCATGCCCATTGGCACGACCATTTTCCGGCGACTGCCCATCCTGTCCTTGCCGGGTTCGCGGCCGAGCCGCCATTGCACCTTCACCGCCACAAAACGACCGCGCGCACCGCCTTGCTGCTGATCCTCGGGTCGTCGCCGATGGTCGAGGGCATCCCGGCGTTTTTCGCGGCGGCAAAGTATGGGGTCGGGCTGATCATACCGATGGCGGCCGTATTCGCCCTCAGTACGATCACGGCCTATGTCTTACTGTGCGTGCACGCCACGGCGGGGCTGCACCGCCTGCGGCTCGGCGCATTCGAGCGCTACGGTGAGGTGCTGAGCGGCGCCGTTATCGTCCTGGTCGGGCTGACCTTCGGACTGTGGCCGTCGCTCTAGCGAGCGGGCTGCGCCAGCGCGGCGCGCAAATCGCCCGTCCAGCGCGAGGCCGCCGCCAGCAGAAAGCCGAGATCGGTCTGCGTCGTCACAAACCGGACGCCCTTGCGGATCAGCTCGACCTGGCGCTCGACGTTGCGCATCCCGCCGAGACCGGCGAATTTGCCGTGCGCCTTGGCCGCGGCGATGGCGCGGTCGATTGCCGAAAATATTTCGGGATCGTCGAACCGGCCGGGCTTGCCCAAGGCGGTCAGCAAATCGTTGCTGCCGATATGGATCACGTCGACGCCGTCGACCGCGGCGATCTCCTCGATATTAGCGAGCCCCTCGCGCGTCTCGATCATGCAGACGATTAGGGTCGCGTCGTTCAGCATCCGCATGCTGTCGCCGACCGGCACCGCGCGGTAGTCGAACACCGGATAGCCGCCGCTGACCGAGCGCTTGCCGATCGGCGCGAATTTGGCGGCATCAACCCCGCGCTTGGCATCGGCCGCATTGTTGACGTCGGGAAAGACGATCCCGGTGACGCCGTTGTCGAGCAACCGCGAGGTATCCGGGTCGGCGCAACTGCGCACCCGCGCCAAGGGCGCCACGCCGCAGCCGAGTGCGGCCTGGGCGATGTGCCCGATCGTCTCCAGCGAAAACAGCGAATGCTGTACGTCGATGAAGATGAAATCGTGACCGGTGGTCTTGGCGATGCGGGCGATGTCGCCTGAGCGCGCGATGCGCACATTGAGGCCGAGCGCCACCTCGCCGGCCTTCATCCGCTCCTTGACCGGGTTGGTCAGCATGGCGTCGCCGGGTGCGGGCATTTCCATCCCCTTTTCTCGTGGGTACGATGCCGGGAGTAGCGGCTCGCTGTGAGGGAGGCAAGAGATGAGCGGATTGGGACTGCCGATGGCCGACCGCCCGGAGGATATCGGCCTGTCGCCTGAACGGCTGGAGCGGATCAGGGCAACCTTGCGGCATGATGTCGAACGCCGGCTGATCCCCGGCGCGGTCATGCTGATCGCCCGCGGCGGGCGGATCGGGTTCGCCGAGGCCTTTGGCTGGCGCGACCGCGAGGCGCAGGCGCCGATGACTGATGCCGCGATCTTCCGCGTCGCGTCGATGACCAAGCCGGTGACCTCGGTCGCGGCGATGATCTTGGCCGAGGAAGGCAGCCTGCAGATCTCCGCCCCGGTCGCCGAATATCTACCCGAATTCAAGGAGCGCACGGTCGGCGTCGAGCGGGTGCGCGCTCGACGGACCATGACCGTGCATGATCTGCTGCGCCACACCTCGGGGCTGACCTATGCGGCGTTCGGCGATTTACCGGTGCAGATGCTCTGGCGCGACGCCGATCTGATGAACGAGAACCAGACCAACGCCGATCTCGTCGCCAAGCTTTCCCAGCTGCCATTAATGTTCGAGCCGGGGACGACCTGGGAATACAGCATGTCGACCGATGTGCTGGGCCGCGTCGTCGAAGTGGTGTCGGGCCAAAGCCTTGCCGATTTCTTCGCGTCGCGCATCACTGGGCCGCTCGGCATGAGCGATACCGCCTTCGAGGCGACCGGCGAGCGCGCCTCCCGGCTGGCCGAGCCGCAGACCGACGCCGCGACGGGTGCACGGCCGCCGATGCGCAACGTCGCTCGCCCGCATCGCTGGGCCTCGGGCGGCGGCGGGTTGGTGTCGACCGCCGCCGATTATCTGCGGTTTTGCCAGATGCTGCTGAACGGCGGCGAGCTCGACGGGACCCGGCTGTTGGCGCCAAAGACGATCCGCCACATGGCCTCGAACCATCTGCCTGATAATGTCGGCTATGGCGACACCGCGCGCGCTCGCTTCGGCGCCTTGGCCCCGGTGCCGGAGATGGGCTACGGCTTTGGCCTCGGTTTCGCAGTGCGCACCCAGCCCGGCATGTCGCCGGTGCCGGGCTCGGTCGGCGAATATTTCTGGGGCGGCGTCACCGGCACCTATTTCTGGATCGACCCAGCCGAGGACCTGATCGCCATCTTCCTCGCCCAAGCCCCGGACCGCCGCCTCTACTACCGCTATCTGTCCCGCCAACTCGTCTACGCCGCCATCACCGGTCCGGTCGCCCGCTGAGCATCGAGGCGGTTTTGCGGGTCCGGCGGCCGGCGAAAATCCGCGGAAGTTCGCCGCCAAGTGCTATTGCGCAAGGACGCCCGGCGTTGAGCCACTGAGTGCTCGAAACAGCGAGGATTTGAACTTGGTCACGTCGCCGGAGCTTGCGGCGGCCTATGCGGCGCATTGGCTGGCGCGTCAGACGGTTTCGGTTCGCTTCGCCGAAGCGTCGGAATGGTGTGAACGGTGACAGTCCGACCGCGCTAGGCCACCTCCACTCCGGGCGTTTGACCCCTCCGGCGCCCTACCTATAATGTCGATAAAAATTGACGGATCAGCTTTTCGCGCTGGCGGTAGGCCCCGATCCGCGGTCAGGGAGAGCAGTATGAACCTTCGCATTTCCGAGTTGCTTGCAGTCGTGGGCGTTGTCGTCGCCTTACTTCTCGGCAGCGCTCAAGGCCTCGCGCAAAACGCTTACATTACGAACTACGACTTCAACACCGTGTCGGTGATCAATACGGCAACCAATACGGTGACCGCCACGATCCCCGTCGGCCTCAATCCCGTCGGCGTGGCGGTGACCCCTGACGGCAGCAAGGTCTATGTCGCGAACGAGTTGGATGGCACCGTGGCGGTGATCGCCACGGCGACGAATACGGTGACCGGCTCCCCGATCGCCGTCGGCAGCCTCCCCAACGCGTTCGGCGTCTTCATCGCAATCCCCACGGTGCAATCTGCGCCCGCTTCGGGGAAGCTCTGCAACGGCGTGTATGACGGCACCTTCCATGGCAACATTACCGTGTTCGCCGGCCAGGATTGCGCCTTCCTTAACGGCGGCAAGATTACCGGCAACGTCACGATGACCGGTGGCAACTTTGTTCTCAACGGCTCATCGGTCGGCGGCAATTTGACCGTCAATGGCGGCGGAACCTTCACGCTCGCCCCCGCCGCGACGGTCGGCGGCAACCTGACAATCCAGAACATCCCGCCGGGCAGCGCGAGCAACTCCGTGTGTGGCACGACGGTCTACGGCAATATACTACTCAAGAATGACGAAACCACCGTCCAGATCGGCTCGGCCCCGCCGCTGACCTGCGCCGGCAATACGACCGGCGGCAATATCGAGGTCGTCGACAATTCCAACTCAGCGCTGATGTTCGACAATTCCGTCGGCGGCAATATGTCGGTACTCGACAACACCGGCCCCGTCGATGTCGTGGGAAACATCGTCCGCGGCAATTTGACATGCCTGAACAACTCGATGCTGATGATGGGTAGCGGCAACACGGCGCGCCAAAAGATAGGGCAGTGCAATTAATAGCGGGCGCAGGCCCCGGCAACGATGAAATCAAGCTGGCGATAGGGCTACCGGCGCTCGGTTCCGCTCACCACCATACCAACGCGCCGGCTGCCGCACTCGCCGCAGACTAGCCGGGTGTGCCAATCAGGGACGGTGGTCTCGACACCATAGCGCTCTACCATTTCGGCCGGGTCGGGTTCGACCTGATGAGGGCAATCGAGACTCCAGACGATCAGCCACACATGGGCCGCCGCGGCGTTGCCGAGCGTCATCGACGGGCCACGGTACGCGTTCAATTCACACCCCCTCTATGGAGCATTTCGGCGAGCATTCCCCCGGATCGAGCAAGAGATGACCTCGATCGCGAGATACTGGTCCACAAAATCTCCCATCGGCCGACTATTGGGCGACCCGGCCAAGCCTGACCAACTACCACGAAAATTTCTGCAAAGTTTAATCTGCCCAGCCGCCCCCTCGCTCAACTAGATTGAGTTTGTCGGCATCGATGTTGCCACCATCGAGATAAATCATTGTGTCCGGTCCGTAGATCCAATAAAGAAATCCCGTTTCATGTCTCTGCTGTTCTCCAAACACAAATTGATACGTAATGCATCCACCAATCAGTGGCACGATGAAATCTCTTCCATTGCGTGAGCTTTTTGCTTTATCTATGATCGTTTTCGGTATGCTTACTGCGATATTTTCAGTAGATTTAAATGTCTTCCCTGGAGTTAAGAGAACTCCTGTTGCGAACGGCGAGAAGGGGGCCACGCGGGCTTCCTCACATTTCTCTCTAATGGTCTTTCTCGCGTCCAAGTCGCTCCCTCGCGTTTCAGCAAGCCCAAAGAAATTGGGAACAACAGAAAACGCTGGCGTGCGACCCGTATTGATGAGTTCCCACCTGATGATCATTTCAACATTGCCCTTTGGAAGGCCTAATAACAACTGGTTAACAAGATTGAGTGAAGCAACAGTGACCCAAGGTCGATTGGTTGCAACAAAATCATCGTGCATCGCATCCACTTGTTGTTGTATCGCATTTAGCGTGGCCACAGCGACGACGGCAGCACCTATGCCAGCGACTGCGAGAACGGCGGTCCAGTTAGCCAGGACAAACGTCCATCGTGCCGTATACAGATGAGGTCTATCGGGTCGTTCATCCCGAGAAATCCATTGCGCTGTATATAGATGAGGCCAATTGGTCGGTCCAACGTGATGACCATCCCGAAGCAGAACTTTCGTTTCTTGTTTGTTACTGACATCACGAACATCTTTTATCAATATGCGTGACAAACATATGATCACTATATAAATTACGCCAGCTATGCCGAGGCCGATGAGAACTATGTTTATCAATAGCGTTGTGTTTGCTTCAAACATTTGATTTGCAATTCCAACACTCTGGAAATTATCGCCGTGGCCCCCCCCCCGTCCGTGGGACGGACCCAGGCCCGGTCGCAATGGCGGCAGCGGTTCCGGCTGCGCTGCGGGCGGTTCGAGCTTAGCGAGGATGGAGTTCAGCGGATCGAGCCGCGGGGCAAGCGGGTACGCGAGCGCGTGCCTGAGATGGGCCTACGAGCGCTGCCTTCAAAGAGGGCTCAATATCATGGGCCGATTTGTAGTCGGAGCGGCCCGCGCGGGCAGCTTAATCTCGGGAGGATGGTAGTCGCGTCCCTCGTTAACCTCGCGAGGGCCAGGGTAGATAATAACGGACACCGCCGCGAACGACAAAAACCCGAGGGCCAAACGGATTGCTGTGATCTTCCATGCTCGCCGCCCGCTGGCCACGGGTGTGGTTGCGGGGATATCGTTACCAGGAATTGCGACCACGGTGATCCTCTGCACACCAGATGTAGCTATCACGGTGACCCCGCATGGCTCGTTCAAGTCCTAAGAAATCAGCGGCTGCGCCTAACCTCTCCATCTCCGCGCCCGAACTCTTGACGTCATGCCGGGCTTCAGCGGTGGCAAGGGTCCGGCCGCGGCGTTCCCGGTTCGAGCTTCGCAAGAATGGCTTCAGCGGGTCGAGCCGCGGCGCATACGGGTAGGGATCATATTCTATCGGGTCGAGCACAGCGGCGTTCCAGATCGGGCGCGCGGTCGGCGACGGCGCGGTGCCCCCCTTTCCGTCTTCGAATGTGAAATATCTCACACTCGTCAAACGATAACTGAACTACTGTGTCGAACGTGGGCGAGATCTGTCGTCCACTTGCTAACGCGGACGCGCTAAAATGGCTGATACCGCCGTGGTAGGACCTCTCGCCAGGAGAGAGCTGCAACTGGCGACCGAAGCAATCGCCAATGAACGGTTCATCCGCCAGCTCAATGAGCTCCGGGGGTTGAAGGAATTTCTTTTCGAAGAAAAGGTACAATTTAAGGAGGAGGATCTAAACAGCATCGATCTCGAAGAATTAAATAATCTGTCCTATTCGACTTCCGGCCGTGTCCCTACCGCCGATGAATGGCGCACATTGGACGAGAAACTGACCAAACTCGCCTCTTATCTGAGTGATGACCTACGCCGCAAAATCCGACTACGCGAACTCAGCCTATTTTTCAAGATCCTGCCAATTTTCTTTCTGGCATTTTCGGTCGTCTCGACAATCGCATATCTAATTCTGCCATATTTTGACCTTGCGGAAGGCTCACTTTTGCGTATATTGTTATGGTTGATCATCGTGTCGGTGTGGGCGATCAGTCAAGGAGGGTTGGGCGCTTGCGCGTTTTTAGGCACATCGGTTATTACCAGAACCTCGATAACCAGTGAGTTGACTGCGCGGGAAAATGTTGATTTGACCGATCGTAATTTTTTGATCATTAGAGTAATCCTGGGAACCCTGTTCGCGGTACTTCTTGGCCTTCCGTTCTCGCCCCTCGGACTGAATGTGTTCATTCCGCTCTATTGGAATCACGCAATATTTCCGAGCCAATCCAACTTGGTATTCAGCTTGATACCGTTTCTTGCCGGCTTCAGCACTAATCTTGTTCTGGTAATTCTTGGAAAATTTGTCGTTGCCATAGAGGCAGTTTTTGGGTTGTCGGGCCGTACGTAAAAGAGGCCGACAAAGCGCCGCCGCGGGATGACGGCGTCGGCGGCGCGATACGGGGCAAGTCTTCAGTATACCCGCTCGCCCGGCGGGAACGCCTGCACCTCGTTCGACAGCGGCAAGAGATGGACCGGGCGGGAGCCGAGGCGCACCCGGCCGTCGCCGTCGAGCCAGGCGAGGGTGTGCACGAGCCAGTTCCGGTCGTCGCGCTCGGGGTAGTCCTCGCGGGCGTGCGCGCCGCGGCTTTCGGTGCGATAGAGGGCGCTGTGCAGGGTGATTTCGGCCTGGCCGATCATGTTGTCGAGCTCGAGCGCGTCGAGCAGGTCGGTGTTCCAGATCATCGACCGGTCGGTTACGCCGAGATCGCCCAGCGATTGGCCGACATCGCCGATTTTGCGCAGGCCCTCCTCCAGCACGTCGGCGGTGCGGAACACGGCGCAATGATCCTGCATCGTGCGCTGCATGGCGAGGCGGATCGCCCCGGCCTTGAGCCGTCCCTGCGCGTGGCGGATACGGTCGAAGCGGGCGATCGCGGGCTCCGCCGCTGACGATGGCAAGGGCTCGGGGCGCGCGCCGCGCTCGACGATTTCCGCCGCACGCTCGGCGGCGGCGCGGCCGAACACAACCAGATCCAGCAGCGAGTTGGTGCCGAGCCTTGTCGCGCCATGCACCGAGACGCAGGCCGCCTCGCCGATCGCCATCAGCCCCGGCACGACGCGCTCGGGATCGTCCGCGGTCGGGTTCAGCACCTCGCCGTGATAGTTGGTCGGGATGCCGCCCATGTTGTAATGCGCGGTCGGCAATACCGGGATCGGCTCGCGCGTCACCTCGACGCCGGCAAAGATCTTCGCGGTCTCCGAGATGCCGGGCAGCCGCAAATGCAATGTCTTCGGGTCGAGATGTTCGAGGTGCAGCAGGATATGGTCCTGCAGCGGGCCGCAGCCGCGCCCCTCGCGGATTTCGATCGCCATCGCGCGCGAGGCCACGTCGCGCGAGGCGAGGTCTTTGGTGCTCGGCGCATAGCGCTCCATAAAGCGCTCGCCCTCGCCATTGGTCATGTAGCCGCCCTCGCCGCGCGCGCCCTCGGTGATCAGGCAGCCGGCGCCGTAGATGCCGGTCGGGTGGAACTGGACGAATTCCATGTCCTGCAACGGCAATCCCGCGCGCAACGCCATCGCATAGCCGTCGCCGGTGCAGATATGCGCCTGGGTCGTCGAGAAATAGGCGCGCCCGCCGCCGCCCGTCGCCAACACCACGAGCTGTGCGCGGAACAGATGCAGGCTGCCGTCGTCGAGACGCCAGGCCAGCACGCCGCGGCAGACGCCGTCATCCATCAGCAGATCGAGCGCCACATATTCGATAAAGAACTCGGCCTTGTGCTTCAGGCATTGCCCATAGAGCGTGTGGAGCATCGCATGCCCGGTGCGGTCGGCCGCGGCGCAGGCGCGCTTGGCCAGGCCCTTGCCCCACTGCACGGTGTGGCCGCCGAACGGGCGCTGATAAATCAGCCCGTCCTCGGTGCGCGAGAACGGCACGCCCATATGTTCGAGCTCGATGACCGCCGCCATCGCGTTCTTGCACATGTATTCGATCGCGTCCTGGTCGCCGAGCCAGTCCGACCCCTTGACCGTGTCGTACATGTGCCAGCGCCAGTCGTCCTCGCCCATATTGCCGAGGGCGGCGCCGATGCCTCCTTGCGCGGCGACGGTATGGCTGCGGGTCGGGAACACCTTGCTGACGCAGGCGGTCTTCAGACCGGCCATGGTCATGCCGAGGGTCGCGCGCAACCCCGCGCCGCCGCCCCCGACAACGACGACGTCATAGTCGTGCTGGTTGATCGGATATGCCTGGGTCATGCATTCAGCTTTCGCATCATCCGAAATCTGATGCCGGCCGGCGCTTGACACAATCGGCAATTGGCGCAGGCTGGCTTCGCCAATTACGAATCCTCTGGATCAGCCGATGCGCTTCGATCTCGCCGATCTGCGGCTGTTTTTGAACGTCGTCGAGGCCGGCAGCATTACCCATGGCGCCGAGCGGGCGCATCTCGCGATCGCTGCGGCGAGCACCCGCATCCGCAATATGGAGGCCGCACTCGGGATCCCGCTGCTGCACCGCGAGCGACAAGGCGTAAAGCCGACCGAGGCCGGGCGCACCCTGGTCCAGCACGCCCGCATCATGTTGCAGCAGGCCGAGCGCATGCATGGCGACCTCGGGCAATATGCCGAGGGCATCCGCGGGCAGGTGCGGCTGTTGTCCAATACCAATGCGCTGACCGAGTTCCTGCCCGAGCCGCTGAGCGCCTTTCTCGCCGCTCACCCGCAAGTCAACATCGATCTCGAAGAACGGCTCAGCGATGAGATCGTCACGGCGATCGCGGATGGAACCGCCGATATCGGCATCGTCGCCGGCACGGTCATGATGGCGGGTCTGGAAACCCTGCCGTTTCGCACCGACCGGTTCGTGCTGGTCGTCGCGCAGAGCCATCCGCTGGCGTCAGTCGAGCACAGCTCCTTTGCCGAGGTGCTCGATTGCGATTTCGTCGGTCTGGACCGGACCAGCGCCTTGCAGCGCTTTCTGTCGGAGAAGGCCGAACGGATCGGCCGCCGCCTCAAATTGCGGGTGCAATTGCGCGGCTTCGACGCCGTTTGCCGGCTGGTCGAGTGCAATGTCGGGATCGGCGTCGTGCCCGGCGACGACAGCCGAACGTCACGCCAAAACCATGGCGATCCACCGCATCGAGCTGACCGACGAATGGGCATTGCGCAAATTGACGATCTGCGTGCGACGCCAGGATGATCTGCCGCTCTACGCTCAGGCTCTGGTGCGCCATCTGGCGTCAGCAGAATAACGCGACGCCGGCCTGCGGAGAAAATTTCAGCGCTTTCGATCAAAACCACCGGTGGCCCAAGGCTTGCTATATCCTCGTTGCCCATCCGATCAGCCGGGTTCACAGCGGTATTCGGCGGAGGCGGCGAGCCGTCACCAGATTGTCACCTGCGCGTTGCACGTTCGGCGACATTCTTCGACGGCCAATCGGGCACGAGTGAAAGGTAGGGCATGGCCGAGGACGCGTTCGATTACGATCTCTTGGTAATTGGCTCCGGGCCGGCTGGACAGCGGGCCGCCATCCAGGGCGCCAAGCTCGGCAAGAGGGTCGCGATCGTCGAGAGAAAAGCTGTGCTCGGCGGGTGCAGCATCAATCTCGGCACGATCCCCTCGAAAACCTTGCGCGAGGCAGTTCTCGAGCTGTCCGGCTATCGCTCCCGGGAATTTTATGGCGCGTCCTACACAGTAAAGCAGAACATCACGATCCAGGATCTGCTGTCTCGGACCAATCGGGTAATTCATAACGAACTCGACGTCACCCGCCATCAGCTGATGCGAAACGATGTCGAGCTGCTCGCCGCGGAGGCTTCCTTCACCGGGCCGGACACGCTTCGCCTCAACCACGTCGACGGCAGCGCGTCGCGGCTGGTCAAAGCCTACAAGATCGTGATCGCCGCCGGAACCGAGACCACCCGTGACCCGCATATCCCATTCGACGGGAACCGAATCTTTACCAGCGACGACATTCTTCATCTCGATCGGCTGCCCAGAACACTAGCCGTAGTCGGCGCCGGTGTAATCGGCTGTGAATACGCCAGCATCTTTGCCGCTCTTGGCGTCCGCGTGACCTTGATCGACAAGCGCGACCGGTTGCTGCCGTTCGTCGACACGGAAATCGCTGATACGCTGTGCCACCATCTACGCGAGAACCGGGCCACGTTGCGGCTCAACGAAAGCGTCAGCAAATTGGAGGTCGTCGAGGACGAGCATGGCGCACGCGTCAGGCTTCATCTCGACAGCGGGAAGACTGTCCACGCCGAGAAGGCGCTCTATTCGGTCGGCCGCACCGGCGCCACCGGCAGTCTCAATCTCGAGAGCGCCGGTCTAGCTTGCGACAGTCGCGGGCGCCTGCGGGTCGACGAACATCTGCGCACCGAAACTCCCAACGTCTATGCGGTAGGGGATGTGATCGGGTTTCCGGCGCTCGCTTCGACCTCGATGGAGCAGGGCCGTCTAGCCGTCTGCCATGCCTTTGGTGTCCCGACACACAGCGTTCCGGAGCGCTTCCCCTATGGCATCTATGCGGTTCCGGAAATCTCGATGGTCGGCAAGACCGAAGAGGAGCTGACCGAGGCCGCCATTCCCTACGAAATCGGCAAGGCGCGTTACAAGGAAATCGCCCGCGGCCAGATCCTCGGCGACGTCACCGGGCTTCTCAAGCTGATCTTTCACAGCGAGACCCGCGAGCTGCTCGGTGTCCATATAATCGGCGAGGGGGCGAGCGAGCTGATCCATATAGGTCAAGCCGTATTGTCGTTCGGCGGCCGAGTCGATTACTTCATCGATACTGTATTCAACTATCCTACTTTGGCCGAATGCTATAAAGTGGCAGCGTTCGATGGAGTGAACCGGCTCGGCATTTGACGGGCCGGCGCCGCCTCGCCTCGCCTCAGGCGGCTTCCTCTAGGGTCGATCCGGTGTCGAGGGTCGTCGCCCGGCGCAGATCGCGCGGGCGGGAATCGTCGTGGGGTCGGCCGCGATGCATTGTGCAGCGGTTGTCCCAGATCACCAGATCGCCGACCCGCCATTTATGGCTGTAGACGAATTCCGGCCGGGTCGCGTGCAAGTTCAGATCGTAGAGCAGGATGCGGCCGTCGGCCACCGGCCAGCCGACAATGTGCGAGGCGTGCGCCGACAGATAGACCGTCTTGCGCCCCGAGCCGGGATGCCGCCGCACCAGCCGCTGCGGCGACGGCGGATATTTCTCGCGCTCGCCCGGCGCAAATTCGGTAAAGCCGATCTGGCCGCGCGACCAGGTGATGTCGTGCTCGGCGATCAGTCCGTCGATCGCGTCCTTCATGTTCTCGGGCAAGGCATCGTAGGCCGCGCGCATATCGGCGAATTCGGTCTCGCCGCCGCCCAAGGCGCTGGGGGGCGGCACCGCCACCGCGTGCAGCATCCCCAACACCACCGGCACCGGCATATAGGACGCATCGGTGTGCCACAGCCGATTGCCGAGGCTGTCGAGCCGGCGCCGGTCGTCGCGCTCGCGCAGCCTGCCGTCCTCGTCGAGGTTCGAAATGTCGCCGATCTCCGGATGTTTCAGACGCCGCCGGCCACCGGCCGCCGCCGCGCGGCCGATTTCGAGCGGGCCGAACCGGGCGGCGAAATCGCGCAATTGCGTGTCGTCGAGGCGCTGGCCGCGAAACACCAACACCGCATAGCGGTCGATCGCCTGCCAGATCGCGTCGACGGTCGCGGCATCGACCGGCTGGGCGAGGTCAATGCCGTCGGCCTCGGCGGCAAACAGCGGGTGGACCTGGCGCAATTCAAGGGTCATGCGATATTCCTCCGGTTAGGGGACCTGCGGAGCATCACGCCGACCGTCAGCCCGAGTCAATCGAGCGAAGACATCATGGACGTTTGGTTATCGCGGCCCGACGAGGTGTTCGATGCGGCGAATTCGGCGCAGGCGAGCCTCCCCGACAAGTTGCGACCCGAAGTTTGCTGTGGGCGAAATTTTCGTTGTAGCCACGGCCACCCCGATCGACGTCCGCGTATCCATGGTAAAAGCGCGGTCCGAGACCCGCGTCAGGCGAAACTCCGATGAATTTTTCTGTCTACAAGGTGGTCGTCGTGGCTGTGACGCTCGGCATGATTGGCGCGACAACCGTACTCGCCGGCACACCTTATCCTGCGGCGGGGACACCAAAGGCGGTGGACCGCGGCCTCCTGACGGGCAAGCCGGCGCCGCGTCGATCTCGGTGACGATTGCCTTGAAACTACGCGACCCAAACGGGGCGGAAGCCCTGTTGCGCCGGATGAATACGCCCGGCGATCAGCAATTTCGCAAATTCCTGACATCGGAGCAGTTCCAAGCGAAGTTTGGCCCGACTGAGGGTGAAGTCGAGAAGGTGCGTGCCAGCGTCGGTCGCTACGGCTTGACCGTTGAGCGCGCGAGTACGCTGACGCTGCGGGTGACGGGCACGGCCGCGAACCTGGAGCAGGCCTTTCAGGTGCATTTGCACCGGTTCGAGGTGCCAGCCAAGGGCAAGACACCCTCATATAGCTTCCGCGCCCCAATCGAGCGGCCGACAGTGCCGGCGGAGATCGCACCGCTGGTGCACGACGTACTCGGGTTGGACAACCGCCCAAGCTTTTATCCCCATAACCTCCGAGCCTTGGCCGCCCTAGGGGGCGCACCGCTCCATCGTAAGATCCCCGGTACTCCAACCACTGGAAATCCACCCGGATTTTGGACGGTGACGGATTTCGCCGACTATTACGACGTACAACCGCTCTATACTAAGGGTGTGAATGGCAGCGGCCGGACGATCGGTATCGTCACGCTCGCAAGTTTCACCCCGAACGACGCCTTTGCCTATTGGAGCGCACTGGGATTGAGTGTCGATCCACATCGTCTCACTGTGGTGGATGTCGACGGCGGGCCGGGCTCTCCGAGCGACGTTTCCGGTTCCGACGAGACCACGCTCGATATTGAGCAGTCTGGCGGCGTCGCCCCGGCGGCGCAGATCATCGTCTACCAGGCGCCGAACACCAATCAAGGCTTCCTCGATGCGTTCGCCTCGGCGATCGACGGCAATATGGCTGACTCCATCTCGACCAGCTGGGGCTCGTGGGAGTGGGAAAACAACCTGGCAAACGCACCAGTAACCGACCCGCTCTCGGGTAAGACTTTCAGCTTCCTGCAGGCAGCGCATGAACTGTTCGTCAAGGCCGCCGTGCAAGGGCAGAGTATGTTTGCGGCCGCGGGTGACCAGGGCGCCTATGACGTTTTCGGCGAGCTCGACAATAACGGCGTGCCTATCATGCCGCCGAACTACACTGTTCCGTTGAGTGTCGATTATCCCGCGAGTGACCCGGCGATCACAGCGGCAGGGGGCACTACGTTGGCCGGTGTCCAAACCTATACGACGAGTATCGGATCGGTCGTGATCGACATTCCGAAGGAACGCGTATGGGGCTGGGATTATCTTGTGCCTTTGTGCAATTCGCTGGGTCTAAGCCCAATCGACTGCGGCATTTACCCTGCTGGCGGCGGCGGTGGCGTCAGCGTCTTTTTTCCTCTCCCGTGGTACCAGCAAGCGCTTGCAGGCGTACGGCGCAGCGAGCCCCAACAGGTGCTGGTCGATGAAATCTCTGTTCCGCCGGAAATCATCTTTTCCCTGCCGGCTCATTTTGCAGGGCGCAACGTGCCGGATGTCTCGATGAATGCCGATCCGAACACAGGGTACCTGCTTTACTACACTTCTGACGTGAGCGGCTTCGGCATCTACGCTTACGTTGGGGGCACGAGCTTCGTGGCGCCGCAGCTTAATGGGGTCACGGCGCTGCTGGATCAGAACGCGAACCATCGCCTCGGCCTGCTCAACGGTGCACTCTATCTTGACGCGGGTCTTCCTGCGGCCTATCGGGGCCGCCGCCCGCCGTTGCACGACATCACGGATGGCGACAACTGGTTTTATTCGGGCCGCCGGGGATACAGCCCGGCAGCCGGAATCGGTACCCTCGACGTGTCTAACCTGGCCGAAGTGATGTCCAATTATTCGTGGTAATCCTCCTGTCCAATTTCCTCGCACGTGTATGGGTTCTGCCACCAGTTTTTGGCCTGTGCGCTAAGTTCCTCTGCCGCGACCATTGCGTCGGCGATGCTCGCGGAGCGCTATGTAGAGGCCGGAAGCGATGATGATCGCCGCGCCGGTCCAAGTCGGGCCGTCGGGGAAATTACCGAAGATCAGATTACCGAGGATCGAAGTCCCGATCAGCTCGACATAGCCTCGCGAGGCGAGGACCGCCGCCGCGCCGCCGATTTCGAGCGGGCCATCGGCAACGTCAGGAATAACGACCTAAGTCTCGTCGAGCCTATCGCTCCCGCGCCAACGAGCCAGCGTGCGGAGATTACAATTGCCTTAAATTTGCCGCTATAATGAGGGAACATACTGGCAACAGGTGGCGCGGTAGCCGCCTGTCGTGACAGGTTGAGGAAATAGAATGGCTTCAGCTTCTAGCGCACCAAATCGCGCCTTTACGCTCGGGACATCCACCGGAACCTTCCCAACCGCGACCCATTGGTTGTCGTTCGTCAACACCACTGGATCGCTGACGATCACAACGCCCGGAGGCGATACGGTTGTGCTTAGCCTCACAACGGGCATGTATCCAATTCGGGCTAAAGCGGTTACTGCGGTTTCCAGCGTCACCAATATCGTTGGCTGGTGGTCGTAAAAGGGGGCAGCGGGACATTCCGGGTACAGGGCGGGGTAAACGGAAAGCCGATGACGCCGTGTTGACGAGCCCGGTGCCAGGGTTCGCCCATCATGGCTGCCCCGCTCATTCCCGCCGCGTTCGCCGCAAGCATCGTTACCTGCTTTGCGCCCGAGCAGAATTGCGCCGGGCTCGCCATCGCTGCCATCGACGCCGCTACGCATGAAATCCTCGTCTCGGCCTATGTCCTAACCAACGGGTCCGGCATCCCCACGGCTCTGGTTCCTGCTCATGACCGCGGGGTTGACGTGCGCCTTATCGCCGATCGCCGCGCGCCGTGTGATCTTCAGGAAGGCGTTGACGCTATCGCCGCGGTTGGCATCCCGGTATGGATCGATGCTCGCGTTCGGATCGCGCACGAAAAGGCTCTTGTGATCGACCGCCAAGTTACGATCATGGGGAGCTACAATTTCTCAGCCGGCGCCGCTCGGAACGGCGAAGATATGAACTTCGTCACGTCGGCGGGAGTCGCCGAGGCGTATGCGGCACACTGGCAGTCTCGGCAAGCCGGCGCGGTGCGTTTTGCCAATGCGGCAGAATGGTGCCAACGGTGACCGACCTCGGAGCGTCTTGTGCGGTTCGGCCACAGTCCTTCGCGCTGGCTGATCCGGCATCACGAAGTTGCCATTTTCTTTCGGTACAAACCGTGAACACACAATCCTCCGTCCCTATCGGGTCGATCCCTTTACGGCTGTGTAGGAAAATTATATTATGCACGTATTAGCTGATACCGATATCGGTCACACTCAGACGATTGCGGGCTCCCCAATGCAAGGCATGTCGCCTGAAAAGCTGAGCCGCCAGTGGCTGACCTTAGGGCTGCGTCTATCGGTGTTTCCTCTCACTTCCTGGGACGCGCCCACGAATTTATGGGAGCGAATAGTAGGAGAGCCTCACGAGACCGAGCAGAGCCAACCCAGACAGCGCCTCCGTGTGCAAAGCGGGCCGTGGCGGGAAGGTTTGCTGCAGGTTATGACTCTCCCGTCCACTATCGTGTGGACCGCTTCACCCGCCCCGGAGGCGGACGGATTACCCGATTTCGACAAATGGCCAGTTGTCAATTTTCTCCCTGCGTTTGTTGCCCTCACACGGGGCTGGCTAGTGTCGACCGATTTCGATATTATGAGGGTTGGCTTTGGCTTAACCGGACTTTTATTTTCCCCAAATAAAATTGCTTCTTACAAGACACTGCAGGAACTTATTCCTTCTGTGCAAATTGATCCAGAAGAAACTTCCGATTTCTTATACCAGATCAATCGCCCGGTTTCGAGTAGCGTACTGGGCAGTCAGGTGCGCCTGAACCGACTTATGAAATGGAACTCGCGATCGTTTGGACTTGCACAGCTCCAGATCTCCCCGAACGTCGCGCAGGCAAGCCCTGTCGTCGATAAGTATTACGCGACCCTGGAAAACGACATCAACACCCCAAACGAACTCGCGGGGGCTTTGGAGAAAAGTCTCCTCGGGGCCATATACGATGAGTTGGTGGGACTAGCATGGGGAAACCTAGAACGTGGTGAGATGGGATGAACACGGCGCTCGAACATGTACCAGCGGCTCTGCAACGGAAGGCTGCGCTGCCAAAACAACCACCTTGGGCTGCTGGTATTGAAGAGAGGGGGCATGGGACTTCAACGACTCACCCGAAGCTGGAACCGACTAACTATCATTATTCGAGGCAGCCCGGGGCCTCAGACGTTAACGGCACTCTGTCAGTACTCGACCCTATGAATCAGGCGCTGGCCTCCTTTCACAAAACGCTTACGCCATCAACGTCAACCTTCGTTTGCGCTAATTTCGTCATCGGCTACGAGTTTGTGATAAATTCCACGACTCTAAAGCCGCTTCACATCGAAGGCACGGATTGTGGATTAAGTGTAGGTCTATACACTGATGAAAGCTGGAATGAGCAAATAGGCTCCGCATCCACTGATACGCAGGTTATGGGGCCAACGGGGCCGCTCGCCGAGCTTCGGGAAACGCGCCAAGCGCTGATTCGACTTGTTCGCCGCTTCGCCGACGTTGGCTTATCCTGGGCGGCTGGGCAATCAGCAAAAATTACGGTTATCACGCAACTTACGGCTCAAAGATTTCTGCTCGCACTTCCCGCCGGCAAGGCTCTCCCCAAGATTTCCCCTGACGGCGAAGGAGGGCTAGTCATGGTCTGGGAAGGTGCCACAGGTCCGTTGCTCTTGACAATCGACGACTTCCACCTGCACGCGGTCATTGGGGCCACGACGCGGCAAGCTGAATACATTGACGACGTGCCGTTTGGTCCGGGTAGGAATATTCCACAGCGGATTCTGGACAGCATCCCAGTCCATTAAACCTGACTTTATGGCCCCCGCCGAGCTTATCCCAAATAGGGATTCAGTTCATCGTCAGATAGACTTCCCAAATATGTATAATGACGTCAAACATTTAATATGGGAAAACGTTTTTCAGTTTCCGCAAGGTCAACCGGAGTCAGTTGTTTGGGGTAAGTACGCACTGACTCCCGACGACGTTCACAGGATCGGCTGTGGACGCGAGGCCAACACCCGCGAGCGGAAACCGCAAATGCGTTATGTGGGGTACATCCCTTCCACCGCTGGAGCGATACGCGACATTGAGACACGTCCGGGACATGGATTTTCGGTAATCCATGCTCCTCTAGAAGGCATCCATCACGCGGAGATTGCCTATAGAACAACCGCTAATCGAGAACTAACGAGGGCGGAAAAGAACGAACTGAAGCTCGCCTTGAGACTGGTCTTTGGCCATCTGGTTCAGTATTTGGCGGGCTGACCGGCTCCAGTCATGTCCTCGACCGTCTCTTCCCACGGCCCCGGTGCGGCACCAGCCCCGCCTTCATCGGCGGCAGCGGCGCCGGTGGTTCGAGCTTCACCAGGATCTCTTTCAGCGGGTCGAGCCGTGGCGCATACGGGAAGGGGTCATATTCGGGCAAAGTCGGCGGCTTCGGGCATCTGATCAGGTCGGCAAGACCGGCTTCATCACCCATGACGAGGCGGTCAAGAACATCACTCTGTTCTCCAAGGAAGTCCTCCCCTGCCTGCGTGAGATCAAACCGGTCATGGTTGATTGAGCTGCTCTCTTTGCCCCTCCTGGCCCGGCGCCGGCGATGCGCACGGAGTGAGTATCAGAACTCAGAGGCAATGGTGGTCGCGGGCCTGCCAAAGTCAGGCCAGTTGGACATAGCCGAGCGGGACGCGAATGTCAGAGAGAGGCGCGCAATGCCCCCGCGCGCGCCGTGGCGGCGCTCATCATAAAGCCGAGATCGGCGCCACCGATCACCAGCCGCACCCCCATGGCGATATAGCGGCGCAGCAAGGCGTCGTCATAGATACCGCCAATGCCGGCGAACTTTCCGTGCGCGTGGCAGGCGTCGACCACACTGCGATAGGCGGCGACGATCCGGTCGTCCTCGAACTGACCCGGGATGCCGAGCTCGATCGACAAATCGCTGGTTCCGATCAGCAACGAATCGATGCCGGGCACCGCGGCGATAGCCGCGGCATTCTCGATCGCTTTCGGCGTTTCGAGCATGACCACAACGAGGGTCGCGGCGTCGAGCGCGGCGGTGGCGGCGGCGGTGCTGACCGAGGCATAACCGAAATGCGGCAGTCCGCCGGCAATCGAGCGGTGGCCACGCGGCGGATAGCGCAGACGGTCGGCGATCTCGCGCGCCTCCTCGGCGGTGTCGACATGCGGCATGACGATGCCGAGCCCGCCGCCGTCGAGAATTCGGGTGGCGAGCCAATGCTGCCCTGCGGGGACCCGCGCGATCGGAGCGATCCCGGCGCCCAGCGCGGCGACTGAGATCTGCACCGCGGTATCCAGATCCATCGAATTGTGTTCGAGGTCGAGGAACAGCCAATCGTAGCCACAGGCCTTCATGATCGCGGCGATGTCGACCGTGCGGCTCTGACGAAGGCCGACGCCGAGCGCCAACTCGCCGGCTTCGAGCCGCGCGCGTGCAGAATTGCGAAGGGTCGGTTCCACGGGGCGTCTCCTCAGCATTCTCTCGGTACCGGACGATCCTACGCGGCGGGGCGACGGCCGTCACCCTGTCAAAGCCGCTTCGCTTCGGCTCGGCGATCGGTTAATCCTGCGGCCATCCAGTCAAGGAGGTGCGGCGCATGGACAACCAGAACCGTCAGGTATTGCTGAAGCGCCGTCCGACCGGCATGCCGACAACCGCGGATTTTGCGATCGCCGACAGCCCGATGCCGGATCCCGCAGAGGGCGAGGTGCTGGTGCGCGGCATCTATCTGTCGCTCGACCCCTATATGCGCGGCCGGATCAGCGCGGCGCGCTCCTATGCCAAGCCGGTCGAAATCGGTGCGGTCATGGAAGGCCGGGTCGTCGGCCAAGTCGCGCGTTCGCGTCGATCCGGCGTTTCACGAGGGCGATTATGTTGTCGGCGGCTTTGGCTGGCAGCTTTACAGCGCCGTCCCCGGCAAGGGTCTGTTAAAGCTCGATCCGGCCGAGGCGCCGCTGTCGACCGCACTCGGCGTGCTCGGCATGCCGGGGCTGACCGCCTATGTCGGGCTGAGCGAGATCGGCCGGCCGCAAAAAGGCGAGACCGTCGTCGTCTCGGCCGCCTCGGGGGCCGTCGGCGCGGTCGCGGGCCAGCTCGCCAAGCAGGCCGGCGCACGTGTCGTCGGCATCGCCGGCGGGGCCGACAAATGCCGCTTTGTCGAGGCCGAACTCGGCTTTGACGCCGCGATCGACCATCGCACGGCCGATCTCGACGCCGCGCTCGACCGCGCCTGTCCGAACGGCATCGACGTCTATTTCGAGAATGTCGGCGGGGCGGTGCAGCAGGCGGTGTTTCCGCAGGCTCAACGATTTCGGCCGCATGATCATGTGCGGCATGGTCGCGGAATATAACGATGTCGAGCCGGGCCCCGGCCCCAACCTGATGTCGGCGGTGCGCAAGCGACTCAAGATCCAGGGATTTATCGTCAGCGACCAATGGCAGCGCTGGGGCGAATACCGGGCGATGGCCGCTCCCTTGGTCAAGAGCGGCGCGTTGAAATATCGCGAGGACATCGTCGACGGTCTCGATCGGGCGCCCGGAAGCTTTTATCGGGCTGTTGCAGGGCCGCAATTTCGGCAAGTTGCTGATCCGGCTCGGCGCCGACCCGACCCGAAGCGGCTGAAACAGCTTGATCTATAGGCGGACAATCTTCGGCATTCGGTTGCAGGAGGTTACGGTCTGACTGCGTAGCGGCTCAACTGCTCCCCTCCTCCGAGTGAGACGGGCGCCCGTGGATGTGAACGTGATGCCCATCCGCTTGTTCGAGGATGCGGGTGGCAGTGAGTTCGCGGTCGGGATCCTCGCAGCGAACCCACAAAAGCGCCGCGCCGGCCTGCGAGCGCCACCTTGAAATCCTCGCTGTGGCGCGGTGCGGTATAATCGTCGAACAGCTCCTTCAAGGCAGCGCCGCCCAGACCTGCGCCGATCAACGCCGCGACGACGGCGGCGATCGGCCCGCCCGACAGCACGACGATCCCGGCCACGGTCAGCGGTCCGATGTACTTGATCTCGTCGCTGAGGCCGGCGGGCACGATCGAGCCCTCAGCCGCCGTCCGGCTCGCCCGCGGCAGCGAGCGAATCGTGCGAGGCCAGCACCGACAGATCGCTCGGCGCAAACCCGGCGGCCAGCAGATTCGACACCGCGCGATGGAAATGGGCGCGATCGGGAAAGGAGGCGACCGCCTCGCGAATGATCGGGAACGATTCCGCCGCTTCGGTCATGCCGATCCTCTGTTTCGTGCTGGCCTGCGGCGCATGCTACCGTCAAACACCTGCTCCTGTCCGCCATCTCGCAGCTGTCGCCGATGCCCGCTCGCCGATGAACGAACATTCCCGCCCCGATGCCGGCGCCGCCGCGACCGCGGCATCGCCGGTCATGGTTCAGTATCACGAGATCAAAAGGGCCAATCCGGGCTGCCTGTTGTTTTTCCGGATGGGCGATTTTTTCGAGTTGTTCTTTGACGATGCGGTTGCCGCGGCGCAGGCGCTCGACATTGCGCTGACCAAGCGCGGCCGGCACCAGGGCGCCGACATCCCGATGTGCGGTGTCCCGGTCCATACCGCCGAAACCTATCTCGCCCGCCTGATCCGCGCCGGGTTCAAGGTCGCGATCTGCGAGCAGATCGAGGATCCGGCCGAGGCGCGAAAACGCGGCGCCAAAGGGCCGGTGCGCCGCGCGGTCGTCCGTGTCGTGACCGCCGGCACCCTGACCGAGGAAGGGCTGCTCGACGCGCGGCGGCACAATTACCTGGCTGGGCTCGCCGAAGCCGGGGGCGAGATCGGCCTCGCCTGGCTCGATTTGTCGACCGGCGACTTTGCCTTGGCGCCGACCAGCGAGCCGGCGTTGCCGGGAGACCTCGCCCGCCTGTCGCCCGGCGAGATCCTGCTGCCCGAGCGGATGCTGACCCGCCCGGCTCTCTACGAGCTGTTGGCCGAGTGGAAGCCGGTATTGACCCCGCTGCCCGATCCGCGCTTCGAGAGCGATATGGCGCGGCGCCGGCTCGAAGCCTTCTACGGCGTCGCGGCACTCGACGGGTTCGGCTATTTCGGCCGGGCCGAGATCGCCGCCGCCGGCGCGCTGGTCGATTACATCGGTCTGACCCAGCAAGGCCGGGCGCCGCACCTCGAACCGCCGCGCCGAGTGGCGCCGGGTTCGGTCATGCAGATCGACGCGGCAACTCGACGCAATCTCGAGCTGGTCGCGAATTCAGCGGGCGAGCGCCGCGGCAGCCTGCTGGCGACCATCGACCGCACCATGACGGCGGCGGGCGCGCGGCTCTTGGCCGATCATCTGGCTGCGCCATTGACTGAGCCGGCGGCGATCGCAGCGCGCCTCGACGCGGTCGAATACTTCGTTGATGCTCGAGAGACCCGCGCGGCAGTGCGCGCAAGGCTGCGGCACTGCCCAGATATCGAGCGCGCCTTGACGCGCCTGAGTCTCGGCCGCGGCGGCCCGCGCGATCTGTCGGCATTGCGCCAGTCATTGGGCGAGACCGCGGCATTGCGCGAGAGGCTGGCCGAGCCGGGTCTCGTACCGTTGCCGGAGCGGCTAGCCGAGGCGAGTCTCGGACTCGGCGAGCACGGCGTTTTGGTCGAACGGCTCGGCCGGGCGCTCGCTGATGAATTGCCATTGTTCGCCCGCGACGGCAGCTTTATCGCCGCCGGCTATTCCGACGAGCTCGACGAATGGCGACGGCTGCGCGACGAGAGTCGGCGCACCATCGCCGCCCTTCAGGCGCGCTACGCCGCCGAGACCACGGTCGCGGCATTGAAGATCCGCCACAACAACGTGATCGGCTATTACATCGAGGTGTCGGCCAACCATGCCGGCAAGCTCGGGCCGGAATTCATCCATCGCCAGACGATGGCCGGGGCGCAACGCTACACGACGGCGGAGTTGGCCGAGCTGGAGACCAAGATCGCCAGCGCCGCCGAACGGGCATTGGCCCTGGAGCTGCGTCTTTACGAGGATCTAGTCGGCGAGGTGATGGCCAGGCGCGCCGAGATCGCCGCGGCCGCGGCGGCATTGGCGGCCCTCGACCTCGCGTCGACACTGGCCGAGCACGCCGCGGAGGGCGACTGGGTGCGGCCGGCAGTCGAGGAGGGAAACGCCTTTGAGATATCAGCCGGCCGTCACCCGATGGTCGAGGCAGGGCTGGCGGCGGCAGGTAATGGCGGCAGTTTTGTCGCCAATGACTGCGTCTTGGCGGATGCCCGGATCTGGCTCGTCACCGGTCCCAATATGGCGGGGAAGAGCACCTTTTTACGCCAGAACGCGCTGATCGCGATCCTGGCGCAGATGGGGTCCTACGTTCCAGCACGCGCGGCCCGCATTGGCGTCGTCGACCGCCTGTTTAGCCGCGTCGGCGCCGCCGACGATCTGGCGCGCGGGCGTTCGACGTTTATGGTCGAAATGGTCGAGACCGCGGCGATCCTGAACCAGTCGGGGGAAAACGCCTTTGTCATCCTCGACGAGATCGGCCGCGGCACCGCAACCTATGACGGGCTGTCGATCGCCTGGGCGGCGCTCGAGCATCTGCACGAGGTCAATCGCTGCCGCACCCTGTTCGCGACCCATTACCACGAGCTGACCGCCTTGGCGGCAAAACTGCCGGCGCTCGTCTGCTACACAATGCGAGTCAAGGAGTGGAAGGGCGACGTGGTCTTTCTGCACGAGGTCGGGCCGGGCACCGCCGACCGCTCCTACGGCATCCATGTCGCCAAGCTCGCCGGACTGCCGAAATCAGTCACGGCGCGCGCCGAAGAGGTGCTGGAGGTGCTGGAAAAAGGCGAACAAGGCGGCGCCCTCGCCCGCCTCGCCGACGATCTCCCATTGTTCCATGCCGCCCGCCGCCGCGCCGAACCTGCGCCGCAGGGAGCGCCGGCCGAAGCCCTCCTGCGCGAAACCCGCCCCGACGAACTCACCCCCCGCGAAGCGCTCGATCTGCTCTATCGGCTGAAGGCGTTGCTCGCGGGGTGAGCTTTTCGCGCGGGCTTATCAGAGCAGTCGAAACAACGCCGCCACGCCGCCAAGGATAGCGAGGGTATGCAATCCAACCGCACCGAACATTTACTTCAGGCTCTCTCCCTTGGCTTCGGCGAGCTCGACCCTTGGTGGCCATAGCGGGCGGATCTCGCCAAGGCGCAGATCTAGGCCTTTCCCATAGGGAACCGATTCCCTCACTTGATTATTGCCTTGACAAGCCCGAGCTTATGTGCCTACCGGCAGATCACCGTTGCGCGTCGTCGGCTAGCGTGCGATTCTGCCAGCTCAGAAAAATGAGGAGATGTCGACTGTCAAGTACTATCATTCTACCTGGGGAAAATGGGGGACAATCGGTCATGCTTGACCTGCAGCGGGAGCAGTTCGAACACGACGAACGGTTCCATAGGGAGATCGCGCGGCTGAACGTTCACGCACGCCTTAACCATATGGCGCTGCATTTTTGCAAATACACCGGGCAGTTTGCAACGGTCTGCGCGTCCAGCGATGCGAAGTTGCGAGCAAGAACGATCACCGATTCGTTCATAATCTCCCTCTGTTCCGCGAACACCCTGAATTTCAATCTCGGCGAGCATGTAGCGCCGAATTTAGGGATTTCATCCACCATCCGTGATATAGGTATATATTTAGCTGAAACTGTGGATCGCTCGGCGAGGAAAGACGATAGCTGGTTATTTTCAGCGCATGCTATGCAAGCCGGAAAGATGGCTCGTGCTTGTGAGAAAATAGATCATTTGGAGAGGTTCCCGTTTCGGGAGGAATCGTGCGACGCGGTATTGCGATTGTCTCAGATCGCACTTATTGCTTCTAGTGTCCACGGAATTGAGCTTCACAGTGCCGTTCATGCGCGACGACAACAGATTCGGAATCCTTTCATTCTTGCTCTCCACCGGGAGTGAGTCATGCCATTTTGGAGTGGGACGTCGCTTGTTGAGCGGCTTCCCTCGCACGGCATTATTAGTCCATTTTTTGCATCACAAATAGACTGTAATTCTTATACGTTACGCATGGGGAGCCAAGCGTATATTACTCCCGACCACAAGGCGATTCTTTCTCGTCACAATATTATTGAACTTAATTGGCGCGGCAATTCTAATTTTAATATTCCAGCAGGACAATTTTGCTTTCCTTCTCACCGAGGAGGTCGTACGCATTCCCAACAACGTAATGGGGTTCATTTCTCTGAGAACAGGCTTTAAATTTCAGGGACTGATCAATGTGTCTGGCTTCCATGTTGACCCTGGATACCACGGACGTCTCATATATGCTGTCTATAACGCTGGCCCATCGCAAATTCATTTAAATAGAGGGTTAGGATTATTTAAGATATGGTTTGCCGACCTAGACAGCGACGATGCTAGCTATGCAAGAAAAAGCACGACACCAATGGAAAATGAGCGCATAAGTCCTGCACTCGTAGATAATGTCGCGCGCGAAATACTTAGCATGCAAAGTTTGTCCAAGAGACTTGATAGCATCACCACGCAGTTGTTTATCGCAAAAGCAATCGGCGTTGCGATCGTGGCAATAGGTGGATTAGCCTTAGCAGCCACAAACTGTGGATAAAATAAGCCGGGCGTTGTTCCTATTTGCACCCAAATACCGGGTTTTTCCCGCGGATCCGGTAAAATCGTATCTTATCGGCTCGTGACGGAGTGAGCGGCGGCCGGTGCCGCGCCGAATTCTTGCAACAGCGCGTCGCGGACGGTGTCCAGGTCGAGGTTGTGCTCTGCGATCAGGGGGCTGGTTTCGACGATGATGTCGTCGATGTCGCCCATCAGCTTTAGGCGCTTGTAAAGGTCTTCGCTTTCGAAACCGAGGCCGGCGCCGAGGATTTCCATGAAGTTGACGATCTCAAAGCTGCGTCCGTCGCCGGCATCGCATAGCTCGCGATGGCAGGCGTGATAGACCGTGGCCAATGTCGTGACCCCGGCATCGGCGACCGCGGCGAGCTCGCGCTGGACGAGTTCGCGCTTGAACGCCGGCAACACGCGCCAGGCTGTTGGCCTGGGTTCCGACCCTTGGCACGTCTATCTCGACCAGCTCGACGCCGGGGACGATCGACAGCAGCTTTTTGACTGCGGCCATGACCTGTGGAAATACCGGCCGCTCGTGCAGGGCGACGCGCTTGTCGACCCGGTGCTTCATCAGCGCCGGCCAGCTCGTCGGCATGGTCGGCGAGGAAGACCAGGAACGGGTTCAGGTCGAAGGGCCGCGCGCCGAACTGCGATTCATAGCTCGGCAACGCGACCTCGCCGATCTGCAATTGGCAGCTCGGGCACCATGAGAGCACGGTCGAGGTGCCGGCCGCGGCAAGGCCGTCGATCGTGGCAAAGCCGACCCGCGCGGTGTTGGCGAAATCGCCTTCGCGGAACTGGTAGACGCCGCAGCACTGGCCCGGTCCGCCCATGACCTCGTAATCGACGCCCAACAGATCGAGGGTGTCGAGACATAACAGCGCGATGTGCGGCGTCTTCAGAATGTTGCAGCCGGTGTAGAAGACCACATCTGGCGGGCTTTGCCGCGGTGGAGTGTCGAGCCCGCGCAGGCGCGCCAAGGTCTCCGGCGGCATTTGCAGCCGCGACAGGATGCGCACACCGCGGCTCATCCTCTGGAAGGGCTGCCGCCAGCGGGCGTTCAGCGGTTTATCGCCAGCCTGGCGCGCGGGCAAAGCCGCGGGCCAGCTGGACCATGAAACGCGGATTGATGCCGTAATCGCAGGCCGGAATGCAGTTGCCGCTGCCGCTGCACACCGAGGCCCAGCGGATCGCCTCCTCATTGCCCGCTCCGCCGGTGATCAGATCGACGATGGCGGCGGTCGGTCTCGCCCGGATCCGCGTCGCCGATCCCGGCCGGCTCGACCATCGGGCAGGCACGAAAGCACTCGCCGCAGCGGGTACAGGCATCGGCGATCGCCTCTCCCCGTGCGCGAAACTCGTCGAGATACCCGGCCGCAACACTGCCGTCGCCCATCATCCGCTCCCGATCGTTCCCGGCCGCAACTCGAACTGGGGTGGGGCCGAGGCCCTCGTCCAAATCGCCAACGGCAGCTATCACGAGCCGTCAGCCAATCTGCTCGCCGAAGCCACTATCATGGCGACCAACGACCCGCTTTGCGATTAGATTCTCTGTGATCGCCCCGAAAGGAGAGATGTGGATGAGCGACGCAGTGCGGGTTGAAGACGATCTTGGCCTCGCCGGTAAGGTGGCGATCGTCACCGGCGGCGGCGCCCCCGATGACGGCATCGGCAACGGCCGGGCGGCGGCGCTGCTGCTGGCCCGCTCGGGCGTCAAGGTAGTGGTCGTCGACATCTTGCGCGAGGCGGCCGACCAGACGGTTGCGATGATCGCCGCCGAAGGGGGTGCGGCCGCATCCTTCGTCGCCGATGTCGCCGATGACGACCAATGCAAGGCGCTGGTCCAGGCAACATTGGCAAAGTTCGGCCGGCTGGACCTACTCGACAACAATGTCGGCATCGGCGGGCGCGGCAGCGTCGTCGACACGCCGGTCGAGCTGTGGCACAGGGTCATGCACGTCAATGTCGACAGCATGTTCTTCGTCTCGCGCTATGCGATCCCGGCGATGGTCGAAACCGCGGGCGGCGGCGCCATCGTCAACGTGTCGTCGATCTCGGCGTTGCGGCCCCGCGGCCTGACCGCCTATTCGACCTCGAAGGGTGCCGTCATCGCGCTGACCCGGGCGATGGCGGTCGATCACGGGCCGCAGAATATTCGGGTCAATTGCGTGGCGCCGGGGCCGGTCTACACCCCGCGCATGTATACGGGGCAGATGACCCCGGCCGGACGTGAGGCGCGTCGCCAGGCGTCTGTGCTCGGTCTCGAGGGGCTCGGCTGGGACATCGGCCACGCCGTGCGGTTTCTGCTGTCCGAGCAGGCCCGCTATATCACCGGGCAAACCCTCGTCGTCGACGGCGGAGCAAGCCTCGTCGGCCCGGCGCGCGCTCCGTAACCAGCCGCCTGCCGATACCCCGAGAGGTCTCAGGTCACGATCGGCCGTGGCGGCGTAACAACGCGGTCAGCTCGGCGAGGCTGGCCCACTCTTCACTACGATCGACGGCGCCTTCGACCTTGCTCACCCCTTCCGGCGTCAGCACGGTTGCGGCGAGCTCGCGGAATTTTTCGCGGATTTCAAACTCGGCAAAGGGCTGCTGAAAATCGCCGCGGTGGCTGTCGCAGGAATGCGTGGTTTGACGGCCGTCGTTCAAGGTCACGGTCACGCGGGCCGGCCGCAGCCGCGGCGCCAGCGCGCTCATCGCCGGGTCTTCGCTGACCTGCACGCGGTGGCGCAATGCCGCGATCATCGGATCGAGCAAGGCGGTATCGTCGAGCGCCGCGAATCCGGCATGACCGCGCACCGCCATCGTCGCGGCGGCATGCGGCAATGAGTATTTGGAGGCGAAATAATTGGGCGGATCGGGGTTCTTCATGACCGAAGCGAAACGATAGGTCGCGATGTCGATGCGCGCGATCTGTTCGGGCTGCGGGCGCAGCTCGGCGAGCGCCGCCTGGAGGCAATCGAGCGCCGGGTGGATCGGATTGCAGCATGCGTAGAGGCGGAAGTAGTTGCGCGTGATCTGCCAGTTCGCGCCGAGTTCGTCGAGTAGCCCATCAGGCGTGAACCCGCCGCCGACCAGATGCCCCAGGGCCTCTTCGATCGCGTCCGCCTGCGCCTCGAACCCGGCGAGCGCCAGTTCCGGCGCCAGCGCCGCGGCAAAGCCGCTCATGCCGCCGGCGACGTTGAGTGCGGTGGCGCCGGCGACCGCGTTGGTATAGCTCGGGGTCAGCAGCAAGACCGTAGCGATGCGCATGGAGCGGCTGATCCCGGCGGCGTCGAGGCCGCGCAAGCGCGCCCCGGCCGCGGCCGCAGCCAGCAACGACACCTGCCCGTTCTGGTGCGCCAAAGGCCGCGGGGTGAAGCCGCCCGCAAGACGGCCCGCGAGATCATAGCCGAGGACGAAGGCGGCCAGCATGTCGCGTCCTGCGGCGCCGGCATGCTCGCCGACCGCCAACACCCCGGGCAGCACCTGCATCGCCGCCTGGCCGGACACGAAGCGCAATCCTTCGCAAAGCTCGATCGAGCGGCCGGCGATGCCGTTCAGCAGCGCCGCGGTGCGCGGATCCTGCGTCGGCCATCCGCGCGCAAACACCGTCGCCCCGGCGCCGGCCGTCCCGCCCAGCCGTTCGCGCAACTGCCGCGCCTCGGGCCGCTCGGACCCCGCGAGGATGACCCCCAAGGTATCGAGCATCACCAGTTTCGCATGCCGCTGCACCGCATGGGGAATGTCTTCCCATTGCGTTTGCGCGACAAACCGCGCCAACCTTTCGATCTGATATCCCATGACTCAACCCCTTTGCTCGGCACGACTTGATTGGCGGCCCGGGAATGGTAGCCTCGTGCCGCCTTAGGGGCCAAGCACCGGGGAGAAGATCAGATGGCCGTCGTCGAGACCGAACGTCATGGACAGATACTCGTGGTGCGGATGAACCGGCCGGAGCGGCTGAATGCGCTCAACCACGAGATGCGGACTCGGCTGGCCGAGACCTGGAGCGAATTCCGCCGCAGCAACGAGTTCGAGGTCGCAATCTTCACCGGGACCGGCCGTGGGTTCTGCGCCGGCGAAGATATGAAGGAATCCTTGGCGGCCGGACGGCCCGGCGGGAGTCGGCCGGACATCGAAGATCCGTTCATGACCGGAACGCTCGAAAAGCCGGTCATCGCCGCGGTCAACGGTTATGCCATGGGCGGCGGCTTTATGCTGGTCGAACGCACCGATCTGCGCGTCGCGGCGAAAGGGGCGGTGTTCGAAGTCTCCGAAGCGAAACGCTGGCTCCTCGGCGGCTACAATCACGGGCACGTCGCCAACCTGCCCTATCCGATCGCGATGGAGATGGCGCTGGGCTTTCGCTTTACCGCGGAACGCTTCTACGAGATCGGCTTTCTCAACCGCCTGACGACGGCCGATGAGTTGATGCCGAGCGCATTGGCGATGGCCGAGCACTTGTTGACCCTGCCGCCGGCCTCGCGCGTCAACACCGTCCACATGATGCGCCAGATGCGGCCGACCCCCTCAGCGGATCAGCAGCGTCTGGCCAAAGGCTTGCACGAGCACGGCGCCAAGAGCGATCTGATCGAGTCGCGCGCCGCTTTCGCCGAAAAACGAGCGCCCAATTTCAAGGGCTGGGACGACCCGGAGGATCGCTTCCGGCTCCCTACCCTCGAAACGATCAAGGCCTGACGGGCGTAGAATGGCTGATCATGACGGCCCGCTCGCCGCGTTGAAGGTGCTCGATTTGACCGAGCACATGGCCGGGCCGTTTTGCACGATGATCCTGGCCGATATGGGCGCCGAGGTCATCAAGCTCGAACGACCGGGCAAGGGAGATTCGGTACGCGCCTGGGGCGACGGCAGCGAGCGCAACCCCTATTTCCGCTACATCAACCGTAACAAGAAAGGCATCACCCTCGATTACAAACAATCCGAGGGGAAGGCGCTGTTCCTGAAACTGGTCGAGAGCATCGACGTGCTCGTCGAGAACTATCGCCCAACGGTCATGCCGCGGGCTGGGCTCGGCTTCGAGGATCTACACCGGGTCAACCCGCGCCTGATCTATGCTCAGCTGTCCGGACTCGGCTATGACGGGCCCCATGCCGGGCGCGGCGGCTTCGACCTGATCGCGCAGGGCATGGGCGGCATCATGCATGTGACCGGCGAGCCCGACGGCCCACCGACCTCGGTCGGATTGCCGATCTGCGATCTCGGCACCGGCATGTGGGCGGTTCAGGGCATCCTCGCGGCCCTTTACGAGCGGCAGAGGACCGGCAAAGGCCGCCTGGTCGAATGCTCGCTATTGGAGACCGCGATTGGCTTCAGTTCGTGGACCAGCGCACAATGGCTCGCCGACCACGAGGAGCCGACGCGCCAAGGCTCGCGCCATCGCCAGAACGCGCCCTATCAGCGGATGCGGACAAAGGACGGCTATCTGATGATCGGCGCCGCTGGCGAGTCGATCTGGGAGCGCTGTGCCGCTGCGTTGGGCCATCCGGAATGGTGCGACGACCCCCGCTTCGCGATCAACCGGCAGCGGATGAAGAACCGTGCGGCGTTGGAAACCGAGATGGAAAGGGTGTTCGCCGTGGACACCACCGAGCACTGGGTCGGCGTGCTCGAAGCGGCTGGGGTGCCCTGTGGCCCGGTCTATGATTACGCGCAGATGTTCGCCGACCCGCAGGTGCGCCACCGTGGCCTGATTCAATATGCGAGCGACGCTGAATTGGGCGAGGTCCCGCACATCCGCACCCCAATCAAGATCGGTGAGGATGTGCGCGTGCGCACCGTCGCCCCCAAGCTCGGCCAGCACAACGCCGAGGTATTCGGCGCGCTCGGGATCACCGAAGCGGGGATCGAGAAGCTGCGCGCAAAGCGCATCGTGTAATCAGGATAGCGCGCGCAGATCGGCGCGCAGGCGATCGGGGTCGGACATGCCGATCAGGCTTTCGACTGCCGCATGCGTCTGTCGCCAGATCGGCATGGCGGTGGAGAGCAGAGCCCGGCCGGCTGGCGTCAAGATCAGGCGGCGGGCGCGTCGGTCGGCGTCGTCGACTTTCACCGTCACTAGTCCGCGACGCTCCAGCGGCTTGAGATTGGCGGTCAGGGTCGTGCGGTCCATCGCTAGCAACGCCGACACATAACCGATGCTCGGCGCATCCAGGCTATTGAGCGCCATCATCAAAGAGAACTGGCCGCTGGTCAGATCGAGCGGCCGAAAGGCCTGATCGAAACGCCGTGCCACCGCCCGCGCCGCGCGCTGCAGGTGCAGGCACAAGCAGTTGCCGCGAAGCTGAGGGGTTTCTTCGAAAGACAGTTTTTCGGCGCTTGACATGCCCGAAAATACGTTGGTATCAACCTACCTGTCAATACGGGGATCTGCATGCCGACGGTATCGTTCACCTCCGCGCTGCGACGGTTCTTACCCGTGCCTGCGACGCAGGTGAAGGGCATTACGGTCGGCGAAGCGCTCGCTGCGGTGTTTGCCTCGCAACCGGCGCTGCGCGGCTACGTTCTCGACGATCCAGGGCGCCTTGCGCCGGCACGTCGCCGTTTATGTCAATCGCGAGCGGGTGCGCGACCGAGCCCAGATGACCGATCCAGTCGGTATGCACGACGAGATTTATGTCTTCCAGGCGCTGTCCGGCGGTTGATGGAGGAGAGGATGGCAAATCGGCTCCATGTCGGAACCCGCAAGGGTCTGTTCGAGGTCGCGCGCCGCAATGCGGCGTGGGAGGTCGTCGACGCACAGTTCCTCGGCGATCCGGTCTCCGCGGTGCTAGGGGACACCGACGGCGCGGTCTATGCCGCGCTCGACCTCGGCCATTTCGGCGCCAAGTTGTGGCGTCGCGACTGCGCCGGCGCGTGGCGCGAGGTGGCGGTGCCGGCGTTCCCGCCAAAGCCCGTTGACGACGGCGACGATCCCCATCCCTGGTCGCTGGTCAAGATCTGGGTGCTCGAGCCGGGTGGCTCCGCCGGACGCCTGTGGGCAGGCACGATGCCCGGCGGGCTCTTCCGCTCCGACGACGCGGGAGCATCCTGGTCACTGAACGATGCGCTGTGGCAAATGCCCGAGCGCCGGCAGTGGGCGGGTGTCGCCGGCGGCGAGCAGCCCGGCATCAATTCCGTGCTGATCGACCCGCGCAATCCCTCCGACATCCGCGTCGGCGTGTCGACCGCGGGCGTGTGGGCGACCACCGACGCCGGTGCCTCGTGGCGCCTTATCAACCACGGCATGTATGCCGAATACATGCCGCCGGAGCTGCGCGAAGAGCCGATCGCCCAGGACGTCCACCGGCTGTCGCGCTGCGCCGCACATCCCGAAATCGTGTGGTGTCAGCACCACAACGGCGTCTTCCGTTCCGAGGATTCGGGCGCCACCTGGCAAGAGCTGACGGCGATCCGCCCGTCGAAGTTCGGCTTCGCCGTGGCAGCGCATCCACACGACCCGAACACCGCATGGTTCGTCCCGGCGATCAAGGACGAGCGGCGCATCCCGATCGATGGCAAGGTCGTCGTCGCTCGCACTCGCGACGGCGGTCGCAGCTTCACGGTGCTGAGCAAGGGCCTGCCGCAGCACCACGCCTACGACCTGGTATGGCGCCACGCACTCGCGGTCGACGACAGCGGCGAGCTCCTCGCCTTCGGCTCGACCAGCGGCGGCCTATGGATTTCCGAGGACGGCGGCAATTCCTGGACGATGCCCGAGGCACGGCTGCCGCCGATCGCAACGGTGCGCTTCTCGCCGGCTTAACCGCAGGCAGGACGAGAGACGTTCAACCCCGAGAAGGAAAAGACATGCAAGTCCAACCTTATCTGTTCTTCGACGGTCGCTGTGAGGAGGCCGTCGAATTCTATCGCAGCGCGCTCGGCGCCGAAATCGAGATGCTGATGCGCTTCAAGGACTGCCCCGAACCTCCGTCCCCCGGAATGGTTCCGCCCGGCGCGGAGAACAAGGTCATGCATGCTGCCCTCCGCATCGGCGACGCGATGGTGCTGGCCTCCGACGGCCGCTGCCTAGGGCAGCCAAGCTTCCAGGGTTTTGCCCTTTCGGTGACCGCGTCCAGCGAAGCCGAAGCCAATCGGCTGTTTGCTTCGCTCGCCGAGGGTGGGCAGGTGCAGATGCCACTGGTCAAGACCTTCTTCTCGCCACGTTTCGGCATGGTCGCCGACCGCTTCGGCGTATCATGGATGGTCTACGTCGCGTCGTGAAGACGGCCGGCGCCTGCGCCGGTGCTCCGAAAAGATTCGAGTGGATACGTCTAACCAGACAGGCCCGAGACGATGCGGTTTGTGATGCTGATGATCCCCCAGGGCTACGCAACCGCGCAGCCGGGCACCGTGCCCGACGCCAAAATCGTTGCCATGATGATGAAGTACAATGAATCCCTGCGGGAAGCGGGTGTGCTGCGCGCGCTTAATGGTCTCCACCCGCCTTCGATGGGCGCACGCATATCCTTCTCCGGCGGGAAGCCCAAGGTGACCGATGGACCGTTTCCCGAGGCCAAGGAAGTGGTCGGCGGCTATTGGATTATTGAGGTCAAGTCCAAGGAAGAGGCGGTCGAATGGGCGTCGCGCTGTCCGGCGTCGGGGCGTCCAATACGCGAGCAACGCAGAGTTGGGCGAGGTGCCACACATCACACGCCGGTCAGGATCGGCGAGAAGGTGCGGGTCCGCACCGTCGCCCCCAAACTTGGCAAGCACAACGCCGAAATCTTCGGCCGCTTCAGTGTTGCCCCGGCTGACCTCGCCGGCCTTCAGGCCAGGGGCGTAATGTAGCTCCCGCCGATAAGGCTTCGAAGCTCGGCTCTAGCTAATTCCCCCGAGGAGGGGCTGACGCGATCTCAGAGGCCGTCATAAGGATGAAACCGATCCCCCGCCAATCTGCAGGTTTCGGGATCGCCCGAGAATTCCTTCATCTTGCCGGCAAAGAATTGTGTGCTCTTAACCTGTTCTTTATCTGTGGTGGTTTCGACCGCTCGGTTGGCAAAGCGTGACGCGGAGGGGCAGTCGCCACGCTTGAACGCGATCATCGCGAGATTCATCCACGCCTCGGACTGTGCCGGGTTGTAGGTTACCGCGCGTTCAAGGAGGGAAAAAGATCGGTCGAGACGCGCGGCTGTCGGCATGTCGCTTCGTTCTTGCAGCTTCGCCAGGCCTTGCGCCTGTAGGAGCCGCCCGAAATCTTCATTGAGAAAATGTGCGGTCACCGTCGGCGTATCGACAAGCTGGTCCACATTGGCGACCAAGGGCCTGAGGTTCTGTCCCTTTAGGCCCCAACCGCGAAGCAGCAATGCGACCGACTTTGCGGCGATGCCGTCCATGTACCGGAGATTTTTGGCCATCTCCGATAGATCCCCAAGCAACCGCTTCGCGCGTTCTACGTCCAGGCCTTTGTCAGTGGAAAACAGGAAATCGAGATCCGGCTCTATTCGATCCGACAACTGCTTCAGTTCCGCGCGCATATCGCCTAGCGCTACTTGGGCGATATGGCTGCATGACCCCGGTTTGAGACCCGGCGGTGCTTCTCCCATTTGCTTGTCGATAACGGCGCGGTCAAAAGACGGAGAGGTGCGCGAGAAATAGCCGTGCCCCCCGATCGCCGCATCGACCAGCAGCAGCGGAGTGAGCCCCAGATACGCGGCGATGTTTTCCACATTGCCGCTGCGACAAGTCGCGCTCTCATAGTCTGCGGAGAGCGGCTTGCTCGATCGGCGTTCGATATCGGCTACCCCGCTGAAGAAATAGTCCATCGCCGTTTCCGGCTCTGCCCCCGTCACTCCGTTGGTAATCCCGAACAGATCCGCCTCGAATTCGGCATCGGTCCGGGTCAGCTGTTGTTTGCCAATTCGCTCCAAGTGACCGAGGAAATGGTGCCCGTATTCGTGCATCAACATCTGATGCAATGCTGCTTGGTAGATGCCGTAGGCAGTTTGTGAATGCCCGCTGGGAAGGGACCCGAAAGCGCCGCCATAGCGGCGATCCAATTCATCGCCGAAGCCAACCAGGCACGTCTTCTGTGTTCCTCCCGCGTCCACGCAGCGCGCCGCGGCCGCGGCCGCCTTATCGAAGATCTCGGGTTGTACACCTTCGATGTTGAGATATGTCGCAAAGGCGATCTGGCACATCGCTTTGACGAACATCGAAGGAAACAGAATAAACTTGATCTGCTGCTGTTGGCCCGCAAGCGGGATTAGCCGATCGCCGGCGTTTGTGGTGATTAGCTGGATATTTTGAGCCAGATCATGATACCGGACTGGAGTCCGTTTTGTCGCTACGTCCCGAAGTTCCCGATTTAACGATGCCGGATCGGTCACAGCGTTGCAAGCGTCGAACGCAAATGCATCAGATGCCACCGCCGTGAGGAGGGCGACGACTATCAGGCAATAGCACGTGCGTTTCATCGTCCTTCTCCTACGGTACGACCGTGTATTTATTGCCTTTGAGGTCCTCCAGTTCGGCGCGAAGTTTCACTTTGGAAAGGTCGACCGGCCCGACCAGGCCTTGGAGCTCAACCCCGAACTGGTCGGCCTCCTTGGGCGGTATCGCCTGCGCGATGCGGACAGTCATAACCAACCCCTGATCCGCGGTATCCAGGCTGACGCTGCCAGCCGAGGTGGAGGCCGTGTAGACCTTCGAGACGTCGGGATAGGCCCCCAGTAATTCACTCTTGGTGAGCGTCGGTTCGTCGATTTGGATTTGGGCCCGCTTCAAGTCGAGCGGCTCGTCGCTGTTGTTGCGCACGAATAAAAGTAGCTTGTTGCCCTCGAACCGTATCGCGGTCTCGACATAGGCCGGTCCGACCGGATGGTGCCGGTAAGCTTCCCATGCCTTGTTGGCAACGAAGGTAAAGATCGCGACCCCGAGGCCGCCGGAAAGAATGGTGACCCAGACCGTGCTCTTCGCTTTGTCCATCTTTGCGAACTCCAGTGCCCACGAACGCCCCGGCCAATGAGGCGGCACAAGCGAATACCGGTGTCCTTTCCGCCCCGAGTGCCGCCTATATATTGGGCGTCGTTGAGACGCGGGTATGTGAACGGGATCACACCCAATGGCAATGCTTGCTTTGGGTAGGCGATGCCCGATGCCGGCACACTTGGACGGCTGTGACGCTCGGCCGCTAGCCCGACTGATCTCGGCGGCCTTTGCGCGAACGCCGTCAGCGAAAGAATTCGATCTTCGCCTCGCGAAACCACAGGAAATTGGCCGGCGCCGCCGAAATCGGTCCGTTGATCGCGAAGACCGCAATCTCAAACTTGTCGCCGGGAACGACAGGATTGGCGAGCACCAGGCGATGGGGCATGTTGAACCCCTGGATCGTATGTGGGCTGGGTCTACCCGCGGCCCTCGGCATTTCCCCGTCGACCCAGACCTCGGCATAGTCGTCGACATTCACCCGAAACACCGTCATCGCGCCCGCGGTGTCGAAACCCATGGCGTTCGCCGGTATCGTCAACGTCGTGCGGTACCAGAAGAACGATACCATTCCGCCGCCCCGCCTTGCGCCCAGCTCCGTCGCCGCAACCGTCGGCCAGGATAAATCGTCATATCCGCTAAGTTCCGCATGGGGCTCGATGTCGTAAGTCGTCTTGAATTCGGGCATCGAATCGGAAAGGGCCGGGCACTCGACGATCTTCGCCTCCTTAGCCCTCCATTGCGCGCCGAACGCTGCCGATCCTGCGGCGGTCATCAAATCGACCGAATGCGCCGGCGGTATCAGGGGCGCGACCGCCGGCGGAGGCGCAAGCAAAGGAGGCCTTGCCGGGGCCATAGAAGCTGATGGTCGGGTGTATGTGTTCGCGGGCATTTCTGTGTCCCTTTCGTTGGATCGCCAAACTATAGGCCGATGCGTCAGCAACGTGCGAGCCCCGCCGTCGCGAGGGATTCCGCGTCCGTCACGGCAGCGGGCCGAAGGCCGGCGGCGGGATGCGGCGGCTGGAGGCGCCTTCGTAGGCGGAGGCGATCTTCAGCAGAATATCCTCCTTGCCCGGTTCGGCGCGAAACACCAGCGAGAAGGGCAGGCCGGGCGGCGGCAGCTCGATCGGGGTCTCGGCGGCGACCGGGATGTAGCGGGTGCGGTCGGGGTTGAGCGCAAAGACCGGGTCGTAGACCGTTGTCACATACCCAGCGGGTACCAGCACCTCGGTCAGGCCGGCGTTCGGGCCGTAGAATGATTCCAGCCGCAAATTCTGGGAGAGTCCGGGCTCGGGGGCGCCGCCGATCTTGGCCGGCGGCAACGGTGTGTGCAGACGCACCAGCGCGTCGAGCCGGTTTTCGAGGAGCACCATCATGTCGACCCGGCGCAACAATTCGCGCAGCATTATGCGCTCGTCGACCCCTTGGCGCCCGCCGAGCGGGTTGCGCGGGTCGCCGACTTCTTCCCAATTGCGGAACGCGGCGCGGCCGTCATCGCCCCAGAATTTGGAGCGCGCGTTGAGCGAAGGGAAATCGACCAAAGTCTCGGTAAAGCCGCGGTCATGCCAGTCGGCGGCGCGGCGGCTTAGATATTGCGGGATATGATAGCGGAACGCCATCGCCAGCTCCTGCTGTTGGATCGTGGCGATGTCGAGGCTCGCGGGCGGGGCGATCCGCCCCTCAGCCAATTCGACGAGATAGTCGATTGGTAGCATCTCGCCTGATCCGAAGACCTTGTCGGGCACGAACTCGGTCGGCTGGATCGCCTCTGCGAACTCCTTGAAGAGTGGCGTTCCGTCGGGCCCGAGCCGAAACAACAGGTCGGGCATGAAGACCGGCGCCAGCCGCGCCAATGCCCGGCGGAAATCTGGGTTCATCGCTTCGAGGTCGCGATCGGGCTCCCAAAGCGGATCGGACGATTCGACCAGGGTCGCGCCGAGCCGCCGGTCGAGCACAGATTTGATCTCGGCCGCGGCGGCGGTAGCGATCGGCACCGGAGCTTTGGCATCGGGCGGGGTCAGCATCGACTCGCGGATGATCCCGATGCGCATGCCGGCGAGCGAACCCGGTGCGCCGGACATCATTGCATGACTCACATAAGGGGTCGCCAGCACCGATGAGCGCGGCACGGTCGTGTAAGGATCGCGCGGGTCGTAATAGCCGGCGGCCGGGTCTTTCAGCGCGTCGAGCACTTTGGCGCAATCGCCGATCGTGCGGCACAGAATGCCGGCGCGGTCGCAATAGATGTCGGCGCCGATCGCCCCGCCATTGAAACCGAGCAGCGATTTGTGCGGCAATATCAATGCAACGGCATTGTGGTTGGCCGGGCCTCGCGTCGAGGCGCGGGTTTCCTCGCCGAGGCTGCACATGACCAGATTGGCGCTGACCGACACCCCCGACCCCGAGCTTGAGCCGAGCGAGGCCGCGCGCGTCGTATCATAGGGGTTGGCCGGGTTGCCGCCCCAGCTGCTGCGCTGATAGCCCAAGACCGAGGGCAATATACTCTCGGGCTTATGCCGTCCGCCCGGGTCTCCGGCGCGGCCGTTGTATTCGGTGCAGACCGCCTTGGCGAAGATGATCGCGCCCTTGTCGCGCAACTGCTCGACCAACACGTGGTCGCGCGCCGGAAAATCGATGTCGTAGGCCGCGTCACCACCGGCGGTGGTGCGCATGTCCTGGGTGTCGAACGGGTCCTTGAACGAGAAGACCACGCCGTACATCGGCATCCGGTCGAGATCAGGGTTGCGGCCGTAGCGCGCGTCGAGTTCGGCTGCGCGTTCGAGCGCGTCGGGCAGCTGGCGGAACATCTCGCAGACCGGCGGCGCGCCCGGTGGCAGCGGCCCCTCGGACGGGTGCCGGTCGAAATCGCCGCGGCAGGTGACCGAACGCTCGCCGCGGATGTTCAATGTGGCGAGCGCGTTCAGTTGGCCCGCGTTGGGAATGCCGGTGATCATCCCATATTGCTGCCGCACCGACGGGTCGGAGGCGGTCGCCTCCATACGGCCGAATTCGATGCGGCGGGCCCTGATATTTGTCGAGATCCGGGAAGATCGTCGCTGCCTTGACGGTCTCGGTCGGAAAGCGCAGCGGCATCATCGCCCGCACCGCGCCGCTGGCCTCGGGAACCGGTGCGCCGTCTTCGGTCACGAGCGCACTGCAGACGCCGTTATAGGCGCGGGCGCGGTCGATATAGTGCTGCACCACCGCGACACAGGTGGTTTGCCCGGCCTGGATCGCCCGGTGCAGCTCGTCGATCGTCGCCTCTTCGAGCCGAAACGGCTGGTCCGGCATGGTGCGCTCTTCGCTCACAACCTGTTTCCCCCTCCCCTAAGCCACGTCCGGTGATGGTACCACCGCAGTGGAATTTTCACGTGCCGAGCCGCCGACGATCGTTCAGGATGGCGCAATCGGCCCCACCATTTCCGGACCAGACTTATGCCTGATAAAGCAGTCGTTTCCGAACTCGCCCCGACCGGTGTCCTGCGCGCCGCGATCAACATGGGCAATTTCCTGCTGGTTACCGGCAAGAGCCCGTCGGGCGATCCGACCGGCGTCTCGCCCGACATGGCGGCGGCGATCGCCGCGCGGCTCGGCGTGCCGGTCAAATACATTCCTTATGCGAGGCCGGGCGAGATCGCCGACGACGCCGAGAAGGGTCTGTGGGATATCGGCCTGATCGGCGCCGAGCCGCAGCGCGCCGCGGTCATTAACTTCACCGCCGCTTATTGCGAGATCGAGGCGACCTATTTGGTGCCGGCCGGCTCGCCGATCCAGTCAATCGCGGAGGTCGACCAGCCCGGCCGGCGGGTCGCTGTGACTGCGCGCAGCGCCTATGGCCTGTGGCTCGAGAACAACTACAAAAGAGGCGAACTGCTGCAGTTCGACAGTGCCCAAGCAGCCCTCAAGGCGTTCGACGGCGAGAAGCTCGACGCCTATGCCGGATTGCGGCCGGGCCTGATCGAAGTGCAGCAAGCGCGGCCCGGCTCGCGCATTCTCGACGGCCAGTTCACCTCGGTGCAGCAGGCGGTCGGCACGCCGAAGAAGAATGCGGCCGGGTTCGCGCTTCTGAAAGAATTCGTCGAGGAAGCAAAGCGGTCCGGGATCGTGGCGAGCTTCATCGAGCGCCACGGCGTGGTCGGCCGACTGTCGGTGGCGCGGCCCGCCTAAGCCTGCTCCGCTCACCTATCAGACGCCCCGACCGCGGAGGAGTGCCCGAAATGCCTGACGACATGTCATCGACGTCCACAGAATTGGCGTTCCTGACGATCGCCGAGATGGCGCGGCTGATCGAAAAGAAGCAGCTGTCGCCGGTCGAGCTGACGACGGCGCTGATCCGCCGATCAGAGGCGCTCGATCCGCAGCTCAATGCCTATCTGCTGCCGACCTTCGATCGCGCGATCGATCAGGCCCGCACCGCCGAGCGCGAGATAACAGCGGGTCGCTATCGCGGGCCGATGCACGGCATCCCGTTCGGGCTGAAGGACATCTATGCGACCGCCGGCATCCGCACCACCGGGCATTCCAGAGTCTGCATCGATACCGTCCCCACCGCCGACGCGACGACGGTCGCCAAGCTCTACGACGCCGGGGCCATTCTGACCGGCAAGCTCGCGACCCATGAATTCGCGCATGGCGGCCCCTCCTTCGATCTGCCCTGGCCGCCGGCGCGCAACCCGTGGAACCGCGAGCACTTCACCGGCGGCTCGTCGAGCGGCTCAGGGGCGGCGGTTGCGGCGGGCTTTGTTCCTGGCGCGCTCGGCTCCGACACCGGCGGCTCGATCCGCGGCCCGGCCGCACTGTGCGGGATCGTCGGGTTGAAGCCGACTTATGGGCTCGTCAGCCGCCACGGGGTCTACGCGAACTCGTTCAGCTTCGACCATGCCGGCCCGATGACCTGGACGGTCGAGGATTGCGCGATCATGCTGCAGGCAATCGCTGGCCACGACCCGAACGACCCGGCGAGTGCGACGCGCCCGGCGCCGGATTACCGCGCGGCCCTGATCCGGCGACATCAAGGGCCTGCGCATCGGCGTCGTGCGCCACCTGCACGAGGACGATTGCCCGGTGACGGCCGAGGTCGCGGCGGCGCTCGAGCGGGCGTTTGAGGTCTTTCGTTCGCTTGGCGCTGCTCTTGGCGAGGTAAGGCTGCGGCCGGCGCAGCATTATTACGACGTCAAGGTCACGATCGCCGAGAGCGAGCTTCTCGCCGTGCACGAGCACGCATTGCGCACCCGGCCGGGGGATTTCGGCGAAGATTTTCTCGGCCGCGTCTTGCCGGCGGTGCTGATCAGCGCGCGCGATTACGTGCAGGCCCAGCGCGAGCGGCGGCGCATCCTGGCCGAAATGGCGCCGGTTTACGAAAATTTCGATGTGCTGGTGACCGCGACCGCGGGCGCCCCGGCGCCGCGGCTCGACGCGTGGCGCACGATCGAGTTCTGGCGGCGACCGTCATTGACGACGCCGTTCAACGTCACCGGCGGCCCGGCATTAGCGCAATGCATCGGATTCAGCAGCGGCGGGCTGCCGTTGTCGATGCAGATCGTTGGCCGGCCCTTTGACGACGCGACGGTGCTGCAGGTCGCGCACGCCTATGAGATGGCGACGCCCTGGCGGAAGCAGCGGCCGCAGCTCGATCCCGACGCCGAATTCTCGACCGCGCCGCCGCCGCTCCCCGACTCCGAGCCGGCCGATATCGACACCGCCACTTGCGACCGGGTAGCGACGGCCTGCCGCGCCGCCGGTCTGGCCTTGTCCGAGCGCCAATTCGCGATGGCCTGCGCCGCCGCCCCCTATGTCGAGGCGATGACCGGCCGGCTCTACCGCGACCGCGGCTGGGCCGAGGAGCCGGCTAACATCTTCCAATTCGGAGGTTGCTAGCCACCATCAGGCGGGCGCCGCCGGGGCTCGAACCGGCGTCGTTGCCGTCGGCGGCGCGTCGAGCGCGGTGTTGATCTCCTCGATCGAGCGGCCTTTGGTCTCGAAGCCGATAAACCAGAAGACAAGGCCCGCCTGCCCGTACCAGAAAGCAAGGAAAAGCAGCGCCGGGAAGATCGCGTCGAGCGTCACCTTCGGGCTGACGTAATTGGACGAGCCGACGATCAACGCAAGCCCGAGGGGACCGATGATCTTGCCAAGGTTACCGATGCCGTAGCTGAAGCCCATGCCGCTCGCACGCAGCCGGTTCGGCCACACCTCGGCGAGATAAGGACCAATGATCGCGTAACTGGCGTCGCCAAAGAAACGCTGGATCATGATCATCACAAAGAACACCGAGACGGTGCCGATGAAAACATCATGCCAATAGCCGGCGAGCGCCATCGTGACCGCTCCGCCGAGGCCGATCAGCAGACCTGATAGGCGGCGTCCAAACGCGTCCGACATCCATGATGCGATCAGCCGCCCGACGATGCCGAGCACGCCGACGTATATCATCATATAGGAGGCGTAGGCCGGTGTTACCTCGAGCACCATCACGAACAACGTCGTTTCCTCGTACGCACGAACCAGCCGATTCTCGATCCGGCATGGACCGTTAGGCCGGTCACGCTAGACGAGCTGGTACTTGCGTACATGGGCCAGGCACGTAACCCCAGCCCGGGTCGTCGGCCCGGATTGGAGGTCGTATCGTGATCCGGTTCGCCTGGCTTCAGTTCCGGATGCAAGCCGCCATAGCCGCCGGCGCACTGGCGATCGTCGCCGTCGTCCTGGCGCTGACCGGACCGGACCTTGTCCACCTCTACGACTCGACCATCGCCAGCTGCGCTGCGCATCATGACTGCTCGACGGCTACGACCGACTTCACCGCCGCCGACGGTCCGTTGCAGGTGTTCTCGGACTTTCTCCTCCTCGCCGTCCCCTTGGTCATCGGCATGTTCTGGGGCGCGCCGCTCATTTCCAGGGAATTCGAGGCGGGGACCTTCCGCCTGGCGTGGACCCAAGGTGTCACGCGTACCCGCTGGCTGGCGGTGAAGCTCGGTCTCGGCGCCGTCGCGAGCGCGGCCATCGCCGGGCTTCTGAGTCTCATCGTGAGCTGGTGGTCAAGCAAGCTCGATTACGTGAATGCGGATCCGTTCAACTCGCTTCGCTTCGGGGTCCGCGACGTCGTGCCGATCGGCTACGCCGTCTTCGCCTTCGCGCTCGGGCTCACCGCCGGGCTGCTCTTCCGCCGGATGCTGCCCGCGATGCTGATCGCCCTCGTCGGCTTCGTCGCGGCCCGCGAAGCCGTCACTGCCTGGGTGCGCCCGCACCTCTTTACCCCGCTCCACCAGAGCCTGCCGATCACCACCGCCACCCCGGTGAGCATCGATCAGACCTCGCCAGGCATTATCAAGGCCTTCGAGAGCACTCGGGGGATCAGTCTCCCGGACGCATGGGTCTATTCAGCCCAGATCGTCGACCAGGCCGGCCGTACTCCTACGACATCCTTCCTCAGCCGAGCATGTCCCCTGGGCAACTACGGCCCACTGAATCCCCGGGACTGCACCGCCAGGCTCGCCGCCACATTCCACCAGCTGGTGACCTACCAGCCAGGCAGCCGCTACTGGCCCATGCAATGGTCCGAACTGGCGATCTTCCTCGGCCTGTCCATCGTGCTCGGCGGCTTCTGCTTCTGGTGGATACGCCGGCCCGTCATCTGACGGGATGCCTGCCCCGCAGTCGCTACCGACTAGGTGTCAGGGACAGCCGGGCGCGCAGGCCGATGTGGTCTGAGACGTAGCCGAGCGGTTCCTTCTCGGCGAACACCAGCGCGGCGCTCTCTACCGTGACCTCGCGTGCGGTCAGGATGAAATCGATGCAATGCGGCGTCGCGCCCGCCGGGAGATATTCGGCCCGGAACGTAGGCGGGCACGCGCCCTCGAACGCATCGGCCAGCCCGGTGGCCGCCATGAAATCACCGAACAAGGAGCTCTCGCGGCTGATATTGAAGTCCCCGCATACCACGGCGCGCGGCCCGGCCTCGTTCACGATGCGAGCGAGCACAGCGAGCTCGGCGCGGTGCAGCGGATAAAACCGGTTCGCCTCGGACCAGTCACCGTCATGGTTGGCCACCGGATGGGTGTTGATCACGCACAGCTCCGGGCGGGCCAGCCGGGTCACCAGGGCGCCTTTCAGCCTGGCCTGGAACCGGGACGTCCAGGGAACGCCGGGAGTCCGGGGCGGCCGGCCGAAACGCCGGTACGCCGTGCCGGATACCGGTCGCCGGGAGAACGTGACCAGGCCGCCATATGGTCCGAACGGGCCGGGCCGGTAGCTCACCCGCCGGAACGAGCGCATCCGGCGGACCAGCAGCCGCAGGTGCCAGTACGTGAGCACCTCCTGGCAACAAACCACGTCAGCATCCCCGGCATCGAACCCGGCACCGATCGCGGCGTAGCGCTCAGCCAGCTGCGAACCGGTCAGCGGGATGCCCCGCGTGTTGAGCGATGCGATGGTCAGCAGCTCACCGGACACGCGTCTCACCCTAGCGACCACTCTGCTCCAAGCCGCGCGCGTCGTCCGCGGTCTCACCGAGCGCCGCCGACGTAGAGCTAGTTGTCCGCTAGCCGCCCGGTGATCCAGGTGACATTCCGTTGATACCGAACGGGCGGGGTGTGCCGTTCACGCCCCTCCCAGGGGGCTCAGCTTGCGGTGAGCTTTTCGGCGGCGGTTCGGGCGGCGTCGGCTGTGCGGCGCAGGAAGCCGGTCAGGAGCTGGAGGTCGTTGTCTTCGTATCCGGCGCAGATCTGGTCTAGCGCGGTGTTCATGCCGGAGTCGACGAGGTAGAGGCGCAGGATTTCCGCTCCGCGGCCGCGGGCCGCCTGGATGACGACGCCGCGGCGGTCGGAGGGGTCGCGGCCGCGTTCGATCCAGCCGCCGTGCTCGAGCCGGTCCAGGATGCCGGTCAAGGTGGCGGGGTGGAGCCCGGCGCGGCGGGCCAGGGCGCTCGGGCTGAGCGGGCCGTGCCGGGTGATGAGGTCAAGGCACTCCAGGTCGGTGGCCTTGAGGTCGAGGCGGGTGCCGACGCCGTGGTTGAGCAGCGACAGCTGGGCGCCCAGGTCCCGCAGTGACTCCTTGATCGCGCGGTTCAGCCGTCCGCGGTGCGGCGCCGTGCCGGGGACGCCAGGTAGTACTGATTCCATATGATATGATCTCCGTATTATATGAGTTACAGAATCAATGTACCGGAAGGCACGGCGAACACGATGAAACTCACCATCCTCGGCGCGACAGGCGCTACCGGAACCGCCCTCACCGGCCAGGCGCTCGCAGCCGGCCACGAGGTCACCGCGGTCGTCCGCGATCCCGCCCGCCTTGCTGTCCCGGCCCATCCCCGGCTGCGGACCGTCACCGCCGACATCATGGACCCCGCCTCCATCACCCCGGCCATCGACGGCGCAGACGCCGTCGCTGTCCGCGGTAGGCCCCCGCGGCACCGGCCCCACTACCGTCATCGCCGACAGCGTGCGCAGCATCATCCAGGCCATGCGCAAAACCGGGACCCGACGGTTCCTGCAGGTCAGCGGTTCCGTCGTCGCCGACGAAGGCGAAAGCCCCTACCTGCGCTACCTGCTCAAGCCCCTGGCGCGGCGCACGTTCTTGCGCCATGTCTGCGCCGACATGCGCCGCGGCGAGGAGGAGATCCGGGACAGCGACCTGGACTGGACGATCTTCCGCCCGCCCTCGCTGACCGGCAAAGCCGCCACCGGTGCTTACCGCACCGCGATCGACCGCAACCTGCCACACGGATTCACCGTCTCCCGCGCCGACCTGGCCGCCTGCATGCTCGCCTCGCTCAGCGACCCGGCCACCGTGCACCGGCACGTAGCCATCGCCAGCTAGCCTCGAACCTTCGCGGCCCACGCCTCGCCGCTGGTCGCCCAGGCTCCGCCCGCGCCCACAGCCAGGCCGTGCCCGCGGGCGCGCTTGCCAGGCGGGACTGTCGAGATGCTCATTCCGCCCTGGCGGCTCCGGCTGGCACTGTGAAGTGGTCCCCAGCGGGTCCTGCTGATCTGGATCCGGCCAAGGTCGACGGCCTTGCCTGCGTGCTGGAACGGACCGCGGCCGGCCGGCAGGTGATCGTGTTCACCCACGACAACCGCCTGGCCCAGGCCGTCCGCCAGCTGAGCATTCCAGCCACCATCCTGGAGGTGACCCGGCGCCCCGGCTCAGCCGTACAGGTGCGCGCGTGCCTGGATCCGGCGGAGCAGGCGCTGCGAGACGCCGGGGCGCTGGCCGCCGACGCTTCGGTGCCGCCTGAGATCGCGGCCCGCGTGATTCCCTGCCTGTGCCGGACCGCCGTGGAGGCCGCGTTCACCGAGGCAGTCTGGCGCCGCGAGCTGCGCGCCGGCCGAGGGCATACCGGCATCGAGGCTGACCTGGAGGCCGCCCGCGTGCGTCTCAACCTCCTTGCCGCCCTGGCGCTGACCGGCGACGCATCCAAGAGCGGCGACGTCCTGCCCCGGCTGAACACCTGGGGCCACCGCTTCGCCGGCCTGACCGTCGATATCGGATGCGGAGAGGGTCGCCTCACCCGTGCTTTCGCCGCGGCCGGCTACCGGGTCGTCGGCGCCGACACGGCCGCCGCTCTTGTCAAAGCCGCGCCGACTCAGCTTCCGGTCGCTGCGAACCAGGCGCCGGTGGGTGAGGCCACGAACACGATGGGCGCAATGCACGGCCGCGGCAGCGTCACCCTGGCCTTGATGTCGGCGTTTCCCCTGGTACTGGCCGGGAACTGGCCGGTGGCGACGTTGGTGACGGTGGCATTAGTGCCGCTGATGCTCTGGCAGCTGACGATGGCCTCGAAGTCGGGGATCGGGTTGGTGCCCCGCAGGTTGGCCGGGACCGCGGGATTGTCGGCCAGGACCAGGCCGCGGACATGTATCTGCAGACGACCGTCTCTGGTCAGGAGCCCGGTCCCGGCCGTGATCATCCACGGCAGTCCGCCACCGGGCACCATGCGGATCGGGTTGCTGGTGCCGACGTAAGGACCCGTGACCGGCGTCATCACGTCGAACTTGAGAATCGTACCCGGATCGGCGCCCGCCGAGGAGGTGGAGGCCAGTACCGGCACTAGGCCGATAAGGGCCAATACCAGCGTGGCCAGCAGCCATCTGATCTTGCTCATCTCATGCCTCCTATCGCATCAGCCCCGCCACGCCCGGCCAAGCGAGAATGTCAAGGTGAGCAACAGCCGTTCGGCGGACGCGGCACACACCAGGGGATACGGCTACTACCGCGCTGCGGTTCGGCCGGGCCCCCCGGGGCCGCCCCCCGGCCTGGCCCGCCAGGTGCTGACCGACTTCCGCGCCTTCGACCGAACGGGCCTGCTCTACGCGGGTCCGGACGGCGATGGGCAACGACCGGTCCCGGCACCCCGGTATCCCGGGCCGCCTTGCCGCCCCGGACGTCCTTCCGGTCGGGCTGAAGCTACTGTCCGCTCTCGTCCAGCTCTGCCGGAGCGACTCGGCGTCGCTCTTCTAGAGGACCGCCTGACGACTCAACTAGAAGGACGGCCCAGCCGGCCAGCTGAGGACGATAAGTACCCGTTGGGACTGAGGCTGCTGTCCGCGCTCGCCCAGTTCTGCCGGAGGGACTCGGCTCCGCTTCTCCAGCGGGTCGCCTAGCAACCAGCCGCGGATCGGTCAATGCACCCACCAAGGCCTTGGCCTGCTTGCGGACGGCGCACCGGGCGTGGGGTGCCCGGTGGGCGTCGGGAGCGGATGTCCGGCTGGTGTTCCGGTGGGCTGGCCGTCCGGCCTCGGGTGCGCCCCGAAGGCCGACCAGCCCTCGGGAACTTGTAGGTCGCCGCGGGATCCGACCTTCGCATAGCCGAGGAACAGGATGCCGCTGACCAGGACGACCAGGATCCACAGCGGGTGGCCGTTCACCCGGCCCCAGTCGTTCAGCCCGTGCAGGACGGCGGCGGCGACCAGGCCGATCCAGGCGACCAGGTACCACTTGTAACGTCCGGTCACCGCCAGCCCGATAAAATAGCCGGTCAGCCCGGACCAGCAGGCATGGATGACCGGGTTGGTGACGAACCGCCAGACGAAGTCGAGTATGAAGTACAGCACCGGGCCGATCAGCACCTCGAATACCGAGGTCGATGCGGAGTGCCCGGTGTTGAGCAGCTGCTCGATCGCGGGAATAGCCGATTGCACGGTCTGAAAGAACTGAGCGATTCCGTTGACGGTGAAGTAGTGCACGACCTCGCTTGCGCCGAAGACCAGCCCGCTGACCGCGCCGAGGAACAGGTAGTCCCGGGGCATGAGGCCGTGTCGACGTCGGTAGATCAGCGCGACCACCAGCACGGGCAGGGCCTTGGCGAGTTCCTCAGGTATGCCGATAGTGAAGATGCTCTGGCCCAGGGCCACGCTGCTGCTATGCAGCGCGGTCTCCAGCATGATCGCCAGCGGCACCTGCGTCACCAGCGCTATCGCCGTTACCACGACAAGCATCGTCCTGGTCACGTGTTCCGGCCTGATGATGACGCCGAGCAGCAGCAGCCAGGCCACTGCGAAGTAGACGGCGAATATCCAGGCGACGTGGTTGAACGTGCTGGCACTCGGGTTCCCGCCCAAGATGACCAGCGCGATCGACGGAACGCAGATCAGCGCCAGGAACAGCAGCACGGGCCAGCTGCGGAGCGAGTGATGCCTGACCCAGTTGCCTAGCGGGAGCAGGTCGTTGACCTGCCCGGTGGTCCGTCGTGGCTGAGTCGGCGGGATCGGCGCCTGAGCGGGCATGATCGTGTCATCTCCTCAGCGCTCTGATGTCTTCCACCATGACACGTCCATCTCTAGGAGCCGCACCCGGAAGCGGGTTGCGGGAAAGAAGCTGTCCGTCGGCACCGAACGTGGAGGTCCGTGAGCCGCGCCAGTAACCGCAAGAAGGCGCAGCGCCAAGCCAGGCCGAAGTCCCGCGCCGACGCCGCCACGCAGCGGGCGATCGCGGTCGGGCTGGCGCGGGGTGAGTCGTACCGGGTGATCGGGGCGCGGCTGGATCCGCCCCGTCCGGCCTGCACGATCAGCCGGGAGGTGCGGCGGAACGGGCCGCCGGGGCGGTACCGGGCGGTGCGGGCGCAGGCACTGGCGGAGGAGCGGGCGCGGCGGCCGAAGACGGCTAAGCTCGCGGGCAACGGCGAGCTGCGGGACTGGGTGCAGCGGCATCTGGAGATGAAGTGGTCGCCGGTGCAGATCAGCGCGCGGCTGAAGGCGGAGTTTCCCCGGGACGGCCGAAGATGCGGGTGTCGCACGAGACGATCTACCAGTCGCTGTATGTGCAGGGCCGGGGTGCGCTGCGGCGGGAGCTGGCGAAGTCGCTGCGGACCGGGCGGGCGCTGCGCAAGCCGCGGCGCACCGGCGGCGAGCGGCGCGGGAAGATCCCGGGGATGATCAACATCAGCGAGCGCCGGGGCTTGGAACGCCACGGCGGCCGCGTCCCAGCCGGGCTGTGGGCCCGCATCGTCCAGCGGCTGCTCGCCCTCAACGCAGCCATCTGGCACAACTGGCAGATCGGCGCACCGGTCAAACGATCCCTCATCGCCTACGACCATTGAGCTGCCCCTACTTCCCGGTCAACGATCTAGCGGGAGCAGGTCGTTGACCTCCCCGGTGCGTCGTGGCTGAGTCGGCGGGATCGGCGCCTGAGCGGGCATCATCGTGTCATCTCCTCAGCGCTCTGATGTCTTCCACCATGACACGTCCATCTCTAGGAGCCGCTGAGACGGCGGACCGGGCGGTGCCCGGGCACTGGGAAGGGGACCTGCTGATCGGGGCGGCCGGGAGGTCGGCGATCGGCACGCTGGTGGAGCGCACCACCCGGTTCACCTTGCTGGTGCCGCTGCCGGAACGGTATGACGCACCGGCCGTGGCGGCGGCGCTCACCCCGGTGATCGCCGGGCTTCCTGACGCGCTGCGCCGGTCGCTGACCTGGGACCAGGGCCGGGAGATGAAGGCCCACGCGCAGATCGCGGTGGCCGCGGACTGCGCGATCTACTTCTGCGACCCGCACCCCCCATGGCAGCGGGGCACCAATGAGAACACCAACGGGCTGCTGCGGCAGTACTTCCCCAAGGGCACCAGCCTGGCCGGGCACAGCCCGGCGCACCTGGCCGCGGTCGCCGGTGAGCTGAACGGCCGGCCCCGCAAGACGCTGGGCTGGAAGACACCCGCCGAGGCGCTGGCCGAGGTCCTGGACCGCGACGCCGCCTGAAGGTTTATTCATACCGGTGGCGGCTGGCGCCGCCGCCCATTCCCGACAGGGCGCCGCGCAGCATACGGGGCCGCCCCTCCGGCCTCCAGGCTGCTACGCATCGCCTGCGGCGACGGCCCTGCGGGCTGGCCTGGACCCCGGAGACCACGGCGGCCCCTGGGCGGCAGCAACCACGGGCCAGGCCAAGGGCCTGCCCCCGCAGCGCGCGACACCCCCGCCGGGCGCGGACCGCTGTGTATCGTGACCACAGAAGGGTCATCTACAAGCACCGTTGCAACGACCCATTGAACCCGGGCATTCAAAAAGGCCCGCGCAGGTCAGGGCCGTACCACCGGGCCGAGATAACTGTCACGGGACACCGAACGGGCACACGTCCCCGCCCCACGTGCTCGGCAAGCTCGGCGCGGCCGACCGCACCGAAGCCGTCACCCACGCCCGCCAGCTCGGGCTGATCTCCTAGCCTGACGGTTCGCCCCGGCTCGTCGTAGTAGCGCGCAGGCAGCCCTGCGAGATTGACAGGAAACCAAATGGTTTCCTATTGTGGGTGACGTGGATCTCGTGTTCAGGGCACTGGCCGACCCGACCCGGCGGGCGCTGCTTGATGAGCTGTTCGCCCGCGACGGTCAGACGCTTGTGTCCCTCACGGCGCGGCACGACATGACGCGCATCGCCGTGGCGAAGCACCTGAAGATCCTCGAGGACGCCGGGCTCGTCGTGAGCAGGCGGCGGGGCCGCGAGAAGCTGCACTACCTCAACCCGGTCCCGATCCGCCTGATCCACGACCGGTGGGTCAGCAAGTACACCGAGCCGTGGGCTGCCGGGCTCGTCGGCCTGAAGCACGAGCTGGAGGATCAGATGGAGAAGGTCTTCGAGATCTACATCCGCACCACGCCCGAGCGCCTGTGGGAGGCGATCACCGACCCGGCGATCAGGGCGAAGTACCAGTTCGGCGCGGCGATCGAGTCGGACTGGACGGTGGGCTCGCCCTACCGGCTGGGTCACCCGGCCGCGGAGCGGTCGCTGATCGAGGGGGAGAACCTGGTCGTCGAACGGCCGAACCGGCTAGTGCAGACAATGCGCGCGCTGTGGGGTCCTGACGCCGAGCGGGCCGGTACGTCGCGGGTGACCTGGGAGATCGAGCCGGTCGGCGACTCGTGCCGCCTGACGGTGATGCACGATCAGCTGCCACCGGACGCGCCGGCCGAGCTCTACGGCGGATGGCCGATGATCTTGTCCGGCCTGAAGACGTGGCTCGAAACCGGGCAGACGCTGACCACTCCCGGCTCGCTCATGTACCAGCCGCAGCAGTAACCGTTTCCATCGACGCGAGGAGATCGTCATGTCCCAGACCACCATCACCGACATCGGCACCGTGGGAATCCCGGTCAGCGACCAGGGCAAGGCGGTGGAGTTCTTCACCGGCACGCTCGGCTTCGAGAAGCGGCTCGACGTGCAGATGGGAGAGAGCTTCCGCTGGGTCACGGTCGCGGCCCCCGGCGCGTCCACGTCGGTCGCGCTGATCGCCAGGCCGGACACCGGGGCCGACACCGGCATCCGGTTCCTGGTTCCCGACGCCGAAACCGAGCACGCCGACATGCGGCAGCGGGGCATCGAGGTCGGGGACCTGCTCCGGTGGCCGGGTGTCCCGCCCATGTTCGAGTTCAAGGACCCGGACGGGAACAGGTTCGAGATCGTCGAAGCCAGCGCCTGAGTTCCGCCCGGCGCGACGCCTTCGCCGCCACCTTGCGCAAGGTCCTCACCAACTGATGGCCGCGCCCAATCGAGCATTCAAAGATCAAGACTATTAGCCCGAACGATCCTGGCACGTCCCCCCAGCGCCTGCAGCGAGCCCCGGCGGTCAGGAAGCCCACGACCTGATCACACGAGTGCGCCTGATTGATCACGATAAGTGGGTTTAGCCCGGCATGTACGAGGTACTCGACGATGGCGGCCCACGGGTGGGACGAGGACCAGCGTGGACGCTGGCCCGGGCCGCTACGAAAACGAAGAGTGACATAGTTAGCATTGCTTGACATAGTTAGCATCACGTATTCGGAGCCACTGAATCCGGACCCCATGAGGGAGTACATATATGACCAGCACCACCGAGCGCTACCGCGCCGCGGCGAGCCAGTCGGCCAGCACGGTCGAGAAGATCGCCGACTTCTGGACGCAGGGCTCGCAAAAGCTGACTGACTACATACCTGCGGGCCTGCCGCAGGTCGACCTGGTCCCGATGGTCGAGCGCTACTTCGAGTTCGTGCAGCGGATGGTCGACATCAACCGTGACCTCACCATCAAGTGGGCGGAGTCGGCGGGCATGCTGTCCGGCGTCGTCCGCGAGCAGGCCGAGTCCGTCGGCGGTCTCGTCCGCGAGCAGGCCGAGTCGGCCCGCGATTTCGCGCACGAGCAGGCCGGCAAGGCCGAGCGGGCCGCCCGCGAGCAGGCCGAACTGGCCGAGCAGGCCGAGAAGGAGATGGTCCGCGAGGCTCGCAAGGTCGAGCGTGAGCAGGCCAAGCACGCCCATGACAAGGCCCGCGAGCGCTACGAAGGCCTGACCAAGGCCGAGCTGAGCGACCTCCTGGACAAGCGCGACCTGCCCAAGACCGGCAACGTCGACGAGCTCATCGAGCGCCTAGTCGAGGCAGATAGCAAGTAATCACGCTGCCCGCCCCACCACACCGAGACGCCGGTACCCGGCAGCATCTGCCGGGTACCGGCGTCATCGCGCCAGGTCCGCCTAAAACCGGCCCCTGTTAGCGCGCCGCGGTCCGCGGTAACAGCACCAGCCGTGCGCCTTGCTCCGCCACCCTGATGCCGCCCTGGAATACGGCCCGGCGGTCCGGGCCGCCCCACAGCACGGACGGATCCCGCAGCGGATCGCCGTCCAGGACGAGCAGGTCGGCGGCCGCGCCCGGACCGATCCGGCCCAGGTCGTCACGTCCGAGCAGCTCCGCGTTGACCGAGGTGGCCGCCCTGAGCAGAGCCAGCGGTCCCTCAACCTCGGCCTGCAGCCGCAGCCCGTGGAGCTGCTCGTCGTCCAGCGAGCCCATCAGGTCGGTCCCGAACCCGATCCGGACCCCCGCCTCCCGGGCCAGCCTGATCGCCGTCCTGCCCGCGTCGAGGACCTCGCGGTTCTTGGCCTGGGCCACCGGAGCCAGGCCGAGTTCGGCGCCGCGCCGCTCCATCGCGTCGTAGGTGACCAGCGTCGGCACCAGGAACGCGTCTCGTTCGGCCATCAAGGCCGCGGTCGGCGCGTCCAGCAGGTTCCCGTGCTCGATGGAACGGACCCCGTTGGCCACGGCCACCTGGATCGCCTCCGCCGAGTAGGCATGGGCGGCCACGTAACTGCCGCGGCGAGCCGCCTCCTCGGCGACGACGCGGATCTCCTCCGGCGAGTACTGCGGCACGCGGAGCGGATCCGACGGCGAGATAACCCCGCCCGAGGCCATGATCTTGATGGCGTGCGCGCCGCTGCGCAGCCGCTCGCGGGCCGCGCGGCGCAGCGCGTCAACGCCGTCGACCACCTCCGCCATGTGACCGCCGCCGAGACAGCAGCCCAGCTCCGGCGGCCGCGGATCGCCATGGCCTCCGGTCTGGCTCAGCGCGGGCCCGCAGAACAGGTACCTGGGAGCCGCCGTCAGGCCCTCCCGGATCGCCTGGGCCAGGCCCGCGTCGCCGCCGCCCGGATCCCGGACCGTGGTGAATCCGCGGCCCAGCGCGCCGGCCAGCCGCTTCGCCCCGGCCAGGGCCAGGTAACTCAGCGGGCTGGTCTCGATCTCCAGCAGGCTGAGGCGGACGCCGTAGGCGTGGAAGTGCGCATCGATCAGGCCGGGGACGATCGTACGGCCGCGGCAGTCGATGACCCGGTCGCCCGGCTCCGGCCCCTCGCCGACCTCGACGATCGTGCCAGCCGCGACCCGGACGCAGCCTTCCCGCAGCTCAGCCGACGTGCCGTCGAAGATCCTCGCGTTGGCGAAGGCCGTGGTCTCCTCGGTCACTCCCACCTCTCCTCTGACCGCCCGCATCCCGCCCCGCCGTAATCTGAGCGACCGAACGAGTTTCGTCCCCGCCCCAGCTCACATCGACGCGCCTCATCTTCCGTCGGCGCGATGGGCCCGGCTAACGTCGCCCCGTGGCTCGAGCAGGTCGGTGATGGCCTCGCGAAGAAGGTCACCATAGGTCTCGATGCTGAGATCTCCGAGGTCGCTGACTGTCATCAGGCTGCTCAGGAGCGCCCCGAGGGCGCAGCTCAGCCTGACCCGGTCGCGGGCGGGGATGGCCGGGTCACCCAGGATCCGGCGGAACTGCTGTTCCATCTCCTCGTGGTCGCCGTCGTGTCCCTTGATGTGCAGGCCTGAGAGGGCTGTCTGGTTGCGCTGGTGCAGGATGAACAGCTTGCGGTTGGCGAGCATCGTGTCGACGAGCCCGCACAGCACGGCGGCCCATCCCGATGGCCCCGCTTCCGCTGCCAGCTGCTCGAGGACGGGCCGGGCCAGTTCGTGCAGGCGCAGGTGCAGCGCGACCAGGATGTCCTCTTTGGCGGCGAAGTGGTAGTAGATCGCGGCCTGGGTGAAGCCGAGCGGCTCGGCTATCTGGCGCAGCGAGGTCTTGTCGTAGCCCTGCTCGGTGAACAAGTCCAGGGCGACGTCGAGGATCCGCTCGCGGGTGTCACCTTCGCCGGGGTGCCGGCCAGCGTCGGCCGGGGGCCGCCCGGCCGTGGCGGCGGAACGTCGGGGCATGGCCGTTATCTTACTTGACAACCAGTAAGTAGCAATGGTTACCTACCTGACTGTAGACGTCCTTACTAGTTGACAAGTAAGTCGAGGCGCCAGTGAGCTCTCTGATGATCGAAGCCGAGGGGCTGACCAAGCGGTACGGTCCCACCGTCGCGCTGGCCGGCATCGACCTGCAGGTCCCGGCCGGGTCCATCCTCGGCATGCTCGGGCCGAACGGCGCGGGCAAGACCACCGCCCTGCGCATCCTGACCACGCTGTCCCTGCCCGACGACGGCTGGGCCCGGGTCGCCGGCCACGACGTGGTCCGGGAGGCGGCCGCCGTGCAGCGCAACATCGGCGTGACGGCTCAGGACGCCACCGTCGACGAGGTCCTGACCGGCCGCCAGAACCTGGTGATGATCGGGCGGCTGAGCGGCCTGCGCCGCCGCCAGGCCCGGGCGCGGGCGGCCGAGCTCCTCGACCAGTTCGATCTCGCCGATGCGGCCGACCGGATGCTCAGGGAGTACTCGGGCGGAATGCGCCGGCGCCTCGACCTCGCGGCCGGCCTGGTGACCCGGCCGCCGGTGCTCTTCCTCGACGAGCCGACGACCGGGCTCGACCCCGCGAGCAGGCTCCGGATGTGGAACGTGATCCGCGAACTGGTCGCGGGCGGCGTGACCCTGCTGCTGACCACCCAGTACCTCGACGAGGCGGACGAGCTCGCCGACCGGATCGTGGTCATCGACCACGGTCACGTCATCGCCGAAGGGACGCCCGCCGAGCTCAAGACGCAGACCGGGGGAGCCCGGCTCGAGGTCACGCTCACCGAAGCCAATCCCGCCGCTTCCGGCGCCCTGGAGCCGTTCGCGTCCGGCCCCGTCCACCTGAGCCAGGACGGTCGGCGGCTGCGGGCACCGGTACGCAGCGGGGGCGGCCTGGCCAGCACGGTCGTGCGCGCCCTCGACGCCGCCGGGATCACCGTCGACGACGTGGAGGTCCATCAGCCCTCGCTCGACGACGTGTTCTTCGCGCTCACCGGCCGCCCCGCGGAACTAGCCGAGGACCGCGACGAACCCAGACCTGGAGGTAGCCCGGTCATGACGCTCACCACGCTCCCGTCCGCCGCGCCGGTCCTGCGGCCGGCGCCATCGCGCCGCCTCGCGCGGCGGTTCGCCGATGTCATCGTGCTCACCGGCCGCAACCTCGTGCACATCGCGCGCGAGCCGCTGCAGCTCTCCGATGTCACCATCCAGCCGGTGCTGTTCACGCTGCTGTTCGTCTACGTGTTCGGCTCCGGGGTCGTCCTGCCCGGCGGCGGCAGCTACACGGACTTCGCCATCGCCGGCCTGCTCGCGCTGAACCTCACCACCTCGGCGATGGGCACCGCGGTCGGGCTGAGCAGCGACCTCAACAGCGGCGTCATCGACCGCTTCCGGACCCTTCCCATGTGGCGAGCCGCCGTACTCGTCGGGCGATCCCTGGCTGACCTGTCGACGGCCGCCCTGTGCACTCTCATCGTCGCCCTCACCGGCCTCGTCATCGGCTGGCGGCCCGACGCCAGCATCCCGGCGGTCATCGGCGGGTTCGCCCTCTTCCTGCTCTTCGCCTATGCCCTGTCCTGGGGCTGCGGCTGCCTCGGCATCGTGAGCAAGGGCCCCGAGTCGGCGCAGGGGGTCGGCCTCGTCATCCTCTTCCCCCTGGCCATCGTCTCCAACGGACTGGTCCCCACCCAGCGCATGCCCGCCGTACTGAGGGTCATCGCCGACTGGAACCCGGTCAGCGCCGTCACCGCCGCCGCCCGCCACCTGTGGGGCAACCCCAATCCCTCCGCGACCATCCAGGCCTGGCCCATGCAGCACCCGGTAGCCGCCTCGCTGCTGTGGTCCGTCGCGCTCCTGGTGATCTTCGCCCCGCTCGCCACCCTCCTCTACCGCCGCCGCACCACCGGCTGATACTGATGTGGTGAGCGCCGAGCAGCTGAGCCGGGACGAGGTCGTCGCGTTCCTCTGCGGACAGCCGGGCACCCCTGAGGACCTGGAGGCGCTTTCTGGCGGGGCGTGGTCATCGGCGTGGGCCTACCGAGCGGGCGACGAAGAGCTGGTGGTCCGCTTCGGGCCGCAGGTGTCCTGGTACGAGGCCGACCGGATGGCTATGGCCTTCGCCGGCCCGGACCTGCCCGTGCCGGAGGTCAGGGAGGTGGGCTCCACCCCGTCCGGACGGGCCTATGCCATCTCGGCGCGTCACCACGGGCGGTTCCTGGAGGACACCCCGGTGGAGCAGGCCGGCGCCATCGCTCCTACCCTTACCCGCCTGCTCGTCGCCCTCTACCGCGTGCCGGCCGGGCCGGATACCCCGGTGGTCTGGCACCACGGGGCCTCGACCGCCGCGAGCTGGCGGAAGTTCCTCCTGGATGGCCTGGTCGACGACCCCGGGAAACTGGTCCACGGCTGGAGCGCCGCCCTGGCGGCCGACCCGGAACTGGCCGCCCTTTCGGCGGCGGTCACCGAACGGGTGCGGACCCTGATCGATGCCCGTCCGGAGCGCCGGGACCTGCGACGCCGCGGCCCGCCACCACTGCTACGAGCTGCACATCGGCTTCACCCATCTGGGATGGAACATATGGACCGGGAACCAGGCTGATCTCGCCGCTACGGCCCGGCGTCTAGCCGAGGTCCTCGAGCGCGGCCTCCGCTGCGCGGTGCCTTCAGCGGATGAAGCCGCTCTCGTAGGCAGTGATGACGGCCTGGACGCGGTCCCGGGCGCCGAGCTTGGCCAGCACGTTGCGTACGTGGGTCTTGACGGTCTCCACGCCGAGGAACAGCTCGGCGGCGACCCTGAGCAGCGCCAGCGGCCCCTCGACCTCGGCCTGCAGCCGCAACTAGAGCGGGCTCACCGGCGGGGGTGACCTGTAAGCGGTAGGTATCGCGTTTCCGCGGACGTCTTGTGAAAGCGCGCACAAGACGTCCAGTGCGCCGGTCCGGGTGGCCGACCAGCTGATGAATCAGCTCGCGGTCCCCGGCCCAGGGTGACCTGGTTGGCCAGTTCACCAGGGACGTGCCGCAGCCAGCCCGGCCCCGGCGGCGCGCCACCGCGGTCACTTCTTCCGGGCAATCCCGGCACCGGGCAGGGCCGTGGTCCACGCCGTCAACCGGTCCAGGAACATGATCGCGACCTGCGGTGGTGCCTCTGGCAGCGCCGACAGGTGGAAGGCGTGCACCATGTCCTGGTAGATGTCCAGCGTGACGAGCGTTCCGGCGGCGGACGCCGCGTCGGCGAAGCGGCGAGCGTCGTCCAGCAGCGCCTCGTCACCGCCGGCCACGATGAGCAGGGGCGGCAGGTCCGCCAGGTCCCCGTGCAGGGGTGACTGCGGGGCCCGGTCCGGGGCTGCGCCGTCGAGATACTGGGCGGTGATGTGCTCCAGCACGGGCCGCGCGAGCATGTCCTCACCGGCGGGGGAGTCGATCGACGGGCTGCTCAGCGTCAGGTCGGTAATCGGGGACACCGCGACCACGCCCCCGGGCCGGGGCATGTCCTGGCTCCGCATCACATGCAGCGCCGACAGCACCAGCGTCGCCCCCGCCGACTCGCCGAACAACACGGCACGGGACGCGGGAACACCGCGATCGAGCAGGCTCTGGTAGGCCGTCACCAGGTCGTCGAGCGCGGCCGGAAATGGGTGCGCGGGAGCCAGGCGGTAGTCGAGCGCCCAGGCGGCTCGCCCCGTGGCCGCCGACAGGCGGTAGGCCATGACCTGTTCGAACCCCGGGTTGCGCTGCTCGAACCCGCCACCGTGCGCATACAGCGTCACGCCCGCGTCGACCGCCGGGCGTTCGGTCGCGTTCACCCACTGGCCGGGCACGCTGTCGGCCCGGGGAAGGGGCGGAGTCAGATCGGCGTCGGCGGGCAGTGGCGGCGGGCCGGCCGTCATGGCCGCGATCACGGCGCGGACAGCGGACATGTCGCCGGGCCCGATGATCCGGTTGACGGTCAGCCGGTCCCGGTCAGAGGGTGGCAGAACGCTCATAACCGGAGCGAGTCTAGGCGACCGGCCCGCGCGGGAGAACGTGCGGGTCGAGGGTGGCCGTCGAGTCGAGGGCCGAACGGATCCTGGTGAACAGCGTGCCCGGAAGCGTCATCAGCCGCGCAAACGCGCCAGGTCATCGAGGTTCTCGAGCGCGGCCCGCTGCCCTTGACCGGCGATTGAAGGCAGCGGACATAACCCGCGGCCCGGGATCTGAGCCCACCTCAGGGTGCAGAGCACCGGGCTACGACCTCGTAGTGCGCCCAGATGGTGCCGTCCGCGCCGACCTGGACATCTATGACCCGCAGCTGTTGGGGGAACGAGCCGGTTCCGAGCGGCGGGCCATCCATGACCGATGACGTGCCGAGCCCGCCGATCAGCGCGGGGACCGTGATGATGTGGAGTTCATCGACCAGGCCGGCTCGCAAAAGGGCGCCGTTGAGCCCGCCTCCGGCCTGCGATACCAGGCACCTGGCGCCGAGCTGCGTGCGGATCTTCGCCAGCGCGGCACTCAGATCCACCTGGCGTGTCCCGGGTCGCCCCACAGCACGGACGGGTCCTCCAGCGGATCGGCGTCCAGGACGAGCAGGTCGGCGACCGCGCCCGGACCGATCCGGCCCAGATCGTCACGTCCGAGCAGCTCCGCGTTGACCGAGGTGGCGGCCCTGAGCACAGCCAGAGGTCCCTCAACCTCGGCCTGCAGCCGCAGCCCGTGGAGCTGCTCGCCGTCCAGCGCGCCCATCAGGTCGGTCCCGAACCCGATCCGGACCCCCGGCCCGAGCAGCACGACGGCGTCCACCGCAGCGCCGGGCAGGTCGAGGTTCCGCACGTCGCCGACCGCGGTGCGGATCCCCGTCACCCCGGTCGTGTCCGTCCTGAGCTGCTCGACGTGCGCCTAGCAACCAGCCGCGGATCGGTCAATGCTCCCACCAAGGCCTTGGCCTGCTTGCGGACGGCGCACCGGGCGTGGGGTGCCCGGTGGGCGTCGGGAGCGGATGTCCGGCTGGTGTTCCGGTGGGCTGGCGGTCCGGCCTCGGGTGCGCCCCGAAGGCCGACCAGCCCTCGGGAACTTGTAGGTCGCCGCGGGATCCGACCTTCGCGTAGCCGAGGAACAGGATGCCGCTGACCAGGACGACCAGGATCCACAGCGGGTGGCCGTTCACCCGGCCCCAGTCGTTCAGCCCATGCAGGACGGCGGCGGCGACCAGGCCGATCCAGGCGACCAGGTACCACTTGTAACGTCCGGTCACCGCCAGCCCGATAAAATAGCCGGTCAGCCCGGACCAGCAGGCATGGATGACCGGGTCGGTGACGAACCGCCAGAACGAAGTCGAGTATGAAGTACAGCACCGGGCCAATCAGCACCTCGAATACCGAGGTCGATGCGGAGTGCCCGGTGTTGAGCAGCTGCTCGATCGCGGGAATAGCCGATTGCACGGTCTGAAAGAACTGAGCGATTCCGTTGACGGTGAAGTAGTGCACGACCTCGCTTGCGCCGAAGACCAGCCCGCTGACCGCGCCGAGGAACAGGTAGTCCCGGGGCATGAGGCCGTGTCGACGTCGGTAGATCAGCGCGACCACCAGCACGGGCACGGCCTTGGCGAGTTCCTCCGGTATGCCGATAGTGAAGATGCTCTGGCCCAGGGCCACGCTGCTGCTATGCAGCGCGGTCTCCAGCATGATCGCCAGCGGCACCTGCGTCACCAGCGCTATCGCCGTTACCACGACAAGCATCGTCCTGGTCACGTGTTCCGGCCTGATGATGACGCCGAGCAGCAGCAGCCAGGCCACTGCGAAGTAGACGGCGAATATCCAGGCAACGTGGTCGAACGTGCTGGCACTCGGGCTCCCACCCAAGATGACCAGCGCGATCGACGGAACGCAGATCAGCGCCAGGAACAGCAGCACGGGCCAGCTGCGGAGCGAGTGGTGCCTGACCCAGTCGCCTAGCGGGAGCAGGTCGTTGACCTGCCCGGTGCGTCGTGGCTGAGTCGGCGGGATCGGCGCCTGAGCGGGCATCATCGTGTCATCTCCTCAGCGCTCTGATGTCTTCCACCATGACACGTCCATCTCTAGGAGTCGCACCCGGAAGCGGGTTGAGGAAAAGAAGCTGTCCGTCGTCACCGCCCCAGGCCGTTGACAGCCGTAACACCCCACCCGTCCGAGACAACTGAAACCCTTTAGTACCGAACGGACCTCGGTGCACCTTCCCACCCCCAGCAGGTCGCTCGTGTCGATGGCAACCGAACGTGGAGGTCTCGTGGGCCGCGCCAGTAACCGCAAGAAGGCGACCAACGCCCTGATTCGCGCGGTGGGTTATGACGGCATCGGACTCGATCATCCGCCGGTGAGCACGCTGCTCGAGGTGCTCACTCCCGTCGCCGAGGCCGAGCTGGCGTACGGCGAGGCCGCCGATTCCGCGAGGTCTGCAGGCAAACTGAACTGGGACAAAGACGTGCCGAAGTTCCCGAACAGGACGGACCGATGTTCCTGCTCGGCACGTGCGCGCTGATGGACGCGGTGTCGGCGGCGGGTAGGGGACGACTCGCTCACCGAGATTCTCGCCGTGTTGCTGCCCGTGCTGGACGACGCCGTCCCGGCCTGGACGGTCATGTTGCCGCCGACGCGCTCATCGGCGCCTTCGCTCGGCATCACCGCTGCGAACAGCCAATTGACGCCGAACTGCTGGAGCGGATCGGGCGCGTCGAAGGCGACGCGCTGGTGAACCTCGTCCGGGTCGGCGCCGTGCCGTATGCAGACGTCCTTCCGGTGGGACTGATGCTGCTTTCCGCGTTCGCTCACCTCTGCCGCAGCGACTCAGCGTCGCTCCTCCAGCGGACCGCCTGACGCCGACTTCGTCGGCCTCGGCCGCGCGCTCGCCAACCTCTACACGGTGGTGACCTACGATCCGCGCGGCATCGGTCACAGCGGCGTCGTCGGCTTCGCCCTGACCACCGCCCACCCCGCCTAACGAGCCCCAGGCTCCGTGCGCGGTGGCAACCGCGATCCCGGTGGCCAAGATCAGGACGCGTAGATCGCTGCGCCGTGGCCGCGTGGCGGCCGAGTCGGCCAGATCCACGGCGGGGCCAGGTACTGAGTATCTATCCGGCCACGACCAGTTAGGCAATCGTGTCCGGCGCGGCGCTCCTGCTCGAGTCGAGCTTGAAGTAGCCCCTATAGCGACCGCGGCGTCCGCAAGATCCTCACCTGCTACACCCCAGGCAGCAGGCATTACCTTCCCGCCTGAGTCTCCCGGTCATGCTCGTTTGTGGCCGACGCCGCCAGGGCTGGATCAAGCCGAAGCAGCGGCCGCCGCCGCCCAGAAAGCTCACCCGGGCGCGGAAGGCCCGCGACGAGGCCAGCAACCTGGTGGCGGCCGCCGACGCCACCGTGACGTTCACCCGCCGGGACCTCGACGAAGTGGCGGCGTGGCTCGCCGCGGCTCCCCGCAGAAGCCGAGGTTGTCAGCACACTCGAAGCGATCGTCAAGGTCGGCGGAAACCTTGAGCCTCGCCCGCGAAGCCGTCAAGACCCAGCACCGAGACCTGGCGACGGCGAAGAGGGACCGCTACCTGATGACGAACACCAGTCGGCGCCCAGGATGAAGACACGATTTGTGATTAATGCGAATGTCCTGTAAATAGCTATAAAACGTAAGTATGATCGAGATATGCAGCTCCGCTATAACTACCGCCTCTATCCGTCGTCGGGCCAGCGGCAGGCGCTGGCGCGGGCGTTCGGGTGCGCGCGGGTGGTGTACAACGACGGGCTGCGCGCCCGGCAGGAGGCGCATGCCGCCGGGCTGCCATACATCACCGACAAGGAGTTGTCGGCGCAGCTGACTGCAGCGAAGGCGACCCCAGAGCGGGCATGGCTGGGCGAGGTGTCCGCGGTGGTGCTCCAGCAGGCCCTCGCGGACCTGAACGTCGCGTACAGGAACCTCTTCGCCTCCCTCAAAGGAGAGCGGAAGGGGCCGAAGATGGCCCCGCCAAGGTTCCGCTCCCGCAAGGATCATCGCCAGGCTGTGAGGTTCACCGCCAACGCCCGGTTCAAGGTGCTATCGGGCGGCAAGCTGCGCTTGCCGAAGATCGGCGATGTGTCCGTGCGCTGGTCGCGTGACCTGCCGTCCGCGCCGTCCAGCGTGACCGTCATCAAGGACTCGGCCGGCCGTTATTTCGCGTCATTCGTGATCGAGATCGAGCCGGGCATCCCGCCTGAGGCCGGACCGGCGGTTGGCATCGACCTCGGCCTTACCTCGTTCGCGGTGCTGTCGGACGGCCGGAAGATCACCGCACCGCGGTTTCTCCGCCGGGCGGAGAAGAACCTCAGGCGCAGGCAGCGTGACCTGTCTCGCAAACAGGACGGCAGCAGAAACCGGGACAAGGCCAGGGTCACGGTTGCTCGCGCCCACGCCCGGGTGGCCGACGCGCGGCGCGAGTTCCACCACCGGCTCTCCACGGCGCTGATCCGCGAGACCCAAGCGGTCGCCGTGGAAGACTTGGCGGTGAAGGGACTCGCCCGCACCCGCCTGGCCAAGTCGGTGCATGACGCCGGGTGGTCGGCGTTCGTGCACATGCTGGAGTACAAGGCCCGGCTATACGGCCGGACCTTCCATAAGATCGGCCGGTTCGAGCCCACCAGCCAGGTGTGCTCGGCCTGCGGCGCGAAGGACGGTCCCAAGCCGCTGCACGTGCGCACCTGGCAGTGCCCGGGGTGCCGGGCATGGCTGGACCGGGACGTGAACGCGGCAGTCAACGTCGCGAAGGCCGCCGGGCTGGCGGTGACAGCCTGTGGAGCGCAGGTAAGACCAGGACCGGCGGTCCTGGCGCAGCACGGTGAAGCAGGAACCCTCCCGAAGTCGCGCCGGGAAGCGGCGTGATAGGCGGGAATCTCCGGCCTTCAGCTTCAGGGTGGAGTGGAAGTCAAATCAAGACCCACCACGCCTCCTCCTCCTCCTCCTCCTCCTCCTCCTCCTCCTACCTGCCTGCCTTCGGAGCAGGCGGCCGTCGTCTCTGCGCCGCGGCCGGGGCAGCGGACCCCGGCGTTCACCATGGGCACCTCGTGGCGGCGCACCTCCTGGTACCTCCAGCTGCCGCGCACCTCGGGCGTGCCCTGGTCCGGCGTCGTCCGGCTCGAATGCTCGGCCGACCTGCCGCTCGCCGAGGTAACCCGTCTCGGCGACCTTACCGCCCGCCTGCTGCCCCAGCTGGCTAGCGCGCCGCACAAGGATCCCCGCGCCCCGCAGAACCTGGTACCGATCGGCGGCCTGGAGCGCCAGCTGCGGCACCGTCTCGGCGGCCAGCACATCCTCTATCGCGCCCTGCGCGCGGCGGCTATGCCTGTGAGGTGAGTCATGGCGCATGCCCCGCGGGCCGCACCTTCTTCACCTACGGCGCCGGCCATGTCTTCAGCCATCCGCTGGGCAGCTGGATGGCGGCCAATCAGGTCACCGTCGGCGCCCTGACCGACAGCCTCAGCGTCATCAGCTGTCTAGGGCCGGGCGCCGGGGCCGGGCAGCAGGTCGATGTCGGTGGCCCGCATCGGCTGGCCGCATTCGGAGCAGTGCAGCTCGACGTGGCTGATCTGGCCGCAGGCGTGGTGCCGGTACAGCACCGGCGGCCCGGCCTCGCCGGCCAGCCATTTGTCTCCCCATGCCACCATCACCATGAGCACCTCGAAAAGCTCCAGCCCCTTGGCGGTCAGCACGTACTCATGCCGTGGCGGCCGGGCCGAGTACTCACGCCGCTCCAGCACGCCGGTCTCGGTCAGCCAGCGGAGCCGCTCCGCGAGCACCTTGCGGGACATGCCCAGGCTCTGCCGCAGCTGGTCGAACCGGGTGATGCCGACGTAGACGTTCCGGAGGATGAGCGGCGACCAGGGCTCGCCGGCCACGTCCATGGTGCGCGCGATCGAGCACGCCATCGCGCCGAACTGAGTCCGCTGCATGAAGACACCATAGCCTAAAAGGTTCCCTAAAGAAACTTACCGTGCTAGCGTGCTGTCCTGTCAGTTCCCTAAAGGAATCAACGGGTAGGAGATGACCATGGACCAGCAGCAGCCGCAGTCGCACACCGAGCACGTGTCCCAGGTCGGGGAGCTCGATCACCCGGGCGCCCGGGACCTGCTCGCCACCGAGACCCTGACGCGGCTGGCCTACACCGGGTCCGACGGTTTCCCGCGGGTGATTCCCATCGGATTCCACTGGACCGGAGAGCACATCGTCGTCTGCACCGTGCCCAGCTCACCGAAGGTCCGCGCGATGGCCGCCCGCCCGGACATCGCGCTCACCATCGACACCAACCAGGGGACGGCCAGCCGGTCCCTGTCCGTGCGCGGCGTGGCCGCCATCGAGATCGTCGACGGCGTACCGGACGAGTACCTCGCCGCCTCCACCAAGAAGATGGACGACGAGCAGGCCCGCCAGTTCGAAGCGGCGGTGCGGTCGATGTATGAGCAGATGGCCCGCATCACCATCCAGCCGCGCTGGGCGCGCTACTACGACTTCGGCACCGGCCGGCTGACCGGGCTTCCTGGCCAAGCTGGTCCAGGAAAACCAGGCCCGTCAGGGTTGAGGCTGTGCAAGCCGGACTGACCGGCCTGCGGCATGATGTCCGTGAAAGGCTAATTGCCCAGCGAACTGCGGCGGAAGGACTGCTGGTGCCAGCTCACGATGTCCTGTTCGGTGCCTCCCTCGGCCAGTGGAACGGCGCGGACGCCGCCGTCCTGGAGCACCACGCGGCCGGCTTCATCTACCGCAGCCCCGACGACACCCCGCCGACCAGGCCCAGGCCCGCTGGGCCACCGAGATAGTGCCCGCCGTCCGCGAGGCCATCAACCGCCAGGCCCCGTTGAACCCTGACGGCCCGCACCCTGCCCCGCCGTAATCTGAGCACCGAACGAGCTTCGTCCCCTCCCTAGCTCACACCGGCGCGAAACCTCGAAGGCCGGTCCGGGCGGCGGTCAGTACTCGTTCTTGATGTTGAAGAAAGACCCGCGGATGGTTCCGGCCAGCTTCGACTTCTGCCTCGCGAACTTGAACCGCGAGGCGAGTTCCGCGGGGACTTCCATCCCTTCGGACAGCTTGAACCCGACCGCCCGCTTCCCGGAGTCGTCGACGGTGTACATCACGTTGATCGACAGGCCGCTCTCGTAGAAGACGTAGGCGATCCGGATGTTCTCGACCTGGAAGGCCGTCGCCTCCAGAGGACGAGACGCGATGACGATGTCACGTTCTTCCTTGAGGATCCGGTGCACCCAGTCGATGGCCGTCTTGGCGTTGCCGGCAGGCTCCACCGTGAAGACGTGGTCGTACTTGTTCTTGAAGTAGCGGGCCTCGTTCGCCCGCAGGCCAGCCAGCGCCGGCCGCGACCGGCGACGACTCCAGACCCACGGTCGAAACGGTGGCGAAATCCACGGTATAGGGCATGACGCACTCCCGGACGCATAGGGCGGTTTACGTCGGCCCGAGGATACCTCGGCCGTGAAACCTGCCGAGCAGGACCTGGGCACCGCTCGAGCGCGGTCAGCGACCTGGAAGCGTACCGGTGCCGTCCTCACCGCCCGGCTGCCTCACATGTTGCACTCCGTTACCGCGGGCCGCGCCGCTTGACTAGAGGACGGCCGTCTGTACCCTTGTCGTATGGGTATAGATAAAGAGATCAGCAGCCGGGCGGGCGGCAGTGCTGCCGCTGCCCCGCCTGGCGCGGGCGGCGGGGGAAAGACCCCGCCCCGCCCCGGGCAGGGCGGGCCGGGGTCGCCGATCGAGTTCCGGCTGGATGCGGCCTCGGGGGTGCCGACCTACCTGCAGCTGGTGCACCAGGTGGAGCACGCGCTGCGGCTGGGGTATCTCAAGCCCGGTGACCAGCTGCCCAAGGTCAGGGACGTGGTGGCCTCGCTGGCGATCAACCCGAACACGGTGCTGAAGGCCTACAAGGAGCTGGAGACCAAGGGCCTGGCGGCCGGCCGGCCCGGCCAGGGCACGTTCATCCAGGCCACGCTGAGCCAGGTCGGGTTGCCCGAGCTCGCCGGGCTGCGAAAGGCCCTGATCGGCTGGCTGGCCAGCGCGGATGCGGCGGGACTGGATGCGGACGGGATGGTCGCGCTGTTCACCAGCGCGCTGCGGGATTTCCATGAGCGCCGCGGCGGCCCGCGCACCCGCGGCGGCCCGCGGCGGCGCGGCGGGCGCGCGGAACGGAGGGCGTCGCATGAGTGTGAACGTCGTCGAGGCCCGGGGCCTGGGCAAGCGGTACGGCCGGACGTGGGCGCTGCGCGAGTGCACGCTGGCGGTCCCCGCCGGGCACGTGGCCGCGCTGGCCGGCCCGAACGGGGCGGGCAAGACCACGCTGCTGAACCTGGCGGTCGGCCTGGCGGCGCCATCGGCGGGCGCGGTCACCGTGCTCGGCGGCCAGGCCGGGTCGCCGGCCGCGCTGGACGGGATCGCGTTCGTGGCCCAGGACACGCCGCTGTACGAGAACCTGCCGGCCGCGGACATGCTGCACCTGACCCGGAACCTGAACCGGCGCTTCGACCGGCCCTACGCCCGCGGCCGGCTGGCCGAGCTCGGCATCCCGCTGAACCGCAAGGCCGGGAAGCTGTCCGGGGGGCAGCAGGCGCAGCTCGCGCTGACCCTGGCGCTGGCCCGCCGGCCGCGGCTGCTGGTGCTCGATGAGCCGGTGGCGATGCTGGACCCGGTGGCCCGGCATGACTTCATGGCCGCGGTGCTGACCGCGGCGGCCGAGGACGGGGTCTCGGTGCTGCTGTCCTCGCACGTGCTGGCCGAGCTGGAGCGGGTGGCCGACTACCTGATCTTGCTGTCCCGGGGCCGGGTGCAGGTGGCCGGCGGGGTCGATGACCTGCTGGCCGGCCACCGGGTGCTGACCGGCCCGGCCGAGCAGGCCGGCCGGTATGCCGAACGGCCGGTGGTGCATGTGCGCCGCGGCGGGGCCCAGGCGCACCTGCTGGTCCGGGCCGCCGCGGAGGATCCGGTCCCGCCGGGCTGGGAGGCGCACCCGGTCGGCCTGGAGGAACTCGCCCTGGCCTACCTGCGCGAGCCCGGCGCCGCGGCGCTGCCCGGCCCGGCCCGCGGCCGGGCTCTGCCGCTTGAAACCGGCGAACCGTCGGAGGTGACCAGATGACCGCGCTGACCGTGCCCGCTCGCCCGGGCCAGGACGCGAGCCTGCGGCCGGTGCCGTGGCGGCGGATGGCCTGGGTCACCTGGCGGCAGCACCGGATCGCGCTGGTCGGCGTGGCCGCGCTGCTGGGCGCGCTGGCCGTGTACCTGTGGCTCACCGGCTCATCGCTGCACCACGCCTACGCCGCCGCAGCCACCTGCCACCCGGCAAGCTCAGGTGCCTGCGGGAGCCTGGTCGGCTACTTCCTCTCCACCTACAACGCAACGGCGCAGCTCATCGCGGCCCTGCTGCAGGCGGTGCCCGCGCTGATCGGGGCGTTCGTCGGGGCGCCGGTGCTGGCCCGGGAGCTGGAGACCGGCACCTTCCGGTACGCCTGGACCCAGGGCTTCGGCCGGCAGCGCTGGACGCTCGCCAAGCTGGTGCCGCTCGCGGTCACGGTGACGGCCGCCGCCGGGGCGTTCAGCCTGCTGTTCTCCTGGTACTACCAGCCGTTCTTCGCCGACCGCATGCAGGTCCCGCAGGTCCCGCTGTCTCCCGTGGTGTTCGACCTGCGCGGGGTCGCGTTCGCCGCCTGGACGCTGGCCGCCTTCGCGATCGGCGCCCTGGCCGGCATGCTCATCCGCCGCGTCGTCCCCGCGATCGCCGCCACCCTGGCCGCCTACACGGGGCTCGCCCTCGCAGCCGGGATGTACCTGCGCCAGCACTACCTGACGCCGCTGCTCACCAGGAACCTCGTCAACCCGCCTGGTTCCGCGTGGATCATCAGCCAGTGGTGGACCAAGGGCGGTCAGCCGGTCAGCCAGTCCGTGCTCAGCCAGGTCCTCCAGGGGGCGCCACAGCTGGCCGGGAAGGGCGGGATCCCGCAGTCCCCCGACGTGACGCAGTACCTCATCCAGCACGGGTACACGCAGTGGACGAGCTATCAGCCGGGCAGCCGGTTCTGGCCCTTCCAGTGGATCGAGGGCGGCTGGCTGATCGCGCTGTCAGTGCTGCTCATCGCCGCCACCATGTGGCTGGTCCGCCGCCGCGCCGCCTGATGCATCCCGCCATGCGACCAGTACCCCAGTCATCCCCGCCTGCTCAGCGCTCCGGCGGAGCCGAGGGCAACGAGCGGCTGACCGCGATGACAGGGGCGGTGCTGCTGATCCTGCTGGCCGTCGAGTGCTACACGATCTTGCGGATCGGCCGCCTGCTCACTCTGCACGTGTTCCTCGGCATGCTGTTGCTTGGCCCGGTCACCCTCAAGGCCGGGTCAGTTCTCTACCGTTTCGCCCGCTACTACACGGGGAGCGCACCGTACCGGCGCAAGGGGCCGCCCGCACTGCTGCTGCGGCTGATCGGGCCGATCGTCATGCTGCTCACGGCGTGCGTCTTCGGCTCCGGCATCATGCTCGCCGTCACCGGCCCCAGCTACGGGCCGCCCAGCGGGTGGCTCGTGGTGCACAGGATCTCGTTCATCGCCTGGCTCTTCTTCATAGCCATCCACGTGCTCGCCCACGTGCCGCGCCTGCCCAGGCTGCTCGCCGCCGAGGCACGCGGCGTCTCCCTCCCGCAGGGTGAAACGGGCGGGCACGCAGGCGCCGGGCGGCACGCCCGCCGGGCGATGGAAGTCCTCGGCGCCCGTGGCACCCGGCTGGCCCTGCTGATCGCCTCGCTCCTCGCCGGCCTGGTGATCGCTCTGCTCACCGTGCACCTCGCGGGCAAGTGGGAGCCATTCGGCTAGGGTCAGCCAAAATCGCACGGCAGGCGCTTGATGCCGTTGATGAAGGGCTAAGGTCACCAGCGACAGGACCAAGGCCGCTTAGGCCGGGATAGCCCAGGGCATTTACTGTGTCTGCCTGACCAGGATCACCAGCGTGGGTGGCCAGGTGAAAGGGACATGCCATGACTCACGAGGACGACCTGCCTGCCGAAGTGCGGCGGCAAGACGAAGAGGACGAACTGCGGATAGCCGCGCAGCTATCCGAGCTGCGCAAGGAAGAGCATGGCTCGGCCGCCAGACGACGGTGGAGCGCTCTCAGCAAACGCACTCGCATGCTGCTGATCACTGCGGCGGTTGCCGACGGTGCTCTCCGGGTTGCGGCGCTCATCGACATCCAGCGCCGGCCAGCAAGCCAGATCCGGGGCCGGAAGGGGATGTGGGCGGCCGCCGTGGCACTGGTCAGCTCCGCCGGAGTCGTGCCAGTCTCATACTTCGTCTTCGGCCAACGTCGCGCGCCCTGACCACGCCAGATGAGCGCGATAGATGCCACCGCCCTTACCGGCTCCTGAGGATCGTGAAGAGCACTCGCAGTACGAGGATGGCGGCGACGATGAGCAGGTTGTAGCCGATGAACTGGTAGAGGCTGAGGCTGGGAGTGATCTTGGGGCCGCCGGACGTGCCGAGCAGCATGGCGGCGACGATGCCGGAACCGACGCCGAGGAACGCCATCAAGAACTGATTGGCCAGGCCCGTGATCACCCGGCGGTCACGTTCGTCGGCGAACTGCCGCACGTTGACGCTGAGCCTGCCCTGTTCCAGCGCGCCGGTGACGCGGTCGAACCGGCGGGGCAGCCGGCGCAGCACGGGGAGCAGCGCGGCCAGTTCGTCGATGGCGGTCTTCTGCACGGCTCCTGGAGACACCTGTGCGGCTATGCGGTCCGCCGCATACGCGCGCGCTTCGCCGACTATGTCGATCGTCGGCGTCAGCAGGCTGAGGGTGCCTTCCAGGGTGCCGAGGGCGCGCAGGACGGTGGCGACCTCGGGCGGAATGGACAGCTCGAAGCGGGAAGCCAGGCGGAACAGGTCGGTGAACATCTCGGCGGTGGCGGCTCCGCCCGCGAGGTGGCGGGCCATGAACTGACCGAGCGCCCGCTCCAGCTGCTGCTCGTCGATGTCGTCCGGGCGCGTGACCAGTTCCAGCAGCGCGTCGCGGAGCGCGGCCGGGTCGCCGCGGCCGACCGCGGACAGCAGGTTCAGCAGCGCGGCTCGCTGCTGGGCGTCCAGGCGGCCGACCGAGCCGAAATCAAGCAGGGCGAGGCGCCCGTCGGTGAGCAGCAGGACGTTGCCCGGATGCGGGTCGGCGTGGAACACGCCGCCCTCCGTGATCTGGTACACCATGCTGCGCAGCAGCGCGCGGGCCAGCGCGGCCCGGTCAAGCCCCTTGTCCTGGATCAGCGGCCCTGCCGCACGCAGGTTGACCCCGTCCAGCCACTCGATGACGAGCACGTGCTCGGTGCACAGCTCCTCGTGGACGGCCGGGATCACCACCGGGACGCGCCTGCCCACGATACGCTGCTGCCCCTTCCAGGTGGCGGCCATGGCGGCCATGTTCCGTGCCTCCACGCGGAAGTCGAGTTCTTCCCGGATGGCGGCGCCGAACCCGCGGGCCACGCCGACCGCACCGACCGCGCGCGCCCAGCGGGCGTGCGCCTCGAGCCTGGCCGCCAGTCTCAGCAGGATGTCCAGGTCCTGTTCGACGGTGGCGCGGATCCCGGGCCGCTGGACCTTCACTGCCACCGTGGCGTCTGGGCCGGCTTCGCAGCGCAGCCGGGCCTTGTGCACCTCGGCGATCGACGCGGCCGCGGCTGGTTCCGGCTGCAGATCCGCGAACACCTCCCTCGCCGGCGCCCCGAGCGACCGGCTTATCAGCTCCTCCACCTGCTCCCACGGTGCCGGTTCGGCCTGATCCTGGAGCCAGGAGAGCTCGTCGGTGAACTCCTCGGGGAGCAGGTCACGGCGAGTGGACAGCAGCTGGCCGAACTTGACGAAGGTAACCCCGCCCTCTTCTAGCGCACGCCGCAGCGACACCGCGATCGCCGCCCGCCCCTCAGCCGTCTCCCAGCCGCGCAGCGGCCGCCCCTGCAGGTAGGGGCTCAGCCCGTGCCGCACCAGGATCCGGCTGATCTGCGCGTAGCGCCGCGAGCGCGCGAGCGAGCGCCGTGCGCGCAGGACGAGCTCCACCGGCTGCGGCCCGGCCCCGGTCGGCACCAGCGCCTCCGCCGCCACGATGAAGATCATCGCGACGATCAGCGGGACACCAAGCGCGACGCTGAAGAACACGGCCAGATGCCCGGACTCGGTCGCTCGCAGCGCCTGGCCCACGATCAGGGCGGCGACGAACCCGACCAGGCCCGCGGTCAGCGCCCGCAGCGCTCCGACCGGCAACCCGAGCAGCCGCCGCGATACCCACGCCAGGATCGCCACCAGCACGATGCTGGTGGCCAACACGATCACCGCGAATACGATCCCGTTCACACCAACACCAAACTAATCCGGCGCGCTACCAGATCAAAGGCGCAGCAGCTGGCCAGCGCACCGGCCGGGCTGGGTTCCTGCTCGGCCGGACCGAACGCATCACGGGCATGGTGACTGTTACGAACCTGCCCAGCCGTCCGGCGCCCGTGCTGGCCCGCATGCTCACCTCGCTGTCCGCGCTGTCCGGCGGGTGCGCCATGGCCGAGGCGATCACGCTGGTCCGCGCGCTGTCCGGCGGCGGGGGAGACCCGGTCACCTTCGACGGCGAGTTCTACCACGTATCCGGCCTGGACCCGGCCGCGGCGCCGGCCCCGCGGGTCTTCACCGGCTCGGTCGGCCCGAAGTCCCTGGCCGTCACCGGGCAGCTGGCCGACGGCTGGATCCCGCCGGGAGGCTCGGACTGGCTGAGCCAGCTCTACCGCGAGTCCCGCCCCCGTGTCGACGCCGCCGCGGCCGCGGCGGGCCGGGACCCGGCGGAGATCGCCGACGTGTACAACTTCGGCGGCCGCATCACCCCCGAACCGCTCGCCGCCACCCGGGGCGAGGACGGCCGCTGGATCGGCGGCTCCGTCCGGCAGTGGGTCGACGAACTCACCGCCGCGGTCCTGGAGCACCACGCGGCCGGCTTCATCTACCGCAGCCCCGACGACACCCCCGCCGGCGAGGCCCTGGCCCGCTGGGCCACCGAGGTCGTCCCCGCCGTCCGCGAGGCGATCACCCGGTAGGCCGGCCTCCGCTGAAACCTGACCGCCCGCACCCCGTCCCGCCGTGATCCGAGTACCGAACGAGCTTGGTCCCCCCGCTTGCCTAGGTGAGCAGGTGCCCGGCAAGCAGAAGGGCGCCGATGGCGATCATCGCGGCTCCTGAGCACCGGGTCACCGCCTGACTGGACGAACCGCTACCAGGTGGGTCGTACCGGCGGTAGCTGGCCGTTGCCGCTGCCGCCCGTCTTGCGGGTCGGTGCCGCGCTGGATATCCGCGGAAACCTTGTGAAAGCGTGCACAAGACGTTTCCGCGGAAACGCCGAGAAGATACTGAACTGGGGTTTGCGGCCCCGCCTGTCGGATCTGATGCGGCTGTGGCCGAACCCGTCCCGGCCAGGACGCCGCGCTGGACCGAGGAATTGCGATGTAATGAAGTCGTTCGTTTTATCCGACGGCTGGCCAGCCAATATCACCTAAGATGATCCTTCGATCACAGTAAGTCCCGTAATGGAGGACCGTAGGTCCGTGGACCTGCCGGACCAGCCAGACGTACCTGACCGCGCCGAGCGTGCTCGCGACGCCAGCGCGGCCCGGCCCCAGATGCGGGAAATGCCCGACCCGGATGAGCGCGGCCGGGCCTACGAGGCAGCGCGGGCGCACGTTTCCGCGGACACGACCGAACACGGGAGTTACTGGGCCGAGGTCCCGAGGTTCACGCAGATGTGGGCAGACCACCAGAGACGCTGGCCGGAGCGGCAGGCCCCTGCCGAACCGGACCGTTCGGCCGATCTGGCGGGGACGTACCGCAGCAGGGGCGGCTTCAAGCTGGACCCGGAACGGCACGCCGAAACCGTCGGGGCAATCGGCCAGATGCGAAAGGCCGAGCCGTCGATTTCAGCGGATATGCAGGCGGTCGAGAAGGAAAATGCCTGCGGCGGCTGGCTGGCAGGCTTCGACCGCCGCATCAAGGGCGATGACCGCCTGAAGGAGAAGGTGGCCGAACAGGCAGCAGCCGAGCCGGACAAGTCATCGTCCGCAATCCTGCGGAAAATCCCAGACGCTTTGCGCTTCACGTGCTGCTTCGAGCCGGACAACTACAGCAGGGGCTATTACGACATGAAGACACGGCTGGAGGACGCAGGACATGAGATGTACCAGAGCACGAACTACTGGGGCGATCCCGAGTACAAAGGAATCAACACGCGGTGGATAACCCAGCAGGGACAGCGGTTCGAGGTGCAGTTCCACACACCCGAGAGCTTCCACGCCAAGCAGCAGGTGACCCACGAAGCATATGAACGGTTGCGTAGCCCGCAGACCACTGACGAGGAACGTCGCGAGCTCGAGGATTTCCAGCGTAGGGTGTCGTCCCACATAAAGGTCCCAGACGGCGCCGCAGACATTCCGGACTTCAAGAAGAAAGGGTTATAGGTGCCAGACAAGATCACTTACTATGCTGTCATCGGCGAGGATCGGACGATCGACAATCCGTACGGGCTGGTACGCCGACTGGAATTCGACGGCGACGGGTTCACCGACGAGGGCCTGAGGAAGGACTTCAGTTGGGCATTCACCCCTGCGATCGTCGAGTGGAAGCACGGCGACTTTGCTGACGAACTCGTCGAGGTCAGCCACGAACAGGCCGAAAGGATCGTCCGGTACTTTCGCGAGCGCTGGGGGCCGCACGGCCAGTGATCATCCACCGGACACACTGCTGGCGATGCCCAGGAACACGATGACCAGGATCATCTCGGTTCGTCGCGCGCGGGATGAGGTGGTGGTGATCTATCAAGGCTGAGGACTTTGACCAGGCGTTCGATCGCGGGGAGGATGTCTCGTCCGCTCTCGACCTGGCGGCGGCAGGCCGGTATCACGCCCCGCGGACTGGTCGACTGCCTCATCGCCGCTGTCGCCAAGCGGCACGAGGCGGCGCTGCTTGCCTGCGACGTCGACCTGGATCGCGTGGCCCGTGTCATAGGCATCCAGCTGGACCATTCAGCGGGGCCGGAACGGCCGTGAGCCCGCAGGTATCCCCAGGCGCCGCCGGAGCTCTCCCGCGTCCGGCAGCATGCCGGTGTCCTTGCCTTCGGCTTCCGCACGGCGGAGTCGCCACTCGCAGTCGTCGATCATCGCAAGCACCCGGTCCAGCGCGGCGCCCTCGGCGGCAACCGCCTCGGCGGGGGTCATTCCGGCCTTGTCGCGGGATTCCAGCACCGAGAGGTAGCCGAGTTCGCGGTTGATCTCGCGCGCGACCTCGTCCAAGCCGTGCTCGACCGGTAGGAAGTACCCCTCCAGGATGAGCCGCCGTTGCTCAGGCAAGGACACGCCCTCAATGCCGAGCCGCCGGCACGTGGCCTCGCGGCTGTCCGGCCCGTCCCCGGCTTCGGGTGGCGTACCGGCCAGCTCCTCCGCGGTCAGGGCGCTGCGTCGCGTCACGTCGGCCGGGCAGCCCGCGGCCGAAGCCGCCGCCAGCACGACAGCCTCCAGGTCGGCGGCCCGCCGCACGGAATTCGCGTTCACCGTGAAACCCTTCACGCCGCGCCGGATGGTCCCGAGGTTGGTGAGCCGACCCGGCTGGATCTCGCCGGCGTACTCGATCTCGTCCGGCGTGTTGCGTGTCCAGAAGCGCCCGGGCAGCGACTTGAGATAGGCGTAGTAGCCGTCCGCGTTCCTGATCGGCGGGCTGGGCGGCTCCAGGCAGGGCCGGATCAGGAGAGGCCAGACCTTCCGAGCGGAACCAACCTCGATCCTCGTTTCGCACCACCGGTACTCGTCGCCGTCGCCGGTCTGGAAGACCGGCGACGACTGCCCGGCGAACTGCGACAGCAGCCGTTCGCCGAACAGCGGCACGCTTCCCGGCGCGACCGGACCGCCGGGAAACAGCCCCTCGGCGGCCTCGCGGAGGTCGCGGGGCAGGATGCCCATCCCGCCGAGCGCCTGCAGGTGCCGGCCGCCGCCCTCCGGCCGGGCTCCGTCCGGCAGCAGCCGGCCGACCACGATGTCCAGCCGCCGGACCGACAGCGAGAACATCCGGTCACGCTGCGGCACCCGCTGCGGCCCGCCGACCAGGCTGCGCAGGGACAGTTCCGACCCGGGCCTGACCGAACTCACCTCGTACATGTCCACCGGCTCGGCCAGCCACTCGCCCAGCAGGGCACGCTCGTCCTCGCGCAGCAGGTGGCCCCGGGCGGCGAGGAATCGCCGGGCGGCGCCGCCGTCGAAGATCGCGAGGTCGAGCGCGAGCATGGCGGCGTGCGGCGCGCCAATGGCGCACGCGGCCATCCGGTCAGCCACCATCCGGTTCGATCCCCGCCGTGCATAGGTGGCGAGCATCGCGTACAGCGCCGGGGCGCGGTGGGGGAGCGGATGTACGCCGCATTCCAGGTCCCTGACCCGGCAGCACGCCTTGTACTTGCGGCCTGACCCGCACGGGCACGGCTGGTTCCGGGAGGCGCGCTCGCTTCCCCGCGCAGGCTGCCGCAGCCGGTCCAGCGGCCGGAGCAACGGCTCGGCGATATCGTCGGAGCCGATCGTCAAGGCCAGTTCCGAGGCCCGGGCCCAGTTCCCCGCGCACAGCTCGTACTCCAAGGCGTCGCGGACCGCCGGGAGCAGGTCCTCCTCGACCCGCAGGCACGACTCGATCAGTTGTCGCGCCCGGTCGGACCGGCCCGATCCCTCCTCCGCCCGGGCCCGCAGCAGCATCGGGAGCGCGGGATGCCCCGAACCCTCCAGCGCCGCGATGCCCTGCGCCCACGGGTGTTCGGCCGTCGTCCCCGGCACCACGGCGGTCTCTACCGCCTCCGCCACCAGGTCTATCACCGTCGGCTTGGCCAGCCAGGGCACCAGGGTGACGGCGCGCCCGGCCGCCAGCCCGGAGATGCACGCGAGCGCCTCCCCGGCATCGCCCACATCCAGCCGCCCGCGCGGGCCGAGCTCGAGGTGGGTCAGCAGCCACCGGGGGATGCCTGCCCGCGCGGCGAGCCCGGCCGCCGCCGAGTCGTCACCAGCGCGCAGCGCTGTGGCCAGCTCACGACAGACCGCAATTTCCGGCAGCATCTCTCCCGCGGTCACCGCAGGAGCATACCGCCAGGCGCGGATCAGGGCCGGCCATCACGGCTTCGATGGCATTGCTCACTGGACGACTCCGCTGAATCGCTCGGCTCGGAACGCGGAATCATCACCAAGGTGGAAATAGATGTGACCCTCGAGCGTGCCATCGGGGTTGAGTGCGGCCCAGCCGCGGCCGCTCACCTCGTCGCCCTCGTCGGAGCCTTGCCACGAGAACTCAACGCCCGGCTCCCCATCGCGTTCAGCGTCGCGGCAGTCGAGTTCTCCCGTCACCACGATGAAGCCCAGACTGCCGAGGCCGTCATCATCGAACTCGATGAAGCCGGGCTGGACGAGATCGACGGCCTCCTGATCCCAGTTGTCCATCTCGGTGATACGCCACCGGCCTATGATGCTCGTACTCTTGGACATGCCACGAGAGTAACGAGGGCGGCAAGATCACTTACGAGAACGACTTAGGAGAAGAAGCCGCGAGAGCCCGGGCGTCGGCTATCCGTTCTGCATCAAGTACAGCGGCGACTCATGCCAGCAGGCATGACGCCGAACGATCCTCGCCCCTCGCCCGGCACGGCAACACTCAGGCCAGTTAGCCGTTTTTCGCGGCGGCGGCCGTACTAAGCACAGTCGCGAACGCGGTCCAGGCAACCTCGGGGACGGCGAGCACGGCAGCGGTTTGGTCGACCCGGCGGGCCAGGAATGCATAACGCACCCCGTCCCGGTCCACGTCCAGGCCGAAATCCCGCAACTTCGCCAGCAGCTCATCGTCGCTCAGGGGTTCGGCCGAGGACCGCAGTGGCTTGCCGTTGCGCACGAGCTCGCGGCGGACATCCTCCTTGCCGTCGGCCTGCTCCTGGCAGACTCCTGGCAGATCCGGCCGATAGTGACCCACGACATCTTCACGCGTTCCTCCGGTACCGTCGGTGCCAACTTATCCCCGAGGTGAGCTGGACGGGTCGAGGCGCGTTCCGTCGTTTCCGCCCGTACCCCGCCCCGCCGTAATCTGAGCGCCGAACGAGTTTCGTCCCCGCCCCAGCTCACATCGACGCGCCTCATCTTCCGTCGGCGCGCTGGGCCCGGCTGACGTCGCCCCGTGGCTCGAGCAGGTCGGTGATGGCCTCGCGAAGAAGGTCACCATAGGTCTCGATGCTGAGATCTCCGAGGTCGCTGACTGTCATCAGGCTGCTCAGGAGCGCCCCGAGGGCACAGCTCAGCCTGCCCGGTCGCGGGCGGGGATGACCGGTCACCCAGGATCCGGCGGAACTGCTGCTCTATCTCCTCGTGGTCGCCGTCGTGTCCTTTGATGTGCAGGCCCGAGAGGGCTGTCTGGTTGCGCTGGTGCAGGATGAACAGCGCGGTGGGCGAGCATCGTGTCGACGAGCCCGCTGACTCGGTGATCGGATAATCAGGAGCGGAGAATCCCGGTGAGTGCGGTGTTGACCGCGGCCTGGTCGAACGGCTCCGGTTCCTCCGGCTCGTCCCCGGACGGGTACTCCACCGGGGAGTTGCCGCCGGACGCGACGCACACCGGGTAGTCCTGGCCGGGGTCGAGCGTGATCATCTTCTGCCGGGTGATCTCGTGGACCCAGTCGGCACCGAAGTCGTACACGTACGTGACCTTCGGGCCGCCCGGGGGAAAGGCGTCGCGGAGCCGGGCGTCCTCTTCGTCTTCGGTCTCTTCCAGCTCGTAGAACGGGTCGCTGTAGCGGACGCCGCCCGCGTGGAACACGTGCAGGTGATCCCCTTCCCAGCCGAACAGGACCTGTATCGCCGCGTGCAGGTCGCCGAGCGTCGCCGTGAGCGGAAGCTGCACGCTGCGCCAGACCGGCGGCTTCGCGTTCTTGAGCGCGACCTTCAGCTGGACGCCCTGCCGGATCGTGAGCGGAGCGCCCGACGCGGCAAATGCCTCCACCGAACTGGCCACGTACTCCGCCTCGGGATGGCCGCTCGCGCGCACCTCGGCGAGTCGTTTCGCGATGTCGTCGTCGCCGTCGATCGTGTCCCAGATGCAGCACAGGGCCTCGTCGGGCCCGGCCTCATGGAGCGCCGCAGCGGCGGCCTCGGTGCCCACCCACTGCCAGTCCGCGCGAGCAGGCTCCGGCCCCTGACCCATCGAGAACAGGAACACGCGGGCGTGACGCGCCGTGTGCGGCCGGGCGTCGTCGCCCGCGATCTCGCGCCAGGCAGGCCACCCGTCTTCCCTGGCCATTTCCGCGAGTTCGAGCGCCACCACGCGCAGCCGGGACGGCATTGTCCTCGGCGGCGGACAGGATTTCCCGGACCGCGTCCGCGGGGTCGCGCGCGTCCAGCCAGCTATCGGCGAGCATCTCCCGCTCGCCCGCGGAGACGTTCGCTGCCCCTTCTATGAGGTCTTCGGCCGTCAGCCCTGCGTCGAGCGGAACTGGGCACACCTCCTCCGTTAGGAGGCTTGCCACCCACTCGCCCAGCGGCGTGACGGCAGGCGCCTTTGACGCAGCGGGTCCCGCCTTGGCGATAATGCCGAAATCGGCGAGCAGCGCCATCAGCCCCTCGATCTTCGGCATCCCGTGCGGGGAAAGTCCGGACAGCGCGCCAAGTACATCGGCATCGAGATCGCGGGAGTCGCAGATCTCGTCGGCTTCTTCAAGGACTTCCCGCAGCAGCCCGCGCCCGGCGGGCGCGTCCTCGTCCTGCAGCACGTTCAGCAGCGCCAGAACGAGAACGAGGAAGTCCCTGCCCAGGTCCCGGTCCCCGCCGCCCAGAACAGCCGAAACCGCGAAGAAGCCCTTCAGCCATGCTTCCAGCAGTCCCGTGCCGTCGTCCGGAGGCCAGCTCTTGAGTTCTGGCCCGCCGGATGCCTTACCGCCTTCCACGGTGAGCAGGCCCATGCCGACCGCGGCGCACCATGCCAGGTGAAGTTCCGGTAGGTCGGCCGCGCTCCGGACCGCCTGCGGAGCCTTGACCCCGATGATCGCGGCCGCGGCTGGCACGTCCTGCTTGCGCAGCACGCCTTTGGCGGTCAGGGCCCTCTTCCCGCCCCCGGCCCAGCCAGCCAATGAGGCCGCACGCCGGAGCACAGCGGACTTCGCGGCCAGCGCGGCGAGGTCGGGAGTACCGGACGGCGGCAGGCTTTCCGGAAGATTCACGCAGGCACACTATCCCGGCACCGAGCGGCCTGCACGGGTAACGCTCGCCGCGTACGCTGCCCCTTATGCCGGAACTGAGCGACGAAGAACTGGACGCGCTGGTCGAAGAGGCCACTTAGACAGCGGGTGACGGTGACGGTCGAGCACCCAGGCGGAGCATCGTCGCCGCGTCGCGACGGCCACCACCAGGGTCTCCGTCCTCGACGGCCCCGAGCCGCCGCCGAAAGGCGCCAGGGATCGCCGCCACCGGCCGGACGGGCGGCATGTGGCCGCGCAGTGTTGCGGGACCGATTGTGGCCGACGCCTGGTGGACCGTAGGCCCTAGTTGCCGAAGATGAGGGCGCCATCTGGGGGATCGCGGGTTGTCGCGTCGCTTGCATTGCTAGCGGACAATGCTAGCATTGCAGGCAGGAGGTGGTTCAAATGGCAGCCCTCAGCATCCGAGATCTTGACGAGACCGTCAAGCGGCGTCTGCAGTCTCGCGCGGCAAGTCACGGCCGGTCGATGGAGGCCGAAGTGCGGGCGATTCTTACCGATGCCGTACGGGAGCCCGCAGACTCTGCCGGACTGTTCACGGCTGTGCTGGATCGGTTCGGTGTGCTGGGCGGGGTTGAGCTGGAACTGCCTGAGCGCACGGAGCCGGCCCGTGCCGTGGATTTCTCGGCATGATCATCCTTGACACCAACGTAGTTTCCGAACTGATGCGCCCGGAGCCAGCGTCCCAGGTGGCTGACTGGGTGCGCCGACGGGACCGTCGTGAACTGCGGATGACCTCGATCACGCTCGCCGAGATCCGCTTCGGCATCGCCAGGCTTCCAGCGGGCCGCCGCAAGCAGGCCCTGCTAGATACCGCGGACGACACCTTCCGGGCCTTCGATGAGCAGATCCTGCCAGTCGATGCAGCTGCTGCTGAGGAGTACGCGATTATTGCCAGTGCCCGCGAGCGAGCTGGGAAGCCGATCGCTGGTTTCGACGCTCTTATCGCCGCCGTCTGCCGCTCCCGCGGCGCGGTACTTGCCACTCGCAACCTGCCTGACTTCGATGGCACCGGCGTCGAGATCATTAACCCTTGGACGTCCGCAAGCGGCTGACGGGCGCCGCCCCCCGCCGAGCGGTCCAGGGACCTGCTCCGCCGGTTCCGCCAGCCCCGTCCTACACGCCGAGCTGATGGCAACCTGGAGTCGAGCACCGCCGAGGCGGCCGAACGCCTCGATGACCCGCTGCTGGTCCGTGCGGCCCCCGTTGGTGTTGGCCAGGATGACGGCGCCCGGGTGATCGGGGGAACAGCCCCGCGTAGGTGAGCACTACGTTCCCGCCGAAGCTGCTGCCGAGCACGACCGGCTGGCGTAGCCCGAGCGCGTCGCACAGGCGCCGCAGGTCATCAGCCCAGGTCCGCACGTTCCAGAACTCGGCGCTGCTGTGATCGCTGCGGCCGTGGCCCCGCAGGTCGAAGTACAGCACCTGGAAATCTTCCGCCAGCGGCCCCAGGGCAGACTTCACCGTCATGTGATCCAGCCCAGGACCGCCATGGACGGCCACCACGACCGGGCGCTCAGCGGTCGTGTCGCCCTGCGGGATGACCGACGGCCCGGACACATCGAACCACAAGGACGCATCGCCAAGGCTGATACGCATGCGACCTTCCCGCCGGGGCTAGCGTCTGGCAATGACCGCCTTTAGCAGGCTGCGGGTCCTTTCCCGGTCCTCGCCCCGGCCGACCTCGGCGGCGCCGAAGTCGGTCACCCCGGCGTCCGCGAGCGCCTGGATCTGCGCCGTGACCGCGTCCTCGTCCCCGACGATCGCCACGTCGCCCGGGCCCGCCGCGCCCAGGGATTCCCGGCCATGGCGTCGCGCAGGGCGTCGAGGGGGTGGATGCCGTGGTTGCGGGCGGTGCCGAGGTAGGAACGGATGAGGCAGTAGCGGACGGCGGTGCGGACGCTGCGCCAGCAGCCGCCTATCTTCATCTGGAGCTTCACCATGCGCTGGGGCTGTTCGGCGGGGTTGTTCAAGCGAACCGTCGACTGCGCGTGATCGGGGCGGTCAGGCGCCAGCGGGCCGGGTGCGGGTGACGCACAGGTTCCACCCGTTGTCCGGGCAGTCGTTTGAGTTCGTCAAGCGGCTGCAGACGTGGCAGTCGGATCTGGTCTATTTCCTCGATTCCGCCGGAGAGCTGGTGAGCGTGCCGGCGGCGTGGACCGATCTGGTTGCGCCCGATCCGTTCGTGGTGGTCGCGGCGGGCCGGGCGGCGTTTCGCGCCGGGGACCTGGCTGAGCTGGCCGGCCTGGTCTGCGCGTGCCGGGAGGCTGTCCACGGGATTACGTCATGATTGCCCAGCGGATTACGTCCGTCTGGCGGCTGGCCATCCGGCAGGTCCACAGCCTTCTCGGGCCGCCTGACATTATCCTGCTAGGAATCCTGGCTTCATTCCGCTGGATGCGGCTCCTCTTGCCGGATCTTAGTGATGTAATTACATGGACAAGATCCGGCTGCGGGAGGCGGCATGGCCAGGCGGGACGACGGCAAGGACGCCGCGCTGGCGGCGTCCCGGACGCTGAACAGCGATCCGCAGAAGGTGACCGACCGGGCGTTCACGGCCGGCGGGTTCTTCGATCCCGCCGACCTGCTGCAGGTGAAGTACGAGATGGTGCGGCGGGTCGAAGTGGACGGCGTGCCGGTGTCCGCGGCGGCCGGCGCGTTCGGGTTCGCGCGCCAGAGCGTCTACAACGCCCGGGCGGCGCTGGCGGCCGGCGGGCTGGCCGCGCTGATTCCGGCCAAGCCCGGGCCCAAGGGCGGGCACAAGCTCACCGGGCCGGTGCTGGACCATCTGGAGGCCCTGCTGGAGCAAGATCCCCGGCTGAGCTCCGGCGAGCTGGCCGGGCAGGCCGCGCAGCGGTTCGGCATCCAGGTGCATCCCCGCTCGGTGCGCCGGGCGCTGGACCGGCGGTCCGCCGGTCGCGGGGCCGAGACCGCCGGGACGGCGGCGCCCAAAAGCGGCCCGCGCGGCTGAGGGCGGCAGCGCGGCGGACCCGCCGGGACCGCTGTCCTGGCCAGGCGCAGATCCGGCGGCCCGGCGCTATGAGGCGCTGCGCACGATCGCGCTGGCCGGCGCTGGCGGCGGCTGGCGGTACCAGCTGCCCGTGCTGGCCGCCCGGGGAATGGCGTCCTGGCTGGCCCAGGAGCCCGCCGGCCCCGGCCCCGGCGACCTCCCAGCAGCAGCGATGCCGCAGGCCGGCCCGTCCCTGTCCGCCCCCGACCCTGTCCTACCCGGTACCAGCACGAACGGAGGTGATGCCCGCCCGCCGGCCTGCACGTCGCTGCCGCTCACCGCGGAGATCGTCGCGGTGCTCGCGCAGATGGCGCTCCACCATGCCCGCTGACAGCCACCCGCCCGCCCCCGGCAAGGAAGGCCCGACCATGAGCGACGACGCCACCAAGGTGACTCCCGCGCGGCTACGCCGCGACGCCTACCTCTACATCCGCCAGTCCACCCTCTACCAGGTCATCCACAACACCGAGTCAACCGCCCGGCAATACGACCTGAAAGGCCGCGCGGTGGCGCTCGGCTGGCCCGAGGACAAGATCCACGTCATCGACATCGACCAGGGCCGCTCCGGCGCCAGCGCCGCCGACCGGGCCGGGTTCCAGCAGCTGGTCGCCGAGGTCTCCCTCGGCCGGGCCGGCATCGTACTCGGCCTGGAATGCTCCCGGCTGGCCCGCGACTCCGCCGACTGGCAGCAGCTCGTCAAGATCTGCGCCCACGCCGATACGCTCATCTGCGACGAGGACGGCCTGTATGACCCGGCCATCTTCAACGACCGCGTCCTGCTGGGCATGAAAGGCCAGCTCTCGGAATTCGAACTCCATTTCCTGCGCGCCAGGATGCGCGGCGGGATCCTGGCCAAGGCCCGCCGCGGCGAGCTCGCCCTCGCCCTCCCGGTCGGCCTGGTCCGCGACGGCCAGGGCCAGGTCACGCTGGACCCCGACGCGGGCGTGCGCGACGCCGTGCGGCTGCTGTTCAGCACCTTCACCGCCACCGGATCGGCGTTCGGCGTCGTCAAGGCATTCCGCGAACAGCAGCTGACCTTCCCCGCCCGCCACCACCGCGGACCCCGCAGCGGCGAGCTGTTCTTCCAGCCGCTCACCCACGACCGGGTCCTCACCATCCTGCACAACCCCGCCTACGCCGGCGCCTACGCCTACGGGCGGGCAGCCCACGCCACCGGCCTGGACGGACACCACCACACCACCGCCAGGCCCATCCCGGAGTGGACGGTCCTGATCAAAGACCACCACCCCGGCTACCTCACCTGGGCTCAGTACGAGGCCAACCTCGCCGTCCTGGCCGCCAACGCCGCCGCCCGCGGCGACGACCGCGCCGCCGGCCCGCCCCGCGAAGGCACCGCCCTGCTGCAGGGCCTGGTCGTCTGCGGCCGGTGCGGGCGGCGGATGACCATCCGCTACCACACCCGGCACGGCACCCAGATCCCCAGCTACGTCTGCCAGAACGACGGCATCCGCACCGCGCAGCCGATCTGCCAGCACCTGGCCGGCGACATCATCGACGCCGCCGTCAGCGACCTCATCCTGGCCGCCCTGACCCCCGCGGCCATCGAGGTCACCCTCGCCGTCAGCGACGAGCTGACCGCCCAGGCCGAACGCGCCGACCAGCTCCGCCAGGCCCAGGTTCAGCGCGCCGAGCAGGCCGCCGATGCCGCCCGGCGCCGCTACCTCGCCGTCGACGCCGCCAACCGGCTCGTCGCCGACGCCCTGGAAGCCGACTGGAACACCGCCCTGCGCGCCCTCGCCGCCGCCCGCGAGGACTACCGCAAGGCCACCGCCGCCGCCACCGCCCTCAACGCCCAGCAGCGCGACAAGATCCGCGCGCTCGCCGCCGACCTGCCCGCCCTATGGAACGACCCCGCAACCCCGGTGCGCGAACGCAAGCGACTGATCCGCCTGCTGATCACCGACGTCACGCTGACCCGCAATCATGACTGCATGACTGCCGCCGTCCGCTTCCCCGGCGGCCGTCACCACGTCCTCCGCCTGCCCCTCCCGCAGACCGCCTGGCAGCTCCGGAAGACCCCCAGCCAGATCACCGGGCTGATCGGCCAGCTGCTCGACAGCCATACCTACGCCCAGATCGCCGGCGAGCTCAATACCGCAGGCCACACCAGCAGCGACGGGCACCCCTGGGACGGCGACCGCGTCGCCAAGCTGGCCGGCTACCACCACATGCCCAGCCACGACCAGCGCCTGCAAGACCGCGGGCTGCTCACCCTCAGCCAGATCGCCGCCGACCTTGACGCCCACCCCAGCAGCATCAAACGCTGGCACCGGCTCGGCCTGATCACCGGCGAGCAAGCCGACGACCGCGGCATCTTCCGCTACCACCCCGGCCAGGCCCGCCCGGCCAGGGCCGACACCGAGAACGCCCGCAAGCGCCTCGGTGACGACCACCGCTCAGGCCGCCGCAACCCCCACCGCAAATCCGGGCGCCCCCGCACGCCAAGGCAAAATGTCAGACCCCCCGGCAACACTGAAACCACCCGCCCGGCAGCCACCGGGACGCCCAGCCAGCCCCTGTACTTCCCAGCCACCACAAGAGGCGCAGTATGAAGCCAGATCGTTGGTGAACGGCACGGCGAAGTCGGCCGCGAAGCGCCACACCTGGGCGGCTCGGGTCTGCAGGCGCCGGGCCAGGGTGTAGCCGGGATGCCGGCCGCTGGGCCAGTCCCGGTGGGCGTTGGTGGCGATTCCCCAGGCCACGGCGGCGTCGTAGCGGGCGCGCAGGGCGTCCAGGAGCTTGCCGTCCAGGGCGGTGGCGCCGTCGGCGCGGGCCTTGGCCACTGCGGCCCTGGCGTCAGTGAGCGCGCTGATGGCCGGCTCGGTCCAGCAGCGCTGGACCCGGGTGCCTTCCTCGTCCATGTCGCCGATGCCGCGCAGTGTCCTGATCAGGTGGGCGCAGCACAGCTGGACCGCGGTCAGCTGCTGGTCGTACTTGGCGTAGGCGGCGTAGTCGTCGCGGACCAGCGTGCCGCGGTAGCCAGGCAGGATGCCGAAGGCGTCCAGCTGGAGGTGACCGCGCCCGGCGGCGGCCCCGAACCAGACCAGCTTGCCGGCGCGGGCGGTGTAGATGTACAGCAGCCGGTCGCTGTCATCGCCCGCCACCCGGGCCGGGGTCTCATCGTGGTGCAGCACCGCAGCGGCCCGCAGCCGCTGCTTGAGCGTGCCCTCGAATTCCGCCAGGCAGGCGGCCACCCGGGCCACCAGGCCGCCGGTGAAGCCGGTCGAGACCGGCGCGTCCAGCAGCACGCCCATCAGGTCAGCGGCGCGCTCGATGCTCATATGCCCGTTGCAGGCCAGCAGCGCCGTCGCCGCCCGCACGTCCGGGCCGTAACAGCACGGCCCGGCCAGCCCCGCCGGGGTGGCCGCGCGGGTCACCTTCCGGCATGCCGGGCAGGCCACCTCGATCATCCGGTACTCGGTCACCTGCAGCCGCACCGGCGGGGTGTCGGACACCTGCACCCGCGCGGCCACCGTCCCCTCCAGGCTGGCCAGGTCATGCCCGCATCCCGCGCACTGGCCGGGCGTCACCACGGTGACCCGGTCCGGGTCACTGCGCCAGGCCAGCGCGTGTCCCTCGTGCCCCGGCTGGCCGCCGCGCGGACGAGGCGAGCGCTTCCTGGGCTTCCTAGCGCGCTTAGCCCGCGCCGCCGGGCCGTCCGAGCCCGGCGGCATCGAGGAGTTGGACGAGTCCATCCCCACCCGCCGCTTCAACTGCTCAATCTCAGCCAGCAGCGCCGCGATCACCGCATCCCGCTCCGCCAGGGCAGCCAGCAACTCCTCGCGGCTGAGCTCCCGGGGATCAGGCACCCACTCAAACTACGGATCTCCCAGCACTCCAGCCATGACCACCGAAACCGGCGCGTCTACCTCAAGTCCGACACTGGCCACAGGCCTGAATGGATACCGAGGGACGACCACGTTTGAGTTCGACTACGACCAGTGATCCACTGGCCCTGTCGATGCACAAGAAGTCAAGTCACCCGATCGGCGTCTTGAGTTGGTGACCTGATTCGCCGTTCGGTCCCTGCCACAGTTCCAGTGTGCGACCCCATCCGATCGACTTCCAGTTGCCGAGCAGGAAGTCCTCCAGGTGGGCCTCCAGTACGAACTCGGAGTTCTGTTCGGGTACAGTGATGCCGTCGTCTTGCACAACGTCTTCGATGTCGTCATCCTCTTCGTCGATTCCCGCCGCCTCGGGAAGCCGGGTCCGCGCGCACCTGGACCTCGGCCAGCCGGTGGCGATCGGGCTGTTCGCGATCTTGCACTTCCTGCGTAACGCCGACGACCCGGCGGGGATCGTGGCGCGCCTGCGTGCTGCCGTCGCGCCGGGGAGCTACCTGGCGGTCTCCCACATCGGCACCGACTTCTTCCCCGATAAGTCGGCCCTGGCCGAAGCGGTAGCGGTGTACGAGTGGGCCAGCGAGCGGGTCTGGCCGCGGAGCCGGGATCAGATCCTCATCTTCTTCGACGGTTTCGAGCTGCTCGAGCCGGGCCTGGTGTCCAAGCACCAGTGGCGGCCGGTCACCGGCATAGCCGTCGGCAACACGCCGAACATCCAGTGGGGCGCGGTAGGAGGCAAGCCTTAGCCCGGGATGGCGAGCTGCGAGCTCATGCCCGCGGTGGCCTTACGGGAGGCGCGCACCGGACCCGTTCGGATCAATATCGTGTGACCTGCCCTGTTAGGGTCCTGCGATATTCCGGGTCAGTGGGCTGCTTCGCGCAGGGCCCGGTACAGGACGCGCGTGTCGCCGAGCCGGTGCCGGAGGGTGTTCTCGAGCCCGGCGATCGGGACGAGGTTCTGCGGGGCGCGGGAGTCCTTGTAGGCGACGGACGCGTAGCGGCTCAGCACCGTTTGCGACAGGTTCGCCAGCGCGGTTAGCTGGGCCCGGGACAGGTCGGTCGCTGCTTCGCAGCGTACGACACCGGCCCATGGCGCGCCGGGCACGTCCGGAGTGGACGGTAGCCGCAGGTACCACGCGTGGCGTTCCCACGTAGTGCCCATCAGGAACACGGGGGTGCGTTGCCCTGCGGTAAGCGCGGCGACGACCTGGTTCAGCTCTGCTGGCAGGTACCCGGCCCGGTGGGTCTTGATTAGTCCCATGGTGCGGGGCAGGTGGGTCCGGTTGCGCAGCGGCCCGTCGATGACGAGCAGGTCGTCGTCGGCTCCGTCCTGCCCGCGTGGTGGGGAGCCGGCGTGTTCGGCGGCGCGGGGGAGAGCAGCGCGGGCGGCGAGGGCGGTGATGACCTCGATCTCTGCGAGGGCCTGCTGCAACGCGTTGGAGAGGGTCATCGTGAGCGGCACGGTGTCACTGCCGACGGCGTGCCGGGCCCGGTAGGTGCCGCCCCGGGTCGGGATGTCGGTGGCATGCGCGGCGGTGGTGAACAGGCCCCGGCGGATCTCGGCGGCAACAAGGTGAGCCTTTCGTCGCCTGGGCTGTCCGCAGCAGCAGACGACGCCGGCGGCGTAGGACGCGCATACCGCCATAAACGCGGTCGCCGCCATACCTGCTACCAGGAGGGCATTCGTGGCGTCGGCGCTAGGCGCCGGTGAGTCGTCGATCCAGACGCGGGCGTCGATACGGCGAACGCCGTCGACGAACAGGACCGCGGACGGATGCGGCACGTCGCTGCCCGCGGGGATAGGTGCCCACTGGTCCGCGGGTGTTTCGACGTCGGTCTCGACGCGCGCGACGGAGGCGGGTAGGTCCTCGTCGGCGACGCCGAACGCAGTGCCGTAGCTGACGTCCCACGCGTCGATGCGGAACCGCATCCCGAGAGGGCTGCGGGTCGTGTCCTGCGTTCCGGAGACCGTCATACGGTGATCCGTTCGATCTGGGATCTGGCGCCGGTGCGGGTGACCTGGAAGCGGACCGGGATCCGGTCGGCGAGAGCGGGAACGTGGGTGATAACGCCGACCATCCGCTCTCCGGCCAGGTTCTCCAGCGTGGCCGCGACGACGTCGAGGGTCGTTTCGTCGAGGGTACCGAATCCTTCGTCGAGGAAGATCGACTCGAGTTTCGCGGCACCGGACGCGGCGAGGGAGGCGACCTGCCGGCTGAGGGCGAGCGCGAGTGCGAGGGAGGCCTGGAACGTTTCTCCGCCGGACAGGGTCCGGACCGGGCGGGTCGAGTCGGCGTCGTTGTGGTCGATGACTTCGATGTCCTTGCTATGGATCCTCAGCTCGAACTGTCCGGACGACATGTCGAGGAGGAGGTCGGAGGCGTCGGCGACGAGGGACGTGACTGCGCTTTCCAGTAGCCATGCTTGGAACGCGTCCGAACGCAGCAGGTTGCCGAGGGTGGCGGCGACCTGAGCTTGCTCGGCCGCTTCTTCCTTTTGTTTGTGGAGGCGTTGTCGTTCGTGGAACCGGTCTGCGGCGTGCTCCGCGGCGATGCGCGCGGCCGCGGCCGCGTCGGCCACGTCTCGGGTGACCGTGGTATGGAGTTCGCTGGCTGGGGTGTGCAGGTCGGGCAGTGGCAGCTCGGCGCGGACGAGGGCGTCGCTGAGTGCGGCGACGGCGATCCGGGATTCCTTCGCTGCATGGTCGGCGGCGTTTCGGGCCTTCATCATGTCGGCGGCGAGCACTGTCTCCTTCGTTCTGGCCCAGCTGTGGAGCTGGTTCCATGCCGCGGCAAGGGTGTTCTCGGCGATGGCCGGTGCGCCGTAGCGAGTGAGGGGGTCCCTCATCGTGGCCAGCTGCGTCCGGCTGTCGCGGGCAAGCGCATTGAGCTCATCGACCGTTTGCTGTGCGCGGGTGCGCGCCTGGCGGGCTTCAGTCAGCGCGCCGCGCGCCGCGGCAGCAGCCTGGTCGAGGCGGTCGAGTTCGGCGATGAGCTCGGTAACCTGCTCGCCGCTGGGTTGCGCAGCGAGCGCAGCGCTTAGATTCTGCTGGCGGGCCGCGGTCTGGTCGCGGACCTGGGCGATTCGGGCAAGGTTGGTCGCGGCCGTGTTCTGCTGGTCTCGGAGTTGGGCCAGGTTGGCGGCGGCTTGGGTGTGTTCGGCGCCGGCTGTGTCCGCAGTTGTCGCTGCGTCGGCAGCGGCTTCGCGCAGCGCCGGGAGCTGTGCGCTCCGGGTGGCGCGTTCAGCGGCGGCCCACCGGGTGAGGGTGTCCCAGGCGGCGATGAGATCAGCAGTGTCGACCACCGGGGCGCCGAGGCTGGCGACGGTGTCTCGGGCTTTCTGGAGTGCCGTGGCCGCGGTGCGGCTGCGCTCATCGAGGTCGAGGCTGTCCCGGTCGAACATGCGACGTGCGGCGCTGGCGCTGCTGCGACGGGTGTCGGCGGCGGTGACTGCCTGTTGGAGCCCGCGACGGCTTTCGGCAGCGGCGTCGAAGACGTGGCGGGCTTGCGCTGCGGCGTCGGCCGCCCGGGTGAGGTCCCCGCGGGCGGTATCAGGCGTGATCGGGGTACTGAGCGGGGTTAGCAACGTCGCCAGGTCGGGTCCGCCTGTGTGCAGATTACGCAGGGCGGTGTGCAGGTCGATGCGGGCTGCCTCGACGTGCCGCAGGCTTTGCGCGCGGGCCGCGGCCGTGTCCCGGTGGTCGCGGTCGAGGCGGGCGTGCTCGTCCACTGCCTGTCCGTAGCGGGACTGCGCGGACGCGAGCTCCTTCTCCGCGGCGGCGACATGGCCGGTGTCGTGCCCGGCGGGGACCGCTATGACCAGCTGTTCGCAGACCGGGCACGGCTGCCCGGGCTGCAGGTGGGCGCGCAGTGTGCCGGCTTCGTCGGCGAGCCGGGCGGCGTCCAAGTTCGCGCGGGCGGTGGCCAGCGCGTCGGTGGCGGTGGCCAGCGCGTCGGTGGCGGTGACGACTGCGTCGGCGGCCTGGTCCCGGTCGTTCCAGGCAGTCAGGTCAGCGGTGAGGGCGTCGTACACGATCGTGGCGGGCCGCCGACCGGTGCTGAGCGTGGCTTCCGAAGGAGCGGACCCCAGCGCGGCCTGAGCAGCGCGGTAGGCCTCCTCGGCGGCGTCCGTCTCAGCGTCGAGCTCGGCATGGCGGGTGCGGAGGGCGGTGAGTGCAGTGGTGAGTTCATCCAGGTCGTCAGGGATGGTGATGGTGGCAAGCGTGGTGGTCTGCTCGGTCGCCAAGGTCACGGCCTGTTGAGCCTGGTTTGCTGTGTCCGCAGCGCGTTCGGCGGCCACTCGCAGTCGTTCGGTGTTTTGTTCGGCGCCTTCGGTCGCCTTCTTTGCCTCATCGTGCGCGGTCACGGCATCGGTGACGTCGGCGTCGAGGGCCGGTAGATCGGCGTTGGTTTTGGCGAGGTCGTCCCATTGCTGGCGCAGTCTGAGGAGCTCGTGCCGGGGCCGGAATGCGCTGACCATCTCCGCGGCCCGGGTGTCTGCGGCCTCTGCTGCCTCGTGAACATTTGTCGTCTCGGTGAGGGTGCTGGCGGCCGCAGCGAGGTCGGCGTCGAGGGCGGTAACGCCGGGCGGGACCTGGACCGCGGCCAGCGCCTGCTGTTGCGTGGCCAGTTCGTCGACACGGTCGCCGGTGTCGGTGACGGCTAGCGCGGCCTGCTTGAGGTTGGGTAGTCCGGTGCCGGTGAGCCAGGTCTGTAGCTGGTTGAGTCGGTCGGCGCGGCCGGTGAGGTCGCTGACCTGCTGCTCGGTCGCCTCGATGTAACCGGCCAGGGCCGCCTCAAGCGCGTCGCGTGCGGCGCGCTTCTCCCGGGCGCGGCTGTTCGCGCGCGACTGCAGTTCGTCGTAGAGCTGGTAGCCGAGCAGGCTGGACAGGATGTCTTGCCGGTCGCTGGGCTTGGCGTGCAGGAATTCGGCGAATTCGCCCTGAGGCAGAGCAACGCACGTGGTGAAATGCTCGTAGCTGAGGCCGAGGAGGTTTTCGACGGCTTTCGTTACTTCGGATTCGGCGGCAAGCACGTCGCCGTCGCCGTCGAGGTCGTCGGGATCGTGCAGGCGCTCCAGGCGGGAGGCGTGCATGGACACGCGCGAGGTCTTCCCGCCGCTGCGGCGCGCTTCGCGGGCGACGACGTAGCGCTGCCCGTCGGCGTCGAAGACGAGCCGGACGACGCAGCGGGTCGCGGTCGGCGCGAGCGCGGGGGTGATCATCCGCTGGTCGTTCCAGCGGGGCACGGTGCCGTAGAGGGCAAAGGTAAGCGCATCGATGACGGTCGACTTTCCGGCGCCAGTCGCGCCGACGAGAACGAAGTAGTCGGCGTCGGTGAAGTCGAGGATGGTCTTGTCCCGGAACGAGGCGAATCCGTCCATGTCGAGGCGTACGGGCCGCATCAGGAACCGGTCCCGGTGACCAGCGCGGCATCGGTGGGGCTGGTGACGGCGTCATGCAGTTCGTCGAACAGGGCTTGGACGCGGGCATCGTCCACGCCGTGTTGCGCACAGTAGTCGCCGAATAGTTCACTCGGCGACCGGTCGGGCTTTGCTGCGGCCCGGCCGGTGCTGGCGGCCGCGGCGAACTCCGGATCGATACGGATCTCGAGCGCATTTGGCAACGCCTCGAGGACGTCTTCGCGTAGCCCGGCGCGGGCGGGTTGGGTGACGTAGACCCGCAGGAACGCGTCGCCGAGTTCCCCGGCACGGGTGGCGAGGTCGGCGACGGTGCCGCGGACGGTTCGCAGCCGCCGGCCGGCGATCAGCGGCAGGTCGGTGGTGCGGGCCGGGGTGCTCGGTGTGGCCTCGATGAGGACGACGACCGGGGTGTTGTCCTGTTCGCCGAAGTCGACGCAGATCGGGGAGCCGGAGTAGGCGACAGGGCAGCCGGCGGGCAGTGTCTGGCGTCGGTGCAGGTGGCCAAGGGCGACGTAGTGCGGTTCGGTCCCGAACGCAGACGCGGGCACCCAGTATTCGAAGATGGTCTGCGCGGCGCGTTCGCCGCCGCCGTGGACGGCGCCAGAGACGGTGAGGTGTGCCATCACGAGATTGACCGCGCCCGGGGTGAACCCGGTTTTGAGGTGGGTGAGCAGTTCCCGGATCTGCTGGTCATAGCTGCCGGCGGCTTCGGCGGGGGTCTGGGTAAGTAGGTCAGCGGCGCGGATCGCCCAACGCTGCGACAAGAACGGCAGGACAGCGACATTGACGGTTTCGCTGGCGCTGCGGGCGGTAAAGGTGACGACGCCGCCACGGTCGGCCGCGCGGGGCTGACCGAGCAGCGTGATCCCGGCGTGCCCGGCGAGCGGCCGGTACGCGTCGAGCATGCCGGGTGAGTCGTGGTTGCCGGCCATGGCGATGACCTGTGCACCGGTGCCAGCGAGTGCGAGCAGCGTTTTGATGAGGATGCGTTGCGCATCGGCGCTGGGCGCGGCGGCGTCGTACAGGTCGCCGGCGATGAGGACGGCGTCGACCTGATGCTGCTCGGCGAAGCCGACGATCTCGGTCAGGACGGCCTCCTGCTCGCCGAGGCGGCTGCGGCCTTTAAGGGTCTTGCCGACGTGCCAGTCGGAGGTGTGCAGGAACTTCACAATGACCCTCCTAGGGTCGGCTACTGCTCGTGCAGGCGGGGTCAGAACGGCGGCGGGTCGTCGGTGGCGAACGGGACTCGCGACAGCATCCGCCCCGGCGGTGCCGCCACCCCGTTCGACCCGGCCGCCTCGCCTGCGGGAGACCCGGCGAGGTCGGCTTCGCCTTCGCGGGTTGCCCACGCGGGGAACGGGAAGTCGACCGCGAGCGGGACCGGGATCTCCGGCTGGGAGATGAACATGGTGCCGGGTTTGGCGATGGTGGCGCGCTGCCGCTGCCCGGCCGGCAGGAACCCGTATTCGGCCCGGGCCGCCTCGGCGGCGTCGAGGCGGCCCACGACCCGGACGGAGGAGTTGGCGATAATGCGCCGTTCGACCTCGCTCGCGGTCTGCTGCGCCCCGATAAGGATGATCCCGAGCGAGCGGCCGCGTTCGGCGATGTCGAGCAGAACGTCCTTGATCGGGCTGGCCCCCTCGCGCGGTGCGTACTTGTTCAATTCGTCGATCATCGTGAACAGGAGGCTGCCGGGCCCGGCAGCCTCCTTGCGGGCGGTTTCGGCGGCCAAGACGACACCGACGACGAACCGCTGAGCCCGCTCGGGGAGGTTGTGCAGGTCGATCAGGGTGACCTGCTGACCATCAGTAGTGATCTCACGGCCGCGGACCGCGGCCTCCGGGCCGCTGGTCCCGGAGGGGTCAGGCAGGTCGCCGCGGATCAGATCGGTCAGCGCCCGCTGGCTTGACCGCAGTCGCCGCAGGAACGCGTTGATGGTGCCGGCGCCGATTGCGTTGCCGGCCCACTGGGTCATTGTCGCGTCGTCAGTGACCAGCTCGGTGATCTTGTCGACGAAGCCGCCGTAGGTGCGGCAGATAACCCCGTCGATGAGGATCGCGCCATCCTCCCCGGCCGGCTGGACTTCCCGAGCCAGGCGGCTGGTGACGTTATTGACGACCATGGTGTACTGCTGCCGGTCATCTTCGGCGTCGGCGAACACGTACGGCAGCAGCTGCCGGGCGCAGAATTCCTGCAGGGTCCACCAGAACGCGGTGACACCGCTGGTCCTACCGGTCACGTGAGGCCGCCCAGTCCGGTCTCCTGGGGTTGGCGGGGCGTAGAACGCGGTGGACCTGAATGGTTCGGCCGGAAGGCCGAGGCGGGCATATTCGCCGCGCAGCGCGTCCCCGTCCGGGCCGGTCAAACGCCGGTTGGGCTGGTCGAGGAACAACAGATCCTCACCCTTGACCGAGAAGATGAGTGCTTTCGCATTGTGCGTGTTGCGTAGCGCGTCCCCGCGGAAGATGGCGTGCAGCAGGAACAGCGCGAATGACGTCTTCGTCGCGACCCCGGAAATGCCGGAGATAGAAATGTGCGCGCCGCGGGTGCCGTCCACGAAATCCATGTTGACGAAGACGGTCTCGCCGTCGCGGCCTGCGCCAACCGGAACCTTGCGGTCCATTTGGTCGAAGTACAGCGCCTGGGCGCGTTCGTCGCCGGTGGCCCGGCGCACGGCCTCGCCGGGCCGCGGCGGGACGTAGCATTCCGGCTCGACCCGGGTGGTCGTGACCTGGGCGACCTCCTGGACCGCGGCTGGGAGAACACCGTCGGATATGAGGAAGACGTCGCTGCCGAAGCTGACACCCTCGTGCCGGGCGCGGACCTCGGTGATGATCCCGGAGGTCGTGACCAGGCCGCGGCCGGGCACGTCGCGGACGGTGACGACCACGTCGTCGAGCTGCAAGTAGGCGCCGTCCTGCACCGCGACATGCCACAGCAGCGGGGTCGAGTCCAGCAGGCCCTGCACCCTGCCGACGGAGCTTCCCGGCTCCTCGGTCGGGGTGGTCATGGGTGTAATGCCAGGTTCCATCGGGTCGGTCCCCTTTTCGCCGAGGCTGATACCGTCCGGTATGAGCGACGCGTGAGCCGCGGCTGTCGGCACAGGATATGCGGACCGGCGGCAATTTCGGAGCCGTGACGAGTTAGCCGCCAGTAGGTGCGAGACGGCGACGAGGCCGCCCCACCCCGTTAACGCACAGTCGAGATAAGCCGGAGCGTCCACAATCTATACCTCACCCGCGGCCAACGCATCCGCAGCTCAGGTTCGGGCAGCTGGTCTGTGATCAGGAGCTCGATCGCGTCCAGCCAAACGATTTGCGCTAACGCGCTGAGCCCGGACGGTGCCAAGCCTCCCGTGTGTAATTATCTCGATTGGCATCGTGAGACATCGCTGCCCTGCTAGCTCTCGAACGGGTACCGAGGTGATCATCCGAGACCGGTCGTAGGCCACTGGGCAGGCAACCCAGCTCGCCACCTCCGATATCCCTGCGGACCTCGCCAGTCAGCTACCAGGACATGATTCCCAAGACCCGCCAGATTCCCGCCTGTCCGTACGTAAGCCAGGCAGCCTGGAACGGTGCTCGGCATGTCCCGGGAGTGCGCTGGCCTGCCGTCACGGTCCGATGGATCACCGCCTCATCGATTACGGCCCACAGCCGCGGCCGGTCATCGCGGGTCAGGACTTCCTGCCGGGCCTGGCGGGCTTCAAGCAGGCGTTCGACCTCATCAGGGTCCAGCTCTATCGGCCCGTTCCTGAAGATCTCCCGCGCGTAGTCCGCGGTCCGCAGCAGGCCGGGCACGACCACGGGCTCGAAGTTGCGGACCGAGGCGGCGCCGGCTTCCAGGCCGATGTAGACCTCCAACGGGTTCGGCAGCACATCGCGGAACGAGTGCCACCACCCGCTGACCTGGCTCCCTTGTCAGCCCGCTCCTTCGGGTCGCGTGACGCCATGGTCGTACTCAATGTGGCGCATGCATGAGCGTGCGCCTGCCTGTACACTCCAATCCATGCTGGCAAACGATTAGGCGGCCGATCCCAAGCGGGGGACGACGATGCATGGCTTCCTCCTATTCCTTGGTGCTGGCCTCGTCTTCGTGAGCATGATTCTCGTGCTCTCGAATCTCAGGAATGTTGCACGGCGCAAACGCATTCTCGCGACGGCCACCTCACCCATCAGCCAAGCAATGGGTGGGCCCGTCGAGATCAAGGGAAATGTCGTGCCGAGCGAGAAAGGGCTGGTTGAGGCACCCCTGAGCGGCCGCCAGGCAGTGTGGACGCGCGTTACGGTGGAACAGTATCGTTCAGGTTCAGACGGCAATCCGGGGGGCTCGTCGATCGTTCTGAACGAGGTCAACGGCCGCCCCTTCTTCGTCGACGACAACTCTGGCGAAGTGGCCCGCATTATTCCGGATGGCGCCAACGTTGTTCTCGATCAGCAGTCGATCGGGGATTCTGGCCAGTTCCACGACCCGCCACCGGGATTCGAGGACTTCTTGAGCATGCGCGGTCTCAGCAGCAAGGGCTTCTTCGGCTTTAACAAGACAATGAGCTTCTACGAGGAACTGCTCACGCCGGGCGATGCACTCTATGCTCGCGGCCCGTCGCGCCGCGAGCAAGGTAGGTCCAACAGCGAAGGTTCCGGCGCAGCACCATTGGGCCAGCTCGTGATGTACGCCAGCACCGGCGCAGGCGGCGAGCTGATCCTGACGAACAAAACAGAAAAGCAGCTCGCGTCGCGCCTGCTGCGGAACTTCGTCATCGGCATTACCTGCACGATCGTAGGTGCCTTCGTCATCACCTGCGCCATCGTCTGGGCGCCCCTCCCGCAGGAAGGTCAAGCACAGGCGCAGAGCGATCTGGCGGCGCTTCAGCACGATGAGAACTTCGCCGACGATCTGCGCGCGCTCAGTTCGGACACACATCTGACCGGCCCTGATCTGGCCGCCACGAAAGGCGATGCCGCTCTCGGAACCGGCTGCTACAACGTGTCAACCGTCAAAATTGACGCCACCATTCTCCAACAAGACGCTTCCACCGTCAGCATTGATCTGAGCACGCTGACCACTGACATCGGTACGGTAACGCAGGATGTCGCGGCCATGAAGAACGATCTGGCGAACCTCATCGTCAGCAGGCTACCAGCCGCGCCGGGAGCCGCGGCGGCTATCGCCGCCGCGGGCAAGGCTATCGGGCAGGCAGCCGCGAAGGCCAACGGCGAAATCGATCAGGTGAACGCCGATGTGACCCAGGCTTACTCGATAGCCAACGGCATGGCGACCGGCTCATGCGCTGGCGATGGGCCAGGACGCCCGCCAGTGCCCATCGGCCACATACCCAGCAACTAATCACCAGAGGGACAGTCGGCATGGACTGGGCGGGGTGACAACTCGCTCTTCCTACGCGGCGCGTTCACCTACCCCGAACCCTTCGACCGGACCTGAGCCGCGCAACGCGGTCCGCCGCGCGGTCCGGATAGGTGCCATCCAGACCCTGGATACAGCCGTGCCGTCGTGAACACCCATGACAAGAGGCGGTCGGTGGATCCCTCAGTATGCGTTTCTGCTGGCCACCGCGCGGGAGATTGGGAGCGGCGGCGGGAGACGACGTCGAGGTCCTGCTGCTCCGGGTAGAAGGCGCCGCCTCGCTCTCCCTGGTGTAACTGGTCAGGTTCATTTAGTGCCGCAGCAAGCAGCGTCTTCCCGATCAGTGTGCAGGCTGGCCAGCCTGGCGATTTTCATCGACTGGTGTGAGTTCGAAGACAGGGTGGCGGTCGGCCTCGGTGACGAAATCCTCTACCGGGGAGTCCTTGGCCGCCAGGAAATACCGTCGGGTGGCTGTGGCGATGCGGACGTATCGCTTGAGGATGGGGCCGGCCTGTTCGGGAGCAACCTCGCGGATGGCGTATTGACGGGTGTCACGTCGGCGAGTCAGGGTCACCCGTCCGGCCGCGCGAGCGTTGTGCACCCAGGACACCGGCCCGTAGGGGGCGACCAGCCAGCGTCGCCCGTCGTGCTCCACTGGGACCACGGGGTTGGTACGCGGCTTGCCGGTCCTGCGGCCCTGTGTGGTCAGCAGGTATGACCTGGGCACCAGGCCCGCCCGGACGAGCGCGCTCATGATCGTGTTCTCAACGTGGCGGCCGCGGCCGGGACGGTACTGCCGCGCTGGCCGGGAAACCATGGCCCGCTCCTGCCTGCCCGTCCCGCCATTTCCAGGTTCCTGGCTCGATTCTGTGGCGGGCACGGCTTGCCTCCATCGGCTGGCTGCATCGGACTCGGCGTCTCACCAGCTTGTTACCGGTGCCGTAACGGGTCAAGGATTGCGTAGCGGGCAGCGCCGGGAAGGTGCTGTCGCCGCGCGGCAGCAGGCGGGCGGACGCTGCTGCGGCGTCAGGTCGCGGGTGTTGTTGCGCAGGCGGTCACCGCGCTCGGCCGGCGACGTGGTGACCGTCACCCCACTGGTAACTCGATCGGCACCGCGAGAAGTTCTCCGCGGTGTGATCGGAGGGGCCGTTGCCCTGATCGGGCATGATCTTACGATGCCCGAACGGCAACGGCGTGTCGTCCGGTATGGGGTACTTATGACAACTAGGATCCGGATCAGCGCTTTGTTTCTTGTTCGTCCCGAGGTATCCGAAGTTGAAGATCACCCCCCTCGTGCTTGCCCCGCAGCTGCCGCTAGACGGCATCACATCGGGAATCTTTCCCTACCTCGGCGGATCCGTCAGCGTTGATCAGCTGCGGTCCGTCGTGATGGCCTATGAGGGCGTCATCGTGCCGGGCAGGCAGGGAGCCAAGCTGGCCGCGAAGGCCCCCGGGGTCCTGATCGATCCGGCCGTGTATGCCCCGCAGGGCAGAACCGAGCCGGAAACGCTCTTCGACTACGACGACTGGCTGATGCGCCAGAAAGCGGCAGGCGTGCCGCTCATTCTCACCGACTCGCCCCGAATCCGGAACAAGGACCAGTCGGCGCTCCGGAAAGCGCTGGCGCGGTGGGACGCGATCGACGAACCCACCCTGGTGGTCCTGCCTATTGAGCCTTGGTGGCTCCGGGAAGGGCTTCCCGGTCTCATCGAGGAGGTCCGGGCGGCCGGACGGCCGGTGGCGGTCGTCTTGCTGCACCAGTACAACGGCCTCGACATCAAGGGAGCGGTAACGGGCCTGCTGACGTTCATATCCGCCGTCAAGCCCCTGCCCGTGGTCCTGCTGCGCAGCGACATCTCCGCGGTCGGTGCGGTTGCTCATCAAGCGTTCGCCGGTTTCGTAGGCTGGTCGGCGAATAGCCGGCACGGACCTCTTCCCATGCGCCGCCCTGAGGGCGATGACGAGCGGGACGAATCCCCGTCGGTGCTCGTCCCTTCGTTGAACGATTACGTCAAGACGAGCAAGCTCTCCGTGTTCGCTCGTATCCGGCGACTGGATGTGTTGCGCTGCGATGACCGCGTGTGCCGCGGTGACAGCCTGCTGAGGATCGCCGACCTGAGCGAGACCGATCTCCGGGACGGCCGGATGCTGGCGTGCCTGCACAACCTGGCGAGTACAGAGCAGCTCGCGAGACGTGTTCTCGCAGCAGCAGATCCACGAGACGCATGGTGGGAGGCCTGCAACGCCGGAGCTAGGTCGATCGCCTCGCTAGCGGAACGCGGGGTTAGCTTGCCCCTGCATCGCTGGCTCCGTCAGTGGCTCGAGCTGGGCTCTCCTGCTCATGATTACCGGCCCGTCGGGTAAGCCAGCGCCGGTACGTCTTTTCCTCCAGCAGCCATGACCACCCATCCCTGGTCAGGCCTTCTGGCTTCTCGGCCGGCAGCAGCTGCCTGCGGCGCTGATCGACGATGCCGACGCCGCACAGCTTTGCCTCCAGCATCGCCGCGTCTGGTATCCGGCTGGGCGTGGCCGCAATCCAGCGGCGCGTGAAACCAGCGAACAAGCTGGCGTCCTGGACGGCGCGTAGTTCCTTGCCCGTGGCCGCATCCACTATGACATCGGCGATCGTGAGCGGTGACTCCAGGCGTCGCATGATCCTTGCGCCGTCCTCATGGAGTTCGGCTACTCCGCTTGGCTGATCCGCCATCTCTGCCCACGCCACAGGATCAGTCACCGAAATTCCTATGGGCAGGTCCATCAAACGGTCCAGCAGAGCCGGATCGATGACTGCGCCCATACCTGCTGTCTCGCGGCGCTGATGCTCGGCGATGTTGATGATCGCGTAGGCAGTGACCCGCACGCCGAGCAGCATGACACCCACCGGCACGCCTGGTTCGCCCCCGTAAGGGGCGGCCAGCGGAGCTGGCGAGCTGGTAACCGGCGGGAGATGCATGCTGTACTCGCATGAGGATGAATTTTTACTATTTAGATTTTAGATAGTGATTATCAGCTCGGATACGTGGACACGCCGTTGGATGCGAAAGAAGTAGGCAAGGAACTGTTCGGACGACCTTGCCGGCTGGCGCTCGCCCTCTGGATAGTCGGGCATCACAAGTCACGTTTCTACCAGTCCGAACCACCCCGCGAGGTGATCTTGCAGGGAGAGGTGGCTAAGGAACTCCGTCGGCTCGTCCGCCTCGGCATGCTGGAGGAACTGCGCCCGGACGACGCTCGGCGCGTTTACTACGACCGTACCGACAGTCCCCTCTGGAAGATCATCGAAGCAGCCGCCGACGTGGTTGATCCTCGGTGACATCGGC
>CAVZFB010000066.1:0-8455 GCA_963774345.1 uncultured Alphaproteobacteria bacterium
CCGGTCCTCGAAGCTGACCCGGAATCCCGTGGGCAGGTCCACCGTCACTTCCTTGGATATTCAATCGAAACCCGCGGGGGCGGGTTTATCCGTATCGCCTCATCGACGCAATCCGGCTGCACGTCGCCGATCAGCCGTACCGTCACCTCAACCAGCGCCCGCAACGCGGATGGATGAAACTGGTCCCGCTTTTTTACCGAGCAGGCGTCAACCTGCTCGGCTGGTAGCGAAGCTCCAGCTGCCTTAAAGGAGATCGCGAATTCAGTGTGCGGCGCGGAGATCTTGGGGGGCCACCGTCCAGGAATTCTCGAACCCGCCGAGCAAACGAAGTTCCTGGAATTCCGGCGTCGACAGGCCCTGGCGAGCGCGTGCAGCCCAATAGAACGCGTTAACCTCAGCCGTCAGTTGGCGCTCCTGCGCCAGTTCGTGCGCAGTCAGCCGGCCGAGATAGCCGTGTCTGATGTCGATATCTTCAAGCGGCGTCGCCTCGATATGATCGAGCGCCGCGCTCAGGCAATAGAGGGCGTGGCCATTGGCCTGCGCGGTGATGCTGTGCAGGCGGGCGCGGTCCGACGGCTGGAAGTTACGGTAGCCAGGCAGGTTCAGGTGCGCTTCGAACACCAGCGCGCGCAAGACTTCGACCAGCCCGGCATTGTCGAAATTTCGCACGCGGAAGGTCAGCAGCATCCAGTCGTAGAACCGGTCCAGCTTCGGGTCGAGAAAGTTGTAGTCGGGCTCGAACGCATTTCCCAACAATCGTCCTTCCGCCTCGAGCTGGCGTTTCAGTGGGGTGCCCGCATAGGGCAAGGTCCGGCAGAAACCCGCAACCGTCCACCCGTCGCCGACGAAGCGCTCGAGGAAGGCGATATTGCTGCGCACGGTCGCGATCGCGCTGTAGGGCTCCAGCAGCATGAAGCCGAAGTCGAACGACACCCCGAGATCGCGCAGGATGTTCCCCGCTTCGAGGTGCTGATGCGGCTTCAGCATCTTGTTCAGATTGACCAGGCCCTGCTCGTCGCCGTTCTCGACCCCCATGTAGACGTGGGTGAGCCCGGCTTCGACGAGGCGCGCCATCGTCTCGATGCCGGACCTCGTCGGAGCGGCAACTGATTTTGAACGCGATCCGGCCCGCCAATCCGGCCGCGATGATGCCGTCGGCGATGCCTTCCGCCCACTCCCGGGCGCGCCGCCCGGTCGCCAGAAAATCGTCGTCCTGGAAAAGGAATATTCGGGCACCCTGTTCGACATGGAGCTGGCGCATTTCCTCGACCACCGCCGCGGGCGAGCGCAGGCGCCGCAGCTTGCCGCCCTGGGCCTCATAGAACGGGCGGATGCTGCAGAAATTGCAGTTCCACGGGCAGCCGCGGCTGCCGAGGACCGAGGCGGTGGAAAGGTCCCGCCCGCGATAGTCGATGTCGGAACGTTCCGGAAACGGGAGCCGGTCGAGATCGTCGATAGCCGGCCGCAACGGATTGGCGACGATCTCCTCGCCCCGCCGATAGGCGATGCCGGCGATGCCGCGCCAGTCCTCGCCCCGGCTGAGTTTGTCCATCAGCTCGACGAGGGTCGCTTCACCCTCAAAGCGAACGATTGAATCGGCGCCGGGGATGCGCTGCAGGACCTCCTGATAGTCGAAGCTGGGATAGTGCCCGCCGACGGTGATGTGGGCTCGACACCCGCGCGCCCGAAGGGTCTCGATCACCCGCGCGAAGGCGGACGACATGTATTGGAAGATCAGCGAAAAGCCGATCACGTCGGGGCGCAGGCGGGCGACCAGTTCCACGATCGGCTCAGGGTCGGCGGTGTAGGTCTCGATCCGGCCGGAAAAGCCCGCGTGCCGTACCGACGACAATAGGTAGCGGAGCCCGAGATTGTCCTGATCCTGAAAACCGATCAGCAGGACCGAGCAGACGGACCGTTCTGGCATCGAGACGGCTCCCTTCCGGTCAGGTTCTGGGCGCGCTCCCCGAGCCTGCTGCCGGCGCGGCCCGCAATTCCCTCAACCGCGCATGCAGCTCATTCTGTTGCGCTTGTAACCGCGTGATCGCCGCTGCGACTTCGTGCGACCTTTCCTCGATTTCGGTCACCGACAGTCGCGTTATGTCCGTCGCGAACGAGTCTCCCGGAGGAGGCCAACGATGGGGGATCAGGCGAAGAAGGGCTTCCATCCGCGATGTGTCTGCGGCAAACGAGTCCCCGATCGGTCCATGCCCTGGCGGCCTCCAACCACCACTGACGATGATGATGATGATGATCTGTTCGATATAGCTAAGCCGCTGTTCCATTTTGCCCTCCCATTGCTACCAGGATGTCTCGGCCGACACTGCCTGCATTCCGACACCGACTAGCACCCTCGTTTTATGTTTTGCGTCAGTGGGATAGAGAGTGCACTTCGACGTTTACCAATCCGCCATCGCATTATCGCTATTTTCCCTGTCGCTTTCTAGCTGCTTTTGGCGCTCGGAGGGGAAGCTCAGCCGGAATCCCGGGGGCAGCCGAACACCTTCCGTCGGCCAACTCCAATTCGCACTCACGCCACCGCAAGGTATCATGCGGGCGCGGAAATATCCGGCCGTGGCGAGGGTGGTCATGAACAAGGACGGGCTCGAATTCGTCCGGCGTGCGTTCGCCAGGCAGATCATGGCTACAGCCGGTATCGAGGATAGGCGCGTCGAAGCCGCCTTCGCCACGGTCCATCGCGAGCACTTTCTCGGCCCTGGTCCATGGCAGATCGTGAGCTGGTTTGGCGGCTACGTGCCGACGCCGAGCGGTGATCCGGTCTATCTCTATACCGACCGCGTGGTCGGTATCCTACCGGAGCGCAACCTGAACAACGGCGAGCCGTCTTTGCACGCCCGGTTGATGCCGAGCGCCGCCCTGCAGGAGGGCGAGCATGTCGTTCATGTCGGCGCTGGCGTCGGTTACTACACCGCGATCCTCGCCACGCTCGTCGGCCCCGGCGGCGCGGTGACGGCGATCGAGTTCGATCCCGGGCTCGCCGCGCGCGCTGCGGCAAATTTCGCGCAATGGCCGAATGTCCGAGTAATCCAGGGTGACGGCGGGCAGGTGCCGTTCGACCCGGCCGATGTCATCTATATCAACGCCGGCGCGACCCGGCCGGCGCCTTTCTGGCTCGACGGGCTCAAACAGGGGGGCCGGCTGATCCTGCCGCTGACGACGTATCACGGCTTCCGGTCGAGCGAACGTGGTGAAATCCACCCGCGCGGCGCAGTCTTTCGCATCGAGCGGCGGGGCAGCGAATTCCTCGCCCGATGGCTTTTGGGGGTGGTGACCTTTCCCTGCGAGGGCGCACGCGACGCCGCATCGGAATTGGCTCTGTCTGCGGCTTTCGCGACCGAACGCTGGCGGGAGGTCACCCGCCTCTATCGCCGTGACGATCTACCGGCTGATCAGTGCTGGCTGCGCGCACCGGGCTGGTGCCTGGCCTATCACTAAAAGCATCGCCACAGGCGTTTTCTCGGTGGCGCACACGGGTGACATTTTGATCGGGCGCCGACAGATGAATGTCGCATAATATATATTATGGAAAATATGGGGTTTGTTCGCGGGATTGCCTCATCGCACTGGTAATTCGATGACCAGCCCGTCCTGGCCGGGTTCGACGCCGAGAGGCAATTCCGCGCTGAGCTCGCGGTAGTCGAGCGTCTGATCCAAATGGGTCAAGACGGCGCGCCGCGGGCATACCCGGGCGATCCAGGCCAGCGTCTGTTCGAGATGGCTGTGCGTCGGGTGCGGCCTGCGGCGCGCGCAGTCGACGATCCACAGCTCGACGCCGGCGATTGCCGCAAAGGCATCGTCGTCGAGCGCGGTCACATCGGTCGAATATGCCATCGGCCCGATGCGAAAGCCGAGCGTCGTGCTGAACCCGTGATCCTGCGCGAACGGCACGATGTCAATCCCGCCGATCGCAAACCGGCCACTGATCTCGTGGGCCGTCAAAGCCGGCTTATAGTATCTGCCGGGCTCGGACACCGGCTCCAGGACGTAGCCAAAGCGGCGGCGGATTTCCGCCAAGGTCTTGGCGTCGGCCCAGAGCGGAATCGCCTGGCCCATCAGCCGGTTCAATTCACGCAAATCGTCGATGCCGTGGAGATGGTCAGCATGCGCATGGGTCATCACCACCGCGTCCAGCCGCCTGACCCGAGCGTCGAGCAGCTGCTCACGCAGATCGGGCGAGGCGTCGATCAGAATGGCGACCGGACCGACTTCGACCAGCACCGATGCCCGGCGGCGGCGATTGCGCGGATCGGTGGGGTCGCAGCGGCCCCAATTAGGACCGATCGCCGGCACCCCGGTCGAGGCACCGCAGCCAAGCATCGTTACCCTCATCAGGCGACCGCGGTCGCCTTGCTGAATAGGCAAAAGAAATTGGCGCTGGTTACTGCCTCCAGCCGCTCGGGCTCGACGCCTTTCAGCGCTGCGACCGCCGCCGCCGTCGCCTTGACAAAGGCCGGCTCGTTGCGTTTGCCACGGTACGGTACTGGGGCGAGATACGGGCTGTCGGTCTCGACCAGCAGGCGATCGAGCGGCAGGTCGCGCACAATCGCGCGCAGATCGTCGGCATTCTTGAAGGTGACGATCCCGGAGATCGAGATGTAGAAGCCCAGCGCCAGCGCCGCGTCGGCCAAGGCCCGGCCGCTCGAAAAGCAATGCAGTACCCCGGGCGGCGGTCGTTCCTCGTCGAGAATCCGGGCAATCTCGCTGTCGGCTTCGCGGGCGTGGATGATCAGCGGCAGTCCGGTCGCCCGCGACGCCGCGATGTGGGCGCGAAAGACGCGCTCCTGGGTTTCCCGCGGGCTCAGATCATAGTGAAAATCGAGCCCGGTCTCACCGATTCCGACAACCTTGGGATGCGCCGTCAGCGCCACCAACTGATCGGGCAACAGGTCGGCGTGGTCTGCAGCCTCATGTGGATGGGCCCCGACCGAGCACCAGATGTCTGGGTCGGATTCGGCGATCGCGCGCACGCCCTGGAACTCGTCGAGCCGGGTGCCGATCGTCAGCATCGCCCCGACTCCCGCCGCCCGCGCCCGCGCAATGACGGCTTCACGCTCGGCGGCGAGATCGGCGAAGTCGAGATGGCAATGGCTGTCGACCAGCATTGTCGCCCTGCCCTCCCCGCCGCTCATATCGGCGGTGCTTCGACAAAGCGCGGAAAGATGCCCTCGGGCTTTGGCAATCGGGTCCCCGGAACCAATGGCGCCGCGGTAAGAGCGGCGAAGTCGCGAGACCCATCGGATACCGCAAGTTGGTCAAGAAGCTTCCCGGCTGCAGCCGGGACAAAAGGTTGGGCCATGATTGCGAGATACCGGATCGTCTCGGCGAGGGTATAGAGAACCGTATTCATCCGCCCGGGATCTGTGCTCCGCAGGACCCAAGGCGCTTGCTCGTCGACATAGCGGTTAGCGTCGGCGACGACCCGCCAGATGGTCTCGAGCGCGAGATGAAACGCTTGGTCCTCCATATGCTTGCGCACCATTTCCAGGAGACTGCGAGCGCTCGTGAGCAGGGCCTGGTCGACCGCAGCGAACGCGCCGGGTTCGGGCACCGTGGCGCCGCAGTCACGGTTTATCATGACCAGGACGCGCTGCGCTAAATTGCCAAAATCATTGGCGAGGTCGCCATTGAGGCGGCCCACCATCGCGTGATGTGAAAAATCACCATCGCTGCCGAAGGGCAATTCACGCAGCATAAAATAACGCACAGGATCGACCCCATAAGTGTCGACCAATTGCTGCGGCGGGATGAAGTTGCCGAGCGATTTTGACATCTTCTCGCCTTCCACGGTCCACCATCCGTGGGCAAAGACGCGGCGCGGCGGCGCTAGTCCGGCCGCCATCAGAAAGGCCGGCCAATAAACCGCATGAAAGCGCACGATGTCTTTGCCGACCATGTGCAGATCAGCCGGCCAATATGAAGAAAATATCTTTAAATCATCTGGATAGCCGGCGGCAGTGATGTAGTTGATCAGGGCGTCGAGCCAGACATAAACGATGTGGCCGGGGTGCTCGGGAACCGGAACTCCCCAGGTGAAGCTGGTGCGCGAAATCGACAGGTCTTTCAGCCCGCCTCTGATAAAGCTGAGCACCTCGTTGCGGCGGCCGCGCGGCGCAACCGCCTCGGGGTTATCTTCATAGTAAGCCAAGAGCCGGTCTTGCCAGGCCGACAGCCGGAAAAAGTAATTCTCCTCCTCAAGCCATTCGACCTCGGCCCCGGTCGGTGCTCTGCCGTCGACGAGTTCGCTCTCGTCGTAAAAAGCTTCGTCGCGCACGGCGTACCAGCCGGCAAACCGGCCGAGATAAATTTCGCCGCGCCGGTCCAATTCCCGCCATAGCGCCTGCACGGCATGAGTGTGGCGCGGTTCGGTCGTGCGGATGAATTCGTCGTGCGAGACGTTCAACAACCGAGCGACTTCGCGAAACCGCGCCGAGTTGCGATCGGCAAATTCCTGCGGCAACACACCGGCCGCCGCCGCCGATTGCGCCACTTTCTGACCGTGCTCGTCGGTGCCGGTCAGGAATTTGACGTGCCGGCCGTCGAGCCGCATGAACCGCGCCAACGCATCGCAGGCCACCGTCGTATAGGCGTGGCCGAGATGCGGCAGGTCGTTGACGTAATAGATCGGCGTCGTGATGAAAAAGGGCCGGTCCGCGCTCATCATCCTCTCCAAAGCCCGGATATGGGCCGGAACCGCCGACGATCCAACGCACGGACGGTGACGCCGTTTCTAACGCGACATCTCGGCGATGGCAAAGATCGCGCCGAGCACCGTCTGCTTGCGGTCGAGGTTGAGCTCGTCGGCAGTGACGAAACTGCGCTCGATTTCTGAGCGCAGTCCGGCCCAGCGCGCGGGATCCGCGCGAGCGGCGAGGCGCTGCATCACCGCCCCCTCGCCGGCGACGACCTCGTTCCCGTCGGGCGCACCGCGCGCCGCCGCCGCCGTCAAGCGCGATAGAAACTGCGACAACAATTCCGCGCTCGCGCGATAGGCGTCCTCGGCGTCGACCCGGGCGAGCCGGTCAGCGAACCCATGCAGCCTTGCAATGTCGATCGCCGGGGCCTGCGACAGCAGATCGAGCACCGATCGATAGAGGGCGAGACCGCCGCTGTCCGCGAGCTCGAGCGCGCGTCCGATGCTGCCGGCACAAATCGCTGCCAGCGTCGCGGCCTCAACCTCGTCGAGCTGCGGGCGAAAGCGGTGGATCAGCTCAGCGGCTAACGGGGCCGCCGGCGGCGCCAGCATCAGCCGGCGACAGCGCGACCGGATCGTTGGCAACAATCGGCCGGGGCTGTGGCTGACCAGCAGCAACAAAGCCCGCGACGGCGGTTCTTCGAGGATCTTCAAAACCGCATTCGCGGCGTTACGGTTCATCTCCTCGGCGCCGTCGACGATGACGACGCGCCACCCTTCCTCCGCCGCCGTCAGCCGAAAAAACTCCGCGATCGCGCGGGTATCCTCGACAACGATCTCGCCGCGCAACCGCCGGCGCCGTTGATCCCAGGCGCGTTCGACGGTCAACAGATCGGCATGACCACTCGCCGCGATGCGGCGGAACACGCCGCTTTCAGGATCGACCGCGAGCCCGGTTTCGCCCTGGCCGCCGAAAAAATCGGTCCCGGCGCCGCCGTCCTGCCCGCCCTGCGAAAGCAAAAACCGGGCAAAGCGAAAGGCCAAAGTCGCCTTGCCGATCCCGCGCGGCCCGCCGAGCAGTATTGCGTGGGGCAACCGGCCCATGCGGTAAAGGCGCTCGAGCTCGCGCTCCGCGCTCTCGTGGCCGACGAGGTGCGGGTTCGCCCGCGGCGCCGGCGCCGCGCTCTCCGCTCCAGCGGCCGGCTCTACCGCGCGGGCCATCGAGGCCGCGGCCTGTGCTCAACGAGGGGTCGATACCGCTGCATGTGTCCCCTTCAAGCGCTGAGAGCCACTCCCAGCCGCTGCGCTACCGCGGCGAGCACGTCCCGGTGCACTGCCGCCGGCTCGCCGGAAGCGTCGATCAGCACGCAGCGGCCGGGTTCGGCGGCGGCGATCTCACGGAATCCTTGGCGCAATCTGTCGTGAAAGCTTGGATCGAGGCGCTCGAACCGGTCGGCCGAAGGCGATCGAGCCGCCGCGCGGGCAAGCCCGGCCGCGGCCGGCAGATCCAGGATTAACGTCAGGTCCGGTGCGAAATCGCCGAGTGCAAACCGTTGCAGCGCCGCAATCTCCGCCGCTGCGAGCCCCCGCCCGTATCCCTGATAGGCGAGCGTCGAGTCGGCGAATCGGTCGGATATCACCCACATTCCTCGCACGAGAGCCGGCTCGATTACTCGCGTGACATGGTCGCGCCGAGCCGCGGTGAGCAGCAGCGTCTCACTCTGTGCGTCCCAGCGCCCGCCCTCGCCTTCGAGCAACAGCCGCCGGATCGCCTCGGCGCCTGAAGACCCGCCCGGCTCACGC
>CAVZFB010000067.1:0-61966 GCA_963774345.1 uncultured Alphaproteobacteria bacterium
CCTGGGTATCCCAAGTGAAGCCCTCGCCCATCGCCCGGCAGGTCACGAGATCGCCAAAGCGTTCGAGCGCCACTCGCTCGCCGGTCCCCCACACGCCCTTGACGAATTGGACGATGCCGACCCGCATGCCGTGGCCGAGACAGCGTAGCACCATGCCAAAGGCGGCGGTCGATTTGCCCTTGCCGGTGCCGGTATGGACGATCAACAGCCCCCGCTCTTCGGTCTTGGTCGCCAGCATGCGGTTACGGGCCAGCTTGCGCCGCACCATCTTCTCGTTGTGACGGCGGTTGACCTCGTCCTCGCTTTCGAGCGGATCGCTCACGGTGCGGCCCACCGCGTCAATGCCTCGCGGGCGCTGTTGCGACGCGGGCGCCACAACCCGCGTTCGATCGCTTCGAGAAAGCGGCGGCTGGTGTCGGCGAGGGCGGCCGGGTTGTGCTCGGCCATAAAGCCGCGCACGGCCTCGTCGGCGAGATAGGCGTCGTATAGCGCCTCGAAATGCGCATCATCGACCGCCTGCGCGGTCGCGGCGAAGGCAAACAGGTAATCGACCGTGGCGGCGATCTCGGCCGCACCTTTGTAGCCGTGGCGCATGACCCCGGCGATCCACCGCGGGTTCGCCGCCCGGCCGCGGACGACCCGCCCGATCTCTTCGCGCAGGGTGCGGATGCGCGGCGTCTCGGGCCGCGAATGGTCGTTGTGATAGACCGCCGGCAAGCGCCCCGAGAGCTGGCGGACGACTAGAGCGAGCCCGCCTTCGAATTGGTAATAGTCGCCGCTGTCGAGCAAATCGTGCTCGCGGTTGTCCTGGTTGTGCAGCACGGCGTCAGCGCCAGCGAGCCTGGCTTCGAGCATCGCTCGATCCGGGCTGGCCTCGCCACCGGCGCGGTAGGCATAGCTGCTTGCGCCGAGCCAGGTGTCGGCCAGATCGGCCTCGTCATCCCAGAGCCGCTCGTCGATCAGATGCTGCAACCCCGCTCCATAGCCGCCGGGTTTCGAGCCGAAGATCCGGTAGCCGGCGCGCTCGGCCGCCTCGGTCGGCGCGACACCCTGGGCTTCGAGCGCATGTTGGTCGGCCGCGACCCGGACAGCCAACGGGTTGATCGAGGCCGGCTCGTCGAGCGCTGCGACGGCGCGTACAGCCGAGTCGACCAAGTCGATCAGCCCGGGAAAAGCGTCGCGGAAAAACCCTGAGACGCGCAGGGTGACGTCGACCCGCGGCCGGTCGAGCACCGAGGCCGGCATGATCTCGAACCCGGTCACCCTTCCGCTCGCCCGCTCCCACACCGGCTGGATGCCCATCAAAGCCAGCGCCTGGGCGATGTCGTCGCCGCCGGTGCGCATGTTCGCCGTCCCCCAGGCCGACAATGCCACCCGCGCCGGATAGCTGCCGTGTTCCTGGGCATGGCGCTCGACCAGCAATGCCGCCGATTTCCAACCGAGTTGCCAGGCGGCCTGGGTCGGCACCGCACGCGTGTCGACGGAATAAAAATTGCGGCCGGTCGGCAAGACCTCGGGCCGGCCGCGGCTCGGCGCACCGGAGGGGCCGGGCATCACCAGACGGCCATCGAGGCCGGCGAGAAGCCCTGCCATTTCGGCATCGCCGCACGCGGCTACTGCTGGGCGCAAATACTGCTCCAACCAGGTCAGCACGGCGCGAGTGCGATGCCAGCGATCCTCGGCGCCGACCTCGCCGGAAATGAGACGCAGCGCTAGCCTCTCCAGGCGTTCGACCGTGTCGCCGGCATTGCGCCACGGCCCGGGACCGGTGAGCACCGCTGGGCGCGGGTCATGCCATGGCGCTGCCATGTCGAGCGCGAGCGGATCTTCGCCGAAGCCGAGATCAGCAGCCAACGCGCGCAGCAGCGAGGCGTCTTCCGGGGCCGTACCGCGGCCGGGGCGGGCGAACGCGACCAGCAATTCGTCGAGCCTCGGACCCTCGGGGCTCTGACCGAACACGTGAAGCCCGTCGCGGATCTGCAATTCCTTGATCTCACACAGCAGGCCGTCGAGCTTGCGTAATGCCGTTGCCGTGTCCTCGCCGGCGATGATGCCGCAATCGCCATCGAGCCCGGCGGACCGCGCCAGTTCGAGGATCGCCGCCGCTAGCACTCCGACTCGCCGCGAATCGCCGTGGGCGGCCTCATAATATTCGTCGATCAGGCGCTCGAGCTCGGCCATCAAGCCATAGCTGCCGGCGCGGGTCAGCGGTGGGGTCAGATGGTCGACGATCACCGCCTGAGCGCGCCGCTTGGCCTGTGTTCCCTCGCCGGGATCGTTGACGATGAACGGATAGAGATGGGGCAGTGGCGGCAGCACCGCCTCTGGGAAGCATTCGGCAGAAAGTGCCAGCGCCTTCCCCGGTAGCCATTCTACGGTGCCGTGCTTACCAAGATGAATCACGGCATCGGCGCGGAAATCCTGCGCCAGCCAGGCATAGACGGCGAAATAGGCATGCGGCGGGACCAATGCGGGGTCGTGATAGGTCGATTTCGGATCGGTGCCGTAACCACGCGCCGGCTGAATAACCACCGCAACATTGCCGGCGCGGAAGCCCGGGATCGCGAACCGCCCGCAATCGAGCCGCCCCGCGCGGAAAAACGGGTCGCGTTCGGCCGGTCCCCACCGAGCGACGATCGCCTGCTGCACAGGCAACGGCAAGGTCGCGAAGAACGACGAATATTCGGCGAACGAGAATGTCTCCTCGCACGCCGCAGTCGGGTTCGCGTTGGTCGGACCGTCGGTCAGGCGCCGGATCAGCGCCGCGGAATCGTCGGGAAGTGCGTTGACTCGGTAGCCGTTATCGGCCAATGCCCGCAGGATCGCGACCACGGAGGCCGGCGTGTCGAGCCCGACGCCGTTGCCGATGCGGCCGTCGCGGTTCGGATAGTTGGCGAGGATCAACGCGACGCGGCGCTGGGCCACGGGGCGCTCGCGCAGCCGCGCCCAATTGCGCGCGAGATCGGCGACAAAGGCGACACGATCGGCGACCGGCCGGTAGCCAACGAGTTCGATCTCGGTTTCGGGATCGCGGCCGAGGGGCGCCTTGAACGAGACCGCACGCGACAGAATACGGCCGTCGATTTCCGGCAACGCTACGCTCATCGCCAGGTCGCGCGGGTGCAGGCCGCGAGTTCCGGCGCGCCAGCTTTCCTCGTCGCCACCGGAGAAGACGACCTGCAGCACCCCGCAGTCGGCAGCGGCCAGCGGATCGTTGCCGGCGCCGACCCGGACCGAAAACCCGGTCGTGTTGAGGATCACCGCTGGCGGATAGGCGCTGAACACCGCCCCGAGCAGCGCCGCTGCCTCGCCGTCTTTGAGGCTCTGCGTGAAGATCGGCAACGGGCACAGCTGCCTTGCCGACAGCGCGCGTACCAGCGCATCGACCGGCGTTGTGTTACCGGATTGAACCAGCGCGCGGTAGAACACGATCGGCACGACGCCACCGGTCCCGTGCCAATCGGAGGCGATGTCGTCGAGGCTCGGCAATGCGCAATCGGGCCAATAGAGACCGGCGCGCAGCAATGGCGCGGGCTCCGCCCAAGCCGCTGGATGTCCGATCAGCGAGGCGGCGTAGCGCAGCAAATTCTCGGCGTTGGGTGGGCCGCCCTCGGCGAGATAGCGCCACAGCCGGAGGGTGCTGTCGGGCATCAAGGTCGAGAGGTCGGCCAGTTCCGGATCGGGCTTATCGTCGCCGGGCAGCAGGGCCAGCGGGATACGACTGGCGCGGCAGGTCTCGACGAGGCGCTCGACTCCATAAGGCCAATAGGCGCTGCCGCCGAGCACCCGCGCAATCACCAGGCGCGCGCGGGCGATCGTCTCCATGTACAAGTCGACCGAGAAGTTATGGCCGAGGCGCAGGATCGGTGCGAGGCGCAGGCTTGGCGCGGTCGGGTCCTGGGCGCGTCGTCGCGCCGCTGCCGCTGCGAGCAACGCCAACTCGGTATCGGCGCTCGACAGCACCACGATGTCGCCGCGGGTCTGGGCGAGATCGACTGCGGCCGAGCCGTCGGCAATCACCCCCGGCAAGGTAGCGAGAAGATGCATTCAGCCCGCCAGCGCCGCGGTGATGGCCGCTCGAGCGAGGCCTTTCTCGCCGATCACGACAAGCCGTGTGTCGCGCCGTTCTTCGCTCTGCCACGGCCGATCGAAATACTGCTGCAAGCGGTCGCCGACCGCCTGGACGACGAGCCGCCGGTCGCGGCCAGGCAGATCGACAAAGCCCTTGAGCCGCAGCACGCCATACCGGCGGATCGTGGCGCGCAGGCGCGCAAAGAATGCCTCGCCGTCCGCCACCGCGCCCAAGCTCACGACAAAACTGTCGAAGTCATCGTGATCATGTGCCATTTCGAGATCATGCACCGACGGTCGTACCGCGAGATCGTCCTCGGCCGTCGCGGCAAGGCCGAGCGCGACCTCGGGCGCCACCGCACCGTCGCGCGCGGCGACGAGCTTGACCCCGGGGCGCAGTCGTTGCTCGATCTCGCAGCAGAGGGCGGCAAAGCGATCTGGGGCGACCAGGTCAGCCTTATTCAAGATTGCGAGATCGGCGCAAGCGAGCTGGTCGGTAAACACTTCGTCGAGCGGATTGTCATGGGCGAGCGCCGGGTCCGCCGCACGGGCACGCGCTACTGCCTCAGGGTCGTCGGCGAACCGGCCGGCGGCGACAGCGGCAGCGTCGATCACTGTCACCACCCCGTCGACGGTTGTACGGGTGCGGATCTCGGGCCAGGCAAAGGCTTGCACCAGCGGCTTCGGCAAAGCCAGGCCCGAAGTCTCGATCAGGATGTGTTCGGGCGGCGCCGGGCGGTCGAGAAGCCGAGTCAGGGTCGGCAGAAAATCATCAGCGACGGTGCAGCATAGGCAGCCATTGGCCAGCTCGACAATGTCGTCCTCAGTGCAAGCTTCGTCGCCGCAGCCCAGCAGCAGCTCGCGATCGATCCCGAGTTCGCCGAATTCGTTGACAATTACGGCGAGCCGCCGCCCTTGTGCCCGAGCGAGCAGGTGCCGCACGAGGCTGGTCTTGCCGGCGCCGAGAAAGCCGGTGATCACCGTCGCTGGGGCGCGGCGCATCCGATCAGCCCTCCTTCAACACCAGCGGCAGACCGGCAGCGAGGAAGACGACGCGGTCTGCCAGGGCGGCGATCTGCTGATTGAGATGGCCGGCGGCGTCGCGAAAGCGGCGGCCGAGCGGCATCTCCGGGACGAGGCCCATGCCGACTTCGTTGGCGACAAGGACCACCGGACCAGCGGCTAGCCGCAATGCCGCGCATAGCGCCGCGATGTCGCCTTCGATCGGACGCTCGGCGAGCATTAGGTTCGACAGCCACAAGGTCAGGCAATCGATCAATAGCGGCCGAACGGGCGACGCTTCGGCGGCGATCACCGAGGCCAGAGCCAGCGGCTCCTCGATCGTGTGCCAGAAAGGTCCGCGGCGGGCTTGGTGCGCGGCGATCCGCTGCGCCATTTCGGCGTCCACAGCCTCGGCCGTCGCACAATAGGTGCCGCAGGCTGCGGCGCCTTCGATCAGACATTCGGCATAGCGACTCTTGCCGGAGCGCGCGCCGCCCAACACCAGCGTCACCAGAGGAAGTCCGGCGTGCACCCGCCCGACGTTCGGCAATGGCACTGGTCCTTCCTCCGCCCGAGGAATCATCCCAGTTCGTGCGATGCGGCGGTCTCCCGCGTCGGGCTCGAAACCCTTAACCATCTGATATTACTAACTTACCCGGCTTTTTAGATGTATATTTAGGCTGATCGAGACATTAGGAAAATCAACGAGATACATCAAGGCGCAAATCGCGGTTGCGACCAGATGCGACCGGCGGCGCAGAAAAGACCCCGCCGCGGCGGGCGGGCCTTAACCAGCAGAAGGGGATGGACGGCTAGGCGACCAGCTCGATCTCACCCCTTGGCGAGCCGCTCGTGGTCTTCGTGGAGCGATTCTAGCCAATGACCGCAACGATCAAAGGTCATCTGAATGGGAATGCCCGAGTATCCCTTACAGCCGCATCCGGCTAAAGCCGAGCCCGATCGACCCTGACGCCGTGAAGCGGCGCAACGAGTGGAAGTTGAACAACGGCTCGCCCCGTGACTTCGGCACGGCGTGGTAGGCATAGTAGCCAGTGAGGATCAGCTTCAGCCATCTCCCTCGCTCGGGGATGGGCTGCAGTATGCGCTGGCGTAGCTCCTTGATCTCCCGCAGCTTCCCCCACCGGCGGTCCCGCCGACTTTTGCGACGGATTTGGACCCGGCACTGCCGGGTCCATCCGCAGATATGAATGAAGCCAAGGAAATCGAACGTTTCCGGTTTGCCGAGCCCGAGCTTGCCACGTTGCGCCGCCGCGAGCGGCCGAATGGCGCGAGGGCTCGCGCGGCTGGCGCCTCAATGACCCCGTGGGCCTACAAGTACCTGTCCTTAGCCCAGGAAATGGGAGTTAAAAATATCCACGTGCATAAGGGGCCGACCGTCTATCCGTTGAGCGCCGATGCCTTGACATTCATGATGTCGATTACGCTGCCACCGATTTTCCCGAACTCAATTTTATTGTCGAGCATGTCGGTGTGCAACGTCCGGACGATTTCTGTTGGATTGCAGCGCAGGAATCGAATATTCATGCCTGGCTGTCGGTGAGCGATGGCGTTCGTTTATTTGCGCCCGAAATATTTCGGCGAGATCATCGCCAATTTGTTGTTCTGGCTCAGTCCGGACAAGCTTTGCTCGGCAACGACTATGCGATCTGGTCACCAAAATGGTTGGTCGAGAAATTCATGGCATTCGAATTTTCAGAGGATTTGAAGGAGGAATACCACGTCGATCTGACCTTCGGGTCAAGCGCAAGATCTTGGGCGAAAACGCCGCACCTTGCAGCCAAATTCGTAGGGCGACTTGGCTTTACCCTTGTCGATGCATTCGACCTCAGGCGCGTGCAGCGCCTAGACCTTGGGGCCGCGCTGGTGGTGATCGTGGAACCGCACCCGCATCGCCAGCGCCAACAGATCGGCAAACCGGGTCTCGAGTTGCGGCCGGCCGGCGATCTTGCGGCGGATGTCGCGGATCACCCGGCCGAGGCGGGTCCGCAGGAATTTGAGTTCGCGCCGCGCCCGCCTGAATTGATGCGCGTAGCTGTAGCGTCCGACCATGATCGATGCCCGCTTGGCCAGCCGGCGATAACTCTGCCGCAGCGGCACGCTGTGGCGGCGCGTCAAATCGACCAGCTGCCCAAGGCCGGGTGGTAGAGCCGCGCATCGGTCGGGTGGGCGATCGCCTTGGGCTGCACGGTCGTGTCGATCACCACCCGTTCGAGATCGCGGCTCGCCAGCACCCTGCTCTTGCGCTGCCGCCAGGCTCTCCTGCTCCAGCGCAGCGAGCTCGTCCTCGCCGAGCCGCTGCCGCCAATATGTCAGCAACGAGCGGTCGAACGGCAGCCGGTGGCAGAAGCCCAATTCGCCACAGAAGAACTGGTAATACGGGTTCTCCAACCGGCGTGCGCACAGCGCCTCGTCCGACGGGCTGTGCATGTGCTTCAAAATCAGCAGCCCCGCCACCAGCCGAGTTGGCAACGGCGGCCGCCATCGCCCGGTGTGCACACGCTCGAACAGCGCCGGTCGAGAAACCTCCAATCGATCTCACCCGCCAGCCGCACCAGCGGATGGCCGAGGTCGATGATGTCCTCGCAACAGGTCCCGCTGCCGAGCATCTCGTGGCTTTGCCACCCTGCGCCCCCATGCCGATGACCCGTCCTCATTGCCAAAAACCCGAGTCCCAAACGCTACTTTCTCGCAAAATTGATTATTGCCGCGGTGCCGGCCCGCCCAGCCCGATCAATCGGCTACGGGTTCTTCACGGACGACTACTGAACCAGCGGCATCGACCCTGAACCGCCATTCGTGTCTACGCCAGCCGATGGTCGGGTCGACTAGGAAGCGGACCTTCGCACCCGATTTTTCAGGCCGTGGCGAGTTTGCCGGTCCGTTGCTTCTCAGCCAGAGCATTAAACCTGGCAATGACCGCTGCATAAGCCTGTCGCGTCACGAATTGCTGTGCCTCCTCCCACAGCGATCGATAGTGGGCGAGGAATTTCGCCGTCGAACTCGTCGAAGCTGGTCAACGGCCCCTCGACGAAGTTCGCCGCGTCGAGATCGAAAAGCGAGCGCAGCGTCGTCTGCGATACCGACACCTCCGCTTTCGCGAAGAGATCGTTGACGGCGTAATCACCCGATCGCATCGCGTTGCCGAACAAGTGCCATCGTTCCAGGGCGCTATACAAATAGGCAAGCTCTTCCGCGGCGAGCCCGATGACCGCATGTCCCTCGCCGCGGCGCTCCAGGTTCCCATCGGGGGCTCGCGCCGCGCTGCCTTCGACTGGGATCGTGAGCGAACCAACCCAGGCGATTAAAGCGATCAACGTCATCTTGATAACACCGGGATCGGCAGGATGAAGCGTCCACTTGTAGAATGTTGGTGCGAGTTGTCGATCGTGTGCCCACGGGGCGGTTCAAGCGGGTGTCCGCCGGCTAAGTCGTCAATAGTCTGACTTCTGAGACATCGAAGCCGGCTTGGCGAAAAAGTTTGATCATATGGTCGCGGAATTCGCTGACTGAATTCGCTCCGGGAGCGGACATCAGCAGGTGGTGCGTCGGGTGCAAACATCTCATCCCCACGGCCCGTCAGCGCGCGATTTCGTCGGGATGATGGCCGACCCGAGAGAGTTTAGTCCCGCAAGTCCGAGCGCCATTTTCTGTGCCTATCGCATGCGCGGGGGCGTATTGGGTGCTCACATCGGAATGCATCCGTGGTCGGATAGGTTTAGGGGCGGGGGCGCTTAGTTATGGGATTACGCTCGCGCATCCCGCATAGCCTGCCAAATGCGCGCGCTGGTCGCCGGCATGTCGAGGGCTTTGACCCCGAGCGGGCTCAGTGCATCGACGACGGCGTTGACGATCGCCGGGAGCGCTCCGACCGTGCCGGCTTCTCCGGCGCCCTTGGCACCCAGCGGGTTGCGCTTGGTCAGCACCGGGTTCGAGGTGATCTCCATATACGGCATCGTGTCGGCGCGCGGCATGCAGTAATCCATGAAGCTTCCGGTCAGGTTCTGTCCCGACTGGCGGTCGTAGACGACCTGCTCCATCAGCGCCTGGCCGAGTCCCTGCGCGACGCCACCGTGGATCTGGCCCTTCAACCCGATCGGGTTCACCACGGTGCCGACATCGTCGATCACGACGTAGCGGACGATGTCAAGCGCACCGGTATCGGGGTCGATCTCGACCTCGCATATGTGGCAGCCATTGGGATAGGTGTTGTCGTCGGGGGCGAAAGTGCCGGTCTCGTAGAGCCCGCCCTCGAGGCCCGGCGGCAAACGGCCGGCCTGGAACGACGCCCTGGCAACTTCGGTGATGCTAATGCGCCGGTCGGTACCGGCGACCGAGAAATAGCCATCGGCGAATTCGATGTCGATGTCGGCCGCTTCGAGCAAATGAGCGGCGATGCGCTTGCCCTTGGCGATGACCTTGTCAGCCGCCATCCATAAGGCCGAACCCCCGATAACCGTCGATCGTGAGCCGTTGGTGCCGATGCCGAACGCGACGCGATCGGTGTCGCCATCGATGTATTGCACGGTGGCTGGGTCGAGCCCGAGCTTTTCGTTGAGCACTTGCTTGAAGGTGGTCTCATGGCCCTGGCCTTGGTTCTTACTGCCCATTAGCAGGGTTGCGTTGCCGCTCGGGTGAAAGCGGATCTCGGCGAATTCCTGGCCGGGACCCGCCGCCTTTTCGATCGGATTGGCGATGCCGATGCCGCGCAATTTGCCGCGCGTCTTGGCTTCGTCGCGGCGCGTCGGAAAACCCGCCCAATCGGCTTGCGCCAGCGCCTTCTGCTGGTTGGCGGGGAAATTGCCGCAATCGTAGTTCAGTCCCAGCGCTGTCTTGCACGGCAAGGCCGAGGCGGGGATCAGGTTCTTGGCCCGCAATTCGATGCGGTCATAGCCGAGTTCGCGCGCCGCGTCGTCGATCAATCGCTCGATGACATAGGTAGCCTCGGGCCGTCCGGCGCCGCGATAGGGCGCGGTGCCGTTCGTATTGGCCATTACCGCCAGCACGGAGACATGGGCGACGGGGATATCGTAGACGCCCACCAGGGTGCCGACATTGCCAAAAGTCGCGAGCAGGTTGCGCTCGGAGGAAATGTAAGCGCCGACATTAGCGAAGGTCTTGACGCTGAGGCCGAGGAATTTGCCGTCCCTGTCGAGCGCCAGCTCGGCGTCGCTGACATTGTCGCGGGCATGCTCGTCGGCCTGGATCGCCTCGCTGCGCTCGCAGGTCCATTTGACCGGCCGGCGCAATTTCTTCGCCGCCAGCAGCACCAGCCGATGCTCGGGATATTGCCAGCCCTTGGTACCAAATCCGCCGCCGACATCGCCGGCGATGACCCGAATCCTGCTTTCCGGGATTTTGAAAATGCGAGTGGCGAGCGCCTGACGCACCCGGTGGGGATATTGCACATCAGCGTAGAGGGTGAAGCGGTTCTCGCCCGGCTCCCACACGCCGATCGCACCGCGCGGTTCCATGAAATGTGCATAAACCCGGCTAATGACATAACGGCGCTTGATGATGTGTGCCGCCTTGACGAAGGCCGCCCCGGTCGCGGCCTCGTTGCCGGCCTCGAACAGGTTCGAGATGTTGTCCGGGCAGTCGGGCCATACCGCAATCGTGCCCTCGGCAGCCTCGGCAGTGTCGGTGACCGACGGCAATTCTTCGTAATGGATATCGATCAGCTCGGCGGCATCCTTCGCCTGCGCCAGTGTCTCGGCCACGACAAAAGCGACCGGCTCACCAACATAGCGCACCGTGCCCTGCGCGAGGCCGAGATGGGCGCGAGCGAACATCGGCGACCCATCGGGCCGCTTGCGCTGGAACGGCACGCCCATCACGCCGAGCTTGGCCGCAACGAGATCGTCCCCGGTCATGATCAGTGCGACGCCCGGCGCCGCCTCCGCAGCCGTCAGGCCGAGCGACCGGATGCGGGCATGGGCGTGCGGCGACCGCAGCACGTAAGCGTATGCCTGACCGTGCAGGTTGTTGTCGTTCTGGAAACGGCCGTTGCCAGTCAACAGCCGCTTGTCCTCAAAACGGCGCACCGGCTGTCCGATTCCGAACTCGCCCATTACTCAACCCTCCCATAAGCCGAAGCGCGGGTTGCTAATCCCTATTTTAGACAACAATGCAGCAATCGAGGCGGGTTTTGATAAAACGAGCTTGGGGGATGCGGCTTTCTCAAATCTGCCTACCCCCCGATAGCATTAGGGGCTGGCACCTCGTCGGTCCGGGGCGCGACAGCAGCGGATCGCCGGGAGCCGGTAAGCGCCACTAAGCAGCTCGAAGCGAGGCAGGTAGGCTCGCAACGTCAGGGCGAAAGGTCCCTGCTCAGGCGCCGGCGGCCAATTGGCGGTGCGCTCACCGCCGGGATCAGACCGACCGATTCGGATGTCCATGGCGCCGCCCGGCCTGCGCACCAACCCTTCAGTACGATCGCCGATTTCATATCGATTCAGCGGATTTTGACAGAGAAAACCGTCCATCCTCGATCGACTCGTACATCGTCAACGACCAAAAGGCATCGGTGGGGATCGGCCCGGGCAGGCTCAAGCGATAGACACCATCGCCCTCGAAGAGGCCATCACCATCACCATCACCTGCAGCCCGCATGTACATCGCCTCGCCGGGGTTTAGAGCACCGAGACCGGTGAGGGAACCTGGTGCAAGGGGTGCCAGGTGCCGAGATGACGTATCGAACTGGATTACGGTCCTGCGCAGAGCCGCCGCCCGAGCGTAGGCCGCATGCTATCCCTGCGCCGGTCGCGGAACGTCGGGCAATGACGGCAATGGGGGACATGAAGACCCGTTCCCGCCTCCTACGCTCAGCGCCCCTGTCGGTTGGGTCAGCCGACCTACGCGGGGACGCACACCAAGGGGCGAGATGCGCCCATTCCAGACGTTCCCGCCCGCGCTCCGGACCGGGGGCTGCCACCTCAAGCCGTCATAAGATAAAGGCGCGAATTTTCGTCATCCGGGCGCTACTGCCTCGAAATACGCGGCGTGTTCGGTAAGCGCCTCCGAGATCGCGAGCAGCCCAGCACGCGCCCGCAGAATGGCTGTGCCCGGTCGAGCCGCGAGCGCCTCATCGAGATTGGCAAGCTTGGCAGCTGCCGCCACACTGTTGCCGCCCGCCAACGCCTTAAGCGCTTCATTAAGAATCGGGCCAAGATCGAGACGGTGACAAATGTTCCGCAGGCCGATGATATCGCAACCGGCCGCCAGCGCTGCCAGGAGCTGCAAGCGCTGTAGCGGCGCGGCCAAGTCCGGCAGGACGGAGAGGTGGCTACAGACGCAACCCTCCCAGCCCGCCGATGCCTGGGGAATTTTTTGCTTGTCGCCTAGCGCCGGAGATCCCGTGCCCGCACCAAACGCCCGGCGCAGCGGCGGTGCGCCGCTGACATTCCTGGCAATAGAGGAGAGCGCCTGATGGGACCGCTGCGCACGCCGGGCGATCCGTGGCAATCGACCGCCAAAGGAATGCAACTAAGCCAAGTACTGGCGAGGTTCAACGATGGTCCGCAGCCAGTTGCCGATCTCGGTTGTGCGGCGAATGGGGTCCATGATCTCGCTCGCAATCCCATACCGCCAGATCAAATCGCGGCGGGTAGGCTCTGCGTCCAGGGCGCGATAGTCGGCGGCGATCGCGACAATCTCGGACGGCTCGGCGCCGAAGCCCTCTGCGACAAGCTCCGTGGCTCGGATCTCGATGAGGGCGGCCGAGACCGCAAGAGTATGCTCGGGGTGATATTGGGTGCCGAGAAAGCAGCCCCCGCATGGGGTTTTTGCGGCTATCGCCTGAATGGCGGAGAGTTCGTTCGCCGCCAAAACCTGGGAGTTCGAAGGCAAGGTTTCGATCTCGTCGAGGTGCGAACAAAGCGCGTCGAAAACGGCAGGACGGGACGCAAGAAGCGGGTGGGCCCGGCCGGCTTCCGTCACGGTGATCGCCCGAGCAATCGGGAGCTCGCGTCCGCGCGGGTTGCGCCGTACCGATCCCCCGAGTGCAACTGTGGCAAGCTGCAAACCCCAGCAGCTCCCCCAGACGGGCACGCCAGCGGCGAAGGCGGCCCGAGCAAAATCGATCTGCCGCGTGACGGAGGGGGTCGGGTCATAGATATGGAGTGGTGAGCCAGGGACCATCACACCGTCGAAGTCGGAAAGCGTGGCGCCAAGCGGCAAGGCCTCGCCGTCGGCGATGTTGAGGGCCGTGCAGCGGATGCCCGGGTGATGCAGCTGAACAGCCGCGGCAAACAGCGAAAAGTTGGAAGGGATGCCGAACCCCAGCCGCTTGGCCTGCCAGACGGCCGGCGTTCCCTCAGCAATCAAGATGTTCAGCATCAGGCCACCGTTGATTTCCGCCTAGTGTATTTCGTGGGGGTTCTGGCTCAACGGGCCGCTCACGGCGCGGATTGCTGACAACCCGCCGACTGTCAATTGATACGACCAGGTGAGGTCCTGGATCGCCGAACGCAACGCGCAAACTGCAAGTTGACACGCCGGCACGCCTCAGCCGACGGCGGCGCGGAAGATGCGGAGGTAGTTGCCGCCGGCGATCTTGCCGGCCTCCGAGGCGGTGAAGCCGCCGCGGAGCATCGCCGCGACGAGGTGCACCCACTTTGCGTAATCCTCGACGCAACCGCGCGCGTCCAACTGGTCGGTGCCAATGCTGACGTGATCGACGCCGACGATGTCGGCCATCTCCTTCAGCCCGTCGATGTAGTTGTCAAGGCTGGCAAAGAAATGCCAAACCCCGACCGCGCCGCCGGTCTCGGCGATCGCCCGAGCGTGGTCGGGGCTGACTTGCCGCGGGGCGAGCGGGGTCGGGCCCATCGCCCGCGAGCCGGCGACGGCGGTGTGCGACAGCAGCAATGGCCGGGTCGCGAGTGTGACGGACTGCTTCGCCATCTCCTCGGTCGCGTGCGCGACATCACAGACCAAACCGAGCCGGTGACAGGCGCGGATCACCTCGGCGCCGAATTCGGTCAACCCATGATGGGTGATCGAACCGGTCTGAAAATCGCCGATATCGTTCGGCGTATAGTGCACCAATTGCACGTGGCGGATGCCGCGCCAGTGCGCTTCTTCGAGCCGTTCGAGCTTGCCGTCGAGAAAGTCCAGCCCCTCGACGTCAGCGATGATCGCCGGCTCGCCCGCCTGATGCGCCGCTTCGAGGTCGGCGGCGTTGAGGGCCCGCCGCACGCCATGCGCGGCGACCAGTTCGTCGATCCAGAGGAGGCGGTTGAGGTGGTAGCGGTAAAGTTCGCCGGGTTCGGGCGCGCGAACTGCCGCCAGCGCGCCGGCGGCGCTGCGGCCCAACACCGGCCAGTCCGGCACGTCGGCAAGACAGGCGACCGAGAGCGACCCCGCTCGCATCGCCTTGGCGAGATCGCCGTTCGGCGGCGCCTTCGAGGTGATGCCCGTGTTGCCGCCATGGCTGTGTACATCGACCGAGATCGATCTGCGGAGCACTTCGAGCGCGGCCGCGGCGGTCTCGGCCGTCCGCGCCGCCTCGGTCGAGCCGACCGGCCCGACCTCGCCCGCCAGCATCGCTCCGACCGAAGCCAATGGCATTCCCAGGGCGAAGGAGCGCGGCGCAAGGTCGTTGGTATGCCCGCAGCAATCCATTGCAGCCTCCTTCGAATGCCTCGTGGTAGAGCGGCCGCTCGGCGTCGTCGACCCAGTCGGCGCCGGCGGCGCGCGGCAATTAGTGGTCGCAAAAGATGCCGAATTTCATCGCGGCAGCTATCCGATGGTAGCATGCGCGTCGCTCCGCTCCGCAGCAATCACCGAGGACGCGATGCCTGACGATATCATCACCGCCGATCTGTTCGAGATCATTCGCACGACCCGGTCGATGCGGCGGTTGAAGCCGGACCCCGTGCCGGACGCCTTGCTGCGTCGGATACTCGAGGCCGGGGTCTGCGCCCCCAGCGGCGGCAACATGCAGCGGTGGCGGTTCTTGGTGGTCAAGGACGCCGCGGTCAAGGCGACGATCGGAGCGCTCTACAAGCGCGCCTGGGACGAACAGGTTGGTCCGCGCTATCGCGCCGGCGAACCGCCGCCCGGCACCAGCCGCGAGCAGTTTCTGCGCATGCTCGGCGCCGCCGAATATCTGGCCGCCCACATCCACGAAGCGCCGGTGTGGATCGTCCCCTGCCTGGAGGGCGGCACGCCGACCCGCACCTCCGGCTCGTCGATCTATCCCGCGGTGCAAAACATGCTGTTGGCCGCGCGGGCGCTCGGCCTCGGCGCGACATTGACGACGCTCTATCTGGCGCACGAGAAGGAAGCGGAGGCGGCGCTCGGCTTGCCGCCCGGCGTGCACTCCTATGCGCTGCTGCCGATCGGCTACCCGATGGGCCGGTTCGGCCCGGTCCGGCGCGTGGCGCTGAGCGATGTCGTGTTCGAGGACAGGTGGGGTCGGCCGTCCGGAATTGCCCGATAGGCGCCCTGGGCCCGGGTCAGTCCGCGAGCAGTCGCTTGCGGCGGCTCCAGTCCAAGACGGCATCGATGCAGCGCTGCAATTGGTCGGGCTGGTTCTGGTAGTAATGGGTCGCGCCCTCGATCCGGACGTATTCCTTGTCCGCGGTCGCCAATGCCGCGCGGATTGTCGGATTGTGCGAGGCGGGCACGGCGTCGTCGGCCTGGTTCTCGACCTGCAAGACTGGGGTGCGGCGGATGCGGGCGGCGTTTTTCGGCCCTTTCGCATTCGACAAATCGTAGCTCCATTGCGACAGCCAGGACCGCAATGACGAGTATCGCGCCAGCCCCGCGGGCGCAGTGTTCGGATCCCCGAGATAGCACCAGCCCGGCCGCCTCCCGTTCGGGTCGATCGCGGAGTCGAGCCAGCGCACGTCGCACATCGTGCGGTGGACGACGAAGCAGCGCTCGACCTCGCTGGTTCCGCCCCGCCGCAAGCTGTCGAGCCGCTCCTGGCACCACGCTGTGATTTTGCGGTTGCGCCCGATCTGGGCGCCGCGGAAGTCGGCAACGAACGCCGCCGGATAGGGCGGCCGCTGCGGGCAGGCGGCGTCGTAAATGTCGAATTCGGGATTGCGCCGGTCGGGGTCGAATTCGTCGGTCACCGAGGGGTCGAGCCATTCGGTCAGGGTCTCGGCGCGCGACAGATGCGCGGCGATGAAGATGACCCCGTCGGCCGGTTCGAGACCGGCCTGCGTCAAATCCAAGGGGTCGCCCGCCGGCGTCGCGACAATCGACGGCGCCTCGGCCTCGGCCTGGTAAAACAGTGAGAGCGAGCCGCCGCCCGACCAGCCGACCAGTATCACCGTTTCGTAGCCGCGGGCGCGGGCGTCCTTGATCCACGCTCCCATGTCGATCGATGGGGTCATTCGCGCGGCGTCGTATCGCTAACGGCAGCTGTCTCAGCCTCTGCCGCGGCAAAATGAGGCTACGGGCAGCGCGGTTGCGGGTTCGCGAAGCTCGTGCGATCGTTTGGGGGCGCACTCGGCGCTCTCGCAAACGCTAGCATGCAAACTGCGGCCCCATTTGGGGTCGCATCGCGCGAGGCATAGCAATGAAACCCGCGCCCTTCGATTACCTGGCTCCCGGCAGCCTTCGCGAGGCAATCGACCTGCTTGCGTCGAACCCCGAAGCGGTGGTGATCGCCGGGGGGCAAAGCCTGATGCCGGTTCTTGCCTTTCGCTTGGCGACCCCGAGCCTGCTGGTCGATCTGCGGCGACTGTCGGAGCTAGGCGATATTGCCACGGATGATGACGGCTTGCGGCTCGGCGCGCTCGTACGCTGGCGCGACATCGAGGATGATCAGCGGTTGGTCGCAGCGCATCCACTATTGCGCGCGGCCATCGCGCATGTCGCGCATTACCAGATCCGCAACCGTGGCACCGTCGGAGGCAGCCTCGCCCATGCCGACCCGGCCGCCGAATTGCCCGGCGTCGCGGTGACCTGCGAGGGCGAAATCACCCTCTTCGGCCCGGCTGGATCGCGCACGATACGCGCCGGCGATTTTTTCATCGGGCCGCTGTCGACGCTCCGCCAGTCGGACGAGATCGTCACCGAGTTGCACCTGCCGAAATGGCTGAGCGGCCGGCGCTGGGCCTTCCGAAAATATGCCCGGCGTGAAGGCGATTTCGCCCTCGCCGCCATCCTCCTGTTTTATGACGAGGACCGGGATGGGGCGCTGAGCAACGCGCATGTTGGAGTGATCGGCGCCTCCGCACGCCCGCATCGGCTGACAGCGGTGGAGACACTGCTGAGCGGCCACAAGATCGATGACGATCTGATCCGGCGGGCGACGGTGACGGCCGCAGAAGAGGTCGACCCCCCAGACGATTTGCACGCTGACGTCGCCTACCGTCGCGGTCTCGTGGCGACGCTCATCGAGCGCGCCTTGCGGGCTGCGGCTCACCAAGGGAGCGCGTGATGCGGGTAAGTTTCCGGATCAATGGTGATCCCGTCGTGGTCGATGTCGAGCCGCGCCTCCACCTCGCCGATTGCCTGCGCGAGGTGCTGCGCCTGACCGGAACCCATCTCGGCTGCGAGCATGGCGCCTGCGGCGCGTGCACGGTCATCGTCGACGGCGCCGCGGTCCGCGCCTGTCTGATGCTGACTGTGCAGGCTGACGGCGCCAGCATCGTCACCGTCGAGGGTCTGTCGAACGACGACGGGTTGAGCCCGTTGCAGACCGCCTTCCGCAAGCGTCATGCGCTGCAATGCGGCTTCTGCACCCCCGGCATGTTGACGACGGCCCACGCGCTGCTGAGCGAGGAGCCCGATGCGGACGCCGATCGCATCCGCTCCGCCCTGTCTGGCAATTTGTGCCGCTGCACCGGCTATATCCCGATCGTCGAAGCGGTGCTCGAAGCACGGGCCGCGTACCGGAAGGCCGACAAGCCATGATCGGGACGAACCGGTATATCGGCAGCCCGGTCGAGCGGATCGAGGATGTACGCTTTCTCCGCGGCCGCGGGCAGTTTGTCGGCGATTTGAAGCGCGAGAGCATGCTGCATGCGGCCATCCTGCGCAGCCCGGTTGCGCACGGCCTCGTCGCCACCATCGACGCCACCGCCGCGCTTGCCATGAGAGGGGTGCGCATCGTGATCACGGCGAGAGACATCGGGGCCGTGCCGCGCATCCCGCTGCGTCTTCTGCCCTTACCCGGCACGGAACGCTTCCTGCAACCGGTGATCGCGGCCGACCGGGTCCGCTATGTCGGCGAACCGGTCGCAGTCGTGCTGGCCGACAGCCCGGCGCTCGCTGAGGATGGGGTCGGCGCGATCGCCCTCGATATCGAAGAGTTGCCGCCCGTCCCGGATCGGCAGACTTCCGGGCGAGGCGACATCCTGTTGTTTGAAGAAGCCGGCACAAACGCTGCGATGATCTTTACCGGGGTCAAGGGCGATGCCGACGCGGCGTTTCGCGACGCCGACTACGTCGGCGCGAGCGGTTCTCGGTCCAGCGCCATACGGCATTGCCGATGGAGCCGCGCGGCGTGCTTGCCGAATGGGATGGGGCACGAGGCCGGATGACGGTGCTGGGCGCGGCAAAGGTGCCGTTCTTCAACCGCGACACCGTGGCGACAATGCTGGGCCTGTCGCCGGCCCAGGTCGATCTGATCGAGAACGATGTTGGCGGCGGCTTTGGCGCCCGCGGCGAGTTCTATCCCGAGGATTTCCTGATCCCGTTCGCCGCGCGGCATGTCGGCCGCCCGGTCCGCTGGCTCGAGGACCGGCGCGAGCATCTGATCGGCGATGAACCATGCGCGCGAGGCGGATTGCGAGATCGAGATCGCCTGCCGCAGCGACGGCACGATCCTCGGCGTGCGCGGCGAGGTCTTCGTCGACCTCGGCGCCTATGTCCGCACCAACGGGTTGATCCAGCCGCGCACCTTGGCGCAATGCCTGACCGGCCCGTATCGCGTGCCGAATGTGCGGATCACCTCGACGGCGCTGCTGACCAACAAGACGCCGTCCGGCACCTATCGCGCACCCGGCCGTTACGAGGGCTCGTTCTTTTGCGAGCGGCTGATCGAGCTGGCGGCGCGCGGACCTCGGGATCGACAGCGCCGAGATGCGTCGACGCAATCTGATCGGCGCCGGTGAGATGCCGTACCGGCTGCCCCGGCTGGAGCCGGGCGGTCCGGCCGTCGATACCGAATGCGACAGCGGCGACTATCGCGAAACCCTCGAACGCTGTCTTGCCGAGTTCGGCTGGGACGAAAAACTGGCGCTGCAAGGCCGCGAGATCGACGGACGCTACCACGGCGTTTGCGTCGCCTGCTTTATCGAGGGCGGCGGTGCCGGTCCAAAGGAAACCGCGCGCCTCGAGCTCGAGGCGGATGGCACGGTCTCGGTCTATGTCGGCTCGACTGCCGTCGGGCAGGGCCTCGAAACGGTGATGGCGCAGATCGCGGCGGACACCCTCGGCCTGCCGCTCGGGCAGGTGCGCGTCTTGCACGGCTCGACGCCGCTGCTCGACGAGGGCTACGGCGCGTTCGCGTCCACGTTCGACGGTGCTCGGCGGGTCGGCGGTATTCGAGGCGGCGAATGCCCTGCTCGCGAAGATCCGCACCGCCGCCGGCGCGCGGCTCGGCTGTTCCGCCGAGCAGGTCGAACTCGCGGATGGATATGCCCGTGCTCCCGACGGGCGCTCGCTCGCCTTCGCCGAGTTGGCGGCGGATGACCTCCGGGTCACGACGGCGTTCGGCAACGACAACCGGCTGACCTACACCTACGGATCGGCGGCGGCGCATGTCGCGGTCGACCCGGGGACGGGCGATGTCGAATTGCTCGACTGTCTCGTCGTCGAGGATGTCGGCCGCATCGTCAATCCATTGACGCTCCACGGCCAGGCGATCGGCGGCATGGTCCAGGGGCTGGGTGGCGCCTTTCTGGAGCACCTCGTCTATGACGAAAACGGGCAGTTGCTGGCCGGCAACCTCGCCGACTACCTGATCCCGACGGCGACCGATTTTCCAAAGATCCGGGCGATCGCGCTCGAAAATCATCCCTCTCCGAGCAACCCGCTCGGGGTCAAGGGCGCCGGCGAGGGGCCGATCATCCCGATCGGCGGCCTGATGGCCAACGCCGTCGCCAATGCTCTGGCCTCGTTCGGAGCGATGCCAAACCAGCTGCCGCTCTCGCCCGCCCGCGTCTGGCACATGAGTTCGGTCAAACAATCGACCGAAAGTTAGGAATGACCATCAAACCCATCCGCGCCGCGCACGCTTCGTCGCGGTTTCGACCTCGGCAAGCCCCCTTTTCCGAAAACGAGATCACACGGCCACCAGCTGAACCTAGGATTGCTCGTGACAGGAAGGGCAGATGCGGGAGATGATAATCGCACTCGACATCGGGAAAAGCGTGCTGCCGAGTGCAATTCCCACACGATTCGGGGGGTCATATGCGGATCAGTATGCTCCGAGGCGTGCCGAGTAACTCGCCGTGCAAATGGACGCGCTGTTCGAACCGAAATCGATCGCTGTCATTGGCGCGTCGGACAAACCGACGCCCGGCCGGCGGATTATCAACTCGCTCGATCGTCTGGGTTTTGCCGGCCGCATCTACCCGGTCAACCCGAATTACGCGGCGGTGCTGAACCGACCCTGTTATGCGAGCGTCGCTGATCTTCCCGAGGCCCCGGATGTCGCGGTGTTTTGCCTCGGTCATGAGCGCGTTGTCGACGCCTTTATGGCCGGGGCAAAGCGCGGCATGAAGGCCGCTGTCATTTACGACGGTGGGTTTGCCGAACACAGCGAGCCCGGGCGCGAGCGGCAGGCGAGGATCTCCGAGATTTGCCGAGATTACGACATCGCTCTGTGCGGCCCCAACTGCATGGGCATCCTGAACCCGCATCACCGGAGCACGACCTATCTTCAGGAACTGCGCGACCCGACCGGCCTCGCCGGCAATGTCGGCATCGTTTCGCATAGCGGCGGGCTGTGCGTCAGCCTGCTTGCCGATACGAGGCGCTTCGGGTTCAGTCACATTGTCTCCCCCGGCAATGAAGCGGCCGTGACCGTTGCCGAGTTCCTCGAATACCTGGTTGCCGACCCGGATACGAAAATCATTGGCGGGTTCATTGAGACGATCCGCCATAAGGATCGCTTTGCGGCGGCGCTCGACCGCGCCCATGCGCTGGGCAAACCCATCGTGCTGATCCGGGCCGGCAAGAGCGAGCGTGCGCGGCGAGCAATCGTGACCCACACCGGCGGACCGGCGGAAGAGACGGACGAGATCGCCGAATTGTTTCGGGCGCATCACGTCATCGAGGTGCCGGATCTTGTCGAACTGACCGAGACGCTGGCCGCGTTCCAAGCGGCGAAACCCGTGGCGGGGACGGCGCATCGCGATCATAACCTCGTCGGGCGGCTTGTCCGAACTGATCCTTGACATTGCCGCCGCTCGTGACCTCGTGTTGCCGCCCTTATCGCCTGCGCAGAAGACACAGATCGAGGACGGCATCGGCTTTATCACCGGCGACGGCAATCCGTGCGACGCCTGGGGCAGCGGCGCCTTCGCCACGAACCTGGCCAAGGCGCTGGCACTGTTCGATGGAAGCGAAGACCATGATGCGATCGTCCTGTTGCGCGACAATCTGGACGATCAACTCTTCGATCAGCCCGAAACTGCGCGGAGCTACATCGAGATGTTTGCGCGCGCTGCCGAACACAGCCGCAAGCCGCATTACCTGCTGACCACGCGGCCCGGAATTATGGATCGCGGGCTCGTCGCGTATTTACGCGGGCATGGGGTCGGGATCGTCGGGGGCCTCGGCGAAGGGCTGAGCGCGATCGACCGGCTGGCCGTCAACGCCAATTAGGGAGGGCGCAAATGGCGGACGATATCGTTCTTTACGAGGTCGACGAGAAAGTCGGCATCATCACGCTCAATCGGCCCGACAAGCTGAATGCGATCAGCCGAGAGCTGCAATATGCGCTTACCGAGGCCTTCGCCATGGCGGAGGCGGATCCGGCGACCAGCATTGTGCTGCTGCGCGCCAATGGGCGCAGCTTCTGCGCCGGTTATGATATCGGCGCCAAAGAACCCGGCGCGGATGATTGGCGTACCGACCCGACCAAGGCGCACGCACATCTCCATCCGCAGCTGGAATTCGAGATGACGCCCTGGCTGATGCGCAAGCCGGTCATCGCCTCGGTGCAGGGCCATGTGCTCGGCGGCGGCTGCGAACTCGTCATGCTCTGCGATCTGACGATCGCGGCGGACAACGCGACCTTCGGAGAGCCCGAGGTGCGGTTTTCTGCGGTCGGGCCGGCGATTGTGATGCCGATGATCATTGGATACAAAAGAGCACGAGAACTTTTGTATTTCGGCGACCAGATCGACGCCCGGACCGCACTCGATTTCGGCATGATCAACCGCGTCGTGCCGCTCGCCGAGTTGCCTAGCGCGAGCCTCAAATACGCCAAACGCCTGTCTCTGATTTCGCCGGAAGCGCTCTATGCAACAAAGCGCGCGGTCAACCGGGTCGGCGATGCGGCAGGTTTTCGCACTGCGCTCTACGCCGGGCTTGAGGTCGTCGGTCCACTTTATGCGACGACGACCGAACTCGGAGCGCGGTTCCGTGAAATTGCCGCTACCGATGGCGTCCCAGCCGCGGTCCGCTGGCGCTCAGCCCAGTTTAAGGAATAGTGTCATCGAGTGTTGGCAGGGCGGACATATCAGGAATACGAGCTTCCCTAGGTGTGTAGGCCCAAGGCGCTTTGGCGCCTGGATGATTCGAGCCGGGTCGCATACCGCGGCTTTGCGTCATCAAGTGCGTAGGGACTAAGGGAACGTCTGAATAAGGGGTGATGGTGCGGGTGGGAGGCCTGGACATTTCCTCGATCAGCGATGGGACGGCGGCAGCGGCGTGGTGACTGGAGCGGATCTGGCCGTCCGCGGAGATCAATCCCGCGATGCGGGCAGATTATGCCTCTTGTAAGCGCAATAGCTGGTGGCGTGCGATGAACAGATTGGCCAACGCACAGGTGACGATCAGACGATGGGCGTTCTTGTTGAGCCCGCGATAGCGCACCTTGGCGAAGCCGAACACCCGCTTGATGACCCCGATCGGATGCTCGACCTTGGCGCGCACCTTCGATTTGCTACGGTTCTTGGCCCGCTCGATCGCGTTGACGAGGCCGCGATGACGGTAGCGACGGTTGGTGAAATCGCGCGCCCGCGGGGCCTTGTGGCGGATCACCGCGCGCTGGCCGCGATACGCCTGATCGCCCCACACCCGGGTCTCGCGCCCGTGCAGCAGATCGGGCAGCACCCGGCTGTCGGCGACGTTGGCCGGGGTCGCCACCGCCGCATGGATCAGCTTGGTGCGGCTGTCGACGCCGAGATGCGCCTTCATGCCGAAATACCACTGGTTGCCCTTCTTGGTCTGATGCATCTCAGGATCGCGCGCCTTCGTCGGCGTTCTTGGTCGAAGAGGGCGCACTGATGATTGTCGCATCGACGATCGTGCCGGTGGCACAATCTTCAGCCCCCTCTCGGCTAGGTGCCGCTGCACCTCGTCAAACAGCCGCCGGCCGAGATCGTGTGCTTCGAGCAGATGGCGGAAGCGACACACCGTCGTCTCGTCCGGCACCGGCTCGCCGGCCGAGGTCGATCCCGACAAAACCGCGCATCACCAGCGAATCGTACAGCGCTTCTTCCACTGCCGGGTCCGACAGGTTGAACCATTGCTGCAGGAAATAGAGACGCAGCATCCGTTCGACCCCGATCGGCGGCCGGCCATTGCCGGGCTTGGGATAGAACGGCTCGAGCAGCCGGCACAGCCCCGCACACGGCACTACCCGCTCCATCTCAGACAGAAACGTGGCCCGCCGGGTCGTCTTGGCGTAGCGCTCAAAACCCACACTCGCCAGCGTCAGCTGTTTCATTCCCCAACCGCTTGTGCATCAATTTCCCCGATGCACATCATACATGGATTGCCAGCCGGCTTTTGCAGACCTTCCTTAAGAGGTGAAACCATGGCATCGCGTGGTGAAGAACTACTGATCTCAGCAGACTCGCACATCGTCGAGGACCCGCACTTTTGGGAGAGCCGGCTGCCAACAGCCCTCAAAGACCAGGCGCCGCTGTTTCCCGAGCGGGCGAACCACGCTTCGGCTACATCCGGTCGGTCCGGCTCGTTGGCGTGCAGACTGTCTTTTCGGATATGATCTGCTGGTGTCGTAGAAACCGCCACAAACTCGCCAGCCCGACATCCCATGCTCGCTTACCAGTTCGCGGCGGTTCTCCTCCAAAGTCATATCCGGTTGCCGGGCAATCAATGCCAACACGGCCGCGCGATGGCCGAGTAATCATGAGCGATGGTCGCCCCACATTGCCCGGGCCTTGGCATGCCCTTCGCTGCGCCGCCGCCGCGCCCAGCGTATCGCCGTGCTGACACTGACCCCAAACCGCGCCGCAGTGGCCCGAGCCAATGCGCCAGAAGCCACCACTGCCGCGACACGATCACGCAAATCCTCGAATATGGCGCCGGCATATCGTCGCCCAACGATATGTTGCGTCACCGCCTTCGGAAGCCGCTTTAGCGGGGGTATAGCTGCAAGGCGGCCCCGTCCTCAGACCTTCTCGATCAACTCCATCTGCGCGCCGTCGGGCGCGCCAACCCAGCAGACATGCCGACCGTTATTAAACCGCTCTTCGAGGATCTGCGCGCCGTTCTTCTTAAGGTTTGCGAGAGCGCCGGCGTAGTCGTCAGTCTCGATCGCGATATGCTCGATGCCGACATGCTGCTCATGGTTCTGGTCGACGTTGATGGTCGTCACGTTGAGCTGCACGCCGTGCAGGTCGAGCTGGCAGCCGCGGCCGGGAGTTTCCCGCTTCACGGTCGCCCCGAAATTGTCGATGTAGAACTTTGCGACCTTCTGCGGATCCTCTCTGGTCTTGATGTGGACGTGCCCGAGTTGCATGGCCATGCCCGTCTCCTTTGCCCGAGGCGCGCCGAGGCGGCGCGCGTCGCCGCAGCTTGGCAGCACGAGCAGAGGAACTCAACCGACACTTCGCCAGATGTCCGGCGTTTTGCGTGACAGGGTGTCCGTCGAAGCCGTTGGCCTATCAACTTCAGCGTGTTGCTGGCGGGGCTGGTGGTCGCAATCGCCGTCGGCAACGCGCTGGCCTCGTTTTCCTCCCTGGGCGATCCCATGACTGGTGGCGGTCGGAGGGTAGCCGCCAGTGTGATCTTTGTCGGCAGCCATCTCGCGCTCGAAATAGGCCAGATTCCGGGCCTCTACATCGACCGGGCCGGCATTCCCTAGTGTCGGTCGCGATAACGACGAGTCCGACCTCAAGACCCCGATGCAGCTTCGTGAGCGCAGGGCCGCCGCTAGAAGCGACGTGGGCGATCTCGTGTGGATTTCGTGCGATTCCAACGTCGATCTCTGCCGCGCCGGGTCGAGGCGATGCTGGGACCGCCTCACTCCACAGTTGGTTTCCTCCCGGTCAGACCTGCCATGCCCAACCAAACCAGCGCTCGTGACCATATCTTAGCGTCGAGACCGTTGGCGCCCGGTTAGAGAAGTCGCGGATTGAGATTTTCAGACGCAACTTTTGCGCCGGGAACGTTGGGCAGCTCGTGCTGGTAGACGAGGGCCACCTTGGCGTTAGTCGACTTCGCCGCATCCGGGAGGAGGCTGCCGAACAGTAGGGTGGCGACAAGAAGCGAACAGAGGATGCCTCTCATGGAGCCCCTGTCCTTCGGTTTGGCGAATGCGGGATCAGACCCCGGCCTGTGAGCGGCTGAGCCAATCGTCTAAACCGATACGGCCGAGGTGTGCTTTGCCCAACGGCACGAGCGAACGCCCCTCGGCCGCATATCTGACCTCAGGGTCGCGCACGACCTCGCGCGGGTCGCCGATCGCCTTCAGATGGCGCCGATATCGGTCATTGGCGCGGACGCAGCGCGGCCGCGCCGGTCTTCGATGACCTGCAATTTGATCGTCGACGGTCACAACAAGGCCGTCATCGATTTCTGGGTGTAGGGCCGATCTTCGATCTGCACGGAGAGCATGGCGACCCTCGCGCGTCGCGTGGCGCCTCCGATTGCCGAAGCGCGATCGGGGGCGCATGCTGCCGTCGGCGCAGCAAGGGCATTTCGGGGCGAGAACCATGCATGACATCGTGATTCGCGGCGGGACGATCCTGGATGGCACCGGCGGCGAGGCCTTTACCGGCGACATCGCGATCGACGGTGGCAAGCTGACCGCGATCGGCGGCAAGGCCGGCGCAGCCAAACGCGAGATCGAGGCGAACGGTCTGCTCGTCACCCCCGGCTGGGTCGATGTCCATACCCACTATGACGGCCAGGCAACCTGGGACCCGGTGTTGGCGCCGTCGTCGTGGCATGGCGTAACGACGATCCTCTTCGGTAATTGCGGCGTCGGCTTCGCTCCGGTCCGCAAGGAGCACCGCGAGGGCCTCATCGACCTGATGGAGGCGATCGAAGACATCCCCGGCACGGCGCTCGCCGAGGGCCTCAAATGGGATTGGGAAAGCTTCCCCGAATATCTCGACGCGCTCGACCGGATGCCGCGGACGATCGATATCGCCGCGCAGATCCCGCACCACCCGTTGCGCGTCTTCGTGATGGGCGAGCGCGGTATCAACCGCGAAGCCGCGACCGCCCAGGACATCGCGGAGATGCTGCGCCTCACCGAGGAGTCGCTGCGGGCGGGCGCGTTCGGCTTCACGACCTCGCGTACCTATTCTCACAAGACCAATGACGGTCAGCTCGTCCCCGGCCATTTCGCCGAGGAACAGGAGCTTTACGGCATCGGCCAGGCGATGGCCGCGGTCGGCGGCGGCGCCTTCGGCCTGAACAGCGACTTTGTCGACGAGGCGGCCGAATTCGCCTGGATGACGCGGCTATCGAAGGAGACCGGCCGGCCAATCTGGTTCCTCCTGACCGACCGGGTCAAGGACCCGACGCGCTGGCGGCGTCTGATGCAAGGCGTCCATAAGGCGCGCGCCGAGGGCGCCAGCATTACGGCGCAGGTTGCCGGACGGCCGGTGGGCATCATTCAGGGCATCGCCGGCTCCTTCAATCCGTTCGCGATCCGCCCGAGCTACATCCCGCTGGAGCGCCTGTCGCCCGAGGAGCGCATCGAGCGGATGCGCGACCCCGCGCTACGCGCGCGGCTTCTCTCTGAGGAGCCGTCGGAGCGCCAACTCGCGCGGCTGTCGCAGGCGCGGCAGAACATGGTCGGCCGTTGGGACAAGATGTTCGTGATGAGCGGCGCGACGCCCGATTACGAGCCCTCGCCCGAGAAGAGCATTGCCGTGATCGCCGCGAAGGGCAATGCGAGTCCACAGGAGGTCGCCTATGACTACCTGACCGAGAAGCTCGACAATTTCCTGTTCTTCCCGATCGTCAACTACACCGACGGCGACCACGAGACGGTGCGCGAAATGCTGACCGACCCCGGCACTTTGCTTGGCCTCAGTGACGGCGGCGCGCATTGCGGCGCTATCGTCGATGCCAGCGTGCCGTCGTTCATGCTGTCGCATTGGGGCCGCGACCGGAAGCGCGGGCCCGGCCTGCCACTGCCGCAGCTCGTTAAGATGCAGACCAGCGAGACCGCCGATTTCTTTGGTTTCAAGGATCGCGGCCGGCTGCGTCCGGGGCTGCGCGCCGACATCAACATCATCGACTTCGACGGGCTGCGCCTGCACCAGCCCGAGGTCGTGCACGACCTGCCGGCCGGCGGTCGCCGGCTCGTGCAGCGTGTCGACGGCTACCGCGCGACTTTCGTCGCCGGGACCCCGGTCTTCGAAAATGGCGAAGACACTGGCGTCCGCCCCGGCCGCCTAGTGCGGGCAGGCCGATAAGTCGGCGCGAGATGCGCGGCCTAGGTCCGATGGGTTTAGCGAGAATGGCACACGACATGATGGTTCATGCGAATAACGAGGGCGGCCGGCCGATCGAACTCGACGCGCTGGTGATTGGCGCGGGGTTCGCTGGTCTCTACCAGCTGCTCTGTCTGCGCGATCGTCTCGGCTTGTCGGTGCGAGCGCTAGAAACGGGCGGCGGGGTCGGCGGCACCTGGTATTGGAACCGCTACCCAGGCGCGCGCTGCGATTCCGAAAGCCATGTCTATTGGTACACCTTTTCTCCCGAACTGATGCGCGAGTGGGAGTGGTCGGAACGCTATCCGGGCCAAGCCGAGATTTTGCGCTACCTGAATTTCGTCGCGGACCGGTTCGACCTGGAGCGCGACATGCGGTTCGACACCCGCGTGGTCGCTGCTTCCTATGACGAGCAGGCGAACCGCTGGCAGGTGCGCACCGAGGGCGGCGAGACCTATGTCGTCAAATTCCTGATCACGGCCGTCGGCTGCCTGTCCACCGCGAACGTGCCGGATTTTCCCGGTCTGAATGATTTCGCCGGCGACTGGTATCATACCGGCCAGTGGCCGCATGAAGGGGTCGATTTTACCGGCAAGCGGGTCGGCATGATCGGCACCGGATCGACCGGCATCCAGGCGGCGCCGGTCATCGCGGCCTCGGCGAAGCATCTGACCGTGTTCCAGCGCACCGCGAACTACTCGGTGCCAGCGCGCAACGCGCCGCTGACCGCGGAGTTTCAGCGATACATCAAGGAGCACGCCAGCGACATTCGCGCCGTTACGCGCGAAACGATCAACGGCATGGCGTTCAAGATCGAGGAGCGGCTGGCAGTCGAGACCCCGCCTGAGGAACGCGTGAAGATTTACGAGGCGGCGTGGGAGCGCGGCGGGTTGCAGTTCCGGGCGGCGTTCCAGGACATGATGATCGACAAGCGGGCGAATGACACGGCGACCGACTTCGTCAAACGCAAGATCCGCTCGATCGTAAAGGACCCGAAGACCGCGGCGATCCTCTCGGACATCGATCATCCCTACGCAGCAAAACGCCCGCCGATCGACACCAACTATTTCGAGACGTACAACCGCCCCAACGTCACGCTAGTGGATTTGCGCAAAGCGCCGATCGATCGGATCAGCCGCGCGGGGATTTGCACCACTGAAGCCGAATACCCGGTTGACATCATCGTCTTCGCCACCGGGTTCGACGCGATGACCGGACCGATGCTGCGCATGGATATTCGCGGGCGCGGCGGGGTTGCCTTGAAAGATGTGTGGGAGGCAGGACCGCGCAACTACCTCGGCTTGCAGGTCGTCGGCTTCCCGAACCTGTTCACGATTACCGGCCCGGGCAGCCCGTCGGTGCTTTGCAACATGCCGGTCGCGATCGAACAGCACGCGGATTGGATCACCGACTGCATCAGGCACCTGAACGACCGCGGCCTCGAATGTATCGAGGCGCGGGCCGACGCGATGGAGAAATGGGTCGAGGAGGTCAACGAAGCGGCCCACAAGACCGTACTGCCGCTTGCCAAGCATTCCTGGTACCTGGGGGCCAACATCCCCGGCAAGCCTCGTGTTTTCATGCCCTACGCCGGTGGCATGGTGCGCTATCGGCAGCTCTGCGCGGATGTCGCGGCGCGCGGTTATGAGGGATTTATGCTGTCGTGAGCCACGTTGCTCGCGGCCCCGGTTGACCGTGATCTTCCGACGCACGCGCTCATGGACCTTGAGCCCGGACGACCAGGTGAAGGAGGAAATCGTATGAAGAATGTGTGGCGCGCTGATCCGCTGGCCTGGGGCCACGGGCCTCGCGTCTTCGAGGTGTTCTTGGAACCCACCTGTCCGTTTTCCGTCAAGGCGTTCGGCAAGCTTGACGACCTGCTCGCTCTAGCGGGCGAGGACCGCATCACCGTCAAGCTCCGCCTTCAGTCGCAGCCTTGGCACATGTACTCGGGCGTAATCGTGCGCTGTATCCTGGCCGCCTCGACGCTCGAAAGCGGGAAGGTAGCGGCAAAATCTGTCATGGCGGCGGTGGCCGCGCATCGCGAAGAATTTGAATTCGACCGGCATTGCAGCGGGCCGAACCTTGATGCCTCGCCCAACGACATCATCAGGCGGATCGAGCGCTACAGTGGCGTAAATCTTGGCGACGCCTTCGCGATCCCCGATCTCGACCGTGAGGTCAAGTGGCACTGTAAGTATGCCCGCCAGAACGGCATCCATGTCTCGCCCACTTTCATGATCGACGGGCTGGTTCAGGCCGACGTGAGCAGCGGCGATCCCGTCGCCGATTGGGTATCGCGCCTACTAAAAGATTGATTTCTTACCGCCGGCCACAGGCCGCTTTGGGGTTGTGAACCGTCGTTCGGCCGATCCCACGGCGCGTGACGGGGTCGCGCCGCAAGTCGGCGATCGCAGAGTCTGGAAAACGCAGGATATGTGTGCCACGATGAGCCCGAGATAACCGGAGGTATGCCATGAGCCCGCTTGATGTCGCCGACAACAAGGTCGCGGACCCACACGACGGTACGGTCGCCTATGTGCCGCCGCTCGAGCGCACGGCAGGACAGCCGGAGCCGATCGCAGCGCATGGCGGCCTGTCCTACATGGCGTTCGCCCGCGACGGTGATGCAGGAACCGCTGTGGCGTTCGAGGACGCGCTCGCGGAGATCGCCTCGGGCGAGAGCCAGCGCGTTACCGAGATGATCGACAAGGCGCCGCCGGGCCCGATCAAGACCCAATGGGGCATCGCGTTCCGCGACTACGACGAATGCCTCAACTACATCCGCCAGTCGAACAGCATCAAAGCTCCGCCGGGCGGCGTGGCGCTGCCGCTGCCCTATACGGTGTACGAGCGGCCGAGCTACTCCGTAGTGCCGTCGAACGCGATCTGGCGGGACCCGGCGCGCGCCGAGACAGCCATGATCCTGCGCACGAACGAGCGGGGCAACCGGCGCCAGAACCTCTATTTCCCGCAGGTGCTGCGCGACGCGCGACGGATCGGCGAGTATTACCCGGGCCTTTCGCCGAACAGCCCCGAATGCATGGACAAGCTCGGCGTGTCGCTGGCCCACCTCGAATCCAAGTGCACCAACATCTACGATGCTGCGGAGGTGGAGCGGGTGTATTACCCGGAGATCGAGAAATTGCTGCTCGAGTTCTTCCCGGAGGCCACCGACGCATTGGTCTATAACCACGACGTTTTCGACAAGGACTACCAAGGCGACCGCACCGAGGATCAGGACGGCAAGAACCCGGGTGTCAACGCCAATTACGCCAATTTGGTGCACAACGACCTGAACGACAACAGCGGGCGCGTGCGCTGCCGCGAGCTGCTGACGAAGAACTTGCGAAATTTCGGGCGCCAGCAGCACTACACCGAGGAAGAGGCCGACGCGAAGATGTCGCGGCGGTTCATGTCGATCAATCTTGCCAAGCCGATCGAGACGGTCGAGCAGTTCCCCTTTGTCCTCTGTGCTTGGCCCTCCTTCGCCGACCAGCCCTACATCACCAACTACCGGATCTACGACGACCGCGTCGGCGAGACCACCCGCTTCACCTACCGCCAGAACCACGAGTGGTACTGGTTCCCTCAGCAGAAGCCGACCGAGGTCTCAATGCTCAAATGCTATGACTCTGTGACCGACGGCTCCGTCTCGCGCTGGTCTTTCCATACGGCCTGTACCGACCCGACCGCGCCCGCCAATGCGCGATGCCGCAAGAATGTCGTGGTCCGGTCCTTTGTCTTCTTCTAGAAAAACAGGAAGAGGCAGCGGGCAGAGGAAGCCGACATCGGTGTCGTGAGACCTTGACGACCGGATGACCGCGCAGGGGCATAAGTGCGCGGTCAGCCGGGCTCACCTGGATATCTTCAATCGCGCCGATTCCTTGGCGAGGGGTGTCCTCAACCACGAGCGCGCCTCCACCCGGCTAAGCTAAAGCGTTCGGGACGGCAATGTCGACGATGGTTGTTTGCAGTTCGCGTCAACATGCGCGGCCAAAGCCATGCCGCCGTTCGGGCTGCTGCTTTCGGACCGGACGCGAGTGGTTCGGATCTGGCGCACAACCTCAGACCATCAAAGAGGAATTATACGATGAAAGCTGGTGTGGTTTATCCGCAGATCGAACTTGGCGGCGATACGGGGGCGGTCAAGGCGTTTGCCCAGGCGGCCGAAGACCTGGGTTACGACCATATTGTGATCTACGATCATGTCCTCGGCGCCGTTCATGCCGGCAGGGAACCGAAGTTGACGGGCCCTTATAAAGAAAACGATCCGTTCCACGAGCCGTTGGTCACCTATGCGTACCTGGCCGGTGTCACCAAAAAACTCGAATTGGTCACCGGCGTGATCATCCTGCCGCAGCGACAGACGGCCCTGTTCGCTAAACAGGCCGCGGATGTTGACCTGTTCTCAGATGGCCGGCTTCGCCTGGGCGTCGGGATCGGCTGGAACTGGGTGGAATACGACGGTCTCGAAATGTCCGGCCACTTTCGCCGTCGCGGCAAGCGGCAGGAGCAGCAGATTGCCTTGATCCGTAAGCTGTGGGAACAGCCCGTGGTCGACCATGAGGACTCCGACCACCGGATCGACAGAGCCGGGATCTTGCCACGGCCGAAACGGCAGATCCCGATCTGGCTGGGAGGTTTCAGCAAGGCCGCGTTCGACCGGGCGGCGAGGATCGGGGACGGTTTCCTGTTTTCCGGTCGGACTCAAACCGAGGCGGTCCAAATCAAGGCGAGGATCGAGGCCAAGCTGCACGAGCTCGGCAGAGATGTTGATGCATTCGGCTTCGAGTCCATCCAGCAATATAGTCGCGGAGACAACCAATGGCCTGGCGACATTGCCGCGTGGCGCGAAGCTGGGGGGAGCCATGTATCTGTCGTGACGATGGGCGCGAACCTCAACACGGTGGACGGCCACATCGACGCCATCAAGCGTTGGCGTGACGTCTACAACTCGGTCCGTTAGTCTAGAGCTCTGGCGCATGGAACAAGATCTGCGCCGGAGGGCTTTGCCGGTGAGCAGGCGCGGTGAGCAGAAGCGGGAGGCGCCAAAATGCAGGTCCCGCATTTCGAAACCGGTCGCTACTACGCGCCTTCGAACCTGCCGCGGCAATGGCCGATGCCGCCGGCGCCTACGACCGCGAGGCGGGCTCGCGCGCCTTTCGCGGCATGGTCGAGCGCAGCCCGTACGTCGAGGAACTGGGGTTCGACTGGGTCAGCGTCTCCGAGCATGATTATTCGCCGCGCATCCTGACCCCGTAGCTGCCTACATCGCCTCGCATGTGCACAACATCAAGATCGCGCTGCTGGGGCCAATCGTGCCCCAGAGCAACCCGGTCTTGCTCGCCGAGGAAATGGCGATGCTCGACACGATGGCCGAGGGCCGGCTGATCGTCGGCATGCTGCGCGGCACTACCAACGAGATGCTGACCTACGACCTCCCCGAGGAATCACGCGAGCGCGCCGACGAGGGCATGGAGCTAATCCTGCGTGCCTGGAAGGAACCGGAACCCTTTGGCTGGCAGGGAAGGCATTTCCATTACCGCACCGTATCGGTGTGGCCAAAGCCGCTGCAGCAGCCGCTGCCGGCGATGTACGCCCTCGGCACCGCCGCGAGGCGAGCGACTTCGCGGCGCGCAACCCAAATCGGCCGCGACGTGTCGTTCGGCCCGTTCGACGCGATGGGCAGGGTGACCGGCTACGGTACAAGGAAGAGTGCGCGCGCTACGGTTGGCAGCCGGAGCCGCTCCAGATCATCTACCGCGCCAACATACTGATCGCGGAGACCGGCGAGAAGGGCGCAGCAGGCGCTGGCGCAGTATCCGCGCGAGGCGGTGTTCTGACTGAATAACCGGGTCGCCGCGACGCTATTGGAAGTCGACCGCGCAACGTCGCCGGCGAGGGACGGCGGCCGGCCAATGTCAACCGGGCATTGCCGATCGATTTCTGCGGCGGGCCAGACACTGGCAGCCAATATGCATATCGCCCGGCGACAGGCCGTATAAAAGCCTACCTTGTCGCCTAAGCGCGGATAGCAGTCGCGGATTATTGGAGATGAAATATTGAGCCTGACTTATTCACCAGCAGTGGAGCATTGCAGCCGCAACGTGGACCGATTTGTCGTCATCTCCGAATGCTCAAGCGGCGGTAAATCGACATTGATTGCCGAGCTTGGTAAACGCGGGTACGCAGTTGTAGATGAGCCTGGGCGGCGTATCGTTAAAGAAGAGTTGGCGAGCGGCGGTTCTGCTCTTCCTTGGGTTGACGGGGTCGCTTTTGCGCGTCGCGCCATAGGCATCGCCCTTGCTGACCGAGCGGCGGCGGGCTCGTTGGACGGCTGGGTGCTCTTCGACAGAGGGCTGATTGATGCCGCCGCTGCGCTTGAGCACACGACAGGCAAACCGATGCTGACAGCGCTCGGTCAAGCTAACCGTCACCATCGGCGCGTGTTCATCGCGCCACCTTGGCCGGAGATTTACGAGACCGATCCGGAACGGCGTGACGGATTGGATATGGCCTTGGCCGAATATTCGCGCTTGCTCGAAACTTATCCATTGCTCGGCTACAAAGTTTTGATTTTGCCAAAAGTTGGAGTTTCAGAACGCGCCGACTTTATTTTGAACACGTTTTTATTATTATTTAATAATATTATAATAAATAAAATAATGTTTAATTAATTATAAAATAAAATTTAAAAACTAGAGGCGTGATCCTTCTGCCGCTGGAAATGCGTGGCTCGCCCACTCCCCCAACCACCTATCCAGCGGCGGTTCACGGGTATACCCCGCCGTCGCTATCGGCAGACGTGATCGGCTGCGGCGAGCCGGCTCCGCATTAGAGCTTTCAGCGCTGCGGCTCGACGATGACAGTACCGATCTTGCCGCCGCGCTCGACCTCCTTGTGGGCCGCGGCGGTCTCGTAGAGCGGGAAACGGGCGGCCACTGACAGGATACGGCCTGGCAATGCCGTCCAGGCGGCGATATCGGACTGTGCCCGGCGTCGATCGGGATGCGGGACGCCGGCAAGCGACATCGAATAAACGGCGAGGTTTTTCTGCATCAGGTCGCGTACTGGCACCCGCGGCTCGCGGTCGTCATTGGTGGCGTAGATCATGATGCTCCCATTGGCCCGCAAACCGCGCAGCGCGGCGGCGAGATTGCCACCGAAATCAACCTCGGCGATGTGATCGACCCCTACCCCGTCGGTGATGTCGAGCACGCGCGCGCCGACGTCTTCGTTGCGATAATTGATGACATGTTCGGCGCCGCCGGCGCGGGCGCGGTCCGCCTTTTCGGCCGAACTGACCGTGGCGATCACTCTCGCCCCGGCCCAGGTGGCGAGCTGTACCGCGTAGTGGCCCACCGCTCCGGCGCCGCCGGTCACCAGAAGGGTCTTGCCCTGGACCGGACCGGCGACGAAGACGCTGCGATGCGCGGTCATGCCCGGCACGCCCAGGGTCGCGCCCTCGGCGAATGAGACGTGATCGGGGAGTTCGGTCACCAGATCGACGGAGAGGGCGATGTATTCTGCTGCGGTTCCCTGCCAACGGCCGTTGCGCTGACCGTTGTAGAGCCAGACCCGTTTCCCCAGCCAGCGCTCGGGCACCCCGGGGCCGACCTGGTCGATCACGCCCGCCCCGTCGCTGTTGGTCACGACCCGCGGGTACTCCATGGCCGGAGGACCGCGCCGCCGATAGGTGTCCGACGGGTTGACGCCCGAGGCTTCCAGCCTCACCCGCACCTCGCCGTGACCAACCTCGGGCGTTGGCAATTCGCCACAGACCAGGACCTCGTCCGCCGCTCCCTGCCGGTCGTACCACACCGCACGCATCGCTGCCTCCCGCCCATGAGCGAGAGCGTTCTAGCACGTTCCCGGCTTCCCGCTGCGCATACGCATCGGGCTCACGTGCGGAGCCTGTCGTCGCGGTAGATTCCTTGCCGGCCAATCGGCCGGAGCTCCGGAGGGTGTGGTCGGCCCCAAGAAGGCGGCAATGGATTGCGAGAGCCGACCAAATCGCTGCCCCCCCCAAGGAATATCCTTTGTTCCAGGCATCGGATCGACGCGACGAAAACGAGTTCAACCTCCGAAGCCGAACCCTTTCCACCCCGACACCGGTCGACATCGACCAGCTCGATAATCTATCTCCTGAGCGCTCTTCGCCGTCAGTGGACGGTTGGGCAGGGTCGGGAGAGAAGCACATGATCAACGGTCGTACGGAGTTAATTGCCCATCTCGGCCACCCGACCGAAACTTTCACCGCGCCGATGATCTACAATCCGTGGTTTGCATCGCGCGGCATCAACGCCGTGGTGGTCCCGATGGGCGTGCCGGCCGAAGATTACGCGGCGTTTCTGCGCCCGCTATTTCGCCTGAGCAACATCCCTGGTAAGGGCAGCCGCGCCGCGCCACAGCTTTGAGTAGCGGCGACAGCTCCGCGGTCAGCACCTTGTCCGAGGTCATCCTTCAAGCGTTTGGTTCCATCTACATAGACGGTTAAGGCCAATGTTGGCCGAGATCCACGGGAATAAGATCGATGACATGACCATCCGGCTGGTCAGCAGTATCGCCGAGCTATCCTCTGCAAAACATGGGGATCTTGATTGAACCGGCGATCTCGGCCCGATAATCCGCATGCAACTGGAGACAGGCGTTTGCCGGCGACCTCAACCGCGTTGCACAGCGCGTCGAGAATCATGCCGCCTTCGGCAAAGCAGCGCGGGTCGAGGCGCTTCTCCCCAAGCCCTTCTAGACCGTACATTTTGATCCGCCCCGCGCGGATTTCCTCGGGTGGTAGACGGTGAATCAGCTCTGTCGTGCCGGTCAACAGTCCGCCCAGCCTGGCGCGTTATGCTGCATGATGGTTAGTCCGGGACCGGTTCGGGCGCTGGCGCGCATGGTTATGGCTCCGAACAAAGAGGTCGACGTTTGCCGATCGGGTTAGGGGATTGCGATCAGATGCGACCGACGCCAATGTACTGGCCGCGACCCAGTACTAACATGTTGAAGTGACTACCTTCCAACAGGCAGAGTCTTCCCGGCTCGGGGTCGTCGCCCGCGGCGCCTTCCCGGCGGGCTGTCGCCCGAGCCAGTGGCCGTTGCCGCGGTCTCGCCGCTTACAGTTGCCGGGGCAGCGCCGGTGTCGCACCGGACTTCCCTGTCGCATCGCAGAGATATGCTACCACGCCTGTGGCACTCGTTGTCACAGGTTCGCCTTCGAAGTTCGATTATGTTGGGGCTTCGACGTGATCTGCGTCGTCGAGAGCAGGAGGGGTTGATGAAGATCGAGGGCGGATGCCTGTGCGGCAAGGTACGCTATTCGGCCGACGCCGAGCCGATTTTCGTTGGCATGTGCCACTGCAGCAGCTGCCAGAGGGGCTCGGGAAGCGCGTTCAACATCGTGGTGGCGCTACCGAAACCGGCGGTCAGCGTGCAGGGTACGCTAGCGACATTCGAAGGCCGTGGCGACAGCGGCAAAGCGACGTACCGAAGGTTTTGCCCGATGTGTGCCTCGCCGATTGCGTCCGAGGCCGAAGTGATGCCGGATGTTCTCATGATCCCCGCGGGCACGCTCGATGATACCAGCTGGGTGAAGCCCACAATGCAAATCTACTGCGACAGCGCGCAGCCTTGGGTAAAGCTTGAAGGCGACATGCAGCGGTTCCCCGGGATGCCTACCGGAGGATAACGGGTCACCGCGGCGGTCGGTTGACGGTCACCACCCGCCAGCCGTGACCCAGGCCGGGGCCCTCGATCCGATCGATGCGGGTGATCGAGCAGTTGTCGATCGAAATCGCCAGGGCGGCCTCAGGATCGAGGCTAAGCGCCAGCCCTAATGCCGCGCGGATCGTGCCGCCATGGGCCACGGCGATGATATCGGACCCGGCATAAGTTTCGGCCAGCCGATGGATCGCCCGGCTGACTCGCGCGGCGACCGCCAGGAAACTCTCGCCGCCCGGCGGGGCCTCATGCGCCGGCGCGTGCCAGAAGCGATGGAAGTCGCCGTTGCGCGAGAGACTCAGCTCCTCATAGGTCAGGCTCTGCCACTCGCCAAAATTCTGCTCGGCGAGATCGGCGAGCGCCAACGCGTCAGGGCCGGGGATCGCTTGAGGCCCGGGTAATCCGGCGCGGATGATCGCCGCCGCCGTCTCGTGGGTGCGGCGCAGGTTGCTTGTCACCCAGATAGCATTGCTCGGCAATTGCTCGGCGAGCCCGGCGAACACCGAAGTCTCGTAGCAATCGCACGACAGATCGAGATGACCGTAGATGCGCCCGCCATGCGGAACCGGGGCATGGCGTACCCACCAGAAGCGGGTCGTGGTCTCGCTCATCTCGCAGCCACCGCGAGCAACATCACGATCTCGGCAATTTGCTGAAAGGCGCCCAGAACGTCACCTGTGTAGCCGCCGACCTGACGGCGGACAAACGCCGCCGCCGCGTAAACCGCCGCCGCCACGAGCGCGAGCGCGAGCGCGCCATGCAGCGGCCCGAGCGAGGTCAATCCGATCACGACGGCGATTGCCGCCGCCGTAAACACCGCTGCCGGGCGTGGCCTGCCAGCCGTGGCGCCGAGCCCGTCGTCGCGCGCTCGGGGCAGTACCGACATCGCAACTGGCAGCACGGCGCGCGAGGCCGCGTGCGCCGCGACCAGCGCCAGGCCGGCATGGACCGCTTCGCCGATCTGCGCCAAAGCCGCCGCCCGCAGACCCACGCTGAGCACGATCGCCAGCACGCCGTAGGTGCCGTGCCGGCTGTCACGCATGATCGCGAGCCTGCTGTTACGATCATGACCGCCGAGGGCCCCGTCGGCGGTATCGGCGAGACCGTCCTCGTGAATCGCCCCGGTGAGGAACAGGCCGGCTAGCACGGCCAACAACGCCGAGAGCCAATCCCCGAGGCCGACCAACTGCGCGACCAGAAGCACGAAGGCGACAACGGCGCCAATCCCGGCCCCGACAAGCGGGAAGGCCCAAGCCGAATCGGCGAGCTGCCGATCGCCCTCGGAATGCTGCCCGACGGGGATCCGGGTCAAGAATGCGACAGCCTCGGCAAAGCCAGCTCGCCGGCGCGAGAAACGATCGGGATCGCTCATCACGGCGACGATAACCGAAGCCGACGCCGGTCGACGCCCTTTTCGCTTGGGTTCACGATCGGCTTCGATAACGATCTTCGGGAAAGGAGATTGCCCCATGCCAGAGCCGGTCACGAATTTGAACGAGATCCGTGCGTTATTGGGCCATCTGCCCGGCCCCGATCTCGAATCCGAGACCGCCGCCACCTTGCGCCAGACGCAGCTGACCAAGCCCGCGGGGTCGCTGGGCCGGCTGGAGGAGCTGGCGATCTGGCTCGCGACCTGGCAGGCGCGGCACCCTCCCCGTTTCGATCATCCGCGCACCATCGTCTTTGCCGGGAACCACGGCGTCGCGGCTCGTGGCGTCTCGGCCTATCCCGCTTCGGTCACGGCGCAGATGGTGCAGAATTTTGTCGGCGGCGGCGCCGCGGTGAACCAGCTGTGCCGGGTCGTCGACGCTGACCTCAGGGTCTACGAGATGAACCTCGACACACCGACCGGCGACATCGTCGTCGAGCCGGCGATGAACGAGGAGGAATGCACCAAGGCGATCGCCTACGGGATGATGGCAGTCGAGCCCGGTATCGATGCGCTGGCGATCGGCGAGATGGGGATCGGCAACACGACTGCCGCGGCGGCCTTGTGCGCGGGGCTGTTCGGGGGCGAGGCCGAGCTGTGGACTGGACCGGGGACCGGGGTCGCCGGGGCGGCGCTCGAGAGCAAGCGCCGCGCCGTCGCGGCGGCTGTGGCGCTGCACCGTCCGGTGGCCCAAGACCCGTTCGACCTGCTGCGCCGGCTGGGCGGTCTCGAGCTCGCCGCGATCACCGGCGCGGTCATGGCGGCGCGGCTCGGGCGGATCCCGGTCGCCCTCGACGGCTTCACCTCGACCGCCGCCGCCGCGGTCCTGTTCGCCGCCGACCCGCACGCGCTCGATCATTGCATCGTCGCGCACCGCTCGGCCGAGCCCGGCCATCGTGTTCTGCTCAAGCAGTTGGGTCAACGGCCGCTGTTCGATCTGGACATGCGGCTTGGCGAGGCCTCGGGGGCGACGCTCGCGCTTACCCTTCTAAAAGCGGCTACCGCCTGCCACAATGGAATGTCGACGTTTGCGGAAGCCGGGGTAAGCGGGCCTGCGTAAAACATTCAAACGGCCATTTCAATTGCCGCGGGGTTCGCCCTGCTGCGATTTGGTCACTAGCTTGCTGCCTAGACGCGACGAGGCGACTAGGAGGCGACGTCGTCATCACGCGCGCCCATTGTGGTTGGGCGGTGACCGTGCGGCGCGGCCGGTGACTCTCGACGGCTGCTCCGCGGGCCATATTGCATAGAATGAGGTCCAATCCCGCTAACTCATCGGCTGCGGCCCTGAGGCTTGGCTGGCTCGGCGGAGCAGCGTTCCGACCGAGGCCCGCGATCCCGCAACGACCGAGGCGCGGGCTGACCTGGCCGTTGCGGGGGCTTCTCGCCGCATCGCTGGCGGTCCCTTTGTTGCTGCTGGCGATCGCCGCCTGGCAAAATTATCGTCTCGTTCAGCGCCAAGCCGAAGAGCGGGTGGCGATCGAAGCCGGCGAGCTTGACGAGCACGACCTCACCGCATTCAAGACGTACCCGTTGGCGCTTGCATGGATCGACGAGCGGATTCGCGGGCAGGATTGGGATCGCATCGAGCACGATCAGGAGCTTCACCAGCTCCTGTCCAATCTCGAAACATTGCCGCAGATCGATGCGGTATGGGTGGTCGACGCCGCAGGCCGGGTTCGCGCAAGCGGGCGGTTCTACCCGGCTCCGACCGCTCCCGACGGCTCTGTCGAAAAGAGTTTCGTCGCCCAAAGACAAAGGGACAACGGGATATTGATCGGGCGCGAGGACATCGATCAGCTCACCCACAATCACGAATTCAATGTTTCACGGCGCCGGTCGACGTCAGACGGAAGCTTTGACGGGGTCATCATCGTCTCGGCCAAGGCCCGATATTTCAGCGATTTCTACAGCACGATTGCCGACGAGAGGGCGTTCGAGGTCTTCCTCGTGCGCACCGACGGGTCGATTTTGGCTAGTTATCCGGTACAGCCGAAGCCTGCCTCCGGACCGGGAAGCGCGTTTCTAACGACAATCGCTTCGGGATCGGAGAGTGGGATGTTCCGGGCCAAATCGGCGATGGACGGGATCGAGCGCGTCTATGCGTTCCGGAGTATCTCGGGCTATCCAGCCGATGTCGTCTTCGGCGTGCCGACCAGCAACGTGATCCCCTCATGGCGCGCTAACCTGGTCAACTATCTGCTGTTTGCCGTACCGGCTTCACTCGCGCTGTTCGGCATGACACTTCTCGCAGCGCGACAGATCCAGCGGCAAAAGATCGCGAGTTGGCGCTGGCATACCACAGCGCGGCGGCTCAGGCGCGAGATGGATCGGCGCGCGCGGGCCGAAGCCGAGTTGCTTCAGGCACAAAAGATCGAGGCGCTCGGTCAAATGACCGGGGGGATCGCGCACGATTTCAATAATCTCTTGGCGGTGTTGCAGGGCTGCCTGGAGATGCTGAGTGGACGGCAATCGGACGAGCGGTTGCAAGGCCGGGTGGCGCTGGCGCTGCAGACCGTCGAGCGCGGCGAAAGACTGACCGCGCAGCTTCTCGCCTTCGCCCGGCGGCAACCGCCTGCGGTGGACCGGGTCGACATCAACGTCCAGCTCCGCCGCATGACCGAACTGCTGGCCCGCACCGTCGGCAGCGGCATCACGATCGAAACCGACCTCGCACCTGATCTTTGGCCGGTCGATGTCGATCCGACACAGCTCGAGCTTGCCGTCATCAACCTTGCGATTAATGCGCGCGACGCGATGCCCGGCGGCGGCCGGCTGCGCATCCGAACCGCAAAAAGCGCGCTATCGCAAAGCGTGGCTAGGGGCGAGGGGGGCGATTTCGTCATTCTTGAAATATCCGACAGCGGGACCGGGATGCCGCCAGAGGTGGCCGCACGCGCGTTCGAGCCCTTTTTTACGACAAAGAAGCCTGGCAAAGGGACCGGGCTCGGGCTCAGCATGATCTACGGCTTTGCTCGGCAAGCAAACGGCACGGCGACGATCCGCAGCGAGATTGGCCAAGGCACTACTGTCACCTTGCGTCTGCGCCGCAGCCGCGAGCAGCGCGCCACGGAAGACGCGACGGGCTTGCCCGCAGGTGGCTCGGCATGAAACTCTGGGGGCTCGGCGATGGTGTCGGCGCCCGAGGCCGGAGCGGTGCCACACGATCGAAGGATTTCAAGTCGGAGGGAGCGAGATGCGCATCGTCATCGTCGGCCAACAGGCCTTTGGCAAGGCCGTGCTCGACGCCTTCATCGCGCGCGGCGACGAGGTCGCCGGCGTGTTCGCGGCCCCGGACAGGCCGGGCGCCAGACCTGATCCGCTCGTCGTCGCCGCCGAGGAGCGCAAGCTGACGGTCCACCGTTTTGCCCGATATTCGAGCGACGAGGCGCAGTCGGCTCTGACTGACCTCAAAGCCGATCTTGGCGTCATGGCCTATGTACTGCTGTTCGCGCCTCCCGAATTCTGCGCGATCCCCAAGCACGGCATGATCCAGTTCCATCCCTCGCTGCTGCCGTTGCATCGGGGGCCGTCCTCGATCCCTTGGGCAATCATTCGCGGGCGCAACGAGACCGGGCTGTCGATCTTCCGTCCGACACCCGGCCTCGACGAAGGCCCCGTCATCCTGCAAAGGCGCATCCCGATCGGCCCCGACGACACCGCTGGCTCGCTCTATTTCGACAAAATTTTTCCGCTCGGGGTCGAGGCGCTGGTCGAGGCGGCGGATCTGGTTGTCAAAGGCCGGGCCACCGAAACCACCCAGGACGAGAGCCGCGCCACTTACGAGGGCTGGGTGCGCGACGCCAAGTCGAAGATCAACTGGGCGAATCATGTCGATTTCATCTACGACCTGATCCGTGGCTGCAATCCGGCGCCCGGCGCCTGGACGACGTTTGGCGAGCAGAAGCTCTATCTGTTCGACGCGAAGAAGGTCACCGCCCCGACCTTTGGCTCGGTGCGCGGCAAAAAGATCGGGGAGGTCGTCTCGGACGGTCCGGAGGGGCTGCGCATCCTGGCCCAAGGCGGCTGTGTTGAAGTCTCGCGGGTGCGCCTCGACTCCGGCCCCAAGATCGCCTCGAGCGAAGCCGGGATCGCCGCCGGAACTATTCTCGGCGGGTAGCACGTAACCGCTGGTCGTCAGCTGGCCAGCGGGTGGGGGCGCGGGTTCGAGCCGTCGGTGAAGCGGCTGAGGCGGAACGGCGCCGGATCGACCAGGGTCGGATCGCCCGCGACCATGTCGGCGACGAGCCTTGCCGGCACCGGGGCCGATCCCGAACCCGTGACCGGAAAAGCCGGTCGCGATGAAAAATCCGGGCAGGCTCGCAACCGGCGAAATTACCGGGACCGCGTCTGGCATGACATCAATCATCCCGCCCCAGCTCTCCGCCACGACCATGTCGCGGAATAGCGGAAAGGCCTGGGCCACGGCCGCCTTGGCGCGATCGAGGACGAACCGGTCGGGCTCGGGGTCGAGCGTGCGCACAGCCTCGAACGGCGTGGCGTCATCCAATGCCCAGCGCCGCGGCATCCGCCACTCTTCGACCCAGCGCCGGCCGGCCCGAAACCGCAATTTCTTCCAATGCAGCCGCGCTGCTGGCAGATATTCGCGAAACAGCCGAAAGTTGTCGGGGACGAGATCGATCGTGCGCACCCCCAGGGTCGCCACGGTGTAGCCGCCGTCCATCCGTTTGCGAAACCCGAACAATCCGCCGGACGCCGAGATCTCCGGGCCGCCCGCGATGGGCGCGGTGCGCATCACCGAGGCTAGCACTTTGAGCTGCGGCAATTCGATGCCGAGATTGCCGCAGAACAGCCGCGACCAGGCGCCGCCAGCGAGCACCACCGAAGCGCAGGCGATCCGCCCCTTTTCGGTGACCACGGCCGAGATCCGGCCGCCGGCGGTTTCGATGCCGCGCGCCGCGCATTGGGTTATGATTGCCGCACCGCGTCTCCGCGCCGCCTCGGCAATGGCCGGCGCCCCGCGCTGCGGCTCGGCCTTGCCGTCGCTGGCCGTGTAGAGCGCGCCGGCCCAGTCGCCGGTCAGGCCCGGCATCAGCTCGCCAGTTTCGGCGCGGGTCAAAAGGCGGGTATCGAGCTGGTATTGCCGGGCGTGATCGAGCCAACCCTCCAGCTGAGCCAGCTCAGCCGGCGTCTCGGCGAGATACATGATGCCGCACTGGCGAAAGCCGGTTTCGGCTTCGACCCTCTCGTTCATGCCCTGCCACAGCCGCAAGCTCTCGATGATCAGCGGAATTTCGCGCGGATCGCGGCCCATCTTGCGGCACCAGCCCCAATTACGGCTCGATTGCTCTCCGGCGATGTGCCCCTTCTCGCACAGCGCGACCGAGACGCCTTTTTCCGCCAGAAACAGGGCCGCACTGGCACCGATGATGCCGCCGCCGATGATTACAACATCGGACCGCGCCGGTAGCGCCTCGTCAGAACGTACCGGATCAACGCGGGGCGCCATGGCTCGATCAGCGGATGAAGAGTTGAAGCGTGTCTTCGCGTCGCCGCCGCGAAAGCGGGGGCCCAGAGGCCGCCTGATCGCGCGCCTGCCCTGAGTTCCTGCTTGCGCGGGAACGACGAAACATAGCGGATCTTGTCGGTTTCACGCTTAGTCGATCGCGGCGTGGACGAGGTTGGCGACCCGGTCGAGCCGGGCCGAATGAAACGGGTCCGGCGCCACGAAGTTGGTGATGTAGGTGAACGACACGCCGCTCGTCGGGTCGGCCCAGGAATAGGAGGTGCCGGCTCCGCCATGGCCGAAGGTCTGCGGCGCCGCGATCGAGCCGAGGCCGCGGATGCGGTCGCTGTCGCCGCGCACATGCGGCCCGAGGCCGCGATGCATCGGGATGCCGCCCATCGCGTCGTCGCCGCGCTCGCCGGTGTGGCTGCGAGTGACGTAGCTGATCAGCCGCGGCGAAAACAATCGCGCATCGCCGAGCCGGCCGCCGCCCAGCAGCATCTGGTAGAACGCCGCCATGCCGCGCGCGGTCGCATAGCCACCGCCGCTCGGCATCCCGGCCGCCTTGAACTCCGGCGAGTTGTCGCGCGGCTCTGGCGCGTAGGTGTCGGCGCAGCGTCCCTGCTCGTTCGCCGGCACGCCGACGAAGATGTCGTCGCCGAGGCCGAGCGGCGCCAAGACCTTTTCGCGGATCACGTCGCGGTAGTCCTGGCCGGTGACCGCCTCGATCACCATCGCCTGGGTCAGATGCGCCGCGCGCGGGTGATATTGCAGCCGCGTCCCCGGCGTCCAGTCGAGCGAGAAGTCGCACACTTCGGCGCGCATCCGGGCATGGTCGGTCCAGGTCGCCTGGGTCACGTCGCCGGAGGGGAACCCGCCTTGATGCGTCATCACCTGGTGCAGGGTGATATCGCCTTTGCCGCGCTTGGCGAATTCCGGCAGGTGATCGGCGATCTTGTCCATGAAGGAGAGCCGGCCTTCCTCGATCAACGCCCAGACCGCGGAGCTGGTCAGCACCTTGGTCTGGCTGAACAGCAAGAACAGGGTCTCGCCGGTCGCCGGCTGCTTCTCCGGCTTCGGTTTTGGCATCGCCGTAGCTGCGGAACAGCGCCAATTGCCCATGCCGCGCCAACGCGATCTGTGCGCCGGGATAGCGGCCTTCCTCGATATGCTGGCGGATCAGCCAGTCGAGGTGCTGCAGCGGCTTGGCGGCAAAGCCGAGCTTGGCCGGATCGGCTTCGGTCAGCGGATAAGCGTCGGGCATGGCTGTTCCCTCCAAAAGAGTTGCGAGAAGCGATGCTACATGACACCGAAAGATTCTTGACGTCGATCCATCGCGAGCAGCGCTCGGGCGCTGCACAGGGAGGACAACATGCGCGAAGCCGTCATCGTCTCGACCGCCCGCACGCCGATCGGGCGAGCCTATCGCGGCGCTTTCAACGACACCCAGGCGCAGGCATTGGCCGGCCATGTCCTCGGCGAGGCGGTTCGGCGCGCCGGCGTTGATCCGGCCGAAATCGAGGATGTCGTGCTGGGCGCGGCATTGCAGCAGGGCTCGTCCGGCTACAACATCGCCCGCCAGGCAGCGATCCGCGCCGGATTGCCGGTCACGGTCGCCGGCATGACGGTCGACCGGCAATGCGCCTCGGGGCTGATGGCGATCGCTACCGCGGCGAAACAGATCGTTCATGACGGCATGACGATCGTCGTCGGTGGCGGCGTCGAGTCGATCTCGCTGGTGCAGAACGACAAGCGCAACGAATACCGTGCGCAGGACCCGTGGCTCGTTGAGCACCGGCCCGACCTCTACATGACCATGATCGAAACCGCCGAGATCGTCGCCGAGCGCTATCAGGTGACGCGAGAGGCGCAGGATGAATACGCGCTCTCCTCGCAACAGCGCACTGCGGCGGCGCAGGCCGAAGGCCGCCTCGACAAGGAGATCGCGCCCCTCCCCTCGACGATGCGGATCGACAACCGTGAAACCGGCGAGACCAGTTCCATCGCGGTGACCCTCGACAAGGACGAAGGCAACCGGCCGTCGACCACTCTCGCCGGGCTCGCCGCGCTAAAGCCGGTCTTCCGCGACGGGCAGACGGTCAAGGAAGGCCGCTTCATCACCGCCGGCAATGCCTCGCAGCTCTCCGATGGCGCGTCGGCCTCGGTGTTGATCGAAGCGACCGAGGCCGAGCGCCGCGGGTTGCAGCCGCTCGGCGCCTATCGCGGAATCACGGTTGCCGGCTGCGCCCCCGACGAGATGGGGATCGGCCCGGTCTTTGCCGTACCAAAGCTGTTGCAGCAGCACGGGCTCAAGATCGAGGACATCGGTCTGTGGGAGTTGAACGAGGCGTTTGCGGTCCAGGCCCTCTATTGCCGCGACCGGCTCGGCATCGATCCCGCGCGCTACAATGTCGACGGCGGCGCCATCTCGATCGGTCATCCTTACGGGATGTCCGGAGCGCGCATGGTCGGTCACGCGCTGATTGAGGGCAAGCGGCGCGGCGTACGCTATGTTGTGGTTACCATGTGCATCGGCGGCGGGATGGGTGCGGCCGGACTGTTCGAGGTGCTGTAAAACGACGCTTCGCGGAGTTCCAGCATTGTCGTGCTGGTTTCTCCTACTCTAAATATAGGCGGAATCAATCCTATTTTACTACTATATATTGATCTGCGTTTCGTTAACCCAATATTATTCCAAATTTACCGAATGTTGCGTTGACCATCTGCTGACGCAAGCTATCCTGGCGCTGTCAAGCCTTTACGGAATCTCGACATGCGCTGTTCGCGAGCGGCGGCAATCCTCCTTTTGCTGAGCCAGTTTATCGCCGCATCGACCTTCGCAGGCGAGCGGAAGCCGCGGCACGCTGCAAAACCAGCTCCGGGCAACCCGCTCGATCGAGTTGCCTTTGCGGTCGACGGCGCCGAGTCAAGCCATGGCGCCGACGAGAGAATGTGGCGCGCAGACCCGATCGGCCCGCAAGGACCGATGCAGGTCAGCTTGGCCGCCGCGATGGATGTCGGCGGCGGCGACCGGTTCGATGCCGAACAAAATCGCGCGATGGGTCGCGCCTATCTGGCGCTGCTCTACCACCGATATGGAGATTGGCCCGACGCAATCGCTGCCTATAATTGGGGTATCGGCAATTTCGAATCCTGGGTTAAGGCGGGTCGGCCCGCCAATGGATCCGTGTCGGGCGTCGCATCCTATTTGGACCGCGTCCTGCAGGACAGTGGCATGTGCGCAGACCTCTCGGCGACGCCAACGCGAGCGAGGGCGGCCGCACGTCCCGACTGCTCCGCTCTTGGGGCGTGGAAGGAAGTCATGGGTGATCTTCCGAATCTGTCGACGGTTGCGACAAAGCGCTTTTATACCCGGCTCGACAATGCCATGGCGCTTGCTGTGCGGAATGCGCGAATCCAATAGACGTGGCGCCGATCAGCGCGTCACAGGGAGACGCTCGCCCAGTTGCCGACGACTAGCGCCAACCGCAGCGCCAGGTTCCACATCAGCAACACCAGCGCGACGTTTGACAATATTGCCGTCGACAGCGGCAGCTTCTGCTCGGCTAGGGGGATCGCCCGTGGCATAAGGTTTTCTCTTGCGCCTCTCGCCCATAGCCGGCCGACGCAGACCAGCAAAAGATAAAGAAGGCAAAATGTATGCCATCCACCTAATAGACTGTATCTCCGTCGTTTTTTCAGACGACACCGACGCCGCTGTAAAGTTGTCCGACACATCGCATCGATCGCGGGCTCGTCTCGGCTCCGATTAAACACTTCCGCAACATAGCCACGACAGAATCCGACGGGATACCTGCCAACAAGCGGTCGGGAGCCCGCAATGCCGGATATTTTGCCGACAGAAATCGTCACCCTACTGATCGGCGTGGTTAGTATCGGCGCCGCGGATCTGGTTTATCACAACGGGACCATAAACCCCTGGCTTCACTCGCTGTGGGTGTCCGTTTCGATCACAGTGATGTGCCTGCCGATACTCGATTGGGCCGCGATCGTGTTCGTCGGGGCCGGGAGGCTGAGCCACGGTCTAATTGGGATCTTTGAAGTGGTAATATTCTTGTGGCTTTACCACAATTTGCGCAAGCTGCCGGCGATCCGCAAGCTTGGGCACGGTCTTCCACCTTCTCCGCCGGCGGCAGAACCCAATCCGCCGCCGGGCCCCACCGGCTAGAGTGGTCCGTCCGCGATCTAGGCCCCGGCGACCTGCTATCCGGCGATCAGAAGCATGCGGGAGAGCGCGCCGCGAGCGGGGCCGACCGGGCCGATTCAGGACGTCAAGCCGCGGCGTGATCCGCAGGCGCCGGCTCGTCCTTGTCGAAATCGAACTCGACCTTGGCGCCGTGCGGGTCGTTGAAGAATAGCTGCCAGATGCCACCACCGGGAAGGCGGCGCAACTCGTACTCGATGCCCTCGCGCTTCAGGATCGCGACGGTCCCGGGCAGGTCCTTGGCGCTGTACGCCATGTGGTCGAGCACCCCCGCGCGCTCCGTCGGCAGCGGATCGCGATGGATGACATGCAGGATCGGCGTGTCGCCGTCGGCATAGAGCCACCATCCGGGAAACTGGAAGGGTGGGCGCCACCCAACCCTGAACCCGAACAGGTCGCAATAGAAATGGCGAGTGGCTTCGAGGTCGTCGCTCAACACCGTAAAGTGGTTCATTGCAGCCACGCTCATGCGGAACTCCCTTGCTGACACGGACGGCCGCGCGCGAAGTTCGGCCGCCGCAGCCGGCGCCGAAGATTTGGGGGAAGCGCGGTGCGGCGTCAACCGCACGCCTAATGCCAGCTTTCCCGGGAGCGCCGACAACGGAGCCGACCGACCGCGACACTATCAGCTAGGGCCTCGAGGGTGGCCTTCTTAGGATGGTGGGCGCGACTGGGATTGAACCAGTGACCCCTACGATGTCAACGTAGTCAAATGGGTTTCCGGCAGTTGCCGAGTGTTTCCTAATCGGCGGAAAATGATGAATTTATACTGCATCTTCTTGCCGGCAGTATCCGCTTGTTTCCTTCCGTCTGCTTCCCATATGCTTCCCATTCCGAACCGGGGGAGATCCCATGGCCGCTCTGACGAAGCGCACGCTCGATGCCGCCAAACCACAGGCCGAGCGATATTTCGTCTGGTGCGGCAGCCTCTCCGGCTTCGGCGCCCGGATCTATCCATCGGGCCGGAAGGTGTTCGTCGCCCAAGTCCGGGTCGGGCGCGGCCAACGCCGCGTCACAATCGGTGCCTTGGGCGCATTCACGGTCGACCAAGCGCGCAAAAGGGCCGAGGCGATCATCCGAGCCGCCGCGGAGGGCCGCGACCCACAGCGCGAGAAGCAGGAGGCCCGCACCGCGCTCACCGTAGCCGAACTATGCGATGAATATCTGACGGCCGCGCGCGCCGGGCTGGTCATGACCCGCTTCAAGCGCCCGAAGCGGTCGACGACGGTCGCGATCGACGAGGGGCGCATCGGCCGGCACATCAAGCCGCTGATCGGCAAGATCCCGGCTCGCGACCTGAGGCGCGCCGACGTGCAGCGGATGGCCGATGCGATCGCCCAAGGCAAGACCGCCGGCATCTTCAAGGGCAAGCCGCGGGGGCAGGAGATCACGGCTGGGGGCGACCCGGGGCCGTCTTTCACGATCGACCCGAATGTGAAGTCGCGTGGCCGAGCAGTTGTCACGGGGGGCCGGTACCGCGGCCCGCGTCGTCGAACTGCTGGGCGGCATCTACTCATGGGCGGAGAAGCGCGAGCTGGTCACCGGACCGAACCCGACGCACGGCGTCGAGACGATGCGCGGCGAGGCGAAGGACCGCGTTCTTGGCGGCGACGAGCTGCGGGCGCTCGGCAAGGCGCTCGACGAGAACGAGGCGAGACTGCCGATGCCGGTGGCCGCGGTCCGACTGATCGCGTTGACCGGCTTGCGGCGAGAGGAAGCCTGCGCCCTGCGATGGGGCGAAATCGACTTCGCGGGCTCTTGCCTGCGGCTTGAAGCGACGAAAACCGGACGCTCGACGCGGCCGATCGCCAAGGCGGCGCGCGATCTTCTCCAATCGCTGCCGCGGCTGTCCGACGAGTGGGTCTTCCCGAATCGCGGCGGCAGCGGACGCGCCGAGCTGAAGGCTTCGATCGCCGAGCTGTTCGATGCGGCCGGGCTCAAGGATGCGCGCTCGCACGATCTGCGGCGCACGTTCGGCAGCATCGCCGCCGATGAGGGATACAGCGACGCGACGATCGCCGAGCTGCTGGGCCATTCGCGCCGCGGCGTGACCCAACGGCACTATATCCGCCGCCCCGACGCGGCGCTTGTCGCGGCGGCCGATCGCGTGTCCGCGCGAATCGCCGCGGCTCTCGTCGGGCGCGAAGATCGCGGAGAGGTTGTGCCACTGCGGTCCGGCGCGTAGCCCGCGGGTGCGGTAATCGTCGCAGTGACTAAGGGCGGCGATGGCGCCGCGAGCATTGAAAACATTAAGCTTTCCCTTGAATGTGTCGCCGGACATTTGTCGGCGCCGCGCAGAAATTTCAGTCCTACCAACCACCTACGCCTGGACAGCCAGCCGCGCTTTTATCTTGCCGTCCCATGGTTGGCCGCAGCTGCTCGGCGGAATCCCGCCAAACCTACGCCGCACCGGAAGCGAACCCAGGGCCCCGCGCGCTCGCAGCGGGATTGCCTGCGAATAGCCTGCCGCGCGCCCTCGCGGCAGGCGCCCGATCGACGCAGGAACCGACGATCTAACGTCGCCACTCGCGCATTTCGTGTGCCGGCCGTTCTCACGCTGTAGGCTTGCCGCTCGGCACGTCGACCGCGAGCGTTCCGCATAATTTCGATGATTACTGCGCCGCAAATCGACTCTGCCAGCGTGAACCGAATGCAACGTCAAGCGACACTTGACGCTTGCCAGGCAACGGCATCACCTTTCCGCTGGTGATATGGAGTTTCCGCAACCGGGAGTGAAGCGGTGGTTCGACGCCGGCGATCCGAGCGGGGTGAACGTGCCGAACGTCGCGAGAAGCGCGCACATTGCGTGCGCCTGACGCCGCGAGCTGGCGCGAGCAACTCAACCTGCCCGGCTTCTATTGGCACTCGCTGCAAGGCGAAGCGCTCTGGGCGATCCGGGTCACGGCGCCGATGCCGTCGCCGTCGATTTGGAGGATTACCATTGACGATCGAGCCGAGGCCGGAAGTCGGGCTGCCACCGATGCATCCGGCGGAGCTGTTTCGCGAGGAGATCCTGCCTGCACTCGGCCGCCCGCGCGCCGAGATTGCCCACTTCCTCGGAGTATCGCGGCAGGCGCTGCACGCGGTCCTCTCCGAACGGGCATCGGTGACGCCCAAGATGGCACTGCGGCTCGGCAAGTTGTGTGGCAACGGCCCCGAACTCTGCCTTGCATTGCAGACGCGGCACGACCTTGAGCGGCTGCGCCGGGAGAAGGCCGCGGAAATCGAGGCGATTCCAACCTTGCGAGCCGCGTGATTGGTGATTGCAGCCGATATGCACGGGCACCGCGCGCTGGGCCTCCGCTGCTACTGCGCGCGCCCACAGGCGGCAAGGCGTGTCTGACGAAGAAAGCCTTCGAGAGATTCGGTGGCGGCGCCGGAAATGGCGCCGGAAGTGGATTGCGAAATTCGCTGCGCGGCAGCGCTTCGCGAGACGCTGGATCAGCTTTGTCGATCTCGCCGATTGGTGTGCTCGATCGACGACGGCCGCCAGTCTTGACGACGAGGCAAAGGCTCATGAAGTCGCCTACCAGCGCCTCGCAGATTCGGTACGGAAAGGTGAGTTTGACCGCGGCGGTAGGTCCAAGATCCTCTACGTCGACACCTTCGTGATGCGCTGCCGGCTGACCAGAGAGCAGTTCGAGATCGCATTCGTCGGCGCCGCGACACCTCCCGCACCTTCGTTGCCGCTCACGGTGTTGAATTGCTGCTGGGTGTCGTGCGATCTGGCCCGGAAATGGCTGGAATCGCATAGTTACCGCTGGCCGGCGCATTTCGAGCCGGAGCGGAAGGCTGCCTCCGACAACGGCCCAGGCATATCCCGGGTCAATCCCGTTCGACCGCATGCTGTCGAGAAATCTGCGCGCAACGGATCCCGTTCCGTTCATGCCGACCGGCGCGCCCGGTCGGCCCTCAAAGGGCATGCATATTATCCGGACTGAATTCGGCCGCCGCCGAGCCGCCAACCACTGCAAGCCGTCGCTACGGGAGGAAGCGACAGAGTTGGAAGGCTGGTTCCGCAACTGTTACCCGACGGCGCAGGCGGTGAAACGCAAGACAATCGAAAACAACATTCGATCCGATTATCGGGATTGGGCCTCAGATCGGCGGTCGCCGGAGCCCTAAGCCCCGAAATTATCGGTTCGGGGCAATTTCGGGTCGACTTTTTCGGGTATTTGCATGGAGCGATCTCTTACGGCGCGCCGCTTCGGCGCATCGCTAAAGAGGTACCAATGCTCGATCCACTGCTGTCCGACCGTGATGTACAAGAAATTACCGGGCGCGCACGTTCGACGCTGCAAAAAGACAGAGTTATAGGCTCCGGTATTCCCTTCATTCGGATCGGCAGGCTCGTCCGTTACCGGCAATCCGACGTGAGGGCCTATATTGAGTCCCTTCCCGCCCACTTGTCAACTTCCGAGCCCGCTTGCAGCACCAAGGCCCGTTGAGCCGTGCCCGAGCAAGGCGGCCCCGGCGCGTTGGCGGGCGCGACCGAGACCGGTGGTAACGACGGCAATCGGCGTCTCAATACCACCACAACCCTAAAAGCACCACGCGTCGGACGCGGGAGGCAGCCGATGAACGCCGTTCGCCTTCTTACCCCGGCGGGTGCCGAATGGCTGCGTACCGCTTCGCCGGCTCACGCACCGCTCGTCGAGGCGATGAAGGCCGGCGTGAAGCTCTTGTTGATCTGGCACGGCCATCGAATTGCGCCGGCGCCGCCGCAGGATATCGGGAGGCCGTGGATCGCGATCGTCGGCGACGACAATGAGGTTAGCTATGGCCCATGTCGCTACGATCGGGAAGGCTTGCGCCGCCTCGCCAAGCTAGCTGACGGGCTCGCGGTCTACTCGGGCGCAGCAAGCGTCGAATTTTACGCCCTGTTTGCGACGACGGCGGCGCTCGGCGCCAATGTCCTGGTCATCGAGACACAACTCGCGCATCACGCGGAGTGGTCCGAATTTCTCCGAGAAGCGGCGCCGCAAGCAGCCCATCTCGACATCATGCCGCGCGGAGGGTCGGCATGAACGCGAGCGCCGAGACGATCGCTCGCGCCTTCGGGCTGCACCGCGCCGGCCGCGAGTACACCGGCAAATGCCCGAGCTGCGGCTACAAGACCGGGTTCACCGTCGCGGTCCGCGACGGTGTGCTGCTCTACCATTGTCACGCCGGCGGCTGCTCTCAATCCGATGTACGCGAGGTGTTGCAACGGACAGGGCTCGTGCCGCAAAAGGGCGAGCGAGCGATCAAGCGGAAGCAGCTATCTACTCATCGGAAGAGCCAGGCTCCATTCAGCCGACAATTAGCGCAGCGAGATAAACCAGCCGAGACTACGGATAATCCGTCAAAAGCGCAGGCAGCGTTTGCGATCTGGCGGCGCGCTCGGCCGGCCGAAGGCACGGCTGTCGAAACGTATTTGCGCGTGGCTCGCGGCTATGGCGGTCCGATCCCGCCAATATTGCGATTTGCTGCGGGCAAGCACCCGAGTGACCCCGACCAATACCACCCAATGATGGTGGCCGCGGTGGTGCGTGACGATCGGCTCGTTGCCATCCATAGGACGTTCTTGCGGGCCGACGGCACTGGCAAGGCCGATCTCGATCCCGCCAAAATGACCCTTGGACCCTGCAAAGGTGGCGCGGTGCCTCTTGCCCCGGCGGGGCCGATACTCGCCATTGCCGAAGGGATCGAAACGGCACTGAGTTTCATGCAGGCGACCGGTATCCCGACCTGGTCAGCATTGTCCGCAGGCGGCATCCGCAGTCTGATCCTGCCGCCGTCGGTTCATGAAGTAATTATCGCAGCGGATAATGACCCCACCGGGCTCGCCAACGCATACGCCGCAGCGCGGCGCTGGACGACCTACGGCCGCAAGGTTCGCGTCGTCGTTCCACCAACGGGGCGGGGCGACTTTAGCGACATGGCGCGAGCTGTGTCATGAGCGATGCGGAAATTCGGGCGGCGCTCGACCAAACCCAAGAATTTGCGCCCGGCGACGGCGGCGGCGCGCCGCAGCGCCAGTATCTCGAAATCGGCTCCGATGTCGAAATCGCAGAGCGCGTCGCCACGGATTTCCGCCAGGAGTTCGGCGAAGTAGTATTCGCCGACGGGGAGTTCTGGCGGTATGTCGGCACGCACTGGCAGCCGATCGCGGATGCGATAGCGCGGCGCGCTGTACATTTGTACGATGGTGCACTCTACCAAACCGCGACCGGCGAGCCCGCGACGGTTAAGCTTAGCAAGGGGCGCGTCGACAGCGTTCTTCACGAGATGGGTTCGATGCTCGCGCGCCTCGATTTCTTTGAGGGCGCCCGGGTCGGCATCAATTGCGCGTCCGGCTTCATCGCCTTTGACGCCGCCGGGCAGCCGAGCCTTCTCCCCCTCGACCGCAAGCACCGCTGCCGCCACGTCCTTCCCGGCCGATGGCAAGCGGGGAGCATCGACGCCGAAGATCCGTTGCCGGATTCGCTGCTCGGGCGGCTCCTCGGGGGCGTATTCAAGGGCGACGAAGACGAATTCGACAAGCGCAAGCTCGTCTCGGAAATCGCAGGCTCAGCAGCGCTAGGCTATGCGACCAAGTTACGTCAGCCGAAAGCGATCGTGTTGAAAGGCGAGACAGCCGAGAACGGCAAGAGCCAGATCCTCGACTTGATCCGAGGGTTGTTGCCGGTCTCCGCTGTGGCCTCGGTGCCGGCCGCCAAGATGGGGGATGAACGCTTCATCGTCGGGCTTCGAAGCAAGCTGCTCAATGCCGCCGACGAGCTGTCGGCTTCGGCCGCTATCGCCTCAGACACCTTCAAAGCGGTTGTCACCGGCGAGCCGGTTTCCGGGCGCGACGTCTATCGCAGCATGAGCACATTCCGCCCGGTGGCGCAGCACGTTTACGCAACCAACACCCTTCCAGCATTTGCCGGCGGTATGGACCGCGGGGTGCAGCGCCGAGTGCAGGTCCTCGTATTCAACCGTGTGATCCCGGAAGAGGAGCGTATAGAGCACATCGGGCTCCGGGTCGGGGCGGAAGAACCGGACCTGCTGTTGGCATTGGCTGTTGCTGGTGCGTCACGGCTGATCCGGCAACGCGGCTTCACCGTCCCAGCGTCGAGCAAATCCGCACTGCAGAATTGGTTGTACGGAGCGGACCCGGTACAGGCTTGGGTTCAAGCGAGGGTCGAGAAGTCCGATGCGCCTGTGTCGGGGCAAAAGGTAATTGGGATCAAGAGCGGCTACGCATATTCGCTATTCCGGCAGTGGGCACTCGCCGAGGGGTTCCGGGAGAGCGCTATCCCCGCGGTCAACGGTTTTGTGCAGCGGCTTCAGGCGAACAAGACCGTTCCGGGCATTGCCGTTCGGCACACGAAATCCGGCAATTGGCTCACTGGGCTGAAGATCCTCGCGACCGATAGCGACCCCGCGAGCGACGGAATTGAAGAAGTCAAACCGCTCGACCTCGACACGAGCGGTTGGCGCCAAAGGTGAAGAGCAGGTGAAGCCAAAATGAAGCCGCTACCGGCACCTAAACCACTGAATTTGCTAAAGGGTGAAGAGGTGAAGGCAGATATAGCGGAAACTTTCCATGTGTACGCATGCGCGCGCACACATGCGTAAGGTAGGTGAAAGTGCCTTCACCTCTTCACCCACAGCCAAAATCAACAGCGTAGCCACCCCATGACCCTTCACCCTGCCTTCACCTTGCCTTCACCGGCACATCGCGCCGACACGCCACGGACCGCGGTTCGGAGACTGTGTCTGCCGCAAGATTTGGGTGACCGGCTGCGATGAGCGACGCGGTGCGCTGCTCCTGGTGCACGAGCCTGTTCCGGCCGCGGCGCGGTGGCCACGCGCAACGCTTTTGCCGCCCAGCATGCCGGCGGGCATTTCATGCCGCCGTGCGGGCATGGGTGCTCGATGCCATCGCCAGCGGCGCTCTGACCCTCGCCGACATCACGAGTGGCTCTGCCGCAACGCGCGCGTTGCTCTCAAAGGCAGAAGCGATCCTGCCGAGGGTGAGACACCGCCCCATGGTCTTGAGGCTGGAAATCCTGCAGAACGCGGTTGACGATCTCTGCCGCCTGGGCTGGCTCGATGGCGCCGATCGGGTCGACGCTGCCGTCCTCGACGCCGTGGTCGAGCTTGTCGAACGGGCGATTGCCTTGAGGCTACGTCGCTCGTGATAGTCGAGCTAATCTCGCCGCCGTGCGGAAGGCGCTGTACAGGTTCCTTGATGATCATCTGCGGTGACGCGCAACAGCGCCCGAGTGACGCGTCACATTCCTCTATCGGCGTCCCATTTCGGTCGCCTGCGGCATATCAGTGAGGCTTACTCCACGCTGTCGTCGGTCGCCGCGTCCCGATGCCGCCGCGCCGCAGCGCATCCTCGCTCAGGCGGCGACGCACCTTCACCCGCGCCTCGGCACGTTCGTCGAGCCAGGCCGCGACCTGCTCGTCGGTCATGTTGTCGAACTCGTCGACCACCTTGGTTTCGCGTTTATCAACGGTCCAACCGAACAGCTTGGCGATATCCATCAGCGCCGCGCGCTTGTCGCCGAGCTTGAAGCGTATGCCGCCTTTCTCACTGACATGCAGCGCCGTGATCGCCGCGGCCCGCTCTCGCGTCAGGTTGCCAAAGTCGAGCACCGGGTCACCGCCTTGGTCTACCCGCATGTAATCCATCATGTTGGCGAACCCTATGCGACCCAACTCAACCGCAACGCGCTCCATCGTGATGGCGCTGCGCTCGATCGCAAGCTTGGTTGCTTCGGCTCGGATGCGATCCGGGCCGGTGAAGGAACCGGCGGAGCAGGTTGTGAAGGCGATCCGCCGCGCCACCCGGCGGCAGTTTTCGGCGGAGGAGAAGATCCGCATTGTGCTGTCCGGTCTGCGCGGCGAGGACAGCATCGCCGAGCTGTGCCGCCGCGAAGGGATCGTCCAGAACCTTTATTACCGCTGGTCGAAGGAATTTCTGGAGGCCGGCAAGAAGCGCCTGGCCGGCGACACCGCACGGGCGGCGACCTCGGACGAGGTCAAGGATCTACGCCGCGAGGCCAGTGCGCTGAAGGAAGTGGTGGCCGAGCTGATGCTCGAGAACCGGCTGCTGAAAAAAAGCACGCTCGGGGCTGGGGAGCACGGCGCATGAGATACCCCGCTGCCGAGAAACTGGAGATCATCCGGCTGGTCGAGCAATCCCCGCTGCCAGTGCGCCGCACCCTGGCCCAACTCGGCATTCCCCCGGCAACCTTCTACCGCTGGTACGACCGGCACAGCAGCGGCGGGCCGGAGGCTTTGAACGACCGCTCGCCGCGGCCGGACCGCGTCTGGAACCGCATTCCGGATGCCGTGCGCGACAACGTCATCCAGCTGGCGCTCGACGAGCCTGCGCTTGTCGCCGCGCGAGCTGGCGGTGCGCTTCACGGACACGAAAAGCTATTTCGTGTCAGAGGCTTCGGTCTACCGCCTGCTGAAGGCGCGATGACCTGATCGCGAGCCCGGCTTTCATCGTGATCAAGGCCGCCGACGCGTTCAAGGACAAGACCACCGCACCCAACCAGCTGTGGCAGACCGATTTCACCTATTTGAAGGTGATCGGCTGGGGCTGGTTCTACCTGTCGACCGTGCTCGACGACTTTTCCCGCTACATCGTCGCCTGGAAGCTGTGCACCACGATGAAGGCCGAGGATGTCACCGCCACGCTCGACTTGGCGCTGCAGGCCAGCGGGCTGGACCAGGCCGCGCCTGCCGATCGACCACGGCTCCTGTCCGACAACGGCTCCAGCTATATCGCGGGCGACCTCGCCAAATGGCTTGGTGCCCGCAACATCAAACACGTCCGTGGCGCGCCCTATCATCCGATGACCCAGGGCAAGATCGAGCGCTGGCACCAGACCCTCAAAAACCGCATCCTGTTGGAAAACTACTACCTGCCCGGCGATCTCGAAGCCCAGATCGAGCGCCTTCGTCGCCGATTACAACCACCGTCGCTACCACGAGAGCATCGACAATCTCACTCCCGCCGACGTCTACTTCGGACGCGGGACCTATCATCCTGGCAGAACGAGAAAGGATCAAACGACAGACCATTGCCGACCGCCGCTTGCAGCACCAGCTGCATGCCGCCTGACATCACCAAACCGATGAGCCAGAGCCTCTCTTATTTTACCTAGCCCGTTGTCCCAATAACCCTGACCGTGGACAGTTCCGATGATATACAATTTGTGAAGTATCTTTACGTCATACACACGCACCGTAGTCCGGACCCAGTGCGGCTGCAGACCGCGCGCTCCCCAGATCCGCGAGCGCAGCGACACGAAGCGGTAGCTCTCAGGCCGGCGCAACTGTAAAGTGCTGATCGATTTGTTCAAATAGGGGTATCTGCCATGCCTGCCCCGCAGGGAACTCGCCCGCCGAACGCCGGCAAGGTCGGCCCAGGGGCGCTGCCAATACGATGACCGCGGTCGCTGGGGACGCTAGACGACGCCGGCGGACAGACCTACCTCACCGAGCAAGCGCATCAAAACCTGGCGGCATTCCTGATATTGCTCGGCCGGGTGTTGTCGCGGGAACCGATCGAGCCGCTACCGGCCGTGATTACCCTGGATTTCGCGTGGGCGCCGCGGGTGCCGACATCACTTCCACTGCCGGGCGATGATACGTCCCCTCTTTGTATTGCCCGCGGGAGAGAGGAATAATGGTGAGCAGCCCCCGACCTAGCGGCGCAGGCAAAACGAGTAAGCGGACATGGATTAGCGGAACTTCTTGATAGGAGTGCTGTCGCTGACCTTGCCGATAGATGTGCTTGGAGGTGGTGGTGCTACGCATGCAGCATTGACCTTCTCGACCTATCACTCTTTCGGCGACAGCATCACCCACGCGTCACCGAGCTATGCCAACATCCTCGCCACAGCAAATGGCTGGACCCTCACCAACTATGCTCGGAACGGTTACCGCGGCTGCGATATGGGGAGTCAAGTCTCCCCCCATGAGAACCCTGGTGCCTCGGGCAACCCTCTCTACACAATCCTAATCGGAACAAATGACGCCCAGGCAGTCAAGGTTGGTGCTCACCAGCGGATTTATCAGAATTGCGTGGAAGCTTCTGCCTCATGGTTGTCGGTCCCGATAACGTCGAAAGTCCCAGCGACTGCGTGCACTGCTACGGGAAGTTGGTCGGCTGATGATAGGAACTTCGTGCCGGGTCTGGGGCTGCAATCGTCCGCGAGCGGCAATACGCTGTCCTGCTCGATCGTGGTGCGCGGAGGGGTCATATATGCGTGGTACCTCCTCACAAGGAGCGGCGGCGGGGTTTTCACTTACTCTGTCGACGGTGGAGCGCCAGTCTCCTTGAATGTCACGCCGGACGCTTCTCTGCAATATCCTGGCTTCGGCCTTATTCGTGTCACGGGGCTGTCGGCGGGAAGGCATGCGATGCAGTTTACGGTAACACGCTCGGGTGGGATCGTGTCGATCCTCGGAGTGGGCACTCCTGCGGCGACCCCGTGCTGCAAGGTGCTGATCGGGGGCGTTCTACGACAGCAGAATGATCGCCAGGCTGCAGATACTGCGGCGTACAATACTGATGCGCTCAACGCTGCTTCTACACTCATTGGCGACGGGCTAAGCGTAGTCTTCGTCCCGGTGCGACATTACGTTAACGATACGACCGACATGCAGGATACCTTACACCCGAATTACTATCCTGGTCAGTTGAATCTCAAAACTGCATTTGCAGCCTATCAGTAGTTAGGCTAGAGCGAGGTACGGGCACGTAGGTTGTGCGTTTGCGCGTCTATCGGACGTACTCCCACCATCGGCGAAGGCTTTCTCTTTGTGCGTACGGGTAGTTTTTTAACGCTTTGAGGCGGTCTGCTATTTTGTGGTAGTGAAGCTCGAAACTATGAGCAAAGCAGAATGCTACAACATTGATACCCACCAGCATCAATACGAATTTGAAAGGCCCACTAACCCACTCTGGGTGCAAAGTCCATATCGCAATCACAAGCGTACCGTGTATGAGGTAAAGCGAGTAGCTATACGAGGCTAGATGGTGAGCCGATACCTGAAGCAGTTCTGGTACACGAATCGGATGGAATTTCAGAATAAAAAGCGGCGCAAATAACATAACAGCAAGAAGGACGGCGAATGGCATGTCATATGGGCCAAAATAAGCTAGACGTGCAAGTCCCATCGGAATCACTAACAGCGTGAGGACCAGTGCCATGGGCAGCATCCAACGGCGATCGCGCGACATTTCAATTCGTGCACTTTCTCCCCAATAATAGAGGGCACTTGAGCCCAAACCGATCATCCAGGCACCTGTTAAGCTACCTGAAAAACGCGCAATGAAATGATATAGTGGAGAAATAGCAGCCACGGCTAGAATAATTACTCGAAACGCAGTCCAAGATCGATCCTTGATCATGAAGAAAAGAAGCCCAAACGTTACGTAGATCCACCATTCTATCGGCAAAGTCCAAAATGCGTGACCTGAGGAAAAATTGTCGATGAACCAACCGTGATTTTCGAAGTGATTTTGCAGCTCAAATATCGGAAACTGTTGAAGCATTAGAAGATTGCCAACTGCGTTCCGTAATGTATACGTAGTTCGATCGGGGAATGCCGGTATGTTGAGGAGGAAATAGTCTATGATCGCCACCAAGATCAATGCCGGCACGTACGCTGTATAGATGCGCGCAAATCGATCAATCATATAAGTAGAAAAGCCATAGCCAGAACGCGTCACATTGGTGAAAACACTACGCCCAATAAGAAAGCCAGAAATTAAGAAAAACACCACAACGCCTAAATCCCCAAGATATTTTCGCGGATTGGGTGAGAAGTATAAAAGCCCGTGATGTAACAGGACTAGCTCTGCCGCCGCCATCCTGATCATATCGAGATAGGCGACCTGTTCGCTGGACAGGTGTTGCTTGGTTCGGCCTTCACTTGGAGATTGCAAGGTGCGAGAAACCTTTTCAACGATCGGAGATCGTACCCTTGGCAAGGGTTGTTTCCATGCCTCCCGGATACCCGTGCGGAGTCGCCGCTTCCCTCGCTCTTTGTGGGGAGCGTAACATAATTGTGGCAAATGTGACGGGCAGGTCAACCCCTAAAGGGTTAACATGACCCGTCAACACACCGGTATTTGAACGGCGGCTGTCGGCGCTACCTCGTCGCCTAGGCGCGTCTCTGCGAAGGTCGGTTCG
>CAVZFB010000068.1:0-19868 GCA_963774345.1 uncultured Alphaproteobacteria bacterium
ACGGACATGTTTGATGTTGCGTGCACCAAGCCGATTGGCCAGATCGACGGCGAATGGCTCGAGGCGTTATGGGACGGCAGCCGGCATGATCCGCAAGCTTGACCCTGGTCCAATCCGACGCCCAGGGACTGGGGACAACTATTTCGGCGCCGGCAGGCGGCTGTCTGAAATGGGGCAAGAGCCCGCGCTCCCGTCGCGCGAAGTGAACGGCGGTTGAGGGTCGACAAGAGCCGGACGATCGACGTCTCGGGAACGACCGGAATCGGGTGCGCCGGGAGACCGGCAAGGAGCTGATGGTGCAAGTCCATTACGATGAAGGAGTAGCGATCCACATCGGCCCCAAGTCATGCGCGGGCGGTCGTGAGGCCGCACGTGAAGCGTTGACAGGGGAGTGCGCAGGCCAGCCATTGAGCCGCGAAAAGGTCGATATCCCGGGTGCCGACGCCGTCCGATACGCGGAAGGCCACACGAAGGGGCGCGCTATCGCAAGCTCCCCGACGACCCGGCGTGGTCGGAGACCCTGGCATGTGCAGACACTCTTTGTCCGGGAACCGGGAGGTCTCGTGGTTGACCAGCAAGGCGGCCTGCCGTGATTGGTCCGCATCGGGAAGGCGAGGAGCCGAAGCCGATGATGAACGGCCGCGAGAAGTCGAACTCCGTCATAGTAGCGGTTAAGTTGCCGAACAAAACCGGGGAACCGGCAGCGGAGGCGATGGAGCGAAGGACGGGGGCCGAGGAGAACGCGAGCCAGCAACGCACGCGCCGGACACAGGGCCGGGAAAGCGTGTGCCACCGACACCGGAGCGCGTACGGACGGCCGCAAGGTTTTGCCGTCACTATCCGAGGTGGGAGCCGGATGCGGGAAAGCCGCACGTCCGGTTCTGGGCGGGGGGACCAGGGTAACCCGGTTCCCTACCGCCATTGTTACCTCGCCGTCCGGACGGGTCTCGGTGAAGGACCAAAGTCCACCCAAATTGCATAGCTGTCGGCGTGCGATACACCGGATCGTCACGTAGAAAAGCGAGGCCGGCATGGCGAATTGTCATTTTGAAAATTAGTGATTTTTGAGCGCTCATCGGTCCTTTGACGGACGCGCCCCTGCGAAGGGTAAGGCGGTGCGGGCCCGCGCGCCAGATAGTCTTCAACATCCTGCTCCACTTACTGTTCAAAATGACGGGGAATGGCGGAACTCGGCAATTCGCTCTCCCAGCGGTTCGGGAGCCGACAACCCCGTACTACTCAAAAAGCCGCACAATCGCTTTTTTGGATTATGAATACGCGCGACGTGGCCCCACCCGCACGCTTGTCGCGGGCGCCGGCCCAAAAGAAGCTCGAGGAGCGCATCGATGAAGACTCTCACACCGCCGGTATGGGTCTTTTTCCTACTGTTTCTGTTCAATGCCATCGCCTATGTCGACCGCGTCAACATGTCGGTCGCGGGCAAGCCGATCGCACACGAGTTCGGGCTGTCGCCGATCGCGCTCGGCTATCTGTTCTCGTCGTTCTTGTGGGCCTATGTGCTTATGATGCTGCCTGGCGGGCGGTTGATCGACCGCTGGGGCACGCACATCATCGCCTCGATCGCCACCGCGGTGTGGTCCGCGGCACGGATGCGCAACCGGAATAGTTGGTAGCTTTGCAACGATGCTGGTGGCGCGGCTGGGCCTCGGCGTCGGCGAAGCGCCCTTCGCCCCGGTCACCTATAGCAGCGTCCGGTCATGGTCGCCCTATACTGAGCGGGGCACCGCCATCGCCGCGATCTCTGCCGGATCGAGCCTCGGGCTGGCTCTCGGCGCGCCGGCCGTGGCTTGGCTGATCGAGACATTGTCGTGGCGGTGGTCTTTCATCATCACCGGGCTGGCCGGGTTTGTCTGGGTGCTGGTCTGGCTCGCACTGGTATCGACGCCGGAAAAGACGCGCTGGCTACCGCAAGCGGAGCGAGAGCACATCTTGGCCGGGCGTGACGCCGCATCCCTCCGCCGAGCCACGCGGGCGTCGGCTATCTCGGGCTGATCCGCTGTCCCGCCATGTGGGGCCTGTTCATTTCTCAGGGCTGCCTTGTCTACACGGTCTATTTGTACATGTCCTGGTTGCCGAATTATCTCCAAACCGCGCGGCACGTCTCGATGCTCAGCTCCGGTTTCTATACCGCGATCCCGTTTCTAGCCGCCTCGGCGGTCGACATTGCGGCTAACTGGGCCGGCGACAGGCTGCTCGACGGTCGATGCCGTGCGCCGCGGCAACCGCCGCTATCTGGTGGCGCTGTGCCTGCTGTTGACAGCAGTGGGCCTGGCAATCCCCTTTGTCGAATCGCTGGCGGGAGTTCTTCTCCTGGTGACGATCGCGGTGTCCTTTGCCAATGTCGGACCGGCCGCCGACGGTGCCCTGGTCAGCGACCTGCTGCGCTCGCTCGGCGACGCAGGGCGGGCTTTCGCCTTTCTGGTCCTCGGCGGCAGTACCTTTGGCCTACTGGCGCCGATCGTGACAGGCTACCTCGTCCGCCGCGACCGGCAGTTTCAACTCGGCCTTTGTCGCCGCGGGTGCGCTGGCGCTAATCGGGGCGGTCGCGGCACTGGCGCTGTCCCGCGGCACGCTCGGCGAGCACGCCCGGCCGTCCCTCGCCAGACCAGGGCTCGCCAACTGAAATCAACACCTCGCTGGTCCACCGGTCGGGTGGGCTGGCGACACCGGCCGTACTTGCACTTCTACAAAAGATCAACGCAGTAGCGATAAGGTGGGACGCTCTTGATCTTAGCCTCTCTCGCACGTTTTGGGAATGCGTGTCCCACCAACCAGCACCTCAGGGAGGTCGAGATCCTGCGCCAGACCCCCACGCCGTTGTCATCGCTGGCCGCAATGCGACCTCTTTGGCACGCGAGACGCTTTCCTCGAGCGCCTTCTGGCCATAGCGCTTGGCGCGGACCGTCGGCATGGTCCGCGCCCGAGCCAAGATCGGCATGGCCTATCTCGTCATCAGCCTGCTCACGCGCCGAAAATCATCGCAAAACCGGGTAATTCGAGCCGTCCTATCGATCGTCGGCCGTAGCACTGCGGCGAACGCGGTTGACCGAGCCTGCCGCAAAACTTTGGCGGGCGGCGACTAATCCGCCGCAGCCCCGGCGATATTATTTCGTCAATACCGGCACGACGGTCAGATGGTAAGTGACGTCCTCAATAGTTTGGCTCGCTGGGATTTCCGCATGGAAGTAAATTGTGTGATCTCCGCGCTTCAGCGGCTCAATTGCCGCGTAGTAGCCGTCATCGACCGCTGGCGAGTAAATTCCTGCTGGCACCGTGCCCGGTCCACCGCAGGGCGTCAGGAACACGTTGTCCTCCGGCAGCGCAATCTCGTAGACCTGTGATTGGATTCGCCGCAATAGATTGCTCGCATTTTTCCCGTCAACCTTGAGCTTCAGGTTAGAGGTGCTGTCTATAGAGCTCTTGTTGGTTGCCCGCATGTCCTTAACCGTCGCATTTGCAGGCCCTTGCCCACAGACGTTTGGAGCGTTGATTTGGTCCGCATTAATAACCGGGAAGAAGAGCGTCGTGCCTTCCGGCACAGAGCAACTGCGCGTTGCGGTTCCCCCGCAGAAAGACACCCGCGAGAAACCAGACAGAACCCCGTTGCCCGACCATGCAATCTTGCCCGGTCGTGTCCAACGCCGGATTTTCCGTCGTAGGTATCGAGTAACTCCACTGCCGCCACTCGCCAGTCAACTCGGACAATGGCCCGAGCGCGGCGCCGCTGTCCGCAAACGCCAGCTGCATTGGCAAGATCAGTCCGACGGCAGCTCCGATGATCGTGGCAGTAAACTTGTTCACTTGCTGCTCCTTTGCTTTTAAGCGTTGCGAATCGCTATCATCGCATGTTCGGTCTGCCGGCACAACAAGTCAGTCACACCGGCCCAGTAAATTGGCGGCGTCCCGTCTTATCGAAACAGGCGCACGTCGCCCGGACAGTTCATGGAGGTCTCGCCGCTCTGGGCGACGCCGTCTCCACATTTGGGCGGACAATCGGGGCTGCCGGGGAAGCTTTCCCCGCGGCTCACCTCGCAAACACCGTCACCCGGGTACGGCAGAAAGAATGGCGGCGTGTTCGGCCAGAGGGCGGATTTGCCACGATCGCCGAGAGCGAAGGGGAACCAGATGGTCAGGGCCCATTGGGTTCGGTCGAAGGTCCGTTTCCAGCCCTGGTCGTCGAATATCTCGCCGAGCGGAGGAGCGTCGGCGAGGACACTCAGGCTGGCCATGTCCGGCATCCCCGGATCGCTCGGGCCGGCCCTTCCCGCAACATAGGTGATACGATCCGCCATGACCCGTCTCCTATGTATGAGGCTCGGTACCAGCTCAGCCCGGCGCAACCCTCGTTACCTGCATACAGTGAGACGGGTCGCCCAGTACTCAGGGCGGACATTTGGTCTAGCACTGCGTTCGGTCCGGTTATTAAGGGGCAACTACTATAAAAATGAGCCGACGACCTCCACGACATTGAGGATTTTCTGCCCATACTCCTCCCACAAATTCTCTAACTCGTTCCACGTTGCGAAAGGGTCGAGACTGGCGTTGGAGTCAAAGTGCCACCAATAGGCGGCCGACAGGAATTGCCAATTTGCAGCCAGCGATGCGTTCACTGCGTTGTAGTTGAAGGTGAAACTGCCCTCGATCGGCACCGTACCGGCGGTGGAGAATAGCCAAGCAGTGCCTCGAATATCCCGGACGGAGATAATGAGATTGACGTCCTGATCAACAAGCCCAGTAAAAATATTTGATGGGCTCCATCCGCCCGAGAAGGAGTAAGCGCCCGTCTCCTTGATCGTGAGGGTCGCGTGGCCATCGAGGCCGCTTTCGTTGGGAGAGATATCGACGGTAATGCTATTCGTGAGGCTCGAAAGGAATGGCGACAGTGCTGTCACGCGCGCCTTGTTTTGTGTTAGATACCGTCCGATCTCGGCCGCCGTGAGGTCGTAGTACCACCACCAGTCCTGGTTTGCGGGAGCCATGATGACAGCGAACTTCAAAACGTTGTCAATGTCGATGTAGGCGCTGATGTTGCTGAGGCGCGCCTTGTTTTGTGTCCGCTGTTGACTTACTTGGTCAGCGGTGAGGCCGGGGTACCACCACCACTCCTGGTTTGCGGGAGCCATGATGACAGCGAACTTCACCGTGCTGTCGGTATCAATATATGCATTGATATCGGTGAGCATCGCCATGTTCTGTGTCAGGTGTTGACTTACTTGGGCAGCGGTGAGGCCGGTGTACCACCACCACTCCTGGTTTGCGGGAGCCATGATGACAGCGAATTTCAAAACCCGGTCAGTGTCGATGTAGGGGCTGATGTTGCTGAGGCGCGCCTTGTTTTGTGTTAGATACTGTCCGACCTCGGCCGCGGTGAGGCCGGCGTACCACCACCACTCCTGGTTTGCAGGAGCCATGACGACAGCGAACCTGACCGTGCTGTCGGTATCAACATATGCATTGATATCGGTGAGCATCGCCTTGTTTTGTGTTAAGTATTGACCTACCTGCTCGGCTGTGAGGCCGATGTACCACGACGAGTTCTGGTTTGCGGGAGCCATGATGGCGGCAAACTGCAACTGACTGCTCATTTATGTTCCCTCTCCAACGCTTGATATTGTGGTGACGAGCAAAGCACGGGCACTGATGACCGCTGCGACATTCCCATAAGTGTTCATCGCTTCCCTCCGGCATCAAAGATGCTGCGCATTGGCAGCGGTGCATGCATTCCGGGGCCGGCACTCGTAGTGAAATCTTTCGAGCACCTGAAAACCGATGGCCACAGTTCTGTCTTCGCCAGTTTGTTCCTCCGATTGCGCGGAAGTTGTTCGAACCGGCTCACGCCGCACTGCCATGAGCATCATCAAGCATGCCCGGGAATTCGGCCGAAGACTTTGCCGGTTAATTGATTTATCCTTGAGACGGGCCTGATAATACATTGACGAACGCGGTACCCGACCGGGCCTGGGAGAGCGGCCGTGGAATTTGCCTTTGGCGATCAGGTGCTCGACGTCGACCGGCGCGAGCTCCGCCGCAACGGCGAACCGGTGGCGCTCCAACCACAGGTGTTCGACCTGCTGGTTTACCTGGTGCTGAACCGCGACCGGGTTGTCAGCAAGGACGACCTCTTGGGGGCGGTTTGGGGCGGACGGATCGTCTCGGAATCGACGCTGACTAGCCGCATCAATGCCGTGCGCAGAGCGATTGGCGACAATGGCGAGGCTCAGCGACTGATCCGAACTGTCGCCCGAAAAGGGGTCCGCTTCATCGGTGTCGTGCGCGACGAGCAGAAACCCACGGCACCGCGCGATGCCCCACCGATGACCACCGCGGATGTGTTTCAACCCGCGCTCACTCTCCCCGACAAGCCGTCGATTGCCGTCTTGCCCTTTGCCAATCTAAGCGGCGGTCCGGAGCAAGAGTATTTCGCGGACGGAATGGTCGAGGAGATCATTACTGCGCTTTCGCGCATCCGCTGGCTCTTCGTCATCGCCCGGAATTCGAGCTTTACCTACAAAGGTCAGCCGGTCGATGTGAGGCGGGTTGGGTCTGAGCTCGGCGTGCGTTACCTGTTGGAAGGGTCGGTGCGCCGCGCCGGCCGCCGGGTGCGCCTCGCCGTGCAGTTGATCGACACGACAACCGGCGCGCATATTTGGGCCGAGCATTTCGATGGCTCGCTTAAGGATATATTCGACTTTCAGGACAAGGTGGCTGTCAGCGTCGCCAGAGTTATCGAGCCGGCGCTGGAGGCCGCTGAGATCCGCCGCTCCTCGCAACTGGCAACGGTCGATGTCACCGCCTATGATCTGTATCTGCGTGCCTACGCGATGCACTTGACGTCCGAGAAATCGGTCGTCCAGGTACTTAGCCTTCTCGAACAGGCGATCGAGCGGGATCCGTGCTACGCGCCTGCACTCGGCCTAGCCGCAGTCTGCCACATGCGCTGCTGCCTGGACGGCTGGAGCGAAGATCCGAACATGGACCGCCGGGCGGCTGCCGAGCTGGCACAGCGAGCTCTGCAAGCGGCCCTAGACGATCCGGGGACCCTAACGAATGCTGCGCTAGCGCTCGCTTATTGTGGTGAAGATATAGGTGCCATGATGGCGCTCGTGGATCGCGCTCTGAGGCTCAATCCTAGCTTCGCGCGCGGGTGGTACATCAGCGGCGGCCTGAGCTGTTGGGCAGGCCTGCCCGATCGTGCGATCGAACACGTCAAGATATCGCTCCGTCTTAGCCCCCGTGCCAGGGTCGGTGGGACATTAAACGTGCTCGGCGCTGCGCATTTCCTTAGCCAACGTTTTGATGAGGCGGTGCCGAACCTCCTCCTCGCGATCCAGGAAGATCCGGGCTTTCCGGGGGCGTATCGCTATCTCGCCGCCTCTTACGCTCATATGGGACGGCTCGAGGAGGCGCGAGACGTCGTTCGGCGACTGCGCACGATAACTCCTCTCGTGGCGCAAAATTTCGTGCCTCATCGCTATGCGGAACACCGCGAGCTGCTGCTTTCCGGTTTGCGCTTGGCGACCGGCGAAGAGACATGAGCCGACGGCGACGTTTCCGACGAGATTGGAGTTCGCACACGCGGCGTCGGTTGTGTTACAATTGCTTCGATCGGCGTCGTCAGACGAAGGCGCTCGGTGAAGGGCGCCTGCCGTTGATCGTCGCTTGGGGCGATGATCGGGGGATGGGAAAGACCGTAACGGAAGTGTTCACCAATGGCCTAGTGGACACTAAGCGAAGCTCTAATGGCTCCAAGCGTCGCCAATGGACCCGGGCCATTCCCGCCGCTTCCTTGGTCATCGAACGACATTGCGCTTGGCGAGGACGCGGCCGAGACCTCGATTACGTGCCCGGCCGCTTCAAGGTGATTCGGCACGTCCGCGGAGAAGCTCTCCTGCCGGACTTGCGACACGGTGGTGGCGGCGCCGGCGCCGGCGGTGTCGCCAGTATTCAACCGCCGGATGCCAGGGCAATCTTAAAGAGATATTTTTCCGAAGCCAGGATAGAGCAACAGCCGACGACACGCGACGTTGTGCGAATTTTGTATCAAGGCAGGATTATAGCTGCTTTTCCAATATCATTTTATCGGCCGAAGGAGGGAACATTTGCGGCGAACTTTTGAGCATTTCTTGCCGATGTAAGATGACCGGGCCGTTTTCAGCGTCACTCGCCGACCGTCGTGCCCCGCTCGGGGCACACGAACCCCTTGTCAACAAAATCGACGGATCTCGCTGGGCGCGGGACAACCTCGGTGGTGGCCCTCAATGCATTGTTATTACCCGGAATGGGCGTAAGCGGCGGGTACAGCAGCTCTCAAGGGCTGAACGGCCGTTGTGGGTCGAACTCCAGCGGTTCAGTCGCTGTCCGGCGAACGGCGGGTATCGGGCGCAAAAGAGACGGCCGTTAGATCACAATCCGCTCGACCTCATCGAGGCTGACCTCGTCGCGGCGGCGGTCATAGAGCTGCGTCGTTCGCGTCGAGGCATGGTTCGCCATCGCGGCGGCCTTTTCGAGCGTGCCGCCATTCTTGAGATAGGCGGTGATCCCGGTCGCCCGGAAGCTGTGGTTGCCGAGCTTGGTAGCGATGCCGGCTGCCGCGGCGCGCCGGCGGATCATCGCATAGGCGTTCGCCTGCGGCAGCACGGTGTGCGTCAGCTTGTCGGTGCCGCGTCCGATCGTGCGGAACAGCGGCCCCTTGGGATCGTCGCGCAGCCCGGCACCGTCGAGATAGGCGATTAGATATTCCTCGAGGTTGTGATGGCACGGCATCGCGTGCCGCTTGCCGCCCTTCTCGCGCAGCCGCACCCATAGCCGGCGATTCTGCGTGAAGACATCCTCGACCGTCATGCCGAGGGCCGCGCCGATCCGGGCGAACGAATAGACCATCAGCCCGATCAGGGCGCGGTCGCGAAGACCCGCATGCGCCGACACATCGATGCTGTCGAGCAGCGCGCGCGCCTCGGCCGGATCGAGCACCGGCGTCTGTCCGCACGTCACGACGTGCCGGGGTCCGCGCACCGACCCGGCCGGGTTGACCGGCACGACCTGGCCGGTGACGAGCCAGTCGAATAGGTGACGGATCGCGGCGAGCCGCTGCTTGACGCTCGGTGCGGCGAGCTCGCGTGTCCCCGCTTCGATCCAAGTTGCGACGTGCACCGGCTGGACGGCGGCGATCGACGGCACGCCGGCGTCAGCGCACCACCCCAGAAATTCCTCCACAGCGCGATAGTATGCCCGGCGGGTGTGCGGGTTGCGGATATTGGCCGCGAAGAATTCAAGGAATCGCACACCGGCCCGCTCGCCTGCGGCAGCGATAAGCGCCGGGACAAACGCTTCGCGCGGACGTAGCGCGACCGATGCGGCAGCCGGCACCGGCACCAGTTCGTCCGTCAGCGGTCGTTCCCCCCGGGTCCATGCAGATGCCGCCACGTCGCGACCATAGCCGGATAGAGGGCGAGCGTGCCGACGATCGCGGCGTAGGGTGGCGAGACCATGTTGGGGTACCCAGCGGCGGCGCGACCGCAGGCGAGACCGGTTGCGAGCGCCAGGGCAATATGCCCCGACAATGGCCAGGTCATCATCCGCCATGCTCGCTGTAGCGAGCGCCGCGTTGTGTTCCTCATGAGCTACCCTTCCGCGTGCGCAGGGCTTCACGGGTACCGCGCCTTGTAACGACCTTGATAATCCGCAAAGCGATGTCGCATCGCGGTTTCGGTCGCCAGGCTCTCGGCGCCGGCTTTGCCAAGGTTGTCGCTGCCCTCGGCACGGGCGTCTCGGTGATCCTCCCAAGCCTGATGATGGGCATCGATCAGAGAATCATCGCTGAGCGTTGCGAGACTTTTGGCGAAGCGATCGACGGCGCGCTGTTGGGTGGCAGTGAGCATTTTCTGAGGGGGCCTCCTGGCGGGCAGCTTAACCGATATCGTGTATCAGATAAACGACATTATCACATATAGATGCAGCAGGGTAGAGCCCGGAGCCACAAGGGCTCTCGCCGCTTGTGCGGGCGGCCGAGTGCCGAACTACTCGGCGGCCGCCGATCGCGGTTTGCGACCACGCCGCTTCGCGGGCGGGGCGATTACTTCAGGAGCCGGCGTCGACACAACGGCTTCCCGCGCTTTTCCGAGGCCGATCTGCTTTGCCATCGTCGACCGCCGCTCCGAATAGGTTGGCGCGATGATTGGGTGATCAGCCGGCAACTTCCAGCGGACGCGATATGCCGCCGGTTCCAGCCCATGCGCCACGCGCAGATGCCGGCGCAACATCAGGCCGCGAAACCCGCATTCGAGGCACACGACATGCTCGCGCTGCACCGATCGCCGGATCGGCACCGCCGGCGTCAACGCTTCGGTCGCGAGCACCGGCGTGTTCGTGCCGAGACCACTGAGCGTGCGGTGCACCGTTGCGATCAGACCCCGCGATCTGATCGACACCGATACTGTTTTGCGCGACATAACTACTGACGATCTCCGCAACCAGGCTGGGATCAACCTTCTGCGCAGTGCTGTCATCGGCCATATCTTCTGCCCCAACGTCGTTGACTGAGGTCTATGTAGTCGAGCATGGTTCATTTGCAATTTCCCCAGTGTAAATTTATTTGACTCTTCTCGCGATCCTCTGAAACCAAAGACCGCGCGTGGCGATTTCCAATCGACTTATCGGGCACCTGAAGCAGCGCAATCGCGCTGCGCGCGGCAGCTCGTCGGTTGCTGCCGTAGCGCGAAGCGCATCAGGAGATCAGAAACTCACGAGTCGTAAATTCAGGTGGAGTCGCAATATCTCGTCTTTTGCCTCGATTGCCGCCGGTGCGAGGGGGTTTCCCTCGCGCTTCCCGGAGCATTTGAACAATGGTAGAATGATCGCACGGCACAGGCTGGAGAGCCGATGACCGTAAAGGGAAATGGGGCCGCCCAGCACACGCTTGGCGGCCTTCGCGGTATCTGGGGAGGTGACGATGCAGGGAACCGAAAACGCTGCCGCGCTGCTCGGTCGCGTCGCGATGAGCGTGATCTTTATTCTCGCTGGCTGGGGTAAATTGCTCGCACCGGCAGCGACGCAGGCGATGCTCGCCGGCCATCATCTGCCGATGGCACAGTTCGGCTGGATACTTGCCGTCGTCGTCGAACTGGGTGGCGGACTGGCAATCCTGTTCGGGCTGTTCACTCGTCCGGTTGGGCTGGTGCTGGCGATATGGTGCGTCGCCACCGCTCTGATCGCGCATACGAATTTCGCCGACCGTAATCAGGAGATCAATTTCCTGAAAAACATGGCGATGACGGGCGGGTTTCTTTACGTCGCGGCGTTCGGCGCCGGCGCCTGGAGTCTCGACGCATGGTGGTCGCGCCGCGGTGTTGCGGCGGCGCGGTAGGGCGCTTACCCCGGATGGGCTCCGGCGATAAATTGAGCGTAGTAGGACCCGCCGCGCTTCCTGCGCCGCACCGCCACGGTGAGGGTCGGGTCGGTCGTCGGCTGGCTATCCTGTCCGGCCGACACATGGGTGCGCTCCGCGGCTCAGCTCCTCGATGGCGCTCGGATTGTCGCAAAATCGTATGCGGCGCGGGGGCGGGTCACGTTTCTTCCGGTTCTAGCTGACTACCACTCTCGCGGTCATCGTCAGTGTCGTCGGCCCGATCTTTGAGCCAGCGAGCTGGCTGAGCTTGCTCTTTAGCTCCCAAGTCGCAGCTTGCGAAAACTAACGAATCGCCTCCCGATATCGGGAACAGGTAAACTGGTGCGAGGAAATCTTGCTTAGCCGACAGCAACAGCCGCATCCGCGCGGCGATGATCGTGAGCGGATCACCAGAGCGCGCCAAGCCGCCGAAGCATTGTTCACAGTGAAACCACCAGTGTGCGAGCCATCAGTTCCGGACTCGGCTCCGGGCAACCAATCGGCGCGCAAACCGCGTGTGCTGAGAATAGTCTCGCCGGCGGCGCCAGTTCGCCACCGAGCAGCTCGAAACTCCTGTCAGCCGCGAGCCACAGACGCCGCGCCAAATTCCGCGGTCGCAATTTGCCCGCATCCGCACCTTGGTAAAATACGGCATGACGGTTGGCCAGGTCGCCGAGGTCTACGGGGTTCCCATTGCCGAGATCGCCCGGGTTCTCCGTGAAGGCTGATTGCAACTCAGCCTCTCCGCCCCCACGGCGCCAGGGGTTGCCCTCTGCCGCGATCTTATCCGGCGCAAGGGTGGCAAAACGAAAGGTCTGATGTGCGACAGGACGAACCGCACACTTCGAGCCAGACCTCCTGAATTTGGGGAAGGCGCGGCCGCCGACTGCTCAGCGGCCCTCGGGTTCGGCTTTCTCGCGACGCGCTGACGAAAAGGCCGCCGGTGAAAAGATAAAGGAGCCGCCTGCGCGGGGAACGGGTCGATGCAGCGCGCGGCACGAGCTGGCGTCCAATCCGCTCGAGCCGGAGGCGGGCGTCGCGCGCCCGTTGGTCAAGCTCGACCCGCGGCACGCTTTTGTTCCATAGCTCTGCTTTCAACATGGCGCCCTCCATAGCGCGCACGCTCCCGGCCGCGGCCGGGGGCGGAGCCACCAATATCGCGCCGGTCTCGAAACCCGTGTGATCTGCCTCACATTGCCCGGATTCTTTTGCACCTTATGCGTCGGCGACCGCGAGGCGCGCGCCAATTGTCAGTGCGGCGAGCTGATAGACCGCATTGCGGCCGGCGCGCCAGTCGGCAAGCTCCGCGTCGTCGAGGCGCTCGGGCATACGTGGGTGCCATTCGCCGAGGATCGGCCGGATCACCGCGCCGGGGTCGAGCTGGCCGCAATCGACGCGCAGCGTGCAGCGGAAGCGGCGGCCGACCTCGAACGTCGACTCGATGATGGTGTTGCGCGCCAGGCGCGGCGCGACCGGTTCGAAATACGTGACTTTGCGGGGCGGGTTGCGGCGGGCCATTCCGTTCCTCCTCGTCAGGTCAGGGTGCGGTGCGCAAGGTCCTCCATTCTATGCGAGCAGAACGGCAGAACGATCCTGTTCGCAGATCCATGTCTGGCAAAAAGGAGACCTCTGGGACATCAAGGTCCGCATCTGGGTCCTTAAGCCCGCCATCCTGCGATTGATGATCGATGAGCGTGAGCCCGCAGCCTGCGAAGCCGGCAATGTCGCGCGTGGCGACGCTGGCGCCGGCGCTCAGTGCAGTCGCCGCGATCAAAGCGTCGAATCCCTCGATCGGATTGCCGGCCTGGCGCCGCGCCACGACGATGTCGGCATAGCGCGCGGCCGCCGTAGCTTCAAACGGTAAGATACGGCCGGCAAAATCCTCGGCGAACACGGCTTCGGCCGCCGCCGCGAGCGCCATACGCCGACGTCTCTCGGGGAGCGCCCCGATGCCGTAGAGAATTAAGAGGCAGCTCCGCCCTTTATTCTTGATAACAGATTTTTGCGATAATTGGATATTGGGCAGAACGGTCGACCGACGTCGGATCCCTCCCAATAGCCGCCTTGGCTAGAGAAGCCCGAGGCTGGTGAGTTCGACGCGCAGCAATGCGGCCGAGGTGAAATGGATGCCGTGGATACCGAAACGAACGGCGGCCTCAGCATTGATCGGCACATCGTCGATGTAGACCGCTCGATGCGGATCGATCGCAAAGCGTTCGATCGCAATCTCGTATATACGTGGGTCGGGCTTGATCACTCCGACTTCGCCCGACACGACAACCCCGCGCAGCCAGCGTAGAAATTCGAAGCGCGCGACGGTTGGCGGATAGGTTTCGGCGGAGAAATTGGTAAGCCCGTAGAGCGGAACGCCGCGCTGTTGCAGATCGGCGAGGATCTCGACGCTGCCGGCGATCGGGCCCCGCATCATCTCGTCAAAGCGCGCGCCATAGGCATCGATCAGCGCGGCCTTGTCGGGATGCTCGGCTTTGAGCAGTCTGGCCCCCTCGGCAAAGCTGCGCCCCGCGTCCTGGCAACGGTTCCAGTCATGCGTGCAGACCGTTGCAAGAAACGCCTCCATCGCCGCCTCGTCGCTCGCAAAGCTGCACGCCCTGCTTGCCGAGGAGGCCATCGCGGCCGAAGTGTTACGGGACCGCCTTAAGTCGCTGATTGGGCCCTTTCCGCCCGAGTTCGGCTTCCGGCAAAACCGCCGCGATCCGTCGCGAACTATCGGGCGATGCGCTACAGCTCACCGCAGTTTTGGCGGCGGCGCACGCGATTGGCCTGGATCTCTCCGCCAACCCACGGCTGGCGGAGGCATGGGCAACGCTTAACGCCATTCCCGGCGGTGCCGGAGTCGAGCTTCCAAAATCAGCCGATCACCCCTTCGGGCCGACATGGGCGGGGCTGATCAACCAGCCTGACCGCGCCGCGGCGCTCCAGAGCTACCGGGCGGCGACGGTCATGCTGCTCAAGCGCAGTCTGCACAACGGGTCGGCCTCGGTCGAACACAGTCTCAACCATCGCGCTCCGGAGGACCGACTTATTCCGGCCGGAACCTGGGAGCGGGAGCGCGGGCGGCTAACCCGGAGTCTCAACGTACCGGAGTCGGCGCAATCCTATTTGGGCAAGATCGAGGCGGCATTGTTGGCGGGCCTGGCAGCTCTGGACGAAGCCGTCGCCGCGTGCGTCCTGGATATCGAAGATGGCCGGATCGCCGTGCCGCGTCCGAAGGCCCAGACCGAAGACCCTGGACTGGAGCCATTTCGACGCGCGCTGTTTGGTCGGATGGTCCGGCGCAGCTACCAAATGTCCTAGTTGAGGTTGATAGCCATAGCCGTTTCTCCTGGTCTCTGCTGGGCCGGGGCGCCGCGGTCGGAGCAGGAATTGGTGACGGCCTATGCGGCCCTCGTGGCTCTTGGGTCGGATCTGACGGCAGCCGACCTGATGCGCATGACGCCGGGCATCGGGGCCGACAGTATCGGGCAGATGATGGCCCGGCTGGAATTGGGCGACCAGCTCCGACAGGCGAATGCAGCAGTCCTGACCCAACTGCGGTCGCAGCCGATCGTCTCACGTTGGGGTCAGGGGCTCCATGCCTCGGCCGACATGATGAGCCTAGAGGCCACCCGTTATCTCTGGTCGGCGCGTATCGACCCACGGCGGCGCACCTATGCCGCCGGGACCTACGCCCATGTGCTCGACCAATGGGGGATCATTTATGATCAACCCATCATCCTCAACCATCGGCAGGCTGGCGCCGCCATTGAAGACGCTCTGCGTCAGGACCTCGTGGATCTTGAGCGTGTGTCGCGGTCGACACACGGCTTCACGCATTTCGCCATGGCACTTGCCAAGTTGACTGGCTTCGACCTGTGCCCGCGGCTGGCCGGCCTGAAAGACCGCAAGCTTTGCCTGCCTCGCGGTCTCGATATCCCAGCGCGGTTGCGGCCAGTCGCGCGAGAAACCGTTTCGCGGCGGGCCATCGCCAGGGGCTGGGACCCGCTATTGCGCATCGCGGCCTCCGTCAGCACTGGCTGGGTCTCGGCTACTTACGTGGTTGATCGCTTCGGGTCGGCCAGCCGCGGCCACGTCGCGTTCGAGGCTGGCGACGCCCTGGGAAAGCTGCTGCGGACCTTGTACTTGTGCGATTACCTCGGCAATCCCTCATTCCGCACCGACATCCTCAACCTGCTCGACCAAGGTGAGTTGGTGCACAGCCTGGAACGGGCCATCCACGCCGGCGGCATCCTAGTGATATCAATCACTTGCTTAGCGTCACTTTTTGCGCGCAGATGACGAGAACCCCGCGAAGAGACGACACCGCTCCCGCGATCTGCGGATATTTGCCGGTCCAGTTGAGCCCGTTGCGGGTCAACAGCCGCACCTCGCCATGGTCGAGCCGGGCATGCATGCGGAAGCCGTCATATTTGATTTCGTGCAGCCATTGCTCGCCTTGCGGCGTGGCATCGACGAGCTGCGTCAGTTGCGGCCGTATCCACTCGGGAAGCGCGGAGCGCGCCGCTGCAATTCGCGCCATGTCGGGAAGGTGCCGACGCCGGTTTAGTGCGCCATCTCGACGAGCGGTTCGATCAGGCTCGCGTCGTTGTTCTTGACGTTGCCGACGCGCGCGCTGACCGGCCAGCAGATCATTTCGTCGGCGGGGTAGGGCGCCAGCAGCGACTTTAATTCCGCTGCATCCGCCGGTTCTTCGCCGAGCCAGGCCGGCCATGTTTCAGGCTTGAGGATCACCGGCATGCGGTTATGGATTTCGGCGCACAATTCGTTGGGCGTGGTGGTGACGATCGCGAAGCTTCGCACCCACTCGCCGCCAGGCGCCTGCCAGTTCTCCCACACGCCCGCGAGCGCCATGATGCCGCGATCGGCGAGCGCCAGCGCATAGGGCTGTTTCCCGGTCGCGGTCTTTTTCCATTCGTAAAAATTGTCGGCCGGCACCAGACAGCGCCGGCGCTCGAACGCGTCGCGGAAGGCCGGCTTGCTGTCGATGCCCTCGGCCTTGGCGTTGATGTTGGCGAAGCCGACCTTGATGTCCTTGGCCCAGTAAGGGATCAGGCCCCAGCGCAGCATGTCGAGGCTGCGCTGCCCGGCCTTGGTGTCGTAGCGCACGATGGGCAGGGGGTCGGTCGGCGCCACGTTCCAGCTCGGCGGAAAATTCGGCGTTGGCCGCTCGGGCGGGATCGAGAAGACGAGTTTGATCTCGCTGACGTCGGAGGACAGGCGCACGCGGCCACACATATCGTGAACATAGCGACGCCATGTGCTGCGTCCAAGGCCGTCAACCTCACCCAAATTCGCTGGACACCCGATGCCCTCGCAAGGCCGCTTGGGTTCGTGGGTTTGTCCGTTATGCGCGAAATCCGGGCATTTCTGTCGCTTCGGGCCTATCCCACCATCCAGGTCAGGAGGTGCGGGCCGCGGCGAGGTTGGCCGAGGTTCGCTCCAGGATCATGGCGAAGAACTCGAGTGAGCCAGCTAACTTCAAAAAAGCCTCTGCGTGGCTATGCGAGCGCCCTCGGCCATTGCGGCGAGCTTGGCCCACACCACGTCTTCGGTGACCCGGCCCATCCCGGCCGAAGTGTCGAAGCCGCAATCGGTGCAGGCCATCACGCGTCTCGGGTCACCCACGGCGCGTGCGACGTTTTCGAGCCGGTCGGCGACGACTTCCGGGTGCTCGACAAAGCCTGTCAAATCGTCGATGACGCCGGCGGCGATGATCTGATCGTCGGCGAGTGGGAATTTTTGCAATACGCGATACTCGTGCTGATGCCGGGGATTGGCGAAGGGCAGCACGAATCCGCTGACATTGGCCTGCTCGAGGAGCGGCAATATGTCGGCGAGTGGAACATCGCGATCATGTGGGCCCTCGTAATTTCCCCAGCAGACGTGGAGCCGCACCCGGTCTCGCGGCACGTTGACGATTGCCTTGTTGATTGCCGCGATGACGCGCTCGACAAAGCCCAGAAACTCGCCGACTGGGCGATCGTTGTAGGTCAGATGGCGCTCGAGAGCGAGGTCGGGGCAATCGAGCTGTAGAAGGAAACCGCCTTTAACGATCGCCTCGTATTCGACCTGGATGGCGACGGCGACAGCGTCAAGATACGCTTGTTCACTGTCGTAATATTCGTTCTTCATCGCCGCGGCGATGATCCCGGGCGAGGGTGCGGTCATGAACGGCTCGACGAACCCGGCCGGCGTGGCCTCGAGCGCGGTGCGAAAATCGGCAATCTCCGGAATTCAACTCGGTGTCATCGACGTAACGCACCTCGCCAATCGCTTTCGGGGGCTGATAGTTGCCGACCGCCTCGCGCGCGGCAAGCATCTGCGCCATCTGCTGCTTGAGGAGCGGATAGCGTTCGACATCACCGCGCGGCCAGCGCGGCCAGCTGTCGCCGAAACCACTCATCCGGTGGCGAACGTAGAGGAAAAACGCCTCGCGTTGCTGCTCGCCATTGTTGCCGATGTCAACGCCGGCCTCGATCTGCTTGTCGACAATCCGGCGCAATGCCGCCTTGCCGACCCGATCGAGCTCGGCCCGATCGATCGTCTCGCCACGGGCGCGGCGGACGTAAAGCCGAGTTAGCTCGGGCGGCCGTGGCAGGCTGCCCGTATGCGTGGTCAAAATCCGCTCGTCGCTCCACCGCATGGTTTCCTCCGATCTGAGCCAACGTTTCCCGGATCCTCATGGTCATAAGCGCGAGCTGCAACAAGTTTCGAGCGCGCAGGTTTCGAGCGCGCGAGATGCTGCGGGCCGCCGAGGCACCGCATTGCCCACCCTGCCGAAACTCGCTGCTTTACCTTTGCCAAGGCGCAGGCAAACCCAGCCCTATAAGCCTCCTCGTCCGGTATGTCCGTCAAACGTCCGATGAGCGGTCACCTTCAAAGTGTCGGGCAATCCGGGGCTCGAGCGCCGCAATCTTGGCCTCGTACTCCTGCAGGAGGTCAGCTGCCTGGACATCGTCATCGAGCGCGCCGGCTTCGTACTTGCTCACCCAGATCCGGATCAGCTGACGTGAAATGTCATGCCGCTGCGACAATCCATGCAGCGTCTCGCCAGCGATGAACTCTTGCGCCACCTGTCGCTTGAACGCTGCGCTGTGGGAGCGATGCCTGGTCATGGCTTTCATCCTGTGAAAGCCCAGCACCGATGGTCAATTCCTAACCCGTTGCCTGTCCACCCTCAGGGGCGCACTCCAATGCCAAGCTTTATGATCGCAAGACCCCGATCACCGCCGCCGAGATCCTCAATGACCGAGTGGGGCCGTTCTTCGACGAGCATGGCATCCGGTTGTCGCATGCTGACCGATCGCGGCACCGAGTTTTGCGGCACCCAGAGCCACGAATACGAGCTCTCTCTCGCGGTCGAGGACATCGACCACAGCCGCACCAAGGCCAAGAGCCCGCAGACCAACGGCATCTGCGAGCGCTTCCATCGCACCGTGCTCGACGAATTCTATCGGGTGGCGTTCCGCAAGAAGATCTATCGGACAAGATCGACGGTCGACGAGCTGCAGGCCGATCTCGATGCCTGGATAGTCGAATACAATCAGCGCCGGCCCCATCAGGGCCGCTGGTGCTTCGGCAAAGACCCCGATGCAGACCTTCCTTGACGCGCTGCCTCTGGCGAAGGAGAAAATCATGGCTGCTTGACGACAGGCGACACTTACAAAGGCTCAAACAGCCAACACCGTCTGTCAGAACAAGTCTGAATTAATACACCCAAACGCGCCCAGTGGGCGGGGCCGGTCGCCGCAGGACCGAGGATGAGAACAGCAGGTACCCGGGAGGGACCCAGCGAGGCCAACAAATGGCGGGGGCCTCAAACAGACTGGACGCGCGGATGGGACCCAGGGTTCCGAACTTGGAAATCGATCTTGCCCTCAGCGGCATCCTCGGTTTCAAAAAAGTGAATTGCGGAGACGTAAAGCCGGAGGGGTCAGCCCTCAACCATGCGGGCTTTTTGCTGTCGCGATCGACGTCGCGACCTGCCGTTGCGGCTCGTAGCCGAGCGCTCGGGCGTGTTTCTTGACCGTGCTGTACTGTCTCGATGCTCACCGCATGCCAGCTCTTGCCGCCATCGAGCGCCGAACGCAGTTTCGCCAGGTCGCCATCGCTGAATTTCGGGCGGCCAAGACGCTTACCCATTGCCCTCGCTCGTTCGAGACCGGCTTTCGTCCGCGGGCTGATCTCTTCTCGTTCGAGCTTTTTGAGGAGGCAGGAGATGGCAAGGCAGCGTCACACAGCCGAGGAAATTCAGGCGAGCGCGGCAAGGCCTATCTCATCGGTGGTCTCGTTGCCACGTTTATCGCGGGCGCTTGATGCTGATGATCCTGCCCGGGGTCCATTCGGCCATTCTAAATGCTTTCGGTTGTTGCCCCAGCCGTTGCCCCAGCTCAGCAAGAGGGTCCGAAGGGGTTAAGCCGTTATGACCTAACCCCTTCTTATAGTT
>CAVZFB010000069.1:0-10688 GCA_963774345.1 uncultured Alphaproteobacteria bacterium
TGCCGGGCGTGCTCGCGGTCTACACCGCGGCGGATTCGGCGAAGGCGGGCATCGGCCCATTGCCGCCGCGCCAGGTCATGAGAAATCGCGACGGGACGCCGATGCTGAGCCCGACCCATTATGCTCTACCGTCGGATAAGGTGCGGTATGTCGGCGAAGCGGTTGCCGCGGTGATTGCCGAGACCGTCGAACAGGGCAAGGATGCCGCCGAGATGGTTGTTGTCGACATCGACCCATTGCCGGCGGTTACCGAGCCGGCCCTCGCCGATGCCCCGGATGCGCCGATCCTCTACGACGATGTGCCCGCCAATGTCGGGCTCGACTTCCATTTCGGCGACAGCGACAAAGTCGCCGCCGCCTTTGCCTCAGCCGCGCACGTTACGCGGCTTCATCTGCGCAACAACCGCATCGTCGTCAACGCGATGGAGCCGCGCTCGGCGCTCGCCGATTACGACAGCGAGCGTCAGCATTGGACCTTCCATGTTGGCTGCCAGGGCGTGTTCGGCTTTCGCAACTACATCGCCGGCATCTTTGGCGTCGGGCGCGACCAGATGCGCGTCTTGACCGAGCGGGTCGGCGGCTCGTTCGGCATGAAGCAGCCTACCTATCCCGAGTATTACTGCATCCTGCATGCGGCGCGCGAATTCGGTCGGCCGGTCAAATGGACCGACGACCGTTCCGGCAGCTTTGTCTCCGATAGCCACGGCCGCGACCACGACCAGACCGCCGAACTGGCGCTCGACTCCGACGGCCGTTTCCTCGCGGTACGCGTGAGCGGCTACGGCAATCTCGGCGCTTTTTACGGAGCACCCGGCCCGGCGACCAACAACGCGGTCAGGAATACACTCGGCGTCTATCGGACACCGCTGATCGAAGTCACGACCAAATGCGTCTTCACCAACACCACACCCGTTGGCGCCTATCGCGGAGCCGGCCGGCCCGAGGCCAATTACTACATGGAGCGGCTGGTCGAGGCCGCTGCGGCCGAGACCGGGTTCGACCGCGTCGAGTTGCGGCGCCGCAATCACATCCCACCCGAGGCGATGCCCTACAAGGCGCCAAACGGCACGACCTATGATAGCGGCGACTTCACCAATCTGCTGAACGAGGCGTTACAACTCGCCGATTGGAACGGCTTTGCCGAGCGCAAGAAGGAAAGCCGGGCGCGGGGCCGGCTGCGTGGCCGCGGCATCAGCGATTATCTCGAGCTGACCGGCCCGCCCGGCCGCGAGATGGGGGGCATCCGCTTCGAGCCGAACGGCGATGTGACGATCATCACCGGCACGCTCGACTACGGCCAGGGTCACTGGTCTCCCTTTGCGCAGGTGCTGGCTACAAGGCTCGGCATTCCGTTCCGCCGCATCCGGCTATTGCAAGGCGACAGCGACGAGTTGATCGCCGGCGGCGGCACCGGCGGCTCAAAATCGATGATGACCAGCGGTGTGGCGATCGTCGAGGCCGGCGAAAAGGTCGTCGAGGCGGGTAAGCAGATCGCCGCCCATGTGCTGGAGGCGGCCGCCGCCGATATCGAATTCCGCGCCGGCCAATTTGTCATCGCCGGCACCGACCGTTCGGTCGGGATCATGGAACTGGCCGAGAAGATCCGGAACGGGCTGGAATTGCCGCCGGAGCTGCCGCAGAGCCTCGACGTGGCCAATATCAGCGACGGCCCGCCCTCGGCCTTTCCCAATGGCTGCCATATCGCCGAGGTCGAGGTCGATCCCGAGACCGGCGTGGTCGAGGTCGTGCGCTACAGCTTCGTCAACGATTTCGGGGTCGTCATCAACCCGCTATTGGTCACCGGGCAGGCGCATGGCGGCATCGTGCAGGGGATCGGCCAGGCCTTGCGCGAGCGCACGGTCTACGACGAGCACGGCCAGCTGCTGACCGGCTCCTATATGGATTACGCGATGCCGCGCGCCGACGACGCGCCGCTGTTCGTCAACGCCAGCCATCCGGTGCCGGCCAAGACCAACCCGCTCGGCGCCAAAGGCTGCGGCGAGGCCGGCTGCGCCGGCGCGCTGCCCTCGGTCATGAACGCGCTGGTCGATGCGCTCTCCGAATACGGCATCCGCCACATCGACATGCCCGCCACCCCCGAACGCGTCTGGCGCGCCATCCAGCAAGCACGCGCCAAATAGCGCGGGTCCGCACCCCGGCCATAACGGAGACAGCCGAGATCGTAGCCAGATCGTCAGAGAGGCTTAAGATAAGCAAAAGGGGCTAGCCGTTGGATCAGCTAACCCCCTGCTTGATTTGGTGGAGCCAACCGGGATCGAACCGGTGACCTCTACAATGCCATTGTAGCGCTCTCCCAGCTGAGCTATGGCCCCAAACCAGAGGGCTCGCCGCGACGAGCCGGCAGATCAGGCTGGCAAATTAGGAACGCGACCGAGCGCCGGCAAGCGAAAAACGCGGCGGCGCCGGCGCGGCGAGGTCAGCGCTCGTCCTCTTCGACGTTCTCGATAACCTCGGCCATGTCGTCTTCGTCTTCGCCGAGCTCGGAGGCGTCCTCGAGCAGCTCCTCGTCTTCCTCCTCGGCTTCCTCGAGAGGCAGCGCTTCCTCTTCGTCCCCAGGGATCTCGGCCTCCTCTGTCTCGACATCGGCGTCGAGCTCCCCGGCGCCGATCGGTTCGAGTTCCTTTTCGACTGGAGCAACTGGGCGCGCTCGGCGCGATTTCAAAAACGCTTCGGGATCAAACGGGGTGCTGCATTTTGGGCAGATCACGGGCTTGTGCAGCAAATCATAATAGCGCGTCCCGCAGCTCGGACAGATCCGCTTGCTGCCCCATTCGGGCTTGGCCACGATCCAACTCCATTAGAGGTTCGCCGGGGTCGGTTGACGCCATTGCCACAGGGACGTCACCCTGTCAAAAACAAATCCTCAACGGCGGCGCGCCGACGGCTTCGGGATATGGGCTGAAGACACCGCCGCCGCAACCGCCAACCCCGCTTTTCGAGGCCTGCCACCCCATGGCCGAACCGTCGTCGCCACCGTCGCCCGCACAGTTGATGTCGACGCGGCCCAATGCGCCGCTTTCCGGCAAAATCCGGGTACCCGGCGACAAGTCCATCTCGCATCGCGCGCTGATGCTGGGCGCATTGGCGATCGGGCGGACCGAAATCAGCGGCTTGCTGGAGGGGGAAGACGTCCTCGCCACCGCCGCGGCGCTGAATGCGCTCGGCGCCGCCGCGGCTCCGTCCGGCGATGGCCGTTGGATCGTCGATGGGGTCGGGGTCGGCGGCCTGTGCGAGCCGGAGAATTTGCTCGATCTAGGCAATTCGGGGACCTCGGCGCGGCTTCTGCTCGGCATCCTCGCGACCCACCGTCTGACTGCCTTCGTCACCGGTGACGCCTCGTTGCGGCGCCGGCCGATGGGCCGCGTCGTCGACCCGCTGAGCCGCTTTGGCGCGAGCTTCCTGACCCGCGAGGGCGCCCGCCTGCCGCTCGCCGTCACGGGTGCGGCGGACCCGATCCCGATCATCTACCCGTTGCCGGTGCCCTCGGCCCAGGTCAAATCGGCGGTGTTGCTGGCTGGGCTTAACACCCCCGGCGAGACCACGGTGATCGAGCCGCAGGGGACCCGCGACCACACCGAGCGGATGCTGCGCCACTTCGGCGCGACGGTCACGACCCAACCAGCCGAAGGCGGCGGCAAGCGCATCACGGTCGAAGGTTATCCCGAACTCCTGGCGGCGCCGATTAGGGTGCCGGGCGATGTTTCTTCGGCTGCGTTCCCTTTGGTGGCGGCGCTGCTCGTCCCAGGATCGGAGGTGACTATCGAGGGCGTCGGTCTCAACCCGTTGCGCGCCGGATTATTGGAGTGTCTGCGCGAGATGGGCGCTGACATCACCCTGGTGAACGAGCGCGACGAAGGCGGCGAGCCGGTAGCCGATTTGCTCGCCCGCGCCGGCGCCCTGACCGGCGCCGACATCCCGGCCGAGCGCGCGCCGCGGATGATCGATGAATATCCTATCCTCGCCGTCGCCGCCGCCTGCGCCCGGGGTCGTACGGTCATGCGTGGGCTCAGCGAGCTGCGGGTCAAGGAAAGCGACCGTCTGGCGGCGATTGCCGGCGGTCTCGCCGGCTGCGACGTCCGCGTCGCGGTCGAGGGCGATAATTTGATCGTCGAAGGCACAGGCAACTTTCCCAGAGGCGGGGCAGAGATCCAGACCCAGCTGGATCATCGTATCGCCATGGCCTTCCTGGTTTTGGGGCTCGCCAGCAACGAGCCGGTGCGGGTCGACGACGCGCGGCCGATCGCGACCAGCTTTCCCGGTTTCGCCGATCTGATCAACAGCCTCGGCGGTGTAATCGCAGCCAGCCCATGACCTCTCGGCCGTTCGTCGTGGCAATCGACGGGCCGGCGGCTTCGGGCAAGGGCACCTTGGCGCGCCGCCTCGCCGAACGCTTCGGCTTTGCCCATCTCGACACCGGCACCCTCTACCGTGCCACGGCACTCGGTGTCCTCGACAACAAGGGCGATCCGGCCGATCCGGTTGCAGCGGAAAGAGCGGCGCGCCATCTCGATCTGCGGCAGCTCGCTGATCCGCGGCTGCGCGGCGAGGCGGTCTCAGCGGCAGCCTCGGTGGTTGCCGCGAACCCGGCCGTGCGCAGCGCCTTGCTCGCTTTTCAACGGGATTTTGCCGCCCACCCGCCGGCCCCGGCGGGCGGCGCGGTCCTCGACGGGCGGGATATCGGCTCGGTCGTATGCCCGCAGGCAGATCTCAAGCTTTTTCTCACCGCCGACGTACAGACGCGCGCCAAGCGCCGGGTCAAAGAGTTGCGCGGGCGCGGCACCACGGCTATATACGAAAACGTCTTGCAAGATCTCAACGAACGCGACGCGCGCGACGGCGAGCGTCGGGCTGCTCCACTATCGGTGGCGCCCGACGCCAAAGTCATCGACACGACGACTCTCGATGCCGCTGCGGTGGTCGAGCTCGCCGCCGATCATGTCGCGCGCGCACTCAAGGAGAAGGAATGGCTGTAGAACTGCAAATGGGGGGGGCGTCTGCGAAGGAAAATTTCGCCGCGCTTCTCGACGAATCCCTGGGCATGGTCAACGGTCTCGAAGGTACGGTCGTCAAGGGCCGGGTCATCGCGGTCGAAAACGACGCCGTGCTCATCGATGTCGGCCTCAAATCGGAAGGCCGCGTGCCGTTGAAGGAGTTCGCCGCCGGGGGCGACGAGCCCGACCTTCATGTCGGCGACACCGTCGAGGTCTACCTCGAGCGGATGGAGGACAAGAACGGCGAGGCCCAGCTGTCGCGCGAGAAGGCACGACGCGAGGAGGCCTGGACCCAGCTCGAAAAGAGCTTTCAGGCAAACGATCGGGTGACTGGGGTGATCTTCGGGCGGGTTAAGGGCGGCTTTACTGTCGACCTCAGCGGCGCCGTTGCGTTTCTGCCGGGCAGCCAGGTCGACATTCGGCCGGTGCGCGACATCAGCCCATTGCTGGGATCGCCGCAGCCTTTCCAGATCCTCAAAATGGACCGCTCGCGCGGCAACATCGTGGTCTCGCGCCGCGCCGTACTCGAGGAGAGCCGCGCCGAGCAGCGCTCGGAACTGGTCGCCAGCCTCAAGGAGGGCCAGATCCTCAATGGGGTCGTCAAGAACATCACCGACTACGGCGCCTTTGTCGATCTGGGCGGGGTGGATGGGCTGTTGCACGTCACCGACATCGCCTGGCGGCGCATCAACCACCCCTCGGAAGCGTTGAACATCGGGCAGACCGTCAAGGTCCAGGTTATTCGCTTCAACCCCGAGACCCAGCGCATCTCGCTCGGCATGAAGCAGCTCGAAGCCGACCCGTGGGAAGGCGTCGAGCTGAAATACCCAGCCGGGGCAAAGTTCCGTGGCCGGGTTACCAACATCACCGACTACGGCGCCTTTGTCGAGTTGGAGCCGGGGGTCGAAGGGCTGGTTCATGTTTCCGAGATGAGCTGGACCAAAAAGAACGTGCACCCGGGCAAGATCGTCTCGACCAGTCAGGAGGTCGAGGTCATGGTGCTCGATGTCGATCCACAAAAACGCCGGATCAGCCTCGGGCTCAAGCAGACCCTGGCCAATCCGTGGGAGGCCTTTGTCGACGAGCATCCGATCGGCAGCGAGATGGAGGGCGAGGTCCGCAATATTACCGAGTTCGGCCTATTTGTCGGCCTGCCCGGCGATATCGACGGCATGGTCCATCTCTCCGACATCGACTGGAACCGTCCGGGCGAGGACGCCATCGACAATTACCGCAAGGGCGAGGTGGTGCGCGTCAAAGTGCTCGACGTCGATGTCGAAAAGGAGCGCATCAGCCTCGGCATCAAGCAGCTCTCGGCCGATCCGTTCGAGGCCGGGATGTCCAAGCTGCGAAAAGGCGAGGTCGTGACCGGCACGATCGCCGGGATCAACGAGGGCGGTGTCGAGGTGTCCGTCGGCGACGGCCTGCTCGGTTTTATCCGCAAGTCGGAGTTGTCGCGCGACCGCAGCGAGCAGCGGCCGGACCGTTTCGCGGTCGGCGAAAAGGTCGATGCCAAAGTCACCGCGATCGATCGCGCCACGCGCAAGGTCAGCTTGTCGATCAAGGCGCGCGAGGTCGACGAGGAAAAGCGTGCCATGGCCGAGTTCGGCTCATCCGATTCGGGCGCCAGCCTCGGCGATATCCTTGGCGCCGCGATCAACCGTGCCCGCCGTCAGGATGCAGACCGACAGGGCGAGGCGGAGACCGAGACCGAGACCGAGGAGAAGAGTTGAGAGGCGTCACTCTTCCCGGTCCTCTCCGGGCGAAGGGGCAGGGGGCCGAAGGCAGTCCGGCGAGAGGCTTGACTGCCGCTTGACGCTCGCCCGGCGCTTTGGCAGGCTCGGGCATTCCCCGTTTGGGCGTAGGAGCGGCAGTCGGGATGACGAAATCGGAGCTCGTGCAGAAGCTGTCGGAAACCAACCCGCATTTATACCAGCGCGACGTCGAGGTCATCGTCACCGCGATTTTTGAGGAAATTGCGGCGGCGCTCGCGCGCGGTGACCGCGTCGAGCTGCGCGGGTTCGGGGCATTCTCGGTCAAGCGCCGGGACGCTCGCGTCGGCCGCAACCCGCGAACCGGCGACAGCGTGCGTGTGGCCGAGAAGCACATCCCGTTCTTCAAGACCGGCAAGCAGTTGCGCGACCGCCTGAACCGGAGTGCGCCGCACGCCTAATCGGGGGTTAATGGGCTCGGGCGGATGAGAGCCGTCTATTGGGCGGTGACGCTCGCCGTCGCTGCAGTGTTGAGCCTGTTCGCCGCGTCTAACCGCGAGGCCGTATCACTGGGGCTGTGGCCGCTGCCATTTTTGGTGGGGGTCCCGCTATACTTGGTAGTTTTTGGCGCAGCGATTGTCGGCTTTCTGACTGGCGCGCTCGCCGCCTGCATCGGCGGTGCTCACCGCCGCCGCGAACTCAGACGCTGCCGCCGGCGCAGCGAAACGTTGGCGCGCGAACTCGCGGCGACCCAATCCCAGCTCTCGACCGCGGCCCAAACGGGAAGTGTGGCGCTACCGGCAGTGCGTTGACGTGACCTGCCGTCCGCCACAAACCTTTTGACGTTACTACCGGGTCGGGTTCAGTCTGCACGCGCAATCGAACAAAATCAGCGAATCCCCCAAATGGACCTTCCTGAGAGCGTTGCCGCAATCGGCGAGCGGCTGGGCGGCACCGGTGCGATCGTGGCTGACCCGCAATTGTTGCACGGCGCGGACGTGTTTGCCGCCGAGCGCGACCGAATCTTCCTGCGCCCGTGGGTCGCCGTCGACCACCAAACCCGGCTTGACGGCGACGGATGTTATTTCCGGTTTGACGCCGCCACCCGCTCGCTGCTGGTGACTCGCACCGCGGATGGCGGCCTGCACGCGCTGCGCAATGTCTGTATCCATGCCGGCTATCCGGTCTGCGAGGACGAGGGCGGCTCGGCCGCGCGGCTGATCTGCCCGTATCACGGTTGGGAATTTGAGCTCGACGGCCGGCTGGTCGAACCGAACCTGTCGGCTCGGATCGATCCTGCACGGTTGCGGCTTGCCAGTCATCCCGTGTGTGTCCACGATGGGTTGATCTTCGTCGATCCATCGGGGGCGGCGGTCTCCGGTGAAGCCGCCGTCAACCCGGTCGAGGCTGGGGCTGTCCCCGAATGGCTGGCCGAGGGCAGCGTGACGGGGCGCAGCCGCTACACCACCAATTGGAATTGGAAGCTCGCCCTGCAGTTTCTGAAGGTGTCGCCCCATCTGTTCGCCGAGGATTCCGGCGATGTTGCAACCTGCGTAATGTTCGGGCCGCTGAGCTTGATGATGGTCCAGCGGGAGCAAGCAGCGCTCCTTCGGGTGATCCCGAAATCAGCCGAGCGCACCGACATCGAGCTGGTTCGGATGGAAGCAAAGGGTGCCCCACTCAGCACGCCGATGGCCGATGGTCCCGACCGGGTGGCGGACGGATTGCAGCGGGCCGGCGACACCGAGGCAGTGGCCCGGTCATCCGAGCTCGATCGACGGTTCTTCGCCTGGTACTGGTCGTTGATGTCTCCGGACTGACCAGGCAGTCGAGGAGTTCGGCTTGGCGATGGAAATCCGCACTCTCGCCGAAGGCCTGGAGTTTCCAGAAGGGCCGTTGGCGCTCGACGATGGCTCGGTTGTGCTGGTCGAGATCGCGGCCGGTTTTGTGACTCGGATATCGTCCGACGGGGTCAAGGCCGTCGTCGCGCGGCCGGGCGGCGGGCCGAACGGCGCTGCGATCGGCCCCGACGGCAAATGTTACGTCTGCAACAATGGCGGCTTCGAATGGCATGTTGACGAAGCCGGGCGAAAACGACCGATCGTGCAGGCCAAGGATTACGCCGGCGGCCGGATCGAACGGATCGACCTGGCGACCGGCGCCGTCGAATGCCTCTATCGCAGCGCGGGCGAGGTGCCGCTAAAAGGTCCGAACGATCTCGTCTTCGACCGGCAGGGCGGCTTTTATTTTACTGATCTCGGCAAGGTCCGCGCCCGCGATATGGATCGCGGTGCGGTCTATTACGCCACTGCCGACGGATCGAGCATCGCTGAGGTCGCGTTTCCGATGGTGACGCCCAACGGGATCGGCCTGTCGCCGGACGAAAAGACCCTGTACGTCGCCGAAACCGAGCCGGCGCGGCTCTGGGCCTTCGATATCGTCGAGCCCGGAACGGTCCGCAAGGAGCCCTGGCCTTCACCGCATGGCGGGCGCCTCGTCGCGGGGGTCGGCGGCTATCAACGCTTCGACTCGCTGGCGCTCGATGCCGAGGGGCGTATCTGCGTCGCCACCCTGATCAACGGCGGGATAACCGTCATCTCGCCGGATGGCCGCCACATCGAACACCATCCGATGCCCGATCCGATCACGACCAATATCTGCTTTGGCGGCGCGAATATGCGTACCGCTTTCATCACGCTGTCCTGGACTGGCCGGCTAGTCGCGGTCGACTGGCCGGTGGCCGGGCTGCGACTCAATCAGTAAGGTGAGACACCGGTCGCCGTCGTGGGACCGGATGCGGGACCCAGGGACGATCGCCGCGGCTGCCGTTGGCGCTTTCGACGGTGACGCCGTCCGGGTCGAGCCATAAGGCTACTGCGCCGAGCCGCCATGAATCGATGCGATCGATCACCGGAATCACTGAGCGGCAGCGAAACCCTGCCGGCACTTGACTGACGATAGCGTCGGTCTCGCCGCAGTCGACCGGCAGTCCGGCGTCGCCGGTAACAATCGCGACATTACGCCCGCGCGCCGAATAGCGGCAGCGTTCGCCGGCACAATCGAGCCCGCCCTCTGCACCCGATTGCGGCCACGCAGTCAATTTCAGCCCGGTCTCCTCGGCCAGGAACGAGGCCTCGATCTGCTCGCCATGGCCGGCAGAGGCGAAGTATGGCCCGTCCGCCGACCGCGCGGCCAGGAAACGGCCAATATCGGCGATAACGATATCGGGCGGGCGGGTCAGCGCCAGCTCGGCGAGCCCGGCGACGATCGCGATCACGCCCCAGCGTCGCCATGGTCCCCGCCACAGACACAGCCATAGCCCGCCAAGCGAGACCAGCACCAGCCCCGCCGCCGGCAATTGCGGCATCGGCCAGACATTGCCGGGGAGGGCCGAGACCGCCTGTGCGACCCCAATCGTCGCATCGATCCCCCAGCCCATCGGGATCAGCGCAAAGCGCTCGAGGCCGAACGGCATCAACAGACAGGTGACGACCCCCCAGGGTAAGGTCCACATCGCGCTCAGCGGCACCGCGACGACATTGGCCAACGGCGAATACAAAGCGATGTGATGAAAATGATAGATCGAGAACGGATCGGTACCGATCGTAACAACGACTGTGGTGACCACTACCGCTCCAGCATAGCCCAGCACCCGCCCCGGCAAGGAGCGGCGATGGAGCAGGCGCGCCAGGCGCTGCCCGTAGGATTTCATAGACGGCGATCAGCGCCACGACCGCACCGAACGACATCTGGAAGCTAACACCGACCAGACTCTCCGGCTCGATCGCCAGCACAAAAGCTGCGGCGAGCGCGCAGATCCGCATCGAAATCCGCAGCCGGTCGATCAGGATCGCGGCGAAGACCAGCCCATTCATGACAAAGGCGCGCTCGGTCGGGATCGCCGCACCCGACAGCAGCAGATAGCCGGTCAGCACCACGAGCGTTGCTCCGGCGGCGATCTTCT
>CAVZFB010000070.1:0-4169 GCA_963774345.1 uncultured Alphaproteobacteria bacterium
AAAAAACGCTGAAGTTTGAGGCATAAAATTTCAGCCAGCACCGACAACACCTTCAGCTGATCATCGCCGTCAAAATAGCCCGTTTGTCCCGCCATCGCCGATCCCCCTGGTCCCCGACGATACGGAGCTTGCGATTTGCTGCAAAATGCCAGCGGTTTTTTTAATGCCAGCGGTTTTTTTAGAGACTTTTGCTGAGCTGGCAGGTATCCGGCGCGATGCGCCAATGCCGCGCGGTCGGGAGCGCCTTGCGTGGAGCCAAGTTAATCGGGCGGACGGCGGCCGGTCGCAAACAGTCGAGGCCGAGGGTCTATTGCGTGGGCGGCGTATCCATTTGCGCCGCGGGCATCGGAGGTCGCGACTGTGTCGGGCAATCCGGACGCGGCGTCGTCCCGCGGCGCTCAGGCGGTACGCGGCAATTGTCGACTCTCTGATTGTCCGACGCCTTGTCGGACAGGCGCTCTTTCAGAGTCTTCTCTTGCGCTACCGAGATTTTCGGCGGGTACACGAAAGATGTTACGGCGGCCAGCGCAAGGACAGCCGCGCAACGGAAGATCAGCGCCCTGCACAAGCTCAATGCACCTTGCGAAACGTCAAATTAATCCGGCTGCGCGCGGTCAACGGATGCTCGCCTTCGGCAAGGATCGCAACGCCGTGATACACGAGGCGGGCGGGACCACCCCACACGACGACGTCCCCACTTTCCAGCCGGATGCGTCGCTGCCGATCGCCTCGGCTAAGGCCGCCCCACAGAAAAGTTGCCGGCAATCCGAGCGAAACCGATACCACCGGCGCCGCCAAGTCGCGCTCGTCTTCGTCGCGGTGCAATGACAGTTTTGCGCCGGGTTCGTAACGGTTGATCAGGCAAGCGTCTGGAGCAAATCCACAGAAGCCGCCGGCACCTGCCGCTCGGGCCGCCAGTGACCGGAAAATCGGCGGCATCGGCGGCCAAGGTCGCCCGCTCGCGGGATCATGCTGCGAATAGCGGTATCCGCTCCGATCGGTCACCCAACCGGTATCGCCGCAGCTGGTCATCGCCACCGACATGCGGAACCCGCCGGGCGTGATCATGTGGCGAAACGGCGCGGCGGCGGCAATATCGTCCACCGCCGCGAACAAAGCGGCGGTCTCGGGTCGCGCAAAGCCACGTAGGACGACCGCGCCCTCGCCCAGCCGCTCGTCACTCTTGCTCGGCGCCGCGCCAGCGAAGAGGTCACCGATCAACGAACCCCCTCGCCTCCCGCGCCTCGATCCTCCCCCCAAGAAGGGAGAGGGAGGCGGAGGCCGATCTCCCGGTTTCTTAGCCGCAGGCGACCGCGTAGACGTCGCGCACCCCCTCCGGCAGGCGATGCTCGTGCCAGCTGCGCCCGCCATCCTGAGTGCCGAACACCTGGCCGAAGCGAGATACCCCGTAGACCTGATTGGCGTCGTGTGGGTGCACCGCGACGCCCATCATCGTCGCCTCGGCCTTAACTCCATGGTCGAAGCGTTTCCAAGTCTGACCGACATCGTCGCTGCGATAGATCGCTCCGTCGGTGCTGCGCGCCGCCGGGCTGAGGCAGGCGTACATGACCTTTGGGTCATGTGGCGAGACGCGAATGTCGCGCCCATAGGTCAGCGGCGAGAAGCGGCCGATCTCCATGTCCTGCCAGCTCTGGCCCTTGTCGTTACTGCGGAACAGGCCCATGCGGTTGGCGAGAAACACGGTGCCGGGCGCCGCGGCGCTGCAGGCCAGCGCGTGACCATCGAGCATGCCTTCGATCTCGGTCTGGCTGCCGATCCGGCTGCGATATTTCGGCTGTTCGCAGAAGCGGATCAGGTCGGCGGTGCAATCTTCCCAGCTCTCGCCGCCGTTGCGGCTGCGCATCGCCCCGTTGGCTTCGAGGGTCGCGTAGACGTCGTCGGGCGAGTTGGGATCGACATCGAGCCGCATGACCCGACAGGCAAACGCCATGATGACGCGATCCGGCAGGCCCGGATCAGCCATTTTGCGCCAGGTGTCCCCGCCATCGTCACTGCGGTAGACCCCGGGCGGGGTAGCGCCGGCATAGATGACCCGCGGGTTCTTCGGATGGATGCAGATCGACCAGATATCCGCCTCCGGGTCGGGCAGGCTTAGCCGCTCCCAGCGATCGCCACGATTGATGCTGCGGAACGTGCCCTTGGTGGTCCCGATATAGACGGTATCCGGATGGTCGGGATGTACCGTAATCGCGTGCACCTCGGCGCCATCGGGCAGACCGCCCGTCAGGTGTTGCCAGCCGGTGTCGCCGGCCGCCTGGCGATAGATACCGCCGCGGGTCCCGCTCCATCGTCGCCGCCGCGCCGGCGTAAACGTGTGTAGCCGCCATGATCTCCTCCCTCGGTTGAAACCTGCCGTCGATCATACGCTTCCGCCGCGACTTGTCGCAAAGCTTTCCCGCGAGACATTGCGCCCGAGCGGAGCAGTGGAACGGCCGAGTCGCCCGTCGGCTCGAGCTGGGGCGGGCTCGGAGCCCCGGGGTAGCGCAGCGCTCGACCGATGCCGGCGCGATTCTCCGTGAACCGGTACGATCACCGGGAATCTTGTCGATTCAGCCTTTCTTCGGTAGTTCGGCTCGAAAATAGGCCAACTCGTCGATGGGTTGCGAGCGAATTCCCGTCGCGGCGTGACCGGGAATTTTTGCCCCCGAACCAGGAAAATATTCGGTGTAACCGGGAAGTAGACGGGAACGGAAGACCGCGACTGCATTGTCGACCAACGGCTCTGTTTCTGATTTGTTGGCATCGAGATACAGGGTGTGCCGCTGCAACTTGGAAAGCCGATCGACCGAGGCATAGGCTTGCGGCATAGTTTTAGCGCGCCGGTACTCCGATGCGAACGCGTCTACGGCAGGCCTCGCTTTTTTGCTTGCATCGGCGCAATCGACATACCCTGGATCGAGCAGTTTTTCTGCCGAAAATCGGCGGCGCGGGGAGGGTGCCAGTCATGGATTTCGCCGACAGTCCGGAGCACGCGGCCTTCCGCGCAGAGTTCTGCGATTGGCTCGAAGCCAATCTACCGGCCGAGATCAAGGTCGACGACGCTGCCGACCAACGGGTGGCGCCCGATCGCGATATTCTCGGAAAAGCGCATCGCCTGGCAGAAGAAGATGCATGCGGCCGGCTGGGTCGGCATCTCCTGGCCCAAGGAGTACGGCGGGCGCGGTTCCAGTTTTATGCAGCAGGTCATTTTCGACGAGGAGTATTTCCGCGCCCGCGCCCCGATCCTGCCGGGCGCCAGTGCGATCAACCTGCTCGGTCCGACCCTGATCCAATGCGGCACCGAGGCGCAGAAAAACGCCATTTGCCGCGCATCCTTGCCGGCGAGGAGCGCTGGTGCCAGGGCTTCTCCGAACCCGGCGCCGGCGGCGATCTCGCGAGCCTGCGGACGCGCGCCGTCGATGACGGCGATCACTTTCTTGTCAACGGCCAGAAAGTGTGGACTTCGGGCGCACATTTGCCGATTGGTGCTTCCTGCTGGTGCGCACCGATCCCGACGCCCCCAAGCACACGGCATCAGCTACCTGCTGGTCGACATGAAGACCCCGGGCGTCACCGTGCGGCCGCTGGTGCTGTTGAACGGTCACCGCCACTTCAACGAGGTGTTTTTCGAAGACGTCGCGGTGCCGAAGGAAAATCTCGTCGGCGAGCTCAACGAAGGCTGGAAAGTCGCGATCACGACGTTGATGTTCGAGCGGAGCGGCGCCGGCGGGCGGGACCACGCCGCCCAGATGGCCCGCCTCGCCGAATTGGCCAGACAGTTCCCGAACCGGCAGGAACCGGCATGGAACGAGAGCCACATCCGCCAGCAGCTGGCCCAGTTGGCGATCGACGTCAAGGCATTGCAGGTGACCCGGTTGCGCGGGCTCACGCGGCGGTTGCGTGGCGAGCCGCCGGGGCCCGGAAGGCTCGATGATCAAATTGTTCGGATCGGACTTGGCGTTACGCATCGCCGCTTTATCGTCGAGCTGCTCGGGCCTTACGCCACGGTCAACGCGCCGTCCGAGTCCGGGCCCGTCGCCGCGCGCTGGCACCACCGCGTCTCGGCGCTCGGCAGTACACGATTGACGCCGGCACCAACGAGAATTCAGCACAACATTATTGGCGAGAGCGTGCTCGGGTTGCCCAAAGGGTAAGCGATGGATATCGGG
>CAVZFB010000071.1:0-19755 GCA_963774345.1 uncultured Alphaproteobacteria bacterium
GGAGATGCTGCCCTCGGTGACGCAGGGGACCACAGGACCTCTTTCAGGACCGCGCAAAGTGCACACTTCCATCTCCGTTTGCCGCGGCCTTCGTCCTTGCGTGACCCGCCCGCAATGTAGGAGCCGCACTGGCGGTCCAATCGAGACGAATTAATCTCTCACGTTACGGTCGTGCCGCTTAAGTACGGAGCTGTTCGCAATTGGCGCGAGCTGTCGGACAGACCGTCAGGAGACTCGCCACCTCTTGTTGTTCGTGAGGCGATCATGGGTGTCGGCTTCGGGCATGAGCAGCCGTTCGGATCGAAGGGATAGTGTGTCCTCATTTTGAAGTTCGTTATATAAATATGGTCCTCGTCATTGCGAGCGAAGCGAAGCAATCCGGGCCGTAGAGTGAACCTGGGTGAGTTGCTTTGTCGCCCTTCGGGCTCCTCGCAATGACAATCCGGCTCGAATAATGTTGCGAACTTCAGGCTCGGCACACTAGCGGCGTCTCGGCGAATACGGATCCGGCACACTCGATCAGCGCGCGCCTTGCGGCTCTGGTTTGGAGCATGCCCATTCCAGCACCTATAAAATAGTCATAATCGCATCATAATCTCCCCCTGGTTGACTTACAGCGGCCGACGGCGGCCGGGAGAGATGTTGCATATCGCAATACCAAAACCGCGCGGGGCGCCGCGCGGGGGCGGCCGTTCACGAAAAGGAAAATCGGCAATCCGCGCCGCGCCGTGAAGTCGGATGCCGCAGCAAGGCGAGCCTCGCCGCCGGCTTCGACGGCGAGGCCGCGGCCGCCGGGTCGTCGAACTCGCCATCCGACCGCGCTCAAATTGCTCAGTTGCATCCTGGCGCCGCGCCGCGAGCGGGTCGTGCGTTTTGCCCTGCCGCCGATCGACAGCGCCGCCGACATCGCCCTGCTGATGGGTGCCGTCACCGCCGCAAGACACGGCGCCGCTGACGCCAGGCGAGGCCGGCGCCTTGGCGCAAATCGTCGACAAATATCTTATCGAGACCAGCGACTTCGATCGCCGGCTGCAGATGCTGGAGGGCCAATGCGGCGCGCGCGTGAGGAGCACAAATGCGGTGGCGGCGCGCTCGACCGTCGGGCCGACGACGCCGCGGCATTGGCACATCGCGACCCTGAGGGCGCGCGTCAAACTCGGCACGGCGCTCCGCGCAGGCCTCTCGTCCAATTGGGGATCGATCCGGCGACAGTGGCGATGCTGCGAATCGCCGACGAGGCGGCGCAGGAACTGGCTGTGACCGCTGACGGCGGAGGGGCTCGACGCGAATGCACTGCCGCCTGTGGCTGACAATCAGTGTGATGACGATTCTGCCGCCCAGTTCAAGGCACGTATTGACGGATCGGTGCAGCGCTATCTCGATGAGCCCGGCATCGATTTCGCCCAGGCTTCGCTCGCCGAAGCGCTCGCCTGGTGCCTCGCGCGCCTGGGAAATTCGCCACCCGCGGCGGCGGAAACGAGGGAGGAAGATGGTGCTCGAGCCGCCGATTTGCTGCAGAAGCAGCAGCAGAATGGGTGACGACGGCATCGCGGAGGTCTGAGCATGGGGACAAAGTTCGCGGCAGCATTCGTCCGGCGCAGCGCTATGCCGAGGCCGCCCATTTTGTTCCCGCCCTCGAAACCGCGGTCCGCTGGCGCCTGAGCCGGGCGAATCCCTCGATCTCGGCTGCGGCGACGGGGTGCTGACGAAAAGGATTGCCGCCGCGGGTGCCAGTGTCGTCGGGGTCGGACGCCGCGCCGACATCGGGGCCGTTGGGCTCGACGCCCGGGCTGGTGGCGGGCCAAGCCCGACCTTGCGGCGAAATCAATGTGGCGCTCTCGAATGCCGCATTGCATTGGATGCGGCCGCCCGAGGCGGCTGGTGTCCATCGAGCATTGAAGCCGGGCGGCCGGTTCGTCGGCGAAATGGGTGGCCAGAACAATACCGCCGCGATCATGGTGGCGCTCAGCGCGGTCGTGTCGTCGCGGGCTCGATGCGCGGCAGCTGAGCCCGTGGTGGTTTCCCTCCGCGACGGGCAAAGCTCGAAGCCTCCGGCTTCACGGTCGACGACATCCGTATCGTGCCGCGCCCGACGCCGCTGCCAGCCGGGCTCGAAGCCTGGCTCGACGCTTTCACCCACTTTTCCGCGCCTTGCCGCTAACCGACCAGATGCCGGCCCGCACCGAGGTTGTCGATCTGCTGCGCCCGATCCTGATGGATGAGACCGGCACCCGGATCGCCGATTATGTCCGCCTGCGCTTTCGTGTAGGCTGACTGCGCAGGGTTGGCGGCGGTCATGCGACCTATTTCCGCCGGCCGGCTTGCGCTATACCCCGCGCCGGTTTCGAGGGCGGCGGCATGAAGCAAGGCATTGACCCGGACTATCACGAAATCACTGTCGTGATGACCGACGGGACGACCTATCAGACACGTTCGACCTATGGTAAGGCGGGGCGATACCCTACGTCTCGACATCGATTCCAAGTTGCACCCGGCCTGAGGCGGGGCAGCAGCGGCTGGTTGAACACCGGTGGGCAATTGGCCCGTTTCAAAACGCTTCCAGAGTTTCGGCATCAGGCCCTGAATGGATCGAGGGGGCGCGATGACCCCTTGACCTAGCCTTGGCAATCACTATCTCGAATTCGTGCGGTCGCCACTTTGGGGCCGTACATCAAGACTGGACCCGGCAACTGAGGTGCTCAGATCCATATTGTCAATACGAGGATGTGGTTATGGATCGTTTCGATTTCTCTCTCCGCTGTTCCGTTCGAATGGCCATCGGCTTTGATCGTCTGACCCGGATGGTCGACGCCGCAAGCCGCGTCGACAATGCGGCTCTCTCCTACCCGCCTTACAACATCGAAACGACCGGCGAGGACGCCTATCGCCATGGCGGTGGCCGGATTTCGCGCCCGACGAGGTCGATGTGACCGTTCACGAAAATTCGCTGCTGGTGACCGGAAAGGCGAAAAAGGAACAGGAAGAGGCGCTATCTGCACCGCGGCATTGCCCGGGGCGCGCGTTTGAGCGCCGCTTCAGCCTCGCCGACCATATGAAAACTCACCGGCGCTAGCCTCGATAACGGCATGTTGCATGTCGACCTCGTCCGTGAGGTCCCCGAGGCAGCCAAGCCGCGCAAGATCGAGATCGCCAGCGGCTCCCAGTGGACACAAGCAGGCTGCTTGAGCAGCCCCTCCCCAACGCCTCGATAACGAAACTCCTGGGATTCCGGCGCTGTGGCCGCAGGAGCGGCTCAGATCCAGCCTGTGCCATTTGGAACCACAGGATCGGCAGGATCGCGCTTAGGACGATCAGCGCCAGTCCATAGGGATAGCCCCAGCTCCAATCAGTCGGGCATGTCTTTGAAATTCATCCCGTACATGCTGGCGATCAGGGTGGCCGGATGCCGACCACCGAAACGATCGTCAAGACCTTGATGATGTTGTTCTGCTCGATGTTGATCAGGCCCAAAGTGGCGTCGAGCAGTAGTTGGACCTTGTTGACGATGTGCATGTCGTAATCGTGCGAGGTCACGTCGAGACGGACGTCTCCAGGCGCGGCTTGATCTCGAGCGGCAACCAATCGGTGGCGTGGGTCGCGACGCGGTGGCACGATCCGACCCGGCGCAGGAGCACCTGTCGCGGAGGTCCTTCGAGGCGAGATCGCCGCGGTCATGGCCGATGCGTCGCAAGATGATCCTGAGATCGGCGCTTTCGCGCGCCGGTGGCCGCCGCCTGCCTGGTTCGCGCGGCGGGCTGCGAAACAGCCGATGGGTCGTCCAGCTCGGCGGCAATGTTTTCGAGGACATCGGCAAGGCGGTCGGAGATCGCGTCCATCAGGCCGGCAAAGACCGCCCCGCTGCTCAGGTCTCGGTCGAAGTTATGGGTTGCGAAGTTGGTGAACGAGGGAGCGACCGCGATCCAGCCGTTCGCGAGTTCAGCATGCAACCCCGCCGGCGTGGTTACCGGCTGATCGGTGTCGGACCGGTAGACGAACGGCGCGCTCAGGTAGCGTGCCCGCTTCGTCGCGCAACCGGCTCGAACTCTCGATCTCGCCGCTCCTCGATGCTCGGCACATCGAGGCCGGTGGTTCGTTTGACAAAGGCTATCTCGTCCGGTTCGGGACGGAGCATGTCGATCCACACGGCCTTGGCCGGCAGCGACCCGCGGGCGAGGTCCGCCGCCTGTTCGCCGCGACCGGATGCGGTTTGGTAGAGCGTCAGCATGACCCCAACCTTACCGCAACCACCAGATCCATTTCCCGCGGATTGCACCGTCTACCATGTCGCGCTGCAGTTGCGTACGGGCGTGGCCGGGGCGGTAGAGTTCGCCCTCGGCCAAACCGGCGGCCGTTGACGAACACGTGCTCCAGCGGCCGGGGTTATCGGCTGCTCGAAGGTGGCCCGGTCGATCACCGTCGCCGGGTCGAGACCGTGATGTCGGCGTAGGCGCCGGCGGCGACCTTGCCGCGCCCGCTCAGGCCGAACCGGGCGGCCGGCAGCCCGGTCATCCGCCGCACCGCCTCTTCGAGCTCGAACAGGCCGAGATCGCGGCAGTAATGGCCAAGCACCCGCGGAAAGGTGCCCCACAGACGCGGGTGCGGGTGGAAATCGTGCGGCAGCCCGTCGAAGCCGATCATCGTGTGCGGGAAGCCGAGCACCCGCTGCACATCGGCCTCGTCCATCATCCAATAGATCGCCCCGCCGGTTGCAGACGGTCGACCGCGGCCTTCGGGTCGACCCCCCAATCGGCAGCGATCGCGGAGAGTTCGCGCCGGCCTCGCGCGCTCTTCGACCACGTCACCAGCACCTTTGTCGCCCGCTCGGCCGGCGCCGTCGTGTCAACACCGTCGAGGAGGCGATGTAGGGGTAGGCGTCGAGCCCGATCCCCGCCCCGCGAGGGCTGCGGCGATGACCGCAGGGTTTGGGCGGTGCGGCGAAAATTCTGCCGTCCGATCGTCTTGTGATGCGAGATCACGACCGGCACCCCGGCCGCGCGCCCGACGGGACTCTCTTCGAGGCTGTTAAGCACCCGGAGCCCGTTGCGCATATGCGTCGTGAGAGTGCTCCCGCCGGCCGCAGCAGCAGCCAGTGCCTCGATCTCGGCAGGTGGGGCATGCTCGGCCGGAGCATAGGCGAGGCCGCTCGCGCACCGCGCCGGCGTCGAGCGCTTCCTGCAACAATTCGCCCATACGCCCGATCTCGACCGGTTTGCCGGCCGGTCGAGTGCGGTCATCGCACCGACCCCGTACTGTCGAATGGCCGACCAGGCAGGCGGCGTTGATTGCCGCCGGGCTGCGGTCGAGTGCGTCGAGCAGTCGGCAAAGCGGCCATAGCGGTAATCGGCGGCATCGCCGATCAGGTCGAGCGGCGGCGGCGGCGCATGGTCGATCGACAGCTCGGCGCCAGGCTCATCCCGCAATTGCCGGTGACGACGGTGGTAACCCCGACTTCGCCGCCATCTCCTCCGGCGTCGCGAACAATGCACGGTCGTCATGGGGATGCACATCGATAAGGCCGGGCGCCGACAACCCGGCCCCGCCACGTCGATTTCATGCGCCCCGGCGACTTCTGGGCCGACAACTGTTCCGATTTCGGCGATGCGGTCGCCCTTGATCATGACATCCGCGCGAAACCGCTCCCGTCCGCTCCCGTCGATGACGTCTCGCCGCCGCGCAGAATGTAATCGGCCATTTTGTTTTCCCTGCTCCGCTATTGAGCGCCTGGTGCGGTTTGCCCGCAATACCGATTGGCTCCAGATCCGCCCTGCACCCGTTGGAAAACCCGAGTGGTCGAGCCGCGTGCACTTCCACAATGAAACCCTGGTTCATCCCGCGCTAGATTGCGGCGGCGGTTGCAGAAGGCGGGCACCATGGTAAGGTCGTGCGATCTACCGCTACCCGGTAAAAGGCTTGAGCGCAAGAGAAATGGAGCGGGTGGCGCTGCTCCCGGGCGAATGCCTGCCGCATGAACCGCGGTTTGCGACAGCCGCGCTCCGGTCCGACCCTGTTCGATCCGCACAACCCCGAATGGCTGCCGAAGACGAAATTCGTTATGCTGCGCGACGAAAAACTGGCGTTGCTGCAAACTCGCTTTGACGCCTAATGCACAATCGCCGAAAACGACCGGAATCTCGTGGCGGGGCGGGCTAAACCCAAAGTGCCTGGTATATGTTGGTGCGATCGCCTGACGCCAGTAATTTTCTCGGGGCCGAATATTCGAGGCCATTGCGCGTGGTCGAGGCGCCGAGGCACGCCTTTGCCGACGCGGCGCGACGCAACGCGACGACCGGCCAATATGTCTCGCGATGCCAGCATCGCGGCGTCGTAAGGCTGATGGACGTGGCGATTGATCCAATCCGGTTTCGCGCCAATGTCTATTCCACGGCCGGTGCGCTGTGCGAGCACGATTGGATCGGCGCCGAGATCGCGCTTGGGGCGGCACGGCTGCGCGTCGTGTCGCCGATCACAAGGTGTGCAGCAACTCAGGTCAATCAGCTACTGCCGCACGCGATCTCGATATCCCCGCCGCCCTCGACCGCAATTTCGGCCACGTCAACATGGGCGTCTACGCCGAGGTGATTTCGGGCGGCGAGATCGCCTGTCGCGGGGCGCGCTAATCGGACCGCCAGGCAATTTCGGCCGCGCGGCAGACAGCTGACATTCTGATCATATTGCTGCAGCGCGATGTCGCATAAGCGCCTATTGGGAAGCCACCGGGGTCAAGTCCGATAAAGGTCCACTTGGAAAATCACGACCTACAACCCGATATCGATGCTCTGCGCCCATGCGCCCGATTCTGCCGCTCCGTCGGTCCCTATGTGCGAGATGCGGCGGTTGCCGCAACCTCGTTTGCATGGCTTGTTCCCGTTACGGGAACGACGTATCTTAATTTGAGTGCAGATCATCGCGCTTCGAACTCTGCGTCGAATTTGGCATCGGCACCCCCAGGCAGACACCGATACGCGACTGGTATGCGCGGGTCGCGCGGGGCGGTCGGTGAGCGGCCGACGTCAAAGCTGAATTCGGATCCACGGTCGATTTCGTAGCCGACAACCGGGCCATCCATCTTCGATCAGCGGCCAAACCGATACCGGCTCGTCGTTCATGTTTCCTATCGGTACAAGCGCGTGTTGGTGAAGTTCGTCGGTACTCACGCAGAATATGACAGGGTGGATCCTGCGACGTCGATATGACCATCACTCGCAGAGTTGGGGATCGAAGTCACTCAGGGAAGGGCAAGGAGGCTCGCCCCATGGATATCCACCCGATCCGCACCGAAGCGGACTACGATGCCGCGCTCAAGGAGATCGAGCTTTACTTCAAGCGAGAGCCGGAACCCGGTTCGCCCGAGGGTACGCTCGTGGCGCTAATCGTGGCGTACGGAGCGAAACGTTGGCCGGTCGACCCCCCGGACCCGGTGGACGCCATTCGTTATTGCATGGAGCAGCAAGGATACTCAATCGGCACGGCACCTGGCGACTCTGATCGGGTCGCGTCCCCGCGCCTCCGAGATACTGAGCCCGCAAGCGATCGCTGACCCTAGATATGGTGCGTAAACTTCACAGTGAATGGCATCCGGCGGAGAGCTTGCTGCGGGCATACGATTTGGAGGTTTCGGGATAGGCCTGAAACTTGCTCATGGTGAGCGGGTGTTTGCGCAGGAAGTTCGAGTCACAGCCGCGATCGGCTTGCAGGATCTCGTTGCGGTAGAGGCGGGCGTAGCCGCGCTCGGGGATCTGGCGGCGAGCGACCGGCGGCGGGCGAGTTCGTCGAGCGGGACCAGCAGGTCGATGCGGCGTTCCTTGACCGAAAGGCGGATTTTGGTCGCCGTTCTTGACCTTCCGGCGAGGGGGCCGCCACTCGCCGCGTCCGGGGTTACGTGCAGACGATCGAGCCATAGGCGGTGCCGCTATCATCCGCGCATCGGAAACTGCATCGATGTCCCTGACCCCGGCCCTAGCAAGCTTTTGCGGGATCGGCAGGTAGCCGGCCTCCGGCATGCCCAAAGCGCTGAGCGGCCCGGCATTTGAGCACCAGAAAATCGTCCGGGGTCACATCGAGGCCGGATCGTCGATGCGCGCCGACAAATCCTCGAGCGAGGTAAGCACGACCGCCCTCCCTCCAACAGTTTGGGGTCGGCGGCCGAGCGCTTGAAGATCGCTCCGTCAGGCGCCAGCGGAGCCAACAACGCCACGAGCCCGCCGACCGGCTGCAACGGGTCGGCAAGCGGCTTGACCACGGCCCGGTCGACCGCGCCGTGGTCAAGCCGCTTGCCGACCCGTTGCAGCCGGTCGGCGGCTCGTGACGTTGTTCGGCTCGCTGGCGCCTGACGGAGCGATCTTCAAGCGCTCGGCCGCCGACCCCAAACTGTTCGAGAAGGAGGGGAGGGCGGTCGTCTTTACCTCGCTCGAGGATTTGTCGGCGCGCATCGACGATCCCAGCCTCGATGTGACCCCGGACGATTTTCTGGTGCTGCAAAATGCCGGGCCGCTCAGCGCTTCGGGCATGCCGGAGGCCGGCTACCTGCCGATCCCGCAAAAGCTTGCTAGGGCCGGGGTCAGGGACATGGTGCGGATTTCCGATGCGCGGATGAGCGGCACCGCCTATGGCTCGATCGTACTGCACGTAACCCCGGACGCGGCGAGTGGCGGCCCCCTCGCCAAGGTCAAGAACGGCGACCGAATCCGCCTTTCGGTCAAGGAACGCCGCATCGACCTTCTGGTCCCGCTCGACGAACTCGCCCGCCGCCCGGTCGCTCCGCCGCCAATCCCCGAGCGCGGCTACGCCCGCCTCTACCGCAACGAGATCCTGCAAGCCGATCGCGGCTGTGACTTCAACTTCCTGCGCAAACACCCGCTCACCATGAGCGAGCCCGGCCGGCGATAAGGCCTATCCCGAAACCTCCAAATCGTATGCCCGCAGCAAGCTCTCCGCCGGAATGCCCCATTCACTGTGAAGTTTACGCACCATATCTAGGGTCAGCGATCGCTTGCGGCTCAGTATCTCGGAGGCGCGGGAGCGCGACCCGATCAGAGTCGCCAGGTCCGATTGAGTATACCCTTGCTGCTCCATGCAATAACGAATGGCGTCCACCGGGTCCGGGGGGTCGACCGGCCAACGTTTCCGCTCATACGCCGCGATTAGCGCCGCGAGCACATCGAACTGGTCGGCCTCGGGCGAACCGGGTTCCGGCTCTCGCTTGAAGTAAAGCTCGATCTCCTTGAGCGCGGCATCGTAGTCCGCTTCGGTGCGGATCGGGTGGATATCCATGGGGCGAGCCTCCTTGCCCTTCCCTGAGTGACTTCGATTGCCAACTCTGCGAGTGATGCTCATATCAGACAGTCGCAGGATCCACCCTGTCATATTCTGCGTGAGTACCGACGAACTTCACCAACACACGCTTGTACCGATAGGAAACATGAACGACGAGCCGGTATCGGTTTCCGCTGAGATCGAAGATGGATGGCCCGGTTGTCGGCTACGAAATCGACCGTCGATCCGAATTCAGCTTTGACGTCGGCCGGGCTCACCCAAGCCGCCCGCGCGACCCGCGCATACCAGTCGCGTATCGGGGTCTCTGCCTGGGGGTGCCGATGCCAAAATTGACGCAGAGTTCGAAGCGCGATGATCTGCACTCAAATTAAGATACGTCGTTCCCGTAACGGGAACAAGCCATGCAAACGAGGTTGCGGCAACCGCCGCATCTCGCGCGTGGGACCGACGGAGCGGCAGAATCGGGCGCATGGGCGCAGAGCATCGATATCGGGTTGTAGGTCGTGATTTTCCAGAATCGACCTTATCGGACTTGACCCCGGTGGCTTCCCAATAGGCGCTTATGCGACATCGCGCTGCAGGCGATTGATCAGAATGTCAGCTGTCTGCCGCGCGGCCGAAATTGCCTGGCGGTCCGATTAGCGCGCCGCCAACGGCGATCTCGCCGCCCGAAATCACCTCGGCGTAGACGCCCATGTTGACGTGGCCGAAATTGCGGTCGAGGGCGGCGGGGATATCGAGATCGCGTGCGGCGGTGGCTGGATTGACCTGAGTTGCTGCACACCTTGTGATCGGCGACACGACGCGCAGCCGTGCCGCCCCAAGCGCGATCTCGGCGCCGATCCAATCGTGCTCGCACCACGCCGCCGCGCCATCGAAATAGACATTGGCGCGAAACCGGATTGGATCGATCGCCGCGTCCATCGCCCTTTCGAGCGCCGCGATGCTGGCATAGTTGATCAGCGAGACATATTGGCCGGTCGTCGCGTTCGGCTTGCGCCGCGCATCGGCAAAGGCGTGCCCCGGCGCCTCGACCACGCGCAATGGCCCGTCAATCCTGGGCCCGAGAAAATTCTCGCAGAATTCGGCGATCACACGACATCCCTCGGGCTCGGTTAGCCGTCCGCGCAGCAATTCCCGGTCGTTTTCGGCGATTGTCAAAACGCCGGTTTCGGCGTCAAAGCGGGTTTGCAGCAACGCCAGTTTTTCGTCGCGCATCAGCATGACGAATTTGGTCTTCGGCAGCCATTCGGGGTTGTGCGGATCGAACACGGTCGAACCGAGCGCAATCGCAAACCGCCGGTCGTGCGGCAGGCATTCGCCCGGGAGCAGCGCCACCCGCTCCATCTTCTCGGCGCTCAAGCCTTTTACCGGGTAACGGTAGATCGCGCCGACCCTCATGACCATGGTGCCCGCCTTCTGCAACCGCCGCCGCAGTCTAGCGCGGGATGAAGCCGGCTTTCATCGTGGAACTGCACACGGCTCGACCACTCGGGTTTGCCGCCGGTATAGGCGGGGTCTTGAAGCCGATCGGGTTTGCAGGCAAAGCTCGCACCAGGCGCTCGATCAGCGGAGCAGGGAAAACAAAATGGCCGATTACATTCTGCGCGGCGGCGACGTCATCGACGGCAGCGGACGGGCGCGGTTTCGCGCGGATGTCATGATCAAGGGCGACCGCATCGCCGAAATCGGGACGGTCGCCAGAACCGCCGGGGCGCATGAGATCGACGTGACGGGCAGGGTCGTCGCACCCGGCTTTATCGATGTGCATACCCATGACGACCGTGCGCTGTTCGCGACGCCGGAGATGGCGGCAAAGGCGAGCCAGGGGGTCACCACCGTCGTCACCGGCAATTGCGGGGTCAGCCTGGCGCCGCTGTCGATCGACCATGCGCCGCCGCCGCCGCTCGACCTGATCGGCGATGCCGCCGATTACCGCTATGGCCGCTTTGCCGATTATCTCGACGCGCTCGACCGCAGCCCGGCGGCGATCAACGCCGCCTGCCTGGTCGGCCATTCGACCTTGCGGGTCGGTGCGATGACAGCACTCGACCGGCCGGCCGAAGCAGCCGAGATCGGGCGTATGGGCGAATTGTTGCAGGAAGCGCTCGACGCCGGCGCGGTCGGCCTGTCGAGCGGCCTCGCCTATGCTCCGGCCGAGCACGCGCCTCCGGCCGAGATCGAGGCACTGGCCGCTCTGCTGCGGCCGGCGGGCGCGCTCTACACGACGCATATGCGCAACGAGGGCGACCGGGTGCTTGACAGCCTCGAAGAGAGTTTTGCGGTCGGCCGCGCGGCCGGGGTGCCGGTCGTGATCTCGCATCACAAGACGATCGGGCGGCAGAATTTCGGCCGCACCGCCGAGACCCTGCCGGTCATCGCCGCAGCCATCGCGGGGCAGGAGATCGGGCTCGACGCCTACCCCTACATCGCCTCCTCGACGGTGCTGACCGCGGCGCAGGCCGAGCGGGCGACAAAGGTGCTGGTGACCTGGTCGAAGAGCGCGCCGGAGCAGGCCGGGCGCGAACTCTCCGCGATCGCTGCTGATTGGGGGGTCGGCCCGAAGGCGGCGGTCGACCGCTTGCAACCGGCCGGGGCGATCTATTGGATGATGGACGAGGCCGATGTGCAGCGGGTGCTCGGCTTCCCGCACACGATGATCGGCTCGGACGGGCTGCCGCACGATTTCCACCCGCACCCGCGGCTGTGGGGCACCTTTCCGCGGGTGCTCGGCCATTACTGCCGCGATCTCGGCCTGTTCGAGCTCGAAGAGGCGGTGCGGCGGATGACCGGGCTGCCGGCCGCCCGGTTCGGCCTGAGCGGGCGCGGCAAGGTCGCCGCCGGCGCCTACGCCGATATCACGGTCTTCGACCCGGCGACGGTGATCGACCGCGCCACCTTCGAGCAGCCGATAACCCCGGCCGCCGGCATCGAGCACGTCTTCGTCAACGGCCGCCCGGTCTGGGCCGAGGGCAAGCCGACCGGCGACCGCCCCGGCCGCGCCCTGCGCCGCCAGCAAATGCAGGCGCAAAGCCGGTAGACGGTGCAATCCGCGGGAAAAGAGATCGCCGCTGCGGTAAGGTTGGGTCATGCTGACGCTCTACCAAACCGCAGCCGGTCGCGGCGAACAGCCGGCGGACCTCGCCCGCGGGTCGCTGCCGGCCGAGGCCGTGTGGATCGACATGCTCCGGCCCGAACCGGACGAGATAGCCTTTGTCAAACGAACCACCGGCCTCGATGTGCCGAGCATCGAGGAGCTGAGCGAGATCGAGAGTTCGAGCCGGTTGCGCAACGAAGCGGGCGCGCTCTACCTGAGCGCGCCGTTCGTCTACCGGTCCGACACCGATCAGCCGGTAACCACGCCGGCGGGGTTCGTGCTGACTCGCGAACGGCTGATCACGGTGCGATTCGAAGAGCTTCCGTCGTTCACCAACTTCGCAACCCATGATCTTTCGACCGAGACGGATCCGCTGAGCAGCGGGGCGGTCTTTGCCGGCCTGATGGACGCGATCTCCGACCGCCTTGCCGACGTCCTCGAAAATATTGCCGCCGAACTCGACGACCTATCGCATCGGCTGTTTCGCAGCCCGGCTACACAAACCGGCAGGCGGCGGCCACCGGCGCGCGAAAGCGCCGATCTCAGGATCATCTTGCGCCGTATTGGCCACAGCGGCGATCTCGCCTCAAAAATCCGCGACAGCCTGCTCGGGATCGGTCGGATCGTGCCATTCGTCGCGACCCACGCCACCGACTGGTTGCCGCTCGAGATCAAGCCGCGTCTGGAGACGGTGCGGCTCGACGTGACCTCGCTCAGCGATTACGACATGCACATCGTCAACAAGGTCCAACTGCTGCTCGACGCCACTTTGGGCCTGATCAACATCGAGCAGAACAACATCATCAAGGTCTTGACGATCGTCTCGGTGGTCGGCATCCCGCCGACCCTGGTCGCCAGCATGTACGGGATGAATTTCAAAAACATGCCCGAGCTCGATTGGAGCTGGGGCTATCCCTATGGACTGGCGCTGATCGTGCTAAGCGCGATCCTGCCGATCCTGTGGTTCAAATGGCGCGGTTGGATTTGAACCGGCTCCTGCGGCTACAGCAAAAACGCCCCCGGAAAACCGGGGGCGTTTCGTTATCGAGGCGTTGGGGAGAGGCTGCTCAAGCAGCCTGCTTTTGCTCCACCACCTGCGGGGAGCCGCTGGCGATCTCGATCTTGCGCGGCTTGGCCGCCTCGGGCACCTCGCGGACGAGGTCGACATGCAGCATGCCGTTATCGAGGCTGGCGCCGACGACCTTCATATGGTCGGCGAGGCTGAAGCGGCGCTCGAACGCGCGCCGGGCAATGCCGCGGTGCAGATAGCGGCCCTCTTCCTCTTCCTTTTTCGCCTTGCCGGTCACCAGCAACGAATTCTCGTGAACGGTCACATCGACTTCGTCGGGCGAAAATCCGGCCACCGCCATGGTCAGGCGATAGGCGTCCTCGCCGGTCGTTTCGATGTTGTAGGGCGGGTAGGAGAGGGCCGCGTTGTCGACGCGGCTTGCGGCGTCGACCATCCGGGTCAGACGATCAAAGCCGATCGTCGAACGGAACAGCGGGGAGAAATCGAAACGATCCATAACCACATCCTCCATTGAGCAATATGGATCTGAGCACCTGCATCAGTGCCGGGTGCCAGTCTTGATGTACGGCCCCGAAGCGGCGACCGCACGAATTCGAGATAGTGATTGCCAACGCTAGGTCAAGGGGTCATCGCGCCCCTCGATCCATTCAGGGCTTGATGCCGAAACTCTGGAAGCGCTTGTTGAAACGGGCCAATTGCCCACCGGTGTCGACCAGCCGCTGCTGCCCGCCGGTCCAGGCCGGGTGCGACTTGGAATCGATGTCGAGACGCAGGGTGTCGCCCGCCTTGCCGTAGGTCGAACGCGTCTGATAGGTGGTCCCGTCGGTCATCACGACAGTGATTTCGTGATAGTCCGGGTGAATGCCTTGCTTCATGCCGCCGCCCTCAAAACCGGCGCGGGGTATAGCGCAAGCCGGCCGGCGGAGCAATCGGTTGCATGATCGCCGCCAACCCTGCGCGGTCAGCTTCTATGGGCGCGAAAGCGCAGGCGGACATAGTCGGCGATCCAGGTGCCGGTCTCGTCCATCAGGATCGGGCGCAGCAGATCGACAACTTCGGTGCGGGCCGGCACCCGATCGGATGGCGGCAGGGCGCCGAAAAAATCCTCGGTGAAGGCGTCGAGCCAGGCTTCGAGCCCGGCCGGCAGCGGGGTCGGGCGCGGCACGATGCGGATGTCGTCGACCGTGAATCCGGCGGCTTCGAGCTTTGCCCGATAGGCGTCGGCGGAGGGAAACCACCACGGGCTTAGTTGCCGCGCATCAAGCCCGCGACGGGACACGACCGCGCTGAGCGCCACCATGATCGCGGCGGTATTGTTCTGGCCGCCCATTTCGCCGACGAACCGGCCGCCCGGCTTCAATGCCCGATGGACGCCGGCGAGGACCGCCTCGGGCGGCCGCATCCAATGCAATGCCGCATTCGAGAACACCGCGTCGAACTCGTGGTCGAAGGTCAGGTGCTTGGCCGGCCACCACCCGGGCGTCGAGGCCGCGCGCCCGGGCCGCGGCGACCATGTCGGGCGCGGCGTCGACCGCCGACGACGGTGGCGCCGGCGGCGGCGATCCTTTCCGTCAGCACCCCGTCGCCGCAGCCGAGATCGAGGATGCGCTCGCCCGGCTCAGGCGCGAGCAACTCCAGCACCGGCGTTCCGAGGGCGGGGACGAAATGCGCGGTCTCGGCATAGCGCTCCGCCGACCAATGCTGCCGCGAATTTTGTCCCATGCTGAGACCTCCACGATGCCGTCGTCACCCATCCTGCTGCTGCTTCTGCAGCAAATCGGCAGCAAAAAGTCGAGCGCCATCTTCCTCCCTCGTTCCCGCCGCCTCGGGTGGCGAGGAATTTTCCAGGCGCGCGAGGCACCAGGCGAGCGCTTCGGCGAGCGAAGCCTGGGCGAAATCGATGCCGGGCTCATCGCGATAGCGCTGCACCGATCCGTCAATACGCGCCTCGAACTGCTGCGGCAGAATCGTCGTCGCACTGATCGTCAGCCACAGGCGGCAGCGCGCCCGCGTCGAGCCCCTCCGCGCTGTCAGCGGTCACGGCGAGTTCCCGCGCCGCCTCGTCGGCGATTTGCAGCATCGCCACCGTCGCCGGGTCGATCTCCAATTGGGCGAGGGCCTGGCGCAGCACCATGCCGAGTCTTGACGCGCGCTCTCAGGGTCGCGATGTGCCATGCCGCGGCGTCGTCGGCCGCGGTCGAGCGCGCCGCCAGCCGCGCCATTTGTGCCTCACGCGCGCGCCGCATTGGCCTCCAGCATCTGCAGCCGGCGATCGAAGTCGCTGGTCTCGATCGCCCGGACAAAGGTGTCGACGATTTGCGCCAAGGCGCCGGCCTCGCCTGGCGTCAGCGCGCCATCGGCGACGGCGGCGGTGACCGCGCCCATCGCGCGGGCGATGTCGGCGGCGCTGTCGATCGGCGGCATGGCAAAACGCACGACCCGCTCGCGGCGCGGCGCCAGGATGCGTTCGAGACACAATTTGAGCGCGGTCGGATCGCCCTCGATGGCGAGTTCGACGGCCCGGCGGGTCAAGCACGTCGGCCTCGCCGTCGAGCAAGGCCTCGGCGGCAAGGCTCGCCCTGTTGCGGCATCCGGCCTCACGCCCGCGCGGATTGCCCGATTTTCCTTTCGCGAACGGCCGCCCGCGCGCCGCCCCGCGCGGCTTTGGTATTGCGATATCCGACATCTCTTCTCCCGGCCGTACCCACGGCTATTGGTCGAAAGCGGGAGATTATGATGCGATTATGACTATTTTATAGGTGCTGTCATGAGGAATGCCGCGTGGACCTGCGCCGCAAGGCGAGGCCGCACGCACTGATGCGCGGGTGCCGGCATCCGTTTTCGACCCGAAGCGGCGGCAGCCATCCTTTCGATCGGAACGGCTCTTCATGCCCGAAGCCGGTACCCATGATCACCCTCACGAACGACGAGGTCCGGTAGCAAGCTGCCGTTCCTGGACGGTCTGCCGCGGCTCCGCGCCGACTTCCGGACACTCGTGCTTAACGACACGACCGTAACGTGAGAGATTAATTCGTCTCAATGTGACCGCTCATGCGGCTCTTACATTGCGGGCGGGTCACGCAAGGACGAAGGCGGCGGGCAAACGGAGATGGAAGTGTGAACTTTGCGCGGGTCCTGAAAGAGGTCCTCTGGTGCCTCGTCACCGAGGGCAGCATCTCCTATCGCCGGATTAGGCGAGGTTTCGGGCTAGACGACGATGCCCTAGAAGACGTCCGGCGCGAGCTGATTAGTGCATTGCACATCGCGACTGACCTCGACGGCGAGTTCCTCGTCTGGGCGCCCGATGGGCGTGCGGCCCGACCCGAGCCCAGGGCGCTGCCGCAACCGTTGCCGGCCTTGCGGCGCGCCGAGAAGCCGACCGCTCCTACGGCCGAGCGCGACTTGCCGCCCGCCGCGCTGGTTTCGTCCACGCCGGCTGCTGCTGCGGCGCCGGCACCGGAGGCCCAACGCCGCCAGCTGACCGTGATGTTTTGCGATCTGGTGGGATCGACGGCGCTCTCCACCGGGATGGACCCGGAAGATCTGCGCGATGTCATCGCGTCGTTTCAGAACCGCTGCAGTGCCGCGATCCGGCGCTATGACGGGTTTGTTGCGAAGTACATGGGCGACGGCATCCTGGTCTATTTCGGCTACCCGCGCGCCCATGAGGACGAGGCCGAGCGGTCGGTGCGGGCGGGTCTCGACATCGTCGATGCGATGGCCGAGCTGAATGCCGCGACCCGCAGACCGGGGTCAGCTCGCGGTGCGGATCGGCATCGCCACCGGACCGGTGATCGTCGGCGACCAGATCGGCGAAGGAACGGCATCGGAGACCGCGGTCGTCGGCGAGACCCCGAACCTGGCGGCGCGTCTGTAGGCATTGGCGCAGCCGAACCAGATCGTCGTCGGCGCGGCGACGCGCGCGATGCTCGGCGATCACTTCGACCTCGAGGATCTCGGGGCATCTGAGCTGAAGGGGTTCGCCGAGCCGGTGCCGGCCTGGCGCGTCTTGTCGGCGCGGGATGTCGAGAGCCGGTTGCCGCAACCCGGACCGGGAGCGCAGCACCCCTCGTCGGACGCCAGGAGGAGATGGGGCTGCTATTGCGGGCCTGGGACAGCAGTAGCCACGGCCGCGGCCAGGTCGTGTTGATCCAGGGGGAGGCCGGGGTCGGCAAGTCCCGCCTGGTGGAAGGATTGCGGGAGGCGAGCATCCAGGACCACATCTGGGTGGCAATCCGCTGTTCTCCGTTTCACACGGCGAGCGCCTTCCATCCGATCATCGAACATTTGAAGCGCGCGTTGGGCTGGCAGCCGGAGGATACGGCGCCGCAGCACCTGGCAAAGCTCGAAGCCGGGCTCGCCGGCTTCAGGGCCTTGCCCCTCGCCGAGAGCGTGCGGTTGTTCGCCGATCTGATGTCCGTGCCATTGCCCGAGGACCGCTATCCGCGCTTGTCGATGACGGCGCAGCAGCAGCGCGATGCCACCCTCGATGCGATCGTCGCGTGGCTGATCGAAACCGCCGAGGGCACCCCGGTGCTGATGGCCTGGGAGGATTTGCACTGGGCTGATCCGACGACCTTGGAAACATTGGGCATGCTGATCGAGCAGGCGCCGACCGCGGCATTGCTGGTCGTCGCGACCTATCGGCCGGAATTGACGCCGCCCTGGCCGCAACGCTCGCACATGATTCCGATCACATTGAACCGCCTGGAGCGGTCGGAGGTCGAGACGATGGTCGGTCATCTCTCCGGCGGCCGGTCATTGCCCGGCGAGGTGGTCGATCACATCGTCGCCAAATCCGACGGCGTGCCGCTCTACGTCGAGGAGCTGACCAAGGCCATCCTCGGTTCCGGGGTGCTCGAGACCCGCGGCGACGCCTATGTGCTCACGGGAGCGCTGGCGCAATTGCACATCCCGGCGACCTTGCAGGATTCGCTGATGGCGCGGCTCGATCGGGCGCCGCGGCTGCGCGAGGTGGCGCAATTGGGCTCGGTGCTGGGACGCGAGTTTGCCTATGACATGATCAGCGCGCTGGCCGGGATCGAGGAAGAGATCCTGCAGGACGGTCTCGGTCAGCTGGTGGCCGACGAGCTGCTCTACCAGCGCGGCCGCCCGCCGCGGTCGCGTTACCTGTTCAAGCATGCGCTGATCCAGGATGCGGCTTACCAGTCGCTGCTGAAACGCACCCGCCAGCAATATCACCAGCAGGCGGCAAAGCTGCTCGAGGATCGTTTCCCGAGCTGGCGACACGCAGCGGAATTGGTGGCGCACCACTACACCGAGGCGAATTGTCCAGCGCAGGCGATTGCGTATGGCACAAAGCCGGTGTCGCCGCGGCGAGCAAGTGGCGGTCCTCGAAGCGATCGACGAATTCGCCGAGGCCTGGCACTCGTTGACGCGCTATCGGATCCGCGAGAGCGGGCCGAGCGCGAGCTGGACTTCCAAATGGCGCTCGGTCCGCCCGTTCGCGACCAGAGCTTCAGCCACCCCGACATCGTCAACCTATGCGCGGGCCCGGGAGCTCTGTCGGCAGCTCGATGATCATTCCGGGAGTTCACGGCGCTCCGCGGCCTGATGCTCTACCATGCGAACCTATCGAGATCGAGAAGGCGCAGCATTTTGCCGAGGAGGCGTTGCGTGTGGCTGAACGGCTTGACGATGCGGCCCGTCTCGTCGGGGGGCACATGGCGCTGGTGTGGTGCTGTACAACCGGGGGAAGCTCGAGCCGGCGCTCGCGTACTTTCGGCGGGGCCTCGAGATGTTCGATCCGAACATGCAGTTCCCCGGATTCGCCGGGTTCCTATCCCGCCGTGGCATGCCAATTCTTCCCGATGCTGATTCCTGGATGCTCGGTTACCAGGATCGGTCCCTCGATGACCTCAGGACAGCGGCAAGAAGTGCGAGACGCTCGGGCACCCGCTCACCCTCGCCCCAAAACGCTGTTACGCCGCCTTGTTCACACCTGGGCCGCGAGCGACTGGCGCTCGCCGACTATGCCGACGGGCTCGCGGATCGGCGAGGAGTACCGCATCCCTGTGCGGCACGCACTCGCCCTTCCGCGTGACGGTTCGGGCTCTCAGCGCCTCTCGCGAAGGCGAGGAGGGGCCGACCGAATTGGACAAGGGCACGTGGACCAGGGTGTCCAACACGCGCCGGCGTCGCAGGCCGCGTGAATCGGCGATCGGGAAACCGCCAGGCGCACTGGCGTCGCATGCCGCTGGGCCGAAAGTGGTCGAAAAGATGGGGGGAGGCGCCGCTTGAAGCGGAAGTTCATTGCTCAGGGGCGAGGCATCGCTCGCCGGCGCGCTGTACGGTGAGCGAGGCCGGACGCGCATCGAGAAAGGCATCGCTGTCG
>CAVZFB010000072.1:0-18385 GCA_963774345.1 uncultured Alphaproteobacteria bacterium
ATCGCCAGCACGCCGTCGCCGATGAACTTCAGCACCTCGCCCCCGAAGGCGTGCACGGCTCCGGCGACGCGATCGAACCAGGCGTCGAGGGCGGCGATCATCGCCGCCGGCTCCGTCGCCTCGGATAGCGCGGTGAAGTCGCGCAGATCGGCAGAGAGCAGTGCCGCGCGGATGGTCTCTCCGGTGCCGCGGCGTAGCGCACCGGCCTGCACCCGGGCGGCACTGCGCCGACCGAGATAGGCCTCGAGCAGCGCTGCCAGCGCCGCCCGCGCGGCCAGGGCGGCCAGGGGCGCGGCGGCGAAGCGCGCGGCCTGGCGCAGCCGGTCGACCTCGGCGGGCCTGAACGGCCGAGCTCCAGCCCAGCCCAGCACCGGACCCTTCGGCGCCGGGCCGATCGTGTCTTCCTGCACCGTGCCAAGCGCGGCCAGCCAGTCGCGCCCGGTCGGGCCGAACGGACCAGCGGCGAAACCCAGCGCCTCGATCACCGCCCCGGTTTCAGCTCGCCAGAGCCAGGTGCGGTGGGCGATAATCGGATGCGGCACTGCAAGCGTCAGGGCGCCACCGGCCAGCGGCAGGCCGTCGGCCTCCAGCCTGCGGCCCAGCTCGGCCAGAAACCGGTCAGGGCCGGCCGAGGCGCCGGCCTCGTCCACCAGCCAGGCGAGGGGTGCCGGCAGATCCATTCCGTGATCATGCGGCCACGACCCCTGGCCTGTCATCCGCGCCGCGACGACGCGCACCCCGCCGGCGGTCTATCCTGGCCGACCCCGGCGCGCGTGCGGTCCAATCCTCGATGAGGCCGCGATCGACACGCCTCCGAGCCAGTCACTCCCTGCCAGTGCGACCGCGCCAGGGATCCGGGCCAGGGTCGCGCCCGGCTGCAACCTCCGCCAACCGGTCCAGGAAATGGGCCCACCCTTCCGCGTGGCCGGCGCATTGCTCGGCGTTGGGCAGTCCGGTGTGGGTCAAGCGCAGCAGCGTTCCGTCCGGCTGCTCGAACAGATCGATCTCGACCAGGCTCGACCCCGGCGGCACCACCTCGCTGCCGTCCCAGCCGAAGCTGTAAGCCAGGCGGTGCACAGGCACCACCTCGCGGAAGGAGCCGCGCGCGACACGCGCCCCGGTGACATTGACGAGATAGAGCCCGCCGGGCTGCGGCTCGACCTGCGCCTCGGTCCCCATCCAGCGCAGAATCTTTCCGGATCGGTTAGGAAGGCGAACACCGCGGCGGTCGGCGCGGGGATGCGCGTTTCGCGACGGATGACGAGAGCCTCTTGCATTGGTCTCCTCCATAATTGCCAGAGTTGGAGCAATTGCGAACTAGGAACGCCTTCCGGCGCTCCTAATACTGATCGTGCCGGCGGACCCACGCCATCGGGAAGTCGAGGCCGTCCTCATCGCGGCCCTTGGGCACAAGGTCGAGGTACTGGTAGAGCGGCGTTGAGCGTGTCGATGCCGCGGCCTGTGGCAGGAATAGGTGTGGAACACCTCGCCGCTCTCGTCCTTGTAGAACACACTGACGCCCTGCTCGTCCGGCGCGGTTATCGGCCGAACCGCATAGTTGTAGTACGCCTGGGCCGTCGGCGACCTGCTCCGGTGTGAACGACACGTGATAGTCGAAGGCGAAATCGCTTCCGTCGGACGAGACCCACGGGAAGCTCCAGCCCATGCGCTTCTTGTAGGCGTTGATCTTGGCCAACGGAGCGCGCGAAACGGCGGTAAATGCCTCACATCGCGATGATTGAGATGGATCGGGATACCGTTGAAATTGTCAGCCCAGAATGAGCACGACTTGCACCCCTCCTCCCAATCTGGGGCGAACATGAAGTGATAGACGATCAGCTGCGAGCGTCCGTCGAACAGATCAGCCAGCGAGAGAGTGCCATTCGGCGCCTCGAGCCGGTAGGACTTGTCCACGCGCTCCCAGGGCATCGCCATTCGGCGGCGCGTCAGCGCATCGCGTTGGCGCGTGAATTCTTTCTCGGCGGCAACCAGTTCAAGGCGCGCTTTCAGCCACTCATCGCGCGACAAGACTTGATGCTGCACAGCTTATCCTCCTCCTTAACAACGTTATTCCGTCAGGCGGGCATTCGCTGGTCGTATTCCTGCCGCAGCCGGCTCCAGCCGTCCCAGAATGGCTCCGGCTCCTTGCCGGTCGCGCGGGCGACCAGAATGTCGAGGTGCATGTGCCAGCCGGCGCCGACCATCAGCGTGTTTGCGCGGTCGGGCAGGCGGCGATGGATCACGGTCAACAGCACCTCGTTGCCCTTTGGCTCCAGCTCGAACGAGACTTCGCCGCCAGTTCCCCAGGCAATCGCTAGTCTGCGGGGCGGATCGAGCTCGATGATCCGGCTCTGCATCCGGTGCTCGTCGGAAAAGCTGGCCTGGCCGCTCGCCGGGCGGATCGGTGAGCTCGTCGTTGCGCCAGACCAATTCGAAAGGCGCGCCGACCTTTAACTCCATCTGGCCGGCCGCCAGCCACTGGCGGCGCAGACCGCTCTCAGTCAGATAGGCCCAGACGCGCTCGATGGGTCCGGGCAGAGAGCGCTGGATCTTCAGCGTGGCAGGCTCGGTCAGCACGCCATAGGCGTCCAGGGTCGTGAGTTCGGTCATCGGTCCTCTCCTGTTTCGGGGGTGGGGGATTGGCGTGCGTCCTATCGCGAAGGAGGCGGTCGAGTACGTCCAGACGGTCGCGCCAGAAGACGCCGTAGTGGCTCATCCAATCGACGAGCGGGGCGAGGCCCTCGGGCTGGGCGCGGTAATAGACGTTGCGGCCCTCGGGGCGTTCGGCGACCAGGCCCGCTTGCTTCAACGATTTGAGATGCTGGGAGATGGCGCCCTGCGTCACGCCGCTGCCCCGCGTCAGCTCGACCACGCTGATCTCGTCGGACTTGACGATCCGTTCGAACACGCCCCGCCGCGTGGGGTCGGCGAGCGTGCGCATCACGGCATCGACGGTGGCGGTCTGCATCACGCCAATCAATTAGTGTTTGCTAATAGATTAGTCAAGGCTAATTTATTGCATCGGCCTCAGTCCTGCTCAAGGAATTAGCCGGCGCGCAGATACTGCACCGCCTCGTCGCGGCGGAACAGGTAGAGGAGGGTGCGCAGGGCCTGGCCGCGCTCGGTTTCGAGGTGCGGGTCGCGATCGAGGACCAGGCGGGCGTCGTCGTGGGCGATCGCGACGAGCTCGGCATGGGCGGCGAGATCGGCGAGGCGCAGGCTCGGCAACCCGCTCTGCCTGGTGCCGAGCACCTCGCCGGCGCCGCGCAGCCGCAGATCCTCCTCGGCGATGCGGAACCCGTCCTCGGTCTCGCGCAGGATCTGCGAGGCGCTGCCGCGCCACCGCGCCGAGCGGCGACTGGTAGAGCAGGAGGCAGGTCGAGGGCTCGGTCGCCGCGGCCGATGCGGCCGCGCAGCTGGTGCAGTTGGGCGAGGCCGAAGCGCTCGGCGTGCTCGACCACCATGACCGTGGCCGCCGGCACGTCGACGCCGACCTCGATGACCGTCGTCGCGACCAGGAGGTCGGTCGCCCTCGCGGCGAAACCGGCCATCGCCCGGTCCTTGTCGGCGCTCTTCATCCGGCCGTGCACCAGCCCGACCCGGCCCGGCCATCAGTGATCCCAGCGCGGCGTGGCGCTCTTCGGCGGCGGCCAGGTCGGCGGTCTCGGATTCCTCGACCATCGGGCAGATCCAGTAGGCCTTGGCGCCGTGGCCGAGCGCCCGGCCGATCGCGGCGACGACCTCGTCGAGGCGTTCGAGCGGCACGGTGCGGGTGTCGATCGGCTGCCGGCCGGGCGGCTTTTCGGTCAGGCGCGAGACGTCGAGATCGCCATAGGCGGTCATCATCAGCGTGCGCGGGATCGGCGTCGCGCTCATCAGCAGGGTGTCGGCGTCGCTGGCCCTTTTCGGCGAGCGCCAGGCGCTGCTCGACGCCGAAGCGGTGCTGCTCGTCGATGACCGCGAGCGCCAGGTCGCGGAAGGCGACATCGGCGCTGCAGCAGCGCGTGGGTGCCGACGACGATCGGGGTCAGCCCCGAGGCGAGGCTCGCCAGGATCGCGTCGCGCGGCGCGGCCCTTCTCGCGCCCGGTCAACAGCGCCGATCTCGACCCCGGCAGGCGGCGGCGAGGCGCTGCAAGGTCGCGTGGTGCTGGCGGGCCAGGATCTCGGTCGGCGCCATCAGCGCCGCCTGGGCGCCGCTCTCGACCGCGGTCAGCATCGCCAGCAGGGCGACGACGGTCTTGCCGCTGCCGACATCGCCCTGCAGCAGCCGCATCATCCGCCGCGGCCGCGCCATCTCGGCGGCGATCTCGGCGACCGCCAGACGCTGCGCGCCGGTCAGCGCAAAGCCAAGCGCCGCCTCGGCCGGCGCGGCAAGCGCGCCCGAGCCGACGATCGCGCGGCCCGGCCGGCGCCGGCGGCGGGCGCGGACCAGGGCGACGGCGAGCTGGCTGGCGAAGATCTCGTCATAGGCCAGGCGCTCGCGGGCCGGCTCGCTCGGGCGACAGATCGGCCTCGCTAGCGGGGGCATGAACGCGGCGCACGGCTTCGGTCCAGGCTGGCCAGCGGCGCCGCTCGAGCAACGACGGGTCGATCCATTCGGGCAGGGCAGGGGCCCGCTCCAGCGCCGCGATGACGGCGCTGCTGCACGAGCCGCGACGCCAGGCCCGCGGTCAGCGGATAGACCGGCTCGATCGGCTTCAGCCGGTCGAGTTCGTCCGGGCGCAGCACAAAGTCCGGGTGCGGCATCTGCGCCGTGCCGTTGTAGAATTCGATCTGGCCGCTGACGATGCGCTCGGCCGCCGATCGGGCAGCAGGCGCTCCAGATAGTCGCTTTTGACGTTGAAATAGACGAGCCGTCAAAATGCCGGTATCGTCGGTGACGAGCACCCGATAGGGTCGCCGTCCGATGCCGGGCTCGTGCCCCTCGACCCGTATCCTGTGAGCGTGACGATCTGGCCGGTTCGAGGTCGCGGATCGGCGGCGCGGCGCGGCGGTCGACAAGGCCGCTCGGCAGGTGCCACAACAGATCGACGACCAGCGGGCCGGCCAGCCGATCGAGCAGTTGCGCCAGCTGCGGCCCGATGCCGGGCAGCGCCGTCACCGGCGCGAAACAGCCTGTCGAGGATGGCGGGCGCACTCAGGTTCGCATCGACCGAGGCTGACACGGGAGAGGATGTCTATATCGCGGGCGGGACCCGCCAAGAGCACCGATTGACACTCATCATCGCAGATCCGCCGCAAGCGGCTGCTGTTCCGCTCCTGGCATCGCGGCACGCGCGAGAGCGACCTGATACTCGGCCGTTTCGCCGAGGCCCACCTCGCCGGTTTCGACGCCGGCCCAGCTCGACCGCTACGAGGCGACTGCTCGAATGCGCCGATGCCGATCTGTTCGATTGGGTCAGCGGCCGCGCTTCGCCGCCCGCCGAACTGGATCACGACGTAATGCGCCTGCTGCTCGCCCTGACCACAGCCGATCGCCGGAATGATTTGCCGGGCGCCGCGTGACCGGGCTCGACGATCTCGCCCGCACGCTTACCGGGCGGCCGCAGCGGCGCTACCCTGTATGGCGCGCCCGAAGGCTACGACGCGGCCGCGATCGGCCGGCTCGTCGCCGCTGGCGTCGCCCGGTGCTGGCTGCATGTCTGCCGCGACGATGGCCGAATGGCGCGGTTTGCCGCCGCCCTCGGCTTTTTCCATCCGAACCTGGCGGTCGCTGACCTTCCCCGCCTGGGATTGCCTACCCTATGACCGAGTGTCGCCGAATGGCGAGGTCGTCAGCCGACGCATCGACACCCTGACCCGGCTGGCGGCCGGGCCCGTGCCCGGCAGCGCCGGCACGCCTCTGGTCGTGCTGACCACGGTCAACGCATTGGTGCAGCTGGTGCCGCCGCGGCGGCTGTTCGACGGCCGGGTGCTTGACATTGCGGCCCGGCGGACGGATCGGGCTCGATCGGCTGCAGAGTTTCTTTCGCAACAACGGCTATATCCGCACCGACACGGTGCGCGAGCCGGGCGAGTTCGCTGTGCGCGGCGGCATCGTCGACCTCTACCCGGCCGGGGCGCCGCAGCCGTTGCGCCTCGATTTTTTCGGCGATGCGCTCGAAACCATCCGCAGCTTCGACCCTCTGAGCCAGCGCTCGACCGGCACCGCGGAGGAGGCGCAATTGCGCCCGGTCAGCGAGGTGCTGCTCGACGACGAGGCAATCCGCCGTTTTCGACAGCGTTACCGAGAGGAACTCGGCGCCGCCGGCACCGACGACCCGCTCTACGAATTGGTCAGCGCCGGCCGCCGCTACGTCGGCATGGAGCATTGGCTGCCGCTCTATTACGAGCGGCTGGAGACGTTGTTCGACTACCTGCCGGGTGCCGGGCTGTCGTTCGACCATCAGGTCGGCGAGGCACGCGGCCCATCGCCTCGAGCAGATCGTTGAATTCTACGGGGCCCGCCGCAATGTCACCGGTGCCGCCCGCGCCGGCGCGCCGGTCTATCGCCCGCTCCGACCCGACCGGCTCTATCTCGACGAGCATGCGTGGCAGCAGGCGGTCGCCGGGCGACCGGCGGTGCAGATTTCGCCTTTCGCCAGACCCGACGGCACCGGTTCGACGCCGGCGCCCGGCCGGTGCGCAACTTTGCCACCGAGCGCGCCGACCCGAAAGTGGCGCTGTTCGATGCGGTGCGCGACTATCTCGAAGCCGAACGCAAAGCCGGCCGCACGACCGGTCATCGCCGCCTTCAGCGAGGGTTCGGCCGAGCGGCTTCTCGGCGTCCTGCGCGAGCGCGGCGTATCCGATCTGCGCCGCATCGTCGATGGCGAGGCACTGCGGGCGTTGCCGGGATCGGCGGTCGGGCTCGCGGTCTTGCCGCTCGAGCAGGGCTTTACGACCGAGCGTTGGTCCTTCTCGGCGAGCAGGACATGCTCGGCGACCGGCTGGCGCGGACGCCGCGACGGCGGCGCAACCTCGACCAGTTCATCGCCGAGGCGACGAATCTGTCGCCTGGCGATCTCGTGGTCCATGCCGATCACGGCATCGGCCGCTACGAGGCGTTGGAGACGATCGACGTCGCCGGCGCGCCGCATGATTGCCTGCGCGTTCTCTATGCCGGCGACGACAGACTGTTCGTCCCGGTCGAGAACATCGAGGTCCTGTCGCGCTTCGGCTCCGAAGAGGCCGGCGTCGCGCTCGACCGGCTCGGCGGGGTTGCCTGGCAGTCGCGCAAGGCGCGGGTCAAGCGGCGCATCCGCGATATCGCCGGCGAATTGATCCGCATCGCCGCCGAGCGCCACCTGCGCCCCGGCGAGGTGCTGACCCCGCCCGAGGGGATCTACGAGGAATTCGCCGCCCGTTTCCCGTATCCCGAGACCGAAGACCAGCTCAACGCGATCGCCGACACGCTCGCGGATCTGGGTTCGGGCAGGCCGATGGACCGGCTGATCTGCGGCGATGTCGGGTTCGGCAAGACCGAGATCGCGTTGCGCGCGGCCTTTATCGCGGCGATGGCCGGCGGCCAGGTCGCGGTGGTCGTGCCGACGACCCTGCTCGCGCGCCAGCACTTGCGCAGCTTTACCGAGCGCTTCGCCGGCCTGCCGTTGCGCGTCGCCCAGCTGTCGCGGCTGGTTCCCGCCAAGGAGGCGCGTGCGGTCAAAGACGATTCGCCGACGGCCGTGTCGACATCGTCATCGGCACCCACGCGCTGTTGGCCAAGGATGTGCGGTTCGCCCATCTCGGCCTGCTGGTCGTCGACGAGGAGCAGCATTTCGGCGTGGCGCAAAAGGAGAAGCTAAAGCAGCTCAAGGCCGACGTTCATGTGCTGACGCTGACCGCGACACCGATCCCGCGCACGCTTGCAACTGGCGCTGTCGGGGGTGCGCGAGATGAGCCTGATCGCGTCGCCGCCGGTCGACCGGCTGGCGGTCCGCACGTTTCGTCATGCCCTACGATCCGGTGACGATCCGCGAGGCGATCATGCGCGAGCGCGATCGCGGCGGTCAGATCTTCTACGTCGCGCCACGGATCGCCGATCTCGACGAGGTCGCCCAGCGGTTGCGGGAGATCGTTCCCGAGATCAAATTCGCGATGGCGCACGGCCGCATGGCGCCCTCCGAACTCGAGGCGGTTATGACCGCGTTCGACGAGCGCAGTTATGATCTGCTGCTGTCGACCAACATCATCGAGTTGGGCCTCGACATCCCGTCGGCCAATACATTGATCGTACATCGCGCCGACATGTTCGGGCTGGCCCAGCTCTACCAGCTGCGCGGGCGCATCGGCCGAGCCAAGATCCGCGCCTACGCCTATCTGACCCTTCCGGAGCGCAAACAGCTCTCCGTGACGGCGCAGCGCCGGCTCGAAGTCATGCAGACCTTGGACAATCTTGGCGCCGGGTTTCAGCTGGCAAGCCACGACCTTGACATCCGCGGCGCCGGCAATCTGTTGGGCGACGAGCAGTCGGGACATATCCGCGAGGTCGGCATCGAGCTCTATCAGCACATGCTTGAAGAAGCGGTTGCCGCCGCTCGCACCGAGGGCAGCGATGCGCCGGCAGTGGAAGAATGGAGCCCACAGATCACGATCGGCACGCCGGTGCTGATCCCAGAAGCCTATGTCGCCGACCTCGGCGTGCGCCTCGGGCTCTATCGGCGTATCGCGGCGTTGGCCGACCGGCGCGAGATCGACGCCTTTGCCGCCGAACTGATCGACCGCTTCGGGGCCCTGCCGGCCGAGGTCGAGAACCTGCTGCAGATCATCGCGATCAAGCGCTGGTGCCGCGAGGCCGGGGTCGAGCGCGTCGAGGCCGGTCCCAAAGGGGCAGTAATCACTCTGCGCGACAACCGTTTCGCCAACCCAATCGGTCTCGTTGAGCTGATTCAGCGCAATGCCGGCAGCCTGAAGATCCGACCCGACCAAAAGATCGTCTATCTACGCAACTGGGACGACGAAAAGCAGCGCCTCGCCGGTGTCGCCCGCCTGCTCCAGGCCTTGGTCAAACTCGCCCGCGCGGCCCAACCCGAAACCGAGGCGGCATTGCCGCCGGCGACGCCGGAACTGGTCAAACCGCGCGCAGCGGCGCGGCGGTAGATTACGGCGATTCCGCGAGGGTCCCGAGGGTCCGGCGGCGGCACGAGATGCCGTCAGCGCAGCACAGTGCAAAGAACCTCGACATCGAAGTCTCTCATTTCCGCTCGGACACGTGCTTCGCTCGTACCGGCCTCTGATGAACGATGGAGCGAGACAAGCGCCGATTCAGTTGCTCGATCGCGGTCTGATCCAAGTACAAACCGACCCAGCCGTAACCGGGATGCGAAACAGCCAGATCTATTCCGGTCCCGTCCTGCTGCACCCACCAACGGCCGACGGTAGCGACATTTACGGCCGTCCCCGGCGCGGGGTCGGCCACGGGGCGAGGCGGCTTCATGCCGGCACGCGCTCCAGCCAATGTCGTGATAAGTGTCTCTACTTCGGCCGTGTCCAGAACGACCGGAGGTACGTTTGGAAGTTTAAGAGTAAGTTCTGTTTTCTGATCGTTCAGAGTCGATGTCGGCCCCGGTTTTGTCTGTGCCGACAAACAAGAGTTCGGAACGGATACGGTCAACAAGACCGCCGATAGCGCGGCAAGGGACATAATGGAAGAACATTTCATCATTCAAATCCTGTCTGGAGCGGAGCACATTTTGATTTAGGCCTTATTCTGTGAGGTTGCATTGAGGTAGGGTCAAAGGCGCGCCCTACGACCCATAGGTCGGCTCGTGCCGCGCCATCTGGACCGCTGCGGATCACAAGACCGGCCCGATCGACGCGCCGAGGTCATCGCGGTCACCGTTGACGCCATGAATTCCTCCGGTACACCAGAGTGTGTTAAAAATCAGCCACTCGCTTGGCGCGCTGTCAAGCTGTCCGAACCGGCGTGGCGGCCTCTTTCAGTTCCCTGGAATCGCATCACTGGGCTATCTTGCCGTTCGGAGTTGCTCTGTGCGGGCGGCTCATAATGGGGCCCGGTGCTTTGCCGGTAGCCGTGCTGCCGCTTGAGCAAGGGAGGGGAAACAATGTTGGGGCAGTGGATCAGCATCGCTGCGGCCGATGGCAACGCCAGCCGCGCCTACCTCGCAATTGCCGAGGCCGGGCATGGGCCGGGTCTTCTGCTGCTGGACGAGACTTTTGCACGCGAGATTGCCGATCTCTATGCCGCAGAAGGTTACGTGGTGCTGTGCCCCGAGCAACTGGACAGCCACATCTCGGCGACGATAGCGGCATTGCGCGCACGCCCGGAATGCACGGGAAAGGTCGGCGTGCTCGGCTTCGGCCGGGGCGGCGGGATCGCCTTTCTCGCGGCAGCTGAGGGCGGGGTCGACGGCGCGGTTATTTATTACGGCGCCGGCGTCGCGGAGGCGCTCGACCTGGCTCCGCACATCGCCTGCCCGGTGGTCATTCATTTCGCCGAGAAAGATCCCGACGTGCCGCCGGAGGCAGTCGCGCGGATCAAAAAGACATTCCTAGGTCGCCCCAATATCGCGCTCCATATCTACCCCGGCACGACATGCGGGTTCGACCGCAGAGACGGACCGGCTTGGAACCGCGGAGCCGCGGACATTGCGCATTCACGCTCGATCGCGCTGTTGCGCAAGGCGATGGGCCCGCATTACGACCTTGAAGCATTATGGGAGGCGCACACGACCTATGAGTTCGGCACCCGCGACGTCGCGGCGACGATGCGGACGATGGTGTCGGACCCTTACGTCAACCATGTTCCGGTCATGACCGGCGGGGTCGGGGCGCGCGACCTCGCCCGCTTCTATGCCAACCACTTCATCCCGAAATTGCCCAAGGACACGCATCTGGTGCCGATCTCGCGCACGGTCGGCGCGGACCGCATCGTCGACGAGATGCTGTTCTGCTTTACCCACGACACTGAGATCGACTTCATGCTGCCCGGAGTGCCGCCGACCGGGCGCTATGTCGAGGTGCCGACTGTCGCCATTGTCAAATTCCGCGGCGACAAACTCTATCACGAGCACATCTATTGGGATCAGGCGAGCGTGCTGGTGCAGATCGGGCTGCTCGACCCCAAGGGGCTCCCGGTCGCTGGGATCGATACCGCAAAAAAGCTCCTCGACGAGACCCGCCCCTCGAATACCTTGATGAAGCGCTGGCCCGAAAGCGCACCCCACGGCGGGGTCGGAACTGCGCCGGCGGATCGCCGTTAGGGACCAGAAGCCGCCGCCGGAGCAGGAGTGGCGTCCGCTCAATCAGTTTGACAAGGAAGTCGCGCGGATGGCAGCAAATCTCGACAACTATCTTGACCTGATGCAGCAGAAAAAGGCGTTCGCCGAACTCGCTACGGTGATGCCCGACGGCACCCCGCAGGTGACGCCGGTATGGTTTGATTATGCGAACGGGAAAGTGCGGGTGAATACCGCCAAAGGCCGGGTCAAGGCGCGCAACCTGAAACCCGGCGCGCCGGTCGCGATAGCGATCATCGATCCCGACAACCCTTATCGCTATGTGCAGATCCGCGGCCGCGTCACCTCGGAGACCGAAAACGGCGCCGACGCGCATATCGACTCATTGGCCAAGAAATATCTCGGCAAGGACCAGTATCCGTTTCGCCAGCCGGGCGAAGTACGTGTCATGTACGAGATCGAGCCGGTGTCGGTTTCCGGCATGAGCTAAAGCTGCCGCGGGGAACGGCGATGATCGGGCGGAGAGCGCGGTTGGGGTTTCTGGTGCCGCCGGGAAATCCGACCGTCGAGCCGGAAATGATGGCCTTGGCGCCGGATGGCGTCTCCCTGCATTTCAACCGAATGGTCGCCCGCGGCGCCCCCGGCTCGCTCGACGGGCAGAGCGAACGCAACCGGATGATGGTCGACAACATCGACGCCAGCATCGAGATGTTGGCGCTGGTGCAACCCGATGTCATCGTTATTGCTCACACCGCGACGAGCTATCACCTCGGCCGTCAGGGAGAAGCCGAGCTGATCGCCCGGCTGGAAAGTGCAACCGGGACCCGGGTCGTCACCGCCTTCGGCTCGGTGCTGCGGGCATTCGAACGGCTGAATGTGCGAAAGGTGGCATTGGGCGCACCCTACTCCCGCGAGACCACTCTGCACGGCAAGGCGCGTCTCGAAGCCCACGGTCTCGACGTGGTGAGTTTCGACAATTTGAAGGGCGTTGCGAACATCTACGACGAAACCGCCGAACGCGCCTATCGGCTGGCGCGTATGGTCGATACCCGCGAGTCTGAAGTGGTGTTCCTGACCGGCACCGGCATGCCGACTTTGCCGGTGTTGGAGGCGCTCGAACAAGATCTCGCCAAGCCGGTCATCTCCAGCGCCTCGGCGATGATGTGGCACGCACTGCGCCTCGCCGGGGTGCGACAGCCGATCCCCGGCTATGGCCGCCTGCTGACGCTGCCGTAGTCAGCAGACTTCGAACGATCCCCATCCAGCTGCTATCGAGGAGACCAAGATGATCAAAGTGAGCGTGTTCTACCCCAACAACAACAGCAGCAAGTTCGATATGGATTATTACTGCAAGAACCACATACCCATGGTTCAGCAGAAACTGGGAGCAGCCTGCAAAGGCGTCGCCGTCGAATATGGCCTCTCCGCTGCGACACCCGGGTCACGGCCCGCCTTTGTTGCGATGGGTCATCTTTATTTCGATTCGGCAGAAGCGTTTCAAGCTGCGTTCGGCCCGCACGCGCAGGAGATTATGGCCGACATTCCCAACTACACCGACATCCAGCCGACGATCCAGATCAGCGAGGTGAAAGTCTAGCCGGGGCATTTATTGACTCCCCGCATGCTCTAGGAAATGCAGGACATCATTGTTGAATTGCGCCGGATCCTGCAAGAACGAAAAGTGGCTGACCTGCGGCTGCAATAACAGGCCGCTATTGGGGATCTGGCTCGCCATGAATTCGGTATTCTCGCGTTTGATGGCCTCGTCGTGGTCGGAATCGACAATCCAGGTCGGTACGGTGATGCCGCGCAGTTGCTCGGCAGTAATGTGGGGCTGAGTTGCCCACATTTGACTGATCTGCGCGAGGAACGGCTTGTATTGATCGGGGGTCGGCGACAGTTTTCGGTATTCGGTCTCGCCCCGCGCGATATAGGCATTGAAAACGGGGCTTTTGGCGATGTCTGCCACGCCGCTAGGGTCGGAGTTGGCGGCGAAGGCAAAAAGCTTGGTGAGGCGCTCGGGATGGTGGATCGCTATCTCCAGACCGATAATGGCCCCGTCGCTCCAGCCGACGATCGCGGCCTTGGGGATCTTGAGATAGTCCATCAGACCGATGACGTCGGAGGCCATCAGTTCGTAGCCGAAAAGCTCAGCGGTTCGCGTGCTTCGGCCGTGGCCCCGGCTGTCCATGACAATAACCTGATAGCGTTTCATCAATGCCGGTACTTGGTTCCCCCAGTAATTTGAATTGGCTAGACCGCCATGCAACAGAATTACCGGCGAACCATGCCCGAACACCGCGAACCAGATCTTGATGCCGTTGACCGGGGCATAGCCGGAGCGCGCTGCCTCGGGCAGGGTCGGAGTCGGCGGCAAGGTCAGCCATTGAGGCTCGGCGCCCGCGGAGCCGGTGATCGCGACAGCCGCGAGGAGGCAAAAGGCCGATAACAGCCGACGCATCTCAAATTCTCCCATCCCCACGGGTGATCGATATAAGATTTGAAAATAGTAATTTAAAAGCGAGGAGGAACGCATGGGCCAGGTCGAGGGCAAGGTCGCCATCGTAACCGGTGGCGCATCGGGGATTGGCGCCGCCTGTGCGGCGACGCTCGCGCGCGAAGGCGCCAAGGTGGTGGTGACGGATTTGGACGATACCCGCGGCCAGGCAGTGGTGGACGACATCGGCAAAGCCGGCGGCGCGGCGGCCTATCTTCATCAAGATGTCAGTCTGGAGGAGAGCTGGCCCGATGTAATCGCGGCCACAAAGCGGCGCTTTGGACGTTTGGACGTGATGGTCGCCAACGCCGGGATCGGCATCCTGTGCAAGGCCGTCGAGATGACATTGGCCGATTGGCGGCGACAAACCGCGGTGAACCTCGACGGCGTGTTCCTGTCGGTCAAGTACGCTGTTCCCGCGATGCAGGCCACCGGTGGCGGCTCCATCATCATCATGTCGTCGGTTGCCGGTCTCAGGGGATCCGGGGGTTTGGCCGGCTACTGCGCAACCAAGGGAGGCGTGCGCCTGTTCGCCAAGGCAGTCGCAATGGAGTGCGCGGCGGCCGGCGACGGCATCCGGGTCAATACGGTCCATCCCGGCGTCATCGATACCCCGATTTGGACAAAGATATCCGGATCCGCCGGCCGCAACGTGCCGATCGATCCTAACGAAGTGGCCAAAGCCGGGGTGCCACTCGGCAGGGCCGGCCAGGCGCAAGACATCGCCAACGGCGTGCTGTTCCTCGCCTCCGACGCCTCCAGCCACATGACGGGCGCGGAACTCGTGATCGACGGCGGCATGACCGGCGGCACAAGACCGCGCTGGAGCTGACATGGATCATCTGAAAGAAGGTGAACACCCGATGCTCGTCAATCGGTTCCGGCGTCGAGGCCAGGGGTGATGGTATGATGAGTTCGGTCGATGCCGAGTTGATTGGCGATCTCGTTGCCGCCAATCGTATCCTCGCCGCAGAGGGTGTGCTCGACGGCTTCGGCCATGTCAGCGCCCGGCACGACAAGGACCCAGGCCGCTTCTTATTGGCGCGAAGCATGGCGCCGGCACTGGTTACCGCCGGTGATGTCATGGAATTCGATCTCGACAGCAACCCGATCGATGCGCGGAGCCGCACCGCCTATCTTGAGCGTTTCATCCACAGCGAGATTTACCGGGTCAATCCGGAGGTCCACGCGGTCGTGCACAGCCACTCGCCCGCGGTGATCCCGTTCGGCGTCGTCGGCGTGGCGCTGCGGCCGATCTTCCATCTGGGCGGATTTCTCGGCGTCGGGGTGCCGGTGTTCGAGATCAGAGACACCGGCGGCCCAGCCACCGACATGTTGATACGCACCGCCGGGCTCGGCGCGGCGCTGGCCAAGACGCTCGGCAGCGCGCCGGTGGCGTTGATGCGCGGCCATGGTGACGTAGTCGTCGGCCGATCCGTCAAAGAGGCGGTTTTCCGCGCGATTTACACCGAGGTCAACGCCCGGCTCGAAAGCGAGGCGCTGCGCCTCGGGCAGGGACAAGTCGTGTTCCTCAACGAAGAGGAGGCCAAAGCCGCGGCCGAAATCAATAGCGCGCAGATCGACCGGCCCTGGGAGTTGTGGAAGGCCAAGGCGCTCGCAGAGAGTGCCTGAGCTTAGTCTGTATGGGCCGCCGGGCGGGCTTGCGGTATTCTGGCGCGTCCGTCGGCGATGAAACGGCTCACTGCGGGAGAATTGGGATGACGCGCTCTTGGATCCATTTCACGCGCGGCCGCTTTGTGCGTCAGGCGCGGGTCGGGCTCGGCGATCTGCGCGAGGAGCACCTGAGCCGGCAGGGTTTTGCCGGGCCGGTCGCGATGCTCTATCGCACCGACGGGCCGAACGAGGTGGTGCGGTTCGAAGGCGACTACCGGCCGCGTCAGGTCGACAGCGCCGATGTCGTCGCGCCCGATGCCAGCGACCCGCGCGGCGGCTGGCAGACATTGCTGTCGAACGACGATGTCGCGGTGGCGATCAGCCGGCGGCGAGAGGCGATGCCTTATTGCTATCGCGATATGGAGGGCGACCTTCTTTACTTCGTGCATCGCGGCCGCGGCGTGTTCGCGACCGAGTTCGGGCCGATCTCCTACGAACCGGGCGACTGGGTGCTGCTGCCGAAGGCGACGACGTTCCGGCAATTGCCCGAGGCTGGCGACAGCCTGCTGCTGGTCGTCGAATTGCCGCAGCCGATCCGCCTGTGCGAGCACGAGCAGGTCGGCCGTCACACGCCGATAGACCCGACCATGCTGGAGGTGCCGGATGTCGCCGATTACGGCTGGCCGAAGCAGGACGAGTACGAGGTGCGGGTGAAGCACGCCGGCGGGCACAGCTCGATCTTCTACCGCAACGATCCGATGAAGGTGGTCGGCTGGAAGGGCGATCTGTTCCCGTTCAAGCTCAATGTGCGGAACATCCTGCCGATCATGTCCGACCGGATTCACGTCCCGCCCTCGTCCTGGGTGACCTTCGAGGCGCCGGGTTTCGTCGTGTTGAGCATCCCCCGCAGATCGCCGTGGCCGATCTCGAAGCGGAGGAATTGCCGAGCTATCACCGCAACATCGACATGGACGAGGTCATGCTGTCCCATGCCGACGAAGACCCGAGCGGTCGCCGGCCCGGCAGCTTCCGGCACACGCCGCAGGGGATCTTGCACGGCGCCAATGAGGCTTATCGCGCCGAATTTCAGGCGCGCCGCAAGCCGGGCATGCGCCGGACAAGCACGAGCGTCGGCGTCGACACATACCGGCCGCTCAGACCCTCTGCCGAATTCGCTCGAATGAGCGGCTAACTCTGAGGCGAGCACCCGAACAAGGAGCGACGTCGATGAACGAGCGGATCTGGGACAAGTTTCTCACCGAGCGCGACAAGGCGGTCTTCGCCGCCGGCGGGTTCGGCGCCCGCGCCGGGTTCGGCAAGCGGCCGGCGTTGCTGGTGATCGACGTCAATTGGGCATTCTGCGGCGAGCGGCCGGAACCCATCCTCGAGTCGATCAAGCGCTGGCGCACCTCGTGCGGTGAGGAGAGCTGGGTGGCCCTCGAATACATCAAGTCGCTGATCGACGCGGCACACGGCAAGGGGCTTCCGGTCATCTACACCACCGGGGAGCGGCGGCCGGACAATTGGGATGCCGGCAGCTGGCGGTGGAAGAGCACGCGCGGCGACGAGGCGGGCGGCTCCACTCACGACGATATCGACGGCAACGAGATCGTCACGATGATCGCGCCCGGCCCGCGGGACATCGTGATCAAGAAGCAGAAGCCGTCGGGTTTCTTCGGGACGAACCTCGCCTCCTATCTGACCCTGCTCGGCTGCGACAGCGTGATCGTCGTCGGGACGACCACCTCGGGCTGCGTGCGCGCCACCGTGGTCGATGCCTTCAGCCTCAACTATCGCGTGATCCTGGCCGAAGAAGGCTGCTTCGACCGCAGCGAGGCCAGCCACGCCGTCAGCTTGTGCGACATGCACGCCAAGTACGCCGACGTCGTCCCGACGGCCGAAATCCTCTCCTACTTCGATCAGCTGCCCGCCGACTTGTTCGATCTGCCGACGGGCAGCCGCGGTCCCGCACCGCCGATTCAAGAAGCGGCCGAATAAGATAGCGAGGGGCAGTTCCTGCGCGCGGCGCCGGCCCCGGACACATTCGGCGAGCGCTCGGCCGCAGGAGGGTCGCCTACCGTGCACTCGTCACCAATGGCGTTGCTGGCAGAATTGAGGGTCGTTCAGCTCGGCGATGGCTTGGCCGCCGCCGTGTGCGGACGGCTTCTGGCCGATATCGGTGCCGGCGTCATCGCCGTCGACCCGGAAGCCTCGACCCATCTCGGGCAGCACCTCAACCACGGCAAGACGATCGTGTCCGGCGACTCGGGTCAGGCATGCGATGCGCTGGCGATCGCCGATTTGATCATCTGCGAAGGCCGGCCCGATGATCTTCTGGCTCGCCGAATATGACGTCGCCGCTCTGCGCCGCTGCAACCCGGCGGCGGCGCTCGTTTATATCTCCCCCTTCGGACAGTCGGGGCCACGGGCCAACGATCCCACGACCGACCTGACCTTGTTCTTCGCCAGCGGCATCGCCCGGCTGTTGACCGGACAGGTCGACGATCTCGCCGAAGCGCCGATCCGCGCGGTCGGCGAACAATCGGCCTTTATCGGCGGATTGGCCGCCGCTTGCGCCGGCATGCACGCGGTGTTCGCGCCCGAGCCCGGCGCCGTGATCGACGTGTCGATCGAGGAAGCACTGGCGACAATGGCAATCGGCGAGCTGGCGAATGCCGGGCTCACCGGAAAGAGCCGGGCGCGCAAGCGGCTGACCGACGGCAACGGGGCCACGGTCTGCATCCTGCCCGCACGTGACGGATATGCGGCAATCTCGCCGCGCGAAGACCGGCAATGGGCCGCCTGGTTGGGCGTGATGGGCTCGCCCGATTGGGGGATCGACCCGCGTTTTGCGACCAAACCCGATCGCGTCGCCAATTGGGACGCGCTTCACGCGCTGATGTCGGCCTGGAGCCGCGAGCACGATAAGCAGTGGATCGCCGACCAAGCCCAGGCCGCCCATGTGCCGAGCTTCCCGTTGCGCGAGCCGGCCGAGCAGCTCGCTTCGCCGCAGCTAGTGCATCGCAACTTCTACCGGCCCATCGAGATCGGCGGACGCTCGGTCAAGACGCCCGGGCCGCCTTTCGGATTGCGGAT
>CAVZFB010000073.1:0-17417 GCA_963774345.1 uncultured Alphaproteobacteria bacterium
CCTTGCTGCGCGATCAACTGATCGGCAACCTCGTCCAAATCTGCCCCGACGAACTGCGGCTGTGGGCCCACTCCCAAGAGATCGTTGCCCGTCCGCTTGATCAGGGCAGCCTTCCAGCCCGCAGCGACGGCGCCGAGGGTGTCCCATGTATGGCAAGCGATAAGACAGAGCTGAGACGGGTCAACCCCGAGTTCCCTCTCGACATACGCATAGGCTTGCCGCGAGGGCTTGTGATGCTTGACGCCGTCTGCACTAAAACGACGCTCGAAGAAATCGACGATCCCGCCGTGTTCGAGCTGACGCGTCTGCACTTCCAGCAAATTGTCCGTCAGCGTGAACAGCCGGAATCCGGCCGCGCGGAGCTTCTGGAGGGCTCCGGGCACCTCGGGGTGGGGAGGCATTGTCGAGAATTTTTCAACCAGTTCGTTCTTATCGGCGTCCTCGATCCTTATCCCGCGGGTGTCCGCCAGCATCTTCATCACAGCCGAACCGATATCGGTGAAAGGCACATAGCATCCGGCTACCGTCAGAGCCGAGGAATACATAATGAAGTTGGCGAACCACAAGCGCATGGCGCCTTTGTCGCGGAAGATACGCTCAAACGTCGGCTCCATGGTCGTGAGATCGAGGAGCGTCTCATTGACGTCGAAAACGATTAGAGGAGGAGCGGCCATCTGATTACACTCGAATTTATTGTATATCTTACGATTGCCGCCGCACCGTCCGGGCGGCAAGGCGACACCCGACGTATAAAGTCTAGGGGTGTCGCCGACCTGTCAGGTGATTAGCCTCTCAGCGCATTCTGACATCGCGGCCCTGCATGGTCCCCGTCAGCCCCGCGCCCGCATCCAGCCGGCGATTGCCCGCCCGATCTCGTCCGGCGAATCTTCCTGGACGAAATGGAGCCCCGCCACCGTCTTCTCGGTCAGCGCTGGCCACCCGCGGACGAGGTTGACCAGCGTATCATTGGCGAGGATCGCACCTGGCTCAGCCTTCAGGAACAGCTTGGGCACATTGCTCGTCCCCAGCCAGTCGGCGTATTCAGTCGCGATCGCATGCACATCGGCGGGCTCGCCTTCGATGGGTATTTGCCGCGGCCAGGTCAGCGTCGGCCGTCGCCCCTCACCGGACTCGGCGAACGGCCGTCGATACTCCGCCATCTCCTGGTCGGAGAGCTTGCGCAGGATGGCGTTCGGCAGGATCTCTTCAATGAAATAGTTGTTCTGCAGGACCATCGCCTCGCCGGCCTCCGAACGCACCGCCTCCAAGGCTTGACGCATTCCCATCTTGTCCCAATGGTCCCGGCCCTGCGGCGCCACGATCGCTTCCATAAACGCGATTCCCTTCACGGCCTCGCGGTGACGGTTGGCCCAGTCGAAGCCGAGGGCCGAGCCCCAGTCATGGATGACGAAGGTGACCCGCTCGCGCACATCCAAGGCCTCGAGCAGGGCGTCGAGGTAGCGGCGGTGCTCGACGAAGCGATACGAACCTGGGCCACTGTTAGGCAGCTTGTCGGAGTCGCCCATGCCGATCAGGTCGGGGGCGATGCAGCGGCCTAGTGGCTGCAGGTGCGGCAGCACGTTGCGCCAAAGGTACGACGAGGTGGGATTGCCGTGCAACAGCACGATGGGGTCGCCCTGTCCCACCTCTACGTACGCCATCTCGCGGCCAAGGATCCGCCGCCGCTGTTTTTGGTACGGAAATGCCGCGGAGATCGTGTTCGTCATGTTCGCTTCTCCTGTGTCGACTAAGAATGCCCTGCGAATGGCGCTGCGGGCGCCTGACGCCGTGGCTTTCAGGTCTTCGCCTTCCCTCAGGTCCATCAGCTCCTCCCGCTCACCGGCGGCCGGCAGACACGTCAGTGTGCGACGAAGGGCGCCCGGCTTCTCGGCGCCTTGCCAAAAGACCCTCGATCGCTAATGGTCCCGAACCCCCCAAGACGAGGGCCGCAAGGCAAGCGAGGTAGAGCAGATTGGTTTCAAAGCCCGGCGGCCCGAACTGCGCGCCGGCAGCTGTCACAGCCAGGAGCTTAATCGAACTGAACCCGTAAGGTAAATGCACGGTAATCATAGCAACCAGGAGAACGGTCGCCATCGGTATGCTGGCGAGTGGCACCAGCGCACCGAGAAGCACGGCCAAGCCGCCAAATATCTCAACCACGATGGTGAGCCATCCCATGAGATGCGGTGCGGGCACGCCAAGTGCCTGCAAAATTGCAGGGAACGCATCCGGGCCCCTAGCCAGCTTGGCGAAGCCGTGTTCGATGAAGCCGTACCCCACGATCAGCCGCAATGGGATCGGCGCCCAGCGCGCGATCGGAGATCTGCTGATCAGATCGATCGGAAGGTCGCGCCACGGTGGCGACCTCCGATCTATGTAGTTTGCCGAACGAGTATCCATGAGTTATTTCTCGGTAAGAGGCTGATCTTTGTGCTTAGTTCGTGATATTTTAGGTCATCGGTCATTGCTAACTACGCACGTATTTTGGTAGATATATTGATGTATCACTCACAGTCTGGTTTGATGATTTCGGCTTCTATCGCGGGACCTTAAGGAAGTCCCGGATCGCCGCGGCGATTTCGGCGGCGTGCGTTTCCAGCGCGAAGTGCCCGGTGTCGAAAAAGCGGACGAGTGCGTCGGGAATATCCCGCTTGAAGGCTTCGGCTCCCGCAGGCAGGAAGAATGGGTCGTTCTTGCCCCAAACCGCCAGCAACGGTGGCTTATGCGTTCGGAAATAAGCCTGGATTTGAGGGTAGAGAGCGACGTTGCTGGCATAGTCGAGTAGCAGATCGAGCTGCGCCTCGTGCGCTCCCGGGCGGGCCAGATAATGGTCATCCAGCGAGCTGCCATCGGGAGACACGAGCGATGGATCTGACACGCCGTGGGTGTACTGGAACCGCGTCGTCTCTGGCTTTAGAAAGTTGCGCAATGCATCGCGGTTCGCCTGAGTGGGTTCGCGCCAGTAGGCCTGAATCGGATTCCAGGCGTCGCTCAGCCCTTCCTCGTAAGCGTTGCCGTTCTGGGAGACAATCGCGGTTATGCGTTCCGGATGCTTTAGCGCAATCCTTAAGCCCACCGGAGCGCCGTAATCAAAGATGTAGATCGCGAACCGTTTCAGCCCGATGACCTCGGTAAAATGGTCGATTGTTTCGGCAAGGTTCTCGAACGTGTATTTGAACGCATCGCGTGAAGGCATGTCCGACTGACCAAAGGCCGGCAGGTCGGGTGCCACCAGATGAAAGTCGTCCGCAAGAAGTGGAATCAAATCGCGGAACATATGTCCGGCCGTCGGAAACCCGTGCAACAGCAGCAATTTCGGAGCGTCGGCCTGCCCGGCTTCGCGGTAGAAAATGTTGAGGCCGTCCACCTGTTGCTTACGGTAGGTTATCTGGCGCATGCGCGAGTCCATTCCTCAGTTGGCGGATCGCGGCGGTACATTCTCGAACAGCGAACCCAATCCCTCCGCCATCGTCGGGTGCGCCAGAATGGCGTCGCGCAGCCTCGAATAGGGCAGATCTGCCAGCATCGCCGTTTGCACCGTCGCCATGACTTCTCCGGCTTCGGCGCCAATCATCGTGAAGCCGAGAATACGGTCATCGCTGCCGACGAGAACCTTCATAAAGCCTTGAGTTTCGCCGGTCGTCGCGGTGCGCCGTACGGCATTCATCGGCAACCTCGCGACCCGCGTCTCGATGCTTCGGCGCTTCGCTTCGCCCTCGCTCAGTCCGACATGCGCGAGCGGAGGCTCGGTGAACATGCAGTATGGAACCAGCCGATCGCGCGTACTGCGCTGAGCTCCGGCCAAATTGTCCCTGATGATCCGAAAGTCGTCGATCGAGACGTGCGTAAACTGCGGGCTGCCGGCGCATTCTCCAATCGCCCAGACATTGGGCGCCGTCGTCTCCAGTCGGTCATTGACGCGAATATAGCCGTGGCCATCCAATTCGATGCCGGCCTCCTCAAGCCCGATCCCGGCAGTGTTCGGAATGCGGCCCGCTGCAACCAGTATGTCGCTACCTGTGATCTGTTGCTCGCCGGAGGACGCGCGCACCCGAAGGCTGACTTCCTCTCCGGATCGGCCAAGCACGTCAAGGGTCTCAGCTCCCACTAGGAATTGGATGCCTTCGCCAGTGAGGATTTGCTGCACTTCCGCCGCGACGTCGGGATCCTCGCGGCTCATCAGCTGACGGCCCGAGTCGATAATGGTCACGCGACTGCCGAAGCGACAATAAGCCTGGGCCAATTCGAGACCGACATAGCCGCCCCCGAGCACGATCAGATGCGACGGTAGATAGTCGAGCTCGAGAGCCTCGATATGGGTCAGCGGCCGAGCCGCCTCGAGCCCCGGAACATTCGGGATCAGCGCATGCGTTCCGAGGTTGAGGAAAATCTGGTCGCCCGCCAGCGTCCGCGTGCCGCCATCGTTCAGGCGCACCTCAAGGGTTTTCGGGGCCACAAAATGGCCGCTCCCCATGATCAGCTCGGCCCCGCTTGACTTGTAGTTCCGCAAATGCAGGGCAATCTCGGCGTCAACCATGTCGCGCTTGCGCTGGCGAACTTTCGCCATGTCCGTCGTGACAGGGCCCGTCACCGTACCGAACTCTAATGCGTGACGCGCCAAATGCGCGATCCGGGCGCTCCAAATCTCATTTTTGCTGGGAAGGCAGGCAATGTTGGGACAGGAGCCGCCGATCCACCGGCGCTCCACGACCGCGGTGCGCCGCCCCGATTGCGCCATATGCCAAGCGAGCAGCTTCCCGCCAAATCCGCTGCCAAGGACCAAAACTTCAACCGGTTCCGGTTGAGACATGAGCATCCCCCTGTCGACACTCGCGGTCGAAAAGGTCACGGAAAGACGGGACGCCAATACCCCGCAAATGGATTGGGGCGCAACTCGTGACACCCAATCCGAGTTGGCCTTAGGCATTCCGCATAAACGTGCCGATAAACGACACCGTCCGCCAAAGGTTCCAAGGTCACTACCCTGCATCCCTCGACATATTTCCCTAGCTGACCCACCGTGGCCGGTAAGACCGCACGCGGGCAAATCGAACGCTGGCGCACGCGGCGAGCGGGCGTCGTAACGTTGATGTTCATGGCCGAGCGCCCGCAATAGATCTGACGTGTGACCGATTTGGGTCGTTGCCGCGCCCTAATGAAGCAGGCGGGTGAGTATCTTTCTTGTGCCTTCATCCCATTTAACTGTCCCAAAGTGAATGGACCTGAGAATTGGCTGTGCGATCGCGCTTTTGTCGGCCGCCGTCAACGCCGTCGAGACAGCACATTCCGGGTTGGTGATGCGCTCCGCCAGCGCGGGCATTTCGGCCCCGGTTTCGCTGAAGCGATTGGACCGCAGCAGCCCGCGCAGCACGTAAATCCGATCAGCTTCATTGGTGCAGACGAGCCCGCCGAGGATTGCGGCGAGAGCCTTGGCATAGGTGCCCTGATCGACGTTTGCGGCCTCGATCATCTTCTTCCACGCTTTGACGGTGTCCGGCGGGTCGGCCGCGGGATCGCAGGCGGCGAGGTTGCCGCCCTTGCCCGCGCAATCGAGGATCGCCACCCGTTCGAGGACGTTGTTGCGACTATGACCTTCGGGGATCACCGCTTCGAGGAGGTCGTTGTGGCGGTCCTCACCTTCAGGGACCACCCGATCTATCAACTGGCGGAGCGCGGCATAGGTCGCATCCGTCCACGGCTGGCGGTGGGGTGAAGAGGCGGACCAATCAACCTGCTTCGGGCTCCAATCCGGGGATCCGGCAGGAACGAAGAGATCCTTCACTACGGGATTGCTCAGCTGCGCACGCCAAAGAGCTGTGTCGAAGAGCGACACGCCCTGAAGCTGCGCCCCGTCGAGCGACGCGCCCTGAAGCTGCGCGCTATCAAGCGATGCGCCCTGAAGCTGCGCCTGAACGAGCGATGCGCCCTCGAGCTGCGCGCCATCAAGCGACGCGCCCTGAAGCTGCGCATAGTCGAGCGATGCGCCCTGGAGTTGTGCCCCATTGAGCGACGCGCCCTGGAGCTGCGCTCCGATGAGCGACGCGCCCTGGAGCTGCGTCAAACTGAGCGACGCTCCCTGGAGCTGCGCCCCAGCGAGCGACGCCCCCTGGTGCTGCGCAAAACCGAGCGACGCGCCCTGGAGCTGCGCCCAATTGAGCGACGCGCCCTGGAGCTGCGCCGCGATGAGCGACGCGCCCTGGAGCTGCGCTCCCGCAAAATCGGCCTTTTTGAGGATCGCGGTTTCAAATATTGCTCCGTTCAAATCGCGGCCGCGCAGATCGATCAGCGTCTGCTTCCACTCGACCTTCTTCGGATCGTCGATCTTCAGCGCCTCGTAAATGTTGAACTCGGGCAAGACCAGCGTGTTTGAGAACAGACTTGTCCGATGCCGAGTAATTCTGTCCACGCCACCGTCGAACAGGCGTTCTCGGGCCCAAGTCAATGCCGATTTGGCGGGGAGGTGGTCTTGCTGCCATTCGCGGGGTATTGTGGCGACGGCCAAGGCGAACAAAACGACAACCGGGGTCAGCAGGGCGCCAAAAGTCATCTTTATGACCGTCTTCCAGGCGCGGGCGCGCCGGAGGCGGGCGCGGGTGCCGAGAATCTTGCGCCAGAGCCACCACAGTAGGCCGACATCGAGGATCAGCGCGACGCGGCTCGTCCAGGTGATCCACGGGCTGTGGTAAGGCAGGAACTGTATTTCGATCAGCAGGTAAAGCGCGATCGGCGCTACGACGAGGGTCATCCACAGGATCGCGGCGAGCAGCATACCGAAGCCGAAGTAGCGGTCCTCCTCCGGGGCGCCGAGGAATTGCACGAAGATGTTGCTCGGAAGCCGGCGCCGCCCAGACTCGGAGAGTCCTTCTATCGCATTGAACTGCGCGACCCGCCGCGCTAGCAGGACCAGATGCACGAGCGTATAGGCGTGGGTCAGCAGCAGCAGCAGCGGCGCCAGAAAGAAAAAGGCGAGCAGCGGCAGCTCGATGTTAAGGAACGGCAGCTTGACCGGGGCTTGCAATAACAGATCGGCATGGGTGACGGCCCCGGCGGCGATGCCGAGATAGAGCAGTACGAAGAGGTAAGACAGCCAAAGGCCGCCGCCGATCGCGGCGGTGTCCTCGACGGCTTTGCGCGCGGTTTCGAGATCGTCTGTCGCAGCCACCTCCGCGGCTGGCGATGCTTGCACGTCTTTTGCAGCGTCCGTCGGCATTTCCCCGCCTTTGGTCGTATCGAGAAAATCTAGGCCGCCGCTAACCAAAGAGTCGCTCCGCCTCGAACTCGCCGACTAGAGCAAGTGTTGAGACTCATTCGGAAGATCCACCCCGGTTCTCCTTCTATCTTCTTCCCGGCGAAGGCCCGGGATCCATGTCATCTATGGGCACCGGCCTTCGCCGGTGTGACGAGGTTGTTGGTACCAGCGTAGACCCGCCGCCTTTTGCCGAACACTAGAGCAAGATCCTCTTGGATGGCAGCACCCCCCAATCCCCTCGGCTGGCCGGGCCGCTCTAGTCCCAGGGCGGTTCGGCGGCGGCGTTGCGGCCCGAGATGCGGCCGAAGGCCAGGCATTCGCCGATATTGCCGGTGCCCTGGTACAGATAGCTGTAGATCGAGCCCAATTCGCCGGCGCTGTAGAGCCTGGGGATCGGCTTGCCGTCGGGGCGCACGATCTGCCCCCGCTCGTTGCGTCGCGGGCCGCCCTGGGTGTTGAGCATCGAGGGCGAGAGTTCGACCGCATAAAACGGCGGGTCGGCGATCGGCGCCATCATCAGGGTGCGGCCGAAATCCGGGTCGTGTCCTGCATCACAGTAGCGGTTCCACTGGCTGACGGTGTCGGCTAAGGCGGCGGGGTCGAGCCCCACAACCAAGGCGAGAGAAGCGAGGCTGTCGGCGGTTTTGATCCAGCCCTTGGCCAGTTCGGCGCTGTTGTCCTCGCTCCAATCGTAGCGCTCGACGATCTGCGTCCAGCCGTGGCTCGGGTGCTTGTCGTAGAGCGGGCCGGCGGAGAACAGCGTGTGATCCAAGATCAGATACATCGGGCAGGGGGTGGAGAGCGGCAGCCAGCGGCCATTCACCGGAATTTTCCCGTGGCGGGTCTTGAACTTTTCGTCGGTGAAGCGCCTGGCGTCCGGGCCTACGACAATCATGCCGCCCGGCGTTTCCTTGCTGTAGTGTAATGCCTGCATCGAAAACGACGTCCGGACTTCCGGGACTTTGAGGGCCATCGAGGGACCCGCATAGTTGTTCATGTGCCATAGATCGGCCCCGACCGACATCGCCATCGTGATGCCGTCGCCTTCGTTGTAGGGCGAGCCGGAGGTGTAGCAATAAGGGATGCCGGGAAGGTAATTGCGGATCATCTCCTGGTTGTTTTCGAAGCCGCCGCAGGTCAACACCACTCCTTTGCGCGCCTTGATGTCGATCGAACTCATTGCCGTGCCCGGCGCGCACCCCGAGAATTTCCTTGGTGATGTCGTGCTGGATCAATTCTCGACCCGGCGTTTCATAGAGAACGAGAATCGGACGTTCCTTGACCAGGCGCTCGAACAATTTCCAGGTGTAGGAATAGCCGTAGGTGGGCCCATCGTGGAATTTATGCACACAGGCGGAACCAGGCAGGTCCGGGAATTCGATCCCGACCGGCGGATGCTGGTGCTCTTGCGGGTCGCCGCCGAGGCTTTCGAGCCAGGCATTGTTCCGGCACATCTCCTGCGCCCACACCTGCACCATGGCCTCCGGTATGGTGTAGGGGCCGCACAGTGCGGTCAGATAGGCGGCGGCTTGTTCGGCCGACGACGTATTCAGATACCCTTGGCCCGCAACCCGGGTGTTGCCGCCTTCCTCGCCTTCGGGCGCCTTTTCCAAGATGACGACCTTGGCTCCCAGCTCATGGGCGGTAACCGAGGCGGCCACGCCCGCCGCCCCGAACCCGACGACGACAACATCTGCTTCTACATTCCAATCATGAGGCACTGAAGGCTGGTCCTTCATCGCGTATTCCTAGTCGAGAAGGTTTTCGGGTAATCGGGCAGGGTGGGGTTAGCATTGGCTCTACCCGCCCTGCGCTTTGTAGGCGGGCGAGCGGTGGTTTGACTCATCTTCGTGCGAAGCGCCACATTGCTTATGCACGATAGCGCCATCGCGGAGGGCGGAAGCTATGCCGATATTCGATGCCCAGGTTCACGCCTATGAACGCAACCATCAGGGCCGGCCCTGGGTCGGCACTTTGTACGGGCCGGCGGAGGTTACCGGCGACCAAATGGTGGCGGCGATGGACGCCGTCGGCGTCGACGGGGCGGTATTGGTCTCGCCCTTCAGCATGTACCGCTACGACGCCAGCTACGCTAAAGAGGTCTACGCGGCGCATCCGAGCCGGTTCAGGCTGGTCAAGCCGGTCGATCCGACCGATCCGGCGGTGGCCGATACGATCGCCGACTGGGCGGCGACCGAGGGCACGGTCGGCATCCGGGTGTTCTTGAGAGACGAGGTGTCGACCGACCCCGCCGACCCTGATCTCAACCGGGCTCTGGCCGTCGCGGCGCAGCATTCCCTGCCGGTTAACGTAGCGTGTACGGGGCGTCTTGAACAGGCCGGCCAGCTGGCGGCGCGAAACCCCAACACGCGGCTGGTGATCGATCACCTCGGGCTGGCACAACCGCACGAGCCGCCGGCGCCCGCGCAGCCATTCGCCGATTTGCCAAAGCTGCTAGCCTTGGCGGCCCACGATAACGTCGCGGTCAAAATCAGCGGCGCCTGCACCTTGTCGCATGAGCCGTTCCCCTACACGGATTTGTGGGATCCGCTCGGCCGCATCTTCGACGCCTTTGGCTTTGGCCGCTGCATGTGGGGCACCGACTGGACGCGCGCGGTCGGCTTGTTGACCTACAAGCAAGGCGTGGACGCGTTTCGCGTTACCGACCGCCTGTCCGCGAGCGATCGGGCTGCGCTGATGGGTGAGACACTGTCGCGGGTGTATAGCTGGTCGAAGTCAAAAGCCTAATCGTCGGCGGCGGCCGCCACCACCGGCTGCCGGCGCGGACCGCGAATCAGCAGCAACAATGGCAAGGAGGCGAGGACAACCATCAGCATCAGCGCGAAATCGTCATTATAGGCGATCATCGCGGCCTGCCGGGTGACCTCCTGATTGAGCGCGGCGATCCCCGAGGGAGTCGTCAGACTGAACGGTGCGGACAGGTAGGGCGCATGGGCCAACGGGTTGTCCGGGCGCAGATGCTCGACCAGATGGGAATGGACGATCTGGGTGTTCTGGGTAAGCTGGGTTTCAAGGATGGCGATGCCGATGCTGCCGCCGAGCATCCGCATCAGGGCGCGCAGCGCGGTGCCCTGGGTCATCAGGTGGGGCGGCAGGCCGGAGAGCGCCAAGAGGTTGAGCGGCACAAAGGTGCAGCCGAGCCCGAAACCCTGCGCGAACCCGGCGAACAGGATCGGCCCGGACCCCATATAGAGAGAATATCCGGTCATCTGCCACAACGAGGCCGCGGTGATCAGGAAACCCACCAAGATGAACAAGCGGTTGTCGACCCGGTCGATTATTCGGGCGACGAGGAACATCGCCAGCATCGTGCCGAAGCCGCGCGGCGCCATCATCCACCCGGCGTCGAACACCGGGTAGTTCATCAGCACCTGCATCATCGACGGCATAAGGGCCAAGGTGCCGCTGAGGATCATGCCGACCCCGAACATCAGCAAACTGCCGGCGACAAAATTCGGGCTTTTGAGCAGCTCGCGATTGAGGAACGAGCGCTCGCCCGCGGTCATCGTGTGGACGATCAACAGGTAAAAGCACAATCCCGCGATCGTCGCCTCGACCCAGATTTCAGGCGAGCGGAACCAGTCCTTGAGTTGGCCGCGGTCGAGCATTAATTGCAGCGCGCCGACGGCGATGCTCAGCATGGCAAAGCCGAACATGTCGAACGGCTCGCGCCGCATAGTGCGGGACTGGCGAATCCACAAGAAGATGCCCAGGGCGCACAACGCCCCGACCGGTAGGTTGATATAAAAGCACCATCGCCAATCGAGGTTCTCGGTCAGCCAGCCTCCGAGGGTCGGGCCGATGATCGGCCCCATCATCGCGCCGGTGCTGAAGATCGCCATCGCGTAGCCGTGGCGCTCGCGCGGATAGACCGTGAACAGGGTCGCCTGCCCGAGCGGCACCAGCCCGGCGCTGAAGACGCCTTGCAGCAGGCGAAAGACCACGAGCTGGGTCAGGCTCGTCGCCGCGCCGCACAGTGCCGAGGCAAGCGTGAACCCGATGACCGAGCCGAGAAAGATGTACTTGACGCCAAAGCGGCCGGCGAGCCACCCGGTCAGCGGCATCGTGATCGCCGAGGACACGATGTAAGAGGTCAGGACCCAAGAGATCTGGTCCTGGGCCGCCGACATGCTGCCCTGGATATGCGGCAGCGCGACATTGACGATCGTGGTGTCGAGCCCCTGCATGATGCAGGCGCAGATGATTGTCGCGGTTATTGCCCCACGATTGGCGACCGGCGGCGCGGTTTCTCCCCTCACCGCCGGCGCCCTGGCGGTGATCGCCGCCCGACGCGGCACCCTGTCATCGGCGGCGGTGAGTCCGCCGAACGCGGCTTCCGAGGCAAGGGCGACAGCAGCAATGACAACAGGATGGTAATCATGCTCGTCTCGAAATCATTTATACAGGCAAAGATCGCCTCCTGTCGCGCGGTCTGGACATGCCGGGTGCCCATCGCCGACCCTCCGATCCATGCGTGCTAAATGCGGCGTAAAGGGCTGGCGGCGAAATACTGGTAGTTTTACCGGAAGGGGGAGGAGCCAGGCATGCGCGTAAGACGACTGGTCGACGGACCGATCATTTCGCCGTATCTGCATCCCAGCATCGGCCGGAACATTCAGGGCCCGTCGCTGATCCGGGCGCCCGATTGGATCGAGGGCCGGCGTGCCGAATATTATCTCTATTTCGCCGATCACAAGGGCCGCTACATACGGCTCGCATACGCAGATCAGCTGGCCGGACCCTGGACGATTCATCCACCCGGCAGCTTGCAGCTCGAACAATCGGGTTTCCTGACCGAACCGCCGAAGGTCACACCGCAGCAATTCGCGTTGCTCGAGGCCCGGTGGAAGCAGAGCGGCGCCGAGATCTCCCACGATCTGCTCGCGGAGGTCACGACGCCGCACATCGCCTCACCGGATGTGCATGTCGATTCAGCCGGGCGGCAGATCGTGATGTATTTCCACGGCCTCGACGATGTCGGGACGCAGGTCACGCGTATCGCCACATCGCGCAACGGCATCGACTTCGCCGCGCAGCTTGAGATTCTCGGGCGCTCCTACATGCGCGCCTTCAGGCATGACGGCATGATTTATGTCTTGGCCATGCCCGGGCAGTTGTATCGCTCCAAGGATGGGTTTCACGCCTTCGAGCCGGGTCCGACTTTGTTCAACCCCCGCATGCGCCACTCAGCCTTGTTGAAGCGCGGCGGCGAGCTTTGGGTCTTCTGGACGCAGGTCGGCGATGTGCCCGAACGAATTCTGGTGAGCCGCATCGGTCTTTCCGGCGATTGGCAGAGCTGGAAGGAAAGCACGGCCATCGAGCTGCTTCGGCCGGAGCGGGGCTGGGAGGGCGCGAACGCGCCGCTGATCCCATCCGTGCGGAGCACCGCCTACGGGCAGGTGAATCAGCTGCGCGATCCGGCCATCTTCGAAGACGACGGTCGGGTCTACCTGCTGTACGCGGTGGCTGGAGAAAGCGGGATTGCCATAGCTGAGGTGTTTCTTGACGAATAGTCTGGAGCTAGTGTTGTAAATCGAACGGTTGGTGCCCGGGCTCGGAGGACTACTCTCGACCCTGAACGGCCATTCAACTTTGCTTTATTCGATAACCTCGTCGGCCTGCGTGAGCAGCAATTGCGGCACGGTGAGGCCAAGCGCCTTGGCGGTCTTGAGGTTAATGACCAGCTCGAACTTGGTCGGCCGTTCGATTGGAAGGTCGCCGGGCTTTGCGCCTTTTAGAATTTTATCTACATAAAGTGCCGCGCGCCGAATCATATCGTTGAGATCCGGCCCGTAAGACATCAGTCCACCGTCGTCGACAAACCATCGGGTGTCGTAAATCGCGGCAATGCGATGCTGAGTTACGAGTGCTAGGAGCTGCCTGCGTGCGACGGTAAAGATGGGATCTGACCCGCCGAGCAGTGCTCTACACCCGCGCCGTGCCGCCGCAGCGATCGCCGTGTCAAATTGATCTGCGTTGTTCGCCGCCACGTCCCATAGATCAACGCCAAGGGAGTGCGCCGCTACATTCGCCTCCCGCGAGTAGGCGGGGCTGAGTCTTTTCTGGTCCGGATTGATCAGCACTGCGACGCAGCCGGGCTTCGGCACCATCTGCAGCAAAAGTTCGAGCCGCTTCCCGGCCAGCCCCTCACCCAGATTGGTCAGCCCGGTAAGATTTCCTCCGGGGTGAGCGAGGTTTTGCGCAAACCCCGCCGCCACCGGATCGCCCACAATCGACATGACGATCGGGGTATTGGCGGTCGCAGCCTTGACAGCGCTAATTGCCAGCTCTCCGTTAGCGACGATGACATCGGGCTTCAGCGCGACCAACTCGGCCGCGAGTGTCGGTAAGCGCTCGTTGCTACCTTCTGACCAACGGACCTCTACGAGAATGTTGTGCCCTTCCACATAGCCGAGCTCCCTGAGACCGCGACGGAAGGCATCGATCCCTCGGTCATTGACGGCAGTCGCCGGTCGGAGAACACCGACAAGGGGGGTCGCTCTCTGCTGTGCGCGCACGATGAGGGGTAAAGCGATAGTGCCAGCACCGAGGACTAGGAGTTCGCGCCGCGTCATCCAATTACCGTGGTCGAGAGTGATCAGTCGGACGAACCTACTCTGCGGCCCGTCGGTCCCACCAGCGACAGCGCTGAAATAGGCGCAGCGGTGATTATGGTGGCTTCAGGCTTCCGGCAGGAAATGGCCGTTTCAGAGCCACGAGCGTCAGCGGTCGGGCAAATCGGGAAGGCCCGCTTTCCACCCAATGCCGACCCCCGGCGTAGGTATCAACCGTCAGATTTTATCCACTAGCGCGCGCTATTCCGCGACGGTCAAGGTGACCTCTTCGCGGCGCCCGCGGCGGGCTTGACCAGCGCAGCTTCGACGAGGGTGCGGGGCACGGTTGGCAGACGTTAGGCGGCTTTGGCGGCGGGGCCTCGGGCAGTCGACTCGCGGGCGGCGCGGCGGATCAGGTCGGCGCCGCGCTCGGCGATCATGATCGTCGGCGCGTTGGTATTGGTCGAGGTCACCGTCGGCATTACCGAGGCGTCGATCACCCGCAGGCCTTCGAGCCCGTGGACGCGCAGCTGATCGTCGACCACCGCCATCTGGTCGCCGCCCATCTTGCAGGTGCAGGTCGCGTGATAGACGGTCGAGCCTTTCTGCCGGGCATAGTCGAGCAATTCGTCGTCGGTCTCGACAGCAGCGCCGGGGAGGATTTCGGCGCCGCAATATTTGGCCAGCGCCGGAGCGGCGAACAGCCGCCGAACGAATCTGAGGCCGCCGACAATGGCGCGGCGGTCGGTCTGCTCGCTCAGATAACGGGGGTTGATCGCCGGCGCTTCTCTCGGGTCATTGGATTTGGCCTCGACATAGCCGCGCGATAATGGCCGCATCTGCCAGGCTCCGGCGGTGATGCCGGGAAAATCGTCGAGCTCGCCGATCTGACCGTCCTTGAAGCTGCCGGGTGCGATGCTGCACTGCACATCGGGGGTCGCCAATTCCTCCAGCACCTTGACCGAGGCCGCGGCCAATGACGCGCTGTAGGTCAGTATGCCCTTGCCGGTGACCAGGTAGCGCAGGATCTCGCCAGCCAGCGCCACGCCGCGCGAGCGCTCGTTGACGGTCGGCATGCCTGACACCGGGTAGCTGATACGGACGATGTAGTGGTCCTGAAGGTTCTGCCCGACCCCCGGCAATGCGTGGTGGACCGGGATGCCGATCCGGGAGAGATGCTCGGGCGCGCCGACGCCGGACAGCTGCAGGATATGCGGCGAGTTGACCGCACCGGCGGAGAGGATCACCTCGCGCCCGGCGTCGGCACGCTGCACGGCGCCGCCGCGCTCGTATTCGACGCCGATCGCGCGGGCGCCGTCGAATAGGATGCGGCGTACCAACGCTTTGGTCACGACTTCGAGGTTGGACCGTTTCGTCGCCGGACGCAGATAGGTGCGCGCGGTGCTGCCGCGCCATCGGCCACCGCGGGTCTGCTGGCACCAGCCGATGCTGTCGCCGGCGCCGGCGGGCAGGTCGTTCACGTCGTCGCGGTATTCGAGGCCGATCTCCCGGCCCGCCTCGATCACCGCCGAGCACAGCGGCGACCGGTCCATCTTCGAGGTAAAGAGCGGGCCGCCCTTGCCGCGGACTTCGGTTTCATCCCCCTCCCAGTTCTCGGCTTGCCTGAAATACGGCAGCACGTCGTCCCAACCCCAGCCGCGATTGCCGAGCTGCGCCCAGTGGTCGAAATCCTCGGGCTGGCCGCGGACATAGATCAGCCCGTTGATCGAGCTCGACCCGCCGAGCACGCGCCCGCGCGGATAGAGGATCGCGCGCCCGGCGGTGCCGGGGTCGGGCTCGGCGTGGTAGCCCCAGGTCAAGGTCGGGTGATCGAGCATTTTCATGAAGCCGGCGGGGACGTGGATGTACGGGCTCCAGTCGCGCCCGCCGGCCTCGATCAGCAATACCCTGATATTCGGGTCCTCGGTCAGGCGGTTGGCGAGAACGCAGCCCGCCGATCCGGCGCCGATGATCACGTAATCAGCCTTCATCTCTTCCTCCCACTTGGCGGCTCGACCGGCGCTGTCGACCGGATCGCCGTCGTCACCCAGGGTTGTGCCGATAGGCTATCGAGAGCGAACGGCGACGGCAATCCGGCGCGCGCGGGATTATTGCCGGTGCCGGGGCGCTTGACAGCGAGCCGACGGCGAGGGACGAAGACCGACGCGCGCAATAATTCGACGGTGGTAGAGGAGGAAGCGATGAAGGCGGTGCTGTTCGCGGCGCATGGCGGACCGGAGATGCTGCGGCTACGGCGAGGCGCCGGACCCGGTCGCCGGGCCGGGCGAGGTCGTCGTCGATATCCACGCGGCCAGCGTCAACGCCGCCGATTACAAGGTGCGGCTCGGCGGGGGCGGGTACAGCAACCTCAAATTCCCGCATATTCTCGGCCGCGATTTTTCCGGGGTGGTCAGGCGCTCGGGCCGGGCGTGACCGACTTCAAGGTCGGCGACGCGGTGTTCGGCGTGACCGATCAGGGGATCGAGGGCTGCTATGCCGAAAAGCTCGCGATCAAGGCGGCGATCATCGCCAAAAAGCCGGACCGGCTCGGCCATGCCGAGGCGGCGGCGATGGGGCTGACCAGCCTGACCGCGATCTGGGCGGTCGAGGACACGGCCAAGCTCAAAGCCGGCGAGACCATCCTGATCCAGGGCGGCGCCGGCGGCGTCGCCGGGTTTGCGATCCAGCTGGCCAAGCATCTCGGCGCCACCGTGATCACCACCGCCAGCGCCCGCAACCACGATTACGTCAAGAGCCTCGGCGCCGACCGGGCGATCGACTACAACGCGCAGGATTTCACCAAGGCGGCGGGCGATTGCGACGTCGTGTTCGACACGGTCGGCGGCGAGGTGCAGGTGCGCTCCTACGACGTGCTGAAGCCGGGCGGGCGGCTGGTGTGGATCGCCGCCGCGCCGGCCGGGTTTCAGCCGAGCCGCAAGGATGTGCAGGTGTTGCGCCCCAACGTCGCCCGCGACCGCGCCCATCTCGAACGCATGCTGGCGCTCTACGACGCGGGTGCGGTCTGGCCGCCCGAGATCACCCGCTATAAGCTCGCCGACGCGGCCGAGGCGCACCGGGTCAGCGAGGGGCGCCACCTGCAGGGCAAGCTGGTGCTCGAGGTACGCTGACCGGCGACTGACCGGAACTCTTAGAAGAGGAGAGAGAAATGGCAGGCAACGGACAAACGGTCATCGACCTCGACAAGCAGCGCATGGACGCGATGGCGAAGAAGGACATCGCCACGCTGAACACGCTGATCTCCGACGATCTCGTCTACACCCATTCGTCGGCGCGGCTCGACACCAAGCAAGAGCCTGATCGGCAACATGGAATCGGGCGGAACGGTCTACACCTCGGTCGTGCCGTCCGACGTCAAGGCGCAGGATCTCGGCGACACCGTGGTGCTGACCGGATCGTGCAAGATCAGCGTCATGTCGCAAGGCCGGCCGAATAGCTTTGGCGTCCGCTTCACCGACGTCTGGGCCAACAAGGGCGGCCAGTGGCAGATGGTCACCTGGCAATCGACCCGCACGCCGGATTAGGCCTGGGCCAGTTCGCCAAACGCTTTGACCCGTATCCGGCCCTCGCCCCGA